>JAKAUC010000017.1 GCA_021827865.1 archaeon
AAGATTCCGGCGCCTCGGCCAAGGCGAAGGCGGAGCAGCGGCTGTCCGAGGAAGTGAGAGCCCGGGCGAAGAGGCGGCAGCGTGATAATCGAGTCTGACCTCCTGGTCGCGCATTCGAAGAAGAGCGACTGGCTGAAAGGGGTGGCAGACCCCCTCTTCAAGAAGATGGAAGAGGGGAAGACGGCGATGAAGACCTCGTCTGCAGCGCTCCTGGAGCTCTACTATGTCCTTGAGGACGCAGGGTATGGGAAGGAAGCGATACTGGGGAAGCAGGCCGAGCTGGCCTCCGTCAGGGGCCTCACGATAATGCCCCTCACGCCAGAGGTGGTCCTCGCCGCGCAGTCCGTGATGAGGACGTTCAGGGTCCCTGGCCTCTTCGACGCCATCTACGCCGCCACGGCCCTGAACCAGGACGACGAGCGGAAGATACTCTCGACAGACGAGGTGTACGACAGGGTGGCGGGGATAACCCGGGTGGACCCGCGCACCTACCGACCCTGAGGGGCGCCCGCCCCACCCCAACCCTCGCTCCCTACCCTCCGAACAAGCGCCATCCTCGCCCTCATGCCATCTTCGGAAATGGTGGGGTGTGGAGGGGAGCCTGGCCGTAGCCACAGGTTTGCGGGGGACCGACCATGTCGACCGGAGCGCGCCGGCCCTCCGCGCCATGGCCAGCCGACTCTGGTTCCATGCCGAAATGCACCCATGCCAACCGGGCTAACCAAGCGATGCGCCTCGGGCCCCACCGCGGTCCCCGTTGTATGGCACGCCCGACACCGACTGCTTGCAACGGACGGCCACGAGGGGCGGCCTCCCATGTCGGGTTACCAGGAAGACGACGCGAAGAATTTCGGAGTCGCTGGACAGCCGGGCCAAGTCCAAAATAAAAATGAGGAGATCCTACTTCTAGCTCAGGCCAGCCACAAGGTTTGCTACGTTCGGGGTACCCCACCCGGAGGCGAAGTCGTATCCGGTTGCGGCGGAGAAGCCTGCCGTGGTTCCTATCAGTATGTTGTTACCCGTGGTGATGTCGTGGAAGTCGGACGAGCAGCTACTGGACTCCGCCAGGCCATACAGAGTCGGGTTCACGAACCCGAGGGGCCCTTCGCCCTTGCTCGCCCTGACCTGGTTTGCTATGGCGAAGATTGCTGCCCACTGTGGCGACCCCGCGCTGGTGCCGCCGACCACGAACCATCCGCTGAACGTTGGACTGATGCACTGGAGGCACGCGGACCAGTAGACGAGAACACCACCATCCACGGCAGCGTTGTAGGATATGTCAGGGGTCGTCCTCATGCAGCTTGGATTCAGTGACCCGCAGACCGTGAAGCTTGGGTTGTTCTGGTAGGAAGGTGCTGGGAATATCAGGCTCGGCGCGCCTCCGCTGGCCGCGCCAATCCAGGCCTCGTTCCAGACGGCCTCGCTCCCGTACCCGGTTGGAGTGCAACCGGTTGGGTAACCAGGCCCCGGTCCTGCAGAACATGTGCCAATGTATGTCGCTAGGTTTCCGAAGGGGTAGCCCTGGGTCCCGCCTACTGCCGTGACCAGCGGGCTCGAGGCCGGGAAGAGGGCGTTGGGCGTGTTTATGCCGTTCCCCGCCCCCGAGTCGTCCGCGGACGCCAGGACGGTGATGTTTGCCGCTGCCGCAGCTTCATAGTTCGCCTCTGCCTGCAAGACCTGGGCGTTGTTCCCGGTTATGGCATACTCTAGGATGCCGAAGCTCTGGGACATGACGCTCCCCGGGAACTCGGATATCGCCCTTGCCTCTGCCGTGTTAATCGCGTCTCCTGCGGGGGACGACGCGAGTTGGGGAGCAATTGAAACCTTCCAAGTTCTGGAAAATCAGGGTAGGTGACTACCGCGTAAGCTACGAGATTGATAATACATCAAACCGTGTCATCGTTCTCTTCGTTGGTCATAGGAAGAATGTCTATGACGAATTTTCAAGATTGGTCTGATCGCTTGGTCGTATCGAGTAGTCAGGCGAGTTCTGGTCTAGTCCCAGCACGGTATGCCTAGCGGGTCCGGTCGGCCTCGAATCGCATACCAAGCTAGGGCTTACCCCGAACCCCCTCCTTTCGCTTGGGAACACCTTCAACGGGCCCTCCCCAATCGATGGAGTGGTCGCTCGAAATCCTTAAAGGTGGGAGTTAGACGCGTATAACAACGATGCAGTCGAATGCGAAACTAAAGCGATGGGGAAACTCATACGGGGTGGTGGTGCCCAAAGAAGTTGTGGAGAAGGAGGGACTCAGAGAAGGAGAGGTCGTCGAGGTGATTGTCAGGAAGGCGATTGATGTGAAGCGGCTATACGGGAAGTACCCGTTCAAGGACCTGCAGGCGCAGAAGGAAAAGATGCGGGAAGGATGGGAGTAGGTTGCCATCCACTTTCTTCTACGACAGCTACGCAGTGTTGGCCTACACCAGCGGGCACCAGGGCTACCGGAAGTACTTCGACGAGAGTGAGGGTGTTCTGACGAAGTTGAACCTGCTCGAAGTATTCTACAGATCCCTAGAAGAGCACGGCCCGAAAGCTGCTTCCAGCATCATGGGGACCTTCTCCAAATATCTTGTCGAATTCGGTCTGAAAGATATTGAGGGCTCTATGAGGATTAGGATGGCACTCAAACGTGAAGGGAAGGATGTCTCCTATGCCGATGCAGTGGGATACTTCCTGTCGCGTAAGATGGGAATCAGATTCCTGACGGGAGACCGAGCCTTCCGGGGAATGAACGGCGTAGAGTACTTGGAATGAGGCGGTCGACGCCCCCAGAGACATGAGAAATGAGGTGATCGCGGCTCTGCTGGGCATAGCAGCTATAGCAGGCGCAGAGGCAGGGTATCTTATCGGTAGACAGAGGATTACAGTGACCACTCGCACTATTCAATGCCCTACCCGCCTCAACCCAGAAATACTCGAGTGACTTCGGAGTCGGAATCTCCCACCAAAGGCCTTGGGACGCAACAATCAGCGCTATTCGGCCTTTGCCACAACACCAACGTTCTTCTTGATGACCTGCCACAATGGCAGAAGTGGGGCTGCCTACGTTGGCGTCTCCTCTCCGAATCCAAATGGAGAACAAACAGTCATGGGTGCAGCAGAAAAGCTCGATCCGGGCAATGGAAACCTGACTGTGACCGTAACTTACGGTTCCGCCTTTCGCTCTAACAGCACGACCTTGCCTTTCGGTTCAGTCGCGGCATTCCTGTCTACGGCACCCTATTGAAAGCGGACCTTCCAACCCGCCAAGACTATTGGTTCAGACCAGCCTAACGCTTCAGGCAAACCAAGTCACAGTCGAGAATCCACAGTCGAGAATCGCCCGTATCAGGGCTATCTTTTCGGTTGTGGAGCGGCCTCCGCAACTGATTTGATGGCGTACATCCTCGTGGTGACATCCTCCCACGACTGAAGCCGTGGGCTTCCAGCCCCTTTTTCATGGCGTATAGTTCCTGATTCAACGACCAGGTTTGCGACCCCGGTCGTCCGGGGCGGCAGAGGCCCAGTCTCCACAGGCTTGAGTTCGGGCATGTCCTGCCCTACCTGAGCGATCGCTCGCTTCAGCACGATACGTGCCGCGTTCACGTCGCGGTCCAGCGTCCTTCCACAGCTGGCGCATTCGGACTGTCTGACCGAGAGAGGGACCTTGTTCAGCGCGCCGCAGAAGAAGCACTCCTGGGTGGAATACGCGGCCGGGACCCTGACTACCGGCTTCCCGGCCTTTGAGCCCTTGTACTCGGCGAACCTGACGAGCTGGGACCAGCCTGCGTCGTGGATGGATTTGGCGAGTGTGTGGTTCCTCACCGTGTTCCTGACCCTCAGGTCCTCGAAGGCGATGAGTGAATGGCCCCTCACGAGCCCTGTCGAGAGCTTGTGGTTGAAGTCCGCCCTCTGCCGTCTGACGCGGGCGTGCTGAGAGGCGAGCCTACGCCTCGCCCTGGACCGGTTGTTGGAGCCCTTCCTCTTGTGGGAGAGCGAATGCTGCAGGTGCTTCAGCCTCTTCTCCGCCTTCCTGAGAAGCTTCGGATGCTCGACCTTCGTCCCGTCGGACGTGGCTATCAGAGAGAGGAGGCCGAGGTCCACGCCGACTGGCGACCCGGCTGGCTGCTGCATCATAGCTGGGGTCCTGACATCCTGCAGTAGTACCACCTCCTCGCAGACGAGGGAGGCATACCATTTTCCGTCAGGCTCCCTGACCACCGTGCAGGTCTTCATCCTCACATCCTTCGGCAACGGCCTGTGGAACACCGCCTTCACGTTCCCGACCTTGGAGAGGAAGAGCCGCCTGCGAACCACATCGGGCTTCACAGACCCGTTGTACGCCTGGGGGTAGGCGAAGGAGCCAGCCGAGGAGAGCTTCTTGAACCTCGGGTACTTGGCGCGGCCCTGGAAGAAAGCCTCGAACGCCCTGTCGAGCCTGCGGAGGACGTCCTGGGCCGCCTGGGAGTAGACTTCGGCGAGGACAGGGTCTGCGTGCCGCTCTGCTGTCAGAACCCATGCCTGGTGGCTGTAGGATGTCGATTGCCTGAACTTCTCCCACCTCAGTTTTCTGTGGGCGAGGGCGTCGTTCCAGAGCCTCCTGCACGCCTCCATGGTCCTGAGCATCCTCTCCTCCTGCTCGCAGTTCGGATAGAGGCGGAACCTGAAAGCCGAGAGCATCTTCAAGGGGTGAAAGCGCCTCATGCGTATTTAACCATCAATGGGGCTCGCTTTCATCCCACCGCTAAAGCGTGTGGGTTTTCCCGCTCGCATGTGATAAACTGCGTCTCTCGGCATCATACCATCGAAAGATTCCGCAGTGCACGCTCTGCAGCGGTTGGCCAGTGAGCACAACTGTTCACCTAGAAGCCGTAATCTGATTTTGACGACTCCCAGTCGTCCCTAGAATTGATGTCCAGTTGCATCATCAAGTCCCGCATCATAGATCCGCGAGGGTTGTGTTTGGGTCCGCGCCTTCTCAAGACCAATCGACTTGTGTCATCGGACCAGACCACGCTGTATCCCTGGGCCCTGAGCTCGGCCAGATGCGTCCTTGCGGTCGGACCATCCCTTACCCCGAGAGCCAGGTCGTTGAGCTTTCCGATCCTTGCGGGGATCACCATCTGCCCCTTCGAACTCGCCTTCGTGAATCCCATCTCTTCAATCTGCCGCCCCATATCGGTAAGACATTCTTACGCATACTTGGGTATCCGGTTCCCCATACCGGTGCGCCTCCCTCAGCCACCGGAGGAATGCCTTCCCCGCGTCCCGGGAGTCACGCCTCGCGAAGAGCATCTCCACGATGTCCTTCCTGGGGGCGTCCTCGAGGCCCACGGCGAGCAGAATGATTTTGCGAAAGGCACTCCCCGATGGATGAACCTTCGTTACTGATCGGCTGACTCGGCCTCGGCGTCGTTACTGGGCTCGTCGCCTATGATTGTGCACCCTGGCATCACCACTCTTCGCTTTCGTAGGACGACTCGCAGACTCGCTGCAGGTCGGATGCGGTCCTGTCGTCCTCTCAACGGCCCAGCCCGCGGCGGGGACGACTGTCGGGCTGACCAAACGCTGGTCGGAGGGGCCCTGCTCGTGCGAGCGTACGCGCTCTTCCACTGATGGCGCGCGGGTCCCCTGCAGGGATGGGAGCGCCGCCCTCACCCCCCCTTTGACGAGATCGGCTCCAAGGGACCCGTCCCTTGACCGTGGACCCTGGGGGTACCCTCACCCCCATCCCCTTTTCGACCCCCAAGACAGCCCTTTTGGGGGGTGAGGGGGGGTCAGGGTCAAGATAGCCTAGCCGAGCTATCTTGAATAGGCCTAAAACGCGCTCTGTTCATCCAAAGGAGTTCAATCCTAGCAAACCTTTGATGCACCCTTCATGGGTCATCAAACGACTTTGACGCCTGGTAAATCCAACCCGGCTTCGAGGCTCCTCCACGCCTTGCTGTATTCCGTACCAAAGTTTGACCCGCAGGCCTGATGAAGACGAACCATGGCGGCTAACCGCGATTTGTCATGGAGGATGTTTGGGAATCGCGGGTACCCATTACGCCTTATGGTGTCTACGAACCGGCCGAACAGGTTTTCCCAATCGAGATCATCATTCCAAAAATAGATTGGGACTAGGGCACGAATGGGTATTACATGGCAGAGGGCGGACCATATTTTAGTTTCATATTGGTAGGTGTAGTAGCATGGACGCGACTTGTCGTTCAGACAGTGTTCGTAACAGTAAGGATACCGTTTCATTAGGACAAAACTAGTTAGAAATTCCGTCAACCCCTCAAACAACTGCGAGTACCTCGTGCCCAAATCAAGTCTTCTCGCTGTAATCGAAAGACTGTGCAGGGTCTCGTGGACCAATGTCTCTACGCACCAGTAGTTTCTGTTTAGCAAGACCTTCCTGAGCTCGTAGACTGTGAGGCCCCTTAGACTGCCTCCAGGCGTGTACCCTGGCGCGAATCCGAGTATTTGAGATTCTTCAAGTTCAACGATTCGGACATCTTTTGAGATGAACAGGTTGTTGATTGTTGTCCCTCTCCAGTTGACAGTCCCTGCGATTTCTACTGAATCCACGGGGAACGATGCCCCTTCAAAGAGTTCAGTCTTGATTGCCTCAAAGGCCTCTTGATGGCATGAAACGAGACCGGGGTTTCCCCTGGCTGCTGCCAACAGTTTCACGCGATACTCGCAATCTGGCAACTGCTCTCGAACCGTGGTCCGGCCTTGCGACAATATTAACTGCGTCTGATTGATTGTGACATTCTACTGATATCTGTGCATGAATCGCTTCCTGATTACAAGCCTATGCAGACGCCGATACATGCAGGGTTAAATCAGCACGGGATG
>JAKAUC010000011.1 GCA_021827865.1 archaeon
GTGCCAGGGACAAAGACGATGAACCCCTCGACCTTGGCAATGCCTTCTCCCCGCCTGCTGGTGTCGGAGATGCTGACGTTGTACTCCTTCCCGACCTCAACCGGCTTCTTGAAGGACCCGGAGCCTCTTCCGAAACCTCCTCTATTGCCATATCCTCGTTGACCGAAACTCAATAGAAATCACCTGTCCCACCGTTATTCCGCCCGATGGAAAAGCACCCAGGGCCGCCCTATTAAAGGCCCCGGATGAAGCCAGCCGCAATCTGGGAGCCGTCCGAAGAGGAAGATTGATGACCTGACACCTACAGTAGCCAAGAGCGGCCCCGCGATTCTCAGCAGGTCGCTAGACCATACCGCTGACCGGCAGGCCCTGCAGCCCTTTGAGAGCGTCGGACCGGCCTTCTCAAGCGCCTAGCGTCTTCGGGAACGCCTTCGGAGGGACTCTTGGTTGGTCATCTGGGCGCAGACGGGACAGGCGAGGTTCGGCGAGGTCCCATCCTGCTGGAGCCTGATCCGGTGGGTCACGCAGACCTCCGGCTGGGTTTGACTCATGAAGTCTGTCGCTTCGGGGCCCTATTAAACATCCGTCCAAACCCTATTAGCATGGCTTCGGCGGCGAACGGCGGCTTGGAGACGAGTGAGGCTCGGGACGGCAGGCTGGCCGAAATCTTCGCCGCTTTCAACGAGGCGTGGATGAAATACTGGGCGTCCTACATGAAGCTCCAGGACCAGCTCTACGAGAGCCTGCGCGCAGGACGAGAGGTTTCCTGGCTTGCCGCGACCGACCAAGAGAAGCTGAGAGAGATCAATCAGGTGCAGCGGGAGCTGTTTTCAGACATGCCGAGGCGGCTGGACTACGCACCCCTGGGGAGCGTCACCCACGACATGGGGAGCGCGCCGAGCAAGATCGGCGACCTCCAGGACGCCCTCTCGAGAGAAGAGGAAGGCTGCAGGGACTTGGAAGCGGCGATCGCCGTGATGAAGGAGAAGGTGGATGCCATGAGAAAGGTCATGGCCGCCGAAGGGCACTGACCCGCCTGCCGGGGGCCTAACCGACTCTCGGGTTTGGAGCCGAGGCGCCTACGCCCTCGCGGGTTCTCCTCCGCAGCAAGCCGCGCACCCGTTCGTTCTCGGCGAGCCCTGACCACAGGAGGCCCGAAAGGCCCATCACGAGGCCGTAGCCGAGAGGGAAGATCACGACCACCAGCACGGCAGGGATGGAGGCGATCTGAGCCATGACCGCTGCGAGCCGGCTCACCATGGAGAGAGGGTATAGCAGATAGAAAGACGCCGGGACCAACACCCCTGTCAGGAAGCCTACGGAGAGCGCGATTCTCTTCCTGGCCAGGGCCAGCGGGAGCGCGGCGAACGCCCCGACCCAGATGATGGGCACGAGCAGGTTGAAGGCGTATGCCAGGGCCACGGCCAGTATGACCCCCACGTAGGGTGCGTGCCTATTCATAGTGGATCGTGACCTCGGTCCGTTGCGTGGACATGTTGTAGTACTGGTGGTTGATCCAGAGCCCAAGCTGGTTCGAGAAATAGGCGCTGAGGACGTTCTCGCTCGGCCCTCCGGGGAACACGCCGTAGAACTGCCCCGTCCCCGGCGACGACACCTCTCTCAGGGACGAGCCCACCGACACGTATGGCTCGGGGACCTGCAACAGCATCGGGACCGACCCGACGCTCACGGTGTGGTCGTCCCCCCAGATGGGTGTCGGCCCGATGGAAAGCGCGCTCAGCCCCGTCATGCTGGATATCTCGAGCTGGTGGACCTTCCCCCAGGTCCAGCCGTCCACGGGCCCGAGCTTCTGGGTCAGAAGCGCGACCTCGTCCTGGAACGAGCCGCGCACCAGGCTGGTGAAGTTCCCGTTGAACCAGCTCGAGGCCTGGTCGGTCTGGGCCAGGTGTATCGCTGTGGTTATGAACGGGGTCGGGAGCCCGCTGAGGCCGTCCTGGGCGTAGACCTTGTCAAAGGTCTGGTTGTAGATCTCCGACGCGAGGTACCAGTAGACGGTTATCCCAACCTCGCCCTGGTAGGTGGTGTAGTTCCAGCTCTTGAGGTAGCCGAAGGCCTGCTGCTCGGGCTGGCTCATCTGCATCCCGCTGAGGGCGCCGACCAGGTAGGGGGTGAACATGGCGGCCCAGGAGTCGGTGACGTTGGACTGGAGCGTCATCATCCCCTGGAGCGTCATCTTTGGATGGGACGAGAGGTACGAGGAGATGGTCGCAGCCCTCCCGCCCGAGGCCCAGAATCCCCCGACGAAGGGGTACGGGTAGTTCTGGCCCACCGTGGGCTGGTTGGGGGCGAACATGAAGCCCCTCCGGGGGTCGGTCGCCTGGGGGAGGTACCGGAAGGGGACGTAGCCAGCGGGCTCGTAGCGGGGGGTGCTCCCGTTGAGCAGCGACCTGGCCCCCACCACCTGCACCTGGCTCCCGTCCGGAAGGGCCTCGTTGATCAACGGGTAGGCGCCGGCGGTCAGGTAGCCCACGTCACTGCCGGAGGCGAGGGCGAAGTTCTGCGGAGGGGATCCCCAGCTCTCGAGGGCGCTCACCATGCCGCTGAGGTTGGCGGACCTGTCGAGTTGCAGCTCGGCGACCAGGTCGAAGGAGGAGTTCGCCTTGCCCCAGTTCAGGCTTATCCCAAACTGCGAGTCCCTGGCGATGAGCGGCCCGTTGTTGGTGTAGTAGACTGTGTGTGACTTGCCAAGCAGCGAATAGGTGTATGTGGTCATCGGATGCCAGGAGCCGTCGTAGAGGTACGAGTTGCCCCTCAGCGTCTCGAGGTAGTCGTTGACCGAGTTCCCCTCAGGGGTGGTCAGCCCCCAGGAAGTGTGGGGGGTGTGCCCTATCAGTATCCCCGGGATCCCCGCGAGGTCCCATCCGGTGACGTTGTACCCTCCCCCTTCGAGCTGCATCGGTATCCAGAGGGACGGCGCGTAGAGCGTGAGGTGCGGGTCGTTGGCGAGGAGCGCGTAGCCTGACTGAGAGTCGTTGCCGGAGACGACCCAGCTGTTGCTGCCTATGTCGGAGCCCAGGGCGTGCATGACGGGGAGGGCGTAGGGGTCTGAGATGTTCGCGAGGGCCTCCTTGATCAGCGGGGTCAGGCCCGCCAGCGTGGACTGGTTCACCCCCGTCGCCCACCCGCCGAACCAGTTCTGAGACCAGAAGTAGCCGGGGTTCACCCCCTGCGAGCTGAGGCTGTAGCCGTTCACGGCCCCGTCCCCTGGCACCACCGTGAGGTTCTCCGTGAAGTACGGGTAGTATGGCCAGAGCAGGGCGGTGTTGTTGAAGCCCAGCGCGTTGTAGAAGAGGGCCGACTGGAGTGGCTCGGCCGCGCCCGTGGTCAGGGACCAGGTCATGTACTCCTGCCAGCAGAGCGTGTAGAAGACCGACCAGTGGAACGGCTCGAACCCCAGGAGCTTGAATCCCAGGTGGGCGGACGCCCCCGACTGGTCGATGTAGGCGTTCACGCCCTGGGAGTAGTCCTGGAGGTACTGGTAGTAGGCGGGGTAGTTCTCTTCCAGACCCCGCTCCAGCGCCAGGGCGTTCTGCGGGAGCCCCAGCAGCCTCATCGTGACGTCCGAACCAACCCCCTGAGCCCCGACGAACTTGCTGACGTTCCCGGAAGCCAGGAGCGCTTCCAGCTCCATCTGGAATAGCCTCTGGCTGGCAGAGTAGTACCCCTGGGCGTAGAAGAGGTCATGGGCGTTGCTCGCGCTGATGTGCGCCAGCCCGGACGCGTCGATGGTGACGTTGACAGGGCTCCCGAGCCCCTGCACGGTCACGGTGCCTGAAGAGAGAGCCGAACCGTCGATGGAAGACCAGACGCCCAGGCCGGGGCTCAGGAGGGTGAAACTACCCGTGCCGTAGGAGACGAGGAGCAGCAAAACGGCGACGCAGGCAGCCCATCGCAGCTTCATCGGTGTGCACCTGCGATACGTGATGGCGATTATTTAATCGTGGGCTGCAGGCGTCGGTCGCGCCGGTGGCCTGCAAGCTTGTCTTCCAGCTCCAATCAGCGGCGGCTGGCTCGGCGCGCTCTCCAGGCGCTAGCAGAGCGCAACGCATACCTAGCCGTTCCGTCGCGACTGGGCGATGCTCGTCAGACAGATCGCTGTGGGGACCATGCAGAACTTCGTGTACCTCCTCGCCGACAGACCAGGTGGAGTGGGGCTGGTGGTCGACTCCGGGTGGGAGATCGACCCCGTGATCAAGGCCGCGAAGGAGGCCGGCGTCACTGTCAGGTTCGCCGTCGCCACCCACAGGCACTCTGACCACACGTCCTCCCTGAGGGAGCTGGCCGACTCTCTCGGCGCCAAGGTCGTGGCCCACCGACGTTCTCCAATCGACCATGACGTCTCCGTGGACGACGGCGATGTGCTTTCGCTCGGGGAGGCCGAGGTCAAGGTCATCTACACCCCGGGACATACCGAAGACAGCATCTGCCTCTACGACGGCGAAGACCTCTTCACCGGGGACACTCTGTTCATCGGGAACTGCGGGAGGACGGACCTCCCCGGCGGGTCTCAGAAGGAGTTGTTCGGGAGCCTGCACGACGTGATCCTGAAGCTTCCGCCCTCCACCGTCGTCTATCCAGGCCACGACTACGGTGACGTCCCGTTCAGGAGGCTTGGAGAGGAGGCCCTGTCGAACCCGGTCCTCTCCGCGAGGGACTACGACGAGTTCCTCGGCGTCCCCTAGGCTCCGCTACCGTTCCCTCAGTCTGACTCCGACCGGCTCCGACAGGTTCCCCAGCCTGAGGAGAAGGCTTCGCGGGCACGTTTCAGCCGAGTCGGTTGGGGGGAAGGGTTAAGTCCCGGCCGACGAGTTTGCAGCAAGATTTCTCATGGGCAGGGTAGGCGCACCGGCTCCTCTCATCAGGAACGCGCCGTTCGAAGCCCTGCCGGCGAGCGGGGAAGTGTCTCTGTTCTCCTGGGACAGGTGGGGCATCGGATCTCTCTTCATGATCGGGACGTTCCTTGGCGTCGGATTGATCTTTTTCGTCCGCTGGATGATCACCCGGGGGTTCTTCTCGCTCTCCGTGTCGTTGCTGCTGTTCATCGGCGCCGGGATCTTCTTCGTCGTCAAGGCCTCCGAGTCCATAGAGCGCGCCCAGTTCGGCGGCTACGACCCGGTGGGCAAGGAGGGCGTCGTCACCGCGAAGACGAGGGAAGGGAAGGGGTTCTCGGTGAGGGTGGACGGCCTTGACTGGTCGGCGAGGTGCAAGGAGGCGCTCGCGGTCGGGGACGAGGTCCTGGTCGTCAGCAGAGATGGGTTGCACCTGGCGGTAGAGAAGCTCCGCCCCCGCCAGACCTGAACCTCCGCCCTCGACGTCGCATCCCAGGGACAAGTGAATGCTAGGGCCTCTGAAAGGGCATCCGACGCAGGTGGGGCGGTCAACGACAGGGCGAAGCTCTTCCTCTTGAGAAGGTTCGGCACCGCCAGGTATGGATAGGTTCATTTCAGTCCAGAGGGCCGGCGGTATGGCTTGTTCTCGGGGAAGAGGGTGCACCTGATTCACGATCCGGAGACAGACCCTTCTGCGAACATGGCCCGCGAGGAAGAGCTCTTCAGGCTGGTCGAAGACGCAGGGCGCCCGGAGACGGTGAGGTTCTGGACAAACTCCGAGTGCCTCGTCAGGGGGAAGGCGAGGAACGCGCGCTACGGGTGGTACCGCGAGGGGCTCGCGGAGGAGCTGGGGGTGGCGGTGATCCAGAGAGAGACGGGCGGGGGGGTGGTCTACCACGACCCGGGGAACCTGAACTGGAGCGTCTTCGCCCGGTCGGACGGCGCATTCCAGTCCCCGACGAAGCTCTTCGGCCAGGCCTCGCGCTACATGGTGGAGGCCCTGGGACGGCTGGGGGTACGGGCTGAGTTCTCCCCCCCGAACAGGATAGACGTAGAAGGCTGCAAGGTGTCGGGGCTGGCCGCGAGGTCGACCCCCAGGGCGGTCCTGGTCCACGGGACCCTCCTCCTGGCCTCGAATCTGGAGAGGCTGAACAGGCTCTGCATCCCGCCGGAAGGGTGCCCCCCTGTGGCGAACCTCAGCCGGTGGGTCGAGGGGATCGGTGCGCCCGCGGTGGTGGCTGCCTTCGGAGGGGTCCTGAAGGCGTCGGGGCTCGAAGTGCTCCCATAGGAGAGAGCGGGCGCCTGACCGTCAAAGACTTACAAGCCGAACCCCGCTGAGACCGTCCGGATTGAGCCAAGCGACGGCTGCCTCGGGCGGAGGCTGGCTCACCAGGGACGTGCTGCTGCTTTCCATGTCGGCGTGCTTCGCTGATATGGGCTATCAGGCTGTGACCGCGGTCTTCCCCCTCCTCATCGTCATAGACCTGGGCGAGCCCGCATACGTCTACGGGCTGCTCCTCGCCCTCAGCTTCGGCGTGGGCTCCCTCTTCTCCCTCGTCGGGGGAAATCTCGGGGACACGCACAGCAAGAAGGCTGTCTCGCTGGCGGGGAATCTGCTGATACCGCTGATGTCCGTCAGCGTGCTCTTCCCAAACATCGTGTTCATGGGCGCCCTCTTCGTGTTCGGGTGGTGGGCCAGGTACTTCCGCACGCCCACGAGGAGGGCGTGGCTGGTAGAGGTATCAGATCCTGCCTACAGGTCCAAGGTCTTCGGGTTCCTGCACGCCCTGGACGTAGGGGGAGGGATGGTCGCGGTGATCTACTCGATAGTCCTCGTCCTCCTCGGAGCGCCCCTTGACGACATCGTCCTCGTGACCGCGATCCCGATTTTGGTCTCCAGCCTTGCCCTCGCCCTCGCGAGGACCAAGCCCCACCCTGCATTCCTAGCCGCGAGCGCGAAGGCCGCCAGGGAGCCGCCGCAGAGCGGGGAGCGCCAGGAGAAAGAGAACAGGTTCATTTTCAGGTGGCTGCTCGTCTCCGCTACCCTGTTCGGGTTCAGCTACTACGCGCTGGGGTTCCCCATAGTCACCGTCGCCCAGTCCCAGGGAAGCGCGGTCTTCGGGATCCTCACCTTCGGCATATACCTCGGAGTGTCCGCGGGGGCGGGCTACCTCCTGGGCTCGGTCCGGTCACGGAGGCCGTTCAGGACTCTCTGGACTCTCGGATACCTCCTGGCCGCCCTGTCCTCGCTGGTCATCGGAGCGTCCTACGCCTTCCACTTCGGCCTCGGGGTGTACTACCTGGGGGCAGCGGGGCTGGGGTTCGCGACGGGCTCCGTGGAGACGTTCGAGCCGGTCCTTACGTCCACCCTGTCGAAGACGGGGAAGCTTTCGAGCGGCCTGGGGTGGCTGAGCTCGAGCAGGGCCCTCGGCCTCTTCACCTCCAACATTGTGATGGGAGCTATCTTCACCTTCAGCCAGTTCGGGTCGTATGTATACGCCGCTGCCCTGGCGGTCTGCGCCGCCGTCATCCTCCTCGCCGTCGAGCTGAAGACGAAAATCAGCTAGCGAGCGCGCCGGCGCTCACCGGCAGTCGCCTTATCCATCCACACCCGCATCAGGGAGCCATGAAAGCGGCTGTCGTTACGGATGATCTGAAGACCGTCTCGGCCCACTTCGGCATGGCCCGGCACTTCCTGGTCTACGATATCGATGGGGGTGCGGTGAAGGGAAAGGAGGTCAGGGACAAGTTGGGCCACGTCCATGGAGCGCACCGCCGCGTTGAGGGGGAAGCGGAACCGAGGTTCCACGACACGATGCTCTCGATAATCGCTGACTGCGAGGCCGTCATCTCTGGCGGGATGGGGAGGCCGATGTTCGAGTCCGTCAGGGCGGCCGGGATGAATGCGTTCGTGACCCGGATACGAAGCGCGGACGAAGCAGCGAAGGCTCTGGCGGAAGGCAGCCTCGACAACCATGTCGAGCTCATCCATCAGGCGCGAGTCGTAAATCCGGCCGCCCGGAGCGCAGTGCGGGGATAGGATGGCAGGGCCCGACGACTGCGTGGCGACCGGAGCGGTCCGGAAGGTGGATCGGAAGTCTGAGTGAGCCTGCCATGGAGGCAAGCGAACTGCCCAGGTTAGGTCGGTTACTGCACGTTTTTGTGGCGCGGCCAGGAACCGGGTGACTGGATTGCTGGGGCGGCGTGGGATGAAGAGCTTCTTCGAGCCGGGGAGCATAGCGGTGGCGGGGGTCTCCACCGACCCGGACAAGATGGGCTCGATAATCTTCGCGAACCTGCTGGCCAACAGGGAGAGGGGGGTTCTGAAGGCCCGGGTCTACGCCCTCAACCCAGCCCATGCGACGGTCGGGGGCCAGGTGGCCTACCCTTCGATTTCCGCCCTCCCGGAAGCCCCCGAGCTGCTCGTGGTCGCTGTCCCCGAGTCTCAGACCGTGGGGGTGGTCGAAGGGGCAACGGAGGCGGGGGTGAAGGCGGCGATAATCATCACCAGCGGCTACGCGGAAGTGGGGAGGGAGGACGTCGAGAAGAGGATCGCCGAGCTCGCGGCGGACGCCGGCATGAGGGTGCTCGGCCCCAACACCATAGGAGTGGTCGACACAGTCTCCGGGGTCGATTCTCTGTTCTTGCGGCCTACGAAGCGGCTCCCCGGCGGCGGCGAGGTCGCCTCCATGCTGAAGCCAATCCCCGGCGGCGTTGTGGTGGTTACACAGAGCGGGCACCTCGGGCAGGCGATGGTGGAAGAGCTCACCGCCAACGGAGTGGGGATAAGGGCCATGGTAGGGACTGGGAACCAAGTAGACGTCTCCGTCGAGGACGTGGTGGAATACTTCTCTGACGACGTCCGGACCACGGCCATCGCCCTGTACCTCGAAGGGCTGAAGGATGGGCGGAGGTTCCTGGAGGTCGCCCGCAGGGCGTCCAGGAGGAAGCCCCTCATCGTCTACAAGGCCGGGAAGACCGCAGGTGGCGCGAGGGCGGCACTGACGCACACCGCCTCGCTCGTGGGGGACTACGCTGTGTACCAGGCGGCCTTCAGGCAGGCGGGGGTGGTCGAGGCCTCAGACCTGCAGGAGCTTTCCGACTTCTCCATCTCGCTTTCCATGCTCCCGAGGCCGTCGGGGAACAGGCTCGTGGTGGTGACCAACGCGGGCGGGGTCGGGGCGGTGGCCACTGACGAGGCCCTCAGGTCGGGCCTCAGGGTGGACAGGCTCACTCCGGGGGGCGTGGACAGGCTCCGGAAGAAGCTGGGGGGTTCAGGGTTCATTTCCAACGCCTCCCTGGGGAACCCAGTCGACCTGACCGCATCGGTGGGCACTCAGGACTTCGTGGAGGCGGTCGAGGAAGTCGCGTCCCTGCCTGAGTGCGACATGGTACTGGCGCTGCCAACCCATCAGACCCCCGCCATCGGCCCCGACGTCGCGGAGAGGCTCGTGGAGGCGGTCAGGAGAAGGGGCAAGGCTGCGTGCATGTGCGTCATCGGTAGGTCAGACCTCGCCGGGCGCATACACATGGAGTTCCTGAAGAGCGGCATTCCAAGCTTCCCGACCCCAGAGAGGGCGGTGAGGGCGCTCGCCGCCTCGTGGCAGCGCACCGAGTTGCTCAGGGCCCCAGCCATGGCCCCGGCAACCGGAACGCCGAGCCCGGACGCGTGGAAGGGAGGGCCGCTCGGGCGCGAAGAGGTGGCGGATCTGCTGGCGGCGCACGGGATCATGGAACCACGGTCGGTCGTGGTTCGGAAGAAAGGGGACCTGATGAGGCTGCGTGGGTTGAAGTTCCCGGTCGCGTGCAAGCTCCTCTCTAGGGGCCTAGCCCACAAGACCGACGCTGGCGGGGTGGTGCTCGGGGTGGAAAGCTCGGAGGAGGCGGAACGGGTGATCGCGCGGTTCAGGGCTATCGCGAAGAGGAGGGGGATCGACTTCGAAGGCGCCCTCCTGCAGGAGATGGTCGCCGGCGGGGTCGAGGTGATAGTCGGGGGGACCAGAGACCCGACCTTCGGGCCGGTGGTAGTCGTAGGGCTCGGCGGGACCAACGCCGAGCTGATGCACGAAATCGCGCTGGGCGTCGCGCCTGTATCCCCCGCGTGGGCGGAGTCCATGGTGAAGAGCACCCGCCTCGGGACGGCGCTCCAGGGTTACAGGGGAGGTCCGAAGGTCCCCGCTCCCCGGCTGGCGAAGGTCGTCTCCGACTTCTCGCGGATGCTGGTCGAGCACCCGTCGTTGGCGCAGGTCGAAGTGAACCCCCTCATAGCGAAAGAAGAGGGGTTCTTCGCAGTGGACGCGAGGGCTGTGGTCGCCCGCCGCGGTTAAGCCGCTGACTGACGTTCTGGCCGGGCGGATTACTGGAGGTCCGACAACCTCGCGGCCGCCAGGGGGATGGTCATCTCGTCTCCGGTGAGCCCGCCATGGTGGCCCCGGAGCTCCAAGGCGCCGCCCTTAGGATACTTGTACCAGACCGTCTTGTTTCCGTGTGGCAGGATCATCAGGTTACCTACCCTCCTGCGGAACCTCCTGCTCGGCCTGTTGATGCCGAAGATGCCTTCGCGGATCGCTTCTTCGGTCTCCAGGACGGTGGCGACCCCCTCGAGCTTATCCTGGAGGTACGACCTCGTCTCCTCGACCCTGTCCTCCTCTACCGCGAGGTAGGCGTCCCTCGCGCTCCCCCAGGGGAGGATCGGGCTCCCCTTCGGGCCCTTCCGAAGGCTCTTGTTCAGCATCCCCCAGCGGTTCATGTACTGCGTCCTTTCCGGTTTGATTGTCAGCTGGCCGTGGTCCGCGGTCAGGATGACCATGGTCCGCCTCGCCGCGTCCCTGTCAAGCTTGTCGAGGAACCCCTCCTGGAGGGCGTGAGATATCAGCGACGTCTCGACGCGGGCTTCCTCGGTCCCCGGGCCGTAGATGTGCTCGATTGTGTCGACGAAACTCCAGTAGACGTAGATGAAGTTCCTTCCCCGCGCTCCCTCGACATGCCGCCTCAGCGAGACTCCGAGGTCTGACGCCGTGGTGTAGGGGGTCACGGCGCTTCCGTCCCTTGAGGCCTTGGAGTAGACGGTGTTGGCCAGGCTCCTTCCTATGAACGACATGGTGCCGACCCCACCGCCCCTGAGCCGCCTGAAGATTGTAGTGTCGTCGACCAGGGCCCTCCCTGGCAGGACGCCCTTCAGAGTGTCCCTGCCGTGGTCTCCGACCCTGGTGAACGGGAGGGTAACGACTATCTCCCCGATCTCCTCCATGTAGACGAACCACTCGGGGAGGCCGTGCTCCTGGGGGGTCAGCCCGGTGCTGACAGATGTGAGGGCTGCTGCGGTGGTCGACGGGAAGACGGTGGTTATCGGCCTGACGCTCCCCTTCCTTGAAAGCGCCCCGAAGAAGCCGGTCTCAGGCTTCCTCCGCCATTCGTTCATCCCCAGCCCGTCGCATAGGACCAGGATCACGTTCTCCACGCCTGATGTTTCGACGTCCCCCAGCGCGTCCGGGGGCAGGGTGGGCCGCCCCGAGCGCTGGCCCAGGATAGCCATGGCGGTGGAAGGGACGTTCGAGAGGCAGTATCCAGCGTAGTCTGGCCTGACCGAACCGGGCGGGAGCAACATAGGAGGCACGCTTCCTTGTCAGATATGCGTTACGAATGAGGCAAGGCCTAATCCTAGAGCCAATGGAACGCCTGACCATGGTTCCGCAGGATTTTTACATGGCCTTCCCTAACGGCTTAGTATGCTCAAAGTAGGAGACAAAGCGCCGAAGTTCGCGCTCTACGACACTGACCTGAAGCTCAGGGAGCTGAGGGAGTTCCTGGCTGAAGGCCACAAGACCATCTTCGCGTTCTATCCGGGGGCGTTCACTGGAGTCTGCACCAAGGAGATGTGCGAGTTCAGGGACATGCACGAAGAGCTCCAGAAGTTGAAAGCGAAGTCCGTGGGGATCTCAGTGGACCCACCCTTCGCCAACAAGGCCTTCGCCGAGAAGCACGGGCTGACGTTCCCGCTCCTGAGCGACTTCAAGCGCGAGGCCATCAAGGACTACGGCGTGGTGTGGAAGGACCTGGGGGGAATGAAAGGGTACGACGGCGCCAACCGGGCGGTCTTCGTCGTGGACGGGTCGGGGAAGATAGTGTACAGCTGGGTCGGAGAGAACCCAGGGAAGTACCCTGACTTCGCCGCGATAAGAAAGGCGCTCTAGCGCAGTCGCACCAGGCCCTGGCCGCGCTTCACCGCCTCCCCTTCATTCACGAGGATCTCGGCCACTTCGCCGTCGCGGTCCGCCCTGACCGCGACCTCCATCTTCATCGACTCGATCATCACCAGTGGGTCCCCCGCCTTCACCTGCTCCCCCTCTTGCACGAGGGCCCCGGTCACCTTGCCTGGCATGGGCGCCGCTACGACGCCGGCCTGCTTGGGAGGAGGGAGAGGGCCAGAAGGCCTCTGCTCCACGGCCGTCGTCCGCGGCCGGTAGACCAGGCGCGCCCCGCCGATCACCAGCTCCACGCGTTGCGGGGTGACCTCGACGACGGTCACCGGGACGGGCTTGTCGGAGAACTCGGCAACGAATGAGCCGGGGGCGGCTCCCTGCTTCAGCCTCATCGTATAGCCACGGCCTGAGACCGACGCCTCGTAGTCCTCTCCGGACCTGACGACGTCGACGGAGTACTGGCCGTCGTCGCTGCTCAGATCATAATGCGTCAAATTGCCTCGCCTTCTGCGCCAACCGGGGCCGGGGCGGACGGAGTTCCTGCCGCCGGGGAACGCTGCGGCCCGCGTCCGACTCCAACAGTGCGGCGGCTATCGCCGCCCCCTTCGTTGCCAGGTCCGCCTGCGCGGCCGCAGCCTGCTCGGAGAACGACTCCAGTATCCTGTTCTCCTGGAGGAACTCGACGCTAAGGTTCCACTTCCTGAACTCCTCGTGCGCCAGGATGAACCTCTGGAATGGTATCGTGGTCTCGAGGCCTTCTATCTCGAACTCTGAGAGGGCGAGGGCCATCCTCTTCCTGGCGTCTTCGAGGTCGTCCCCCCGGACGACGAGCTTCGCCAGCAGGGAGTCATAGTATTCGGGGACGACGTAGCCAGGGTAAAGGGCCGTGTCGATCCTGACCCCGGTCCCCCCTGGGAAGAACAGCCTCTCGACCCTGCCGCTGGACGGGGCGAAGCCCGCGGCCGGGTCCTCGGCGTTTATCCTGCACTGCATCGCGCCCCCCTTGAGCTCGACGTCGTCCTGCCCGTAGTCAATCCCCTCCCCGGCAGCGATCTCCAGCTGCTCCTTTACCAGGTCCACCCCCGCCCTCATCTCGGTCACGGGGTGCTCCACCTGCAGCCGGGAGTTGACTTCGATGAAGTAGAAGTTCTGGTCTGCGTCCATCAGGAACTCCACAGTCCCCACGTTCTCGTATCCCAGGGCCTTCGCGAGCCTCACAGCATACTCCGCCACGCGCGCCCTGGCCAGCTCGTCGAGGCCCGGGGCGGGGGTGAGCTCCAACAGCTTCTGGTGCCTCCTCTGTATGCTGCACTCCCTCTCACCAAGATGGATGACTTTCCCCCTCCCGTCTGAGACTATCTGCACCTCGATGTGGCGGGCGGGCTTCACCAGTTTCTCGACGAACAGCCCAGTCTTCCCCAGGGAGCGCTTCATCTCCGTGGTGGCGAGCCTGAAGGCTTGGAGGAGCTGCCTGTCGTCCGACGCCTCTCTGATCCCCCTCCCCCCTCCCCCGAAGGCGGCCTTGAGAAGGACGGGGTAGCCGAGCTCCTGGGCGGCGTCCAGGGCTCCCTCGGGGGTGTAGAAGACCGACCCGCCCCCCTCGATGACAGGCACCCCGGCGCCCATCGCTATCCTCTTGCAGTCGACCTTGTTCCCTGCTATGACCAGGGTCCTCGCCTTGGGCCCCACGAACTTGATGCCTGCCTGGCGGCACTTCTCGGCGAGGTTCCAGTTCTCCGAGACGAAGCCGTAGCCGGGGTGGAGGGCGTCGGCGCCAGCGTCGGAGGCGGCCTGGACCAGCTTGTCGATGTTCAGGTAGCTGTCTCCCGGGTCCGCGGAGCCTATGCGGAGGGCTCTGTCGGCGAGCTTGACGTGGAGCGCCTCGGCGTCGGCGTCCGAGTAGATGGCGACGGTCTTCACGCCGAGCAGCTTGCAGGTCCTGATTATCCGGACCGCTATCTCCCCTCGGTTGGCTATGAGTACGGTGTCGAACAACTGAGGGTCACAGCTGGATGTTGCCGTGCTTCTTGGGAGGCCTGAACTCGCTCTTGCTCGCCAGGGACTCGAAGGCCGAGATGAGCTTGGGCCTCGTCATTGAAGGGGCGATCACTTCGTCTATGATCCCCCTGCTCGCCGCGACGTAGGGGTTGGCGAACTTCGCCCTATACTCCGAAGTCAGCTGCTTCCTGAGGGCGTCGGGGTCGGACGAAGCCTCTATCTCTTTCCTGTGTATGATGTTGACAGCCCCCTCCGGACCCATGACCGCGATCTCGGCCCCCGGCCAGGCGTAGTTGATGTCTGCCCTGCTGTACTTCGAACCCATGGCGCAATAGGCGCCGCCGTAGGCCTTCTTCACGATGAGCGTCACCTTAGGGGCGGTCGCCTCGCAGTAGGCATAGAGGAGCTTGCAGCCATGGCGTATCAGCCCCCTCTGCTCCTGGTCGGTGCCTGGGAGGTAGCCTGGGACGTCGACGAGGGTGAGAATCGGGATGTTGAACGCGTCGCAGAAGCGCACGAACCTCGCTGCTTTGTCCGAGCTATCGACGTCGAGGGCGCCCCCGAGGACCTGGGGTTGGTTCGCCACCACCCCCACGCTGTTGCCTGCTACCCGGCCGAAGCCGACCACGATGTTCTGGGCCCAGCCGGCGTGCACCTCCATGAAGCTCGCCCCGTCCACGAGCCTCTCGACTATCTTCCGGACGTCGTAGGCCCTGTAGGGCTCGACCGGGGCCAGGTCGTCCATCCCCGAGTCCGCCTCGGCAGGCCCCTTCCACTCGACGGCAGGCGGGGGCTCCGTGTTGTTCTGGGGGAGATAGGAGAGAAGGGCCCTGATGGATTTGAGGCATGCGTTCTCGCTGTCGTACATGAAGTGGGCCACGCCGCTCTGGGTGGCGTGGACCATCGCTCCACCGAGGTCCTCGAAGGTCACCGTCTCGCCCAGAGCGGCCTTCACCACGTCAGGTCCGGTCACGAACATCTGCCCCGTCCCCTTTACCATGAAGATGAAATCGGTCATCGCGGGGGAGTAGACCGCAGCGCCAGCGCTCGGCCCCAGCACGGCGCTGATCTGGGGTATGACGCCCGAGGCCAGCGTGTTTCTGAAGAACATCTCGCTCACCCCCGCAAGGCTGGAAACCCCCTCCTGGATCCTGGCGCCCCCAGAGTCGTTCAAGCCTATTATCGGCGCGCCGTTCTTCAGGGCGAGATCCATGACTTTGGATATCTTCTTCATGAGCGCCTCCCCCAGGGAGCCGCCGAAGACCGTAAAGTCGTGGGCGTAGACGTAGACGAGCCTCCCGTCGACCTTCCCGTAGCCTGTTACCACCCCGTCTCCAAGTGGGTGCGACCTGTCCAGGCCGAGGTCGGCGGACCGGTGGGTGACGAATTTGTCGAGTTCGTTGAACGTCCCCTGGTCGAGGAGAAGGCCGATTCTCTCGCGCGCGGTCATCTTCCCCTTCTTGTGCTGGTCGTCGATCTTCTGCTGGCCGCCGCCGAGTTCGGCGACCCGGTTCATCTCTTCGAGATTTCTTTCGGCCGCGCTCAATTCTGACTCTCTTCGGTTCGGCCGTTAAAAGCATGGGGTCAGCGAGGTGTGGGAATCAGGTTTTCGTCGCCGATTGACGAACCGCTAGGCCCTCTCCCGGAGCCGTTCGAGATCCTCGGCATAGACGGCAACCGTTTCCCCTTCGAGAATCACGACCAGGTTTCCCTGGGCGTCAATGTCCTCTGCGACGCATGAAAACGGGTTTTCTCCTGTTTTCAACTTGATCGAGACCTCCTTGCCTATGGTCCCAACCTTGCTCGACCATTCCTCCTGCATGTCCTCTCCTGATTGCCAGCGCTCGTACAACGCTGAGAACGAGTCGAGGATCGATCGCATGACGTCCGGGATTTCTACTTCCTCCCCCAGCTCCCGGGCGATGCTCGTCGATTCTGCCTCCAGACCGCCCATCTTGGAGGGGGACGCGTTGCAGTTGACTCCCACCCCGACGACTATCCAGTCGACCACAGTCCCGTGCGAGGCAGCCTCGGCGATTACTCCGCCTAGCTTCCTTCCTCCCATGGCGATGTCGTTCGGCCACCTAATCTTGGGCGCGAGGCCCGTCGCGTCCTTGATGCCGTCGACGACCGCAGCTGCAGTGATCAGGGTGACGAGTTCGGGCCTGAGGAGTTCACCGGGGCGCAAGATGAACGACATGTACAGCCCGCCGACAGGCGAGACCCAGGCCCTCCCCATGCGTCCGGTCCCTGCAGACTGAGCCTTCGCCACGATGGTGGTTCCCTCGGCGGCCCCCTTGGCAGCGCGCTCCCTGGCCACCTGTTGTGTCGAGCCGACCTCGTCGAGTTTGGTGACAGCCCACTCGATCACTGGTATCACTGGTTTGGCTGTTGGAAAGGCCGTTCAATATGGCTTCCGAACAGCTTCAGTTTCGGTCACCCCTCCATTCGTGGTTGTTCAGATGGGGTCTCTGTTACAAATGTGGTATCTGAGTTGGAAACATGTGAAGCTTACCTCTACGCCCTCGCGGCATCAGCAAAGACAAGCGGCGATTGAAAGACTTCTTTCCCAACAACGGCTCGAGGGTGCTGCCGGTATCCGCGTAAGACTGACCAGCCAGAATCAGGTCTTCCTAGACACTTGGCGGCCGACGAGAGTGGCGATTCCTGCTAGTTTGCTCGAGAAGACCATGCCTAGTTTCAAGATAGGTAGAAAGGCCTTCATCAGGGCGACCTATGGGCAGTCGAGCGTCTATCACTACTATGGCGGTGGTCAGACTTGGGTGCCTACTGTTCCCGAGAGTGTCGGAAAACCGAATGATGTGTTTGAAATGAGTGCGTCGCACCTCACCAGGAAAGGGTTCGTCGCGTCGTTTCCAAGGATTGGATTGGGAACTGCCAGACAGCAGGCCTGGATGACAGGCTGGTCCGAAATAGCACTCGGCCATGGCGGTGGAAGACTGGAACTCGAAGTGACGCAGGATCCGCCCGTCGAAGGGGTGTCTCGCTACACAATGGTGGCCAAGACTGTCGGAAGTCTGGCTTTTCAGAAGGGGTCTGTCTTTACGGTGGTCGAAGTCAAAGATGTGTTTTCGGTTCCCCGGTACTTTCAGTTTCACCATAATGGTCACCGACGGGCTTGGATTTCTTTGAACAGGCGCAAGTCCAGCCAGGTTAGGCTGCTGTCCTTTGATGGTTACAGATTGAGGATAAAATCTCGCCTGCGCAGACGATACAGCAGTACCGTGCTCTACATGAGAGATCCAGCTGGATTGTACTCCTTTGAGAAGAGCACGACTTCGAACCCCAATTTAGGCATCCAGTGGGCAGACACAATCATGGTGGTCCACAACGTCGCACCGCGCAGGGAGCTGGAACAAATGATGGTCAGACATGCCGATTGGTATGAGACTGGCAGAATTGGCGCGGAGATTACCTATTCGATATTGAAGGAAAAGATGGGAGTTCGAGGGCTGATCCTCCACGAGCCTGGCAGATGGGGCCCTGACCTTGAAACAGGTGATGGCCGGATTGTTGCAGAATCGAGGTTCATAGCCCAAGTTGGTCCCGACGAATTTGAGAGTCGGCTATTCAGAGACCTCGCTCAAATGGCGCGAAAAACCAGGAGGGAATTCAGATATGACTCCAAGCACAGGTTGGGCTACATCGTAATATCTTACTTCAATGGAGACAAGATTGATTCCCTAGTTGTCAGCCTAGCGTCATGAGTGAAAGTGAAAGGCCTTGGGGGAGATTTGAACTCCCGTCAGGAGGTATCTGCCGGTCTTTGCACGGCCACAGCCTCCGATGCTAACCAAGCTACACTACCAAGGCCACGGTTGCGGCCTCGAATCGGTTCTTGTTATAAGAATTGGTGGAATGACGCCGGTCGTTTGAATCGTGGGTTCAAATCCCACCCAGGGCCTCCTTACACATGGTCCAGAGCCCCTCATCCAATGACCGATATGAATGGGACCTAGCCGCCGCATGGGACGGCCCTCAGTGCGTCGTCCTCCATGGTAACTCCCGGGCTGCTCTGCCAGGCGACGGGGACGCCTTTCTTTCCCGTCGAGCAGGGCGGGAAGACCTTGTGCTCGGAGCGTCTGCAGGCGACTTGCGAGCCGTGAACGGCTGGCCGCTCGATTTCATAACAATCAGGTTCGTATAAAAAACACCGCCGAGTTGAGATGTGGCATTTAGCCGACTTTGTCCTTGGGCGCCGGCGGATGTTGCTGACAAGGCAGCCCACACTGCCGAGCGGAGTCTAAGCTCGCCTCCTATGAGGAATGAGCTTACAGAACTTTTAGCAAACTCGGCAGCTACGCGCAACCGTCAACGTAAAGGGGAAATCCGAGTTTTCTGTCACTCTAAGACACGTGCCTCAGAATCTCCATTCGCCTTGCTCCGTCAAGCGCAGTCCTCATGATCGACTCGAAATGCGTCGAGCACGCGTCGACGAATACTTTGTTGTTGGTCCAGATTACCACGTGGTCTTCGATGGACTCGGTTGGTGGCGTTCCTCCCATAAAGACCTCCGACTGGTCTATGAGCAGGTACCTGAACGAAGATGTCAGCCCGTCCACGTGTAAGAGCGGAATCCTGCGATAATATTGTTCGGCAGTCTTGAGATTCTGCTCGGTGATCTCTGATATGATGGTTACGTCGATTCTACGCGCAGCGGCGGATTCCACATCAGAGAGTTCTCTAAAGTGTGAGCTCAGGGTATAGGCGGGAACGACTTTGATGACTCTGGTCTTTGCCCGACGGATCGCGTCGGCCCATCGATTGAAGACCAGACTTCCCGAGACTAGCTTGAAGAAGCTTTCTTCATTCGTCGTGCTGCCCTTGCGCTTGGTGTCTTCGAGTAGCCTCGCGAGAACCTCGCCCTCTCTCCTCAGGCTCTGAAGTTCGGCCTCTTTTGCATCGAGAAGAGTTCGTAACGCCTTCTTAGGTGCGACGGCCAAGAAGTAGTCGTTTCGACCGAGCTCCACTTCAACCAATCCTAGCCTCCTGAGTGATTGGAGGACTCTGCGGGCGTCCGAAGCAGACATCCCGATTTTTTGAGCTAGCGAAGCGGAAGTTGCCTTGCTGCTCCGTGTGAGCGTAACGTATGCCTCTGCCTGAAGCGGAGACAAACCGAGTGATATCAGGTCGTCAATAATCTGGTTCTGCGTCACAGCAGTTCGACTCGCGTTATTCGGTACTGCGCCTATGATTTATAGCGAGTGGTGGCGCCATTCGCTACTGCGACACAGATTGACCGAGACCCCTGTATATATGTTAATTTTTCTGTGAATGACTTTGTGACTGGCATATTCCTTAACATCGATATGCTAAGTTGGCCAGAGCTGATGGGACATTGGTCTAGCTTGAGGCCGTCGCTGTTTAGTAGCATGCTACTAAGGCCGGGTTTGTCGAGAAGTTGGACGGCCTTCCAAAAGTCAGAGGAAATCTCGGCTGGGGGCTGAGAGGCCTCGTCTGGCAACCGCAAAGGCGGTAAGGCACCCGTAGTCCTGTGAAGAAACGCGCTACCCTACTCGCGTCCTCTTGTAGCTCAACAGCTCGTCGATCAGTTGATGAACGGATATGCGCTTGCTGAGAAGGACCTTCTTCAAGGCGTCACTCCTCGCCTTCTCATACAATGAATCGATTCGGACCATGGACACCTTGAGCGAAAGGATTGCCCTGTCGATGACGAATGCGTCCGAGTCCTTCCGGCTTTTTTGCGTCGTCTTGAGCCAGTCAGGCGCTGGAGTTTCATTTCGTTCTAGGCCTTGGGAACTTGCTGCCTCACGAATGTCGGCCCGGGTTATCTTGTGCCTGATGGCGGATTCAAAAATTTCTCTCTGGCGTTCTGAGTCCTTCAGCCAGCTGATTTCTTCGGCGGTGCTGGCACTCAGGCTGCCGTCCCTTATCACGCTCTTGATGCTTTCAGGAAGAGCGAGCAGCCGTAGCCTATGGGCGACGTAGGCCTGCGATTTCCCTATGTGGCGGGCGAGCTCGGACTGGCTGCCCCATCCGTATTCTTCGCAGTATCTCCTGAATGATTCGGCCTCCTCAATCGGGTCCAGGGTCCTGCGCTGAAGGTTTTCGGCAAGGGCGGCTTCGTAAGCTTCCTTGTCGGGCATCTCCACCACTATCGCCGGTATTCGGCGAAAGTTCAGTTTCCTGCACGCGTTGTATCGCCTGTTCCCAGCGATTATCTCGAAGTACCCCGCCTTTGGTCGGACGACGATAGGCTCGATGAGGCCGGACGCCTTAATCGACTCGCCCAGTTCGTCAGTGTCCCCTATCCGCTCCCTTGGCTGGAACGGACTTGGCAGGAGTAGTGACATCTCAAGCTCTTCATAGGCGGTAACGTAGCTGAACTCCCCTGCCCTGTGGCGAGCCACGTCGGCCCTGGATCCTAATGTTCCTGATATAAGGTGACTTTACAAGCGAAAGCGAGAGAGATGGGTTTCGCGGCTTTCGAGTTGGGGACGTTCCATATGGTGTGATTCCGACCGTCGTTCTAATCCGCGTCTCGGCCCCCAACGCAGGCCAGAGCGCCATCCGTCGGCCCCATCACATACAGAAGGGCGTTGCACAACGTAAAGTCAGGCAGGGGAAGAATCCAGAGAAGCTATGGCTCGGGAAACCAAATGTCAGGTTCCATGGTCAACTGGTCAACACGGCTCGACCCAGCACTTCTCCATGCCGCATCTGCGTTATTGCGCTATTGATATCAGAGAGCTTGAATTTCTGTACCTTGCTCTTTACCTTGCCGGATTCAAGTAGTTCATAGACTTCGACAAGTTCTTCGTAGGTGCCCCACATGCTTCCTGTGATCTGCGACTCCGAATGGATCAAGTCAATCAAAGGAACGTTCAAAGTCCCGCCGCCAAGGCCGACATCTACGTAAATGCCATCAGCGGACAACACCTTCATTGAGAGTGCAGCGGTTTCGTTGGTCCCTACGAAGTCCAGGATCGATCTGACCCCTCTGCCTCCGGTCGCTGAGGCAATTCTTTCCACGGGATTGTCCTTTCTCGAATTCAAGGTAATGCTCGCACCGAAGCTCTCAGCCAGGCTGAGTTTGTTGTCCGCCACATCGGCCGCAATCACAGTGGTCGGCCCGAAGAGCCGCAGATATTGCAGCGCGTAGAGCCCCAATCCACCCGCACCGATTACGAGGCTGAATGAGCCAGGCGAGAGATGGCTTCGGACCCTCTTTGCCGCCCTGTACGAGGTCAAGCCTGCATCGGTGAGCGGTGCGAGGTCCTCCAAGTTGCCTTCGACCTTCAGAAGGTATCTGGATGATGGCACATACATGAACTCGGCGAAACCACCCTGGTATTCGGGGCTGATTCCTGGGGTGAGCGGACTCTTAGAGCACCTCTGTTCCTCCCCTCTTCTGCAAAACGCACAGGTGCCGCACCCCCAGGCTCCATAGACGAGGACAGGGTCTCCTACCTTCAGCGCAGTGACAGAATCGCCGACGGCGTGGACGTAGCCAGCATTCTCGTGCCCAAGGATGAATGGCAGCTTGGGGAAGTTCCCCCTGATGTCTGGCAGCGTTCCGTCCATCACTGAAAGATCGGTATGGCAAAGCCCCGCGGCCGCCATCCGCACAATGACGTCGGACCCAGTTCTCAACTCCGGCATCGGGACGTCGTCCCATTGGAGCGGTTTCCCGAATTCGTGCAGCCTGGCTGCCTTCAACTAGAAACAGGTTCTCAACGCTTTGAAGTCATAGATAAATCCGAGGTGTTACACGGCATATGTCTGACTCCAAATGGGTGATGGTCCGCTTAAGGGCGTAAGGATAGTCGATATGACAAGGCATGTCGCCGGTCCGTTCTGCACCATGATTCTTGGCGACATGGGGGCCGATGTGATTAAGGTCGAACCTCCAGGGAAAGGCTCCCCTGAGCGCGCCGCCACCCCGACCTATCGCGGGATGAGCACTTACTTCATGGGATCTAATCGTAGCAAGAAGAGCGTCGTTCTGAATATGAAGACACCCGAGGGCGTCTCGATACTGAAGAAGCTGAGCGAGACGGCCGATGTCTTCGTAGAGAACTTGAGGCCGGGAGTCTGCGATAGGCTGGGGGTCGGTTACAAGGATATTTCCGCAGTCAACGGACGGATAGTCTACTGCTCGATTTCGGGTTATGGTCACGACGGGCCATCCTCCCGGCGGCCTTCATACGATCTGGTGGCGCAGGCGTTGAGCGGGCTCCTAAGCCTGTATAGCGATGGCCGGGCGCCGCCGATGGCGCCGCTTGGGCTCGCTGACTTGACCACGGCCATGGTCGCCACCCAAGCAATCCTGGCCGCGCTGCTCGCCAGAGAGAAACAGCACGTCGGTCAGTTCGTGGAGGTGTCCTTGTTGGAATCGGCCGCATTCCTGCTCCAGTACATGGCCATGCCCGTGCTGCAGGGAATGGACACAAACTTCGACCACCTCACGAGGGCGAGGCAGGTCGGCTTCATGGGCATCTATTCCGACATGTCTAACCGGTTCTTCGTGATTGAAGCGCCCGACGATGGGGTCTTTCAGCGGGCGGCGGCCATACCCGAGCTGAAGGAAATAGTGACTAGCCCGAAGTTCTCGACCCGGCCCGCTAGGGCGAGCAACTGGCAGGAGCTGCATCAGGTTCTGCAGGGCGTTCTGAGCCAGAAGCCCAGGGAGTACTGGATTCGGGAACTTGAGAAGGTAGACGTCCCCTGCGCAGCCGTGAAGACGGTGGCCGAAGCATTCCAAGACCCGCAGCTCATCTACAGGGGTGGAATAGTGGAACTTCAAGACGAGGTCACAGGGAAGCTCAAGATGCTCAATCTGCCGATGAAGTTCTCAGAGACGGCCGCCAGGGTCACCAAGAGACCCCCGCTGTTGGGTGAGCAGACCGACGAGATCCTTGGCGCCCTCGGATACACCAAGGACGAACTGCTCGCGCTCCGCGGCAAAGGCGTCATCTCGTAGACTTTGGCCGCGACAAGCACAAACCCTTATTCAACCGCCGGAAGTCACTTCACCTCAGTGGCATGCCAAGCGCAAAATCCGTGGTTCTTCTGGATGTCCATGATGGCTATGCAGAGATAATTTTCAACAGGCCGGAGAAGCTGAACGCGTTCAACGACGAGATGCGTGCCCAGACGCGCGAACATCTTGCCGCCTGCGTGGAGGACGACAGGGTTCACGCTGTGGTGTTGAAGGGGGAAGGGAGGGCCTTCTCCGCCGGAGCGGACCTGGGGGATCCGTCGAATGAAATCAAGGCGGCAAGAACGTGGAGGAGACTCTTTCTCAGCGAGAACAGGCTATTCAAGAAAATTCTGTCCTGTCCCAAGCCGACTATTGCAGCCACCAGGGGCTACGCCTTGGGATATGGGTTCTTCCTCGCGAACGCCTGCGACATCATCCTGAGCGCCCGCAGCTGTAGGTTCGGAACCCCCGAGATAAGGCAGGCCGAAGGGGTCGCTAGGCTTCTGATCCCGTTCAACGTGCGTAGGAACTTGGCGATGGAGTTCCTCCTTACCGGCGACCTGATTGACGCCGAGAAGGCAGAAGCGATTGGTCTGATTAATAGGGCGGTGGAAGATGATGCTCTCGACAAGGAAGTATCGAAGCTCGCCAGGAAGCTTGGGCACATAGACCTGCGAGCCCTCAAGATGAACAAGTCGATGGTAAATCGTTGGTATGGAGCGGAGAGGTTCGGACTGCCCATGGACTTCGCTGCCCGCCAAGAGGCGCTGCTGCTGGGCTCGGGGGCTTCGGTTGAATGGATGGAGCTAGCTCAGAAGATAGGTTTCAGGGAGTTCCTGAGACTGAGAGACAAGCCTTTTCGAGAAATTGACGAAGGCAGCGAGTGAAGCGAAGGCCCAACCCCCTAGCGAAAAGCCGCGCCGTCCTCGAGAAGTGGGTCGTGGCTAGGGATCATGGTTCCAGAAACGTCATCGAGCTTTTGACAGCTTCGGAACCATTCGTTGAGGTCGCTGTGGATAGCCGGAGGGATTCTGGGAAGCGCAACGGCCGTACCGAACCGCCTGCGTGATGGATACCAGTTATGATACATCGGTATCGTGTCGCCGCAGATGACGAACTCAGATTTGTCCAGCTTGACTGAGACCGACTGGGAACCCGGAGTGTGGCCTGGGGTATGAATCAATCGAATGCCATCTGAGAGTTTCTTGTCGCCGTCGATCAACTCGGCGTCAGACTTTTCCAGCGTCTCCAGTATGTCGCTGTCGTAGAACGGCGCCTGGGTCGGAAGCGGGTTTCGTGCAAACTCAACTTCCTTCGACTGCACGAAGAGCCTTGCTCGCTTGAACTTTCCAATGAACGCCGAGTGGTCTGTGTGAAGGTGCGTGAGGACCAGGTTCCTAATGTCGTCAGGCTCGACAGAGAGTCTCCGCAGGGCGGACTGGAGGAGCTGCAAGGTTCCCCTGGCCGAGTTGTTGATGCGCGCAGCCCTATTGGGTCTGAAGCCGGCATCTACCAACGTCAACTCCCGCCCGGACCTTATCAGATACACAAAGATTGGGGCCGTTACTCGGACATCGAAATCGACGCCGTAGGTCAGCTCGGCCTTCCACAACTTGATTTCTCCCACCTTCAGGCACCGGATTTCGCGGGAGGACTGCAATCGGTGCCGACCTCGCTGAGAGTCATATAAGTGGTGGCCGGACCCGTCACCGGAGGGCAAGAGTTGCTCGCTGGCTTTGCTGGGAAGATTTACAGGAAGTACGATGGTAGCGCCTTCGACCTGCTGAGCGAAGTCGTCGTCGAGGCCCTGGAAATGGCTGGAATGGAGATGAAGCAGCTCGACGGTTTGGTGACTACGCAGCTGCCGGGGATCTTCGACGGGAAGGCTAATCTGCTCATGTCCACCAACCAGGTCAGGCAATATCTGGGGCTGAAGGCCAGGTACGTCGACACTCTTGATTTTGGAGGGGCCTCCGCCCTCGCCTCAGTCCACAGAGCTTACAAGGCCATCAGGGCGGGGGAAGCCGAAAGCGTCCTCTGTCTTATCGGCGGGAAGGCCTCGGATGTGAGGGCCAAGGGGGTCACCGTGGACTCCATCGATAGGGCTTACCCGGACATATCGATTTCTCCATTCGACGAATTCCTCCGGGTTTACGACGACCTCAATCCGGTCTCGGACTACGCCTTGGCTGCCTTCAGGCACTCCAAGCTGTTCGGTACGACCGACGAGCAAAGAGCAAGGATTGCGGCCCAGCAGAGGTTCAACGCCAAAGGCAGTGCGAAGGCTCTGTTCAAAGACGACCTTACACCCGAGCAGGTGCTTGCATCGCCCATGGTCGCGGAGCCGCTGCACCTTTTGGAGATAGTGTACCCAGCAGACGGTTTCCACGCCTTCATAGTAAGCAAAAAGCAGACGCGGTTGAGGGCGCTCGACATCATCGCGTACGGCGAGGGGCATTGGCACGAGTTGCCTCCCGAGCAGGAGGACATTGTTTCGACCCCCGCCGTCGAGAGTTCCCGACGAGCCTCGTTCGAAGCCGGGAAGGCTGACGCCTACGAGCTCTACGACTCCTTCACGATAACGACTTTGATGCAGATCGAAGACATCGGTCTCACAAGGAAGGGGAAAGGCGGAGAGTTCGTCGAGAAGCACGACTTGACGTTCAGGGGGGACGTTCCGCTCAACACGGGCGGCGGGAGCCTGAACTTGGGGCAGCCAGGTTTCATGAGCGGCGGCGTCTTGCTCGAGGAGGCCCTTCTGCAGCTAAACGGCATGGCAGAGGGGCATCAAGTTTCCGGAGTCAACCGCGTATATCTCAATGGGATTGGTGGCTGGAGCCGGAGCCACTCGGTCACCCTGGTCCTGGGCGAGAAGAATTGAAGCTGGAAGAACTGGGAAGAGCGTATCATGAAAAGCTCGATGCGAATCGGCTTCCATATCTTGAGTGTGATGTGTGCGGACACAGGTTCTATTATCCCAGAAAGCTCTGCCCCAGATGCTCTTCCACGTCCCTGCAAGTCAGGGAGAGCGATGGAAGAGGCAAGATCTTCTCACTGACCCGAATTCAGAAGAAAGACGGCGGAAAGACGACCTATGGGATCGTGGAGCTTGATGGGTTCAGGATATACTGCAACATACTGGAGAAAGGGAAGGCCGACCTTGGAAAGGAGGTTAGCATGGTCTTCGTTGAATTGAAAGGGCGAAAGTACCCGGTCGCAATGGTCGACGCCTAGCGACGATGATTGTATTATCGTAGGATTCGATGCCAGAGAGGCCAGGCTACCGCCAACAGAAGAACATGCCGGCACAAAGAGACAGAAACAAAACTGTCGGTGGTTTCATGCCACCCCTAACGATTATAAATAGGCTCGATTTTTTCAGATTAATTGACTTTTGACATAAGTCACAAAGTCATCGAAGAATCCAAATGGACGAAGGCGAACACCTGGACATTCGTTTCGTTCGCCGTCGGCGTAATGATGCAAGCTTCGTTCTATAGTTGGGCGTATCTTGCCACCGGTTGGTATTCGATTGCAGTCACAAATACAGCTTTCAAGTATCTCCTGCTTGTATGGCCGAGCGTCTTCTTCATAGTCGGCATAATCTTCATGGGGGTGCTGGCGGACCGAATAGGTAGGAAGACTGCCTTCTTCATTACGATGGCGCTCTATTTTCTATCAGCGGTAGGCATACTCCTCTCCTTCAACTACTACCTCGTCCTTGTGTTCCTCGCGCTCTCACAGATTGCAGGAGGAGGAGAGACGAATACCGTGATTGCGGCCGTCCCTGAGATGTTTCCAACGCGTATCCGCGCCAAGATACTATATCTGATCTATTCCTTTGTATCAATCGGTCCTGCCATCTTCGCAGCAATTGACTTCCTGAGCATTTCCAGCCAGGTCACTTTTCAACGGGAGCTTGTCGCCGCATCGGCAGTGCCTTTACTGGTGATTCTGCTGATCAGCAGATACAAGATGCCCGAGTCCATCAGATGGCTGGAAGCCAAGGGGAGAAAGAGCGACGCTGGATCGACCGCCCTGAAGTACTACGGAACCAATCCATCACAGGCACGCTCTTCGAGCGTGGCAGAGGACGCCGGCAATGCCGGCCCGTCTGTTGTCGCATCACTCAAATCGCCGTCAATACCTCTGAGGTTGGTTGCCGTAACCTGTATGACAGTAGCCAACGTGATCGGCTTCGGCTTGTTCGTATTCAGTATGGGCCCCGTTTACTTTTCATCAATCACCTCCCAAATCATCTTCGTATCAGACACAATCGAGGCCATCGTAACCATTGCCTTCGCGTTTTACGTAGACAGGATAAGCAGGAGGTGGAACGTGTTCGGATTCTACCTTGGGACTTTGGTGTTCGCTTTGATCATAACTGCCACCGTTGGCGAGTGGTCCACGTCGGTAAACCTGTTCTGGGCGTACGTGGCCGTCTTCAATGTGTTCCTAGCGCTGGGCTTCGCCGCGCTCAACACACTGAAGGGAGAGATATGGCCTACCGGCAGGAGAGCTCTATTCACGGGCTCGGTGAGAATCGTAGCCTACACCCTCAATGTCCCTGCTACGCTGGCTCTGGCCTATCTGGACATAACTGGCTTCGCATACCTGAACGTGTTGTTGTGGACAGTCGGGGTGATCGGAGCGCTCATATGGTTACGATACGGCAGGGAGACAGGGCACTACACTAGTGTGACCGTAGCTTCACAAGAAGAGAACGTCTGATACGAGCGCTGTTGCTCTTCATTTGCTCCTCAGAGAAATCGACCAGCCCAGAGGCCGTGGCAAGGGCTGGAGCCAAGCCAGCGATGAAGGAAATGGTTCTGGCGATAGAAAGCATCTCGTGGCTGGCTCCCCCGCTCCCAGAAGCACGTTGAAATGAGGTTCGTCTGGCTACGGCCTCGACTGAAGCCGGCCTATTGGACGTTGTAGTTGCAGGCGAACGTGTACCCCTTGGAGAGCTGATAAATGCCCGAGTACCCCGAGCCAATCTGAGCAGCCAACTGCGAGTTCACGTAGGCCCCGCAGTGGAACGCGTAGTAGGTGGGGGAGACGACCGCGGTCCTCTGGTAGTGGGCTGTCAGGAATTGTCCCGACGCCTGGGTCTGGGGGACGAACGGCACGAAGAGCGCCACCAGTACCACGAGCACCAGCACCGCTATCCATGTTTTCGCGTTCATGCGTATCGCGGTTTGAATCTTCTGTGGAATCTATGAACCTACGGATTTGAACGGGCTAGGTCCCCTTATAGCAGAAGTATGGGTATCCGCCGTTCACCATCCCCACCGCCATGTCGACTATCTTATCGGAGACCTCCTTCCACTTCGAGTCCCAGTCGATCCCGTCCACCACGAATTCCTTCTCATCCCCGCTCCTCGAAGGGACCTGCTTCCAGAGCGCCCGGCCCTGGAACGGCTTCACGATGCGCACCTGCCATTTCTCGCACTTCGCCTTCCTGCCTTCGGATCTGAAATAGTGGCAGGATGTGCAGAAGCTGGACAGCCAGATTATCTCCTTGGTTCTCTTGACTGACTTGCCTATCTCCTCGAGGAGGCGCTCCGACTCCCTGCGTATCATGTCGGCGAGCTCCTTCTGCCCCTGCTCGGTGTTGGTGTAGTACTCGGGGTCCCTGTTTAGTGCCAGCCACCAGCTTACGTACTCCTCCGCCTCCTCGCTCAAGGCGAGGTCATGTGAGGTTCGCCGCTACTAAAACCGCTCGGCGGTCTACCGCCTCAAAGAACGGATAAATAGAGTAAGACTCCAAAACTCACGGTCTGGCACGCAGCGTGCTACGACGGGCGATCTGGACTGGCCCGAAAGGCCGGGATGATGACCTCATTGCTGCGTGCTGGCCAATCTCACAACCTGGGGGTCGCGGCGAGGTATAGCAGATGAGTTGCCATTTGGGTTCCTAGTAGAGCATGTTCAAGCGCTCGATGGTGGCGGACGCAGTGG
>JAKAUC010000014.1 GCA_021827865.1 archaeon
GATGACCTCATTGCTGCGTGCTGGCCAATCTCACAACCTGGGGGTCGCGGCGAGGTATAGCAGATGAGTTGCCATTTGGGTTCCTAGTAGAGCATGTTCAAGCGCTCGATGGTGGCGGACGCAGTGGCGAATTTCACCCCAGCATCCTTCATAGTCGCCAGCGCTCTGGCCTCGTCCCCCGGCCTTGCATTCACGGCCTTGACGCAGTCCTCCAGTACGACCACGCTGAACCCTGCACGGCGCGCGTCCAAGGCGCTCTCCATGACGCAATAGTCGAAGGTCAGCCCTCCGATGTACATCTCCTCCACCCCTAGGCTTTTCATCGCCCCTTCCAACCCGGTCCCCTGGAAGCCGGAATAGGCCTCCTTCGCGGGGTCGTCCCCCTTGCTGAAGACCGTGGCCCCGGTGGGCACCCTGAGGTCGGGGTGGAACTTCGCTCCGGGGGTCCCCTGCACGCAGTGCCGCGGCCAGATGCCTCCCCGGCTTCGGAAGGAGATGTGGTTGGGCGGGTGCCAGTCTCTGGTGAAGAACATCGGCAGCCCGAGCCTTGCGAAGGCCTCGATGGCAGCGTTGAGCCCCGGGACCACCTGGTCAGCGTCCTCGACCGCGAGGGCGCCCCCCGGGCAGAAGTCCACCTGGACGTCGACCACTACCAGCGCCGGGCGCAACGGCGTCACCTCCAGATGAGGGCGGGGGTCGCCCCCCTGAGCTGGTCCAGGTCGCCCCTGATCCTGGCTCTGAGCGTCTGGATGTCCTGGAAGCTCCCCACCAGCTTCCCGCCCTTCAGGACCTGCCTCAGCATTGGGGTGGAGCCCCGAGGCCTCGGCGAGCCCTCGAGAGCCACGGTGTCCCTGAAGCCTGCGGCCCTGTAGACCGCCTTCCGCCCTCCCAGCCCGCCCCTCTTCGCCCTGAATTCCCTTTTAGCCGCTATCTCGACCTCGACTATCTTCGCGCTCAGGTCGATGACCGGGGGATAGGCGACCGCTGTCCCCACACCGTAGCCGTCGACGATGGGGTTGAGCTTCCCCATCGCTTCTTCGTCGAGCCGCCCAGAGGCTATGATCTTGACGTCCTTCCCCCCGCGTATGTCCAGCTCCCAGCGGACCTCTTCGGCGATCTTGGTGAAGTCACCGCGCCTCGACGCCGGGGTGTCCAGCCTGACCCCCCAGAGCTTGGAGCCGAGGACTTCGAGGGCTTTGATGGACTCCGCCTTCTCGTCCCAGAAGGTGTCGACGAGCGCGACCCGGGGGGTGCTCCTGGGCACGGTCTCGTCGAAGAGTCGCCATGCCTTCTCTTGGCTCCCCAGTATCTGGACGAGGGCGTGCGGCATCGTCCCGGACGGCTCAAGGCCCAGGAGCCTCGCCCCCAGGACGTTTGAGACGCCGTCGAAGCCGGCCACATAGCACGCCCGCTCCACCAGGGGGGCGAGGGCTGGGTGCACCCTCCTGGTGCCGAAGCTAAGGAGGAGCTTCGAGCCCGCGGCCTGCCTGAACTTTGCCGCCCTAGTCGAGATGCTGGTGGATGAAGAAAGGAGGCCCAGCAGCGGAGTCTCATACTCCGCGAAGTCAGAGTATCTGCCCTCGATGGTAAGGAGCGGCTCGTAGATGGCGGTGCTCCTGTCAGCCACGAAGACCGACCCCTCGTCGAAGGCCCAGACGTCCACCGGGAGCCCCTCCAGCAGCTTGGCTGCTTCGTAGACGCCGGTGAGGACCCCCCAGTTGTCGGGGTAGGGGACGTCGCGCGCGAAAATCTCCATGACCACCCTCGTGTCGATGTTGTTCCGCCTGAGGACCTTCTTCGTGTGAAGGAAGTAGGCGTCGGTGGTCGCAGCTGTCCTGATCTCCTTCTCCGTGGCCAGCCAGAAGAGCCGGTCGTCCAGGTCGGTGCGGGGCATTGGGACCAGGGAGGGGACCGGCCGGAAAAAGGGTTTCCCCTGGCCGCGAGGTGGAGGAGGGCGACTAAGCCTTAAACGCGGAAGGCGTCAGGGCGGAAACCGGTGGGCCGGTAGTTCAGCGGTACGAACGTCCGCCTCGCACGCGGAAGGTCGGGGGTTCAATTCCCCCCCGGTCCACCTTCCGGTTGTTCCTAGCGTCCGTTAGCTCCCTGATACGATAGGGCACCAGCGCGAAGGCCGAGACCTCGACCCTCGTGGCCGCCGCTGCGACGGTGTCTAAACGGTCGGAGAAGGTTCAGCGCGGAAAAGGATGGCCTCAGCAGGCTCTGCCTCGGGAAGCCCGAGCTGCTTGCCCAGGTCGGCCCTCAGTCCCTTGTACCTGTTCCTGACCGTGACCTCGGTGACGCCGGACGCCTCCGCTATCTCCTTCTGGGTCTTTACCTCCCCCTCCATCACCCCTGCGAGGTAGAGGGAAGCTGCCGCCAGCCCCATGGGGGACTTGCCGGCGGAAATTTCCCTTTCCTCGGTTATCCTCACTATCTCGATGGCCTTGCGCGCGACCTTTTCGGACAGCCCCACCCTGGAGGCGATTCTGTTGACGCTCCGGGCGGCGTCGGCCACGGGCATCGTCAGGTCCATCTCCCTCAGGAGAATGCGGTAATCCCTGGCTACTGCCTTCTTCTCCAGGTTGTTGGCCGCCGCGATGTCCTTGAGCGTCCTGGGCGTCTCAGTGTCCCTCATGGCCGCGTATAGCGCGGCAGCGGTGATGCCTATTATGGAGCGTCCCCTGAGGAGGCCCCTCTCGAGCGCCTTCCTGTAGATGTAGGCCGCCCTCTCTCTCACCGCCTGGGAGGTGCCGAGCTTGTCTGCCATCTTCTCGAGCTCACGCAGGGCGATGCTGAGGTTCTTCTCTTGGGCGCCGAAGGCCGGGGAGCGGTTGTCCCACTTCCTCAGCCTGTCAATGGTGGTGCGCATGGGCGATGCGAACGACCTGCCTGAGGCGTCCCTGTTCGAGCTGCCTATCATGGTGGAGAGACCCATGTCCCTGTACGTGATGGACGTTGGGGCACCGGCGCGGGCCCTGTCCTGCCCCTTCTCGTCGCTGAAAGAGCGCCACTCCGGCCCCTGGTCGATCGACTTCTCGGTTATGACGAACCCGCAGTTACCGCAGGTGAGTTCGCCGGTGTTGACGTCCTCTACCAGCGTCCTCTTGCCGCAGTGGGGGCATCTATCCGAAACCTGGAGCGCCGAAGTTCTAGAATATCTCATGGTATAACTATACAACTAACCGGTGGTATCCCTATATAAGCATGGTAGTATTCCCGTAGTTAGTTACCACTCCTGAGTTTACCAATGGAGTATGAGTCTATAGGGTTCCATGAAGCGTCGTCCGCTTCAACCAGGTGGTGGCTGGCGGAGAGGGCAGTCCGGCGGCGACCCAGGCATCTACGGGTCGGCTGGAAGCAGACGCCAGCAAGGGAATGGAGGATTGCCCGGAGAACTTGGTCTCCACCGTCCCTTCTCCTCACCCTCGTTGAGCGCCTGGCGCGCTATGGTCGGGGTGGGACCAGCGACACCCCCGAAGACCAGCGCCTCCTTGGGGCATCTCGGCCATGACTATGGCTGTCTCGCTCAGGGTGATCATGCCCCCCGATGATCGCGCAGAGGCCGACGGCCGATGCTATTGTTGGCGTCTTTCTGCGCGTTCTCCGCTCATGGCCAGCCGCCGGGCTGCATCAGGCAGGGCGGGGGTCTGCCGTCTCCCCGGCCGCGTGTGGTGAGGGGAGGTCCCTTCCCGGCACCACATAGAGCGAGATCTCGTCTTTCGAATCCCTCGACGTCGGGGACCAGTCGTCGAACGTCCAAACGTAGGAAACCACCCTGGCCCCGGGCTTTAGCTCAGAGAGGAGCTTCGCCTTCAGCCGCCGGTTCGCTCCCTTGGATAGGAAGAGAGTGACCACCGTCGCTTCGCTGAGATCCACGTGAAAGAAGTTCCCCCAGACCACCCTCACCTGGCCCTTGAGCCTGTGAACGCCTACCGCGAACCTGGAGAGTAGCACGCGGATTGGGTCAGCCTCCACCCCGACAGCTCTGGCGTGGTAGGTCTTCGCCGCCTCCACTATGATCCTCCCGTCCCCTGAGCCGAGGTCGTACACAACGTCCGAGGGCCCGGCGTCGCACATTTCGAGCATCTTCCTCACCTTCCGCCTCGAGGTGGGCTGCCAACCCGCGCCGATGGATGCTGACCACAGCAGGAACACCCCCGAGACCAGCGCCAGGGCGATGAGCGCCCACCCAAGAACAGCGGCCAATCTGGTCCGCGGAGGGAGCACCGGAGATAAGGCTGTTTCGAGAGGCGTCTCGGGCGGCGGGTCGGCTCAGCTGTTCGAAGCTTTTCTCACGAGCTGAGTGCCGCAGATGGGGCACGTGGTGAGCTTCGGGTTGGTGTAAGTCTTGCCGCACCCCCTGCAGTACATCTTCCAGGTGGTGTTCTTCCATTCCCCTCCCTTCAGGGAGGTCGGAGCCAGTGGGATGGAGAGGACTTCGGCGACGTTCCGGATCGCAAAGTCGTCGGAGACGAGGCTCACCCCGCCTTCGCTCTTCTTCAGGTCGAGCCCCAGGGCCAGGAGCGAGAGGTCGGTCTGGGACAGGGCCCGGATGTCCCCGGTCTTCGCTGCCGTCGCCTTCACCTGGCCGAGCGACTCTTGGGAGGGCTCAGTAACCTGCACCCTGGTGTGGATGAGGGAGGACCCGACACTGTGGTGTTTCACCTCTTCAAGAACCAGGTATGTCGTGTAGTACCGCCCGTTCCCCTGGTATGGTATCCCTGCGTAGAAGGCCGTGGAGTCGAGGACGTATGCCGGGTCAGACAATTGGGAGTGCCTTCAAAGAATCAATCTTGCCCTGGGGATGAATGCTCGTCAGTCTTTGGCGTCGTCAATAGCTCGTGCGATTGGTCTGCCGGGTGAGACATTTATTTAGCTTCCCTCGCGAGGCAGGCCTGCTTATCCTTGAGCAGACCAGCGGAACTTGGCAGTGTTAAGGAAGGTAGCTACATCATTATCGATGATGAACCGTGCAAGGTCGTGAGCCGCGAACACTTCAAGCCCGGGAAGCACGGGAGCGCCAAGGTGAGGCTGGTCGCTATCTCTCTGTTCACCGGGTCGAAGAAGAGCTACGTCTCCCCGGCAGAGTCCAGGGTCGACATACCGATGATCGACAAGAGGTCGGGTCAGGTTACCACCATCATGGATAACACTGTGCAGATTATGGACCTCCAGACCTTCGAGGTCCTTGAGACCGCCAAGCCCAGCGCGGAGGAGATGGCCGAGCTCAACGGCACCCTCGCGCCCGGCGCCGAGGTGGAGTACTGGACGATGCTGGGCCGGAACAGGATAATGCGAATCAAAGGCAGCAGCTGAAGTCCGGCGCCTTCAAAGCTCCTAGAAAGCGCGTTCAAATCTGTAGGTTTAACCTCGGACCGGCGGCCTTGTCCGTCGATGAAAAATTCAACGAAGAGGATAGTCCCTCTCACAGCGCTCGCAGTGCTTCTCCTATCACTGGCACCAATGGTCAATGCGTCCACGCTAACCGTCGACCTCAACCCGCAGACGCAGACTGCGAAAGTCAACAGCGTCAGCGTCACCAAGATCGTCTTCACGTATCCTGCCAACTCCACGATTTCGAATTTCCTCGAGAACGTGAGCTCTTCGGTCAAGCTCAACTCTTCATACACCGGCGGAACAGGCGTCCAGGAGCTTCAGGGTAGCTTCGACAACGAGGACAACCACATCTCCGTGCAGAACATGACCGTCGCCCTCGACTATTCCGCGAAGGGCAACTCCACAACGCTCGTCATCAACAAGCTGACCAACGTCACCTCCTGGGTCACCGGCGTCTTCAAGGTGGTCAACGGGACGGTGCAGGCGGACCTCGGCTGGCGGGCCTTCGTGGTCCGTGGGGCCATGAACCTGGATATGCACGACCACATGGTGGACATCAACATGGTCGGATCGACCGTCCAAGATTCGCTCTCCACCCACGCCTTCGCCCTCGGATTTCTTCTGAGCGCCTTCGGCGGGAGCAGCGTCTGGAACAGCCCGACCCTCAATTTCACGGCACTGAACACTCCGCTGAGCACCTGGACCAAGAACTACGACGCGGCCACCAACACTACCACATTCGAGAAAGCCATCTCCGGCCAGTCGACCTTCTCGGCGTCCTTCGACGAAAACGGCCAGCACTACACCCTGTCTGAGGTCTCTGACCCTACGGGCGTGGTGGCGGTTCATGGCTATGCCAACGCCCAGGGCAACTCCCTAGTCATCGCGCCGGCCCCTGCGACATCGGCAGACGTCTTCGCTGCGGGCGCCTCCATAGCTGTAGTGGCGGCGGCTGCGGTCGGATATCTGTACTTCAGGTCGCGGAAGCCGAAACCCTCTGGGAGCGCTCCTCTACCCATCTAGGCGGAGGGCCCCTCCGGGCTCTCCGTTCCGATTTTCTTGAGGGGAGACCTCTGGTCTCGCTCCGAACAGGCAACTCTTGGGCGTGAGGAGGCCCCGAGCTTCGCAGCCAGAGCCCTGATGGATCACCGGAGTACGCTCCGAGAGGACCACCCATCCGTTCGCAAACTCGAGGCCAGGCGACTTTAGATAGTAGCGCGCCGGGGTAGCCCCAGAAACGATGCGGGCTTCTGGAAAGGTGGTTGTGGCTATACTGATCGGAGCCATAGCTTTCGGGCTTTTCATCGGGTACCTCGCGTATACCAACGCCCTCTTCCCTCAGAAGCAGGCATCGTTCGGGAACTACGCTACTGTGGTCTCGACTTATTTCAACGGGACGGAGGTGGCATTCAACGTCCGCTGGGACAATGCTAGCGCCCTCCCTCTCAAAGTACAGCTCACTTCTACCGTATCTACCCAGGCGGACTCTCCGGTGTGCATGGCGGGACTGTCGTCGGTGACGAGCGGGCAGATGCTGTTCTTGCCGTTCGCGGTGAGCCCCCCCTCGGGGACGCTCGCGAACGTAGACCTGTCCATTGCGGCCAAGGATTTGGCCACCGGGAACCAGTTCACTATCATCTACAACCTGCACAACATCACCGCGGACAATGCGACCATCACCCCCATCGGCCCCATCTGCGAACTCCCACCTGGGACGAGCGGCTGAACGGGCCCAGCAGTCCATTCGACCAGGAACCAGGCTGCCCAACAGCGGCAGCCTGCGTGGAACCACGCGGGTATCCTGTGCCGAGGGGCCGCTCGGAGCGCGCGCAATCAGATTAGAAGCTGGGCACGGCGAGTCGCCACCCCGGCCTGGTCCAGTAATTCGACCTCCCGCCTTATCCTGTAGCGAACGAGCCGCGAGAGGTTGTAGGCCATCGCCCTCAGGCCCACCCCCAAGATTTTAAATGCGGGTGAACGAGAGTTCGTTCTGACGCCCAGTCGGCGTGTCGAAAATGCTACGGTGCCCAGACGGCTTACGGGAGCCACCCGATCGATTACCATTGTCGCGCTGCGAAACCCGGGGAAACCGGAGCCCCGCTCTCCTGAGAGCGTGCCCGAAAGTATCGCGCCAGCGTGGGCTGTCTTGCCACCCTGAGGTCTCGGCCAACGGGCGGCCCGAGCCGCAGGTCCAGGAGCCTGTCTGAAAATGCCGATGGTCGTTGAGCTCTTCTGGGGCGTGGCGGTTTCGATGGCTGCCGCGACCGCCTGGCTGGTGAAGAAGGCATCCAGGGTGGTGACGCTGTACGACGCGTCGGTCATGCTGTTCCTTCTCACCATGATGCTCTCCATGCTGGTGGGCGCGGTGTACTACCTCTACGCCCCGAGCATCACCACGCTGTTCGTCCTCCTCGCGGCGAATATGGTCTCCATGAGCATCTTCGTGATTCCCATCGTCGCCTCGCTCATGTACGGAGGCAAGAAACTGGAGGACTTCGGGGGGATCCGAGGGCTGACGATGGCTGGCGCATTTCAATTGACCGCGGTCGCGCTGGTGGTCACCTCCGAGGTCTTCATGGGGTGGGCCTTTTCCCTCGCGTCTGGCGCCATACTCCCAGCCGGAGGCGGGGCAGGGATCTTCTCTGCCTTGGTCAGGTCGATCAGCTCGTATTGGTTCGTATTCACCATGGCCGGGGAAATGGCTGTCACGGTCTACATCCTGAGGGACAGGCTCCAGAAGGCGGTGTGGACCGTCGTCGGGGCACAAGTGCTCATCATGCTATTCTCGCCTACAGCGATAGATTCCCCCGGATGGGCGCGGTATTCCGCCTACGCTGGCAGCGCGGTCATGATCGTGCTCTTCGTCTACATCTTCGAGTTCCTGTACAAGAATCGGAGCCTGGACCGACGGACTTCGGACTACCTCGTCCTGATAATGATGGCATATGGGATAATGATGGCCGGGATTTTCTCCTGGCTGCTCTTTGGGAACGAAGATGTCTTCGCGCTGTCCCTTATTGTCGAGATGGTCGTGTACTTCTCCGCGGTCATTCGAAGCAAGGAGCCCGGCTCAGAGGAGCTCGAGAGCTGGCAGTCGAGGCCCCTGTGGGTGTTCGCCGTCCTCAGCTTCCTCTTCGTCGCTGAGTTCTTCATGGGGGCGGTCATCGACGTGTACGCCTATGGGACTGCGTTCTTCACCAGTATCCATCAAGCCCCCATCGCGGGGTCCATCCCAGAGATCATCGCCGCCTCGGGCTACGACTTCATCAGTTACTTCTCCGCGGTCACCGCGTCGGCCTGGTACCTCATCATGATGGGAATAGAGATGGGGGCGCTGGTGCTCTTCAAGATAAGGTACGCGCGCGAGTTGGAGACAAAGATCAGGCTAGGGATGGTCGTCGCCGCCTACGCCGTCTACGCCGTCTTCCTCCCCTACTTCGTGTTCCCCAGCACAGCTCAGTACATTCCATGGATAGGTTGGAGTATGGGGGTCGGCACTGCCGGGGCGCTCGCCCCCGCGGTCGCCCTTGCCCTACTGGCCACCTATTTCGTGAGCGGGCTCCTGTCCTTCTTCTTCGGGAGCAGGAACGTCTGTTCGGTATTCTGCACTGCGGCGCTCATGTACCAGGGGACGGCCATAGACAGCATGAGCTCGTTCAATCGGACGTCGAAGCTGGGTCGGAAGTTTCTCACCAGTAAGCTTTCTGCGTCCTACAAGTGGGTGGTGTCTCTGGTCTGGCTGTCTCTGGTGGCTGCGGCTGTGCTCTCCTATCTGAACTCGCTGGGGGTGGTGGATGTCACAATATTCGGGACTGACACGAGCTTCTTCATGTACAGCTTCTACTTCAGCTTCCTTTGGTACGTCGTCTGGATAATGATCCCGTTCATGGGGACCTACGCATGCGCCACGACAGGGCTGTGCGGCTGGGGTTCGTTCAACCATCTGGTGTCGAGGTTCGGCTTGTTCAAGCTGAAAGTCAAGGACAGCGATACCTGTGTGACCTGCGCCACCAAGGACTGCGCCAAGGTGTGCCCGGTGGGGATAACCGACCAGCCTGGCTCTTTCATCGCCACGGGTCAGCTCAAGAGCATGAAGTGCATAGGGGTCGGAGACTGCGTCACCGCTTGTCCCTACCAGAACGTGTACTTCTACGATATCAGGGGGTGGCTCAGGGAGAGGCTCCGCGGGCCAAAGTCACCTGTGACTCAGGGAGTCACGCTCCCCGTGGTGCGGTCGCGGCTTTCCCCCGATGCCAGAGGCCAAGCGACCGAAGGACCATAGAACCCAGTAGCGCCCCTGTGGGGCGCGTCGGCCACCTAGTAGGAGGGGGCTATGTACTCGACGAGCATTGATATTATCAGCACTGCGATGAAGATGATGCCAACCAACGCTATGGCGCGCACCGGCGACGGTTCGTCCTTCAGCCCCATGTAGTAGCCGCCCATAACCACGGCTTCGCTGATCGCTATGATCCCAATCACACTGTAGTAGGTGGTGCTCACGACCATCGACCCGGCGAGGTACACCTCCAAGACGGTCGCCAGGACCAGATATACGAGGACGCCGATGGTACCTGCTTCTCTCAATTTGTTACACCAAATAGAACAGCGGGAAGAGAAAGACCCAGACTATATCGACGAAGTCCCAGTACAGGGCGAAGTTCGCGATGGAGCTGCTCCCCTCAGGGCCTGGTTTTCTTTTCGCCCTGATCATCAGATAGACCATCATGACGAGCCCCGCGGTCACGTGAGTGGCATGGACCCCAGTCAGCAGGAAGTACAACCCGTTCGGCAACGAGGTGTTGAACCAAATGCCTTTGAGGTAGAGCGTGTACCATTCGCTCGCCTCCATCAGCAGGAACGCCAGGCCTAACGCGAAGGTGGTGCCGAGCCACGCCATGTAATGACGATGCTCGCCGGCCTTTTGCGCCACGACGGCGCGGACCATCGTGAAGCTGCTGGCGAGCAGGAACACGGTGGATATGGCTCCCGTGGTCACGTTGTGGACGCCGCCTATGGCCGGCCATACGACCCCCGCGATGGCTGAGTTCTCGCGGATGAAGAGCGTGCTGCCTATGAGCGAGCCAAACAGCAAGATGTCCGAAGCGATGAATATCCACATTCCCAGCTTGATTCTCCCTACGCCAGAGAATGGGAACTTGTCACCAAACGTTTCGCCAAGAGAGAACTTATCCCCCATGTTGTCCCTGGCCCAGCGGAACAGAGCGTAGGTGACGGCCAGCAGGCCGACTACGGTCAGGGCCTTGCCGGCGAGGTAGGGAGACGTTGCTATGCCCGTGAGGGTTATGGCGACGCCGATGCTTACTTCGAGCGGCCTGTGGCTGGTATGCTTGGCTTCGGCCGCTTCGTGCTCAGACGGCTCCAACGACCCCCCTGCTGAAGACCCGAGCGACCTGGAGAGGCCACTATTCCCCCATTCGGGCGAGAGGCTCTGCCATGGGTTCGGTATGGACGGGAGACCGCCGTAGTGGGTGTAGAGGAGGTTGGCGATGAAGATGAGCTGCGCCCCGCCGAAGACGATGGCGCCGACGCTCGAGATGTAGTTGAGCGTTCCCCAGCCGGTGGAGGCAGAATAGGTGACAATCCTCCTGGGCATGTCGATCAGGAGGAACATTGGAGCGTAGGTGATGTTGAACCCTATGAAGGAGATTGCAAAGTGTAGCAGCCCTAGCTTCTCGCTGTACATCTTTCCGGTGAGCTTCGGGAGCCAATAGTATACCCCCGCGACCAGGCCGAATATGGTCGCGCCCACCATGACGTAATGGAAGTGCGCCACCACGAAATAGGATCCTCTGAAGACGACGTCGAGGACGAATGATGAGAGGAATACCCCTGAAATCCCCCCTATGATGAAGAGCACGATCGCGCCATAGGCCCAGAGCATTGGAGTGTTCAGCTTGACGCCCCCCAGGGTGGTGAGTATGAACGAGAGAATTATGAGGTCGAATGGGAAGGAGATTATGATTGTTGTGACGCTGTAGGTTGCCAACTCTGCCAGGTTGACTCCTGTGATGAACATGTGGTGCTGCCAGACCAGCATGCTGAGGGGGAGGACCAGGAGCCCCGTGGAGAGCAAGATGACCCGCCTTCCTTCGAGCTCCCTCCCTGCGAAGACAGGGAGAATCTCGGCGATGGCGCCGAAGGCCGGGAGCAGGACGATGTACACTTCCGGGTGCCCGAAGAACCAGAAGAGGTTGGTCCAGAGTATGGCCCCGCCCGCCACCGACACGAAGATGACGGTCCCGAGCAGCCTGTCCGACATCAGCATCACCAGCGCTGCAAGGAGGGGTGGGAAGGCGAGGAGCATCAGAATCACCGTGAATGTCGCGAACCACGTGAACATCGGTATCTTGGAGAGGGTCATCCCAGGGGCGCGTTCGTGAGCGATGGTGACGAGGAAATTTATGCTCCCGATGGTCACCGAGGCGGCGAGCATCGCGAGGCCTAGAAAGACGAGTGAGATGCCCACTCCTGGAGAGTAGACTGAAGTGTTCAGCGGCTGGTAGACGGTCCAACCTCCGTTGGGTCCGCCCCCTGGAAGGAAGAGCCCGCCTATGGCGAGGACCCCGCTGAAGAGATACAACCAATAGCTCAGCGCGTTGAGCCTTGGGAAGGCCAGATCTGGAGCCCCTATCTGGAGAGGGACGAAGTAGTTCATCAGGGCGATACCGAGAGGAGAAAGGAACCAGAGTATCATGACCAGCCCGTGCATGGTCACGAATTCGTTGTACAGCGCTGCGGACAGCACGGTGTTGCTGGGGACAGAGAGCTGAACCCGCATCAGCTCGGCCAGCATCGCTCCTACGGCGCCAAAGAAAAGCGATGTCACGAAGTAGAGGATACCGATGTCCTTATGGTTGGTGGTGGTAGTCCACCGGTGCAGGCTCTTCCGGAAGTCGTAGGCCACCCGCTACCCTCCTTTCGCTTGAACAGACGAGTACCATGCGTTGAAGGTGGTGGCGTTCACAGCATAGAGCTCTGCGGTCATGAAGGCGTGCCCAACCCCGCATAGTTCCTTGCAGATGATCGAGTAGCTCGACGGGGTGGGGACCTCCAGCCAGAGCTGGTTGTATCTGCCTGGGATGGCATCCTTGGCCACGTCGAGCTGCTGTATGGCGAAAGAATGGAACACGTCTTTGGAAGTGATGTTCAGAATTATCGTTTCGCCGACGGGGATGGTGAGGTTCCCCACCTGCGCGTAGTTGTTCGGATAGATGAAAGTCCAGAAGAACTGCTGCCCCACCACCTGGATGGTCATCGAATTGGACGGGTCGGATGGGACGGTGACCAGGGAGGCAGAGCTGAAGGTATCAAGCTCGACGGTGGTAAGTATGCTTATGGTGATCAGCGCCAGGATGATCGTACGGATTCTCTTCCTCCTTTCGGAGGAACTCTTCGGCCCCATCTCAGTCTTTACCTTCGGCTTCGTGAACACGCTGTACGTCAGGACCGAAATCACAACGATGCCAACCATTGTGCCAAGGACCAGATAGAGGTCGAACAGCGAAGTCCAGATGGCCACTGTAGGTGGCGTAATCGTCATAAAATCGACCGAAGGTGTTAGGGAACCTCTCATAAGCTTTGCCTAAAATTGGGGGCATATCGGATGGTCAGCGCGTCCCGGACCCGAACCCCGCGCTGTTCAATCTGGAGTACGTCCAGACCCTGGAACGCAATGAAGCCGTGAGGTAACGGCCTTTTGGCGGTCGACCCTTTATGGCGCTGCCGGGCTTTTGGCACCTAAGCGTCCTCTACACGGACCTGCTTTCGCCTCCCATGCGAGGTTTAGGCGGTCGAATTTCATCCCATACTCCTAATACAAGATAGGTTTTTTTAATGAGGATTAGGGCGTTTCCAGAAATGGACGAGTCGGGGGGGGAAAAGAAAACTCCGCCCACGGATGTTAACAAGGATTCGGAGATGGGAAGGCGCGACTTCCTCAGGGTGGTAGTGACGGTGGGGACAGTCGGAACTATAATCGGCGTCGCGGGACTTCTGACAGACTATCTGACATTCATCCCCCAGCCGAACGTGACGCTCGTGTGGCCCAAGGCCAAGATCGCCAACATAAGTGCCCTCCAGGATCTGAAACCTGTCAACTTCTTCTATCCTCTGACCAACGAACCGAACATCCTCGTGAAGCTCGGGGTGAAGGCAGAGAACGGCATAGGGCCGAGCGAAGACATCGTCGCCTTCAGCCTCATTTGCCAGCACCTGGGTTGCATCTACGCCTTCGTCCCAGAAGGAGCGTCCCCCGTGTGCAACTCCTCGTACAAGATGCCTGTCGACGGAGGATATTGTTGCTGCCACGGAAGCCACTACGACTTCACCAAGGAGGGGGCGGTCATAGGCGGCCCTGCTCCCAGGCCTGTGCCTATGGTGCAGCTTGAACTGGACCAGGCCACTGGAGATATCTATGCGACTTCGATGGGGCCTCCAAGCATCTTCGGCCACAACACGGGCGCCACGGCAGCGGCACAAGTTTTGGCTGCGGACATGACCGGCGGCAGCGTCATAACCAACACGGTTTCGGTTACATCCACCCAGGCCACGAGTGGCACCAGCACGGCCTCCGGGAGCACGAGCTCTGGAGCTTAGGCGATGGCACCGAGCATTCGCAAACTCCTGGGGAAGGCCATTGGCAAGGCCAAGAAGACCAAGGAGAGCCTTACTCCAGACAATCTGACGAAGTTCGTAGACAGCAGATTTGGCTTCACCGACACCATGCTGAAGCCGGCTCCGTCGTACAGCCTGAATCCATTCTATTGGCTCGGCGCCCTGGCGATAATGGCTTTCGGCATCCAGGTGCTGACCGGCTTCCTCATGCTCCTCTACTACATCCCCACCCCTCAGCAGGCCTACGCCTCCACCATACTGATCATGCAGACGGTTCCATTCGGGGAGCTCATCGAGACGGTGCATCTTTATGGCGCGTACGCTATGATACTCCTGACCTTCCTCCACCTGATGCGCGGCTACTTCGCTAGCGCGCAGAAGAAGCCGAGAGAGCTCATGTGGGTCACAGGCATGGCGATGGGCATCGTCACGCTGATGATGGGGCTCACTGGTTACCTCCTCCCGTGGACCGTCGTGTCGAAATCGGCCACTGACGTCTCGATAAGCATGATCGGCCTGCTCCCCCCTCAGCTTGCCGGCATTGTGACCTACCTGGCTGCGGGGAACACGGGGAATTCCGCGGAGCTCACCAGGTTCTTCGACTTGCACATCCTCATACTGCCTGCCGTGCTGCTGGTGCTCTTCGCAGGCAAGATGTACATGTTCGAGACCCATGGCGCTTCTGAGCCCCCAACGGGGCTGAAGGAGGAGGTCACGTACCACAAGTGGTTCCCGGGCGTGCTCTCCTACCTTATGATGGTAGGAGCGGTCTTCCTCGGCCTCCTCCTCGCGTCTGCCGTGCTCTTCCCGCTTGCACTTCCGCCTGAATACTCGATCGCAGCTGCGGCCAGCTACACGGCCCGGCCGGACTGGTATTTCATCGCCCTGTATCAGCTGCTGAAGCTTGGGATGTTCGCCGGAGTCCATGAGCCAGACGCCATGGCCTTCGTAACGGTCGGGCTCATCCTCGCTGTCATCCTCCCCTTCGTCGACAGGAACCACAGGAGGAACCCGATGCAGAGACCCATCTACTCCACGCTCGGTCTGGTGTTCATAGTAGAGCTCGTCTGGCTCACAATCTGGGGTTATCTCACCCCAGGCCAGGACATTCCAATCCCGCAGTCGATAGCCGGCCTCGCCATCCCAGCCCTGATCACGATCGGCGCGGTCTGGCTTGTCTGGCGTAGGAGAGGTTCGGCGAGAAGGCCTTCCTCAGCCCCCTCTTCCCCTTCAGCCCAGGGCTCGAGCGGCTCCCTCATGAGGGTGATGAAGACACCCTTCAAGGTGCCAGCCCTGACCGGGAGTTTCGTGATCCTGCTGCTTGTGGGTAGCATCGCGTTCGCGTCGTTCGTCAACACCTTCGACGCGCTGCAGAGCCAGGCGGGGATGTTCTTCGTCAGCCTTGTGATTCTGGTGGGCAGTTTCGCGTTCATGTCACTCATCGTGAAGAGACTGGTCAGGATCAACGAGAGAGCAAGGCGGGCATGACGACCGTCCAGCGCGACATGCGCACACTCGCGGCTGTTCCGCTCTCTGTGTATCTGGTGGTGGTGGGTGTTTCACTGTGGTTCTTCAACCCGGTGTCGCAGCAGAACCAGTTCGCCGCGCTGCTGGCGTCCGAGTTGTTCACCATAGCGATGCTGTTCTATGTGTACCTGCACGAGAACTTCGATCGCCTGGCAGCGCTCTGGTTCGGCGCGTGGTGGTTCGCCATCTGCGTGATGCTGAGCCTGGCTTTCCTGTAGAGACGCCCGACCTACCCAAGACGACAATTGCTCTATCGACGGTTTGGCTCTTCATCGGATGTCTCAGACGGCTCTTCCCGAAAACCCCTTCATCTAGAGCAGTCCGAAAGAGGACGCGTTAGAATATAGGCTTTTGCGCAGGCGCGCTCCCAAAGCGTTTGGTAAGCGTTTGGCATAGCGGGAGGGGGATGGCCGTCGGACCGAGACGGCAACCCTGAACGGCGTGACGTGCCTCATCGGCGGGTGTATCGTTGTGGGGATCAAAGGGTGGAGATCGTCAACTCGGGCCCGCTCTCCCGATATCTCGCCGAGTATGCCCTCCCAGCGCGGACGCTGGCGTTGAGTCTCGTCATCGGGACAAGGCGACCCCCTCCGTCCCCCTGGCTTTGGCCTCCAGGCCTGCACTGGTAATCTCGAGGTAGCCCGAGTCCCCCCGCCAGTGCCTGGCGGCTGACCTCACCACGACTCTCCTCGAGAATGGAGGCCCGTCGAGGACGAATGTCTCGCCCTCGCCCCCCTCGAGACCCACATGGAATCTGTACTTCCTGCCCAGGGCTACCAGTTCGCCTATGGCGTCATGGTCCAACTCCCTCCCCAGCCAGCTCTGGTCTAGCCCGAGTGCGGACACGCTCACCACGATGACCGAGAACCCTTCACTTGCGAGCCTCCGCAGGTGCCCCTCTGGGTCCATCCCCCAGAGGGGTGAGAAGCAATCGAGGCCCAGATCCTCGCATACCTTCTCCACCCTGGACTTCTGATAGACGCTTGCCAGGGCTCCGGTGTAAATCCCTTCGAGCCTGAACTTCGACTTCGCTTCGGTCATGGCCCTCTTCAAGTCAGCCAGCTCTTCCTCCTTCACTCCCTCGGTCGCGGCTGTGAGCTGTGGTACCCCCATGGCCTCTGCCTGCAGAGCCGTCCACCTGATGTTGGGGAAGTGGAACATGTACGACATCTCAGACCGCGGGAAGAGGGTCACCAGGCAGGCCAGCTCGTCATTCTTCGAGGCCAGCCAGGCGGCGTAGGTGGAGTCTTTGCCGCCGCTGAACAACGCGCCGACCCTCATGCCATCCCCCTCACAGCTTGATCGCTTCGATTACGAGATGGAGTGGGACCTCCAGTAATCCAGGCCCGTCGAGGTCCCCCCCTTCCCGCTCCTTTTCGACGAATTCGTTGGTGGGCTCCGGCTCTTCCAGGGCGATGATGGCGAGCCCCTTCGAGTGCAGTACTCCGGCATACCATGACAGGGGCCTGTGATAGCTGATGGTGTATCTCTTCGAGCCGTCCGCCATCCTCCACGGCACGTCCTCGGAGAACCGCTTCCGGTACCCCCTGACCTTTCTGTAGATCAAAGCGTCCCCGCCGAACGCCTTCTCTGCCGCCCACCCCGAGTTCGACATGACGTCGAAGCATGGGTGGCAGATGCTGGCCACCAGTTTTCCTCCGTCCCTCAGGACCCTGGCGACCTCCCCCACCGCTCTTTCCGCGCTCGCGTCTGTCATGTCCATCAGGCTCATGTTGGCGAAGACCAGGTCGAATTCTGAGTCGGGCAATCTCTTCAGGTCGCCGGCGTCGGAGCGGAGATACCTGACGCCCGAGCCACGGTCGCGGGCCTTCGCGTTCTTAATCATCCTCGAGGACCCGTCCACCGCAGTCACCCGGGCGTGCTGGGCTGCGAGGCTCCGAGACAGGTACCCGTTGCCGCACCCTAGGTCCAAGACGTCCTTCCCCCTGCAGTTCCCCACCACACGCAGCAGTCCCGGGTCGATCAGCGTCCTGTGCCATAGGTCCCCCGTCTCTCCCTGCTTCCGGTCGTACCAGTCTGAGAGCTCATCCCAGCCGCCCCGGCTCGACGCCTTTGGCATCTGGCACCTGGAAGGACGATTGGCTAAAAACTGTCCGCGAATCCTATTAAACAACCAGAAACGCGGAACTTCCCGAATCGCCATGTTGGACTCGCTCAGAGAAGGCCTCCAGGCGGCGGTGAAGAAGCTGGTCGGCTCCAACATTATCGATGAGAAGGTCACCAAAGAGTTCGTCCGCGACCTGCAGAGGGCTCTGATACAGTCGGATGTGAACGTCAGGATCGCCTTGGAAGTCACTGAGAGGGTCCAGAAGAGGGCGCTGGAGGAGAAGCCGCCGGCAGGGGTCACCAAGAAGGACCAGATAGTATCGATACTCTACGAAGAGCTCGCCAGGCTCCTCGGCGGGGAAGGCGGGCTGCCTCTCAGCAAGGAGAGGACCAACGTCCTGGTCATGCTCGGCGTGCAGGGGTCAGGGAAGACGACGACGACCGCCAAGCTGGCGCGCCTTTACTCGAAGCGCGGGTTCAAGGTGGGGGTGGTGGCCGCGGACACGTTCAGGCCCGGGGCGGTCGCCCAGCTGAAGACACTCGCCGCGGCTTCTGCAGTCGAAGTCTACAGCGATGAGAAGGAAAAGGACTCGGTGAAGATAGCCAAAGAAGGGAAGAAGCGGCTCGAGGGCTCTAAGAACCTGATAATCATCGACACCGCAGGTAGGCACAAGGAGGAGAAGGGGCTCCTCCAGGAGATGAAGGATATGGTTGGAAGCGTCAAGCCCGACGCCACGCTCCTGGTAATCGATGGAACCATAGGCCAACAATGCTACAGCCAGGCCTTGGCATTCCACCAGGCTGCTCCCGTGGGCGGAATAATAGTCACGAAGCTGGACGGAGCGGCGAAGGGGGGTGGCGCGCTGGCTGCCTCGGCGGCCACCGGAGCGAAGGTCTTCTTCATTGGGACTGGAGAGAGGATAGATGACATAGAGGAATTCGTCCCGACCAGGTTCGTGGGCAGGCTCCTCGGGATGGGAGACCTGAAGTCGCTCATGGACATGGTGAGGGAGTCGGAGGTGGTGGTGGACGAGAAGATGACCCAGAGGGTGATGTCGGGTAAGATGACGATGAACGACCTGCTGGTCCAGTTCGAGCAGATGAAGAAGTTCGGCTCGCTCAAGAAGATCCTGGAGCACATCCCCGGGTTCTCGGGCCAGGTGGACGCCAAGGAGCTCGATAAGGCGGAAGACAGAGTGAAGGTGTATAGGTCCATCATCCAGTCTATGACCGGGGACGAGAAGAACAACCCTGAGACAATCAACGCGTCCAGGCTCAGGCGCATCGCGAAGGGGTCGGGGCGGAGCGAGAAGGACGTGAGGGAGCTCCTGAGCAGGTATAAGCAGATGAAGACCCTCGTGAAGACAAGCAAAGGCCGCGAGATGCGCCAGATGATGCGGCGCATGGGTGAAGGATAGGGTGCCCGGAGCCGTACCGGCATACAAGCTGTGCCAGTGGTGTTCGGGGAGGCAGGGGGCGGAGGCTCCGCCTTTCGATGTGGTCCCGGGCAGGGAGTGCTTCGTCTGTGGGGGGGTGCTGGATAGCGTCCCCCAGATGTTCAAGATGGCGGGGCGGAGGCTCCGCCCATACGAGTTCAGGACGTTCTCAGTGGGGGTGACGCTGCCGGTGGGGGTGCAAGAGAGAGAGGACGAGTTGAGGTCGGCGCTCAAACTGAAAGGGGGCGAGACGATCAAGGTCCAGATGGCCAAGCTGGTCGCCGCCGGGATTTCAGAGTCCACTGGGAAGAAGGTGGACAAGGCCAGGCCCGACGTCGCCATCCTGTCCGACTTCGGGAGAGGGGACGCCCTGGTCTCATCGAAGCCTGTGTTCTACTATGGGAAGTACACGAAGCCGGCGGGAGTCGCCCAACGGAGGGCTCTCTGCGGTGAGTGCCGGGGGGGAGGGTGCTCGGAGTGCAAGGGGACGGGGTTCAAGGTCGCCCCCAGCGTGGAGGAGGCGCTGAGGACGAAGCTTTTGAGGTTCGCCGGGAGCGACAGGATGGTCTTCACCTGGCTCGGGAGCGAGGACGAAGACAGCAGGGTCTTCCCCCCTGGCAGGCCTTTCGTGGTCGAGGTAAAAGGCCCGAAGAAGAGGCAGTTCCCCAGGAAGTTCGGCGCCCGGGTAGGGGGCGGCCTGGTAGCCGTGTCCTCGGGGAGGATGCTCCCGTCGAAGCCCGTGAGGATACCCTCCTTCCGGTTCAAGACTACCATCAGAGCGACCGCGGCTTCCAAGGTCCAGCCGGAGGGGATCTCAGAGCTGCACGCCAGGTTCCGCAGGGCCACCGTCACGTTCGAGAGGCCCAACAACAGACCTGCGGTCAAGATGGTGTACAGCGTCAGAGCAAGGGCTCGGGGGAGGGCCCTCGTGATAGACGCCGAACTGGATGGGGGGCTCCCGGTGAAGCGGTTCGTGAGCGGGGAACTCGTCTCACCTTCGGTGACGGAAGTCTTAAAAACTGAAGTCGGTTGCCGCAGTTTCGATATCTGTAAGGTCAGAGAGATAGGAGCATTCGAGTTTGGCGAAATCGCACGGGATGAGGAGAAGAACTAGGTCGCTTCTGAGGTCTTCGGCCAAGAAGGGCCTGAGCAGCCTACTCGTAGAGTACGCTCCCGAAGACAAGGTAGTCATCAAGATTGACCCCACCCAGGTGAAAGGGATGCCCCACAGGAGGTTCAATGGCCTGGTGGGGACGGTGACCGAGGTCGACAGGAGAGCGGTGACAGTGGACGTCAAGGTAGGGGACAAGGTAAAGAAGCTCATCGCGAGGAAAGAGCACCTCGTGAAGATGGGGGGGAGCTGATGTCAGAGAAGCCGCAGAAGAGGCTGCTTTCTATCCCCGAGGCCAACCAGATCCTCGCGAAGATAGACATGGAGAAGGCTGACCAGATACAGAAGAGGACATTAGACTATACCACGAAGTTCTCGAAGGCAGAGCCGGATGCCGCGAAGAAGCTCAGGAAGCAGCTAGAAGAGGAGACCGGACTGAGCGCGGAAGAGGCAGTGGAGCTGGTGAACATCTCGCCGAAGTCTGTGGAGGAACTGAGGACGTTCACGTCCGGTTGGCGGAAGCTGCTCTCCACCGAGACCCTCGAGAAGATTCTGAAGATTCTACACTCAAAGGCATAGACGGGGCAGCGTTAATTAACAAGGCGACCGTCTGACCTACCGGGGGAGCGCTGGAGAAGACCATGAAGTTCATTGTTCTCTACTGCACCGCGGAGCCCCCCACGCTCTAGGGCATTCAGAAGGGGTGTGGCGCCGGGATATGATGCCTGCGGACAAGAAGTACGAAGAGTTCGCATTTGTGCTGGGCTTCATGCCAAGGGGGAAGTCGGTGGTCATCAAGGGGAGGGAGGGTCCCATGGTGGAGGCCATCGGAGAGGACAGGCTGACATTGCTGGAACTCCTGGCCATGGAGAACCAAGACTTCGAGGCGGGGGAAAAGGTGAAGATAGGGAAGGAGGGGAGGGAGAAGATAGTCAGCGTCCTCGGGAAGCTCACCTACGAGGAGCTCTCGTCGGAGGCCAAGACCTCGCTCCCTGTCGTGGTGGAGGGCTTAGTGAAGGAGAACGAGAAGAAGTACGTCACCTACTTCAACGACCTGCAGCCGCTCACCCCGAGACTTCATGGGCTTGAGCTCATCCCAGGGATTGGCAAGACGTTCATGAAGGAGATAGTCGCGATGAGGGACAGGCAGCCATTCACCAGCTTCGACGACGTCCAGACCAGGGTGGGGCTGCGGGACCCAGCGAAGATGATCGCGAAGAGGATCGTCGAGGAACTTGCCGGGGACTCCAGGGTCAGCGTCTTCGTAAAGAAGTAGATGAAACGGCACAGGCTCGGCCAGCACTATCTCGTCGACGAGGGGGTGGTCATGAGGATGGTCGAATCTGCGGGGATCAGCCGAGGGGACCGGGTGCTCGAGATTGGCACCGGAAAGGGGGCGATCACTCGCCTGCTGGCGGACAGGGGAGCATCCCTGCTGGCTTTCGAGGTGGACAGGGAGAACTTTGACGAGACGTCAAGGGTGGTCGAGGGGAAGGGGGTGGAAATCCGCCTAGGGGACGCGTTCGCTGAGAAACCAGAGTTCGACGTGCTGGTCGCCAGCCTCCCCTACTCTGAGTCCTCGTCTTTCATCGGATGGCTGTGCACCTTGGAGTTCGAAAGGGCCGTTGTGATGTTGCAGGACGATTTCGTCATGAAGATTGTAGCCCCGCCAGGGAACAGGGACTACAAGGGGGTCTCGGCCCTGGCGCAGGTCGCGTTCGAAGTCAAGGTGCTGGAGCGCGTGGGGAGCGGAGCGTTCTCGCCACGGCCGAAGGTTGGGTCGGCGGTGGTGTCCATCGTCCCACGGCGCAGGCTCTCGGAGATAGAGGTCGCGAGGATAGTCCGCCTCTTCACCCTTAGGAGGAGGCAGGTGGACTCGGCCCTGGCAGAACTGGGGATGAAGGGGAGCGGTCACGGTCGGAGGAGGGTCTATTCGCTCTCCCCCGATGAGGTCTTTGAGATCTGCAGGGAGTGAGGGCTTTATTCCCCGCCGAGAGGGCGATCGTTGTTGCTCCCCGCAGGCGTTTCTGTCACACTGGTCGAGCCAAGGGGCCCGGTCAACGTGGGCCACGTGGCCAGGCTCGCACAGAACTTCGGCGTCGAGAAGCTGTACCTAGTCGCCCCCAAGGCGGACCTTTCGGTGGCCGCGATCTATGCCTCCCACGCTTCCGATGTCCTCGATAGGGCTGTGGTGACCACCTTCGAGAAGGTGAGGGAAGAGAACGAGCTGCTGGTGGCGACCACCGCGGTGAGGGCCTCGAAGAAGTCCAATGTCATCCGCAGGATGGCGAGCCCAGACAGGCTTCATGCCATGCTCTCGTCCGCCCACACCTCATCTCTGGTCTTCGGGAGGGACACGACCGGACTGACCAACGAGGAGATCAGGATGTGCGATGTGACGACCACCATCGACACCGGGCGGGAGTACAGATCGCTCAACATCGGCCATGCCGCCGCCATAGTGCTCTACCTTGCTTCACGAGGAGCTGCGAAGGGGCGCATGCCCCAGGGCCGCAGGGCGAGGGAAGTGTTCGCTAAGAGCCTCTCGGAGCTCGCTGCGGCGTCGAAGGTACCGAAGCACAAGGCAGGGAGCATGATGGAAGTGGGGAAGAGGATCGCCGCGACGTCCAGTATGACCGACGCACAGCTCAACGTCCTATCTGGCGTCATCAGGAAGGCCGTGGCTGCAATCGAAACGTCTCAGGACCGCGGCTCGAAGACATAGACCGCCCTCTTCACCCACCGGGTGCTCTCGAACGACAGCCTCACCGGATATTCGAAGCCGATGGGGCCGGGCTGGTGCAGACGTAGCCCCAGCCTTCTGCCGTCCAGCGTGAGCGTGACCTCGTCTCCATCCATGGTCTCGACGACGGGAACCACCACGACAATCCTCCCGTCGGGACGTATGGAGTCGGCCATGGAAGAGAGGGCGTCATTGTAGACTTCCGCCGGTCCGTGAATCATCGCCTCAGCGGTGGAGGTCTTCGGCCTGGCGTTCAGGCTCGGCAGGAGGAGCGGCTCGGTGACGATGGCGTCAACCTTCGTCCCCCTGAGCATCCTCGGGAGCTCCCTGGCGTCCCCTTTCCTGACGTCGAACCCTCTGTCCGTGACTCCGCCGACCGTCCAGCGCAGGTTCTCCCGCGACTCCTGGACACGGCTCGCCTTCGAGTCGAGCCCCAGGCACCTAAGAGACCTCTTGAGAGCCTCCGAGAGTATGGTCCCCGAGCCGCAGAAGGGGTCGAGGATGGTCTGGCCGGGCCTCAGACCCGCCAGGTTCAGCAGCGTCCGGGCAAGGCGCGGCGACAGGGCAATCTCCGGCCTGGGGATGGGCCTCTGCGTCCCGCTCCGGCGCATGGAAGCGGAGTCAGGGACCCAGACCGTCGGGCCCAGGGCGAACCCGCCATGGTAAGGGAAGGCGACGACGTCGAGGGCCCCCCTGGTCAAGATTTGCTCCGAGAGGAGCTCGTTGCCCTTCGGCCTAAGGAGCCTTACCTTCCTGAGTCCCCGGCCCCGGAGCTCGTCGAGTGTAGACCTGACCAGCTCCTCGTAGTCGTCCTCCCCGACCCCGTAGGCGCTGAGGGAGATGTTCGACTTCTCTTCCAGATATGTAGTCATGAGCTCGGCCAAGGAGCCTTGGTCCCCCGACGGCGAGTCCAAGACTTGAGTCACGGGTGCGCATTTGTGCACGCCCGAAAGGTCCCGGATCTGACCGGGGTCGAGGCGGGTCGCATTGAAGACAGAGACACGCTCAGTAGGTGCTTCGGCGCGCCCCACTGAGCCTTCAAGCACAGAGCAGACCTCGAGGACGGAGAGCTTCCCGAAGGCGAGGACCATGGCGACGTCCCCGGATTCCAAGAGGGAGTCCGGAAGCAGGAAGGGCATCTGCCCCCACTATCAGCGGTGCCGTATTAAGGGTGGACAGGAGGTCGCGTCAGGAAAAGCCGATTGGATGGCGGTCCTCGGGGTAGCCTAGAGGGCATTGCACTGGGGCGAGCTGGCACAGTGCCACGATGTGATCTATTCGAAGGGATAGAGGGGGTCGCGCCTCTCGCTCGGGGCGATAGTAGGTTGCAGGCTGACCCGGGGAGGGCCCTTCTCGACGTCGGGGCGAAGGAAAGATAGAGCCTTGCACTTGGTTTTCAAGAGAAAACGAACCCCGACGCAGAGGTTTCAGCTGTCTCGGCCTCCAACGTGGTTGAAGCTTAATTAGGGGTCAGGGGGCGCGGTCATAAAAGGTAACCAAACATGCATGGGAAGAACTATCGGGTCATCCGAGGGATGGCCTACACGTCGAAGAAGTTCGCCCCGGGGGCGCCGAACCCGAAGGTGGCGCGCTTCACCACCGGCAAGAGCAGGACCGACTATGATTTCATTTTCAAGCTTGTCTCAGATGGCAGGGTCCAGATCAGGCACAACGCCCTCGAGGCCGCCAGGGTCGCGGCCAGCAAGAAGGTAGCCCTGCTCGGAGAGGAGAACTTCCTGCTCAGGGTTGTGACATACCCACACTTGATACTCCGCGAGAACAAGATGATCGCCACGGCTGGGGCGGACCGCCTTCAGGAGGGCATGCGCAAAGCGTTCGGGAAGCCCATCGGGCTGGCTGCGCGGGTCGCGATTGGAAGCGTCGTGCTCGAGTTGAGCGTGAAGTCAGAGAACTACGAGAAGGGGAAGGAGGCCATGTGGGCCGCCGGCACGAAGCTACCTATGAAGACGCATGTAGAGATCGTCCAGTTGAGTAAGCCTGTGGCAGCCGAGCCCCAGGCCGCAGCGTAAAGCCCCTGCTCTACAGCGCCCCGCGGGAAGCACTCAGTTGTGTTGTATGCGTCGATGCCGATGAGAACTCTCGGCCTCAAGGCTTGCTTTGGAGTCCCCGCGTCAGTGTCCCGGATGGTCGCCCCCCACGTGTGAGTTCGCCACCCCACTGGCCTAAGCGACTGCAAGGTAAGACCCCGCGCTTGGCACTCGGACGGCGTGTGCGAGCAACTAGAGGACGATGGGACCCGCCTGAGAGGCTACCAGACGCCGACCCTGCGCCTGCCGGCTGAAGAGGCCTTCTTCGGAGGGAAGGTGCTGTCGAAATCCGGGTGGTTCACCGCAGGAAGGACTGCCCTCAGCCTCCCCAGAGAGTGAGGGTCTATGGTGGTGCGCCTCCGCACTTCTTGTTCGGTCATCTTCTCCCCCCATATCTGGGCGTAGGACACGAAGAAGCGTTGGTCGGGGGTCAGCCCGTCCTTCTTCGCGGGTGCATGAGAGTGGGACAGCCTATCCTGCAGAGCCTCGTGGGCCAGACTTACGCCACCGAGGTCTGCTATGTTCTCCCCCAGGGTGAGCTTCCCGTTGGCGTGGAGCCCTGGGAGGACCTCAACTGCGCTGTAGGCCTTGACCACGGCCCCAGCCCTCCTGTCGAACTCCTTCTTGTCGTGGGGGGTCCACCAGTCCCTCATGTTCCCTCGGTCGTCATACTTCCTCCCCTGGTCGTCATAGCCGTGGGTGATCTCGTGGCCGATGACCACGCCGATCGCGCCATAGTTCACAGCGTCATCTGCCTTGTAGTCGTAGAAGGGAGGCTGCAGGATACCGGCAGGGAAGACGATTTCGTTCATCGTCTCATCGAAGTACGCGTTCACCATGGAGGGGCTCATCTGCCACTCGTCCTTGTCCACCTCCCCCCCTGCCCTCTTTGCCAGCCTGTTGAACTCGAAGGCGGCGGCTCTGAGGACGTTCCCCGCGAAGTCCTCCGGGTCGATCACGACCTCGGAGTAGTCCCGGAAGGTCCGCGGATGGCCGATCTTCACTCTGAAGTTGCGGAACTTTGATAGGGCCTGCCGCTTGGTCTTATCCGACATCCATGGAAGACCCTCCAGCCTCTTCACGAACACCTTCCTTAGGTCGTCGACAAGGGCCTGGGCCCTGCGCCTAGCCTCGTCGGGGAAGTGCTCCTCCACGAAGAGCTTGCCAATGGCTTCTCCAACCATCGCGTCGATGGTTCTGATGGCGCGCTTCCATCGCAACTCCGGTTCTTTCTGACCGGTGAGCTTCCTGCGGAAGAAGTCGAAGTTCTCCTCTTCGACAGCAGAATGAAGGTATGAAGCCGTCGAGTGGAGGACGCTCCAGCAGAGGTAGGCCCTCCAGTCGTCTATGTTCCCTTCGGCGAGGAGCCCATCCACGGCCCTGAAGAACTCGGGCTGCCCTACCACCACGTGGGTGAGTGGCGGGACGCCAGCGTCTTCCATGAACCGCGAAAGAGAAAGCGCGGGGTAGGAGGAACCGAGCTCTGAGACATTGATGCGGTTGTAGTTCTTCTCCCTTTCGCGCAGCTCCGTCCTCGACCTGCCGGCCTTCGCAAGGGCGGTCTCCATCCTAAGGACGGCGTCGGCCCATCTTCTGGCGCGGCTGCTGTCCAGCCCCTTCAGCCTGAACATCTTTGCGACGTGGGTGCGGTACTGACCGCGAACCCTTGCAAAATTCTTCGAGAGGTAGTAGTCGCGGTCTGGGAGCGAAAGCCCACCCTGCTCAAAGTAGAAGGCATAGACGCCGCTCTCCCTGTCGTCAGGCTTCGAGAACGCGTGGAAGGCGGGTTCGATCCCCCGGCTCTGGAGCTGTGGGATGACCCCCGCCACTTCATAGGGCGTGCTGACCCTCTCCGCGAGGCGCCAGAGGTGTTCGATGGGACGGAACTTCGCCGCCTCGATCTTCCGCACGTCCATTGCGGACTTGTAGAAACGTCCGACCAAGCCTGCGGCTGGGCCGCCTCTCCCATCAGCGCACTTCTCTGCGATGGTTTTGAGGAGCACAAGGTTGCTCTCGTCCAATTCGTTGAAGGCACCATAGCGCGACTTGTCTGGGGGGAGCTCGTGGGCATCGAGCCATCCCCCGACGGCGTAGCGATAGAAGTCGGCATGTGGGTCTGCGGACCTGTCCATGAACGCGACGGAGAACCTGCGCGGTTTTGTTGGCGCCAATTGCTGACTCCAGTCGGGGAATGCCAGCGACGCTTAATCGTTTGGGAGATGGAGTCGGGGGTCGGCTCTCGTCGTAATACTGCTTAAGAGGGTAAGCTGGGCGCAGGGCCCAAATTGCCTGAGATAGAGATCAGGAACCTCACATTCACCTACGAGAACAGGACGGCGCCGGCCCTCCAGGGCGTCAACCTCAGCGTGGAGAAAGGAGAGTTCATCCTAGTGGCTGGGCAGAGCGGCTGCGGGAAATCGACCCTCATCAAGTGCCTGAACGGCCTGATACCGCACAGATACGTCGGAAGCTACGCGGGCGAGGCGAAGGCGTCTGGGCAGACAGTCATGGCGTCGAACCTCCTTGAGCTGGGTCTCAGGATCGGGACTGTCATGCAGGAAGTGGAGAAGCAGGTCGTGTCCCCCATCGTGGAGGACGAGATCGCCTTCGGCCCGTCTAATCTCGCCCTCCCCAGGGAGGACATCGAAGAGAGGGTGCACAACGCAGCCTCGTCGCTGGGGCTCGAAGAGCTGAGGAAGCGCTCCACCTACGCCCTCTCCGGCGGCCAGAAGCAGAAGGTGGCTATCGCAGACATCATGTCGATGGAGCCATCCATAGTCCTCTTCGACGAGCCACTCGCTAACCTGGACTCGGAAGGGGTCGAGATGATGCAAGATGCATTCAGGAAGCTGTCGCGTTCAGGGAAGACGGTGCTAGTAGCCGAACACAGGACAGAAGAGGTGCTGAAAGCAGGTCCCAGCAGGGTGGTGGTGATGGTGGACGGGCGCATCGCTGCCGACAGCGACGACCCTGCGGTGCTGGCAAGGTTCGCCGACGTCCTCAAGGTCCCCGCGGAATATCTCGTCCGGGGGAAGCGCCGGCCTCATGCGCCTGTACCAAGGCAGCCAGTGGGCGCGGCGGGGGAGCCGATTGTGAAGTGCACGGACCTGGTGGCAGAATACCCAGGGGGAGTCAGGGCGCTTGACGGAGTCTCAATCGAGATCAAACGAGGGGAAAGGATAGCCCTCCTCGGGAACAACGGCGCGGGTAAGTCGACCCTGGCTCTCGCCCTGACGGGAATCCTGAAGCCGGTTTCGGGGTCGATCCTTGTGGAGGGGCGGGATTCGAAAGGGCTGGCTGTTTCAGACGTCGCGAAGACCATAGCGGTCGTCTTCCAGAGCCCGTTCCTGATGCTCTTCTCGCGAACGGTCAGGGAGGAGCTCGCCTTCGGGCCAAGGAACATAGGCATAGGAAAGGAAGAGATCGCCAGGATCGTCCCTGAAGCGGCCAGGGAGTGCGGTGTGGAGCACCTGCTCGATGGCTCCCCGTTCGCTACGAGTTTCGGCGAGAAGAAGCGCGTCTGCGTAGCCTCCGTCCTGGCCATGAGGCCCGAATGCGTAATACTCGATGAGCCCACCGCAGGCCAGGACTACGCCAACTGCGCCCATTTCATGGACTTCATCGACTCGGTGCAGAGCGCGAAGTCTTTCATAGTGATAACCCACGACCCTGATCTCGCCATCGACTACACCGACAGGACGGTGGTGATGCACGGAGGGAAGGTGATAGCAGACGGACCCACGAAGAGGGTGCTCGCCGATGAGAAGGTGCTGAAGGAGGCGGCTATACGCGAGACCTCACTGATCTCTTTGTCGAAGATGCTCACCGGTGGAAGGTCGGTGCTAACGACCGCTGAACTCCTGGCGGCTTCAGGCTCGGAAGCTGCTTCTTGAAGTGCGGCGGCACCAGACGCCCATTCCTATACGAATATTCTGCGCAATAATATTGATAAATGTATACATCAAGACCAGCGTCGGTAAACCCGATTGGTTGAACAACCGCCCAGCCCTACGCCCGGCCCAGTCCCGGTCGCGCAGAAAGAGTCATTGCTCTCGACCAAGAACCTCGTCGCGACTGCCATCGGGATAGCGCTCTACGCCGCCCTGACGATTCCGTTCAATGTATTCACCATACCCGGGGTGTATGACGTCGCCATCAGACCGACGGTCGCAATTCCGATTGTGTTCGGGTTCATCTTCGGCCCGGTGGCGGGGTTCTTCTCTGGGTTCATCGGCAACATCCTCTCTGACCAGCTTTCCTTCGGAGCGTTCTTCTGGAACTGGGACCTAGGGAACGGGCTTATCGGCCTTATCCCGGCCATTGGTTACTATGTCATCAAGAGATCTGACTGGGCGAAGACCAGGGGACTTGCTGCCACCGCGATACTAGCCATCGTCGCGTCGGTAATCGGCATTGGATTCTCGGCGCTCACCGACCTCATCTTCCAGATTGGGCTGACTACTGTGGGGGCGGCGGTGGCCGAGTTCATCCCCGCGGCCGTTACCGATGCCATCAATGGGGCCATCATCGCCCCGATACTCCTCTACACCTACGTAAGGTCGACGGCCGGAAGGGCCCGTAGGCTGTAGCCTTCCGATGATCTACCTGCGATACTTCCAGGGCAACACATTCCTCCACAAGCTAGACCCTCGGGCGAAGCTCCTGATCCTCCTGTTCTTCATATTCGTCGAACTCGCATTCAGAGACGTAAGGATAATCTTCATCCCCTTCGTCGCCGCCCTGGTCCTCTACTTCTCGGCGAGAATACCATTCAAGGAGGTGAAGGGGACATGGAGGTTCATGGTCCTCCTGATTGTAGTCATAGGAGGGATAAACGGCGTCTTCCTATTCGCCTTCCCCGGAGCGAACGCGCACGTCATAGGCCGCTACTGGATATTCACGGTCACGGTTGAGGGTATCTCGGCCGCGGCGGCCGCCATCCTGAAACTCCTCGCTGTGGCGGTGGCGACGGTAACCATGGTCCTAACGACGGACCCATCCCTCTACGGGCCCTCCCTCGCCAAGATGGGAGTCCCCTACAAGGGGGCCTATGTGTTCGACCTTGCCATGCGGTACCTCCCGGCCTACGTGAACGATTTGGAGACCACCCTGAACGCCCAGATGGCTCGGGGATACAAGACGAAGGGCGGGAAGAACATATTCGCCACCATCATCAATACCATCCCCCTGATTATCCCAGTCTCGATTAACGCGATGCTGTCTGTGTACGAAGTGGCGGACGCGATGGAACTCAGGGCATTCGGGGCGAAGAAGCAGCGGACGTGGTTCAGGACTGTCGCGTTCAAGAAGACCGACTATGCTGTGGTTGCCGCCGTTGCGAGCATGCTGGTGCTCTTCATCTACCTCAGAACGCTTTACCCTGGAATCTGGGTCCCGGCTTAGCGACGGCAGAGAAAGAAGCAGAGGAGCTGACACCCTTAACTAGCCCGGGACGGCAGACGCTAAGATGCCTCGGATAGAAATTTACGAAGGGTCTCAGAAGATCGCGGATGTGGGACTCCCGGAGAAGAAGTTCAGCACAGGCTCCGTCGGCTACTGGGCCAGCCAGAAGTTGGAGCTAAATGGGAAGAGATACCAGGCGCAGTTCCAACTCGTCGAGATAGGGTCCCGGCAGCAGAAAGAGTGAGCGCCAGGGTCAGAGGAAGGCGGACGGCAGCGTCATGTCCTTCATCGTATAGAGGCCTGGCGCAGACGCCACAACCTTGGGGACCATGTTGACGAGCATGGCCACGGTGCCGTGATCTCCGTGCACGCATGGGCTTATCCTGCAGTTCACCGGCGGCACCCCGTCGATTTCGACTTGGTCGTATTCCTCCTCCGAGCCGACGTAGGCGGCGAAGTTCAGCTCTATTCGCGGGTCCCCACCAACTAGCCCCCGGGCCGCCTGCTTCACCCCTGCCACATCCCCCCGTCGTATCCTGACGTAACCTGCGTCGGTGGCTGCATCGGCGAAGACTGGCTCCACCCCGCCCACCTCGACCCTGTCCAGCTTCCAACCGAGAGCGTCCGCTAGCATGGAGACTGACTGCTCGAGCCCTACGTGACCCGATATCCTCTTGTCCCTGATGGCGGCCTCGAATTCGTCCCTGCTCAAGCCTGCCCCGACCTTCTTTTGGAAAGGGACGCGCCTGGTGGCCGCGTTCATCCGTCTGGAGACCGTGATCCTCCTGATGCTCTTGCACGGAGAAGTGAGCGCAATTGGTAGGGCGTCCATGAGGAAGCCGGGGTTTATGCCGGTCCCCAGGACCGTCGCCCCGTTCTTCTTTGCCTGCATGTCAATCCTGCTGGAAAGCTCCTTGTCCACAACGTAAGGATAGGAGAGCTCCTCGCAAGAGGAGACCACGTCTACCCCGTGGGAGAGGATGGACTCGAGTTGAGGGTATGCCGTCTTAAGGTAGCTGGAAGTGGTGTGAATGGCAACGTCGGCGTTCCGCAACGCATCCCCGAGGTCGTTGGTGACCTTCACTCCCGCAGAGCGGCCTAGCCCGACGACTTCCCCGACATCACGCCCGACCTTCGCCGGGTCTATGTCAAACGCCCCAACCAACTCCAGCCGCTGCTTCTTCTCCTCCAAGATGAACTTCGCAGCCGCGCTCCCGATGATGCCCACCCCGAACGAGGCCGCTTTGATCTTGCCCATGAGGGGGCCGCCAACTCCTCTGATTTTAAGGGCTCTTCCTCGTCGGTCCTCGGCGAAGGATTGTTCAAAAGACCCTCCCCCCACTAGGCGCGAGGAGTCAGATGGCCCTGTTTGGGAAGGAGGACAGGAGGTTCGTCCAGGTCGTCTTCAGGCTCCTTTTCGTCGGGCTGAGGTACAGGAGCGACAGGAACGAGATACGGAGGGCCAAGGGGAAAATCAGCGACCCTGAGAAGTACAGAGCCCACGGCCGGAAGGCGGTCGAGACGTTCATCGGGCTGGGCCCAGCTTTCGTCAAGCTAGGTCAACTCCTCTCGGTGCGACCGGATGTGCTGCCGGAGCCGTACGTCGAGGAATTCGCCCGGTTGCAGGACGAGGTTCCACCTGCACCCTTCGAGCTAGTGCGGCCTGTTATCGAAGCTGACCTGGGACCCATAGACAGAGTGTTCGATTCTTTCGACCCCTCAGCAGTGTCAGGTGCGAGCCTGGGGCAGGTGTACCAGGCGAGGTACAAGGGGAGGGACGTGGTGGTCAAGGTGAATCGGCCCGGCATAGAGAAGGAGGTTTCGATTGACGTCAAGGTGCTGCGGCGTCTCGTCCCGCTCGTGGGGCGGTTCATAGACCGCGGGCTTAGGACCAGCGCCGAGTCGATCGTAGACCAGTTCTCGCTGACAGCGCTGGAGGAGATGGACTACAAGAAAGAAGCGGAGCACCTCCTGGCGATTAAACGGAACCTCCGTGGGGACAAGGACGTCATCGTCCCCGACGCCTTCAGGGACGTGTCCTCCGGGAGGGTATTGGTCATGGAGAGGATAGGAGGGATCAAGATAGGAGACGTAAAGGCCCTGGACGCCGCAGGTATCGACAGGAAGCGGCTCGCGAGGAAGGTTGCCAGGGTGTTCCTGGCCATGTTGCTGGGGGACGAGATATTCCACGCCGACCCTCATCCGGGGAACATATCCGTGACCGGCGACGGGAGGATCGTCCTCTACGACTACGGCATGACCGGGACCCTGGACGAGGGCACCCGCACGGACCTTATCCGGTTCTACCTCGCCCTGCTGACGGGGGACCCAGACAAGGTCGTCGAAATGATGCTGCAATTGGGGATACTCGACCCCACGGCCAACAGGACGGTGGTCCGCCGAGGTATCGAGCTCGCGATAGCAGACATGCATGGGAGGAAAGTGGAGGAGACCGAGGTGAAGGCGCTCATGGAGCTTGCCAACAGGACGATTTACCAGTTCCCATTCAGGCTTCCACGGAACCTTGTGCTTTACATGCGCATGTCGTCGATACTGGAAGGCGTATGCCTCACACTGGACCCCGACTTCAGGTTCGTCCGCATGCTCGGCGGGTTGCTCGAAGAGGAGGGGCTCGTAGGCGAGGCGTACAAGAGGGATGTCATGGACGAGCTTGCCAAGCTGAGGTCCGGGCTTGAAGCGGCAATAGAAGTGGCGCCTCTCCTGAAGAGCGTGCTGGAAGACTACCGGTCGAGGGAGGGGGGCGCCCCCCGTCGTAGAAGAGGGTCGTTCCTTTCAGGAGCTTTGGCGGGGGTGGGAGTCAGCGGCCTGGTCGCCTCTGCCTTCTACTTCGGAACGCTCCTCGGGAAGGCAGGCTTCGTCGCATCGCTGATCTTGGTCGGGGTCGCGGCTCTGGCTTCTAGAGAATAGGACTTCGGTTACTGTATTACTACCCTGCCGACTCCCTTGACAGGAAGCCGCACCGTGAGCACCCCGTCCTCGTACTTCCCCTTCGCCTCTTCGTCACCAGTCTCCACTTTGACGGGGAGCGGAATCCGTTTGCTGAGCCGTAGCGGCCGCTGTGCCATGTAGGAGATGCCGTCTTTCTCAGCAGCGTCCCTCTTGGCTGTGACCGTGAATGCAGACTCGTTGAGCCTTGTTCTGATGTCCTCCTTCCTGAACCCGGGCATGTCGACTGCGATGACCAAGTCCGACCCGTCTTCGAACACGTCTGCGGGCGGGAGTATCAACTCGAAGAACTGCCTGGACTTTGTGCCCAGGTCCCTGCCTATCTCGTTAGACATGTGCCTCAGCAACCCGGTATGTCGGAAACGGCTTCGAGATAAAAAGTTGCCGGGGCGGCTCACCGGATAGTATACAGCACCAGGGCCGCGATGGCGAACGGAACTATCGCCAGGGCGAAGGGGAACACTGGGGAGCCAATGGAGTAGAGGTATCCGGCAATCACCTGTGAGGGGAGGGAGACCATTGTGGGGAGGATGCTGAACATGGCCAGGACCTTCCCCCTGTGCCTGAGCTCGATCGTCTCGGCCTGGATGGTGGAGAGTGAGGGTGACTGCAGCGCAGTGGACACGGCCCCAGTCACCCCCCATTCCAGGAGCTCGTCCATCGTCTTCGCCTGTGTGAACATCACGTTGCTGAGAGGAGCGGCCACCGAGGCTAGGAGGATGCTCTTCTTCGAGCCGAGCCTCTTGATGAGGAAGACCACTGAGAGAAGCAGGACCACGGTGGTTGCTCCCGCCAGGTCCACCACGATGCTGTAACTGAGGGCGTTGAACCCCAGGTAGTTGACGACGTAGATTGAGACGTAGGGCGAGGTGAGCCCGGTCCCTATCCCGGCCAGGGTGACATAGACGAGGAGCCGCTTCACCACGGCGCTGGACCCCTTGACGGCGCGGATTCCTTCGACGAAGGAGTCCCTGATGTGAGAGATGGGAGACTTCGTGGGAGCAGCGCCGGCTAAGTACGTCTCCTTGAGCTTCAGGCTCCGTATCCCCACGCCGAGCACGCCGAAGAGTCCGCTGGCAAGGTAGCAGAGCCTGAGCCCGGGGGTTGCCCCGAATCTGTCGATGAGGATCCCGGCTATGGTCGGCGCGAATATCGAAGGGGTCGTGTTGATCGCGCTGAAGACCGCGAAGCCCCTGATCCTGTCCCCGGGTTCGATGGAGTCGATCATGACAGAGTTGAACGCCGGGGTGTAGAAGCTGGCCACCGACGCCAGGCTGAGCGGGACGATGATCATCACGTAGGAGCCTATGAAGAAGTAGACGAAGGCGCTGGCGACCGAGACCCAACTGAATAGGATTATGACCCTCCTCCGCCCCCAGACGTCTGCGATGTAGCCTCCCATGAGGAGGGCGACCATCGTCACCCCGGTCCCATAGGCGACGAGCAGGCCGATGGCGAAGGGGGACGCGCCGAGCGAGGCGAAGTACACCGATTGATATGGGCTAGGCATGGCCGACCCGACGGACCAAAGAGCGGAAGTCGCTGTGAGTATCCAGGCGTTTCTCGGGAGTCGGAAGAAACCACGTATCCCGGCTACGGGGCCGCTCAACGCCCCCGGGCGGCGAGAGACGGGCGCCATATGTCTTGGGCCCATCACCACAAGAGGGAATCATCACGTTCTCCCTCATCAGGGCTGCCTGCTGTCGTTCAGGCAGCCATGGCTCCTGCTCCGCGCTTCTTCCTGTCCAGAAGGGTCGGGAGGCCCAATGAGGACCTGGCGCAGTTCGAGTTGGCGCTAGGGGAGGTGGAGATCAACCGCCTCAACCTCATGGCGGTATCGGCATCATGCCGCAGGAGTGCGAGCGGGTGTCCAGGGACCAGGGGGTCGAAATGCTCAAGGCTGGCGGTAGCCTTTCTCGTGTTCGCGTGTAACTCAACCAACGAGCCGCACTGGCTCGTCGTCCCGTCCATAGGGGTTGTACCCCGTCAAGTCCCTCGGACTACGGCTTCATTTCGGAGCACCGCTCGTTCGGGCGCATGGACGGCGCGGCCGGGGAGTATGCGGAAGGCTTCGCAGCATCCATGCTGGCGACAGCCATGGGGAAACCTTTCGGACGTCAACGTGGACTGGGACGAGAAAGAACAGAACTTCAAAGCCTCAAGACGGATAGTCAAGACCACCAAGGTCACGCAGTTGTCGACGGGGGACAAGAATGTGTAGACGCCGGTGACTGCCGGCGCCGTCTTTGTGCCCTAGAGCTTCTCGGCGTACTTCGCGAAAGAAGCCAGCTCTTCGAGGGCGGAGGACTCGACGTCTGCCTTACCAGGGGTCCTCAGGACCCAACCCCAGCGCCCCTTGAACCTGACGTCGAGCGTGGCTGTCACCCTGGTCCCGTCGGGTACCTCCTCGAACCTCACGATGGTGCTCGTCCTTGTGAACCTCGTCTCCCCCTCTGACTCGACCCTCTCCGGAGGGGAGAGCTTCATCACCCTGACCGACTTCCGGCCGCTGCCCGCAGAGGTGGTCTCCAGGCGGACCATGTTCCCGGTTACCGAGGCGGCGACAGCATTCGCCTGTCTGGACCACTTCGGAGCGGCTTCGAAGTCGGTGTAGGCGGAATAGACCTTTTCGCGCGCCGCCTTGACCGCGATGGACGCTTCAAATCGCATCGCTGAGGCCGAGGGCGGCGTCTGCATTAAGAGGTTCCCTGCAGGGGCGCGCATGAAGGGCAAACTTATCTTGGGGGAGCGCAGAAGGGAATCCATGATTAGTGAAATCGCGGACGTGGCTGTGGTGGTTTCCGACTCGAAGAAGGCCCTGAAGTGGTACACTGAGGTGCTGGGGCTGGAACCGAGGTCGGTCGAAGGCCACTGGATCACGGTCGCTCCCAAGGGGTCGAAGACGGTGCTTCACCTCTGCGAGAGCGACGAGCCGGAGAAAGGCAACACTGGGATTGCGCTGGCGACTAAAGACCTGAACAAGACGTATGAGGAGCTCAAGAAGAAGGGGGTGAAGTTCCCGCACCCGCCCAAGGACGACGGCTGGGGGGTGTACGCCCAGTTCGAGGACCCGGACGGGAACATAGTCTGGCTCAACCCCGCTTGAGTGGGACACTTTCAGGCCACCCCCGGGCTTGCGAAGTCGGTCGGGGGGTTCACTTCAAATCCCGTAGGCGACGCGCCAAGTTTCGTGAGCGCCGGGACAAGTAAGCTCGACGAAGAGCTCGAGTCGTGGAAAGGATTCCCCTACGCCCTCCGCAGGGACGACCGGGAGGCGTGGGATAGGATGGTCGAGGAAGCCAGGAATCGGTTCGGAGGTGCAATAGAACGAGCAGGCAAGACTTTCACCACCGAGCCGTTCTTCATGGCGCTGCTCCTGCTGCAGCAGAAGATGATCGGACAGCTCAGGGCGGAGCTTGAGGCGACGGGGGCGGACCTCTCAGGCATGCCCGGGACCAATACGACGCTGGACGCGGGAGACGGATAGGAGCGGAGATGTTATTGGGCTCCCCCCACGGCAGTCCGCCCGACCACAAATGACAATCCTGATCTTCAGCGGCAAGGCGTTCGATGGAAAGAGGTTCCACAAAGACGCCAGGCTCAAAGTCGACAGCGACAGCGGGCGCATACTCGAATTCGGGGAAAGGGGATCGGTGGAAGAGCCGAGGGGTGCCAAGAAGATCGGTGTGGAAGGAGGGACATTCATGCCGGGGCTCATAGATGCCCACGTACACTTCTACTCCTCGAAAGGAGCGGGAGTGAACGAGTGGGCCTCTGTCCCAGACACTCTTGCAGTCCTCCGGGGCGCAGGGGACCTGCTGAAGCTTCTGCGCGCGGGATTCACAGCAGTCCGCGAGCTGGGTACAAAGGGTGGGGTCCACCTCGCCCAGGCGGTTGCCGAGGGGGACATCGAGGGTCCGGAGGTGGTGTCATGCGCCAGGGCCCTCGCACAGACCGGGGGGGACGACGACCCGCCGGCGTTCCCGCTGGAGGTCGCCCAGCAGTTGGCGTCGTACACGTACTTCTGCGACGGCCCCTGGGAGTGCCGGAGGGCGGTGAGGAAGGTGGCCAGGGATGGTGGAAGGGTGGTGAAGTTCTATGCCTCGGGTGCATTTTCGCGGGGGGCGAAGGTCAAGCCAAACTTCACCGAGGAGGAGACGAGGGCCATAGTCGACGAGTCGAAACGCCTAGGGCTCAAGGTCGCCGCCCACGCCTATGGAGAGGAGGCCATTGGGAGGGCCGTCGGCTGCGGGGTCGACTCTATTGAGCATGGGCTTGGCATCACCCCGCGACTCGCATCTGAAATGAAGAGGAAGGGAATCCGCTACGTCCCCACGCTCGTGACCTACGCCAACCCGGCGTACAAGAACAGGTACAACGAGATGGTGAAGCGGCACCTGTCGGACGACATGTTGATCGCCAAAGAAAGGGGGGCGGAGGTTGTCATGGGGTCGGACATAGTCGGGGATGGGGCCAGACCCCACGGGCGCAACTTTGAGGAGATAGTAGAAGAAGCAAGATTCTTGGGGAACAGGGAGGCGCTGGTCGCTGCCACCTCCAGGGCGGCGGATTGCCTCGGGCTGGAGAAGGCTGGGTCGCTGAGGCGTGGTTACAGGGCGGACGTCGTCGTTGTCAGAGGAGACCCGGAGAGGGACATCCAGTCGCTCGCTCCGGAGAAGGTCGTCCACGTGATGAAGTCGGGGAAGCTCGTCTGAACGGGGCCGTGGCGCTCTTCAGCAGGGCAGGCTGTCACCTGTGCGAGGCCGTCGAGGCTGAGCTCCGATCGATGAAGCCGGCGGGGGGAGTGACGGTAGTGGACATAGATGACGACGCTGACCTCCAGGCCAAGTACTTCCTCAGGATACCGGTGGTGGCGGTGGGCGGGAGGGAGGTGTTCGAGGCGAGGATGATAGACAGGGAGGGAATGTGGAAGGACAAGCTCCGTTCGATGGTCGTCGGGCGCTCCTGAGCCGGCTGACGGTCTGCAGGGAGCGAGGCGGGGCAGAGGGAAGGCGTCCCCCGGCCTCCTGGACCGGGCTGTAGCTCAGAATGTGTAGCCCGCGTTCTCGAGGACATCGTCGTGGGACCGGGCGACCTCCCCCCTAGGTGTCCGCTTCAGGTCGACGTAGCGTAGCTCCTTCCATGCTCTGTGGCTGGGCGGCTCCCCTCCCGGTGCGTCCCCCCGGAAGATGAACTCAAAGTCCCAGTGGTTCCGCAGCTCAGGGAACCTGTTCGGAGTCCCCACCTCAGCGACCACTGTGGGACCCGTGAGGTCCACGCTCATGCCCAGTTGTTCCTTCATGATCCTCTGGGCCGCCTCCTGGGGGGACTCGTAGAGCATGAGGTGCGATGAAGGGAGCATCCACCCCTTGCCGTGGGCGGCAGCTCTGCCGGGGTCGAGGGCCCCGATGTGGTCCCATGGGGCGGCGGGGTCGAGGTGACCCATAAGGACGCGGCCTTCGCTGTCTTCCATGACTACGAAGGAGGAGAGGCAGAGCCCACCCTCGGGGATCTCGGTCGTGTAGAGCGCCGCGAGGCCCTCCTCGGGGAGGCGCCGTGAGAACCTGCAGAACCGCCTGTCTGTGGTCATGATCATACGACGGCGGAGGCACTCATTTGACTCTGCTGGGAAGAGCATGGCTGACGGTTTATTATCTGCCGTCGGAGTCTGCGGGGTGTGAGGTTCAAGTTCTACTATAGTGGGATAAGGGTCAGGGACCTGAAGAAGTCGTTGGACTTCTACACCAAGGCCCTCGGGATGAAGGTGGTGAGGAGGGGGACCATGCCGCATGGCGGGAAGTGGGTGCAACTACGGGGAGAGGGCTCAGCACAGACGCTCGAGCTCAACTGGTACCCCGAGGGGTCGAGGTTCCACTCTGAGTACGCCCCGGGGGAGGAGCTGGACCACCTAGCCTTCAAGGTCGAGGACGTCAGGGCAGCGTACAGGCTTCTTCTGAGCAAGGGCGCCACGTCTGCGGTCCCTCCGGAGGAGTCAGAGGGGACTGAGGTCTACGTCAGGGACCCGGACGGGATCTGGCTGGAGCTGCTCCAGCCCTAGGCCTTCGCCTTCACTCCTACATTGTCGAGGAACCGCTGGAAGGCGCCTTCGGAGATCCATTCGACCTTGAGGTATTGGGCCACCTGCTCCTCGTCCATCCCCAGCCTGCGGGCCTCCTTGACCGCGACCCTGTACGCCTCGACTTCGGTCGGCCTGTCGATGTACTCGTACCTCCGGTCCCAGAGCTCCTTCCCTTCCCTGTGCTGTCGGACGTGCACAAGCTCGTGTATCACGTCGAGGTAGACGTCGACCTCCCTTCCCTCCTTAAGGTACTTGGCGCTGACGACGATGGACCCCTGGTGGTCGTTGATCTTCATGTAGCCGTGGCGCCTGGAGACCTCCACTGAAAGGCCGCGCAGCACTTCGTCCGTGTCCTTGCCGAAGATCCCTCTGACCGCCCGGAGTTGGTCGAAGCCCCCGAAGACGTCGGCGAAGGGGTGCGTGCCTATTTTCGCCCGCCGCTCTATGTTGACGCCGAGGTCCACGGCGGAAGGCTCCGCTCCGTTCGTCATTTGAGCCTTTTTTGGAGGACGGCCTTGGTATACATGACTCCGAATCCCCTGGCCAGGTATAAGCCCAGGGCGCCGTCTGACTCCAGGGTCTGAAGCACGAGGGATCTTCCTTCTGCGTCCGCCAGCTTCTTGGCCCTCGTCAGCAGTCCGCTGGCAACCCCGCGCCTCCTGTGCTCGGGTACAGTCCCCACGCAGTAGACCCCGGCCACTCCTCTGGTCCTGAATATGGCCAGGACCCCGGCGACCTCGCCCCGCGCCCTTGACTCAAGGAGTGTGACTCCCCTGGAGTGGAAGAGGGAGGAGACAATTGAGGCCACCGGCCCGACGAGCGCTTCGTCACCGTAGAAGGAGCGCAGGTAGGCTGAGGCCCATTCGTCCGAGGAGGCGGAAGGCGACACAGCTTGGGCCCCGGCGACCCCGCCGACCGGTCCCCTGGACGATAGGACGGCCATGGTATCCTCGCGGACGTAGCTTGATGCCGTGAGCTTCTCGGCCGCCCTGCAGTCCTCGAACGCCAAGAAGGTCGGGGTCATCTTCCTCTGAGAGAGGGCGCGCTCCACCCAGGCGGCGGCCGGCGCCGCCGCCCTGCAGGTCAGGGACCCCCCGCGATTGAAGAACGGCTCCCTGAATTTGTCGGAATAAAGGACATAGCCGTCGTCGCGCCACCTGAGCTTGGCCCACTTGGACCACCACCCCAGCTCGTTGAGCTCGACGCTTCTTCTGTCAGGCTCCCTCAAGTAAGTCCACCCCAAGCACCTTCATTCCTGCCAGGGCGGGCGCGGCGGCTGCCGCAGCCCTATCTCGGTCTGTCTCCTTCGAAGCAGACCTCAGGATCCGCTCCGCCCATGCGAGCACCCGCGGAGTGTCGAAGTCGTCGTTCAGAGCTCGCTCAAACTGGGCCGAAGGCGCCCCTCCCGAGGCCGACTTCGTTGCGAGCTGCTTCGCCAACTTCTTCATGGCGTGGAGCCTGCGTCTAGCCGAGGCCAGCCCTGAGAGGTCTGAGTCTTTTCGGTAGTGGATGGAAAGGGACGCGAACCTGATCTCGTCGGCGCTGAAGGTCTTGAGCGCCTCCCTCACTGTGACCACGTTCCCCAGAGACTTTGACATCTTCAGCCCTTCAGACTTCACGAGATTAGTGTGAACCCAGTGCCTCACAAAGGGGCGGGCCCCAGTGACCGACTCTGCCTCGGCGATTTCTGCTTCGTGGTGTGGGTAGACAAGCTCGTAGGCCCCGCCGTGTATGTCATACTGCGGCCCCAGGATCGGTATGGTGACTGCCGTGTCCTGTATGTGCCAACCCGGGGACCCCACCCCCCAGGGACTATGCCAGAGGCCATCGATGAGTACCTCGGGGCGCCAGAGGGCGAAGTCGTTTAGGTTCCTCTTTCTGGGCGAGAGCTCGAGGGGCCTGAGCGACAGGTCCTTCTTCGACTGGTGGGAGAGACGCCCCCAGCGGCTGAACCTCGTGGTGTCGAAATAGACCCAACCGTCGGCCCTGTAGGCGAACCCTTTCTCCAAGAGGACCTCGATCTGTCTTATCGCTTCGTCGACATGGCTGGACACAGGCTCGTAGCGGGAGACTGTGTCGATGTTCAGGCTCCCGAGGTCTTCCATCATCGAGGATGCCATGCGTCGCGAGTACTCGAGTGGATCTTCCCCTGCCCTGGCTGCGGCCTGGCTGATCCTCTCATCGACGTCTGTTATGTTCATCAGGTAGAAGACGTCGTACCCAAGGTAGCGGAGGTATCTTGCCAGGGCGTCGAAGAAGATGAGGGTACGGGCGTGTCCCATGTGTAGCCCTGACTGGACGGTGGGGCCGCAGACGAACATGGAGACTTTCGGAGGATGGCGAGGGCGGAAAGCCTCCTTCCTCCCGCTCATGGTGTCATACAGGGTAAGCCCTTCCTTCAAAGCGCGTCTAGGCGTCTGAGAATGCCCCGGTATTAGTTTTTGAACGGGAGCGGTGGGCACCCCAGGGATGCTCTACGAGGATACGATCGCTTCGTTCCCGGCCCTGGTGAAGAGGCTGGGCGTCCTTGACCAGGACTCGGGGGTCAGGCTGATAGGAGAGTCGGGAGGGAAGAAGATCTACGCCTTCGTCACGCGGTTCGGCCCGAAGTACACGCTGATGACCTACACCCTAGGAAAGGGAGGGGCACCAGGAAGGAGGATCCAGACGCTTGAATTCGAGGGTCTCAGAGAGATCGAAGAGACCCTGAAGATGCTCGCGAAGGGCCGCCTCCGAGCTTGGATATACTGAGAGCCCGTCTGCGAGCGAGCGGTTAATATCATGGCGGTCGACCTCAGGTCCATGGAGAAACCGAAGGCCATACACGTGGTCTATGCGAAATGGTGCCCCCACTGCGTCCCTACGACGGTCGAGCCTCTGAAGAAGAGGGCGGACGAGCTAGGGGTTCCGTGCTTCCTCCATGATATCGACACAGACGAAGTGAAGGTGGCCGACGAGCTTGTCGAGAAACATGGGAACTGGACTCCAGACTATGTGATACCCCAGGTCTTTCTTGAGCATGGAGATGGCAGGATCGAGCTCGTCCTGACGGGCAACCCCGGCGGGGTAGCGCTGACCAGGAGCTCGGTCGAGGAACTCCTGACAAACGGTCCCCTGGCGAAGAGCCGCGCCTAAATAGGGGCGCGCAGGCAGACCGCCATGCCAACAGACAGTCTGGATGCGCTATACACCAAGGTCGCGAAGAAGGTACTTGTGGAGACCCTCCAGGTGAAGAAAGGGGAGTCGGTCACCGTGGAAGCTTGGGACAACGGAATCCCGTTCGCCAGGCGAGCCATAGCCGAAGCCAGGGCCATTGGCTGCTCTGCCGTGACGATATATGAAGACGAAGCGGCGTACGTGGAGGGGGTCAGGCGAGCCCCTTCGGATGTGGTAGGAGCCATGGGCCGGAACGAGTACGGCCTCCTCTCAGGGACGGACGCGTACATCTTCATCCCCGGCCAGGCCATCGGACCTTACTCCAAGACGCTGAAGCCTGGGGAGAGGGCGCAGTCGACCCGCTACAACTCGTCGTGGTATGAAGCGGCAGAGAAGGCCGGGCTGAGGGGTGCTAGGCTCTCCTTCGGCTACGTCGGCAACGACATGGCCAGGCTGCTTGGGAAGAAGGTCCAAGACCTTGTCAGGGCTCAACTCAAGGCGGCGCTGGTCGACCTTGGAGAAGTCTCTAGGTCCGCGGGAAAGATCTCTCCGCTCCTAGCCGATGGGGTAGCCGCGGAATTGAACACCGCGAAGTCCACGCTGACGTTCTCTCTGAAAGGGGAGCTCGGGATCGAGGACGGGCTCGTCGGCGAGCAAGACAGGAAGACAGGGAACAACATGGCCTACATGCCTCCAGGCTTCGTGAGCAAGGAGGTGGATCCCGGGAGCGCCAACGGAAGCGTCGTCCTGACCGACACTCTCACCGAGTATGGGGTCGTCCCGCGCATCAAGCTCGAGTTCCGAGATGGAAAGGTGGTGTCCTGGGAGTCGCCCGCCCGGACAGCGGTCAAGCGCATGCTCGAATCGGTCTCCCCGGACCAGAGGCGGTTGAAGTTGATGCTCGTCGGACTCAACCCGGAGATGCCCTATGGGGCGGGCCAGGACCGGTTCGTCGAAGGGTCGATCACTCTGGGAGGATTCGGGTTCAGAGGACAGGTGAAGAATGGTTCCCTCCAGGCGTCGGGGAGGGGGATAGTGGCCGATGGCAGGCTGAAGGCATAGGCAGCGACCTACGCGAAAAGCTCGATGTAGATCCCCGGGGGTCCTTGGCGCTGACCAATCTTCTCGTGCCTGTCTTCACCCCCAAGGCGGCATTGTGACCAGGTCCTGGGAAGACCGTGCCGGTGGGTTCGTGGCCGGGAGCGCGGCCATGACCCCTGCAGCGTCCGTCAGATGGCGGCGTAAAGGCTATAGGGCGTCTACGGCGCTTCTGTGGGGGAGAGATGGCCCTAATAGATGGGGGAGCCGTCGGCAGGCCGTTCTGGCTGAGTTTGTTACATCACCTCATCGTCAGGCCCCTCACGCCCACGGAGCTTGCGTCGCTGGAGCACAAGCACCTTAGCTCGGTGAGCAGGGAACTCAGCAGGCTTCGGCGTCAGGGATTGGTCGAGTGCGCCGAAGTTGTGAGCAGGCAGAAGTTCTATAGGCCAACGCAAGAAGGGTACATCCTGGCCTATGCGAGCCTTAGGCAGGGCAGATAGGAAGGCAGAAGGCCACAATCTGGACTTGCGCACGCGGTAGAATGCAGCAAGGAGGGCCAGGGACCCGATGGTATGAGCCGAGAGAATTACTCAGTCGAATTCAGGGAGCTCGGGAGAGGGGATCTTCTTTCAAGTCCTTTGGTGCAGGAGCTGGGGCATTCAGTAACTCCCGGTGGGGCGGGACGCTGGCAGACCTTGGAATCTCATTTCTGGTTTCGACAGTCCTCGTGGTTCGGCGGACCGGTTCCCCGAGCCTCTAGTGCTTGGCCAGTGACTTCGCGCAGGCTTGGTTGTATTCGCAGGCCCTGCACTTCCCTACACTCTGGCTCGACGTCGGTTCCCTCTCGCCTGTCCAGTATCCCCGCTTCGCCTCCACCGCGGCTTCGGCGAGGTCTCTGTCGTGCCGTAGGAGGTGGACCTTCATGGAACCCCGGTACTTCTCCTCCAACTCCCTGACCCTTCCCTCCATCAGGGCATTTGACACCTTCGTTGCCCAGTCCCTCTTCTCTCCGACGCCGAGGGCCCCGGACCTCAGCCTCACCACCGCCAGCTGCAGGTTCGTGCAGTCGAACCCCATTCGGTCGAGCAGGAGCCCGTAGATCCTCGCCTGGTTCTCCTGGTCTTCCCAGAGTGGGATGGGGTCGCCCCTGGTCGTCTTGAGTTCCAGCAGCCAGAGGGGCCTCCCCTCCGACCATATCATGTGGTCGGGCATCCCGACCAGCCGCAGGCCCCCGACTGCCCCCCACAGACCCAGGACGGCATAGCTGGGCCCCTTTCCCCCCACGAGTCTTGCGAAGTCCTCGGGGGCGATTTCTTCCGTGGGCATGAGCTCGTTGTGGAGCCCAGTCCCTGCCTCCTTCGCCTCGGTGGGGACTTCCCCCAGAGTGAACTCGTTCTCCACCTTGTACTCGCAGTAGAACTGGCCTGAGAGTGTGGCGACCCCAACGAGGCCGGTGCCGTGGCGGAACTCCGGCTTGATGGAGTGCATGAACTCGTCCTCCCGCTCCCAAAGCCCGGCCCAGAACTGCTCCAATCATTGAGAAGGATTCTGTTTTGCTATGTAACCGTTGCCTGATTCGCCCCCCCACCCCCCCTCGGCAGGGGAACCAGGAGCGTCATCGGGAGGCCGGGCTGGGCTCTTCCCGGAAGTCGCCGGCGCCTGCCTGCATCGGCTGGAAGGCTACACATAGCGCGTTTCAGACCGAATGGTCGTCGCGCTGAGCTCCTGGGTCCCCGGAGGGCTTCTCGCGCATCGCGTGGCGCGACTCCCAAGGGCTGCTATGAATGATGTGATGTTCGAGCACTATTCCAGGTACCTCGTCATCCTGCACGAGTGTTCGGAGCTCCTTCGCATACTCCCGCACCAGGCTTGCCGTGACTCCCGCAATCCTCGCTAGCTCCGCCGCTGTGACCTTCGATTTCATGCGATGCGTGTAAGCCTGTAGGACGTATAAGCGGCGGGTGCGTTTTCCCCTGCGCACAGCGAGAGGCAATGGCGAAAGTAATCGGCGGATGACCGCACAAGATTGAAAGACAGCTGCCTTGGCCAAGGAGGTCATGGCGAAATCGATCTTGGTCACCGGAGGGAGCTCTGGGATAGGGAAAGCCACTACCGAGTCGCTGTCGGCGGCTGGATGCATGGTTTATCCCACGGTCCGCACCGAAGATGACTTCGATTCGCTCGGAAAACTGCCTGGAGTCCACCCGGTCATTATGGACGTGACCGACAGGGAGCAGGTGAAACGCGGGATTGCTCAGATAGCGCGAGCAGGCGAGGGGCTACATGGAGTCGTAAACAACGCGGCCGTGATTGACGTCTGGCCGCTAGTCGAACTCGAGGACGAAGAGCTGAGGCGTAGCCTCGAAGTCAATCTCCTAGGGGCACACAGGGTCATCCGGGAAGCGGCGCCCCTCCTAGCTAAGACGCGTGGGCGGATCGTGAACATAAGCTCTCTTGAGGGCCTGGTCTCGACGAAGTTTGCGGGACCCTACGAGGCGAGCAAGTTCGCCTTTGAAGCGTACTCAGACAACCTCCGAAGAGAGCTAAGGGCATATGGTGTCGTCGTTGTGGTCATTGAGCCTGGTGGATTCAGGACCAACTACGCGAAGTCGACAGCGAAGGTGCTCGAAAGGCGCGCGGCAGCCAAGGTACCCGTATTGATGAAGAAAGAAGTTGAAGAGATGACGGCGTCCTGGAAGGACGAAGTGTCTGACGTCGACCGCCGCGCGCAACCGTCACTGGTCGCGGAAGTCGTTAGGGAGGCGCTTCTCACAGAGAAACCCAGAAAAAGATATGTCGTCACTGCAAATACGGCAGAGTTCCGCTGGGCCATGGGCAAGCTGGCATCCAGGCTTGTCGAGATAAACCAAGGATCGGTGTACGCTCTCTCGAAAGAAGAGTTGGGCGCCCTCGTCGACGAGGTGTGGACGAAGTTGGGGAGCCCTTGAACTCAACGCCTCATGGCTTTAGGCCGCCTAGTCTCCACCCATCGTCGGCTGGTGATGCCCCGCCATGGAAACCCCGGACCACAGTCTGGAGCTAAGTGAGCGGGGTCAATGCTTCCAGGAAGTACCCGGGGAATAGCGCCCGGTGCGTCCCCACGAAGCGGGTGAAGTTGGAGTCAAGGACGTAGGTGACAGCGTGGTCCGTTTCGCTCCTCACGCTCCTGCCATAGGTCTGCACCAGCCTCAGGGCCGTCTGCCAGTCGTACCACCCCGGATCTCGCTCCAGTTTGACCCTAGTCCTCCTCTCTGAGAGGTCTGGGAAAGGTACTTTCACGAGTATCTGGAACCTGGAAAGATCATCCTTCAGATCGACCCCCTGGTAGAGGCTGGGGGAGATTAAGACGGACTCGTCCCTGTCCCCGTGGGCCTGCAAAAGGGCTGACCTCGAGGAGACGTTCTCGGTGCTCGAGAGCCTCGCCCTGTTGTACTCTGAGACGTGCTCCATGATGTATCTCGCTTGTTGGTAGGAGGTAGTGTGGATGATGCCCTTCTCCCCCGCGTGCCGAGACATCACTTCGTCCACCGCCCTTGCGATGGCGCCCATGGACGAGTCCATAGTGGCCCTGCTCAGCTGGGCGGCATTGAGTGCGTGGATAGGCCTGTTCTCGACGGGGAAGGCGGAACCTTCTACGCTGACGAATGTCGCATCGTCCTCGGGGATGCCGAGGGTCCTGCAGAAGACATCTTTGGAGAAGACCGTCGCCGACATGAGGAGCACGGTGTCAGCGGCGTCGAAGAGTCTGGATGTGTAATCGCTGACGCCCAGGGGCTGGAAGACCACTTCCTCGACCGTCGACTCCCCCTCGGCCGTCAGAGACTTCCTTACGCCGTTGACGACCCAGTTTGAGGGGTCGGCCCCGAGCACATCGGCGAACCCCTTCAGTGAATCTAGCGCGTCCCTGCAAGAGGCGACCTTATCCTGCATCTCCCCGTCCTTCTGGTTCGCGTTGATGAAGCCTTCCAGGGTCTGCTTCGCGTCGTCGAGTGGCCTGCTCCACGCCCCTGCATCTTCGAGGCCCATGTCAGGGATAGCGGGAGCCGACCCCCCATCAGTAGAATAGGTCCCAAGCGTCGACCTTCTCAGCGAGTAGGAAGCGAAGCCGACCATCTGCCTCTCCAGGTCGTGGGCTTCGTCGCAGACGAGGAGCTTCCTCCGCTGGACGTCGTCGGTGTAGCTCAGCTCCGAGAGGAAGAAGGGGTAGTTGGCCACCATGATCGGCTCCCTGAATGCGTCCCACTTCTGCTCATAGTACGGGCAGAACTTCCCGTCCTTGAGGGTCCTGCATTTCGATTTCCTCCCGCAGGCCCCCCTGGCGTGCTCGTCGTACTCCTCGAAGGTGAGAAAGTGTGGGCATTCCGAGAGGGTCCAGTCTGCCTCGCACCTCCCTTTGCTGCAAGGCGGGTATTTTCCTCTTGAGGTAGGGACCAGGCAGGTGAAGTTGGACTTGCCGGTCACCGTCGGGAAACCGAAGTCGACCGAGTACTGCGACTGGAGTTGTTTGGTGGAGGTAAGCAGGTAGGCAGAGCCGAGGTGTCTGCACAGGGCGGCCGCTATGGCAGACTTGCCAAATCCCACTGGGGCCTCAAGGATAATGTACCGCTTCGACTGGGAGAGAGCAGCCTCGACATGGCCCAGGACCTCCTTCTGTGAGGGCCTAAGGGTGGGGAAGGGGAAGCTCTCGAGGAGCGCCATCTTCGGAGGGTCGCCACCAAGGAGCGTTCCACAGTTGGCGCAGGTCGTTGCCTCCGCGCGGTGATTGGCCTTGACCCTGGAACCACATGTTGGGCAGAACTTCAATGAGTGGACCGCGTTGGGTGGGAGTGGGTATAAACTTCAAACCCCTGCTTTTGCAGGGCAGACATGGTGGACCCGCGCAAGGAGCGGGAACTGGGGAAGAGGCTGAGGCACGACGACAGTCAAAGTGCTGTTCGGCCTGGCGGCGAAGGACGATGAAATGCACCGTGAGTTCTACGTCGATGTTCTGCTGTGCGCTTGGGCGATGAGATCGCGCGCTTACACGCAGGCAAGGTCGAAGAATTGAAGAGCTCCACTGTGGCCACTGGTCCCCGGAGCTAGGCTGCCTCACCTTGCATTATCGCGGCGTTGTACCGTATCTCCGCAAGCGAGGACTTGTCTGGGAGTAGGGCCGGCATCTGAAGGAGGCAGTAGCCCCGCATCGGCGGCTACCGCTAGTCAAACTCCCCGATCCTCTTCAGTATGGTGAGGGCCCTGAGCGTTATCATTTTGCTCGGCCGGCCCGCAGGTTCCAGAGAGAGCGGAGCGTAATTTTTCTCATATTTGGAGCGCCAGCGAGGCCACCTCTCGTCTCGGAAGTCCGGGTGGACGGCATCCAATTCCCACCTCCCATCCTCCCTCCGCTTCCTCCTCAGGCGGGACAGGGCAGGCTTCAAGCGGCCGTCGCCGCCATAGCCAAGGGCAGAAGTGAACTCGAGGCCGACGAGGATGTCGTAATAGTAATGATATGGGAAGTGAAAACGGAGCCAGGGGTCATAGCGGCTCCCCTGCCTATAGAGCCTGCGCTCGAGGAAGAACTCCGCTCCCCTCTCGGCGGCAGCCTTCATCCCTCGGGTCCACTTCTGCCGCGGATACGCCGCGAACGCGCTCATGCCCTCCCAGGCGTCGATGGTCCCCGTCGGCGAAGGGAAGCAGTGCCAGCCACCGTCTTCCTTCTGAGTACTCACGAGCAAGTCGAGGGCGCTCCCCACCCTGTGATCGTCTGCGTATCCGAACTTGATCAGTGCCCTGGCAGTGTTCCCCACCAGGCAGTGCTCGCTGCTCTCGGTGCCGGGGGTGTCGAAACCACCATCAGCCCTCGCGTATGTCTCCATCCAGAGGGAGCATGATTTGGCTATCCGCGGGTCCTCCCTCGTTACCCCCAGGTCGGAGAGCAGGAGCAGCTTCCAGTTCGTGGAAAGGTACTTCGGCCTATAGAGGCCATCTTCGTTGTCCAGCCAGTTCCCACCCTGCTTCTGCTTCGAGAGGATGTTGTTGGCCCAGCCCCGGTCTGCAATTGCACGCCTGGCCTCCTCGAGTTCACCTCTGCTCGTCCCGTCGATGAGGTCCCTCAGTGCGAGGTACCGGACAGCAGGTTGTGAAGGCTCCAAGAGCCAGTCAACGACCCGGTTCATGGCGTTGGGTTGCTGGACTCCGGATAATAGGGTGCCTAACGCGGGTGCCGGCCGCGCTAAGCCGGGTCACACATCGCCATGGTTAGTCTGCCTCGGGCAAGCTGCTGTAGAAGGTCGACCTGTGGACTAAGAGACGATGCAACTTGGGTCGCCGCCTTCGGAGACCGACGCCGCTGGAACCAGGAACTACAGCCTGAATGAAATCCGGTAGGCTTCTTGCCCATGCACTGGGTATTCCTTGGTCTTGGCGACCGTCTCTTGGAGCTCTATGGCGTCGTGCAGGGAGCGCTCTCCTCTCAGCACGTGACCCATCCGGATGTTGCAGAGGGTCTCTCCCTTGGCAGCCGCCTCAGCCATCCTCTTGGCCCCGACCACTGCGTGCCCGATGATGGTAAAGTCGCCTGCTATCTCTTCCAGGGCGCACCGGCCTGAGTCTACCCCCAGAGCCAGCCCCACGTGGGCCGGCAGGTTTCTCGCGTTTTTCTTATGCTCTGGGAATATCTCTCCTGTGAATGCCTCGTGAGCGCGCCTACAAAAGTCCATGACCTCGCCGAGGAATCTGGATGGCTTCGACCCGTAAAGCCAGTACACTATGAATCCGTCCCCGGTGAATTTGTCGAACCACCCCGAGTTCTCCCTGGCAATCTTCTTCATCCGTTCTGTGAACGAGGTCGTGATTATAGCATACTCCCTGGATGATATCGCCTCTCTCATCAGGTGGGTCGACCCTCGTACGTCCCCAATGACCACGTGTATGCCGGTCTGGTCCCCAGCCCCCAACAGGCGAATGAGTTCGCCTTTGGAGATGGTATCTTTCCAGTCGGGAGGGGCATGCATGTCAAGCTTCTTGAGCGCCTCCTCACCCTTCAGATCAGACTTCATCCTGTGCTAGCCCGTCGACCCGCCAAATGTGCCTTATAACTAACCTGCGTCCCTTTTCCTCGGTCACACAGACGCGCGCGGTGACTTTTCAGTTTAGAGAAGAGGGCGCTGAAGACAACGGTATCGAAGTAAACGGTCACCGAGATGGGCTTCCGCCTACCTCGCTCGAGGGATGGAGACCTGACACCCGGGGCGCCGCAGCCGATGCCGTTCGTAACGGATTCTGGGGGTACGAACCTTTTCATCGCGTGAGGACGTCCACCATGGGCCAGAAGTCGGCCATGGTGGCGCACTGGATTCCCTCTCTCTCGCACGTCGTCGCGAGTTCCGACCCCTCAATGGCGAAACTCACGTCGGCCTCCTTGACTGCTGGCAGATCTGAGGCGCCGTCCCCGACGAAGAGCATTTCGAACCCCTTCTGTTTGTACTGGCGCACTACATCGTCTTTCAGGTTGACTGCTCCCTCCGTGCGCAGCGGTAGGAAGGCGAGAGTGACACCGCCCGCCTTCATCTCTGTCCTCGGCGAATAGATCTGGATGGCGCTCCCATTATGTATGCGGCCCAGGACGTGCTCGATGCAGAAGTCGAGGCCGTAGCTGGCGATGGCGATGGGGACGTCCGCGAGCGCGGCTGCGACCAGCAGTTCCTCAAAGCCCGGCCTGACACGCACGTGCTCGTCGACCAGCCTCAGAACTGTTGCCTTCGTGGCATTAGTCACGTGGGAGTATTGTCGGCGGAGGCACTCTTCGAAGGAGAAGGCACCATGAACGTACTGCTCGTGGTAGTATCTCCAGTCGCCGTCTGATAGCCTAGTCAGGACCAATTGCCCCGTATCCAAGCTGGTAATCGTCCCGTCGAAGTCGCAGACGATGGCCCGTCTGGATCCCCTCGTCGACCTCGCCTGCTGCCTGGGGTGCACGTGCGCTGGTCGCGCTCCTCGGACATAAACCCCTTGAAGCGCGCGGCAATAGCGGAGTCCCCGGGGTCAGATTTTCAGCAGTTGCTTGCCGAAGTTCTCGCCTGCGAACACCCGCTGGAGCGCCCTGGGGGCGTTCCCAAGCCCTACCATGACATCCTCGACCGGCTTCAGCTTCCCTTCCTTGATCCAGCCACCCAGGACCCTCCTCGCTTCCGGGAATCGGTCACCGGAGTCGTTCGCGTACACTCCCTCCATCCTCACCCTCTTCATGATCAGAGAGATGTAATCCAACCCCCCCGTACTCTGGTCTCCGATGTAGTACTGGGACGCCCCGCAGAGGACGATCCTTCCCTGGGACCGCATCCTAGCGAGCACAACGTTCATCATGGCCGGGAGGGCGTTGTTGTCGAAGAAGACGTCTACTCCGTCGGGACAGAGCTGGTCCAGCCTGGAACCTATGTCCTCCGAGCGCCTGTCGATGGCGCCGTCGAAGCCGAGGTCGCTGACTACCCGCCTGCAGCGCTCCTTCCCTCCGGCGATGCCTACGACCCTGGAGCCGTGCATCTTGGCTATCTGCCCCGCGACGGACCCGACACCCCCCGCCGCGCTCGACACCACGAACGTCTCCCCGGGCTTCGGCTGACCGACGTCCATGGTCCCGAGGTAGGCCGCCATCCCCGTAAGACCGAGGGTCCCGATCGCCAGTTCGGGCGCGATGTCGGCGGGGATCTTCGTCAACGGGAAGAGACCTGGTGCAAGCTGTGGGCGGTCGTCAACGACCGTGTAGTCCTCCCACCCGAACCACCCCTGCACGATGTCGCCGGGGGCATACCCGGGGAGCCTCGACTCGACTATCTGGCCAGAGGCTATACACTTCATGACCCCGCCCAGGGGGATGGTGTTTTCTCCAGATTCTTCGTAGGTAAACAGTATCTGTGTAGGGTCGAGAGAGAGCCAGAGGTTCTTGACTAAAACCTGCCCCTCGGTTGGGGAGGGGACCGGGGACTCAATCCATCGGAAGTTCTCGTGACCAACGCTCCCTGCCGGCCTCTTCGCGAGCACCCAACGGTGGTTGACACCTTCGGACATGCAAAGAATTCATGCCTGGACTTTCTACTTGAAGGTTGTTGACATTCAGGAGAGGGCAAGAGCATAGCCGCACCGGAATGCCTGCCCCGGAGACAGCGTACGTAGCCCAATCCCGTTGTTATAAGCGTCGGGGAGGCCGCTGTAAGGCTCGAGGGCCACAGACTCCCCTCCGGCGTACTTCCCGTTGTACAAGACGAAATATGGCATGTTCCTCCTCCGCAGTTCAAGTTCCCTTCCACCCGTGAAGAGTGTGATGCGCCCCGCAGCCCTGAAGCAGTCGTCCCACTCCGCCTTTTCCGCATTCTCCAAGAAGCAGCGCGAGCGTTCTCCCGTGGGGAAGTAGCGGTCTGCGAGTTGGTAACGATAGATGGGTGAGCTGGCCCTGATGCTCCACTCCCCTGCTAAGAAGTATGGATGGAACCCGACCTCGACTGGCACGTCACCATCTCCGGCGTTCCTGACAGTGCAGTCGGTCGAAAACGTCCTCGCTCCCACCGAGTATGATATGGATGCCGTTAGCGCGCCGGGGTATCCTCTACTCCGCAGCCTCGCCGCCAACGAGACTGAGCCCACTTTCCCAGTGGAGACCCCCCACAGAGTGTCTTTGGCGAATCCGTGGATTGCGTGGCCGTCCTTCCGGGTCGGGAGCTCGAACGCTTTTCCCTCGAAGCTGTATCTGCCTCGCTTTACTCTTCCAGCATATGGCAGCAGGACGGCGATGCCGCCGTGGGTCTGAATCCCATCTGTGCTTGGCTTGACAATCGGGACGCCGCCGATTGAAAGGCGCCTGACGTACGCTCCAAGAGGATCAATCAACGCCGTAGTCGAACCGCAGGTGATGAGTATCCCGTCCGCGGATGTCTGATTTGGTTTGCGAGCCATGGTCCCTCATGCGGGCTCGTTGGACGATCGGGATAAATGATTTGGAGCCGAGGGATAACATATCGCCTGTCAAAGACCCGTCTGGACCGCAAGACTCTCAAAAACTGGAAGCTCCTAGTTGCTCATGGGGCTGGCACGAAGCCGCGCCCAACTCAGGTCGGGGCGGGGCCCTGGTCTATGGCGCTGTCTCGATACTTTGGAATCATGACGGCGTCCATCTTCGGCCTGTAGCCGTATGCCCTAGCATTCGGGCTCCTCTCGGTCGTCTGGATTGACACCCTGCCCAAAGCTCAATAGGGGAGAAGAGCTTGTCGAATCTCACCGTTCAAATTGAGTCGGATATGCGTAGTGACCTCGAGGGGGAGCGCCTACTATGCTCTCGTGACGAGGCTCAGGAGGGCCGGGCTCCCCTTTTCGAGCCTCCTGCCAGACTCGGACATTCATGAGTGCGACGTGATACTGACGACTCAGTTCGAATTGAGTCAGTTCGGACAGAAGGCCTTGGCGCTCGAGGCCTTGGATGACAATCCCGGGGTCTTCAAGGGCCAGATCCTTTCCCGCCTGGGCGCAGCGGGGGACACCATCCTCGTCGGCATAGACCCTGGAAAGAGGACGGGCCTGGCCGTATTCTACGGCCAAAGGAGGCTCGCACTGAGCACCTTCGAGTCTGCGGCCGCGGTCTGCTCACGGATTGGCGCCTTCGCCAGAGGCATCCCCGAGAGCAGGCTCCTGGTGAGAATTGGAAATGGGAACAGGTCCGCGGCGGTTAGGCTGGTCGACATGGTGAAGAAGGAAGCACCAGGCGCAACAATCGAAGTGGTAGATGAATCAGGAACCTCGGCTGTCAGCTCGAAGCTCAGGGGAATCCAGCGCGACCAGGCCGCAGCGGCTAAGATCGCATTCAGGAAGGGGGACGTCGTCAGCTCTGGGCCGACCAGAATCCGCGACTGATTGACTCTATTACGTCCGGTGTGAGGTCGCTCTTGACGAGGTCCCGGCTGAGCCAGGAGGGCATCAGCCCTATCGTCGTAGGGCTGCCGAACCTTTCGTCGAGTAAGAAAACCAAGCCTCGCTTTCCGGGGTTTCGGATGTGCCTCCCCGCTGCCTGGAACGCCTTCCTGAGAGCGGGGAGACGAGAAAGCATGAGGTGCGAATCATGTTCCCCCGTCCTCTTCAGGCATTCGTACTCGGCGTACATCATAGGCGACGGGGGCGGGACGGCCATGCCGATCACAACTATCGAACCCATAGCGCCACCTTCGAAGTCTTCCCCCTCCGAGAAGCGCCCTCCCTGGACCGCGAACAGGACAGAGTCGTCCGCGGACCTGAACGAGTCGAAGAGCTCTGTCGACTGTGTGTTTGAGAGCCCCGGGGCCTCGGCGACCATGTTCCTTCCGCCGATGCTCTCAGACACCCTCTTGTAGATAGGCCCCAGTACGGTGTAGGAAGGGGCGAAGACCCCGACCCCTGAACTTGTGGACTTCACCACCGCGGCGACCCGCTCCGATATCTTCTCGTACATCTGAGGGGTACGCTGCTTATAGCGTGTTGAGGTCCCGGTGTCGATGGCGGTCTTGACCTTGACGGCCGGCTCTGCGGCAACGTGGTACACCGCGACCAAGTCCGGCCTGAGGCCGATGGACCTAGTGAAGACGTTGGATGGGCTAACCGTGGCTGAGACGAGGACCGCGCTCCTGAACCCCCTGAAGTACTCGTACGAGTCCCTTACAGGGTCCGGATCAACTAGGCCGAACGAGCCTTCCCACTTCACCAGCTCAGCGCGGTCAGAGGACGTCAGCATGGCGACGAACTCTCCGACGCGAAGAATCAACGACGGCAGTCGCCTATCATAGACTACAGACCCCCAGGCGGCACCTGAGCTTGCGTTAAGCTCGAACGCCAAGTTCTGAAGCCAGGCGGTCCCGTGGTCGCTGCGAAACCGGTCCAGGACAGTGTTCCGGTCAAGCATCCATCCCTGGTGCTCTGCCGCCACCTGCTCCAGGGTGCTCAGGAGGGACTCTAGCGACTCTGCGGCTTCATCCATGAGCATCGCCTCAGCTTCCCTTATCGCCTCCCTGACCTGCTCGAAGGTGATGACAGCAGAGCTCATGCCCCTGTAGAACTCTCTGAGGTTGTGCGCCTCGTCCACCACCAAGATCGTGTGTGACCTTTCTATCGAATTCCTGTCGAAGAGTACAGAAGTGGTTCTCCTGTCAAAGGCGTAGTGGTATGGTACCACCGCCACGGTTGCCTGGGCGATGGCCAGCCTGGCCACCTCATAGGGGCAGACGTGGAGGGCTTCGGAGCTGCTCATCAGCTCGGAGTGGCTCGGAGCCCTCAGCAGTGACTCCCTTACGAGGCCGACGAACCCTCCAGCCAGGGGGACATTGAGGAAGTACGAGCAAATGTTGTTGCTGGTGTTGAAGGTGCAGTACCAGCCGAAGGACTCCCGGGGTACTCGCCTCCCTCTCCTGAGGAGACAATAGTCGAACTTGGAGGATAATGAGGCCGCTTTGAAACGGTGCTTGAGCTGCAGCCTTGAGACTTCTTCCACCACCCGGTTGATTTGTCGCTTCGTCCTGCAAGCGTAGACCACCTTGCACCCCGATTCTTCCGCCGCAGCCAGGACGCCAGCGAGGACCGCCGCCGTCTTGCCGAAGCCGCTCATGGCTTCGGCGATGATGATCTCTCCACCAAGGCACGCCGCTTGGACCCGTTGGGCGAGTTCCCTCTGTCCAGGGCGGAATGTGGCATAAGCGAACCTGTCCTCTATGCCCACGTGATAGAAGAACGCCCGAGTATTTAGCGCCCCGCGCCTTTAGGTCATCCTGGCCAGGAATCTCTCGTCGCTGAAGACTTTGTTTGCCACCCTGGCCACCGCGCTCCTGTTCTCAGGGGTCGTGTAGACCCGCAGGACGTCCATGAACCCGGCGATGGACCTAACCAGCGGGAGGTCGGCCAATGGGACCGACTTCAAGACCCGCCTGTTCTCTTCGACCCTGATTAGACTTATCGTCCTGAACACCTCCTTCGAATAAGTGTTGGGCACAGACGGGGTGGTCGGGACGTCCAAGTAAAGCGCGTCTGGGCTCGTCCGCGCAGCCTTCGCGATCAGCGAGACCGTCTGTGCCCTGGCGGTTTCGTCCGCAAAGATCCTGCCGATTTTTCCTTGCGTCCGCTGCATCACCCGCTCAAAGGCGCACTTCACCAGACGCCTGTCTCTGAATCCAAGAGCGAGACGTCTAGCCTCCCTTAGGTCCGAGTCCGAGGGCTTCAGGGTGACCAGTCTGTGAAGCACCACTTCGTCTGTCAGCTCCAGATACCTCTCCAAGTTGGAAAGGTCAGTCAAACCTAGCACGCTGTCGGCGAGCTGCATCGACCGCACAAGCATCAGCTCCGCCGCCCTGACGGTCCTGTGGAAGTAGACCGCCTTGAACATCTCGTAGCGGGCGAGCAGCAGGGCCTCGTAGGCATAGAGCGCTGCGTCGTCGATGACGAGGTGCCCCTCGACCACTTGCATCGAGTCAATCACCCGCTGGGCGTCGACCTTGCCGTACTCGACCCCGGTGAAGTAAGAGTCGCGCGGAAGGTAGTCCATCATGTCGGCGCTCAGCCCGCCTGCTATGATTTCATTCACGAAGGGCGCCTTGGACTTCGCTCTCCCCACGGCGAGGTCCGACATTTTCTTCGGGGAGAAGCCGTTCCTGTTCAGGATGTCGCCCACCGTGGTCTCGAGTATCACGCGCCTTGAGATTTCTTCGTGAGACCGCTCCGCCTTCCCGGTGAGCACCTCTTCATACATGTGGGAGAAAGGCCCGTGCCCGACGTCGTGCAGGAGGGCCGCAATCCTGACTTCCTGTACCATTTCCTTGTTCACAGCATAGGAACGCGCCAGGGAGTCGGCGACTTGACCCGCCACGTGCATGGTCCCGACCACGTGCTCAAACCTGGTATGGGTGGCACCTGGATAGACCATATACGAGCCGGCGAGCTGGTGAATCCGCCTTAGTCGCTGGACATATGGAGAGTCGATGAGCTCCCGTTCGACCTCGGTCGTCTTGATGTAGCCATGGACCGGGTCTCTTATCTCGGCCACGGAAGCGGCCGTCAACCTAGTCCTGACGCGCTCCTGCCATCTTAAATGGTTCGGCCCCTTGTGTCCATGGCCTTCGACACCGCCGTGCGGATGGAGCCGCTGACCTCCTGTATTCCTCTGCTGGCGTCTACCACAGTCCACCCGAACCCTTTGGCCAACTCGAGGTAGGCTCTGCGGGCGCTCGCCTGGAGGCGCACGTCTCCTTCGTAGGAGTCTTTCCTGCGCCCGCGCCTGGGCATCGTCTTGGCGAGGGGGGCGTCCAGGACAAGTGTGACGTCGGGCTCCGGCAGCCCGGTGTCCAGGGCCCTCAGCCACTCCAAGTCGAGGCCGCTTGAGACTCCATAGGCCAGGTTGGACCCTATGTATCTGTCTACTATTACCGCGTCAGACTTCGATAGGGTCGCCTCCAATTCCGCCTTCTTCTCCCACCTGTTGGCGGCGTACAACATAGCTCGCACCTGGGGTGGGTAGGTTAGCGTCCCGTCCAGGAAGCCGCGAATCTGCTTCCCGATGTCGGTCTCGTATGCCGGAAAGGAGAGGGTGCGGACCGACAAGCCCTGGACCCTGAGCCAGGACTTCAGGAGGGAGGTCTGGGTCCTCTTCCCCACGGCGTCGACCCCCTCGATGGCGATGAAGATACCACCTTGGCGGCTCATGGTTGCCCGTGCTCCAGCGCGTCTAAATCCATTTTCCTAGAGAATGACCGATACAATCAGCAGCCCCCCCAAGACGACCAAGGCTAGCTCGAGGTACCTCCTTGCGAACGCCGAACTCGTCTGAGTGATGGCCGCGAACTCGTCCAGGGCGTTCGCCCCGAAAACCCTTACCTTTCGGCCTTCGCTCGCCGAGCCATATTCCGCCGGAGCAAGCTTCGAGTCAGCTAATTTCGCGAGCTTGACTGCGAGCTCGGCTATCGCACTGATGGGGGTCGCTTCGCCCAGCGCCTCGTACCCCCGCTGCACCGTCAGCCCCCGAGCGGCTAGGTTGTGGCTGTCCGAAGTACAGAATTCGACTAGGTCATAGCCAGCTGCATCGAGGGCACTCTGCACCTCTGCGCGTAGGGAGGATGCAGAGTTGTTCGCATCCGCCAGGATGAGCACCGACTTTGTTGTTCCTGACCTGATCATGAGGAGACCGATGCCGTTCTCAGTAAGGTCCCCGTTGCCTTCGAACCCGACTTCGCCTGAGTGGACGTAGGCTGCGTCGAAGCCTTTGGCTTCCTTCCTCCAAGCCGCCTCTAAGAGCCGCATCCACCCGGGATCGCTGGTCTCTGGCGACTCCAGGCCTTCGGAAATCGAGTTGTGGGCATCCACCACCGACACGTCGAACCCCACCTCCGAGCCGAGCTCAGTCATGGCGACCTCCACTCCTGTGTCAAGGTCGTCGGACCCGTAGGGGGCGAAAGAAATGGTAAGGAGCGCATCATTGGAGAAGGCGGTCACGCTGGCGGTGGCTTTTCCCACACGCCCGTGCAGAGGGCCCCTGAGGAGGGCGCCTTCTCGATTCGGCACGATTGACTTCGCTAGTTCCTTCACGCCCTTGGCATACTCCATGGTGTCTGCCCGGGTAGCTAGGTTCCGCTCGTGGCCCCCGGGCCTGTGAAGCGTCATGACCGCTCCGATATCCTTGAACTCCCTTGAGATTATGCCAGGGAGGTCGTAACTCCCTATGGGGTAGAACGGCCCAGGGTGGACCCCCGGCAGCACCATGAACGTGTCTCCGGAGCGCGTCCTGAGGCGGAGAACTTTCGTGGGGGCTTCTGTCTCTTCTGAATGGCCGGCAATCATGCCCTCGAGGTCGTCCGGGAGGCCCGCTGCCCAGGTCTTCATGAACGCCCGGAACAGGCTGAGGGCGTCGTAGCCTCGGCTGGTCTTCTTACGTTTCAGGAGCGCAGGGAAGGCGACGATCAAAGCGAGAGAGATGGCCCCTGAGACCAAGGCGACACCGTCCAAATGGGCTTCGAGTTCCGCGGACCTGACAATCAGCAGTGTCACCCCAGGCTGTATCGCGGCCAAGCCGAGCGACAGGGACGCGCTCTTTGTGAACGCCCCGTTGATTATCAGGTACTCCAAGCCTGCGCAAACGAAGGCCCCGTACAGATAGGCGTTGGTCAGAGAGCCTGGCGACCTTGCCGCCCAGGCGTAGCTCCCCCCGACCGCCACTAGGACAAGCCACAGGAGGACGCCCGCGAGCATCAGTGCGAGGATCCGCCTGAAGCTGGCGATGGTGTCTTTCTCAGCAAGTTTTAGGGCGCCTGAAATCGCGAGGGCAGACAGGGCGAAGGCCAGTATGGCCAGGACCGAGGCTGCCGCTGCGGTCTCCCACCCCGATGCGAGCACGAGGACTAGCGTCGCGGCTCCGCCGTACAGCATCAGCCTGGGCCATGACGGGAGGACGAACAGATGCCTGTATCTGCTCGACAGAATCTCTGTGGAGGAGCTGTTTCTCTGCTTCGGCTCAGGCGAAGATGTTGAGGACAATCGACACAGCTATCAAGGCAATCGACCCGATGATGACTATCTCTGGCCTAATCTTCACTCCTTGCGTCTCCTCGTTGAAGAAAGTGAGCAGGCCAGCGCTCGACGCCGGCATCGGGGCGTTGTCTTTCTTGCTCATTGAGAGCGTCGGCTGGCCATACTGTTCTTAAGCGTAACGCCGGGTTTCATATGAAACCGCTCTCCGTAAGCCTGGTGACGACCCTGCTCCAGAAGCCTGCATTCGTGGTGAGGGTCGCGCTCGTCACGATGAGCGCCCCTCCCTCGATCAAGGCTACGAGTGGGAAAAGGACGGCGACTGAGACCAGAATCAAGACGGCCACCATTGGGAGGGTGGCGGACATCTGCCTCAGGCTGAACTGGGCGGGCATTGTTAGGTCATCCCCCTTGACCTGGATGGGGGCGACGTAGGCGGCCCACAGTATCTCGAGTACGAAGGCGCTCGGGATCACGGCCACCGTGACCACGAGAGCGCCCAGGGCCTCACCGTAGCCTAGCGCGAAGAGAGTGGCATCAGCGGCAGCGAAGGGGGCCAGCATTACGAGCAGTGACGCTACCCTCGAAGCTACTAGATGTCTGAAGTACATAGCCGGGGGAAGGGACGTGAGAGACAGCCAGACTCTCTCGTTCGTGATCACGGACTGAGATAGGAAGAAGGCGAAGAAGGAAAGGATGATTGGGACCAGTACCGATGTAGGGAGAGAGTTGGAGCCTGCGGCGAATGGCTGTGGAGGCCCTTGTCGGACGACGAGCACGAAGTAGGCGGCCGCCAGGATAGACGCCGTGGTGACCACCCACCTGGTCTTCACCCTCCTCGAGACGTAACGTGATGTTCCCGCCATGTTCATCCTCCCCGCCAGCGAAATCGACGACAGATTCATGGAATAAATTGCCCCGATGGGGCTCTTCCCCGCGTAGCTCATAGGGGACTTTATCTCGGTCGACGTCGACCTCACCAGGTTCTTCATCATGTCGAGCTCGATTCGCGAGAGCCCTCTGAAGGCGGCTCCCGTGGTCACCGCGGCGAGGCCGACAAGGATCGCTGTCCCGTCATAGAGGTTCCCATAGAACGCCGATCCGGGGGAGAACGGGAAGTTGACGAAAGCTAGCAGCGTCCACAGGGCAAGCGCGGCCGACAGCATGAGTCTCACTCTGGTGGTGATTGTAGGAGCGACTATGCCGAGGGAGGTGAAGGTCATGGCGAGGGCTATCAGGTCGACCAAGAGAAGTGGAGAATCGAACGACTGGTACAGATAGCCGAACATGAGCAGGATGGTAATCCCGAAGGCCATGAACTGCGAGAAAAATATGGAGACTGAGAGGTCCCTGGTGCTGAGGGGGAGGGTGAAGAGGTAGTCCCTGTCTGACTTTAAGATCATCACACCTCCGGTTGCCAGCGACATGGCGAGGAAGAAGGCGATGATTGCCGTCCCATAGTAACCCAGGATCTCCCCCTCTGACTGATGTGGGATGGCTTGTGAAATCCCGATGTAGTAGACGAACATGATTGCCATGAAAATCAGGAAGGGCCTGGAGAAGCGGGTCCTTACGACGAACTTCAGGAGGCTAAGAAGCACCGGTCATCATCCTCGCCACCACCTTCTCTATTGGCTCCTCTGGGGAACCCCTATTCCTCAGCTCCTCGATGGTGCCTTCCCATAGGAACATCCCCTTCGATATCATAATCACGCTGTCCGTGAGCCTGTTGGCGATAGACATGATGTGCGTGGACACAAGGTGCGTCCCCTCCAGCCTGTCCAAGAGGCCGATCACTTTCTCCTGTGTCGGGATGTCGAGGTAGTTCAGAGGCTCGTCCAAGAGCAGTACCTTCGGAGAGTGTATGAGGGCGAGCGCTATGGCGAGTTTCTGTGTGTTCCCTCTCGAAAGCCTCCCGACGTTCGCCTTCTCGTACTGCCTCAGGTCCAGCTCGTCCAGGAAGAAGTCTGTCCTGCCCTTCACGTCGGGCACACCCCGCAGCGCCCCGATGTATTCGAGGTTCTCCCTTACGGAGAGCATCCTGTATGGAAGGGCGTCCTCGGGGAGGTAACCTACCACCGCCTTGGAGTCCCGGCTGTCCGGAGAAGAGCCGAGAATCCTGATATTTCCCGTATCGGGGCGGAGAGATCCGATGAGGAGCTTGAGGGTGGTGGACTTGCCCGCGCCGTTGGGACCCAGGAGTGAGTACCTCCCCCCCACTGGAATGTCGAAACTAAGGTCGTTGAGCGCTGGCACCTTGCCGTAGGACTTGCTCACGTGGGTGAGCTCTATGCAGGCCCCGGGTCTCCCGCTCGATGCCATTGCTGACACACCCCGGGGGTGTTCCCGTATAAACCGAAGGCGCCGCGCCGGGCTCGCGGACCCGCCAAATGTATAATTAACTTGGGGGCGTGCCTTGCTTCATGCCCTCCTACGAATCGGAATTCAAAGCGGTAATCAGCAGGGTCCGCTCCCACGAGAAGTGGTTCTCGGAGAGCCTTCCGATGATAGCCAGCGAGAACCTTGCCTCAGAGCCTGTCAGGAGGGTTCTTTCGTCCGACCTCGGCCACAGGTACGCGGAAGGATGGCCGGGCGAGAGGGTCTACGCCGGATGCAAGTACATAGACCAGATAGAGCTGCGGGCCATCGCCCTCGGCAAGCGGCTGTTCAGGGCCGACCACATCGATGTCAGGCCCGTCTCGGGGGTCAATGCAAACCTCGCGGTTTACTCGGCGCTCAGCGGCCCCGGGGACATGATGATGGCACTCTCCATACCCAATGGAGGGCACATCTCACATGGGAAGAGGGACTTCGGGGGCACGGCGGGGCTGGTGCACTCGCTCGAGGTGTCTTACTTCGCGTTCGACAAGGACTCGATGAACATCGACGTCGATGAGACGAAGAAGAGGATAGCGGCCCTGCCGTCCCTCAAACTCGCCATGTTCGGCTGCAGTCTGTTCCTCTTTCCGCACCCCATCAAGGAGCTGGCGCAGGCGATACGTGACAAGGGGGGAGTCGTGTGCTACGACGCGGCCCACGTAGCCGGACTGATAGCGGGCGGGCAGTTCCAGGACCCCCTCAGGGAGGGCGCCCAGATAATGACAATGAGCACGCACAAGGTGCTCTTCGGGCCGCAGGGAGGCGCCATCGCGTCCACGGCGGAGTTCGCGGAGCCTCTCAAGAAGGCCGTCTTCCCTGGCACTGCGAGCAACCACCACCTTCACAATGTGGCGGCCAAGGCCATGGTATTCGCAGAGTTCCTCCAGTTCGGACGCAGATATGCGAAGGACGTCGTAGCCAACGCCCAGACGCTCGCGGGGAGACTGGCCGAGCTGGGCGAGCAGGTCCTTGGAGAGAAGAACGGCTACACCATGTCCCACCAGGTCGCGCTCGACGTGACCAAGTACGCTGATGGGGGGGTCATCGAGAAGCTGCTGGAGGACCAGAATATCATCTGCAACAGGGAGCCGATTCCTGGGGACCTGCAGGCAGGGAGACACTATACGAACCCAGGAGGAATCAGGCTGGGCGTGTCAGAACTGACTCGATTGGGGATGGGCAAGTCAGAGATGAGGGAAGTGGCCGAACTGGTCCATCTGGCGCTAGGCGGGACGAAGAGGCGCGAAGTGGCTGTCAGGATCAGAAATCTTAGGAAGGGATACCAGAAGGTCAAGTACTCGTTCCGGGACACGCCAGCCTACTCATTCAGCTAATGTGGGCCTCAGGAAGTCGGTCAGCTCCAGCTGGTCCGCCTTCCTCGGTCCCTGGAAGAGCTGATCCAGCTCTCTCTGGAGCATGTCGAGCCGGTTTCTCAGGTACGCGTCGACGTCGTACTCTCGCGCCAGGCGTTGCGCAATCCGCAGGTACTTCTCCACCGAAGCCCTGGTCAGGGTGCCCCTGATCTCTCCGCCGCAGCTGGGGCACTTCGACGAGAGCGGGGGGCGCCTCAGTGTCAGGCCGCAGCCCTTGCACTTGAAGGCCTGTGTAGCGTATTTCTTCGCATTCCCCATGATGTCCCTGATGAGGTGGGTCTTGATTATGGACTCGACCACGTCGCGGGTTGACACCGCCTCCACCAGGGTCGCGACCTCGATTTGCTTGGCGATTTTCTCATTGAGGGTCTTCAGCGTCGAATACGAAGCCCTGGGGCGCTTTATTGTGATGGCGCTTGTCGGGTGCGTGAACCCGTAGCCGTAGAACTGTGTTTCGCTATCCAGACGCGAACCTATGCTTTCGATCAGTCCCGCCACGGAGGCCGCAGGGGGGGTGCTCAGGGTCTTCTCGTAGAACTCGAGGGGGTAGGTCCAAGCGACATCGAAATTGTGGGCCTGTTCATCCACCTCTGCCGGCAGGATCACCGGCTGTATCAGGAGCGGGGTGTCCATGTAGCCGCCTATCTGTGCAGGGACGTACTGCAACGAGAAGTTGAGAAGAGCATCGACGAGCAGGATGAGGGAATCGCCATCGCCGTCGCAGTCCCGCCTCTTCGCGGAGTGCCAGTAGGGGTTTGCGAGGCAGACCTCTGTGGCTGAGAACCCCACTATCCTCCCGGCCACTCCGACTGAAGTGTGAGGCGCGAGTCCTATCAGGAGCTTTCCCAGCAGGTCGTCCGGTCTTGCCACGTTGTAGAACGGCTCCAAGCCGTATAGGTTCTGCAGCTCGTCGTCGATGCATTGGGCCATTTTCAGCAGGTCGTTGCTGATGTCCAGGGGGACGATGACGTCCTGGGGCTTGAGCTCCAGCACCTGGTCTTCTGACTGGAGCGGGGCCCCCTTGTGGTCGTGCGTGTAGCCGAGGCGCACCAGGGTCTGGATGTCCCCCTTCACGTCCCGCGGCCTGAAGTGGGTCAGAGGCTCATTGGTGGCGTCTATCCTCAGAGTGCCATCCTTGTAGACGAAGGCGTCGTGTCTGCTCCGGATGATGCCTTTCTCAAGCGCTTCTGGGACCTTGGAGACGCTCGTCAAGCCCCTTACGCCTTTCACTGGCCTCGACGAAGAGTGCGGGATCTTCGCCCTTATCGCCTCCAGTCGCGATTTGAAGTCGAAGTCCATCTTGGAGTACGGGAGAGTCTTCGCCCTGCAGTTCGGACAGACGGCTTCCTGCGTTGTGGCGCCGCACCGCGGACAGGCCATGTATGGCGAGGTCTCCTCACCGCAGACCTCGCACTTCAGACTCAGCCGTCTTTGGTTGCAACTGTAGCAGTGCAGGTTGATGGCCTCTATCTCTGCCCTCCCAGCCCTGGCCGCCGCGAAGACATCTCTCATTGCCCCCCCTTCGTAACCCACTGGGAAGAGCACGTGTACCGGGGGCTTCAACCTCCTCACCATGGCCTTTTCGGGTCTCCCCACCCTTATTCCGATGGTAGTGGTGCTCTGCCTCCCCAGCTGGATCCCCGACAGGCGCTTGATGTAGTCCGGTTCTTCCGGAGGCACTGCTGATTCGGGCTCGTCGAGCCTGAGCAGGGTTCGGAGGACGACGGCGGTTTCGCCGCCGACTATGGCCACCCCTCCATCTTTCCTGTGCTCTACCAGGCATGTGTTCAGTATCCAGCGGACGTGTGGGACAGTTATGTCGATGACTACTTCATTCCCCTCGATCCTGGCGCTCTTCCGCAGCTCGGCCAGGTCGGAAGGCTCGACCCTGTCGAAACGTGGGGTATGGGAAGGGTGCAATGGGATGCCGAGTGAACGTGAGATCGCTATTGCTTCGGCGGCGTTCGGGGTGATGGTCGGGGAGGCTAGCGCCTTGGCCCTGCCGTTGCTTATCCCTGCAGCGGCGAGAACTTCGGCAGAACCCGGCAGCTCTGCCATCAGCCGGGCGAGGTCCTGAGACCACCACTCGGAGACGTATGGCGACGGCTGCAGTGCCTTGTTGCTCTCCAAGAAGTCGCCGTAGCTGATTAGGACGTCTCCGAGGTCTATTATCTTCGACATGATGTCGCGCACCCCCTCAGCCTGCGACACCGTCGAGACCTTGAGGACATCTCCATCTTTCGTCAAGATGGTGGGCCCCTCGATGGAGTCGACGAAAGCGATGGTGGCAGCCTTCCCTGGCATGTCCACCTTCACCTGGGTTCCAGTGACCACGGGGAAGTCGAGGAGGGTTGCGACCGCGGGGTGTATCCCAATCGTGGAAAGCCCCGTATTGATCGAGCGGCCATAGCGTAACCTGAAGCCTCCTTTGCTCCGCGGCATCGAGAGGACCGCCCTCCCCGAGATGACCTCTTCGAAGTGGGCGCCGGCCTTCTCAGTCTCGTTCGTCGTCTGCTGAGTCCCTCCCTTCAGCTGGCCGAGGAAGTCCCATCCCGATATGTTCAGACTCGCGAGCTTCTTCGACAGCTTGTGCGCCCGGCCTATCACGCCGTCGTTCAGAACCCTCAGAGCGCCTCCCCTGAGCCGGTCCGTGGTCACCCGCTTCAGATTCCTGTGGACCACCACTTCGATTGGATCAGTTTCGATGCCGTCGATCTCGACCGGCAAGTTCGATATGGCTCGGCGGATGTCGTCGTCGGTAACTTTGTACTGGAAGTTCGCGACGTCACGTTCGTAAATCCGCAGCTCCTCTGCGAAGCGGTCGATTTCCTCCTGGCGCGCCCTGTAGTTGCTCAGACCCAGCTTCTTTGCTGTCACGTCCGCGATGACCAGCGAGAACGCTGCCTCCGTCCCCCCGGCCGAGCGCATGGGCCCAGCATATGAGACAGAGACGTAGTCGGTGTTGTCATCGTTCTGCTTGATTGTGACCCCGGAAATCCCTTCCAGTGGGGCCACGGTGACCCCGTCCGTCATCACTGCCAACCCAGCCCTCACACCGTAGCTCAGGGCTTCGTGTCTCTCTAGGGCTCCGAACTTGCCCAATGCGATCTCCTGGGATATCGTCAGGGCTGCGCGTTCCTTCGATGTGCTGTGAAGTAGCTCCCTGAGCCTGTCGACCAGCCCCTCGAACTGGTCCAAACGGAGCATCTGATTGACTCTGTCCGCCAGGTCGAAGACCGTCTTGCTCTCGACGATGCGGGTGGCATCAAGCCCTTTCGTCCTCGCCGTCGAAGCCAGCCTGTGGGCGGCTTCGTATTGTGACAATATATCTCGGTAGTAGGGCTCGAGGTGGCCAGGGAATGGAGCTAACGTCTTCACCCGCTCCCAGGCGAGGTCGGCGGAAAACGACATTCGTAATCGCGAGGGCGGAGTTGGTCTTAAGCACTATGCAAGGCTCAACCCAACGGCCCAGCGCGGAGAGCGACTGAGGTCTCGTCGGACATGAATCCGCGAGCTCCTCTAGCAGAGTGATTTTCGTAGGTCCGCTGGTGGGAGCTGCAATCTGCCTCTGCTTAGCAGCCATGGCCACGCCGTCTGCGCCTGCTTTAAGCCGTTCCCGGGGCCCGCCTCACTAAGGCGCGCTCGGCTAGAGGCCTGTCCGAGACTTGATTTCGTATTCGACCACGCGTTGGTTCCCCCTGTCATAGGAGAAGCGGGCGTCGAAGGTGATGCCATTGAGCAATAATGGGAGCCAGTACCTGTCGTCATCCCACATCTTCGAGTAAGGTATTTCTTGGAAGTCAAACCATCTGACTCTCCCTTCTACGCTCGAGTGGGGGCTCCCCGAGAAATGCCTGGCCGAGAATACGTGCACCACATAGTCGAGGCCCTTCCCTCCATTCATACAGAACCCGATCCTGCCGTGGTAGAGAGGATTGGCGATGGATAGCGAAGTCTCTTCCCTCACCTCCCTGATCACGCATTTCGCGGGGGTCTCTCCGGGCTCTATCTTCCCTCCCGGGCCGTTCCACTTTCCGGCGCTTATCCCCCTGGTTGCCTTCTTCAGCAGCAGCCTGCTGCCTCGGATTACATGGCAGATTGTCGCGTCGATGGTCAATGGCAGCGTGCAGGCGGGATGACCGTTGGTAAACGTTATTGTAATGCTGGCCGAGCCTTTGTCTCGTGGGAGCCCTGACGCTGGAGCAGCTGAGCTTCCTGAAGGCCCACGAAGTGTGCAGGCTGGCGACCGCCTCGAAGGACGCTACGCCCCACGTTGTCCCCCTAATCTACGCCCTCGACGGAGAAGACATAGTGCTGGTCACCGACTATGGGACGAGGAAGCTGAGTAACCTGAAGGAGAACAAGAGGGTTGCGCTCGTAGTGGACGACTACCGTCCGAACAAGGCGGTGATGATTCAGGGGGAGTGTGAGATTATTGAGAGCGGGAAGGAGTACCTCCGACTGCTACAGATACTCTTCGACCGGTTCGAGCGCTACAGGACGAACCCGTGGGGAGAAGGGGAGTCCCCCATCCTGAAGATAAGGCCCGTGAGGGTATTCAGTTGGTGAAGGCGCCGCTCCTCCGCGCCTCAAGACGCGCCAGCAACCCCTCCGCGGCGTATGTCGGGTCGAAGGGCTCGAGGACTGATGAACATGTTTCAGCCAGCAGCCTGATGTAGCGGCCCGAATCGTAGCGGTTCACATCCTCGACCATGTCGAGCGGCGCAGCCCGCTTTGAGCCTCTGCTCTGGTAGTCTGTGATGACATAGCGTATCCCTTCCCCGGCGTGCAGTTCGACCCCCTCGCTGACCAGCTGCTTCACTGCGGCGTGCTGCACTGTCGCCGTGGTGTACTCTCCTGGCGCTTTTGAGAGGTTGGTCGAGAAGGCCAGCTCAGATGTTTGGATCTCATGCCGCTCGAGCGCTCCTGCGTAGCTGAAGAAGGCCTCGACGCACTCAGGGACCCTGGCCTTCGCCCCCTCCACGGTGTCTGCCTCAGCCAGGACTTTCAGGATGCCCATCTGGCATCTCCTGAAGGCCGGAGGCGTGTCGTGGCGCCGCGCCTCGATGCCCCTCACCTTCAGGCCGCCTTCCTCGTAGGCACCGAAATATCTGTTGAGCACTGGGAGCCCCGGCTCCGACTTCGACGGCAGGAAGGCCACCCACTTGTAAACGCCTTCGAACGACATGGCGAACCCCGCCTTCGCTTCCAGTTCGGTTTTGAGCTTGAGGTAATCGTCCCTGCCCGCGCCCTCTTTCCAGAGCCACAGGGAGTCCACGATGCCGTGCACGACCTCGAAGCCCCTGGCCTCGGCGGCCTTGGCGGCGTCGGTTATGATCTTCCTATCCCAGGCACAGACGGCGATGTGGGCGTCGATGCGGCCAAACTTCGCGTTGTTGAAACCGAGGTATCCGAACGTCGTCACCCCCAGCCATTTGAGGGCCGCCTGCCTGGCATCATAGCGGGCTCGGACCGCGCCGTCGGGCACATTCCCCTTAATCTCCTTGTAGCGAAGCCTCTTCTCCACTATGATCCTGATTGAGCGTGGGACGATTCCCTCTTGCCTGCATGTGTTCCATCCCAGCTCGGGCACGCGGTTCTCCGAATCGGGGCAGCAGGCGCACCTGACTGTCTCGGCCGAGATGTTCTTCCTATACATGATGTTTGGATAGAGGGCCGAGAAGTCCAGTTCGCCGACGCCTTCGTACACCCCGGCCCTCGGCTCGAAGATGAAACCGCCTCTGTCCGCCACCAGCAGCTCGTCCCTGCCTTTGAACCGCTCCGCCAGGGTGGGCTTCCAGGGAACCAGGAGGTCTGCCTTGAATGCATGGTAGAACTGCAGGCTGGAGAGGGCTTTCCCTATGCTGGCCCTGCTGGAAGTGTGCAGGGGCATGCGACAGATCCTGCTCAGCTCGAAGAGCCCATCGAACCCTGCCTCGGAGTAGGCGAAGGAGGCGTTGGTGTCTATGTGCACCCGGCCGCGGAGTTTCGTCGCCGAGGGCTTGTAGTGGATCTGCCCGTAGCTGAAGTAGGAGGTGCCTGGCTTCGATGGAAGCCTTAGGGGGACGCCGTCCCTGTCGAGAGACAGCCTGATGCCGTTGGCCTCTGCACGCCTGACGAGGTAGGGGAAGAGGAATGTGTCACCGTCCTTGGTCAGGATGATGTCCGGGTCGGCCTTGCGGACCGCCTCTGCCAGGCCGAGCAGCTTGTCTGCTTCGCCCTGGCCGTCAAGGACCATGGCCTCGCCGTCGCACTTCAGTGTGAACGACCATATCCTGTCCGTGGGCTTCGGCAGCTTTCCCGTCTTCGCCACCTGCGTGTCGAGCTCGGCTGATCTTAGCGGGGGCAGGGCATAGTCGCAGGCCCAGACGTCGTCTTCGAGCGTCCAACTCAGCCTCCTTCCATCGCTCTCCACATCGCAGAAGGCGAGAGGGAAGAGATCCTTCTCGTAGAGGTAGTTCTGGCCAGGAGGTATGTCTGCATTATAAATTCTGAACGTCCCGAAAGGGCCCAGCCGCTCTATCCGCTCGGCCACCTGTTGGACCCTCCTGGCGTCCGTGAGCTTCGCTTCGAGCACGTCTGACCACTCGGAGCTGGTCACCGCTTCGCGCTTCCGGACCACCGCGGCCCACATGAACTCGTCGCGGAGTGTACGGGCCGGGACGGCGAGATCGGACGTAGTGCCCGCCCCCACGAACATCGATGGAGACCAGCGGTCGGTCAGCCTCACCGCCTTGCCGTTCTCGGTCTTCAGCCAGACAACCATCTCGCCGGGGCTGCCCGGGTAGAGATCAAGTATCCAGCCGCGCATCTTCTCTGACCCTTGAATTCGCCAATCCCGTCAACCAGACAATGGCCTTGCGTTGCGCGAGCAGGAGACACATGATGAGCGCCTCGTCGGGGAAGGCCGAGTCTCTGGCTTGTATCGCGGGAAAATATCTGGAACACGTCTGGATCATCTGGGCGAAGCGCGCCCTGTCCTCCTCCGGTAGAGCATCTGCGAAGCGGCGCCAACTGTCAAGCCCTCCAACGACTTCTCCGTCTGAGAGGGTCATCTCTTCGTCTCGCCTCGTCCGGCGTCCGACGTCTTGATCGACCGTTCGAGGAGCCTGTAATGATGGAAGGCGATGGCCATGGCCATGCCTTCGAACTTCGACGGCCTGACGGCGGCGGAGGAAGCCGATGTGTAAAGCCTCGCCGAGCGGAGCAGGTCGTCGAAGTCACCCCTGTCCCGCTTCGGGAGGGCCCTCCTGAATGCCCTCCATTCGGTAGCCTCCTGAGATTCGGCTATCCGGAACGAAGGGATGGTCCGACCCATCAGCGCGGACCCCCCGTTCTCGCTGCCTTCAGCAGCAGGTTAGGTTTGAAGGTGACTGCTGCGGGAGCCAGGCTACTCCGTCCGAGGCGCTCCGCCCGGATGCCGTCCCTGCTGTGTGACAGAGAGATTGCAGCGTCAGCCCAGGACATGACCAGCCCGTCGTACTTGTTCGGCGACGGCAGGGTCGCGATGACAAGAGAACGCTCCTTTAGCTCTTCTACGCCTTCAGAGATGCCGCTCAGAATGCGCCTCGCTTCCCTCTCGTCTAGCTCCGGCTCGTTGAAAGTGCCGAGGACGTCGGCGAGCACCACCAATCTTGCCCCGTAGTTTTCGGCAGCACCCACCAGGCGCTCTGAAACCAGCTCGGCCAGTTGATAGAGCGTGAAGACACGACATGAAGCGACACGCCTCATCGTGGACCGGGGCCCAACGCCTCCCTGCTTGGCGAAGGACGAAAGAAGGTATGGGTCAGAGCGGTTGCCCCCGTCTATGAACAAGACTGGGGAGTCGAGGCCGCCCGATTCGACGGGGAGCTGGGCCCTGAACGCCGCCAGTTCTGCCACAATCGAAGATTGGTCTCCGCTGAATACCAAGAGGTGTTTTTCAGACAGGGGTCTCAGGAGTGAGTCCAGCGGGGGGAATCCTAGAGCGAAATGGGGGATCGAAGAGGCCGGCCGGAACAGCGCCTCCGGCCTCGGGGCGAGCGTTTGTTCGGGACTTTCGAGCGGGCAGTCGTGATTGGTGCAGGAGCTGACAGGGGGGCGCACGACGTTGCCTGCATGTGGACCTCCACCGAGTTTCAGGACGCAATCGCAGCCGGAACAGTAATAGACAGACTCTTCCTTCACGTCGACCCCCTGCTCGTAGAGATAGCGGAGCTTCCCCATTGTGCGATTGCGGACTGTGGCCTGAATTTAACGGGAAATTCACAGGCAGGGCTCTTTGGATGGGAGAGTGGCGCGAAAGTGCTCGACCCGGTTCAATGTTCTTAAAGTGAAGGTTAGGCTCGCTCGGGATAGCGCGGGGGTCGCCCAGCCTGGTCAACGGCGTGAGGCTCAGGACCTCATCCCTTAGGGGTTCGAGGGTTCGAATCCCTCCCCCCGCACACTTGTCAGGGCCAGGGTCCCTCCATCAAAATGGAGCCCGTCCTCGGAGGCGTGAACGCGACCGTGGAAAATCGAAGTGGCCACATCGAAAGAAGAGGGACCACCTGCACCGGATCTGAAGCAGGCGGAATCTGACGGCTGGGGCGAGACGATGGCTTCGTGGCGCGCCCCTGGCTCAGATGGAAGAGGCGCCTCTTCGGTAATTTATATGCGCGAAGTCGATTTGGTGAATCGTTTGCGGTCGACAAGAGAATCTCCTGGCCTCACGGTCTTCGTGTGCACTCGGAATTCAGAGGCGACCCTCGAGAAGTGCCTGCTGAGCATCTCCAGAAGCGAACCGCACGTCAAGATAGTGGTAATCGACCAAAGCAGTGTCGACAGAACTGTCGAGATAGCCCGACGACTGGGCGCGGAAGTCATCTCTCACAACATAGGCCTTGGCTACGCCCGACAGCTGGGGTTCGACATGTGCAAGACCGAGCACCTCGCATTCGTGGACAGCGACGAAGAAATAATCCAGCCTCGCTTCTTTGACGTCGCAATCGGAATCCTAGAGGACCCGACGGCGGGAGCGGTAGTCGGGATGTCGGCCGGTCATAGATTCGCCTATGGCCTACCCATGGGTCTTTTAGTTCTGCGCGCGAAGGACTTCCAGGGAAGGATAATTCCGTCGTCCATCAATGCCCGCGAAGAGTTCTATGTAAGAAGGAGGCTCCGGAGCATGGGACTGTCCGTCGTCTTCGTTTCCGGCGCCATGATTCACAGATCCCAGTATAGAAGATACAAGCCTGAGTGGGAGGGGGCGAACACTCGAGTCGTCGCGGGCTTTGACGTCGGCCAGCTCGTCTTTACTGCTCAAGTTGTCCTATTACAGAGCCTCAACAGCAGGAGCCCGAAGAATCTCGCGTACACCCCCTTGTTTTATCTGAAGTTCTTGCGAGGATTCATTCAGCCATGGAAGTGGAGAATCCTGAGGCAGACGAACGAATAGGGACCAGAAAAAGGAACCTGTTCGGGCGCGTCGAGTGGACCCAGGTGGCTGAGCTATCCGAAAGTGGAAGAAAGGCGGCCCGGACTCGCGTTTGCCCTCCGTGCAAATGCCATTTCCATGCGGAAGGCATCTCATCCAGCATGATGTCGTACGCCTAACCTCTCGACGCATGCCCCCGGGGTCGGGCCGGAGTCACCGGTTGGTTTTCGAGAAAGCTGCATGGGGGTCCGAGGCCTGGTCTTCTGGAACGCTTACCCTGTAGAGCCTCGGCCATTCTCTGACAATCTTCTTGATGTCGTATCCGCACAGCTCCACAATCCCAAGATTGGGGTCGGTGGTCGGCGCTGTCTTGCAGCCCACGAATGCCGAAGAAAGGAACACGAAGAATGCTCTCTTCTTCATAGTGACAGACAGAATCAGCCCATCCCCGTCGAGGAGCACTTTGAACATCGTCCGTTCGTTTATGAGTCTCAAAGCGCATCGTCCCAGACACAGCGTGCGGTCCCGAGGGCTTCCTCTGAATCATACATACTCCCGGAGGGGCCCTGGTCATCCAATTCTGCTATAGACCCCCAGGAAGTGGTCACCGAGCCGACACCAAGGATTCTTGGACTGAAGAGAAACATCCAGTCCCTTGAAGAGCTGGAGGAGGCGCCCCTTGGGGAGATATCTGGTCAGATTCGAAGGGGGAAGTAGTATGCACACTCCTCTGACAGACTCCAATCCAAACCATCCGTGAATCTGACGGCTCAAGTCTCCGACAGAAAATGCGTTTGTAGCCACACAGAATCTTGACTTCCCGACAGGAACCGGGTTCCTGAGCCTAGCCACGACCATCGAAGGGCGCATCCGCATCGAGTATCCTATGAGTTCATAGAGGCAGAATTTGTTCCACACCCCCAGCACGAGTCTCCCTCCGGGCCGGATTAGCTCGTGGAGGTTGGCCATCATTTCTTCTAGTCGCGGCTCTGTGTTAACAGCGCCGTAGGTCGAGTAAGCCCCATCAACCCTCGTGTAGCCCACCTTGGCCAGACCTTCCCTGAGCTGGTGTGCCCTGCAATGGACCGGGATGATGTTCTTTTCCAGCCCTCTCGCCTTCGCCTTCTTCGTCAGCACTTCAATCATCTTCTGCGAGATGTCCGTTGCCACTACCCTGATACCCATGCTCGCCAGCCTGAGGGTTTCCGTCCCTGTTCCGCATCCCACGTCGATTATGGTGTCCCCTGGCTTGAACAGTTCGGACAGCAGATCCACCGATCTGTCTCTAAGCCAGACGTTCATCGGATTGCCAAAGATGTGCCGGTCGTAGGCGAGCGCGACCCCATCGAAGGCCGCCTCCAGGTCCGAATAGACCAGTTCCGCGTGGTCCTCGGCCGTCATCGAAAGGAGGCTGATTTGGAAGAATTCCGTCTGCCCCCAGTGCCTTTTCCTCACTTCTGCCACGCCGTACTTCCTTGTGAAGGCCCCAAGGACAGGGTCGCGGAGCCCGACGGCTCTCCGTGGTTCGGCCTTTCCTTCCCATCTTGCCTCGCCGGCGTAGACGCCAACGCTTGGATTTCCTTTGAGGTTGGCCACCCAGTCCTGGTGCCCCTCTTTCTCAGGGAAGACGACCAGCTTCCCGTCGTACATCACATACCTGACTATCACTGAGTGCAGGCGGCCGCTCCTCCTTCCCACGGTTTCGAGGCGAACGTACTGGCCGGCTGGATCCAATTCAGATTTGGGAAGGCAGAAGTGAGTTAAACGTTCTCGATGGTCCGGGAGCCCCGGTGGAGAGGCCGCAGCTGTGCGTATAACGACAACGTGTACACTGTGGTGGGGACAGCAGCCGCGACGAGAAGCAAGAGCCAGTCGGTCTGGTAGAAGTAGTTGACCTTGATCTGGTCAGCGACCGATGCTCCTATCGCATATTCGTTCCGAAGTATCGCCGGCGAGACGAAATAGAAGAGGTCGTACGCGAACGCCATGAAGGCCAGCGGCAGGGCCGTGAACACCGCATAAGTGACCCGCCTCTCCTGGAGGAGGAGCAGCGGGAGCACCCAGTAGAAGTACTGGGGGTTGACGTAGTTGTAGGTGAGGAATAGCACGAGTATCGAAACCAGCGTCCACTTCACGATGTCAGTGTCCTTCGTCCAGTATATCCACGCCAGCAGGGCCGCGTAGACTGGGACACCCACATAGAGGAAAAATGGCACCGGAGGAGACTTCAGTACCAACAGTGCCTCCTGCCAGGTCAATCCGTTGACCGTGAAAGCCCCCGCGAACGTAGGAATTCCCCTGGCATAGACAAACACGAAAAGGCTGTCCAAGAGATTTCCATATGCGCCATAGAGCCCGATGGTCAGCAGTGTAGCCGGTATGACCGCTGCGATCGGACGGGCCGCCTTCAATCCACCCCTCCTGACTGCGATTACGAGCATGATTGGGATCATAATCGCCGGCCAGACTTTGACCGCCGCGCCGAAGGACGCGAACAGGTACGCGTGGTACTCCCGCCCCTTCCGGAAGTAGTATATCGACGCGACCGCCATGAGAGTCGCAATGGGGTCCAGTTGCCCCCAGACCGCCGCCACCAAGATGACCAGCGGATTCGCAATCCACAAGATTGAGGCCGACTCCCGGCCGGTCATCTTCGACAAGAGCCAGCCCGTCAGAAAAGCAGACGCCACCATTGGAAGCTTCAGGAGCGCAACAAGGAGGGGAAGGTTCGGGGGGACAAACGCCCGGTACACGTTGTAGGTCGACGTGAGCCACCCTGGCCACGTAAGAGATGATACCGAGGGGAGGCTAGCGCCAGTGAACGCCTGATAGACCAAATATGAGAAGGCGCTGTAGATGGCATAGATGGGAGGGTAAACCCACTTCAGGGGACCAGGATAGGCGGGGGGATTGCCTGGATTGAACGGATTGACGTGCTGTAGGACCCTGATTCCTGAGCTAATGAGAAAGTACATGTCGTATCTCTGCCCTGTCCAAGGAGAGATGGCCAGGTAGACCGGGACTGCGATGACAATGAACCTCTTCCAGCCTAGTCTTTTTCCTAAGACGAGGAAAATTATGACCGAGCCTGCGACGGCTGCGTAGGAGGCAGCGTCTAACGCCACGGCGCGGGTGTCGTATCCTACATCGAAGACCGCCGTGTTCGAGTAGCATGTGTGGTTCGCCACTCTAACCGAGATGCTTCCGAACCTCACCCACCCACTATCGAGTCCGTAGCTCGTTTCAGTGAAGCCCAGTGGGTTTGCAGTGAAACTCTGCAGATCGCGCCATTGGGTCCCGTTGAGGTACTCCAGTGTGAGGGTCTCGTTCGCCAGAGAAAGAGGGTAGGTGACATCGAATGTCTCGCTGAATGTCGCCATGCCTGGCGATGGGACCGTTCCGAAGGGAAAGTTGACCTTCGAGGGATTCGCCGTCAACCCAATCCCGCAACTCTGTGCCGAAGCCATCGGGGACGTGGTTAGAATCAATGCCGGAACGATGAGAAGTGTCACAAGCGGCAAGACACAGCCCCTTCTCATGCACAAAGGCGGGGGGCCAGGGGCTTTAGGTTTGCAGCTCGACTGGAGAGTCTACACATCCCTCGAACCGTAAGAGGCGAGCGCCTGCGCGACGGTGAGATAGAGCACGCAGGCATACCCGACCAGGTAGACTACCAGGATGGGCATTATGCCGATATTCGAGGTAGTCCAGGCATAGGCCAAGGCAGCGATGGAAAGGGCCACAGCCCCCGCTTCTAGGACCGTGGTCCTGCCGAAAGACAGCTGATACTTCTTCTCGCTCCACGTCCCTCCGGTGCGCTCGATCGCATACTTCGGAGTCCTTGAAAAAGAGCCCGTCTGCTTCGAGAAAATCCCTCCCAGCGCCTGAACGGAGTTGCTTATGCTGATTCCATACCCTAGGATGACCAGGAGTGTGATCTGCTTGACGTTCTCCACGAGCCCCAGCTTCTGCACTCTTATCGCCTCTACGCAGTACAACAGTACTGCGATGGTGGAGAGGACGACGAGGACAGAGAAAACCAGCCAGGGGACGAACACTATTGAGAGCGCTATGGAATCCGCCGCCGAAGCTCCTGATAGGACCGGCAGCGAGAAGTTGACGGCGTACTTGATGACGTCGACAGAAAGGAAGTCGGCCATAACTGCCAGAAGGAATGACACCACCATGAGCGGATGTACGAGATAGTATGTCAGGTGGATACCTGCCTCCGCCTTCTGTTTCGAGCTGAGCTTTTTGGAAGAGTTGACCGATGGGATGAGCTTCTTCGCGGTCTGGAGGGAGCCTCGAGCCCAGCGTCCCTGCTGCCTCTTGAGCCCGGCTATGGTCGGCGGGAGCTCACCAGGTACTTCCACGTCGTTAAGATAGACCCCACGGTACCCCTTGAGCTGGAGCCTGTAGCTCAGGTCGAGGTCCTCTGCCAAGGTGTCGGGCGCCCACCCGCCTGCCTCCCTTATCGCCGAGGCCCTAAGCACCCCTGCGCTGCCGTTGAAGTTCATCAGGTACCCGTTTCCGTTCCTGCCCTTCTGCTCGAGGAAGAAGTGGGCGTCTATCCCTATGGCGATGGTCTTGGTTATGAAGCTGTGATCCCTGTCGAGGTGGCCCCACCTGGCCTGCACGAAGCCTACGGCAGGGTCGTTTTCTAGGACCGGGACGGTCCTCTCTAGGAAGTCCTCAGGAGGGACAAAGTCTGCGTCGAACACCGCCACGTACTTCTCGTCCGTTTCCGCCAGGGCCGCCTGGAGTGCTCCTGCTTTGAAGCCGGCGCGGCTGCCCCTTCTTATTACGCGCACCCCGATGCCTTTGGACCTGTACTCCGAAGCCAGTCTATCCACTTCGGAGCTGGTCTCGTCTGTGGAGTCGTCCAGGATGTAGATTCTGACGAGGTCGGGACCGTACCTCTCTGCTGCCCGCGTGCACGAAGCTAGCAACCTTCCGACGACGTAGAACTCGTTGTAAATCGGGAGATGGATGGCCACCGTGGGGCGGGCTGAGAGTTTGGGAACGTGCACCTGCCTATAGCGCTTTGATCGTATGGTCAGGTATAGAGTGTTCAGGCCGTACACAAAGAATGCCGCGCTAAGGAAGACCGATCCAAAGAGCAGCACTGACGCGACAGGCGTGTAGGATACTGCCAGCACCACCATCACGCTTTGATTTGTGTGGCGGCGAGAACTTCTTCGTATCTTTGTTTCAGGGAGACGTACCTCCTAGATTCGTAGATCAGGTGGTCTTCTTCGCATTGTATGTCGAATACGTCCCAGGCCCGACGGGCTGCAGCCAGCTTCTTGTTCAATAGAGTGGACTTCAACTTCAGATACCTTCCGACGGTCGTGAACAAGAAGATATTCAGGGCCCTCTCCAAGACAGAAGGACGATTCGTGGTCAGGACGGGAGTACCAGAGTATTCTGAGAGTTCGTAGGCGGCAGGATAGAACATCGAAATCCACCTGGCCATCCTCATGAGGGACCGGTGGACGTCGTATCCCTTGATGACCTTAGTTTCGAGCGCATCTCTGGCGAAGAGCGGCCCCTGGACATCTGAGAACGTCGAACGGGCGAACCTCTCGTCCATGACACAGCTGAAGCAGACAGGGGGCGACTGGGATGAAATGAAACTGAATACTCTCGCCATTATGAGCCCCCAGGTAAGGGAGTACCAAAGCTGTCCTGCGGGGGCGACACAGAACAGGTCCAAGTCCTTGGACTTCGAGGCTGAACCGTACGACGTCGACCCGCTCGCAGCCACCATCCTGAACCGGCTTGGGCGGAGAAGCTGTGCGAACCTCACCGCGTGCACCAAGTTAGACGTAGCCCTCCTTCTGCTGTGGGACTCTTCGCTGAGTTGGCTCGCCCCCGGGCCTGGGCGCCTTTCGGTGAGGTAGTCGCCTTTGAGCTCGAACCTTGCGTTGAGGAGTGGGTCGGACGCGATGGCCTCAGCCAATTCCCGCTCCGAGGTTCTCTCAGACAGAAGGCGCGTCAGCTCGTGGACAGATATCAGAGAACCATTCCTCTTCGCCGACTCGTAGAGCAGGTCAATCCTTTCCGTGGTCTTTTCTGACAGGGTCAGGTGAACCGCCTCCAAACTTCGTGGGCTGTGGTGGCGTCCAGCGTGTCGATGATTGAAAGAGCGGCAGCCAGGATTTCGCCGACCACGGCCAAGGGGAACACGAGTAGGAACTTTGGGTCCTTGGAGAGGGATCTGACCGTGAGCCGTACTCCGGCGATGGGCGAGAGGAAGAGCATCGACTCGATTGTCTTAGGAGGAACACCAACTTTGCGCCACACCTGTGCATGGCCGAAGAGAATCCGGCGCCGCTGCAGGATGACCTCCACGAGCCTGGAGGGGGTTCGGATCCGGACTCGGGCTGACTGGCAGACTTTGACCGTGTACCCCCTTCGCTTGGCTACCCCTGCCATGTAAGCACCGTCATTCACGAGGCCTACCGGCAAAGGCGTCGTCGCCGATGCCCTGAAGACCACTAGCTCGTCGCTGCTGTGGTTGGCTGTACCCTGATGGTTGAGAACGATCGAACATTCGTTGTGGGCGGTCCACATGAACTTCGTCAAGAGGGAAGCGGCCCCCCCTGGCGCCTCCACTATGGGGAGCGCGGAGACGGCTCCAACTGTGGGATTAGAAGACACCGTTTCGAGGAGTGAAGATATCGCGCCAGGTTCGGGGATGGCGTCGGCGTTCACGAAGACGATGTAGTCCGCCGACACGGAAGTCAATATCCGATTGATTGCTTCGGCTTTCCCGCGCCTGACAGCCTCGATAAGTATGTTTACCCTCACATCAAGATTGCGGGCTAGCCATAGCTCTGACAAAGTCGGCTCCTGAACTCCGCTGGCCACGACCACAAGCTCCCTCATGACCCCCTGGGAGTGGGCCGACTCTAGGAGGAGGGACTGTATGAACCCCACTGGGTCTTCCATTGCTTCGGCGGCGCAAACCCCCACGGAGAATGTAGGCAGCTGTCGAGTCTTGGCATCGATGGCTTCCCCTGTCTGGGGAACCTGAGTGGGAGGAATGGCGGACGACAATAGGATGTACGAGTCGTATCCCGCTCTGGCTTTAAGGGTGATTCGATGCCTTAGGGTAGGCGCTGATGCAGAGACCGTACATGTACCTGAAGATGCCTGAAAGCGGCGGCGAAAGCGTCGCGTTCTTGGATGGGGAGGACACGGTAGCGTGGGCCTGCAGGGGATGATGCTTCCATCAATAATCCTCGTAGTTGGGGTGTTTCGATCGCCTTTGGCCCGGAGCCCATCCGGACCGAGCAGCCCCCGCGCTGAGGCTGCCTAGCCGACGATCTGCGTTATTTCCTTAGCCAGTCCTTTCTCGACGTGCTCTGTCCAGAGCATCTCTGGGATATCCACCGCTAAGAACAACTCCGAGAGCAAGAGCGCTTCCACCGCCATCACGCCGATGTTCTGAAAGAACTTGCCCACTCCTATGTGGACTGAGAAGTCGTTGGGCTGCCCCGTCACCATTATGGTAAACGCCCTTTCTGAGGCAATCATGTCTCTCAGTATGCCGCCCTTCTGCGCCTGGATGACCGTTCCGAGCGGCGCATTAGTCATGTTGGTCCGATAGCCCTCAGACTGAAGCTGTTGCGCTATCTGCTGGCCCAGAGTACTTGGATCCCTGTTCTTGTTCTGAAAGCGTAGTATCTTTTCCGAAACCAATTCGATTCGAATGTGTTGCCGCTTGTCGTCTGTATAAACCTGTTGTCGGGGTGGTTTTGCTTGGAGCGTCCCTCACTGGTTGTTCCTCTCCCGAATGAAAAACGGCCGTGAACAATTCAGGCGGCACCGCCGACCAATAGGACGCCCCTGGGGCGCGTCCTGCTCTCAGCCGGTTGAAGTGCCTTGGATCACTGGGAGGGGCGCCTGGGGAGGCTGCGGCCAACAGTGCGGTGGCCGTGGGTCTGCCTAGGCTCAGCCGAACTGCGATAGGAACCTCAGTGTCTTGTCCCAGGCGTCCTTGGCCGCGGCTGGGTTGTGCCCCTCCCAGCCCGGCCGGTGGAAGGCGTGCTTGGCATGGGGGTACAGTTGCGTCTCCACTCTCTTGTTGTGTTTCATGGCTGCAGGGAGGAACTGCTGGAAAGCCCAGGGGGTCACCCTGGCGTCTTCGCTCCCAAGAATCAGGAGGACAGGGCCTTGGAGCTTCGACGTATCCTCGGCGTCAGAGATTTGCCCGTAAAAGTCGACGCAGAAGTCCAATCCAAGGTCGCAGGCCGCCTGGAGGGCGAACCCTCCACCCATGCAGAATCCCATGGCCCCCACGATCCGTGCCCCTGCCTGGCTTCGGAGAAGCTCCGCACCGGCGGAGATCCCTTCCCTCAGCACGTCCCCTGTGACCGATCCTCTGAGCTTCATGCCTGCCTCCAGAGTGTCGGCCTTCGTCCCCCGGAACAGGTCGATGGACGCGGCACTGAACCCGGCCTCGGCCAGCTCCGTGGCCACCCCTTCGACGTACGGACTGTAGCCGAAGATTTCGTGGACGACCACGAGCCCGACGCCGCCCTTGGCCTTGGCGAGGAAGAAGTCCCATCCATTATTGGAAGCTTTGCTCATGTCTCGTCGGCTAAGGCCAAGGTGTTTATGTGTTTCAACGCGGAGGACACTGCAAGGCGCTGGGGCGAGCGCCCACCCGGCAGGCTCGGCGGCACCGCCGGGCCTGAAGAGCGCGCCGGTTGCCGTTATATCTCCCCAGTTGGGCGGTGCCGTGCCTTGAACGCCATCGACGTGGCGGTCCTCTGGGTCCACCTACTCAGCGCTGTGTTCTTCGTGGGTGGGTCGTTCTTCATGTGGCTGGTGGTCGTGCCCTCGTCCCGGCTGATATCAGAGGACGAGTCGGAGCGGACCAAGGTCGTCGGTAAGATCGCTAAACGGTTCGGCGTGATATCGAACATGGTTCTGGCGGTGCTTGTGCTCACAGGCATCTACAATGCGACCTGGTACCTCCCTTCGACGGGCGCCCTCTTCGACACCTACTATGGCAACGTCCTGCTGGCAAAGGTCGTGCTGGTGGTCGTCCTGCTCGCGCTAATCTACCTGCACAACACCTACTTTGGGAGGAAGATAGTGAAGTTGGCCGCAGAGAAGAGGTTCGAGGAGCTGAAGGCCCTGCGCAAGAGGAGCCGGGTGGTCTCGGCCGCGAACCTCGCCCTGATGCTGGCGATACTCCTCCTCGCAGTGATGCTGCAGGGACCGGGGTAGCGGCGGGGGTCGCGTAGGAGGTTGTTTTTCAATGAGGGCGGGGAGACAGAGGAGGTGGGGCCGTCGAAGGAGATTCAGAACTTCGAGGATCTCCGCAGGGTCCGGCTGGCTGACGAGGGGTTCATCGTGATCACAGATGCGAACAGGCCCGCCATCATCCACAAGGTGAACGCGAAATGCATCACCACGGACAAGTTCAACAGTAAGGTGAGCATCAACGACCGCAAGCAGGGGAGCTACTACTGGGCCGACAGCGTGGCCACTGCGGCCCGCGAGTTCGGCGCGAAGCGCTGCAAGGTGTGCAAGCCCGAGCTACGCCTCGTCCCGCCGTCGACCCTCGACGGTTGAACGGTCGTATGACCGCGCAACCCACTTCAGGGCGGCTAGCCTCGCTCCAGCCCATGAGGTCGTCCGCCGCCCTGGCCGTACGCGCCAAGCGCAGAGCGTCGGCGCCGAACCCTTTTCGTCCAGCCCCGGGAGATGTCTTCGGTCCGCACCATCCTTGGGGTGTCATAATACCCCGTGCTGAGGGTGACCAAGAGCGTCCCGGCTGACGGGCCGTAATGGTTTAGGACTACCAGGAGCAGAAGCGCGAAGCATGGGTCAGATAGAGAAGGCCGAGGCGTTCCGCAGGCTGCACGACAGAAAGGATGTCCTTGTGCTCCCGAACGCCTGGGACGTCCCCAGCGCCAGGGTCTTCGAGGACGAAGGCTTCCCGGCCGTGGCCACCTCCAGCGCGGGGATGCTCGTCTCACTGGGCTATCCGGACGGCGAAGGGATACCCCACGGTGAGTTCGTGGGCGCCGTGGGCAGAATCGCCCGGGTGCTCTCGGTCCCGCTCAACGCCGACGTCGTCGGAGGGTTCGGCGACAGCCCCGAGGGGGTCGCCCGGAGCGTGAAGGCTGTCGTCGAGGCGGGCGCCGTCGGGATCAACATCGAAGACTTTGCGCATGGTTCGAAGGAGCTCCTCCCCCTGCGGTCGCAGCTCGAGAGGCTCCGGAGCCTGATTAGGCTCCGGGAGGAGACCGGGGTCCCGTTCGTGATCAATGCGAGGACGGACGCCATCAGGTTCGCCGTCGGCGATGAGGGCGCTAAGATGCGGGAGGCCATCCGCAGGGCCGAGGCCTACAGAGACCTAGGCGTCGACTGCGTGTATCCCATGGGACTGTCGAGCGCGGATTCGATCTCGGCCTTCGTGAAGACACTCGACTTCCCCGTCAACGTCATGGTCAGGAAGGGACTCCCTCCGGTCCCGGAGCTGAAGCGCCTGGGGGTGGCCAGGGTCAGCTTCGGGCCCAGCGCCTCCTATGCGGCTCTGGGTCTGCTGCGGCGCGCCTCCAGGGAGGTGCGCGAGAAGGGCACCTATGGGAACCTCACCGAGGGGGCGATAACCTTCGACGAGCTCAATGCGCTGGCCGTCCCTAAGAGAGCAGGCTAGACCTTCACGCCGAGTAGGCGCTCCAGGATGTCCGAGAGCGTGATCATCCCGATCATCGTTTCTTCGTAGACGAATGCGATGGTGGTCCCCGCATCCTGCATCTTCTCGATGACGGTGGCGAGGCCGTCGTCCTTCGAGACTCGGGCAGGCTGAATCATGTAGTCCAAGATGCTGGAGTCAAGTGGGCTCCTAGAAAGGGCCTTAGATATTGTCCTGAACGTGACCGCGCCGATGTATTCCTTCCTCTGGGGGTCGAAGACAGGCATCCTCGGGTGGCTGGTCTCCCCCATGGCCTTCAAGGCCTCGAGGATTGTGGCACCCGATGACACGGAGGAGATTTCGTCCAAGGGCGTCAGGGCGTCCATGGCGACGGTCTTGGACGAAGCCAGGGCTGTCCTCAGGAGCCTACCGGCGTCCGGCTCGATGTGCCCCGCCTTCTCCAGCATGGTGACGACTGCCTCGAACTCGTCTGAGAGATCGATTTCCGTGTACCCCGGCTTGCCGACCAGCTTCTCAGACAGCTTCCTGGCCATGATGGTGAGAGGGACGGCTGCGGGGGAGAGGGCATCCAACACCAGCTTGGTCGATGGGGCGAGGGACAGTGACATTCTCAAGGCGTTCTCGATGCCGATGGCTTTGGGGAGGAGGTACAGCAGCGTCATTATGACGAAGGATCCTGCGACGGCGCTGTAGACCCACCCGATGGGGCCAAGATAGGCCGAGAGCACCAGGCCCATCGAAGTGGCGAGGACGACGTTAGAGAAGGTGTCGACCATTGTTGTCACGCTCACGAGCTTGGTCTTCTCGCTGACTATGGCCAGGGCCTTGGAGGCGTTGGCGGCCGGGTCGTCGATGGTGGCGCTGAGGGAGAATGGCCTCAGGGTCAGGTAGGTCGCCTCTACCAGTGACGACCAGAAGGAAATCACGATCGTCGCTATGAGGAAGGCGTAGACTATCAGAGGGACCAATTCTTGCGGCTCTGCGCCCCTCCTAGCTCACTACCGTTCCGACCTTCTCGCCGCGGACCGCCCTGACCACCGCCTTTGCATCGGCCCCATTCAGGACCACGAGCCTAATCCTCGACACCGTCAGCCGGTCTACGGCGATGGGATCCACGATGCTGTGTATCCCTGGCCTATGAGAGCCACCGAGTATCTCCTTCATCTTTTCGTATGTGATCCTGTCGAGCTTCCTTGCCCTCTTGTTGACCCTTGGATCTTCGGTGTAGATGCCGCTCTGGTCTGAGGCCTTCACCATCAGGTCGGCCCTCCATCTCTCAGCCACGATGGCCGCGACCGTATCTGTGGTGATACCTGGCTTCAGACCACCCATGACAGCGACCCTGTTCCTTGCCAGCCGCTGCAGCATCCCATCGATTGAGGTGGGGACGCTGCTCACCCCTCCCAGCTTCATCGCGACCAGCCTTGCGTTGAGCCTGGACGCGTGGATGGCCACGGTGTCCTGCTGGTAGGGCGAAAGTCCCATGGCAGCGGCCGACTTGATGTACTCCCTTGAGACGCCTCCGCCCCCTACCACCACTGCCACCGAATCCCCCTCGATGTTGAGATCGGAAATCACCTCAGCGTATGCGTTCACGATCTTTGCCGCGGGGGGGTCGCCCAGCACAGAACCGCCGATTCGGAGTACTACTTTCAAACTTCGATTCCTCGCTTGTGTCTGCAACGCGGCGGGAGGTTTTATAAATGGGTAAGGGAGATTCCATTCTTAAGATTACGATGGCCGCTGCCTCCGTTCCAGAATGTGTTCCTTCCGCCTGACGAAGAGGTAGCTCTGCATTGTCAAAGACCGATTCCGTTAGGCTATACAAGGTAAGGAAGCTCATCTCTGAGCTAAGCAGCAAGGAGGGGAGAGGAACAGAACTGGTGTCGCTCTACATTCCCCCAAAGAAGGCAATCCATGAAGCAATCGCCAATCTTCGTGAGGAGTGGGGGACGGCGGGGAACATCAAGTCAGACACGACCAGGAACCACGTGCAAGATGCGCTCACCAAGGCCATGCAGAGACTCAAACTGTACAGGACGGTCCCTGACATGGGGCTCGTCGTCTTCTCGGGGGCGCTCCCGACCAACGGTCCGGGGAGCGAGGTAGTCAACGTGTGGGAGATTATTCCGCCCAAGCCGGTGCAGACGTACTTGTACGCCTGCGATGACCATTTCAGGGTCGAGTATCTTAGAGACATGCTCCGGGAAGACAAGGTCTTCGGCCTCTTGGTCATCGACTCCAGCGATGTTGGTCTCGGGATACTCAGCGGCGGGAGCCTGGAGATTGTGGACCTGATGACCTCCGGCATATCAGGAAAGACGCGAAAGGGAGGGCAGTCGGCCAGGAGGTACGAGCGCGGAAGGGAGATGGAGCTGACCTATTTCTTCAACAGGGTCGCAGAACATGCAACGCGGACCTTCGTGGACGGCAACAAAGTCACGGGCCTCATCGTAGGAGGCCCCGGGCCTACCAAGGACGATTTCCTGAAGGGAGGATACCTCCACTACGAGCTGCAGAAGAAGGTGATAGCGGTGCTCGACCTCGGATATTCGGGGAGGGAGGGGGTGAGGGAGCTGGTCGAGAAGGCTTCGGACATACTCAAGGATGTCAGGCTCGTCGAGGAGAAGCGGCTGGTCCAGAAGTTCCTCGGCGAAGTCAACAGGCAGGGAGGGTTGGCCGTCTACGGGCTCCCCAGGGTACTGGATGCCTTGCAGAAAGCGAGCACCGAAGTGGTGCTCGTCTCGGACGACCTGGAGATGGTGAAGATTGAAGCGACGTGCAAGAAATGCGGGGCGCCGAAGTCGCAGACCGTCCCCTCGTCAAAGAAGATCCAGTCGCGCCAGGACATGGGCGCCACCCCCTGTGCGAACTGCGGGGCTACAGACTATGAATTCTCCGAGAAGGACCTGGTCGACGTGCTCGAAGAAATGGCGTTCCAAGCAGGGTCCAAGGTGGAGGTGATCTCCTCTGGGACCGAAGAGGGGAGCATGTTCAAGACGTTCGGTGGGATTGCGGCCCTGCTCCGCTACAGAGCCTAGGTCGCAGTGACGACCTGGGCGCTGATTGTGCCTGCCCCGATTACTATCACATAGTAACTGGTCCCTGCGACAGGCGTGTACCCCCCACGGAGGCTTGTAACGGCGCCCGAGTAGGAGAACGACTGTGAGGAGCCTCCTACCAGTGTGTACTCTGACCCCTTCAAGTGCGATCGGATTTGGCCCGGCGAGCCGTTGAGAAGCTGAAGCGAACCGTTCGGCTGCACCAGGAAGACCATGGTGTCGGCCGCCGCTCCTAGCGCGCTGTCCTCCCCCCCGTTGGCGTGGACGGCCACCACGAACATGTGCAGTGCAATCGGGTCAGGGCCGCTGTTCAGGACAGTAATCGAGAATGAATCAGGAGTCAGGGACACCGCTGAGGCGCTAAAGTTGTCCGAGTACTCCGCCTTGAAGGCGTCGAACCAGCCATACCCCTCGAGCGAGGCCTGCTTGCCTACTCCCTTGCTCAGTTGGTCCACCTCTCCGGAGGGAACCTGGAGGGCCTTGGCCCCTGCGGCAAGCGTGAACGACGGGCTTGAAGGAGTCCCCAAGTTGATGACTGTCGGCTGGAAATCCACGAGGGCGGCCGCGGGACTGGTGGAGTTGACCTTCAGGCCGCCTATGATTGGGACCGCTAGGCTGTCTGAGCTGACGGCGGCGCTGTAGTTCTGGCCCCTGAACTCCACCGTTGCGGCCTCGATTGTGAAATTCACTTCGTCGTAGGTGAGGCTGGGGACCGTGTCGCTCGATATCTTCTGACTGAGGTCGACCAACTGCATGGAGTCGAACGTCCCTTGTCCCGGCACCGAAACCCACCCCGAACTCCCGAACCCAGCTGCGTGGACGGCCAGGCTGGAATAAGTGATGTAAACCCCAGTCACCCCTGCAGGAACGGTAGGAGGGTCTGTAAGGAGCACTGAAAGGACCCCGGATGAACCGGGCTCCAGGATGCCCAGGGTCGACCCTGAGAAGATGATTGCCCCTGCGAGGGCGAGCCCGACCAGCCCATACGTAACAGCCTTCGCCCCGAGCTTCACGATTCGTCCTTGCCCCCGATCAGTTGAGAGGCACCTCGGCCAGGCGTTATCAACCAACGTTTTTGAACATGGAGATGGCCTCAAATTCGAGCAACGAGTGAGTGAACCACCGAACAGAGGACCCACGAAGGCGCCACAGACAGAGAGGCCCACCCCCGGAATGGTGGACGCGGAGTTGAAAGGGAACACCCTGAGGGTGTACATCTATGCCCTCAAGAAGCGCCGTGTGGGAGTGCGGGAGGTCCAGCGCGCCCTTCTCATGTCGAACCCCTCCTTAGCACAGTATCATCTCAACAAGCTGAAGGATATGGGCCTTGTCTCGGAGAACAATGGAGGGTATGAAGTAGTCGGAGAGGTGAAGGTTGACGTGATGAGGGACTTCCTCAGGCTCGGTACTCTCATAGTCCCGAGGTTCATATTCTACGCGGTCATCTTCACGGTGTTCGCCGCATACCTTGGTCTCGTCGGCGCGCCATACTATGTCCTTGTTCCTGTCTTGGAATGGTTCGCCGTGGGGCTGGCGGCGGCCGCGGCCGTGTTCTGGTTTGAGGCGATTAGGGCCTGGCGATCCGCCCCCTCGCCGTGACCGCCCTCTCCGCACAAATGGTTTTATCCAGAAACCGTTTCCTCAAGTCGAGTGATTTCAGGTGCCAATCAGAATCGGACTAATCGGGAAGACCAACGCAGGCAAGACGACCCTGTTTAATTCCATGACCCTCCTCGCTGGAGAGGTCTCGAACTACCCGTTCACCACGAAGTCTCCCGAAACTGGAGTCGCCAACGTAGTCTCTCTCTGCGTGCACAAGGAGTTCAGAGTCCAAGACAACCCCGCAAACTCGAAGTGTGAAGACGGCTGGCGGTTCATCCCCGTGGAGGTGACCGACCTGCCTGGCCTAATCAAAGGGGCGTGGATGGGGAAGGGCCTCGGGAATCAGTTCCTCAGCGTTGCCGCCCAGTCGGATGCCCTCCTCCATGTAGTCGACGCCTCGGGTAGCGTAGACAAGGACGGGAAGATTACCGAGCCTGGGACAGGGGACCCCATCGCAGACTTCGCCGACGTGGAACTGGAGCTTGTCCTGTGGTACACGAAGTTGTTTACCCAGAACCTTCCGAAGATTTCGAAGCTGTCGAAGACACCGGGGTATGGCGTCCCGACCGCGGTCGAAGAGGTGATGCAGGGAATCGGGGTGAGGAAGGAACATGCGGTGGCGGCGATGAAGGACGCGATGCTCGAGGAGAAGGCGTTCGACTCGTGGAATGAGAAAGAGATTCAGAGCTTCTGCTGGTCGCTCCGGGAGTACTCCAAACCCACCCTCCTCATAGCCAACAAGATGGACCTCCCCTACGCGGCTGAGAACTTCAAGAAAATCCGAGAGAAGTTCAAGGGCCTCATGGTGGTACCCACTAGTGGAGAGGCCGAGCTCACACTGCGGAGGGCCGAAGCCAAGGGGCTCATCAAATACATCCCTGGTGAGGAGCGGTTCGAGTTGCTGAAGCCCCAAGAGCTGAACGACGCCCAGAGGAGCGCGCTCGCTTACATCAGGCGCAAGGTCTTCGGGGAGTATCTTAGGACAGGGGTGCAGTTCGCCCTCAACTCAGTTACCTTCAAACTGTTGAAGGAGAACGCAGTATACCCCGTCCATGACCCCCAGAAACTCTCCGACAAGAACGGGAGAGTCCTCCCCGATGTATACCTCCTCCCGAGCGGGTCCACTGTTGAAGACCTGGCCAGGGACATACACTCGGACCTGGTGAAAGGGCTCCTATACGCTGTGGATGTGAGGACCGGGCTGCACCTGCCCACCAACTACGTCCTCAGGGACCGGGATGTGCTTTCGATAGTATCGACGGCGAAAGAGAGCTAGCGAGAGGCCAAGGTGAAGAGGCTTGCCCTATGGAACACCCCTGCTGTCGGACCTGGAATTGCGATACCCCTTCGCGCCCCGGTCCAGGAAGTTCTTCGAGTCCATCCCCGTGGAAGAGAGCCTCGCCAGCAAGGAAGTCGTCGCCCAGACCCAGAGCAGGCTGTTGAGCTCGTTGGGGAGGGCCAGGTACGAGCCCAGCATCTCGGAGCTCGTCGAGTTCTCCAGCTTCTTCGCCGCCGCCTTCGTGGCTAGCCAGGACCCGGTTCTCGGTTCGCGCTTCTCGAAGAAGGAGGCTGAGAGGGCAAAGGGGTTTTTCATCGCCGAGGGGCCGAGGAATAAGGTCACGGTGATGACCGAATGCTTTGGCGCGGCGGTCCAGACTGACGACCGGGACACCGGGAGGCCGGACTATTCGCTCCCGTTTGAAGGGTATCTTTCGCTCACCTCCAAATACGAACTCTCGAAGGACCCGAAGTGGAAGTTGGTGAGGCAGGAGTTGGACAGGGGGACGGTCAGGCTGAGTGATAACCTACTCAACGACCTGTTCGGAGGGTGTGCACAGGCAGCGATTGCAGACGGCGTCAGGAATCTTAGGAGGGCCGACCTGCCGAGACAGCTCGGCGACGTCAAGGCTGAAGTGATCAAGTATGCTCCATCCCCCAAGCCTAAAACCAACAAGGGGTATCTCTACGTAGAGGACCTGCTCGCCCATCCGGTCGCGGATGGGAGGCATCGCCTCACTTGGCTGGTTCTCGCCCCATACCTTGTGAATGTCAAGAAGCTTGAAGACGAAGCCGCCATCGAGAAGATAAGGGCGTTCGTGGCAGCCGCCGGAGAGACCAGCGCCATGAGGAGGTTCATCGAATACAACGTCCGGAGGGCGCGCAGGAATGGCCTGCTCCCCCCCACTTTCTCAAAGTTGAAGTCAGAACATCCGGACATCTACGGGCTCCTTCCGAAAGAGGCCCTCACCGCCGAAAGCACCAAGGGGAAGGCTGCGCCGTAGCAAATCGTTGTACGGAGTTTCAAGAGCGATAGGTTAACTCGGCTTCGCGGGCCATCGAAGGAACATGGTATCGACTTTCGTCGTCGCAATGCTAGGCGGTCTGGCGGCAACAGCCACCACCGCCGCAGCTACGGGGAACGCATCCGCCGCGGCCAGCGCGGTCCATGCCGTCCCCCCGGGTCTCCAGGTGGCGCTTTCGCATGTGCCCACCGCGTCGAATGCGTACGAGGTACTCAAGCAGCACATCTCCCTCTACGCTGGGACCGGGACCGGGGGAACGGCGGCCACCGGCGGAGCCGCAGCGGCTGTGAAACACGGCCTTCGTCTCGGGCGTGGCAAGTAGCCACGCCCAACGATTTTTTCTTAAACCGGCTCCACATTGCGCTGCGAGCAGGATATTGAAGCTGAAAGAGTTCGGCAAGACCGGAAGTAAGGTCTCGGAGATTGGCATGGGGACATACTACGACCCGCTCTGGATTGCGACCGCCTTCGGGGGATGGAAGAGGGGCGCGGCAGCCAAGGTCGGAGCCATCAAAGCGGGGCTGGACGCAGGTATAACCCTCGTCGACACTGCGGAAATCTACGGCTCTGAGCCTCTGGTGGCCAAGGCCATGGGAGAGGCAAAGCGGGATGAGGTCTTCCTCGCGACCAAGGTGTGGTCGAACCACCTGCACCGGGACGACCTCATCAACTCGTTCGACAAGAGCCTGAGGCGCCTGGGGACTTCTTATCTCGATCTCTATCAGGTGCATTTCCCCAACCGGAGAGTGCCCATCAAGGAGACGATGGCGGCCATGGAGAAGCTCGTCGGAGACGGGAAGCTAAGGCACATAGGAGTCAGCAATTTCAGTTTGGAACAGATCAAAGAGGCCCGGTCGTCCCTCCCAAAATCAGAGCTGAGTTCAGTCCAGCTTGATTACAGTCTCGTACACAGGAGCGTGGAAGGAGACATCCTCCCGTACTGCGAGGAGGAGAAGATAGCGCTGATGGCATACTATCCCCTGGGCCACGGGAAGCTCCCCTCTGACCCCAAGCTGGATTCCATCAGTTCCAGCCGCGGCAAAACGAGGGCACAGGTGGCGCTGCGGTGGTTGGCCGATAAGGCGACCGTGTTCCCAATCCCGCGCGCATCCAAGGAATCCCACGTCAGGGATAATGCCGCGGCAGGCGACTGGGAGCTGTCCGATAAGGAAAGGGCGGATCTGGACTTGAAGTTCCGTTAGTCGCAAATCTTCGAGGTTAACTGCATGACACGGCGGTGAGTGACCGCTACCTACTCCACCTTACCGCCGTGTAGGATGAAACGGGTGACAAGGGAAGAAACTGGACCGTGTGAGGCGTTGCACGGGTGGCATTGCCGGCTGCCCTCCGGCACCTGTGCGTTTCTGTTCGGATTTGCCAGGCTTGGTTGCCTATGATTTTGGCCTGTAGATGAGTTCGCGCCTCTCGGCGGGGCTCGGTCCCTCCGCAACCGGAGTCACCGTCGGTTGCTTTTGCGAGGAATGCGCTGGGACCCACTCTGGGGGTTGGCTCGGCTTCCTCGGAGGCGAGATCACGCCCATAGGCGTCGTGGGATACCCATCTCTCAAGGCGGTCGACAGGGGAGCCAGACAAAACCCCGTTTTTGGGGGCCCGGAATCTCTCGTAACTTCATATACTCTCAAGCTGGACAGTCTGTAATCGTTTGCAGCCACAGTTCTCGGCCAAGCTTGAGGCCACTTCATGGGACCCAAAGCTCGAGGCTGAACTGAGACAGATTTGGGAATATGAAAGAATTTTTGAGTTCAAGCCTTCTAACAAGAAAAATCTCAATTTCGTGATGGACACCCCGCCCCCCTACCCGTCAGGCAAGCCGTGGCACCCGGGAGCCCTGACCCAGTACACGCAAATCGACATGATGGCGAGGTCGGCGAGGATGCGCGGCCTGAACGTCCTCTACCCCATTGGGATTGACAGGAACGGGCTGCCGGTCGAAATCTTCGCTGAGAGGAAATACAGGGTCCAGATGAGGAAGACCCCGCGTGAGGAGTTCATCAACCTCTGCAAGCACGCCCTAGACGACTTGGAGGTGTATATGGTCGGCCTCCTCAAGACCCTTGGAATCTCAGGGGACTACCACAACAAGTACAGGACCGACTCCGAGGACTACCGGAAGCTCACGCAGTGGTCGTTCATCGAGCTCTGGAACAAGGGTCTAATCTACTTGGCTAACAGGCCGAACAACTACTGTCCCGACTGCAACACCACCATAGCAGACGCGGAGATAGAGTATGAAGAGCTCCCCACGTTCCTCGTCACGAATGCTTTCAAGGTGAAAGACAGCAGGGCGGAGTTGCCGGTCGCAACGACGAGGCCCGAACTGCTCGCCGCCTGCCAGACACTGGTGGTGAACCCAGCAGACGCCCGCTACAAGAAGCTCGTAGGGAAGACGGCCATCGTTCCCATATACAACAGGGAGGTCCCCATCAAGGCCCACAAGAGCGTGGACCAGAAGTTCGGGAGTGGTGTGGTCATGGTCTGCAGTTATGGGGACTACAATGATGTCATGCTATTCAGGGAGTTCAAGCTGAAGGAGGTGGTGGCGGTCGACATGGACGGCAAGATGACCGGCGTCACAGGGAAGTACGCCGGTGCCGCCATCAAGGATGCGAGGGCTCAGATAATCCAAGACCTTCAGGACGCAGGCATAGCCAGGAAGGTTGAGCAGGTCCAGCACAGGACGCCGCTCTGCGAGAGGAGCAAGACGCCCATAGAGATCATACCGATGGAGGAGTACTACCTCAAGCAGCTCGAGTTCAGGCAAGCCCTGAAGAAGATGGCCAAGAAGATGGAGTTCCACCCGGCTATGCACCGCCAGATACTTTTCGACTGGATAGACGTGCTCACCACGGACTACCCAATCTCCAGGCGAAGGTACTATGCGACCGAAATCCCGGTCTGGTACTGCAGTAAGTGCGGCACCCCGCACCTCCCCAAGCCAGGAGTCTACTACCGCCCGTGGAGGGACGAGTCGCCCTTCAAGAAGTGCAAGAAGTGCGGCAACGCGAAGCTCGTAGGCGAAACTCGGACCTTCGACACCTGGATGGACTCCAGCCTCTCACCGCTCTATGTATCGAAGCATATGAAGAACTCCCGGTTCCACGCCCTGACCTACCCGACCACCATCAGGGTGCAGGGGAAGGACATAGTGAGGACCTGGCTCTACTACACCATGCTGAAGTGCTATCAGTTGACAGGGAAGGAGCCGTTCAAGCATGTTTGGGTCGGAGGTATGGGCCAGGACGCCCAGGGGAGGAAGATGAGCAAGAGTCTTGGGAACTTCGTCGACGCCGAACCCATCCTGGCGAGATCTGGCGCCGACGCCTTCAGGTTCTGGGGCGCCTCGGAGGCCGGACAGGGGTACGACTTCCGCTTCAGCGAGGAGAGAATCGTGGGGGCGGGCAAGTTCCTGACGAAGCTCTGGAACACCTGTCGATTCATCAGTTCTTTCCCCATCCCCGAGAAAGCGGACCTCACTTGGACGGACAAGTGGATGCTGAATGAGTTGGGGAAGTTGACCGAGGAGTGCGTGGGCGCATACGAGCGCTTCGATGTGTTCGCTGTGTCCACGAAGGTGAGGGAATTCCTCTGGAATGTGTTCGCCTCCAACTACCTCGAAATGGCCAAGGGGAGAGCCTATGGAGACAGCGCCTCGAAGGCCGAGCAGGAAGCCGCGTGGTACACCCTGCACAGGGTGGTAAAGACCCTGCTGCTGCTCCTTGCCCCCATCACCCCCTACCTGACAGACTACGTCTGGAGGAAGTTGTATGGGACGGAGAGCATACACCTGCAGCCGTTTCCCAAGGCCGAGTGGTTCGAAGTGAGCGAGAAGGTGAGTCAGAGCATAATAGGGTTCAACGCCCAAGTCTGGAAGACCAAGAGGGACAGGGGGTTGGCTCTCAAGGATCCGATTACGGCGCGGATTCCCACCAACCTCAAGCACTTCGAGAAAGACCTAGTGAGGATGCACCATCTCACGAAATAGTTAGGGAAACGTCGAAGTCTACGACGTCGTTTGGCTTATTTTAAATATCGGGTGGCCGCCTTTGCGAAAGATGCAAAGCGTAGTGCCGATGAGCCGCTGCATCTGGTGTGATCAGAAAATCGACACTTCCGACTGGATGCAAGCAGCCTACAATACGTGCCAACGATGCCTCTGCCCACTTCCTACGGAATAGCGCCTAGGCTAAACCCGCGATACCTCGTCGTACTCTGGCTCTTCGAATCGGACCGACACCGAAGAGGCGTTTTCCTCCAAGTGGGAGATGCTAGCGGCCTTGGGGATGGCAAACACGTGTTCGGCCCTGGTGACCCAGTTGAGCATTACTTGGGCAGGGGACATCTTGTACTTCTGGAGGATTGCCTTTGGAATCGAACTGACTATGTCACCCCTGACGAGAGGGCTGTAGGCGATGAGCGAAATCCTCTCCTTGGCGCAATGGGGCAGTACGTCTGCTTCGACCCGTCTATTGCTGAGTGAATATTCGACTTGGTTTGAGACGAGTTCGTTCTTCGACAGCGCCTCGCTGGCCTCCTTCATCTGGGCTATGCTGAAGTTGCTGACCCCGATGAATCTGACGGCACCCTCCTCGACCAGACTTTCCATGGCCGCCATCGTCTCCTTGATCGGTATCTTCGGGTTGGGCCAGTGCACCTGGTAGAGGTCGAGGTACGAAGTCCTCAACCGTGCCAGGCTCCCCCTGCACGCCTTGACCACGTCGTCGTGGTGGAGGTTCTCTGGGGAGACCTTCGATGCTATGAAGACGTCCTTGCGGATGCTCTCGGCCGCGTCGGCGACCACCTCCTCCGATTTCCCATGGGCGTACATCTCCGCGGTGTCGATGAGGTTGATGCCGAGCTCTACGCCTCTCCTCAAGGCCTTCACCTGGCCTTCGCGCTCTTCCGCGCTCCGGTATGAACCGATTTTCCAGGTGCCCATGCCGATGGTGGAAACCTTCTCATGAGTCCGTCCGAGGCGGCGGTATTCCATATGGTGGTGTCTTCCGAAGGAGGTTTAAGGCGTATCACAGTCAGAAAGGTGATAAAGCGTATCAGAAACGACCTCGGTTGGGCCAGCGTAGCTCAGCCTGGTTAGAGTGTGACCGACTATAGCACCTGCCTTGTAACCCGCGAAAGAGAGCAGGGGGTCGCGAGATCGAATCTCGCCGCTGGCTCATTTCTGGAAAGCATCCCGCTTTCGCTTCGGAGTCTTCGGTGATGTAGTGATAATCCGAGGGACCCGGGCACCCACATGTGCGGCACGCCTCTCGCTGTCCCGTTTTCGGTCAGCCGTTACTTCTGCGCAGCACTTCGAATACATCCCTTACAATGGCCGAAAGGTATGGTCCATACTCTTCGTCAGCGAACTCTGTCACGTCGACCTTCCCTGTCTTCGACGCTATCCAATAGCCCAGCAGGTGGTAGCAGATGTCCTCCCTCCCGCCCACTACCCGGAAGAAGAAGTTGCTGCACGAGCAGTAGGGCCTGTCGGGTTCGATGAACTCGTCGCCCATCCTCCCGACTACCGTTAGCACCTTCCTCCCGCTCGGGGAGAAGCGGGCTTCCTTGACGCTCCCCGACACCGCGGCGTCCAACGCCCTCTCCAGCTTCGCGCCGTACTTCTCGAACTCAGGGAACTTTGATCTTAGAAGGTTCCTCTCTTCTGGCACCGTGGTCACCTGGCGGGGCGGAGGAACTGGGTGAGCGAGCTCTGACTGTCGACCGCGGAAAGACCTGATACGCGTACCCCCACCCTCCGAAAGTCCCTCGCCACCGACCTGCTTAGGTCCTCGAACAACGAAAGTGTGACGTCCCGGAGCACCGCAACGTCGTCGACCGGGGCTTCAAAGCTCCTGCTTTTCGTCTTGATCGAGAGGTCCGCCAGTATTCCTATCGCTGTCACAGTCCTGAACGCCTTGCCTGAGTCGATAAGCTTCTGGTGGACCCGTTCTATCCCTTTGGAGAGTTGGTCGAAGGCCTCCAGGGGTTCCCTGGTGTCGCGTCGGAGCGTGATGATGCGGCTGAACTGGGTTGGTTCGAGCCCGGCCACCACGGGGTCCGCGTCCGTCCCAGTGGCTGCGGCGACGAGATAGGCGCCAAACTTCCTCCCGAATGCCCTTTCGAGGTCAGCGGGCTGAGCGCCGGCGAGCTCCCCGGCGGTCCTGATTCCCATGCTGCTGAGGGTTGCAGAGGTCTTGGGGCCGATGCCATAGAGTTTGGTTACGGGGATGGAGGCGAGGAACGCCTCGGTCTCTTCTGGGACGATCACCTTCAGCCCGTCGGGCTTGGCCATGTCTGACCCCAGTTTGGCGATGATCTTGCTCCTTCCTAGCCCGACAGAGCTCGTGAGCCGCTCGCGTTCGAAGATGGCGCGTTTAATCGACTCCGCCGCCTCCACTGCCTTCGAGTAGTCTCCGCCGGTCGAAGCCGTTATGTCGAAGAAGGCCTCGTCTATGCCGGTCGGCTCCAGGACGTCAACGCGGTCCTCCAATTCTTCCATTATCCTGCCTGAGACAGCTTCGTACTTCTCGTGTTCCATCTTGATCACGGCCGCGTCCTTGCCGCCGAGCTTCTTCTTGGCCAGGGCGATGGGCATCCCCGAGTGAACTCCCAGTTCCCTCGCCTTGTAGTTGGCGGTGCTGACGACCCCGCTGTCGTCAGTCCGACCGGAGAAGACGCATACGATTACGGGCCTAGACTTTAACGAAGGTTCCTCCACTTCCTCGACTTGGGCGTAGAAGTAGTCGAGGTCGATGTGTCCGACGACCCGTGCCAAGGACCCAGGCGAAGGAGGGTTTTGCTTTAAGCTGTATGCACTAGTGGCTCGGTTCAAGGCTTCGAGGCGATGAGAACCATCCTTGACTTCGTCCAGCCCCTCACTGCCTCCCCTTCGAAGACTGCGTTGAGAAGTTCCCTGACTTCAGAACTGGTGTCCGCCCAAGCGCGCCTGATTGACCCCTCTTCCGGTCCACCGAGCCCCACAGGGTAGAGCCATTTCTCGAAGGAGATCTGCTCGTCGAGCACTTGGAAAGAGAGTATCTCAAGGCCGGCCTCGGACACCATCGACCTCCATCGGCTGGGAGTGAACGCCTCCACGTGACTGCTGTCGCGGAGCTTCTCAATCCTGTTCGAAAAGACCTCGGTCCCTTCAGGAGGCGACATGTCCACCACCCCCAGGCGCCCCCCCGGCTTCAGCACTCTCTTGGCCTCCTGGATGAAGCGTGGGACGTCGGCGAAGTGGTGGGTGGCCCTCCTCGTCGTCGTGATGTCGAAGGACCCGTCAGCAGCCTTGATGTCCAGTGCGTCCCCCACTTCAAATGTGACGTTGGTCAGGCCTTCAGATGCGGCGAGCCGCTTCGCCTCCTCGAGCATCTCGCGGGTCACGTCTATGCCTGTAACCTGCCTGACGAGTGGGGCCAGGGCAACCGCTGTGAACCCCGTCCCTGTGGCTACGTCGAGGGCCACATCGGTGGGCTTCGGGCCAAGGGCACCGACCAGGGTGGCGAGGTCCGTTCCGTGGGCGTGACTCTGGCTCTTCGAATATCCTTGCGCGTGTGACCCGAAGAAGCCCTCCACCGAGCCCTTTTCCTGTGTCATCTCATCCTTCGCAACTTGATGGGGTTTTTTAACGAAGCGGCGGCGAATGAGGCCGGTTGCCCGCAAGATATGACGTCGTGGTGGTCGGCGCCGGAATCATGGGGGTCGCTTCGGCGTACCACCTGCAGAATGAGAACCCAGGCAAGAAGATCTTGGTGGTCGACCGCTATGGGGGAGCGGGCCAGGGGAATACGGGGAGAAGCAATGCCATGTTCAGGAACACCTTCTCTTCGTCCGACAATCAAGTCCTCGCGGACAGCTCCATCGACTTCTACCTCCATGTGCAAAAAGAGCTGAAGGTGGACGTCGGCCTCCAGGAGATAGGGTACCTCTGGCTGATGAACGAAACCCAGCTCTCCAAGAGCAAGCCATTCCTCAGGCGGATGGAGGGCAATGGAATCGCGACTACTCTGTATGGGAAAGAAGACCTGAAGCGTCTCGTTCCAGGCATGGCGGCGGGCTTCGCAGACGACGAAACCAAGGTGATGGGCCTTCCTCCGGTCGACGGCGGAGTCTTCGGCCCGAAGTGCGGGAGGCTCGACCCCGACCGGCTCGTTAGGTTCTATGCCGGCGAGTTTGCTAGGGCTGGAGGAGAGTTCGCCTTCGGCTCGGAGGTGAAGAGGCTGATGGTAGGCCCGTCGGAGCCCCTGGGGATTGAAGGCGAGCCGCTCGTGTGGCAGGAGACCAGGGTCGAGGGGGTCTCCCTCGCCGGCTCCTCTCAGACGGACGTGCTCGCTGACATGGTGGTCCTTGCAGGCGGGGCGTGGTTGAACGAACTACTGGAGCCCATCGGGGTGGATGGGCACGTGAAGGCAAAGAAGAGGCAGCTCTTCAGCGTCCGTGCCGAAGGGTCGAAGCTCGAGAGACTACTCCACACCCCCGGGTTCAATCAGCTCGGGTTGCTCCCGCTCGTGATACTGCCGAAGGCGGGGGTGCACTTCAAGCCTGTGAGCGAAGAAGAGTGTTTCTGGGTGGCCTGCGAGGACGAGATGAACCGCCCCTACATCGACCTCCCTGAGCACGACCTGGACAGATATAGGGCGGAGCGCCTGTACTATGAAAGGGGGATTTACCCGGTGCTGACGTCGTACTTCCCTGCCTTCAGGGGGTCCAAGCTGAAGGCCATGTGGGCCGGGCTCTACGCCTACAACACCCTCGACAACCTGCCGTTCGCCTTCAGGACGGGGAACCTCATCGTGGTTGGAGGAGACAGCGGGAGCGGCATCATGAAGGGAGACGCCCTTGGAAGGGCTGTGGGCGCGCTCTACAGCGAAGAGGACGAGGCGGTGCTCTATGGAGGCAGAGCCTACCGGACCTCCAAGCTGGGGTTCGAGAGGAGAGATGTAGAAAGAGAGGAGTGGGTGATCTGAACGAGCAGCGGCGTGGCGGAGCTCACCGCGGGCCAGGCGTGCTCAAAGGATGAATCGATGCCGCAGGAAGAGTTCGCGTGTGACGCCCTGCACAGGATGCCGCTGTGGGCGTCTCCTTCCTGGTGGTGACGGGCTCGGCTGGGGAGGTTGGGGCTACCTTTCCCGCGGCGACCTTGTGAACGCCCTCAAGTCGAAGTTCGAAGACGAGACGGTCATAGAAAGGCCCGGATTCTCAACGGTCCCTTGAGGACTGGCTTCTGGAGGGGTCAATCCTGCTTTGGTCCACCTGCTGCCGCTGGCGGGAGTGCCTAGGTGAGCACAGAGTCGCCCTGCTTGAGCACTGCTATCACTTCGGGCCTGAGGATTTCTGTCGGGAGCTCCTTACCTTCCTGCAGGAGCTGCCTCATGTGGGTCTGGCTGACGGCGAGGTGGGCCTCTTCCCCGTGCGGGCAGGTCTTCGCTGTAGCCATGGCCTTGCATGCCTTGCAGTAGAAGGTCTCCATGTACCTGAGCGGTATGATGCCGACGTCGAACTGGTCGAATATCTTGTGACATGCGTAAGGTTCGTAGAACTTCCCGACCCCCGCCTGGTCTCTCCCGATTATGTAGTGGGTGGCACCGAAGTTCTTGCGGACGATGGCCAAGAAGAGCGCTGCCTTCGGTCCGCCGTAGCGCATCGTTATCGAGAGCGAGGAGAGCACGGCCCTGTCCTTCGGGTAGTACCCGTCCACGACCTGCCTGTAGGCCTCCATGATTACCTTCGGCTTGTAGTCCCCCTTCTTCAGCCTGCCAATGACCGGCTGTACGAGCAGACCGTCGACGTCGGAGCGCTCAAGAGAAACCTTCTGTATGTACTCGTGCGCGGTGTGCGGAGGGTTCCTGCACTGGTACGCCACGACGTTCCGCCACCCCTTGCTCTTGAACAGCTCCCTCGTCTCTTTGGGGGTCATCTCGTGGGCGACCGTGGGCAGCTCCAGTCTCCTTAGAAGGGCAACCCTGCCTGCCAGGGCCGTGTCGCCATAGCTGTTGAAGACGTCGGCGACGTTCGGATGGCTTTGGTCCGTGGTCCCGTATGCGCCCTGAGCGAACTCCTCCCTTGGGAGAGGGTAGATTTCAGAGACGTCGAGGGTCGCGAAGATAGCGTCGTTCCAGTCGAGCAGGGCCACCCGCTCGCCTTCGCGGATCTCCTTCGCCTCTTCCCCCTTCACAGCCATGACTATGGGGATGGTCCAGGGGAGGCCGTTGCGGAGCCTCCCCTCCGAGGTCACTTTGTGGAACGTCGCCGAGTCCATGAAACCTTCCAGTGGAGAGTACGCTCCGACTGAGATCTTCTCTGTGTCATAGATGAAGTCGATGAACGGTCGTATCTTTGTGAGTTCGGTGGCTTCGACGAGCTTCTGCTGCGCCTCTGTTGGCGCGACCTCCAGGTCGACTAGTCTGCCTCCATAGGGCTCTCCAGGCGAAGACATGCAGGTCAGGGCCTCAGCTGCCCACTAGCTGAATGTACGGGCGTGTGAACAGCGACCATTCGCCAGTCTTGGGATTGCGCCTGGAGTTGACGAATACGTGCCAGTTCTTCTCGTCGAGCCCAGGAAAGTCTGACCTGTAGCAGTAGCCGGGCCACCTGGTCTCCTTCCTGTGCAGCGTGTGCCTGAGGACCGCCTCCGCCGTCAGGACCCTGTGGTGGAGCTCCCACGCCCTCTGCAGCTGGTGCAGGTTCTCTGCCCCGAGGTGGGCAAGGTCCTCGTTCAGCATCCCCAGCAACTCCAGCCCCCTGTTGAGCAGCACTTCGTTGGTGGTGTAGTAGGAACCCCAGCCTCCGACATACTCGTCCATTATCTTCTCCAACCGCACGACCCCTTGGTCGGGATAAAGGTAGAACGGCGACACAGTCCCCCGCGTTATCATGTTCCTTCCGAGCCTGTAAGTCTCCATTGGCCTGAAGATTTCGTCTCTGATGGCCTCTACCCGCCCTGGCTCGATTGAGGTCTTCTTGTCTGCCACCCTCTCGGTGAGATATGCGACCGCCGCCTTGCCAGCCAGCCTCCCTTCGGTGAAGGAGCCAGAAGAAAACTTGTGGGCTGAGCCGCCGATGGTGTCACCGGCGCCGAAGAGCCCCTGGACCGTGGTCATCCGGTTGTAGCCCCAGGCGTACTCTCCGGACGAAAGGTCGGCAGGCCCGCTGGCCCAGGCGCCTGAGCAGGTGGCGTGAGAGCCCATTATGTATGGTTCAGACGGCTGAAGCTCAGAGGGCCGCTTCTTGGGGTCGATGTTCTGGGACGCCCAGACGATGGTCTGGCTCATGGTCATGTCAAGGAAGTCCTCGTGCCCCAGCTCTTCCTTCTCCCTCGTGTCCAGGACCTTCTCCGTGTGGATGAATATGGGGCTCCTCCCTGCCTTTATCTCCCTCAGCATGGCGTCGTTCCTCAGGCAGGTCGGGAAGGGCTTCGCGTCAACGTAACTCCCGTAGAGAGCTCGCTGCTCCTCTCTGTATTTCAGCTCGTAGTCTTCGCCGTAGGCGTTGGACGCGGTGGCCTTCAGCGCCAGGAACCAGGCGCCCACCGGGCCGTAGCCGTCCTTGAACCTTGTGACGACCAGCTTGTTCTCCATCTGGGTCATCTCGGCCCCAGCTTCGATGAGCAGGGCGTAGGCCGATCCTGTGCTCCAGGGGGAGTACCACGTCCTCCCGGCACCTTCGCCCACGGAGCGCGGCCTGAAGACGTGGGTCGCCCCGCCAGCCGCGACTATCACCGCCTTTGCCCGGAAGATGTAGAGGGCCCCGTCCCTGATGCCTATCCCCGCTGCCCCCGCAATCTTGTTGCTGTCTTCGGTGTCGGCGAGCAGGTGGGTGATCATCACCCTGTTGTACACTTCCGTAGCTGCCTTGGTCGCTGCCTCGGCCACAATCGGCTTGTATGACTCTCCGTGTATCAGTATCTGCCATCTCCCCTCTCGCTTGTACCGTTTGGTCTGCTCATCGTAGACTATTGGGAGCCCCCACTCCTCGAAGAGGTGGACGGTTGAGTCGACGTGCCTGGCTATGTCGAAGACGAGGTCTTCCCTGATGAGCCCCATGAGGTCGTTCCTGACGTACTTCACAAAGTCGTCTGGAGTGTTCTCGTTCCACCGCATCCCCATGTAGCAGTTGATGGCGGAGAGCCCCATGGCGACGGCGCCGCTCCTCTCAATCTGTCCCTTCTCCACGATGACGATTTTGAGATTCCTCCCCCAATACCTGGCCTCGTAGGCGGCGCCGCACCCCGCCATCCCCCCGCCGACGATCAAGACGTCGCTGTCCACGAACTTTGTCTTCATCGCTTCGCCGTCACCAGCCCTTGGTCGGTCTTGAGATATTCTGGCTCGTGGGAGAGGAATTGCGAATCGAACTGCTCCTTGGTGGGAACTTTCTGAGATTGCGGCGAAGGAATGGAGCCCCACGCCTTCGTCCGGATTGGGAACTTGAACTCGTTCTTCGACCCGTCCCTATACTTCAGCTTCCACCTCACCTCGTTCTTCTCCTCGTCCCTCAGGACGGTGAGTTTGTGGTCCAGCGGGGCGAAGTCAGCGTACCCTCTCATGTCGATGGCGTGCTGGGGGCATTCCTTCACGCATGAGTAGCACTCCCAGCAGTAGTTCGGTTCGATGTTGTACGCCTTCCTCCCGCTGAAGATGCTGTTCGAGAGGTGCATTATGTCGCTGGGGCAGATGTCTACGCACTTGCCGCAGCCGTCGCATTTGTTGGGGTCGACGTAGGTCGGCATTAGCCAGATTCACCCTCCCCGCGGTAGGTCTCGATTGGGAGGGTGGGTTCCTTGCCTACTCTCCCGTCGACCTCTTCGTGGAATATCGAAACCGGCTTCGATATCACATGAAAGAACTTTGTGAATGGAGCCGTGGCCAAGAGCGTGACGACGAAGACCATGTGCAGCCAGAAGGTCCCGGAGACCCAGCCGGACCCTGACGTGGAGTAAACGGCCTCCTGGGTGACGAAGCCCGTGACCACGGTCAGGAAGAGGGTGACCAAGAATACGTCGGAGCGGGTCAAGCGCCACAGAGGAGCCCGCTCCCGGTATCGAACATAGAACATGGCCAAGAACCCCACCACGACCAGTATCCCCCCTGCGTTTCCAAACAGCTTCACTGGGTTGGTAAGCGATAGTATGGTGTCGGTGGGATTCGTTGTGAAGGCGAGGGTCGTTGAGATCCCGAGGAAAACGAAGCCCCAGAAGAGCGCAAGGTGGGCCATCCGTTTGAGCCTGCTGCATGTACCCAGCACTTTGGTGGTGAAGACGTCCCTGAACAGGACTAGGAAAAAAGCCCTGAGGGCGATCCCCGAAGACGCCGTCCCCCCTGCGAGCCCCTCTGCGGCCAAGTGCCAGCGGTCGAAGTGGTGGAGCGAACCACCCCTGACCCTATATGTCACCCCCGCGACTATGACGACGAGGACAGCGACGCTCCCCAGGTCGATGAGCGCGTTTGACACGGGGAGGTTCATGAACGACAGAGCTACCCTTCCCTCCCGGTCGGGGTAAACGAATGCTCCATTGGCTGGCCATGCGGCGTGTGCGAAGTATTAATCGCTTCCCATCACAACGGATGATTGGAACTGCCGTCGCCCTGCTCTGCTTGCGCGGCCAGATTTGAACCCGCAGTAGAAAGCGGGTTTATCCGTCTTGGCGGCTCGGTTCCAGTTTCGCGTCCTCTCCGAAGCGAATTATCCGGCTCAGAGTTTATGACAGCCCATAGAGATGTGCGAAGGGGCATGGGGCTAGGGGTTTCTCATAGGGGAGGTCCAGTTACTGTTGCCGTAGTGCAGGAGATACTGAATTACTTCGAAGCGCGCCTTGTTGAATTGGGAGCCAAGGAAGTCCCTGGTTGGGATAACCAACCCGGTGATTTGGTCTTTTGGAGAGTGAGTGGGCAGATATCAAAGCTCGAGGTCGAATTCTTGGAGAAGCAAAGGAGAGGGGAACGCGAGTCTCCGGAAGAGGATTTGCGGCACTATAGGAATGAATTGGCGTCGGCTAACCCAAAGGCGAAGCCTGAATATGAAAAGCTGATCAGATGTGTGATGATGGTCCGAGCAAGGCCGAAGTTACTCATCCCACCCGACTTCACACCTACGAGTCAAAGGGGAATCCGAGCCAACCTAGACCCGCGTGCAGAATCACTTTCTGTTGTGTTCACCCAGAATGGTTCGAGAGACGAGTGGAGAGACTTGGGAGATTACACCAAGACCAGCCACATAGACCCCTGGCCAGGCGTACACGTCACCGTCTGCGAAATCCTGCAGAACGTCCAAAGGATTGTGAAGTCAGCTGGAGGGGACTTCGAGATTTCTGATGGATGCGAGTATTGCGACGACTATCACAATGATCTAAGACTTTCCCAAAGAAAGGTTGCGTGAAGAGTACCAAGAGATGTGAGTGGGGTCGGCCGGATTTACCCACTTCATTTTTGACGGGGGCAGAGAGGCTTTTGCGGTCTCTTTTTTGCCCAACGTCTGACCACTCGATTTCAGCATCTTTTGGTTTGTATTAAAGCGCCACACGCTGCCCGTTCATCAGAGCGCACATAGTGTGGAATGCCCTTGGCCCTGGTCGGGTAGCCGCGAACGCTGGCCAGGCGAACGCTAGGTTTGGCATTGCCACAATTCTCGTACTGAACTCCTCAATATCGTTGGCCGAGAAGATAGAAACAATATCGAACTCCCCGGTCACCTCATAAAACCCTTGGGGTTCGGATTTTTTAGTTCCTCCAGACGGAGGCCGCCGAGGGTGACTCGGCGGTGGTTCCACATAAATATGCCCCTAAGAGCCCGCGGCAGCCCAACGAGGAATGAGCGGAAACCATTTCCCATGCACCTCTGCTGAGGGGACCAGTGGTGTGCTTCACGTAATAGCTGCCACTACTTTCTGGAGTTCCTCTAAGCTACTCGCGCCTGTCTTTCCCTTGACTTCGACCAGACATCCCTCGATAAGGTCGTCCACTATAACCTGAATCACACTATCCAACGATGATCTAACCGCGGCAACTTGGTGTACGATCTCCGAATATGGCTTCCCCTCATCGAGCATCCCGGTGATTCCGTGGACGTGGCCGTGTATCCGGGCAATTCGCCTTGATACGTCCTTTCTCCTGTGGTTCGACATCCCCTCCAGGGGGATGGGATACCTGTATATACCTTCTCCTGGCCGGGCCGGGGCATAAGTGTGGCCCATGAGCCCGTGTCAGGAGTATGGTGAGGGCACCGGAACGCATGCCGGAATGGGCAACTGCGAAGTCGGAGAAGGTGGTTCCTTCTGAAGTCAGGTTCCCAACTTTACTACTCCTACCGGTGGTTCCGCAAGCACCTGTCGATCTTCCTGGCGGTGCTAGGCCCTGGAGTGATCGTCATGGTCGCGGACAACGACGCCGGGGGCATAACCACCTACATGGTCACGGGGTCGCAATTCCTTTACAGCTTCATCTGGGTGGAGATCCTTCTCGGCCCCGTCGCCTACGTCTGCCAGGAGATGACTGTCAGGCTCGGTGCCGTAACCAAGAGGGGGCACGCGGAGGCCATCTTCGACGCGTTCGGACCTCTTTGGGGGTGGTTCTCTCTCTCTGACCTGACACTGACGGATGTGTTGACCATCGTGACCGAGTTCATAGGGATGACCGCTGCGATGAGCATCTTCGGCATCCCCCCTCTTCTCACCGAGATCTTCGTAATCGCGTTCATCATGCTCATCATGATCAACGGTCGGTACTGGACATGGGAGAAGATAGTGCTGGTGCTCTGCGTCGTGAATCTCATCTACGTCCCAGCCGTCTTTCTCGTCCACCCCAACCTCTCGACGATGTTCTGGCAGGGTGTGGTCCCAGGACTACCGTTCGGGCTCACGAACCCGGTGATCTTCCTGCTGATGGCAAACGTAGGCACGACAATCGCGCCCTGGATGATCTTCTTCCAGCAGAGCTCGGTGGTTGACAAGGGACTCCGCGAAAAGGACGTCTCCTACGAGCGGGCGGACACAGCGATCGGCTCCTTCTTCACGGTCCTCGTCGCCGTCGTTCTAATCATAGTGGCGGGGGCGCTCCTCTTTGGGAAGAACGTCGACTCGGCCGCGACCGCTGCCAGACTTCTCATGCCGATCAACGCGTACGTGGGGTCGTTCGTCGCCATCGGGCTGTTCGATGCCGGCCTTTTGGGCGCAATAGCTGTCTCTCTAGCGAGCGCATGGGCCTTCGGCGAAGTCTTCGGCTGGTCTCACACCTTGAACAACAGGATAGGCCAGGCGCCTTGGTTCACTCTGTTCCGTCTCTTCGTTCTCGTAGTGGCCGCGGCGATAGTCCTGATCCCAGGAGCTCCCCTAGTCTTGATAACGTTGTTTGTCCAGGTCATCGCCGTGACGCTGCTCCCCGCTGTGCTGGTATTTCTAATACTGCTCCTGAATGAAGAAGAGCTGATGGGGCAGTTCAAGAACAGCAGAACTTGGAACGTTTTCTCCATCACGATTGTCGTCGTGCTCATCGGCCTTTCCACTCTCTATGCGATAGGGACGCTCTTCCCTGGTTTGTGAGGTGGAAAGTGACGAACCCGCTGGGCAGAGCCATCGCAAAGATCCGGGAAATCAATAGAAGATATTCCAAGCCGAGGATAAAGCTCTCAAGAGGCACGCGGATTGCCCTGTTGTCCCTGAGGCTCTATCTCCTATTCCTGATCGCTCTCTTGCTATACAGGTTGATTACCTTCTTGTGAGAGTGTATATCCATGGGTCCATCATCGCCATCGTTTGAATTGGGAGCGGCCATTCGGAGGTGGCCCTAGCTGTCCACCGAGCCTCCCCCCAGACGCGACAACAACGGCGGGAACGCCGTCGGAAACATAGAAAAGGCGAGGAGCTTCCTCGTGACCAAAATCATTGGGGCCTGGGTGCGGACAAAGTCGGGCGTCAAGCTTGGCAAGCTGAAAGACTTCGTTTTCGTTGACGACCCCAAGTACGCCGAGGTGACGACCCTGATAATCGGCAGGCCATTCGGGGACCCTTCGCTGAAGGTCCCTTGGAGCAGCGTCGTGGGCTTTGAAGCCGATGAGATCGTAGTGCGGGATGCCCCCGATGGGGGGTACGCCGAGGTAGGGCCAGAAGAGGATCTGCTCCTCCTGAAGGACAAGCTTCTCGATAAGAAGATACTGGACACCGAGGGCCTCGCTGTGGAAGTCGTGTACGACCTCCAACTCTTGCTGGTCGAGAACAAGCTGTTCATGGTGGCAGCAGACGTGAGCGGTCGCGCTCGCATGAGACGACTCGGCCTGGGCAGGTTGGGCGGGGGCGCCCGTAAGAGAGGCGAGGTGGAAGACTTCATACCCTGGAAGTATGTACAGCCGCTCGAAGCTCTGACTCCCACCAAGGGCTTCGTCAAACTCACCGTGGCTAGGGACAGGCTCAGAGAGATACATCCAGAGGACGTCGCAGACATTCTGGAAGAGTTGGACAGAGACCAGAGGATCCATGTATTCGACGCCCTTGACAGCAAGGCAGCTGCTGGCGCCCTGGAGGCGGCAGAACCCCGAGTCCAGAGAGAAATCCTGGCCGACACAAACATGGAAAGAATTGCCCAGATTTTCGCCCATCTATCTGCGGTCGAAATCGCCGAGATAATCTCGGTCCTGCCGAGGAGCGACGCCGTTGAGTTCATGAAGACCCTGAGCCCCGACCGGGTGGTGCGGGTCAGGGAACTCATCACCCAGCACGAGGTCTCCGCCTCGGTGCTCGCCACCCGACACTTCCTTGGGTTCCCAGGCGACCTGACCGTGGAGGACGCATTCGTGAGGTTCAGGAAGGAGGCGCCCAGCTCCCTGGTCAACATGTACATCTACATCGTCGACGACGAGAAACACCTGAAGGGGGTCATCGACATCAACGAGCTGGTCCAGGCGCCGCCCAACAGCAAGCTTGAGGACTTCATGGTCAGGGAGGTCGTCATGGTCGCTCCATCTACGAGTCGGGGGGGGCTGGAAGCGCTCTTCAAGCGCTACAGGTTCAGAGCAATTCCGGTCGTTGACGACGAAGGGAAGTTGATGGGCGTTGTTAGGGAAAAGGACGCCTTCTCGACAGGGGACGAGATACGCCTGGCGAGGTAGGATGTTGTGCCGTCACATCATAAGCCCCGAGAAATGCCGAGGCCTTCACTCGTGCCTGCCCCCGTCGGGCCAGAGGTGTGCTCGGCCTACTCGAGATTGTGGACCAGAACGGCTGAAAAGCCAGCGTTCGTAAGCTTGCTAACGGGCTTAGAGCTGACCTCGCCGTCTTGCCTTCTATCCTCGGAGCCGCGAAAATACTCGGCCTTATCGCGAGATTGGAAGGGAAGATTCTGCTGACGGTTCTGGGACCAGGATGCTCAGGGCCTCAGACCGCAGGTTCAGGTTGCTAAGAGATGCTCTCGCCGACTTGGAGCCTTTCAAGACCGTGCTGGAGCTCGCGTCGAGGCACGGAAAAGCGGCCTCGAGACAGGTGGCCAAGGCGCTCCGCGATGAGGTGTCGAATGGGACTTCCGTCCCGAGGTGATCCAGGCGATTGTCGATGGCTTGATGCTCTACTGGTCGATTCTTGCCGGTCTGTTCACGGACGAGCGACAAATCTTCATCAAATCTGTCTAGACGCATGCCGAGTGTTGCCCGGGAGGTGGGGTTTCCACTCGGCACTTTTCAACTTAAGTTCACGTATGAAAGGGTCAAACTTTCTCCGCGTTGGACCCATGGCCGATCATCTGCTGGTCGTCAAACGTCCGCCCCCCCTCCCGCGAAATGGATCGTCTGGCTCTGGGCTTGTGATGTTCAATGTCGTATGAGGTTGAGAAGAATTGGTGGGGCAGAGGCCCGGAATTGGATTTGAAATAGCTGGGGCAACAGCGACTGAACCCGTGAATTAGGATGGGGTCGGCCGGATTTGA
>JAKAUC010000010.1 GCA_021827865.1 archaeon
CATCCCGTGCTGATTTAACCCTGCATGTATCGGCGTCTGCATAGGCTTGTAATCAGGAAGCGATTCATGCACAGATATCAGTAGAATGTCACAATCAATCAGACGCAGTTAATATTGTCGCAAGGCCACCTGAGAACGGATAAGTCGCCCCTTTTCCCACAGGACGCCATGGACGGCGACAGCGGGTGCTGAAGCAGGAGTTCCTCGAGAGGAAGATGAAGCTCGTCTGTGAGGCAATGGACGAGCGAGGGATAGACATGTGGATCACCTTCTCCCGAGAGGGGAACGAAGATCCGCTCGCCGAGGACCTGCGCTTCGACAACCTGACCTGGCGCTCAGCGGCCATCATAGAGCGAGACGGGACCAGGACAGCCATAGTGGGAAGCCTGGAGGCGGAGCTCGTGGAGGGGCGAGGGGTGTACCGGAAGGTGATCGGCTATGGGAGAGAGGGGGCCGCCCCCGGGCTGAACGAGTTCGTCACCAAGCGGAGGCCGAAAAAGATTGCGGTCAACTCCAGCCGCGACCTCGGGGAGGCTGACGGCCTCAGCTCTGGGATGGAGGGGTACCTGAAGGCTGCGCTCAAGGAGTACGCCAAGAGGCTCGTCCCAGCGGAGGACCTTGCCATCGCTCTCCGGGCCAGGCTCATCCCAGAAGAGGTCGAACTCCTCACGAAGTCGATCAGAGAGTGCGAGAAGGTCTACGACGAACTGGAGGGTGAGATACGCCCCGGGAGGACCGACAAGCAGGTCCACGACGCCGCCCACCTCCTGCTAGAAGAGAAGAGGCTCCCTCCCGCCTGGGCGCCTGACCACTGCCCTTCCGTCCAGGTAGGCTCGGTCCCGGCGGGACACCTCGGGTTCCGTGGCGCCGAGATAACGAAGGGAGACATGGTCAAGCTCGACTTCGGGGTCAAGTACGAAGGATACTGCAGCGACATACAGAAGGTCTACTATGTCGGAGGCGGCTCCATCCCAGAGGAGGTAAAGAGGACCTTTGCCTCGGCCCGCGGCGCCAACGACGCGGCCCTCTCCATCCTGAAGCCAGGCGTCCCTGGCTGGAAGGTGGACGACATAGCCAGGCGGCTGATCGTGAAGGACGGCTTCCCAGAGTACAAACACGCCCTCGGCCACGCCCTCGGGAGGAGCACGCACGAGATAGGCCCCCTCCTGGGGCCGAGGTGGCCTAACAGATATGGGAAACAAGGCGAGAAAAAAGTCGAGAAGGACATGGTCTTCACCATCGAACCCTCGGTCGAGGGGAAGGCAGGGACCTGCAACCTGGAGCAGGATGTCTTGGTCACCGCGAAGGGGTGCAGGGAACTCTCCAAGAGCCAGCGCGAAATCATCAGAGTGGGCTGACAAGGGGCGTCTTTCGGAGAAACCCTTTTGCGCAGGGGCCGCGCCGCAAGTCAGCCATGCCCCACGGAGACCTGGACGACAGGCTCTTCTGGCTTGCCACAGAGAAGGAGATCAGGACCGCCGCTGCCACGGACGCCTACTTCCTCCACACGAAGAAGGTTCTCAGGAAGAACAACATCGAGTCCAGGGTTGTCATGGAGGTGTTCGCCCGGGACGTCCCCTACGCCGACAACTGGGGGGTCCTGACCGGGGTCTACGAGGCGGCAAAGCTCCTGGAAGGGCTCCCCGTGGACGTCTGGGCCTTCGACGAGGGGTCTGTCTTCCTCGCTGACAAGAGCACGGCGATGTACGAGCCACTGATGACGATAGAAGGTAGATACTCAGACTTCCTCGAATACGAGAACCCCCTGCTGGGGCTGCTGTCCTCTTCCACCAGCGTTTCGACCCGGGCCGCAAAACTCAGAGTGGCGGCTGGCCCAAGGCTCCTTCTCAGCTTCGGGACGAGGCGGATACACCCTGCGCTTGCTCCGTTGGTCGAACGGGCGTGCTACATAGCGGGGTTCGACGGCGTCTCCAACGTGCTGGGGGCCAAGCTCCTTGGGATCGAGCCGTCGGGGACCATGCCTCACTCCCTCGTCCAGATATTGGGGAGCCAGGAGAGGGCTTGGCGTCTTTTCGACGAAGCAGTCCCAGTGGGGATCCCCCGCGTCGCCCTGGTAGACACCTTCTGGGACGAGAAGACCGAATCCGTCAAGGCATTGGAGGTCCTGGGACCGAAGCTCTGGGGGGTCAGGCTCGACACGCCCGCCTCCAGGCGCGGAGACTTCGCCAAGATAGTCGAGGAGGTGAGATGGGAGCTCGACATCCGCGGAGGCAAGAAGGTGAAGATCATCGCGTCCGGGAGGCTGGACGAGGAGACCATGGCGAGGCTGAACCCCCTGGTCGACGGCTACGGCGTGGGGACTGCCGTCGCATATCCGCCAGTCGTAGATCTGAGCGCAAAGATCGTCGAGGTCGCGAACGGCGATAGGATGGAGTTCAGGGCAAAGCGCGGAGGACTCGGCGGTAGGAAAGCGGTGTTCAGGTCCCAGGGGTTCAGGGACCAGGTCGTCCTCGAGGAAGGGGCCAAGCCCGGGCGTGCGGTCCAGATGCTCAAACCGCTGCTCTCCAAGGGGAAGATGGTGGGGACCTTCAGATCGGTCGACGAAGTGAGAACCAGAGTCTTGGAAGACCTGGCAGAGCTTGGCAGGTCGACCCCGGCGCTCAAGTGGAGGTGACGCTCGGTGCGACTGGCGCTCCTGGCGGTCGATGTACAAGTCGACTTCTGTCCCGGCGGGTCCTTGGCTGTCCAGTCAGGCGACGAGGTAGTCCCCGGGCTGAACAGGCTGATCCTGGAGTTCCAGAGGCGCGGCCTCCCTGTCTTTTTCACCAGGGACTGGCATCCGCGCAACCACGCGTCGTTCAGGAGCCAGGGAGGGATCTGGCCCCCGCACTGCGTCCAGGATACGAAGGGTGCCGAGTTCCACCCGGGGCTGAAGGTGCCCGCAGGAGCCCCAATCATAAGCAAGGGAGACGACCCGGCGAAGGAGGCGTACTCTGGTTTCCATGGGACAGACCTCGAATCGCGCCTGAAAAGGGCCGGCGTTGACAAGGTCGTCATAGGCGGCCTGACGACGGACTACTGCGTCAGGCAGAGCTCCCTCGACGCGATCCGCGCAGGCTTCAAGGTCGAGGTCGTCGTAGACTGCGTCAGGGCCGTGAACGCAAAACGTGGGGACGGCGAGAGGGCGCTGATTGAAATCGAGAGAGCCGGTGCCCGCCTGCTGAGCGCAGAGGCCGTGGTCAGAGAATTGGCCAGCACGCAGCATTAGGTCATCATCCCGGCCCTTGGAGTCGGGCCAGTCCAGATCGCCCGTCGTAGCGCGCCGCGTGCCAGACCGGTTTTTGCGCGTCTTCTTTCTATTTATCCGTTCCCGGCCTGTAAATCGGCTCGGTTTTATTAGCAGGCCGCGCTTCGTCCGTCCTGTTGAGCGAAGCGGAGGAGTACGTCAGTTGGTGGCTGGCCCTCTCAAGGGACCCCGACTACTACACCAACACAGAGCAGGGACAGAAGGAGCTGGCCGAGATGATCCGCAAGGAGTCGGAGCGCCTCCTCGAAGAGATCGGGAAGCTGGTGAAGCCGACGAAGGAAATCATCTGGCTGTCGAACTTCTGTAAGTCGTGCCACTACTTCAAGTCAGAGGGGAGGAAGATGTCATGCAACAAGTGGCACGTCCGCCTCGTCAAGCCCTTCTACGGGAGAGCCGTCTGGAAGCAGGTCAGATCGAAGCCCAGCGACGACGAAAAGGAGTTGGTGGTGGATGGCATCGACTGGGACACCAGGTGGAAGGAGGTGTCTGAGAAGGTCGTCGACATGGCCGTAGGCATGGTGAACGGCGGGTACCCATACTTCTGCTACAAGGGGACGTAACCCGTTCAAATTCTGTGGGCTCATAGGACCCGGAGCCTTTCCACGACCGGCTCGTCATTACGTGGGGTCTTCGCGCTCGAACCCAAGGTGCGCAAACACTGGGTGAAGGAAGCACGGCGACGTCGAACCCGTCGTCATAGCCTTCAGGAGAACAAGGGAATCGCCGCGCCTTCTGGCACTCATAGTAAACTGCGTTGCCCGCCGGTCAGGACGCCGGGGAACTCCTGTCACCTGTGTAGCATCGTTTTTACGACCGCCTCTCCTCCCCTTGGCTGTGGCCCGGGCCGCCCCATCCGTCCAGACCGCCTCCACCGGTCTCCCTCCTTACACGAAGAGCCTCCTGAAATGGAGCTTCGCCATCGGCGTCATCCCTCCGGTCGCCCTAGTGGCCGCCCTCGCCCTGAAGAGCCTCTACATGCTTGACTACGTGCACGTGCTCACCGGGGGCGCTTGGACCGGGTTCGACCTCTACACCGGCCTAATCTTGTCGCGCATCCTGAGGTCCCTAGAGGTCCCCGCCAGGGTCGAGGTCGCCAAGAGGCTCACCCCCACGACCTTCTTCATCCTCCCGTCCCTATCCGCGGTCGCCATAACGGCGGGCATCTATCTCGCTCAGAAACTCGGGGAGTTCAACCTGAACGACCCCTGGATACTCGCCGCCGGGGCCATAGTGATCATCCTCGTCGCCCAGGGCTTCGGGATCTTCCTCCCCAACGGGGTGAGGATATTCCTCGAACTGGCGAAGGCGAAGCCCGACCCTGCCTTGATATCGAAGCTGACCATGAGGAACGTCCGGCTCGCCGCCAGCCAGGCGGTCTTCCAGATTCTGATAATATTGGTGATGGCTCACCTCGCGGTGTATTAGATGAACGCAAGCGCCCTCCTCGCCATTGTCGCCTTCGCCGGGGCCCTCCTCCTGGTCTTCGGGTACCTCTACAGGATAGCGGCCAAGAGCCACGCGAAGGGAGAGCTGGCCGACGAAGGGATACGAATCCTCCGCTGGGCACTGTTGGGGCAGCTGGTCATCTTCTTGATACTCGCCATAACCGCGTTCCTGACCTGACCGGGCTCCAGGCATAATCGGAGCCTGTCGCACGCGCAAAGACACGCAGGCATATGGGCGCACAGGCGCAAGCGAAAGAGAGCACGTTGAGTTGAGAGGGCTAGAGTCGGGCGACGTAGTCAACCCGCTGTCTGTAATCACGCTTTGGTACGGCATCTCCGCCCGCATGTCTTCCCCAGTGCGTATGGAGAGTTCGTCGAGGTGCCTGCCTTTGGGGCCGGCAGAGCTGTAAGACGCGACCGCCGACCTTGATGCCGCAACCAAAATGACTGTAGAGGTAATGAACATCATCGCAGGCCTAGTGCTGGCCGCAGGCATAATGACGAGCATACCTGCCGTGGGAAAGGACATAGCAAGACTAGCAAAGTGGCTCGGAAGATTCCAGACGATCATAGGGATCATCGCGATTATCGTCGCGGTCGTCTACTTCTCGCTACTCCAGGGGACGGTGGCCATAATCGCCGGGCTAATCCTAATCATGGGGATACTCCCAAGCATCCCTGCAATCGGAGCAAGCCTTGAGAAACTGGCGAAATGGCTCGGAAGATTCCAGACGATTATAGGAATCATAGCAATCATCGTCGGCATCCTGGGTCTCATCTAAACTACGGAAAGCGATGCGGAAGGGACGGGAGAGGCGCTACTCTGTCGGTAACTCCACCTCGTGACGGCACGTAGCTGACGCCGGCTTGGCACGGTTTCCAAGCGCGACAATCATTTCCCATTCCAAAAACGACCGCTGGAGGCATATGAAACGTGAGGCGGTCGGACTGAGCAGAGAGAGTGTCAAAGGGGCCCTGGGTGGGATTTGAACCCACGATCGAGAGGTGACGGCGCAGGCCTCGTGTCACGGGGCCGGCTCCACAGCCTCCTATGCTAACCAAGCTGCACCACCAGGGCCGCTCGTTGCGGCGGGTCGCCGACCGTCTTTATGTCTTAACTGGCTCCCCACGAGCGGACGCAAAGCATATCGGCCGACCGCGACCGCGACGCGCCGTTGATCAGGTGGTCTTTCATAGAGCTAGACGAAGTCAGGTCCACCCAGGAAGTGGCTAGGGGCCTCGCAGCGGAGGGCGCACCAGAAGGCACGACGGTGGTCGCCAAGTCTCAGGTCTCAGGCACGGGGAGGCTGGGGAGGAGGTGGCTGTCCCCGGAAGGCGGGCTCTACCTGTCGTTCGTGCTCAGGCCGGGCCAGATTGCCCACCCCGAACTGGCTACCATCGTCTCCACCACGGCGGTTGCCGAAGGAATCGAGAAGAGCACCGGTCTTGCTCCAACGATTCGATGGCCCAACGACGTCATACTCAGTGGGAAGAAACTCGCAGGAGTGATCGCCGAGGCACAAGCGTCGGGGGGCGTGGTGTCCTCAATCGTAGTCGGGATAGGGGTAGACTGCAACAGGCGCTCGGCAGACCTGCAGTCTCTGGGAGGAGAGGCGACCACGGTCGAGGACGAATTGGGTAGGCCTGTCGCAATCCCCGAAGTCATGCACTCTATCCTCGGTTCCTTCTCCGTGCTCTACGCCAGATGGGCCGCCGGGGAGGACGTTCGGGAGGAATGGACGAGGAGGGTGGCAACCCTCGGGAAGCAGGTCCTGGTCAAGCTGAAAACCGAAGAAAACCCGTTTTCATGCACCGCAACGGCGCTCGAAGACGACGGAAGCCTGTCGGTCTCGCTTGCCGGGAGAGCCAGGGTCATACGAGCCGAGGATCTCGAGTGGCTCAGGGAGCAGAGCTAGCCCCTTCGTCAATCGACTACTGGCGACCGACGGCACGGCCTCGGCTGCCCATCCTTTTTATCGACAGACTGGGCCCGACCCCCAATTGAGCGCAGGCGACGCTGAGAGGGAGCTCGGAGAGATGAACAGGGTCGCGGAGCTGGGCGGAGGGAAGGAGCGGATCGACGAACAACACAGGAAGGGGAAGCTTACGGCCCGCGAACGGATAGACCTCCTCCTCGACCCAGGGACGTTCAACGAGCTGGACAAGTTCGTGACCCACAGGTCGACCGACTTGGGGATGGACCGATCGAAGCCGCTCGGGGACGGCGTGGTCACTGGGTACGGGAAGATTGACGGCAGGCTCGCCTACGTCTACTCTCACGACTTCACGGTCTTCGGCGGCTCCCTCGGTGAGGCGCTCATGAAAAAGGTCACGAAGGTGATGGACCTCGCGCTCAAAAACGGCGCGCCAATCATCGGGCTCAACGACTCCGGTGGCGCCAGGATACAGGAGGGGGTCCTAAGCCTCGCAGGGGTGAGCGAGATGTTCTTCAGGAACACCCTGGCGTCCGGAGTGATCCCGCAGATCAGCGCAGTTCTCGGGCCGAGCGCAGGCGCCGCTGCCTACTCGCCCGCCCTGACCGACTTCGTGTTCATGGTGAAGGGGATCGGACAGATGTTCGTGACCGGCCCCGAGGTGGTGAAGGCCGCGCTGGGGGAGACTGTCACATCCGAAGAGCTTGGCGGAGCCGCCGTCCACTCTGCACAGAGTGGAGTAGCCCACTTCGTTTCTGAGAGCGAGAAGGAATGCTTCTCGTCCATCAAGCGGCTCCTGTCCTTCCTCCCACAGAACAGCTCAGAGCTCCCGCCCGCCGTCGCGACCCCGAACGAGGCGGCCAAGGAAGACCCGGAGATGAACGCGCTCGCTCCCGGCGAACCGTACAAGACCTACGACATGAGGACCATCATCCTGAGGCTTGTAGACGATCAGGACCTCCTCGAGGTGCACGCCGCCTGGGCGCAGAGCGTCATCGTGGGGTTCGCACGGCTCGCAGGCAGCACCGTCGGCGTGGTCGCCAACCAGCCCGCCTGTCTCTCAGGGGCGCTCGACGTCGACAGCTCTGACAAGGCCGCGAGGTTCGTCCGCTTCTGCGACGCGTTCAACATCCCCATCCTCACCCTGGTGGACGTCCCCGGGTACATACCGGGTACCGACCAGGAGCACCGGGGCCTCATCCGCCACGGCGCCAAGCTCCTGTACGCCTACTCGGAAGCGACCGTCCCGAAAGTTACGGTGGTAGTGAAGAGGGCCTACGGAGGCGCCTACTGCGCCATGGGGTCGAAATACAGCAAGGCAGACATCTGCTACGCGTGGCCCGGGGCGGAGATCGCGGTCATGGGCCCGGAGGGGGCGATCAGCATAATCTACAGGAAGGAGATAGAGGCCTCTGCCGATCCGGACGCCACCAGGAAGCGGCTCGCAGCCGAGTACAGGAAGAAGTTCGCCAACCCCTACGTCGCGGCGGGGAGGGGAATAATCGACGAAGTGATTTCGCCGACCTCGACCAGGCCCAAGCTCGTCGCAGCCTTCGGGTCCCTGAAGTCGAAGTCCGAGTTCAGACCAGCCAAGAAGCACGGGAACATCCAGTTGTGACCTTCAGTTGTTCGACAGCGTCCTCATAGCGAACCGGGGGGAGATAGCAGTCCGGATAATCCGGACCTGCAGGCTCCTTGGGGTCAAGACGGTGGCGATATACTCCGACGTGGACGCCGAGGCGCTCCACGTTAAGCTGGCCGACCAGGCGGTAAGGATAGGCCCTGCCGACCCCGGAGACAGCTACCTGAACATAGACAAGCTCGTGCAGGCAGCCGTGGACGCAGGGGTCGACGCCCTCCACCCGGGATACGGATTCGTCTCCGAGAACTGGAACCTGGCTGAGAAGTGCCGTCAGGCCGGGATAAAGTTCGTCGGCCCCAGCCCCAGAACCCTGGTGGTTGCCGGGAACAAGGTCGACTGCAAGAGGGTCGCGAGGCGGGCCGGGGTCCCCGTTATCGATGGGGGAGAGACGGTATGCTACACCCCGGAGAGCGCCCTGGACGCGGCCCGCGAGCTCGGCTACCCGGTCCTCCTCAAGGCGGCGTTCGGGGGCGGAGGCCGTGGGATACGGGAAGCCTACGACGACAGGCAGCTCGCCCAGGGGTTCAAACTGGCCTCGACCGAGACGAGGCGTTCCCTCGGGAAGTCGGGGCTCTTCGTCGAGAAGCTCGTCAAGCCTGCCCGGCACATCGAAGTCCAGATAGTCTCGGACGGCAGGGGGAAGGTCATCCAGCTTGGCGAGAGGGAGTGCAGCATCCAGCGCAGGCACCAGAAGCTGCTCGAGATGACCCCTGCCCCTGGCCTGGACGAGCTCGCCAGAATGCGGGTCGCAGGATACGCCGTCGACCTCGCGAAGGCGCTCTCCTACGAGAACGTCGGGACAGTCGAGTTCCTGATGGACAAAGACCAGAACTTCTACTTCATCGAGGTCAATTCCAGGCTCCAGGTAGAACATCCCGTCACCGAGATGAGGGCGGGTTCGGACCTCGTGAAGGAGCAGCTCGAGATCGCGGCCGGGGAGGGAGTGGACTACGGGCAGGACGACGTCGAGCTGAAGGGGGCGGCCATGCAGTGCAGGATCAACGCCGAAGACCCCGCGGCGGGGTTCGCGCCGTCGAGCGGGAGGATAGAGCGGCTCTTCTTTCCGGGGGGCGCCGGGGTGAGGATAGACACCGCCGTATACCCCGGTTACGAAGTCCCCGAGTACTACGACTCCCTGCTCGCCAAACTGGTGGTCAGGGGAAACGACATGGAGGATGCCCGGAAGAGGATGCTCCTCGCCTTATCGGAGTTCGAAATCGAGGGGGTGAAGACGACTGTCCGGCTCCAGAGGTTCATCCTGGAGCACGAGGAGTTCATGGGCTGGAATCTCGACGTCGAGTTCCTCAAGAGGAACAGGATCGTCGAGTCATACGTCGAGAGAGTCGCCGCCGACCGGGCCGAGCTCGCCAGTCAGGGAGCGGCCATCGCGGCAGTGATAATGGAGTCTGGAACAGGCACGGGGCCGGTGGTGCGAACGCGGCCTGCCCCCATGCGGCAGCAGCCCGTCCAGAAGGCGAGGCACTATGACGCGATATGAGTTGAACAGCGACGACGGCGATTTCACCGTCGACGTGGTCTCTGCGGGCGACGCGTATGACGTGACGGTGTCAGGAAAGGCGTACGGGCTGAAGATCAGACCAGGGTCGTCGGCGGGGACGCTCGTCGCCGAGCTGTCTGGGAGGCCCCTCATCGTGACCTCTGTCAGGGCGACCCAATCCAGCCTAGAGCTGACCATAGGCGGAGAGCGTTTCGCCTACCGACACGTGGCAGCTGCGACCCGCACCGTAGCCGCCGCAATCTTACCGACTTCTGCGAGTCCGAAAGACGTCATCGCGGCTCCTATGCCTGGCAAGGTGATTTCAGCCCTTGTCCAGGAAGGGGCGAAGGTGAAGGCTGGGGACCCCCTGGTGATACTGGAGTCGATGAAGATGGAGGTGGCAGTCAGGGCGGACCGCGACTGCGAAGTTGCGGAGGTCCTCGCGGAAGAAGGGGCCGCCGTCAGGCGCGGCCAGGGGCTCGTGAGGGTCCGCTAGAGCGCCTTCTTGATGGCGTCGAAGTCGGGGAATTTGCCCGGGTTCTCTCCTACCCACTCGTAGACGATCTTCCCCGATCCGTCTACAACGAAGATGGCTCTGTTGGCGCTGTCGTACCCCTCCATCCCTCCCAGGTTCTTCCAGACGACACCATAGTCCCTGATGGCTTCTCGCTTGAAATCACTGAGCAGAGGAAAGCCCAAGCTGTGCTGCTCGGCGAACGCCTTGTTGGCGAAAGGAGGGTCGACCGAGATCCCCACAACATCGGCTTTCAACTTCTTGAGCTCCTCGTGCATATCTCTGAACGCGCACATCTCCTTCGTGCATACCCCGGTGAACGCCCCAGGGAAGAAGGCCAGAATGGTCCTCCTCCCTCTTACCAGGAAATCTGATAGCTTTCTGGCTTTCGCCTCGGAATCATACAGCGAGAAATCTGGAGCCATTTCTCCCACTTCGGGCATGCCTTCGGCGCGATCGGAGGACTCCTATTAACCCTGCGGACAAACTCTCCTGCTCCCGCTTCGCGTTTAAGTGCGAGCTTGAGGCTCGGGGCGTCCTTGCCGGTCTACTCGACGGCGCTCGGATGGGTAATCTTCCTCCTCGGCGCAGCCGTCCCCGTCTACATCGCCTTCGGCCTCATCCGCCTCTCAGGCTTCCGCGAGATTACGAGGTATGAGAGGAACGACACCTTGTACTATACGCTCAATCCGGTCACTAAAATCCTCGCGCTCTTCATGGTGGCCGTGGCCTCTCCCATGGCGGGAGTCTACTTAGGGCTCCTCGCCACCGCGATCATACTCGCATCCTACTCCACTCTTTCGAAGGGAAGAGAGAAGCTCCGGATAGGCGGTCTGTTCACCGTAGCCGTGGTATGGGGGACAGTGTGGACGCCCCTGTCGGACCGGTTGTCATTCTTCATCTCCGGGGGGGCCTCCGGCTTCCTGAGTTTCTACGGCGAGCTGACGAGGTTCGTGGCCACCCAAGTAGCAGTCTCAGGTGTCTTCCTCCTCGCCCTCATCCTCATCATGACCAGCACCCCCTCTGCTGTGATGCGAGCCCTGAAGAAGCTCGGGATGCCGAACGCGATTTCCTTCTCCATCGTGGTGGGGATGAAGACAGTCCCGGCCCTCCTCGAAGCGGTCAACTCGACCATCAAGATCCAGTTCATGAGGGGGTTCGGGAGCAGGGGGAGCAGGCCGCTCGGCCCGCTATATACCATGGCGGCTGCCATCCTTGCGCTGATCCCTTCATTGGTGATGCTCCTAAGAGGAGCTAGAAACACAGCCATTTCCACCGGGACGAGGGCGTTCGGCGCCTACAAGACCCGCACGAACCTCGCGAAGCCCCCTTTTGGTGCGGCCGACGTGGCCGTGCTCTCCCTGGCGGCGCTCTTCCTCGGCGCTGCGGTCTTCGCATAGGGCAAGCCCCCCGATTGGAATGGAAGCAGTCAGCTGGTGAAGCTTGAGCCGCAGCTCGAGCCGACGGCAGAATATGGGATTCCCCGGCCGAAACCGTAGATGTTGGCAAACACTGCCAACAGTACCAGCCCCACCAGGACGCCCCAGATCACGTAGTCAGCCCTCGAGAAGGTCACCGGGGTTATGGACGTCCTCGTATTGAAAGCCCTGAAGGCTCTGGTGTCCGCTGAAATTGCGGTGTTCCTCGCCCCGCGGAAGAGGAATGCCATCGCCGGGATGATACTCGTCAGCGCCGCTCCCGCCAGGTAGAGGACTTTGAGCGGCCCCCTCCCTTTGTACCCGTAGCCTCTCATGAATTGGACGTTCACCGCCGTGTCCAGGGCATCGAATATCCTCGGGACTGTCCTCATGGCGACCACCAGAGAGAACACTATCTGAATCGGGACTCGGATCTTTCCGAAAGTCTTCATGATAGAAGAGGGAGTGCTCGTCATGATCACCACGAGGGCCGCGATGAGGACCGTCGCCGTCCTCGTCGAGATCTGCAGCCCGTACAGCAGGCTTTGAAGGGTCAGCACCGGCTGGTATCCGATTATCTCGTAGTAGGAGGGCCAGTTCCACAGTGGCGTGAAGAGACGAGCAAAGGTCGCTTGGTCTATGCTGGTCACGCACTGATGATAAAAGGCGAGCTCCACCAGTGTATACGGGGTGTTAACGGCGATCGACCAGGCAAGGCCCACCGCCGCAACAAAGGCGAGGGAACCGCCGATGAAGAGCTTGCGCTTTCCGTTTTTCAACGTAAGATAGCTCGCCAGAATGGCAATCATGATGATCGCATCAATCCACCACACGGTGACGGCGACGACGAACGTCAGAATGACGGCGAGGGATATCTTCGTCAGTGGGTTGAGCCTGTAGTAGAAGCTGTCATACTTGTCGTATCGTGACACCTCCCTGAAGCCCGTCAGGCCGATCGCCCCAAGGAGCAGATAGAGCGGTGCCACCACTCCGAAGAGGAAGAGCAGGAGGCTGCCCACGTTCGCAAACAGGACGGTAAGGATGGTGGTCACTTTCAGGTCCCCGCCTTGCTTATCTCAGGAAGCGGAAGTCCGGGGTTCCTGAGATAATACTCCGTCGGAGGAATGACGGAATAATTCGCCGACTCTGCGAACACCTCCTCTGGGGTCCCCTCGAGCACCTTTTTGCCTCCGTCTATGACGACGAGGCTATCGGCGTACCTGTACACGAACTTCGAGTCGTGGGTGACGACTATGAACGAATAACCGAGCTTCTTCAACATGCGGATTTCGTTCGCGATGACCTCCTTGTGATAGAAGTCCTGACCCGAGGTCGGCTCGTCGAGCATGACAATCTTCACCCCTGACGAAAGCGCTGCAGCCATGGCGACCCTGCGCCTCTGGCCCACGCTGAGCATGAGGGGGTCCCTCTTCCTGAGAGGAGCCAGCTCGAAGAGGTTGAGGAACTCTTCCACCTTCTGCTTGTAGTCCTTCTCTCCACGCTTCTTCATGGAATACGCGACCTCGTCCTCCACGCTCTTGCTGATGAGCATCAAGTCGAAGCTCTGCGGCACGAAGGCCAGGTATCGTCCGCGCTTCTGTATCGACGCCTTACTCAGATCAACCCCGTTCACGTCCAACTTCACCTGCGAAGCCAACCCCTTCTCCAGAAAATTCATCACGGCCCTGAGGAAGGTGGACTTCCCCGCTCCGTTCCTCCCCATGACCGCCAGCACCTCTGCTTCCCGAAGGGCGATGGATGCATCGACGAGGACTTTTCCTGGGGCCTCGACACGGGCGCTCGCTTCCATGACCACCTTCCCCCCTCTGTCTCTTTGGGGGAGGGGGAGGTCCAGATGTTCCGCGGCTATTCTCTCCCTGATCACGTCAACCTCATTCGGGTCAATGCCGAAGCGCTTCGCATAGACGTAGTGCTCGGGGACGTCGACGCCCGCGTCGCGCATCTGTTCGATGTATTCCGTCAGCCGTCGCTTGCCTATGTCGAAAACCACCTTGCCCTGGTCGACCAGGACCACCCTGTCCACGAACGGGAGCGCCCGCTCAAGCTTATGCTCGACGACAACAAGCGTGCTCTTCCCCTTGAGTCCGGTCAAGGTCTGAAAGACATGGGCCGTTCCTTCGGGGTCTATGTTCGAGGTCGGTTCGTCCATTATGATTAGCTTCGGCTTCATGGATAGGACCGCAGCCAGGGCAACTCTTTGCAGCTCGCCTCCGGAAAGCAGGTACGTCTCCCTCCCTCTGAGGCCCTCAATCCCCGTCGTTTCCATCGCTTCGTCGACCCGCTGCCGTATCTCTTCCGCCGGGAGACACAGGTTCTCCGGACCGAAGGCGACCTCCTCCTCGACGGTATAGTTGAGCACCTGGGTCTCAGGGTCCTGGAGCAGGGTCCCGATCATCGTCGATAGCTTCGGCAGGGGGGTGGTCTTCACGACGTTGCCATAGACGGTCACACCCGCCGGGTCGTTCCCCTTGAAGACGTGAGGGATCACCCCGTTCACACAGTTCACAAGCGTCGACTTTCCACCCCCCGACTTGCCTATGACCAGGACCGCTTCCCCCTCTTCGACGTGAAACTCATCAACGGTCAAGACGGGCTTCCCGTCGCCTACGTAGTTGAAGGACAGGTTCTGAATCTCGACAGGCTTCGTCCCAACCCCGATGCCGGTCTCTCCCATCTTACTGAGAGGTGTGTCCACCCAGTCTGCGCTTAAGGCTTGTGCTACTAGAAACGACGAAAACGGGCAGAGGCGCGACTTCCCCATGCCTCTCCTCGATTGCATCGAGGTTCGCTGAACTTGCCTTCGTTATTGGCCGAGGGACCTTGACACTCTGTTGGCGACGACGCCCGCGAACGCGCCCACCGGAACTCCGCCGACGATGAAGGCAAACAACGTCGCGTAGATCGACTGCCAGTTGACTGTAGCCGCAGTGCCGTTTATGAAGGGCGAAAAGAAGCCGCCGTAGAAGACCGGATCTGGGAAGGCGAAAAAGAACCCTATGATCGCTCCTTCGATGACCATGATCGCAACAAGTTTGCGTGACGATCCGCCTCCCGACGCGCCAGTGGATTCTGAGGATGCTTTCATGGAGCTCTTTACGGCGAATATATTCCCACCCGTGAACGCGATCATCAGGTCGAGGATGAGGCCGTAGGTGAGAGCTTCATAAACGAAATACATAGGTTCCCCGCCGAAACCATAGTGGAAGAGGTCTGCGACAAAGGAGTAGACCACGAACGATAGCATGCCCACCCCGACCTTCCTTACCAGGGCAGCCACGACCACCATGGTGAGCAGTTGTCCGCCCCAGAAGCCGATGCTGATGTAGCTTCCGAGCCCTCTTGGGACGAACCCTCCGAGGAAAGCCCCAATGAAGAACTCCCAGACGACGGCGAAGGCGGCTCCGATGCCGATGAAGACGTAGTCGAGTGTTGTGAACGAGCCAAGGCCTCCTGTTTTCCTTCCTAGTATGAAGGCGACGGCCAAGGCGACGGCGAAGTAGCCAAGGACGTACTCCCACGGAATCTGGAAAGGTACGTTCACCGCACCACTGATTCCGTTAAACGTCATGCTCGCTGGAACGAGTCTCTGGATGTTTGTTTAATAAACCTTGGCGGGCGGAAAGGGCATCGGCAAGGGTTAATATATCTAGAGCACTGTAGCATGGCTCGGATGTCTGAGGCAGTGACACATGCTGTCGAGGCTCCTGGAAGCGCAGTCGCCCCTTCGAGTCAGAAGAAATTCATCAATCCGAAGTACTTCTCCTACCTTTACATCGCAGTCGGCGTGCTCGTCATCGTCTTCGGGAACGCAGCTTTGGCAAACACGTCGAAGTACTACCCCACGTTCAACAGTTCAGACGCAGGGGTCCTCAGCGTGTTCGGGCTTCTCTTCATCGTCCTCGGCTACCTGGATTACAGGAATGTGAAGTCGGGCGCCAACAAGCCCTACCTGGCGGCAATACTCTTCGTCCTCGGTGTCATCTTCATGCTGCTTTTCGTCAACCAGTACGACGCGCCACCGTTCGCACCGCTCGAAATCATACCGATACAGACCAAAACGTCGGCGTTCTACATCGGAAACTACGTCGTCAGGGACCAGCTGGAGGGCATGAGCAACCTTGGTATCCTGGTCTGGTTGGCGGCGATTGTCGAAATCGTGGCCTTCCGAATGCGCAAGTAAGAACCACTCGTGGGTCAGGGAGCCGCACAGCAGCGATTCATCGGCGACCTCCTCGGATTTTTCAGAGTTCTCAGCGTAGCCTTTCGTCAGGTGCGCAAGGCGACCCGTTTTTTGCCCTGTCGGGCGAACCTCGCCGCGGCCACCATCAACGCGATCAGGACTACTCCGATCGCCACCGTGAAGGGGAGAGACTGATAGAAGGGGGTCGTCGAGTAGTTCGAAACCACGTACGTGGTGCCCCCAAACGAAGCCAGGGTCAGCGAAGTCGAACCTTGCCTGGGGTATGGGAGAATGTCGAAGGGGATTTGGGGGCTGGTGGGGAAGGCGCTCCCGTTCTCGAGTAGCACCGGCTGGCGGGCGAGGCTCCCTCCGGAATAGGTCTCGTTGAAGTCGAACATGTCGAGAGGAAGTCCCGAGTCCGCCACGAAGGTGTTAAGCGCGGGGAGGTCCCAGTTGTAATCCACGAAAGCGAGGGTCGACGCGTGGTTCATGACGGTGTTCGACACATAATTCTCCTTGGCGTAGGGGGATATCACCAACAGAGGGACCCTGAACCCCAGCTGGACCCCATCCAACGTGGGCGGGGGGACATGGTCGTAGTAGCCTCCCCCTTCGTCATAGGTGATGAAGATGGCAGTTGAATTCCAGTAGTTGCTCTGCATGACCTTGTCGACCACGCCAAGGAGCCAGTCTTCACCCAATGTCATGTTCGCCGACGGATGCTGGTCCAGCCCAGTCGATCCTCCGCCCACGGGCATCACCCAGGAGACCGAGGGAAGGGTCCCTTGTTGAAGCGCGCTGTAGAACGAATGCCAGCTTTGGATTTGGCTTGAATACGACCCGATGCCGTCGAAGTAGTTGAGGGGGAAGTTGTCCGATGCCGGGTTCTGTATGTAGTACCCCCAGCTCACGCCGTAGCGGCTCAACTCGGAAAAGATCGACTGGTTCACAGGTATGTAGGGGGGCGGCCCGCTGTCGGTGGTTATCCCAGCCCCATATCCGGTGAGGGAGTAAAGCCTGTTCGGGTTGGTCATGCAAAGGCAGCTCGAGAAGTACCTGTCGGCTATGGCGTACTGCTCCGCCCAGTCCCACTCCACCGCCACCTGCGACGGGCCGAAGTACGTCATCGACGCGCTCCCGCTGTTCGCCGCGAACCCGTCCATCTTCCCATTGTTCCAGTCCGCAGAATAGACTCCCTCGTTGGGGTCAGCCGTAGAATAGACTCCGTTGGGGACCTGGGTGAGGGCCTGGGCGGCGGACGCCGGGGCGCCCAGGACGTCGTCTGGGGCCTGCAGCGACGACAACAGAGGCGAAGGGGTGCTCAAGTTCATGGTCGGATAGAGGCCGAAGACGTTGTCGAAGCTGTGGTTCTCCATCATCACGATTACCACGTGCTTTATCGGAGTGGCCGTGCCCGACGCCGCAGCCGCGGGGACTGCGCCGGCTAGGGCCTGGGCCGCAAGCAGGGAAGCAACGAGGACCGCCGCGAGCCTCCAGGTAGGAGCCGGAGCCACGCCTTCGGCCAAGGCGACAGCTGAGATATATCAGTTGCCGGAGCTTCGGGTCCCTTCACAAGGCATATCAGCCCAGCGGCCGAGGCGTCGTCGTTGCTTCCCCCTGGCTCCGTGAGACCTGACTACGAAGGCTATTGCCTATCCAACGTCCCGTCGACGGTTCAATCCATCTTCGGCCTGGACCCTGGGAGACCGCGACTTCCGAAGGACGCGCTGGGAGACGTGGATACGGCCGGGGTCGACAACGTGATACTCATGGTATGCGACGGGCTGGGATACAACGAGTGGCACAGAACTCCCGGGACGGGCCTCTTCGGCGCCTTCGACGCGAAGGGGAGCGTCAGGCCGATCACCACCATCTTCCCCTCTACCACGGCCGCGGGGCTGACCAGCGTCAACACAGGCCTGACCCCACAGGAGCACGGGCTCCCAGAGTGGTTCGTCTACATGCAAGAACTCGGGGAGATCATAGTCACGCTTCCGTTCTCCAGGCTAGGCGAATACGGCCGAGACACCCTCAAGGGGAAGTTCTCCGAACGTTCCCTCTTCGACGGCACCCCCGTCTTCCGCCGGCTGAAGACAGAAGGGATTGGATGCATGACGTTCACGGGCGGCTACCTTGCCAACACGGTCTACTCTACCCTCATCAGGGCGGGGACCGGCGTCACGCCGTACTCGAGCGCGTCCGACCTCAGCGTGTCCTTGAGGCGTTTCGTCGAAGGGGCGAAGGGGAAGAACTTCGCCTATGTTTATTGGAGCAACATCGACCACATCGAGCACACTTATGGCCAGGGGACGGACGAATCTCTCGTCGAGGCGTCGCTCCTGTCACACGCCATGCAGGAAGGGTTCCTCGACAGAGTAGACAGGGAGGCCGCAAAAAGGACTCTGATCCTACTGACCGCGGACCACGGACAGCTCACCATCGAGCCGGAGAAGACGGTGTACGTGAACCGGTTCGCCAAGCTGACGAGGAGCCTGCAAAGAAATCCCCGCGGAGACATGATCCCTCCATGGGGGAACGCCAGGGACACCTATTATCTGGTGGACGAAAACAGGCTGGAGGAGACGGAGAGATACATGCGGGAAACGCTGGACGGCGTGGCCACCGTCATGAAGACCGCCGACGGGATAAAGGAAGGGCTTTTCGGCATCAACAGGCCGAGCAGGAGGTTCCTGAGGCGGGTGGGGAACCTGATGGTTTTGCCCCACGGGAACAAGACCGTCTTCTACAGGTACAAGAAGGGAGCCCTCCCCGACCTCAAGGGGCACCACGGCGGGCTCACCAAGGATGAGATGACCATCCCCCTCGCTGCCGCGAGGCTCTCGGACCTGCAGGGTCACTAGGCGCTTCGGGCGGCCCTGGCGTCTATCGAAATCATCTCTCGTCCCCTCGCCATGAGCGGGTTCACCTCAATCTCCTGGATCTCGGGGTGCTCCAGGAGTATCTGTGAGAACTTGGAAACGGTCTTGGCCAGTTGCGCTGTGGAGGCCCTCGGACCCCCCCGGTATCCCTTCAGCAGGGCCCCCAAGCTGCCTCCGCTGATCATAGACTTCGCCCATGCCGGGGTCACGGGCGCCACGGCCAACGAAAGGCCCCGCACGAGCTCAGTGTAGGTCCCTCCGAGCCCCACCGCCACCACAGGCCCGAAGGTAGGGTCTCGCGTGCACCCCACGATCAGTTCCAAGGCGTCCTCCACCATCTCCTGGACCAGCATGCCTCCGAACCGGACCTTCCTTTTCCTGGCTAGGCTCTGGAACCGGGCGAGGGAGGCTCCGGCCTCTTCAGGGGACCGCACTCCCAGGACCACCCCACCGACGTCTGCCTTGTGAGGGAGGTCGGGCGACAGCAGTTTGCAGGCGACGGGGAACCGCCACTTCTTCAGTCCCATGAGATCGGCCTGCGTCTTGATCACCATGGAGTGGGGTTCCCCTACGCCGTGACTGGCCAGCAGGCTCGCCAGCTCCTCTCGAGTGAAGGGCACGTCCGTCCCTCTCGCGTTTCGCTTCGGCGCCGCCGCCAGCGCCAGGGAAGTCCTCTCTTTCTGCATCTGCGCGTATTTCAAAGCCGCCGCGAGGGCTCGGACCGCCCTCTCCGGGGTCGGGAAACTGGGGATGCCAGCCTTCATGAACTCTAGGTGGATGCGGGAGGCGAGCTCCGACCTCCCCACGACGCACACGCACACAGGCTTCCCGGTCCCCCTGATGGCGGGGATCAGCCTGATTGCCACGTCGGGGTCGATGCCTGGGGTCTGGTGGGTAGGGAGGACAACGCCCAGGTCGTATCCGTCTGACGAGACGACCTCTTCCACAACCCTGACGAGTTCTTCGGTGCTCACGGACGCCGTGAGGTCGACCGGGTTCCCGAGGGCCGCGTTGTATACGAGCCCGGACCCCTTGAACTCGGAGCGGATGCGGTCGGCCACCCCTTTTCCCAGCGGGTCCGTCCTCAGGCCGGCCTCCTGAGCCTCGTCGATCGCGATGGTGCCGACCCCTCCCGCATTGGTGACCACCGCAAGCCTCCCGCCCGCTGGCTTCGGGAGCATCAGGAGCGCCATGGCGAAGTCTGCAAGCTCCTGAAAGCTCGCCGCCTCGACGACCCCTGCCTGCCGGAACGCGGCGCTGTATACGTCATAATTCCCGACGAGAGACGCCGTGTGGGTCAGCGCCGCCCTGGCTCCGCCCGGCGTCTTCCCCGCCTTGAACACCACCACGGGTTTTGACCTGGATGCTCTGCGGGCTGCGCTCAGGAACTTCCTCCCGTCGCGCACCCCTTCCAGGTATAGGACGATCACCTTCGTTTCCGGGTCGTCTGCAAAGTACTCCATCACGTCCTCCGCCGAGACGTCTGCCTGGTTCCCTGTCCCCACCAGGGCCCTTATCCCCACCCCTCCGGCGGTTAGCTCTTCTATGAGCGCCTGACCCAAGTGCCCGCTCTGGCTGACGATCGCTATCCCGCCGCGCAGCGGTTTCAGGAGCGACGCGACCTGGGTGCCGTCGGGGAGGGTCTTCGTTGGACGCAGGAAGAGGGTATCTACCCCTGACGCCATGTCGACCACCCCTATGGTGTTGGGGCCGAGGATCCTCATCCCGCTCTCGGCGGAGATCTCCGCCATCCTGGCTTCAGCGTCCGCCCTGCCGGCTTCGGCGTAGCCGCTCGTCACGACGATGGCAGCCTTCACGCCGGCCTTGGCAGCCGACTCTATCACTCCCAGAGCCTGCGGCCCGGGGACGGCTATCACAAGCAGTTCGGGGACCTCAGGGAGGGAGCCGACCGACGCGTATGCCCGCTGGCCCATCACGGAACCATGCGTCGGATTGATGGCGTAGACGCTCGACCCTAGGACTCCCCTCTGACGGTTCTCGAGGAGGTTGGCGAATATTATCGACCCCATCTTCTCGGGGTCGGACGAGACCCCCGCTACGGCTATGCTCCCGGGCGCGAAGAAGCTCGCCATGCCCGCGGCGCGGTCTCCAGGCGTCGTCATGCCCGCCCGGTACCGGCCAGCTGGCTAAAAGGCGACGCGCGACGCTGCGGTCAGCGTCGGTCATGCGACCGAAGGCGTTCGGAGGCGGACCTTCATCCCGGAGTCCTTCAGGACCTGGACGGTCGCGTCGACGAGGCTCCTTGGCTTGACCCCTTCCACCCATCTGCTGACGTTTGCTACCGGCGGGCACCCCGGCGGCGGGATGCAGAGCAAGTTGAGCCTGTCAAGGTCGGTGTTCAGGAGGAGGGTACCATGGACCAGCAGGGCCCTGGGGGTGGCCCTCGCTGCCATCCCGGACACCTTGTACCCACCCGCGTCGACCCTGTTTGGGGGCGCGAACCGGGCCGGGACGCCGAGCCTCTCGAGCGCCCTGACGATGTAACCGGAAGCCTGGCCGAAGAGCTTGGCGGGAGAGTGAAAGGGGCCCGCCGACCTGACGAAGATGCTCCAGTTCAGGTTCCCGCGGTCGTGATAGACCACCCCGCCCCCGGTCTCTCTCTGGACGACCCTAACTCCGAGCCTCCGCGCCAGCCCCTCGTGATACCAGCCGTACCTGACGTTCTTCACCTTCCCCCTCACAAGACACTCGGTGTCCACCCAGAACCTGACCGACTCCGGGAGCTCCCTGGCCTCGACCTTCGCGAAGACCTCCTGCTCCATGGCGACGTTCTTCTCTGGGTTCAGGGTCCGGTCGTAGCGGACCAGGACCTCCTTCCCTGAGAACATGCCTAACCAGCGGCTCCTCTCAGAACCTCGGGAACCTGAGCTTCCCCACATATTCGAGTATCCATTCGACCAGCCTTTCGTAGACATCGTGCCCTTCTTCCGTAAGAACGATGTTCTCCTCGCCATCCATGCGCACGAACCCCTTCTCGTCCATCCATCCCAGGTACCTCACCAGGACGTCATAGGAGAGCCTGGTCGCCGTGGCCAGCTGGGTCCTTTTCATCGAGCCCTTGTCGCTCAGCTCTTTCACTATCCTCGCTACGACGTAGAGGTCAGGCTTCGAACTTGGCTGCCTTGAACTCACCGCTGAACCACCGCAACTCCCACATCAGATTGTCAAGCGACACGGCCTGCCTGTACTTCTTCTGAAGGTCGCCCCTGGCAAGCAAGACGACCAAGACGAAGGAGACGAGCGCCAGGGCGTACATGTTCGGGGCGAGATGGAGCGCGGACATCCCCACGACGTAGGGGAAGAACAGCGCTACGAACGCGAGCATCCAGTATCCCGCCACCTTCACCGTGAAATATACGGAGTATCCTGACCTCGACGCCCTGATGTCGTCGAGCACCGAGTCCCAGTCCAGCTCCTGAAGCAGCTTGATCGCCCCCGGGATCCCTTCTCCCAACGCCCCTTTCCAACCTTCGACCTCGACCTTCTTGAGCTTCCCGTCGACCCAGGCTATCCCTCCCAGGAGCCCAGCCATCGGTATCAGGAGTATCGCGAGGCCGGAGAAGAGCTGCACGGCCAGGGGCAAAGCGGCCGATGAAGCGGTGCAGGTGAGCTCACTGAAGGGCGCGTAATAGCACCCGGTCGGGCTCCCCAGCCTGTAAAAGTCGAACCCCAACTCCCACCCCAGCAGGACCGCGACGGAGGCGAGGAAGATGACGGCGAAGTCGACCAGCAGCCTCGTCAGGGCCCTGTATCTCTTGACCTGGTCGAGGGCCCTCATCAGCTCCTCGACCTTGGTCAACACCTGGACTTCGCTCATATCGCAACCACATACCCGGAAACGTAGACCTGGGCGTCCCCGTAGATCACGAAGGCATAGATGTCGACGGCTGGCTGCATCCCTCCGTATGCTGCCGATACGGCGTTGAGGAAGCTGGGGACATCGGCGACGTTCTGGGTCATGGTCACGTTGAGCGGCTTGCTGGGCGTGAGAGTCAGGCCGGCTCCCGGTCCTCCATAGGTCCCTCCGCTGCAGAAGCAGTCCCCAGTCCTGGGGAGTCGGTAGGTGAATGAGAACGGTTTGCTCGATGGCACGTCTACCCTGGTCCCGTTGGGGAAGACGACCTCGGCGCTGAAGGTACTGTTACGCAGCAGCGCGGGCGTTATGGTGACGCGCACAGACCCCTGGGCGTAGTCCCACTTCCCGATGACGACGACCGAGTTCCCAGTGGCGTACCCGCTGAACTCTACGTCATGGAATGCGGAGAGGATTGCGAACTGGGTCGAGATGACGAGGATGAGGAGAAGTACAAGCCACGCCCGTCTCATGGTCTCGCAGGCCGGGCCAGCGGATTCAAGGGAGACTCGTCCGGAATGAGTGGCAAGCCCGCATCCGCCTTCGGGAGATTTGGTGACAGAACCTAGGTACGACTGACGGGTCGTCGCCAGAGCACAGCGGTCCATCTCTGCGAGTCCTGCCTGTCCGTGGATTCGCGTCCATTATCGTTCGGTCAAGGGGCCGTCTATGGTCCTGTAGAGCCAGAACGGTTCCGGAGAGGAATCATTCAGGATACCTGTCGCCTTTCCCGGTGCTGCGCTTTGGCTGGGACAGGGCAAAAGCCGCGCGGGAGGCTTTCAATGGTTCGGCTCCCGCAAGAGCTAGGCTGGGTCAGAGCCTCTTCGAAAGCTCTCCCAGCATTTTGGGACCCTCGGCCGACTTCAGCGGCTCGCCGTGGCCGCTCAACATGACCTGGAAGTCAAGGGCGGCGAGCCGTTCTATGGAAACTTTCGCCTGCTGCATGTCCTTTGTGAACTGCGGAGGGGGCCCCTCTAGCTTACCCTTCATGTATCTGGCCGTGTCCCCGACGAAAAGGACCTTCGACTCCCTGTCGAGGAGCGAGATGCTCCCTGGGGTGTGACCGGGGGTATGGATGACCGAAAGCCGGCCCACGGCGTCTCCGTCCTTCAGCCTCCTTTCGGGCTCCACTGGTTTGACGCTCATCATCGACGACGCCACCTTGAACGCGAGCCCGACCGCCCCGCCGGGCGAGGGGTACTTTGCCTTCCCTGAAACGAAGTCCGCGTCGGCCTCATGGACTGCTACGCTCGCCCCGGTCGCCGCCTTCAGGGCAGCCAGCCCCCTGACGTGGTCGATGTGGCAGTGAGTGATGACTATCGTCTTCACGTCCAAAGGCTTCCGACCTACCGCCTCGAGGAACTCCAAGATCTTCTTCCCGTCTCCTTGCATGGTCGCGTCCACAAGCGTCAGGGCGCCGCTTTCCTCTTCCACCAGGTAGGAGTTGGCGTTGGTCCCGTCGACGTACTGGATCCCCTTCGCTATCTCCGTCAATGTCTTCCTCTCTCGGGTCCGGCCTTCCTATAAACAGAGGGGCGCCTCAGGTGTGCCCGGTTACTGGCTGCGGAAGGTACGGCTCTTCGAGGTACTTCGTCTCGCCTTCCGAAAGCTTCACGTCCAGGGCTCCTATCATCTCTTCCAGGTGCTCCACCTTTGACGTCCCGATAATGGGGGACGTCACCCCTTTGTGCAACAGCCAGGCTAGGGCGACCTGGTTGGGGGTCGCCCCCTTCCGCTTGGCCGTCTCCACGAGCCTTCCCACTATCGTGTCGTTCTGGGGCTTCCCCACATACCTGCTGTAGCCCATGGTGCCGGGGGCGACTCTCTTGCTGTCCCCCTCCTTCGGCGCCAGCTTTCCGTTCTCGAGATACTTCCCCGACAGGAACCCGCCGGCGGTCGGCCCCCAGGGGATGAGAGCGACCCCCTCGGCCTTGCAGAAGGGTATCATCTCCCTCTCCTCTTCGCGATAGAGGAGATTGTAGAGGTCCTGCATGCTGACGAAGCGCGCGTACCCCTTAATATCGCTGGTGTAGAGCGCCTTCGCGAACTGCCAGGACCACATGCTCGAGGCGCCGATGTAGCGCACCTTCCCGTTCCTTACTAGGTCAGTGAGCGCCGAAAGCGTCTCCTCTATGGGGGTCTCGTAATCCCACCGGTGTATCTGGTAGAGGTCCACATGATCGGTCTTCAGCCTCCTCAGCGACTCCTCCACCTGCCACATGATGTGGCCTCTGGACAGCCCGCGCCTGTTGGGCCCCTCGCCCATCCCACCGCGGACCTTCGTCGCCAGCACCGCATCGTCCCTTATCCCCTGGAGGAACTCTCCAACTATCTCCTCAGACCTCCCATTCGAGTAGACGTTCGCGGTGTCGTAGAAGTTGATCCCCATATCCCAGGCACGCTTCAGGACCTTCTTCGCCCCTTCCCCGTCCACCATCCACGCCTCTTCGTTCCCGAACGTCATGCAACCGAGACAGATGCGGGAGACCTTGATGCCTGTCTGTCCTAACCTGACATATTCCATGACTCACACCACTATCTTTCGTAGGTGCTTACGAGGCGGATTTGTTCCAGGCTGGGGTCGGAGATAGCGCCGAGCAACTGGGGGAGGTCGGGGCCCGGCTCCACTCGAGAGGTATAGACTGCCCAAGTCTCTCCCGTGCTTTTGTCCATCCGTCCGGAGGGCACGAAGGCGGGGCCCGTCATCCGGAAGTTACCAAACTTTAGGCTCATAGGTCAGGGAAGGGGACCAGAGCGATAAAAGACTAGTTGCCCAGCCCCACCGCATCTTCGTGGTCTTCCAGTTCTCATCCTCTATTTCGCCGTGCCGTAGGGAGTAGTTGTAGGCGCACTTCACGCTCAGGTCAAGCGGGTCGAAGCCAGAGAAGAGGGAGAAGGATCCTCTTTCTTGGGATAGCGGTGCGGGGCGCTTTGCTCATCTCAGCCCGCGGGTACATATGTCCCGGGCCTGGGCTCAGTGCAGGCTGGGGTTTATGGACGACATAAACTGAACACTCAACGTACAGGAGCTCGCCACTCCTCGCAAGGCGGGTGATTTCACCCGCGATCCGCCTGACGTTGTCTGCGTATGCGCTGTGCACGTACGCCTAGAGTCCACCGGTGTCACGTTCCACGGCCTCCCTCAGGGCTTTCAGAGGGATCGCACCTCTCCCGAGGACGGAGTCATGGAACCTCCGTGCGTCAAACTTTGACCCGAGCCTCCTCTGGGACTTGTTCCGGAGCCTGAGAATCTCCAGCTGTCCGGTCTTGTAGGCGAGCGCCTGGCCGGGCCAGGTGATGTACCTGTCCACCTCGTTGACGATGTTGTTACTGGCCAGCGCTGTGTTCTCCGTCATGAACCGGATGGCTTGCTCCATGCTCCAACCCATCGCGTGCATCCCGGTGTCCACGACGAGCCTGCAGGCCCTCCACGCGTCGTAGGAGAGGATGCCTATGCGGCTGAGGTCTGAAGAATACAGACCCATCTCGTCCGCGAGTCTCTCCGCATACAGCCCCCACCCTTCTATGAACGCGGTCACCCCGCTGTTCTTCCTGAACTCCGGGACCCCTTCCAGCTCCTGCGCTATGGCAATCTGGAGGTGGTGCCCGGGGACCGACTCGTGGAAGGCGAGCGCCTCAGCCTCGTACCTCGGCCTGGTCCGCGGCTCGGAGGTGTTGATGTAATATCTCCCAGGCCTGGAGCCGTCGGCGGCCGGCTGCCGGTAGTATGCTATCGTCGAGTGCTTCTCCTCATGCTCCTCCATCCTGACGACCTCGCAGGAGGTCTTCGGGAGCCGCCCGAACCACTTCGATATCGCCGCGTTCGCCCTTGAAAGCGCTGACTCGGCCGCCTCCTCGACTTCGTCCCTGCTGTCGAAGTAAAGCGAAGGGTCTGTCCGCAGCCTGTCGAGCGTTTCCTTGAGCCCGGAAGTCCCGAAGACCTTCTTGCCAAGCCGCTCCATCTCCCCGTCAATCCTCTCCACCTCCTTGAGCCCGGTCAGGTGGACCTCCTCCGCGGCCAGGTCCAGCGAAGTGTGTACCCGGACGAGCTTGAGGTATGCCTCCTTCCCTCCGGGGATGTGCATGACGCCGGCCTTCTCCTCAGGCCTGGCCCTAGGGAGTATCTCCGCCTTCAGGAACTCTAGATACCCGGTGAACGCGGGCCTGGCCTGCCTCCCGACTGCACCTTCCAACTCCGCCCTGAACTCGCGCCTCTGCTCCTCGGTCCAGTCGTCATGGGATGTAGAAAGGGGTCTGAGGAGAGCCCATTCCCTGTCGGGCTTCGCCAGCAGGTCTGTCAGCTCATCCACCACCTTCTCCACTTCCTCTCTGACCGCCACCTTCCCTGCCGATGCCCCCGCCCTGAGGTTGGCGACGTGCTGAGCGAGGTAGGCTCCGATTGCCTGCCACCGCCTTACCATCGAGGCCCCCTCGTCAAAGGTCCGGACGGGCTGATACGACTCGACGTTCAGGAGCTCCACCTGGGGTCCGCCCAGAGGGTCGACGACCCAGTCGTCGAGGCCACACGAGAGGTAGTCTGCCGTGGCGCTGGCGTCTACCATGAGCGCGGTCTTGGTGAGGCGCTCCTCGGCTGGCAGGCCCTTCTCGGGGATGGCCTCGCATCTTCGCACCACCTCCTCATACTGCCTCCGGATTCGGTCCCTCCCTTCTGGGGTGATGTCTGGGAGCCTGTCGTCGAACCTGCGGTCGCCGAGGGCGGTCGCCGAAAGCGGCTCGTTAGACATCCTCTCCTCCCAGTAGCTCTTTGCAAGTTCCGCGAGGGTCTCGCGGGGGTCTCCTGGACGCTCCATCCCATGGCCAGGGAGCCGCATGTCCTAAACTATTACCGAAGCAGTCCCAACACACGGCTGAGGGTGATGGCCCGCGCTCGCACCGTCAGGATACCAGCCTGGTGCAAGGCCGCGCGAAGAGCGACCATCCCCCGGTCGAGGAATCGTATCTGGAGTTGACGAACACATGCCAGTTCTTCTCATCCAGCGCCGGGTAGTCCGACCGGTAGCAGTACCCGGGCCATCTCGTCTCCTTCCTGAACAGGGTGTGCCTGAGCACGGCCTCTGCGGTCACCACCCTGTGGTGGAGCTCCCAGGCCCTCTGCAGCTGATGCAGGTCCTCGGCTCCCAGATGGTCGAGGTCCTCCCTGAGCATCTCCAGCAGCTCCAACCCTCTGCCGAGCAGCACCTCGTTGGTGGTATAGAACGACCCCCATCCTCCGACGTACTCGTCCATTATCTTCTCCAGGCGGACGACCCCCTGGTTTGGATAGATGTAGAACGGGGACACCGTCCCCTTCGTGATCATGTTCCGCCCGAGCCTGAACGTCTCCATGGGTTGGAAGATCCCGTCTCTGAGGGCTTCGACCTTCTTTTCGGCCACCGAAGGCTTCCGGTCCGCGACCCGCTCCGATATGTACGCGACCGCCGCCTTCCCTGCGAGCCGCCCCTCCGTGAAGGAGCCTGAAGAAAACTTGTGCGCCGACCCGCCGACGGTATCCCCTGCCCCGAACAGCCCCTGCACCGTGGTCATCCTATTGTACCCCCAGAAGCACTCCTTCGGCGAAAGGTCGGCCGGTCCGCTGACCCAGGCTCCCGAACAGGTCGCATGGGAACCCATGATGTACGGCTCAGACGGGAGCAGTTCAGACGGACGAACCTTTGGGTCGATGTTTTGTGACGCCCATACTATGGTCTGGCTCATGGTCATGTCGAGGAAGTCCTCCTGGCCGAGCTCTTCCTTCTCCCTGGTGTCGAGGACCTTCTCCGTGTGGATGTAGATAGGGCTCCGTCCTGCCCTGA
>JAKAUC010000019.1 GCA_021827865.1 archaeon
TGCGCCGCCATAGGCTGGTCGGAAGCGGCCCCCGATCCGACTTTCCTGATGCCCTTGGCCTGGACGTTCAGGGCGCCCGGCCTCTTCGACGCCATCTACGCCGCCACGGCCCTGAACCAGGACGACGAGCGGAAGATACTCTCAACAGACGAAGTATACGACAGGGTGGCGGGGATAACACGGGTGGACCCGCGCACCTACCGACCCTGAGGAGCGCCCGCGCGCCCATCAGAGGCTTCTGCCTTCGACCACGTCGGGCCCCCCGGGGCCGGAGCGGGCTCCTGCGGGGCGCCCGCAGCGCCTGTATCTTGAGGTCCGAGGCAGCAGTGTACCGCTCGTCCAAGGGAGCCAGGGACGGCCGCCTTCTACCCGCTCCGAAGGAACCACTTCCACGCAGGGATGACGTCAATCCTCTTGCCGCTCTCGTTCAAGACCCTCTCCTCGCCCTTCGTGACCACCGTCGGCTCGTCCGTGCCGAGCGCGTCGGAGGCCTCGAGGAGCGCGTCCTGGCTCAACCGGTTCATGAGGCTCCTCATCAGGTGGGAGAAGAAGGCAGAGAACTATCTCGCGCTGGTCCAGCTGGCCTGCTCCCTAGCCGTCTACAGGAGGACAATGCTGGGATGGCTCTAAGGCTTCTTGCCCCTGAGGGCTTCAGCTGCGAGGGCCGTCACTCTCCCTTTCATTTCTTCAGGCGGGATTCCCTTTCCTTTCAGGCCATCGATCTTCTCGGCCAAGTCGATCTCCCCCAGCGTCTTGAGCCAGTTCTGGAAGTCGCCTCTCTCGACGTGGAATTTGACAGAGGTTGTCTCGACATTCGCCAGCTTCCTCTGGAAATCAACAATGCTGCTTGCAGCCACGCCCAACGGCTCGTCCAAGCCCCTGTAGAAGTAGAACGCCTTCTCGGGAGGCAGTTCCATGGTCGCCCTTCGCTCCCCGGCAGGCGTCTTCTTTCCTCTCTTGCCGCGACTCACATTCTGATACCCCCGGGCCTCATTATTAGGCTTTGATGGGGCAGGCACGGGTCGGCTTTTGCGGCGCCTTGCAGCTCCCGTCTCAGGCTGCAAGCAGAACGACCGCATCGACACCGGCCGACCTCTCGTTTCCCGGGACGCGGTAAGATGCCCGTTCCGCCGTCTTATGGCTTGTCAGTCACCAAAGAGCTGACCTTCAGATTGCATCCATCTCCCGAAGTGTGACGTAAGCCTTCAGGACCTCCGCGTGCGACCACGCTAGCCAGGGGGGCGCGGTGTTCTCCCCTGTATTCGTCTTCCAAAGCTCGTGCTGCCTATGGTCAAGGAAGGTGCCCTCGAACTGTTCCGGCAGCCTTCCTTCGGCACTCCTGGTTTCCAGGCAGTTCTTCAGCAGGGTCTCGGCGATATCGTACCTTCTCTGAATGGCCATTGCCCTGCTGAGCTGAGCAGTCGTAATCATCCATGCTTGCCCACCCCAATAGCTATCATGATGAAAACCGCGCTGGTCGTGGCCCGCTTCGGGTATCAGGTACCTCCGGAGCCCGCCCGTTAGGTGCACTTCTCCTCCGGTTGCCTCTGTCGCTGTTTCTGTGTACAGGGACCTCACAATCTCGGATATGGTGTTCCTGAACATGGGCGAATCGTTCGGGAAGACCTCGTAGTCCGTGAGAAGCCAGAGAGAGGTGGAGCAGATTCCGGTTGGCGTTTCGTAGTATCTCTTGAGCATCTTCAGACTCTCCCCCTCCCTGAAAAGCCCAAGAAGCATGTCCATCGTTAGCTTCGTGAATTCCCTCACCTCGGGGAGTGGAAAGAATTGCTGCAGATCCCCCGCTGCAAGGCTCGCGGCATAAATCGTACCTACCACGGATGAAAACAGAGGGCCTCCCAAGTGAGGCTCGTTCTTCTCCTCCCATTCGTTCGCGCAGACCGTAAGCCACTTCCTCCCGTCGACCTGATCCCATATCGAGTCGAAGAGATAGGACGTCGCAACTTTGAGGCCCTTCTCGAAGGCCCCAGGGTCGACGCGCCCTGACAGGGCCAGGTGCCTCGACAGCGCCACGATAAGCCGGGCCACGCTGTCATACTGCACGTTGTTCCAGGGCTCAGCGACCTCCTGTCCGTCCCTCTTCAGCCTGCAATGGGGGTGGAATCTGTCGTCATAAAAGTCGGGGTTGGAAACTTTGGCCTTCATCTCCGAAAGTTTCTTCACGCCTTCTTCTTTCTCCGCAATAGCCCTGAAAGACCTTGCAAGTGCCTTCTCGGTTCGTTCAAAGATGTCCTTCTTCCCGGATGAGGAGGCGTACATGTCCAGAGCCGCCACGCACTCGGCGCTGTCCCGGTGCCAGACGAAATCGCCGTAGGGCCTGTAGCCGGGGGCCGCTACGAACCAACCTTCTGCCTCGTCCTGTGCCAGCAGAAGGTTGTCCACGCACCCGCTTACAAGATAGAGCTTGTCCTGGGCATCAAGTCTCTTCGCGAACAAGAAAGGGCGTTGGTTGGCGTTGGCCTGGCGATTTAAGGGTGGCCTTTTCTTGTCTCAGGCTTGAGAAAGAGCGCGCTGAGCGGCGGAAGCGTGAGCCTCAGACTCCGCTCCATTCCGTGCCAGGCCACGTCAGAAGAATCCACTCCTCCTGCGTTGCCGATACCGCTTCCCCCATACTCCTTTCCATCGCTGTTCAGCACCTCAAGCCACCTTCCTCCCACTGGAACGCCCACGAGGTATCCTCGCCTGACGACAGGCGTGAAGTTCAAGACCACAAGCACGAAGTCATTCTCCTCCGCGGACCTTCTCAAGAACGCTATGACGCTCTGTAAAGAGTCGTCGCACGAAACCCATCTGAACCCTCCGGGGTCGAAGTCTAGCGAGTGCAACGACCTCTCCCTCCTGTAGAGCTTGTTCAAGTCCTTCACCCAGAGCTCGACGCCCTGGTTCTCCCTCTCCGAGAGCAGGGACCGCCACTGCAGTCCTCCGTCATGGTGCCATTCCTCCGCCTGGGCGAACTCGTCCCCCATCCAGAGTAGCTTCTTCCCCGGGTGTGCGAACATGTACCCGAACAGAAGTCTCAGGTTCGCGAACTTTTGCCACCTGTCCCCCGGCATCCGCTGTAGGAGCGAACCTTTTCCGTAGACCACTTCGTCGTGCGAAAGAGGCAGGACGAAGTTCTCGGAGTAAGCATACCACATGCTGAATGTCATGAGTTCCTGGTGGTGCTTCCTGTAGATGGGGTCCTTTGAGAAGTATGTCAATGTGTCGTGCATCCATCCCATCTTCCACTTCATCCCGAACCCCAACCCCCCTTCCTCGACGGGTCCGGTGACGCCTGGCCACGCGGTGGACTCCTCGGCTATCGTCTGCGCCGTCGGAAACGACCTGTAGATTTGCCTGTTCAAATCCTGCAGGAAGCTCACAGCCTCCAAGTTCTCCCTCCCTCCGCGCGCGTTTCTCGTCCAGTCGCCTCCCTGCCTCGAATAATCGAGGTAGAGCATCGAAGCGACTCCGTCAACCCTGAGCCCGTCCGCATGGTAGACGTCGAGCCAGAAGAAAGCACTGCTGGACAGGAAGGACCTCACCTCGCCCTTCGAATAGTCAAACACATAGCTGTTCCAATCGGGGTGAATCCTCTTGTTCGGGTCCGAGTACTCGTAGAGGTGCGTCCCGTCGAAGAAGGCGAGACCGTAGGCGTCGGACGGGAAATGGGACGGCACCCAGTCTAGGACGACTCCGATTCCCTCCTTGTGGAGGCCGTCTACAAGCCGCATGAAATCCTGCGGGGTCCCATATCTGGCTGTCGGCGAGAAGTACCCTGTCACCTGGTATCCCCAAGAGCCATAGAACGGGTGTTCCATCACTGGGAGCAACTCGACATGGGTGAAACCCATCTCCTTCACGTAGGCCGGAAGCTCCTTCGCTAGTTCCCAGTACGCCAGAGGCTTCCCACGTCTGTCGCGTCTCCACGAACCAAGGTGGACCTCGTACATCGAGAAGGGAGACAGTTGCGAGTTCCTTTCACCTCTCCCGTCCTCCAACCATCCCTTGTCGCCCCACTTGTAGTCGGTCTTCCAGACGACCGACGCGGTCCTAGGCGGGACCTCGGCGTAAAGGGCGAATGGGTCTGCCTTGTCTACCACGTCTCCTGACCTGAGCTTCACTCGATACTTGTAGAGCGAGCCCACTTCAGCGCCGGGGACGCGCCCCTGCCAGATGCCTTCCCTATGGGGCTCGAGCGGGACCGTGCCTTCGTTCCAGTCGGTGAAATCGCCCATCACGCCGACCTCAAGCGCGTTGGGCGCCCACACGGAGAACAGCGTTTCTCTTCTCCCCTCGATGGGGTGCGACCCGAGCTTCTTGTGGAGCATGAGGTGTGTCCCCTCGTGGAAGAGGTAGGCGTCGTAGTCTGAGAAGACATCGTCCTCTGGCGAGTGGTTGGACATGTGGTCACTGCACCTCCTCGATCAGTACTTCGCGCGGGACCTTGCCTCGGCGAACCGGCCGGCTTTCCGGTAACATGCGTCCATCTTCCTCGCTGCGTGGGCCCAGGTGAAATTCTCCCTCACCCTTTTGATACATCTTTCCCTCAGCTTTGCTCCGAATGAGAAGTCCTCCTCAACCGCCGCCCTGAGGGACTCGTAAGCTATCGACCCGGTGCTTCCCTTGGCACCCTGAGATATCATCATCACGGACAGGAAGCTGACTATCCCCCTTGCCAGCTCCCTGCTGTCCTCTGGCGGAACGAGCCTTCCTGTTCCACCCTCCTCGTCCTCCAATATGTCCACGACCGTCTCTTTGATTCCCCCAGTGGACGTCCCGACGACAGGGTTCCCCGTAGCCATCGCTTCGAGGGCGGTTATCCCGAACGGTTCCCACCTGGAAGGGATGACATACACGTCCGAAGCTAGGTAGGCGAGTTGGTAGACGGCGTTCGCCGAATTCCCCTCGACAAGCCTGACGTTGTCTGAAAGGGCTCTGGCTTCCTTCACGACCTCGTCTGCATACGAATCGTTCCCGTCGCTGGGGAGCAGAAGGAGAAGGAACCTCGATTCCGGTATTTGCTTGAGCACGCGGGGGACCGCCTCCAGAAGCACGTCCACCCCCTTCTGCCTGTCGAATCTGCCTGTCATCAGAGCGAGAGGGCCGTCTCTATTGAAGCCGTCCCTGCCTTCTTTCTCAGCGAGGACTTCTTCCAGCAGGAATCTTCGAACCTCGTCCCTGGTCGGAAGGGAGGCGCCGCCCCTCTTCTCATTCGGACCGAGCGTCTTTACGACTGCTTTTCTCATGTCCTGATAGTCCCAGTCGCATCCGTTGTGGACGAAATCGCTCTTTCCTCCTATCCCCTGTCCCACATATCCCAGAACCTCTTTCGCTAGATACGACTGGCTCACAGATGTGACGAAGTCTGCCTCATAGGAGCCGAACTTCTCGAAAGAGCCTCCAGACATGGCCTCCCAGACCTCTTTGAAGCCTGAACGAAAGGAAAAGGAGCCGTCCACCCAGATGTACTGACCGCCTTGCTGCTCCTTTAGGCCCGACCAGTCCGCAGACACGTAGTGCCACGGGAGTCGCTTGAAGCCGAGCAGGTGGGACGTGAACACGAGAGCAGGGCGGCACATCCCCTTCCCCCGCTCCGCGAACGCCTGCCATGCCGATACCCCGGCCGGGACCGCATGCCAGTCGTGCATATGGATGACAGAGGGTTGACCGGATCCCTCTTCTGCTGTCACTGTCTTCCCCTCCACGTAACCCCTCAGCGCTCTTGCCATCAGGGACGCCTTCTGATATGTGGCCTCGTCCCCTCCATAGATGCTCCTTCCGTCGAGCCACCTTGACGTGACACGGTCCAACCCCTTGAATAGGCGGTACCTCACACCCGAATAACTTCCTTCTTCCACCCCGATAGAGTACGGGTGGAGGCTGCCGTCGTCTCCGATTCTCGCACCCGAGAGCGCGACCTTCGTGTCCCGTAGGTTGAGCCTCTCCCTGACCCCTTCGTCAAGGTGCATCCCATGGCTCGGAAGGAAGACGGTGACGGCCATTCCTTCGTGCGAGAGCTCCTCCGAAAGGTTCGCCACCGCACCGCCGAGACCCCCCGCACTTGCTACCCTTTGGGATTCGAAGGCGATGAACCACACAACGGTCGCCCCATGACGTCGGACCGGATTACCCTCTCCAGGCACCACCCGCGCGCTGTTGCGCATGCTGTCTCGTCGAGTTTCAACTGAATCCGACAGAGTAGTCCTTCCCCTCCCAGACGCCTCTTGCAGGCCAGTAAAACGTGAAGGCCAAGGTAGCTCCTTCGGGGGACATGTCTACGAAATCGATGCCCGCCGGAAGGTGGATGGAATTAACATCCCTTACTGTCTTCCACCCGTCGAAAGAAAGGTGCAGGACAAAAGGCTCCTCAGCCACTATCTTCAGCTTCGACCCCTTCTTTGCGTGTTTCACATTTCTGTTTGACTTCCATACCTCCACATTGGAATGCCTCTTCGACGAGTACCTCTCGAAGACGCACCGAATCCTGTCGAACGGTTTCCCGTCGTGAACCGACCTGAGGAGCTTGATGTACTCCGCATGCGCCCAGACGAGGGGCATGGCAGACCCGGTAGGCCTTCCGAGCCACATGTGCGCATCTGGGACATCCTTCTCGTCCCACACCTGTTCCGGCAGGAGACCAGCCTCTGACGTGAAGCCCTCCATGGCGCCTATGTAAGTCGCCACGCTCTTTCCTGCAGCGAATTCGTAGTTGCCCCTCTCCGCCGTGAGCAGCGGCCAAGCCCTCCCCCTCCCCCAGCCATCCCTGTACGCGCTTCCGTCATCTCTCTGCCCGTAACCGTCGTTGTTGTACCTGCGCCAGCAGGGGCCGGACGGCGTGCCTACCTTAAGGATACGGTCAATCACCTCGACCGACGATCGGATGATCGGGTCGTCAGGCCTCCGTATTCCGAACCTGACCAGCTCTAGAAAGCCTGCATCCACTATCTCCTCGGGCTCGAACGCGGCCTGGCTGCCAGGTTCCCTGTTCGCCAACGTCACCATCTTGTGACCCGGGCCGTCGACGTCCCGGTCAGCCGGCTGGACGCGTATGAAGTGTCTCCTTGGGCCCGCAGTCGCAGTCCAAGCTTCGAGGTGGCATTCTAGGAAGTCCGAATATTCTTCGAAGAAGCCTGCTGTGACGCTATCTCCCCTGCGCCTTGCGAAGTCGGCCGCGCAGCACAGGGCCGCGATGTTTGACGCCAGGGTCGAGGGCGAGTATCCGCCGACCTCCTCCCATCTGTCCTGCCCCGTTGAGGGGCCGAATTCCACAATGAACTTCGCAGCCCTCATGACCATGACGAAGGGATCGAAGTCCTTCAGCGCATTCGCCTCGGCCAGTCTCCAGGCGAGAATTATGGGGAACGACGCCTCGTCGAGCTGGACCCCGCTCCAGTATGCCGTCCCGTCAATCCAGAAGTTCTGGGGGAAGCTGCCGTTCTGATGCTGGCTGACTGCGAGGTATATCAGGGCCCTCCAGGGAGTCTCTGTGTCGCCTGCAGCGAGAAGGCCTAGGGCCGCCTGGACGAGGTCCCTCGTCCAGACGAGGTGGTAGCCGCCCTGGTCTTCGTCCCCCCTCACTTCTCCCCATGGGATAGAAAGCGAGGCTATCACAGCGCCAGGGTATGACTTGTCTTCGTGTGCCAGGATAACGCTGTAACTCGTGTGGTAGAGGTTGCCGCTGTCTCGGGAATGCGGTTCGAGAGGGAGGATGTGTCTGGTGGGTCTCTCCCATTGGTCCAGGAACTTCTCCTTCTGCGCGTCGAAGGGGGTCGAAAGAGACTGGAAGAGTGCGGTTACGCTCCTATGCAGAGTCTCCCCGAACGAAAGGGCAAGAGTGAATGTGTCGACTGGAGGCATTTCTGCCGTGAGAGCGATGTTGCCGTCTTCCGCGCTCTCGTAGTTCCAGTCCATCTTGAAATCTGACGAAATGTCTGTCCAGCCGTCGCTCTTTCCGACGTAGCCGCAGGACGTCTTCGTGAAAGGGACGCTCGCCCCCATAGCCATCCACGTGCCCTGCTTCTGGGCCACGAGCACCTTCCTCCCCGAGAACTCTGCCGAGAACGCGCTGTTGCCCCAGCCGCCCACCTCCAGGTGGGGTGCGCACAAGGCATAGAGCCTGATATCGTTGCCATCGTTGGTACGCCCCTTTACCTTCCTTCGGAAGGTGGTGTTCTGAAGAAGGACTGGGAGGTGAGGGTCGCCTACGATTTCCTTCATTATCTCGTACCTCCCCTCGGGGTCCGTGTTGGTCACCCTGTATCCAAGGGCGTGATGAGCGAGCCTCTCCACCCTGTGCACGAGTTGCCTCTTCTCTTCGTGGAAGAACGTCTTTCCGTCCGTAACTAGGAACTGCATGTCCCTGAGTTGCGGTCTGTCTATGGTGGGAAAGTAGACCTCGGTTACGATGCCGCTCCACAGTGTGTACCAGAGCTTGCTGTCGGCCGAATAGGCCGTTCCCACTCCGTCCTTGTTCCCCCTCGTCCACTTCGGCTCTATGCCTGGCTCTCCCGGTGCTGGACCGCTCATCCGGATTCGCTCCCTCCCCTGCTATGGCGGGCTGCCCTCGTTAGTCGTCACCTCTCTTCTCCATCTCTCTACGCATCCGACAAGGCCTGATTTCAGCTCCTCTCCAAGAAGCCCCTTCCTCCTCACGTCTCTCAGCCTGTCCGCCAGGACCATGGAGCGGACGACGTCCTTGGCCCACTTTTCAAAGTCTCTCCTTGCGATATGGAATTCAAGGGAATGCAGCGGCACCGTGTTAATCGCTTCGAGGAACTCGTCTATGGACGATGCCATTCTACCTGTATAGGCCCCGAGAGACGTGTAGAAGTAGAACGCCTTCTCCCTCGGCACAGCCACTATCCCGCTGACCACCTCCCTCTCCTCTATGGACATGTTCGGCCATATCCTGCTCCCCACTTCGACCTTGGTTCCTCTGCCTATCCTGCAGCCCTGGCCCACTATCGACCCACTGACGGTCACCGCATCCCCTACCCAGGCGGTCTCACCGATGACACTGGAGTCAAGCTGGGTCGATGTCCCTATCGTCGTCCCCTCAAGCACCACGCTCTTCCTGATGACGCTGTCTCGTGAAACGACGCTGTTCGACTTTACCACGCTGTAGGGAGAGACGACGACGCCTCTCCCGAGCCTCACCCCGTCCTCGATCAGGCTCGGCCCTTGGATCTTGCACCCTTCCGACATCTCGACTCCCTTGCCCAAAAGGGCCCCCTTCCTATCTCTGTCTTCCACGCTCATGCCGTCGAGCACCCAGCCTATCGCCTTTAGATAACCTGACAGGCTCCCTATGTCTGCCCAGAACGAGCCTGACACAAACCCGGAGATCGTCTTCCCCTCCGCCATCAGCGCAGGGAACAGGTTCTTCGCGAAGTCCCACTTGTCGTCTGCTATGTAGTCTGTTATCTCGGGCTCCAGGATGTAGAACCCTGTGCTCGCCAAGTTGCTCTTGACCTCCTCTGGTCGCGGCTTCTCTTGGAATCCTGTCACTTGGTCGGTTTCGCTCACGACGGCGACTCCGTACTCCGCAGGCCTCTCGACCGGTGTCAGGGCTATCGTTAGGTCCCTCTCCGCCCTCCGATGGAATTCGAACATTTCATTCAGCGGAATCTGGCTGATGGTGTCGCCCTGGGCGACAAGAAACGTCGAGTCGAGGAGATGAGCGGCGAGCTTCAGGCTTCCTGCTGTGCCAAAGACGAGCCCTTCGGGCAGGACCACGTATGTGACGCGTACACCGAATTCCGAACCGTCCCCGACGTACCCCATTATCTGGTCTTTTAGGTAACCGACGACCATTACCACGTCGTTGAATCCCTGGTCAGAGAGATGGCGGAGGAGGTAGTGCAGCGACGGCCTCGGCCCGACAGGGAGCATAGGCTTCGGCCTCGTAAATGTCAGCGGCCTCATCCTTGTCCCCTCACCCCCGGCCAGGACAACCACGAGCAACTATCGGAACTCCCGCATCTTGGACAAACGATTTGCGACTTTGCCAGCTTCTGATGAAATTTATCACTTTCGCATCCTAGACGCCCTGCGACGGAATACAATGCGAGTTCTTCCCGGCTTTGACCACCGATTGATGAATCGAGCCAAAAGGCTACGCTTCTATTGGGATGACCTCTTCCTGGCGCAGGACATTCGAGGCATGCTGCAAGGCGGCGCGGATGTCCCCGCGACCCAGGTGGGGATACTCTCTTAGGATCTCGGCTTCGTTCATCCCGGAGGCCATGAGATCGACGACCAGGCACCACAGGGGTTCGTGCCCCCTCGATCACCGGTTTCCCTCGCAGCACCCTGGGATCGACTACCATCCGCTTGAGCCGCGCGTCCAAACTGAGAGCATGAACCTCGCGCTGCATATAGGAACTCGAGGACGGCAGTGCGCTCAGGGCAGACCTCCGTAGGTCGAGCGCGACAGCGATCACGAACGTTTGCACGAGCAGGGAGTTCCTGGACGAAGTGGGGTGATGGGAACCGTCGCTGATCAGGATGGGCCGTGCTATATCTGCGCGAAGGACCTCTTTCCGACTGTCAGCTGTGGCCCTGGGGGACGTTGTTAGCTCTGATGGTCATGGTAGAACAGCTCCCGACCAGGCTGTCCACTGATCCTCTTCGCTCATCTAATTGTCTGCAGTCGAGGGTGCGTCGGAGGCGGGGAGCCGCGGTTTACATGTATACGGGTAAAACATAAATCACTGTAATACTCTGCGTGAGACGATGGCCGTCGTCGCGAAGGTCTCCAGCAAAGGTCAGGTGGTGATACCAGCCGAGTACAGGAAGAAGCTGAGGATCACCAGGTTGGTCGTAATATCCGAAGAGGGGGGGAGGCTAGTCGTGGAGCCCACTGCGTCTCTCGAGGACGCGTTCGGCGTCGACGGAGGACGCATGACCGAAGTGGCAAGGGAGATCTCCATGGACAGGCGAGCCGAAGTCGAGTCCCAGCGCACGTAGCTACCTCTTCGACGCGGGGGTCTTCGCCCTGTACTTCGCCGGGAGGGGAGAGGTGAAGCCGTACTTCGACAGGGTGTCCGCGGGGAGGGCTGCGGGCATGGTCTCCGACGTGAATCTGGCGGAGTTCTACTACCAGACGGGGAGGAAGTTCGGGGTGCAGACCGCCGACGCCAGGCTTGGCCTCGTGAGGAGCTCCAAGATAGTCTCGGTCCCCACGGACGAAGGGGCCGTGGTCTCCGTAGGTAGATGGAAGCTCAGGCGCCCCGGCCTGTCCCTCGCAGACTGCTTCGCCCTGTCAGCCCTGGAGGCGAACGCCGAGGTGCTCCTCACGACCGACCCTGTGCTGAAGGAGGCGGCGGGGCGCAGGGGCGTCCTCTTCGAGGTCTAGGGAGGCGCTCAGGCGGCGTCAATGTCGGCCATGATGGCCTCCATGCAGGCGGGAAGAAGGTGGGCGGACAGGTCCGCCGGCGGGCCCGTCCTTGGTTGTATCTGAGACGAGGTCAGGCTGCTCGGGTTCATACGGGTCCTGGCCGCCCGTCATTTTGTCGATCTCGCCCCGCCTAGCCTTGACGTAGAGCCCCTTGGGGTCCCTCTCCTCACAGACCGAGAGCTGTTCCCTGACGCGCGCTTGTCTGCGAGCATGCGCTTCAGAGTCTCTAGGTAGTCTAAGACCAACCCCCGGGCCGCCTCGGCCTCCATGTAGGCCCAGTCGAGCCTTTCCTCGAACGCCTTGGCCAGGAGGTACGCCTGCTCCATGTCGGCCGGGACCTTCCAGTGCTTCGCCGACGCGAGCCTCTTCAGGACGAGGTCTTCGACCCCGATTATGGTCGCGGGGCCGTAGTCCGTGGTGATGGTCGTGGTCCTTTCGGCGGAGCCCGCGAGTTTGCCCCCGACCATGTCCACCGCCAGTCCGAGCTCGTCGTTCACCCAGGCCCGCAGGCCCGTCCCGAGGTCGAACTTCCATGCCTTCAGGACAGGCCCGAGCGCCCTGGGCTCATGGACCACGTCCATGTCCCCCGTCCGGAGGACCCCGTCGAGGTACACCTCGACGGCGGAACCGCCCACAAGCACCGGTCTCGCCCCCCGCTTCGGCAGGGCCGAGGTCAGCAAGGCCATGAACCTCACCTTCCGCTCCGTGGGGTCTTCTGTCTGGAGGATGACCCTCTTCGCGGTGCTATAGGCGAGCGTACTCTCTGACCCCCACCTGCCGGTACTTCCTCGCGAACTTCCTTCGGCCGAGGGCGGCGAGGCCCTCGAGCTCGCCCGGCAGCCTGGTGGGTTTGGCCAGGGCCCCCCGTGCTGGCGTTCCGATGAAGAAGTCCGGGACCCGCCGGAGCCCGGCCCTGAACCTTGACGCGCGCTCTACTTCGTCGTTCCACCTGCGGTAAGTCACGACCCTGGATGAGAGCTTGACCGCCAGCCGCTTCAGGTCGTCGTCCGCGAGCTCGTACTCCGTCCCTCGGCTCCCCCTCACTCGCCTGAGGAGCCCGGCTCCGGCCAGCCTCTTCGCCTCCAGGTAGGTCTTCGCGACGTTGATGTTGTACTCCTTTGCCACGCGGTAGGGGGTCAGCGGCCTCTCCGACAGGGCCAGCGCCTCCACCAGGGACTTCCTGGTCGAGCTCCCCAGCAGAGTCTCGAGGGCGTTCACATCGACCAAGGGCTGCCGGAGCCGATAAAAGCTTATCCCTGTAGGATAATATCATACATCCCTCTGCATGGCCCGCCTTGGCGTCCGTGGTTGCTCGGGCTACAGCTTTCCGAGGCGCCTTGCCGACGTCCTCGGACGATATGCAACGCTGCTGCAAATGGATATATATAATGGTGTGCAATATCGTCGCATATGGAAAGGTGGAGCCCCTGGTGGAGGGAGGATGAGGACCCTACCGTCGAGGCCTGGGAGAGGAGCCCTGTGAAATGGGTTCCAAAGGAGGTGGCCAAACTCTCCCTCGAGCCGTTCTCCCTGAACTTCGTGTCCGGACCCCGCCAGGTCGGGAAGACGACCCTGGTGAAGCTCGCCGTCCGCGACCTGCTGCTGGCTGGGAAGGACAGACGTTCGGTGCTCTATCTCTCGTGCGACGAGCTCTCCGACCACAAGGAGCTGGGTGAAGTGCTGGACGGCTACCTGAATTCAAGGAAGTCGTGGAGCCTGCGCCGGTCGTACATCTTCCTCGACGAAGTGACGTTCGTCAGCGAGTGGTGGAGGGCGGTGAAGGCCAGAATCGATTCGGGAGCGCTCCGGGGGGACGTGGTCACGGTCACCGGTTCGGCCAGCATCGACCTGCTGAGGCAGAAGGAGTACTTCCCGGGCAGGAGGGGGCGCGGCGTGGACCTGACCCTAATGCCCCTCGACTTCGCCTCCTACCTGGACGTCCTGTCCCCCGGCCTGAAGGAGAGGAAGTCCGCCGCCTCCCTGCTGGACGTGGGGGAGGCCATGGCAGCCAACTGGCTCCATGCGGGGGAGATGGGGAGGCTCTTCCTCCAGTACCTGGAAACAGGGGGCTTCCCTCTTTCGATGCGCGAGATGGCGGAATCGGGGAGGGTCACGGCCGCGGCCAAGTCGCTCCTGGACGGGATAAGGGGCGACTGGGTCAGGGCAGGGAGGAGCGAGGGGACGATGAAGGAGGTGGTCCGGTGCGTCGTCGAAGCGCGCGGGAACCCGGTCTCGTGGCTCGGCCTGGCCAGGGGGGCTTCGATCGGGTCTCCCCACACTTCGCGCGCCTACGTGGAGACGCTGCGCGACCTCCTCCTGCTGACGGTGCTGGAGTTCATCCGGCCGGACGGCCAGGTCGTGCCGAGGAAGAACAGGAAACTGCACTTCGTCGACCCCTTCGTCGCGAAGACACTAGCTCGATACGCCGGAGTCGATGCCGACGAGCCAGCGGTGGCGGAGGGGGTGGTCGCATCGCACATCGCAAGGCCCTGCTCGGCGTACTACTGGAAGAACGGGAGCGAGGTCGATGTCGTTTCGCTGGAAGGAAAGAAACAGGTCGGGGTCGAAGTGAAGTGGGGGTTCAAGGCCGCACGCACCCCCAGGCACCTGCACGACTGCTTCGTCCTCGACAAGGCCAAGGTCCCTGTCTTCCTCGGCTCGCTGGCCGTGACGCCGACGTAGTGCTCGGGCGTCGAGCCTGCGGGCAGGCGGGGCAGAGGCCACAGGACTTCGGTGGCGGAAGCCGTAGATGCCGAGCTTCCCCGGGTTCTTCCCTGCCATCATCACCATCCAGGCGGGAGTGCTCCGTCGGCAGCCTGTCCAAGTCGACTGAAATCCCTCAAGCCGACCTCTCCCAGCATCTGGCGGTCTTGAGGCAGCAGGGGCTCCTGGAGACGAGGAGAAAAGGGACTACTATCTTCTATTCGGTGAGCGACAGCCGTATCGTGGAGGCATGCGACCTCGTCCGGGAGTGCATCGGGGAGAGGCTGCGAAGGGCGCAGCTTGTCCTTGCCGCCTCTCGTTGACCCCTGCGGCGGGACATGGCGAATCCAGGCAGTTCGCTTAAAGCGAGTCATCTCAGGGCGTTAGCCCGTGGCCGTCGACATTGACGCCAACAACCTGTTCGTTCTGATCTCGGGCCTCCTTGTCTTCACCATGACCCCGGCGGTGGGACTCCTGGAGGTGGGTGAGCTGGGGGAGAAGTTCTCAAACACAAGCCTCCTGAAGACCATGCTCATCACCGGAATCGGCTTCGTCGTGATGGCCGTGGTGGGGTTCAATACCGCCTTCGCGCCTACGATCGGAAACGGGCTGATTGGGGATCCGTGGTACAGCCCCGGGTTCTTCCTCGGGGGGTTCTCAGGGAGCAGCTCAGGTCTCCTCTCGGGGACATGGTGGTCCATGGCTCCGCAGTATTTCGCGACGGGCCTGACCACGGGGACCTACTTCCTCTTTGAAACCGCATTCGCCACTGTGACCCTCGCCCTCGTCGGAGTAGTCGTGCTGCGGAAGGTCAAGCTCGAGGTCTTCGCCTTCTTCTCTGTGATCTACTTTCTGGTGATCTGGAACCTTCCAGCGGCCTGGATCTGGAACCCCACCGGTTGGCTCTACGCGATGGGGATGAGGGATTTCGCGGGCGGGCTGGTGGTCCACGGGGCGGCCGGGGCCGCGGGGCTCGCAATATTGGTCGCAGTCTGGCAGGAAGAAAGGAGGGCGGGGGTCAAAGAAAGCCCCCAGGCTTCCATTAACGTCAGCCCAATCTGGCTGACCCTCGCCATACTCCTCCTCTGGGTAGGGTGGTTCGGGTTCAATCCGGGGAGCGTCCTCGCCTTCAACAGCTCCGCAACGACCGTCGTCCTGACCACGTTTCTGGCTGCCTCGACCAGCTTCCTCTCCCTGATGCTAGTCGTCTGGTGGAGGACCAGAGCGAACCCAGGGCTCATCAACATGGCGAACGGAGTGCTCATGGGGCTGATAGTGATCACCCCCGTCGCGGGATTCGTCAGCCCGGGGAGCGCCATGATACTCGGGGCCCTCTGCGGTCCCATATTCTATGCCGCAGAAGTGTATTTCGCCAAACGCAAGTGGCTTGCCGACCCTGTGGGGCTGCTGCCGGGCCACTTGGTGGGCGGTCTGTTCGGGGTGCTCATGATAGCGTTCTTTACCCAGAGCGACTTCGCCGCGGCATCGGGGACTTCCCTCCCGAACGGGATATTGTTCGGAGGAGGCACCGCTGCCCTGCTGCAGCTCGGGATCGAAGCCTTCGGTATAGTTGCGGTGTTCGCCACCGTGTTTCTCCTCTCTTTCATAGTGATGAAAGCGGCCAGCGCGCTCTTCCGCGGGATTCTGGTCCACGAGACTCGAGGTTAGAGTATAACCACCCCGCGTTCAAACGGCCGATTGATCTGCTCCCGCCTCGCCCTGTGCAGCATTTCGGGGTTGCCCTCATAGCAGCGAGACAGGGCCTGCGAAAGCGTTCTTGCGGTGAACTCCCCCTCCCCGAAGGTCTCCGATATCCGTCTCAGCTGGGCGCGGAAGTCGAGAGCGACCGTTTACTGGTGTGTTGCACGATTTGACTCCGTAATCGAATGATTTTGGTTCGAGTGTGCCCCCGCGGGGCCTGCCCAGGACCTGCTCGACTGGAAAAACTCCTTCCCGGGGCTCCCCATCTTCTTCTGCATCTCTTTGACCGTCATTGTCTCGCCGTCGACCGTGACCCTCGCTCCGCCCTTCTCTCCCCTCGACTTTGGCTTGTCCTTGCCGGCACCAGGCTCTGTGACGTCAGATTCTAACAGCGCTGTTGACTGGGGTGGCGTTCTTTGGCTCCACCTCGGCCAAGGTGGGCTCTCACCCGAAAAAGGAGCCCAAAATGAGCCCTCACCTCCGGCGACATACCGGCTAGACAAATCCCGCCTCGGCGGGGTGGATTTCCAGCACAAATCCACCCACCCAGCCTCCCACCTCGGCGGAACGACCGTCAAACCGGCTTCAGGACTGGTGGTGGTCGGAGCGTGGATTCGAGCAGATGAAATCTCCCCTCGGTCTGGTGGTGGCCGTTTCCGATTGGTGGTGGTGCGGTGGTGGGGACGGCTCTACCTCTGGAAGGTGAAGAAGGGTCACCTGAAGATACACTTCGCCGTGGACGTGAAGACTAGGCAGGAGGTGTCAATGGACGTGTCGTCGGAGAAGGTCGGGGACGGGAGGAGGCTGAAGAGGCTGGTGAGGAAGGCGGAGGAGAGCGTCAGGGTGAGGAAGGAGGGTCCTCGCCGACGGGGCCTACGACTCGAAGGCGAACTTCAACTTCCTCGCCAAGGAGGGGATCAGGCCAGTCATCAGGGTGGCCAAGACCTCGGTGCCGAGGTGCGACGGGAGCTATGCGAGGAAGAAGGCGGTCATAGAGCAGCAGGCGCTCAGGCCGAAGGCGTGGTCGAGGACACACAGGTTCGGGTACGGGTGGAGGGTCGAGGGGGCCTTCTCTGTCATCAAACGCATCTTCGGGGAGTACGTCACCGCCAGGAAGTTCGTGAACATGGCCAAGGAGGTGGCGATGAAGGCGTCCATCTACAACGGGTTCGTCGCGACGGCGTAGGCCGGTCTCACTGCCCCAGCAGAGGTCATCTCAGACACTACGTTCGTGCAACGGAGCACCATTTACGATATCTAATTGAATATCCTAGACCGCTTATAGCACCCCTGCTCCCTCGGAGGATTTGTAGACGATTCAGAGAGAAGGATGCCACTTCAAGTTCACATGGAAGAAGGCTTGGCTACCACCCGTCAGGAGAGCCCATGCGGCGGGGCATCCCCCGGTTGACCTCTCCCACCGGGCCGGCCCTTGCAGAACAAACGTCGTAGAGCGCGGACTCGGTCCGCGCCTGTCCGCATCCACGGAGGAGAGCGTTGGCATGCGAGGTTAAATACACATACATGCACATATAGTCGCATGGGCCACAAGACGATAACCGTCTCCGACGAGGCCTACGATGCCCTCGCGAAGTCTCGGCTGACGAACGAGTCTTTCACCAAGGTCATACTCCGCCTGACCACCGGCAAGGGGAGCGCCAGGATGCTCTTGCAGCACCTGAAATCGTCGGCCTCGGACGAAGAGCTCGCCCTCCGGGTAGAAGCAGCGATGAAGAGAACGAGGAGGGCGCGTCTCAGGCCCGCCGAAGCATAGCCAGGGTCGGACCTTGGTCTGCCTCGACACGTCTGTCCTGATCGCGCTGATAAGGAAAGACCGCGCCGCTGTTGGGGCCCTGGAGGCCGAGGCGGAAAAGGGAGGGGTGGTCTCCACGACGCCCGTGAACCTGTGCGAGCTGTACGCAGGCGCCGCCGGGGCGAGGGAACCGGAGAGGGAACTTTCGAGGGTGGATGAGCTCGTCGCCCGCCTGGTCGTGCTCGAGTTCGGGGCCGGAGCCGCAAGGAGGTATGGCGAACTCGCACGCGCAGAAGCGCTTCGGAAGGGACCCATTGGCGACTTTGACATGATCATAGCTTCGATAGCGCTGCAGCACAAGGAAAGGCTGGCGACGCGGAACGTCAAGCACTTCGGGAGGGTGCCGGGGCTTGAGGTAGAAGAGTGGTAGGCGACACTCGGCCGCGACCACTGGGTTTCCATCGCAGCAGCCCGGGGTGCCTCGCCGTTGTCCAGAGCATGTCCATTTAGGACATAACCTTGTTCGAAGCGTCGACTCCTTGTTCAGTCCTATCTGCCATGGCGCTGTTAGGCACATCGCCATTCGACAGATATTCCCTCCTCCAAAGGGGCCAAGAGGCGTTCGCACTCGCGGGGAACGGTTGCCCGCAAAGCCGTCTTCCACGACAGGCTATCGCCGGCGATGCGAGCCTGTTCCTGTCGTAGTCCACGGCGCACGTTTTGCATCGGCTTACCTTCCAAGTTGGGTGCTCTAGTCTTCCACCGCATACGGGACCGTAGCGACCGATGCCCTACGACCCCGGGCCCTGGCTCGGATGGGCCTGTGTCACGGGCTTTCAAACCCCTTGGAGCCGCATACGGGAGGAGTATCTTGACCTCGCCAGCAGGTACGCTGACACTACGACCGTCACGAACACGACCACCGCCACAACCTGCAGCGGGAATTCTGGGATTGCCCCGCCTCCGCCGCCGGACGACGAGCCCGTCAGAGAGGTTTGGGTCGAGGTGGTTTCGGCCGGAGCGGCACTGGTGGCCGTGCTTGCCACCGCAATGGAAGTCGTCGTGCTTGAAATGGCGTTCAGTTGGACGTTGAGTTGCAGCCCGGCGAATGCTGGAACCGCTACTTCGAATGACCGGGTAGAAAAGCCGTGGTCTGAAAATGTCACGTTGTATGATCCGGCGAACTCTGGGACGGAGAAACTTCCGTTGACCGTGGGCACCGGGGCCCCGTCGACTGTGACACTGGCTGTACTTGGAGCCACGCTCCCCTCGACCAGCCCCGTCGAGTTGAAGTCGAACATGGCATACTTCGAACTCAGTATCACGTAGTTCACGCCAGGAGGCGCCGTTATCTCGTACCCCGACAAGACGAGCCTGTTGGCGGACAGCGAATCGATGGAATCAACGAGTTGGAAGTTACGAAGGCTTGTCCTATCGAGTTCGGTTATCGCGCCAGATGCTGGGTTGTAGGCGAACAGTGCTGGGGTGTTGCTTGACAGGTTTTGGCCCGAGGCGAGAAAATCGACGCCGTTCCAGGAAATCGTGTAGAGTGCTACATCCGCTGGGAACAGATTTGAAACGTCAGTTATGCCGCTTGCCGGGCTGAAGACAGCCTCGAACCCGCCACCTGTCAGCCCGTCTATCCCGCCCAGGAATGCGACGCTGCCGCTGGAAGCTATGCTCTGGAAAGTCGGAAGGGCTAAGGGGCTATGGGCCAGCGACTGCACGCCTTCCGGTACCGTCTCCGAGTAATCCTGGAAAGTGCCTGAGGTGAGATTGAGCACGCCAATCCGGCTCGGATTCGTCACCAAGATCTCCTCGTTGAACCCGGCCAGATAGGCGCCATAGTACCCGTCGTAAGTCGGGGACCCTATGAAGCTGTTCGGGACGAGCTGGGTTAGATTGCTCAACTCGAACCCTTTCAAGAGCCCGATATAGTAGACTCCCTGGCCCGAGCCCATCACTACTGCGCTTCCGTTCGTCGTGGTGTCAAGGGCAGTGATGCTGCCGCGGTAGGCATCCTGAAGCCTGGGCGGAAGGATGCTTGTCAGGTTGGAGAGCGCTCCATCAGTCAGGTTGTAGAAGAACATCTCCGCGCCGACGCCGGTCAGTCCCCCGAGGAGAAAGCCGTCCTTGTAGGCAGTCGCGGAGTCCACGAGCACGTTCCATCCAGGCCCTCGTACGAACGCATCGGTGTTCAGATTGAGCAGACCAAATGACCCGCCCCCTGCCAGCAGCTCATAGTCACCATTGTGGGCCAGCGCCTCGGTCCAGAAAGGTCCATTCTGTATCAAGCCGGTGATGTTCGTGTAGCGGCTTTCCACCATTGGCGAGAACTGTATGCGGAGCGTGACCGGGAGGAAGCTTGCGTTGATCTCCCCCTCCTGCGGCGAAGGGACGAGCAAAGAGTAATCCGTCGACGAGTTGCCCACGACGTAGCTCTCGACCCCCTGGGGGATTTCAAGAGTCGAACTTCCTGCCAGTTTGAACCCGTTCTGTCCGACTTCGACGTTGTAAGATTCTCCTCCCAGCCCGCTGGCTACGATGTTCAGGGTCGTCGTGTTGAGACCGAAGTTGACAAAATAGACAGAGCCGGCTGTCGCGTTGAGCACAGCGTAGGAGTCTACCCCGTTTCTTGATACAAGGATGTTGTTCGGCCCTTGTCTTAGAGGAAGACGGAAGTACCCCCCAACTGCGATCGTCTCATTCCCATCTACCACCAAGGTGGAATGGGTCGGGACGTAGCCCGTGAGCTGGGGGGCATTCTGCTGCGTTCCTGGGCTGAACAATTCCGGGTTATACCATACCCCTGCGCCATAGGTGGAGAGGAGCGCAGAACCGTTCTGCAAAAATGATATGCCGGTTATCACCCTGGTGGGCAAGTTGAGCGTCCGGTCCTGCCACGTTCGGCCCAGGTCTCCTGAGACGTAGAGACCATCGTCCGTAGTGTAGATCAAGTATGCAGCACCGGCGACCTTGTGGAAAAAGACCAGAGGTGCCGCAGCGAATATAGCCGAAGTGTGGAAACCAAGGTCTGTGAAATTAAGCCCGGCGTCTGTACTCAGCATGAGCCGCCCATAGTCTTGCGACGGCGGCCATAAAACGGCCGCAACTATCGAATCATTCAAGGGGTCGACCGCGAGAGCGTTGAAGACCAACGTGTTGATCCTAGTCCACGCACTCCCTCCGTCTGTCGAACGGAAGAGGCCGGGCGTGTTTGAATAGCCACCCCAAACCGAAGCGTAGAGGACGTTCTGGTCGACTGGGTCTGTTGTGACTGCTATGTCCCCCCGCGGCGAATTCGGCAGCAGATTCCACGATTTGCCCCAGTCGTTGCTCCAGTAAATCCCATTTGTGGTGGCCAGATAGATGCTCCTGTTTGCGAACGCGACCGACATCGCATTGTCAGCCAAGATATGAATCTGCGACCAGTTACCAGCTGGCATAAAGAAAGACGCGCCGCCGTCGTCGGACACCCTGAAGCCACCGAAGCCCTGCGCGACGATTACGACCGAGTCATTGTAGGGGTCCACCTCCGTCGACCCCTCCTCACTCAGGCCTTGGAGTGCGCTTACCCATGTCTTTCCGAAGTCGTTGGAAACCTCGGGCCCCCAGTCCTGCACCGTCGTGAATATCCTGCTCCCGGTCGAGGACACGCTGTAGATGAGACTCGCGGACCTGTTGTTGAGCGGAGTCCACGTATACCCGGCGTTGTAGGTTACAGCCAAGCCTTGGTCGCTGCCGAGGTACATGATGCTGCCATTAGCTGGGTCGATGGTCAACACCCTGTTGTCATGACCGACCATCCCGGCATACGGTCCCGACGAAACCAAAGGTGAGAACATCGCCCCAGAATCGTTTGACCTGTCCACGTACCCCGGACCGACGACGTACATGACGTCGCCGTTGAGCGGGTCGTAGGTAATGTATTGGGGAGCCTCTGAAATCCCTGCGGTGACCCCCGCCTTGGAAAATACGGCGACTTCAATGCCGACTGCGCTGTCGTTGACAGGGTTCCAGGTTACACCGTCGTCATCGGACTTGAATAGGCTCGGGAAGGACGTATACCCATGGTGAACCAACGCCCACATCTGCGACTGGTTCGACGGGTCGGTCAGGACCTGGCTTACCGTCTGATAGCCGGGGAAGCTGCCAACCACGACGTAACTCTTCCCTCCGTCAGCAGATCGAAGTATCTGTACCGACCCAGGTTGGTACAGACCGACGAAAATAGTGGACCCGGCGGCCTGCACATCGAGGGTGGTTACAAAACCTGAGAAGCGGCTTACCACTGTCCAGGTCGTTCCGAAGTCGTGCGACACAAGAACGGCATTATATGCCGCCGCGTAAAGAGCCCCGGAAACATAGGCAAGAAGGTTGCCTCCCACGGTATACGTTTCCTGCCATGTCGTTCCACCATTGACGGACTTGTAGATTCCACCTCCTATACTTTTGGTGACCCCTCCCGTCGCGACCACCAAGACATCGGGGTTGGTGGGGGAGACCACAATCGAGTTTACTTCAGTGGAACCCAACCCGACGTCCTCCGTCGCCCAATCCTTCCCCCCGTCGGTGGATCTGAAAACCCCTCCGTAGCCGTTCACGTCGGAAACTGCCCCCGGGCTGCTACTTGGTCCCCCCCTTCCGGACGCGGCGTAGATGATGCTCATATTGACAGGGCTGAAGCCTATCGCTGGGATTGTTCCCGATACGAATTGTTCTGAAGCATTGTATGTCGCTTCGGGGCTAACATTCGAGGGGCCAAGGCTTTCCCACCCTGAAGCCAGCAACACCGTGGATGCGCTCTGTATCTGGTCAATTGAAGAACCGATTTGAGATGAGTCTACGACAACCTGGGTGATTGTCTGAGCCTGGACCAGGGGCTGGAACTCCAGGTAAAACAGTGTCGTGTTGTAGTCGGGAGCGACGAAATCTCCAGAACCGTTGATCTGGACCACGTCAGTCGCAAGTTGTCTTTGCTCAAAGCTCACCGCTTGCGAAGCGACGTCGTCTGTCACCCCTTCGAACATTAGGACTGAACCGTCATAGGAATACACTTGGGAGAGGTTGCTGAAGGAAGACCCGTTGATCAGATAGACAGGTATGTACACGACAGTACGGAAACTGGTACTGACATTCCCCAATTTGATTTCAAACGGGGGCTTGTAAGCTAGTGCTGACGCGTCCGACGAGCGAGACCCGCCCTGTGCTGAAGGAGCCACCATGAATGGCGGGCCCGTTAGAAGGACAATTACAATCAAAGCGGCGAGTGCCTTGGCCAGCGTCTGAAAGCGCCTCAACTTGCTATTGACGCGAATAACGGAATCCCAAGCCTTTTAACGTTCAATCATGGAACCGAAACATCCGGCCGTGCTGGGCTCGTGCATCTCGCGCTCCATGGCACCACCCACCTCCTTCTGTGCTGGCTTATGCAGTAGCTCGACCGCGACCCCCTCGATGGGGCCTGGGCGGGTAGCCTGGCGGGACCCCGAGGACGATCGACTTCAGGCCGTTCTTCGCTAACGCGTCCCAGACAGTGTCGGCGTGCACGTGGGTCGAGTTCACGATGTAGCCGTCGCTGTATGCCCCCGGCTTGCGGTGGCGGAAGCCGTAGATGCCGAGCTTCCCCGGCTTCTTCCCGGTCATCATCACCATCCAGGCGGGGACGGTGATCGGCGGGTCGCAGGTCCTGAGGTCGCCATGGAGGCCCTGCTTGTAGAGGCGGCTGAAGTTCGTGAGCCTGTCCAGGAGCCTGTCGAAGAGGAACGAAGACGCCCAGAGTCCGACCAGATGCCTGCTATATCTCCCGCCAAGGCTTCACGGCCCCTCCACGCGGTGCCTGAGCCGAGACGGCGTTGGTGAGAGTGACACTAGAGCAGCCCTAGAAACCGCTCCCTGTCTAGACCAGCTTCGGCCAGGATCTCCATGAGAAGACCCTTTCCGACGGGGTCGTGCTTTGGGAGCGTGACTCTCCTCCCATCCGGTCCACGCAACAGGATATGACTGAGTGAATGCCTGGTTGGGACGAACCCGGCACTGCTCTGCGCTTTGAGAACTTTCCTCTAGGATACGCCGAGGATTCTGGAACGGGTCTACAACTAGAAGGTGACCTGGACAAGGCGGGCCTTCTTGGAACTGGCTCCGGCTTCCACGTCCTCCATGTAGAGCTGTATCGCGTCCTTGACCTTCTTCAGGGCGTCGTCTTCCGTCCTGCCCTCGCTCAGACAACCAGGGAGCTCGGCGACCAGCGCCACGTACCCCTCCCGGCCCTGTCGTTCCAGGAACACATGATACTTCCTTGGTTCCATTGCGCGATAAAGGGCCCCTCCGGTATCTATGCCCCGTGCCAGCGGCGGACGATGATGACAGGGGCGGAATGAAGCTGGCCATGAGATTTCATTCCACGAAGGGGCTATTGCTCTCCAGGATGACCTTCGCCACCTCGGGGCGCATGGACTCCCTGGGCGGAGCCTGGCCGGACTGGAACATCTTCCTCAGGGCAGTGCCGCTGAAGGTCAGGCGGTCCCCCTCGGTGTGCGGGCAGACGCTCTCCTTGGCTATCCCCTCGCACCTCTTGCGGTAGTAGAACTCCCTCATGGGGACCATCTCGATGCCGGGGCCGGCGCCAGCCATACGCCGGCTAGGGGCCCAACCGGACCGGCGACGAGTGGACTGGATGTGGGCAAAGGCATCCCTAGTGGGTCGATTCTCAGTCTTGCCCACAACTGATAAATACGGGCTGAGCCTCTCTGAGTCTCATGTCGGTGGTGGAGGTCGACGAAAGGGGGCGCTTCACCATCCCGAAGGAAATGAGGGTGGACGCAGACAGGGCCCTCATTATCCCGCTGGGGGAGTCGTACATGGTGGTCCCGATCCCGAAGGTGCCGCTCGAGTTCGACATCAAAGATTCCGGCGCCTCGGCCAAGGCGAAGGCGGAGAAGAGGTTGTCCGATGAAGCAAGAGCCCGGGAAAAGAGGCGGCAACGTGATAATCGAGTCTGACATCCTGGTCGCGCATTCGAAGAAGAGCGACTGGCTGAAAGGGGTGGCAGACCCCCTCTTCAAGAAGATGGAAGAGGGCAAGACGGCGATGAAGACCTCATCTGCAGCGCTCCTGGAGCTCTACTATGTCCTTGAGGACGCGGGCTATGGGAAGGAAGCGATACTGGCGAAGCAGGCCGAGCTGGCCTCCATCAGGGGCCTCACAATAATGCCCCTCACGTCAGAGGTGATCCTCGCCGCCCAGTCCGTGATGAGGACGTTCAGGGTGCCTGGCCTCTTCGACGCCATCTACGCCGCCACGGCCCTGAACCAGGACGACGAGCGGAAGATACTCTCAACAGACGAAGTATACGACAGGGTGGCGGGGATAACACGGGTGGACCCGCGCACCTACCGACCCTGAGGAGCGCCCGCGCCCCCTCCGCGGCGTGGCGACCCGCAGGGCGATCTTTTGGGCGCACTCATGGCCAATGTGGGGGGCGTTCCCTGGTCTGGAAGGCGGTGATGTCGTCCCAGCCCTTCTCTTTGAAAAGAACGCGCGTCCCCTTTGGGGGAGGAGGGTGACGTCGTCGAACCTCGTCTCCCGTTTTGCCAACCGGACCAGCTTCCCGGACGCGACAGAATCAGGCGAGGGCCTTGGCAAGGAAGCCGTTGCTAATCCTCTGGAGGCACTGGCGCACGAAACAGAGCGAGAGGAAGCCGGCCTGCCGTCGTAACGGCGACTCGGCTGAATGCGGCGCCAGGCGGCCGGTTCCACCTGAGCAGAGAGTCGTAAGAGAGGTGCGGCGGAGGCGCAATTGCCCCCATGCGCGGCGAAGCTTCACCAAATCAGTCATAGACCGACTTTCTGTGCTCGAACCTGAGCAGCACGAGCCTGTCCCCTTGAACCGCGTAGATCAACCGATAGGGAGCGATACGGGCCGTCCACTCGTCTTTTAGTCCATACCTGAGAGGCTTACCAATCTCCGGGTCCTCCGCAATCTTCCTGATCTGTTTGCTCAGCCTTTCCTTGACCAGTCCGTCGCGCAGTTTCCTGACGTCGCGTTCAAACTTCTGGGTGTAGACGATTTCTTTGACTACTACCATTCTTTCAGCTCATTGAAGAAAGCCTCCTTCGACAGGACACCATACCTTCCTTCCTCGATGTCCTTCCAGGCCTCCTCAACCAGCTTCATGCTCTTCAAATCTTGGGCCGACAAGCCGGATTCGACCTTCTTCAGGATGATCACATCTCTGTCGGCCGCCACGGCGAACACGCTCCCCTCCTTGATGTTTAGCATCTTTCTGATTCTTGTGGGGATCACCACCTGCCCCTTCGAACTCGCCTTTGTGAATTCCATCTCTTCAATCTGCCGCCCCATATGGGTAAGATATTCTTACACATACTTAAGTATTCGGTTCCCCATCCCGGTGCGCCTGGCTCCGCCCTCCCTCAGCCACCGGAGGAAGGACCTCGCCGCGTCCCTGGAGTCACGCCTCGCGAACAGCATCTCCACGATGTCCTTCCTGGAGGCGTCCTCGAGGCTCACGGCCAGCAGACTGATTTTGCGAAAAGCAGCCCCCCGCTGGATAAACTTTCGTTGCTGATCGGCCGGCTCGGCCTCGGCGCCGTTACTGAATTCGTCGCCTATGATCGTGCACCCTGGCATCACCACTCTTTGCTTTCGTAGGACGACTCGCAGACTCGCGGCGGGTCGGATGCGGCATTCGTGATATCAAGGGCCCACAGCGGCCTCGGACCTCGAACCAGGCGTCCGTGGTTGCTTTTTCCATATCTTCCCGAGCCTGCGAAGGCCCGAAACGAGCTCCTCGGCGCGCGACTCCGGGGCCGCGTCTGAGGCGTCGATGGCGAGGTCTGGTCCGGTGGGCTCTACGTCCGTTCCCGATGACCCAAAGCCAGACGGCAGTGCTGACGCTGACCTTGCAGATGGGGAAGCCCACAGGCTTTAGCCGTGGGTAGCGTACAATACAAACATCGTAGAGCGCGGACTCGACCCACGCCTACCTGCATCCACTGAGGGGGGCCTTTGGAGGTCTTGTCCATCCGTAATGGACAATTTCACGTATGTTGTCTATCCTGTCTTGCTATACGGGAAACAGATTCGAGCGCCAGGTTCTGGAGAGGGACCCGGCGACGTAGCCGATGAGCGGAAGCAGGAGTCCGAACGAGGGAGACCCCATAGCTTGGCCAGCCGGCCCAGCCCTTCGATGAGCTTCCTGACACTCGCCTCGTCCCCGTCGTGCACCTCGACCCTCCTCCCGTGCCGCTCCCTGAGCTCGTTCTCAAGGAGCCTGGATAGGGTAGATTTGCCCGAGGCCGGGAGCCCTGTCATCCATACGACGAACCCCTCCTTGGGGCCCTCCGCCTTCATCGGCACGTCTCCACCACCCCAGGGATGACACGGCCGGCGCCACCTACGCCGCCACGGCCCTGAACCAGGACGGCGAGCGGAAGATACTCTCGGCAGACGAAGTATACGACAGGGTGGCGGGGATAACACGGGTGGACCAGCGCACGTGCAAACCCTGAGGAGCGCCCGCGCGGCCAGGGCAAACGGCCTGCGGGGGACAGAGCCGGGCGCCTGAGCTTCCACCTCCATGCCGAAACCACAACCCCAGCGTCCGTATGGACCGACTCGATCCTAGAGTT
>JAKAUC010000006.1 GCA_021827865.1 archaeon
CCCTGGTCGACTCCCCCGACTTCGGCTCCGGCGTCTTCCGCGTCCAGGGAGAGGTCCACGACACCAGGAAGCACGCGCGCCTGGGCGGGACCGACGACAGGCAGCGGGAGATGTACGAGCGGCAGGGGATCTGGGTCGAGGACCTCACCCCGTCCCAGGCCAGGGACCCGGCGCAGGTGAAGCTCGCCCTGGAGAGGCACCGCGTCGTCAGGGACGCCTACGGAGGGGAGCTCTGACCGTGACCTGCCGGCGCTGCGGCCTCGTCTCCCTCTACTCCGCGTCCTGCCGCAACTGCGAGCCGAGCTTGGAACGGCCGGCGGAGCCGGGGGTCGGAACATGACGCTTGGAGACGGGAGCCGGGGCGGGCGTGGGCGCGGGGCACACACCCTCGTGGTCACTTCTCCCCCGGGGCTGCAGCCCACGCGGAGCGGCCCGACGAAGGCCCCGGCCGGGTCTCCGAGGAGGACCGCCGGATGGAGCGGGAGTACAGGGACGAGATGGCGAGCGACGCGCTGCGAGAGGAGGACTGGTAGGGCCATGACGGGCACGGAAGGGCAAGCGAGGAAGGCTTACGAAGATTTCGCCAAAGGAAAACCGAGAATCAAGATAGGAGATTTCACGGTGGACGCTGATCTACTCTACACCTACCAAGACCATGTGAACGCCGAACTTCTGAGCGACCCGACTCTGCTTCCTCGGTTCAAGGGATACACAGACGCTTACAACTATGACGCACATAGGAGATGGTTGCATGACAAGATAGTGAAGGATGCTGGAATCGACAAGATGCCAAGCCCTCAGACTCCAATCCTGATGAAGTTCAATCACGCTTTGGAGAAATGGGTGGCCGACCAGCCGCTAACAAGGAGAAAGCCTTGACTCCCCCACAGCAAGAAGGACAGAGCGCCCGTAAGAAGGGACTCGCTCAGACTGTGATTGAGATAGCTCTAGCATCTGCGGATAGGCAATTCTTGAAGGAGAGCGACCTCGCTTGAGTTCCCGTAAGAAGGTCGTTGCTTTCCTTTTGAAGAACCCACGGTTGGAACGCTACTGTCCGGCCTGTCATCGTTACATCAATTCCCTCGGTTGGGCGACTCATCGTTCAGGGAAGAAGCATATCGAGAACGTCAGAGCTATCCTCAAGGCCAATCAATCAGTAGTCGAGAGAGCAGAGCCGACGGCGAGCAAGGCCGCATCGGAGCAGGAGGGAGCATAGATGGGCGCCAGGGTGAAATGCAAGAACTGTGGGCACACCACCGAGATCAAGCGACCCCGGATCTTCTCCCCCGGCGACTGGGAGTTCGACTTCGACCTGGCGACCCAGAGCCTCATCTTGAACGAAGGCTGCGGGGTGCAGCTCTCGGTCGACTGCAAGGGATGCGGGATAAGGGTTCTGAACGGGTTCGTTGGGATCTCGATCCCAAGTCCGGTTGTCATCTGGAGGGAGGGAGCGTAGATGGCCCAGCTCTCCCGGGAGGAGGACCCCTGGCTCGGAGGCTCCACCGCAAGGTACACCGAGCCCCAGCGCAGGGCCATGATCGGCGAGGCTCTCAAGACGTACGAGCCTCATACCGGCTGCCAGTGCGACAACCAGCGCTGCCCCGTCCATCCGGGAGCCCCCTGCCCTTTCGCCGTGCTTCCTGCCTCGGTCGACAGGTACAAGGTCCTCACCCCCCAGCACTTGGGCCAGCCCTCAGACCACCACCTAAGCAAGATTCGCGCCTTCTGCCAGCCCTGCAACAGGAATGCTCCGAGGACCGCACCGTGGCCTCAACATACCTCCCACACACACACACACACTGAGGAAGCCCGCACCACCCTCGCAGCGCTAAAGGCGGCCCGCCAGGAGATCAGGGACGACCCGACGACGTCCTCCGGGAAGAAGCTCAACCTGGACCACGAGGTGGAGTACAGGGGGCACATGTTCCGGTTCATCACGGAGGGTAGGAAGTACACCAGATCCCAGGCCAACAACAGCGCGCGGGAGCTCTCCGATTCGGGGAAGGACGCGGCGTATGGGTACGCCGCCCGGCTCTTCTCAGACGAGGGCCCGCTGACAGACGAGAACCCGACAGTCGCAGGGAAGAAGGACGTCGTGCGGTTCAAGGACCCGGCGGACTATAACCTGACGCTCGAGGAGCTCGAAGCGAAATATCCGAAGGAGGGAAGACAGAAGTGATCACCCTCGGCAGGTCCACGACGTCGACGCACATCCTGGACAGGTCGAGGAAGGCCCTCTGCGGGTTCCCCAACGCCTTCAGGGAGGTCCTGGAGATGGAGGACCTGACCCTCTTCGACAGGTCCATGGACGGGAGGCTCTGCGAGAGATGCAAGCAGAAATTAAGCGCAAGGGGCTTGGCAGCCCCTGCAGAAGTGGGGGGCAATTCTCAGAGACAATCTGAGTCTAACGCGCAACCCCCAGCCATGCTTTCGGTCGACGTCAGGCTCGGAAAGTGCCAGGAGATGAGCCCGGTGCTCCACGTAATGCCCGGCCTGGACCAGACCTTCGGGACCCCCCTGTGCAACCAGGGCCATGTGAAGTACGCTATCGGGGCGGTCCCTACCGCCCTGAAGTTCCCGGCCGAGGGGGACGTCAGCCAGGTCAGTGTGGAGGAGGGGCCTGTATGCTCGAAGTGCCTGAAGTCACTTCAGCGCGCGGCCAGGGAGGATGAAGGCAAATCCGCAGGTCTGGACAAACCCTCGGAGCCCGACTCGGCCAGAGCGCCCGCGAAGGACCTCAGCATGGCCCCCCAGCACCTGAAGCATAAGAAGTCCCAGCTCACGGAGCTGAAGGACTCTCTCCTGAGAGGAGAAATGCACTACCCGGCTTACATCAGGAAGGCGCTCCCCCTGCAGAAGGAGATCCAGGAGCTGGAGGCGCTGACGAAGTGAAGCCCTTCCGAGACTTTCGGCTCAAGGGGAAGAGGGAGGTCTTCGTCGTGGTAGGCTTCCGCTACGACGAGATGTCGAGCGTCGAGTACGACCAGTACAAGAGGCCCGAGTCGGCGGCCGCGGCGGTCCAGAGGCTGCTCACGCAGGAGCGCGGGGCAGACGTCATATCCATACGCCGCGTCTACCTTTCGGCCGAGGAAGGGACCTTCGATGACCCGAAGCCCCAGGAGGTCCTCGCCCCGTGACCGAACAGGCCGCTTCCATCCAATATGAGGACCCTATCCGCCAGTACCTCCGGCTCTACATCAAGGACGACGAGGACCTTCTGGAGCACGTCCTGATCACCTGCTTCTCGAGCTTCACATCCAACCCCCTGAACCTAGGGGTCATGGCCCCCACGTCCGAGGGCAAATCCTACACCATCAGCCTTGTGACCGCCCTCTTCAAGAACGCCTACGTCTTCACGGGGTCCAGCCCCAAGGCATTCTTCTACGAGGAGGGGAAGATGGTCGACCCCGAGACCCACGAGGACCTCCAGGGGGAGGCCGACAGGATGCGTGCCAGGCTCGACGCCAACGAGGAGGACCGCGAGGCCAGGGCGAAGCTCAGGGAGCTCACCAAGAAGGCCATGGTCCGCGTCTCCCTGGAAGGGCGCATCCTGGTCTTCCTGGAGCCCCCCGAGGCGTCCCTATTCGAGGCCCTGAAGCCCATCCTCTCTCACGACAAGTGGGAGTCCGAGTACAGGACCGTCGAGAAGGGGAGCGACGGGAGGCAGCGCACCACCAGGATCCTCCTGGCCGGGTGGCCCACCTTCATCTTCGCGTCTGCCAAGGACCAGGACACCTGGGCGATGTGGCCAGAGCTCCAGTCCCGCTGCGTCATCGTCTCCCCCAACATGCACCCCGACAAGTACCTCCACGCCAACGAGCTGACGTCGCAGCTCCTCGGCCTTCCATCCTTCGTCCTCAAGGAGATGTTCCCCCCTGACCTGGAGCAGGCGGCCCGCGAGGAGGTCAACCGGATCAGGCAGGTCATGGACAGGACCGGCTTCCTCGGAAGCAGGGAGGGCAGCGGGTCGAAGCGCGACAACTTCGTCATAAACCCATTCGCCGGGACCCTGAACGGCCTCTTCCCCCACGAGTCGGGGCTGAGGATGCGCCAGTTCCGCTCCCTCCTCTCCTACGTCAACATCCTGGCCATGATAGGGTCAGAGGGGAGGGCGACCCTCGTCAGCCGGGGGCAAGCTCGGGCCGTGGTCGCCTCCCTGGCCGACGTCAGCAGGGCAGCGTCCCTCGTCTTCAGCAGCACTTGGGCCCATATCCCGAGGTTCAAGATGGACTTCTACCGGGAGGTCATACTGGAGGCCTGGGAGGCGAAGTCCTCGGTCGTGGGCGGCAAGAAGACGTACTCGCCCCTCACCGTAAAGGAGATCCTCGACGAGGCGAGGAAGCAGGGGACCAGGCTCGGCCCAGACACGCTCAGGAAGAAGTACCTCGTCCCCCTGGAGGAGGCGGGGGTCATGTCCAGCGAGGTCGACCCCGACGACAAAAGGGGGCACGTCTGGACCCCTATCGAAATAGCGCAAAACTACCGGAAACTAGCGGAACCGGTAAATTTTGACCTCCTTTCGGTCAAAGAAGCCCTGAAAGCCGTTCAGACAGGCATGGGCGAAATACAGTCGATATACGCTTACCCGGACGGGCGCTTCCCGGCCGACCTGCAGGAGCTGGCGGAGTACCTCCTGACCAGGCCGAAAGGGGAGGAGCAGCCCGAGGAGGGCACACGGGATGAAGCACGAGACGGAGGGTCTGGGGACGCTGTCGCATCCACAACAGCAGCGACCGAGGCGGGTCCATTCTCCTCTCCGGTGCAGACCGGCCCAGCCCCTCAGGGCCCCGAGATGCTCCCCTCCCCTGCCAAGTTCATCTGCAGGTGCGGCGTCGGCTTCTGGTATTCCAAAAGGAAGGACGGTTGGAGCGCGTTCTACAAGGACCATTACACTATCTGCAGCGGCGACGGCATGGACCATGAGGCCGTCCCATACTACTTCGACGACGAGAAGCAGAGGAGGGAAAAAGAGGGGTGAAGAGCTCCTTGAGCCAGGCCGTAAAGTCGCAACCCCAGAGGACCACCATGTCCAGGATTGAAGAGTCGGTTGGTAGTCTTTGGGGCGTTACCCCCGTTCCAGCGTCACCGGAGAGGGGAGCATGAGCGAGACGGTAACGCGAGAGACGGAGGAGGTAACGGATGAGCCGGCCAGGAGGCAGGGCTTCGAAGTCTACGGCGCGACCCTCCGCGAGGAGGAGGTCC
>JAKAUC010000018.1 GCA_021827865.1 archaeon
GGGCGACCTTGAGGTCGGTGGGACGCGGGATGAAACGGCTGACCCGTGCGGAGCAAGGCCAAACGTGGCCGATGAAGTGCCTGCGACAGGCCAGGGTAGGCCGCTGAGCGGAATCCCGTCTAGAACAGAAGGAGGACTACGGCCGGCACACGTCGGAGTCCTCGGGAGAGGGGTAAAACCCTCTCTCGTGGGCTTTTGCATTGGAACAAGCAATGGAGGCTAACCCAAGTGGGGTGCTAGATTATCCGAGACTTAAAGTGGGGATGAACACGAATCAGATTCTACCTTTCAATCTGTCTGGGCACAGGTAGGAGGTTACTTCGATGGAGATAGATTGCCCACATCCGAGTTGACTCCCCCGTCGTCCTGAAGTTCATCCTCGCTTGGGTTGACAACTAGCGCGAGCGACTGCGATGGCTCAGACTCTCCCTTCTAACGAAGGGTTTGCAGTCGGGCTGATCTGAACCACGGCAAAGAGGCGCTCGTGCTTCGAGTAGCAAGCACCAGGACGGCGCTGGCTGCCGTAAAGGAGTTGGTAAGACATTGTTTCAAGAAGCTCAGAGAATTGCAAGCGACTGTTGATTATTATTAGAACAGGGTTACCGGAACCGCGGTTCTATCAGAATTCAATGAGCTGATACAAGCAAGAACACGCCTCGGTAAGACAATGCCATTGGTCCCACTATCGGCATTTGTTGATGCCATGTGTCAAATAGCTACGGACGGAGAATTGAAGTCTGAAGAAGCGAAGAAATGTCGAAGAGAGCAGAAAATCCGGAACCGTGACAGTTTCGAGCCAGGACAGGCAAAGCCTGGGCGGAGGGAAGACACCTCTGCTGGGAATCATATTTCCCGAGCTTCGTCTGGAGCTCCTCCTCTTCCTTCCTGCGTCGCTTCCCCGCGATGAGGAAGAACCACGCGAAGAAGAATACAAGGGAGCCCACGAGCATGGGGATGATGAAGAACCAAATCCATGATATCTGGCTCGCAATGCCGACACGAGTGGGCACGCTCTGAAGGTTCCCGATAGCAAAGTTGGTCCCGCCCAGTCTGGCTATCGGGACAGTCCCGCAGATTGTGAATCCCGCTGTCGTAATGTCAGATGGATTCACCCAGGTGCTCCCGTTCCAGTATTGCATTCCGGTGCCGGCACCGACAATGGAATTGGTGATGCAGACGTGGGCGTTCAACCCGGTCGGGATGGTCCCGTTACCGACTACGAACACGTCGAAGTATCTGATCGCACCGGTAAAGGTCTCGGCGGTGACTCCGTAGGAGGGCAGGGTGAGGTTCGCGAGCTCGATTCTGAGCGTCGTGCCGGGGGCGTTCCCGAGGCCAGGGATGGAGACCGAGATTCCCGTCGTGGCCGTCTCGTCGACGACGGCCGTGCCGTTGGTCGAGGTCACTGGGAAGACGTCCGAGTGGTAGTTGCCGACGTTCGTGACTATGAAGGTCGTTGTCGCCACGTCTCCGGGGCGGGTCGCCACGTCGCTCCCGGTCGCGGTGACAGTTTCGGCCCCGGGGGGAGAAGATGGGACGCTGAACGTAGCCGAGAAGGTCCCGTTGGGACCTACAGTCGCTGCGGCTACCGTACCTCTGCTTATCACGATGTTGACCGTCGCACCAGGAGTGAACCCGGTTCCGTCCACGGTCACTGGAGTACCTGTGAGCCCCGAAGTCGGCGTGATAGCGATGGCGGGACCTCCAGCCGGAGCGGTAGTGAGGATAAAGACCGCGTAGGCGACGATTTGCCCGGTGCTAGCGTCGCTTACGACCACCAAGCCATTCTGGCCGAAGGCAGTGAGGACGGTTAGGGGAGGGACGGCGCCTGAGGAAGTTGAGGTGAACTCGTAGGTCGTCGGACATGGGGACATGGTGCTGAGAGTGACGCCCGGCTCGAAGCAGTAGTAGTAGTTACCACCAGGCGAGAAGTTGGAGCCGCTGAGGAAGATCAGTGTTCCCGGCGGGCCGGAGGTCGGCGTGATGGTGATGACGGTGGTGGACCCGACAGCCACCGTGTCCACGGGAGAACACGCGCTTTCAGGGGTGTGGGCCGAGTCGGTGACTTTGTAGGAGTATACCGTCGAGGTGGACGGTGAGGGAGAGAAGCTGGCAGCTGTCGCACCTGAGACAGGGCTGGCGCACCCTGCTCCCGCGTACCACTGGTAGGAGTATGGGGCTGTCCCGCCTGAGGGGCTGGCCGAGAGGCGGATGGACTGCCCAGCGCTGATGGTCGGGGCGGAGGGAGTTATCGGTCCGGCGATGAGCTCGCCGTTTACTGTCACGGCGTCACCCCCCACGCAGGACTTGGTGCCCGTCGCGTCGGTCACCTGGACCCAGTAGGTGGTGGTCGTGGAGGGTGAGACGGTGAAGCTCGAGCTGGTTCCCGATACCTGGCCGCTGCAGTCTGCCCCGGTGAACCACTCGTAGGAATAAGGACCAACGCCGCCACTGGGAGTTATGGTGAGGGTGATTGGTTGGCCGCCGTCGATGGAAGGTGAAGGTGGTTCTATCCCGCCAGGCGATAGGGTGGAGCCGTAGGTGACAGAGCTGGAAGAAGTCGCGGTGTTGCCGTCAGCGTCGGTGACGGTCAGGCCGACGGAGTAGCTTCCAGGGGCCCTGGCGATGACGGTGCATGACTGGTCGGAAGGCCCGCACCCCGAGGCGACGGACATTCCGCCTGGGAGGTTCCATGAGTAGGTGTAGGGTGAGGTACCGCCCGAGGCGGTTGCGGTGAACGTGACGGGCGAACCCAAGGTCGCGCTCACGGGAGCTGACACCAGGACGGAAAGGGGCGCAGGGCCGACCTTGAGGGTCGCCGGGGAAGAGGTCGAAACATCGTTGGCGCTGTCCGTGACCCTTACGCTCACCGAGTAGGACCCTGGGGCGGCGGAGGTCACTGTGCAGGTGTCGGCGGTGGAGTCGCACCCTGACACCACCGTGACGCCTGAGGGAATGCTCCAGTAGTAGGTATACGGCGAAGTGCCGCCTGTGGGGGTAACTCTGAAGGTGACGTCACTCCCCGCTTGAATTGTCGCGGTCGAAGGCGACAGCGGCCCCGCATGGAGCGAAGGCAGGGGAGCTGGGCTGTTTACCGTTACAGTGTCCCCCGCGGAACAGGCAGACTCAGGCGTTGAAGCAGAGTCGGTGACTTGGTAGTAGTAGGCGGTCGTAGAGGAGGGCGAAGCATCGTATGTAGAGGAGATTGCTCCGCTTATGGGGCTGGTGCAGCCAGCTCCAGTGAACCATTGATACGCGTAGGCGGTGGTACCGCCGTTCGGGTTTGCAGTAAGGAGCACCGATGAGCCGCTGGAGATGGTAGGCGATGGAGGTGTTATGGCTCCTGCGCTCAGGGCCGGGTTGACGGTCACCGCCACGGGGCTGGACGTCGAGACTGCGCCAGTCACGCTGTCGACGACGGTTGCACAGTAGTAGGTAGTTGAAGCGGGCGAGACGGAGACGCCAGTGAGCGGGCTCGTTCCGATGTTGGCATGCGCCGAACCTACTTGGGTGATGTCGAGGGCGCAACTTGTGGACGAGGAACCGCTGTAAATCGTTATCGTGAAGTCTGCCGTCCCGCCGGTCCAAGACACTTGGAGGGTGCCCGACTGCCCGCTGTCCAGAACGGCGGGTGAAGGCGTCGCGGTGACCCCGGAGATCGCCGCGTTGACCGTTACCAAGTCGGTTGGGGAGCTTACAGCCGGAGGATTGGTCGAGGCGTCTGTAACTTCGTAACAGTAGTAGGTGTTGGAAGTCGGCGATACCAACTGGATGGATGAGGTACCCAGGGGTGTCGTATCAGAGGTACAGGCCGCACTGGACCCTGAGTACCACTGGTAGGTGTACGAACCGGTTCCGCCTGATGGGTGGGCGGTGAGGGTCAATGATTGGCCGCTGTCGATCGTGGGGGATGCTGGGGTGATGGCTCCAGCCGAAAGAGCAGTGTCAACAGCTACCTGGTCCGTAGCTGAGCTAGTCGTGGGCGGGTTGGTGGATGTGTCAGATATGCTGTAGCAGTAGTAGGTGTTCGAGGTCGGCGACACTACCTGAGCGGATGACGTCCCGAGCGTTGCGGTGTCAGAGGAACAGGTGGAGCTCGAACCTGAATACCATTGGTAGGTGTACGCCCCCGTCCCTCCTGACGGATGCGCCGTGAGGGTTACCGACTGTCCATTGTCGACGGTCGGGGAAGAGGGAGTGACTGCGCCGGCCGAAAGAGCGGAATCCACTGTGACCAAGTCGGTCGCCGATGACACCGTGGGAGGGTTCGTCGAAGTGTCCGACAGTGAATAGCAGTAGTATGTGTTGGTTGTGGGTGAAACCACCTGTGTGGAAGCAGTTCCCAGTGTGGCGGTGTCAGAAGCACAGGAGGTGCTTGACCCGGAGTACCACTTGTATGTGTAGGAGCCGGTTCCGCCTGATGGATTAGCCGTAAGGGTGACGGACTGGCCGCTGTCTATGGTAGGACCATTTGGGGTCATTGCCCCCGCTGAAAGTGTACTGTCTACGGTAACTGCGTCGCCAGATGAGCAAGAGGTAGTTGAAGTGGAGTCAGTCACCTTGACGTAGTACGTGGTAGAGGAGCCAGGCGAGGCAGCAAGAGTGGAGGCCGTCGCTCCAGATATAGGAGAGGTGCTGCAGTCAGAGGAGGTATACCACTGATAGGTATAGGGGCTGGTCCCGCCGCTGGGATTGACAGCCAGCGTGACAGATTGACCGTTGTCTATTGTGGGAGATGAGGGGGAGATGGTTCCTGCAGCAAGGGGGACGTTGACTGTCACCAGGTCTGTGGCAGAATTCACGGTTGGAGTGTTGGTCGAAGTGTCCGTGACGGAGTAGCAATAGTAGGTATTCGACGTCGGAGATGGAGCGTAAGTCGATGAAGTCTGCCCGCTCACCGCCGAATCCGAGGAACAGGCCGCGCTGGACCCTGAGTACCACTGGTAGGCGTAGGAGCCGGTACCGCCCGAGGGGTGAGCCGTCAGGGTGACTGATACACCGCTGTTGATGGTCGGGCTAGTGGGGGTAATCGCGCCGGCAGTCAGCGCGGAATCCACTGTGACAAGATTGGCGGCCGAGGTCGACGTTGGCGGGTTGGTCGATGAATCTGTCACCGAGTAGCAGTAGTATATGTTTGATGTGGGTGAGACCGCCTGGGTTGAAGCGGTTCCAAGTGTCGTAATGTCGGACGAACACGTTGAACTCGAACCAGAGTACCACTGATACGTATAGGACCCGGTCCCACCGGACGGATGGGCTGTCAATGTGACGGACTGTCCGCTGTCGATGATTGGAGATGTCGGGGTCACAGCACCGGCAGCCAGTATTGCATCTACCGTCACTGTGAAAGTGCTTGAGCTTGCGGTTGGGGTCGGGGAAGAACCTGAAGTCACTCCGGCATCCGTGACGATATAGCAGTAGTAGTAGGTGCCAGCAGAAGTCGACGTTGGGACAGTATAGGTTGAAGATGTCGCCCCGCTGATGGAGGCATCGCTCGTGCTGCATGTTCCAGGGCTGCTGGCGCTGTACCATTGGTAAGCGAAAGTCCCCGTGCCTCCTGAAGGATGCGAAGTCAACAACAGCGACTGGCCGCTGTCGATGGTTGATCCTGGTGCTGTGATAGCTCCTGCAGAGGGGGAGCTGTCGACGGTGACGGCGTCCCCGCTCGAGCAACTTGTAGCGCTCGTCGAGTCGGTGACCAGCACGTAGTAGGTGGTTGTCGACGACGGAAACGGGGAGAAGGTTTGCGAAGTCCCTAGCACCGAGCCGCTGCAACCCGAGCCGGAGTACCATTGGTAGGTGTAGCCGGGGTTCCCTCCGGTGGGGTTGGCAGTGAGGGTCACCGACTGGCTGCTATCGATGGTCACGGGGGATGGAGAGATGGCTCCTGCAGAAAGGACGTTGTTTACGGTAAGGGAAGATCCTGACGTGGGAGAAGCCGCAGAATTCGAGTTGGCGTCGGTGACCTTGGCACAGTAGTAGTAAGTGTTGGCGGAGCCCGGCGAAGTGAAACTCAGAGTTTGTGGCGACGATGACGCGCCGGTCACCTGTCCAGCCTGAGTGTCGGCGCTCGAGCAGGAAGAACTCGACGTGCTGTAATAGAGGGTGACCGTGAAGGTTCCGGTCCCGCCTGACCATGAGACGCTTACAGAGTCAGACGTGGTGGGCCCGACAGGGTCCGCCGCGAACGACCCGAGCGAAACGCTGGACGGGAGCGGGTTCGCCGTGACTGTCGTCGGGGTCGAGGTCGTGGTTACCGGGGTCGAGGCGCTGTCGGTCACCTTCAGCTCGAATGAGTAGACACCGGATGTTGTGAGGGTCCCCGTGGACTGAGTGTAGGTCGTGACCCCGGCGCTGCATGAGAAGGAAGAGCCCAGGTTGCTGTAGCTGCTGGCGCCAGGGGCCTCCTGCAGCCACTGACAAGTGTAGGATGATGTGCCGCCGCTGAAGGCCGAGGTGACAGTGAGCGATGTCGAACCGCCCACGTCGAAGGCCGGTGACGCTTGAGAGATAGCAGGGGCGCTCAACGGTGTGTTCACGGTAACCTGATCGGTGCCAGACCCGGATGTGGGAGCGGGAGTCGACCCGGACGTCACCCCCGTGTCAGTGATGATGTAGCAGTAGTAGTAGATCCCGGACGTGGTTGAGGTCGGAACTGCGTAGGAAGCAGAGGTGGCGCCGCTGATCGGTGCGTCACCAGTGGTGCAGGTTCCGGGAGAGCTTGCGGTGTACCATTGGTAGGTGAAGGTTCCAGTGCCCCCTGTGGGAGCTGGGGCTGTGAGTAGGACGGACTGACCCTGGTCGATCACAGGGGTCGAGGGTGTTACCGACCCTGCCACAGGCGCGCTGTCAACGGCGACCGCGTCCCCGCTGGAGCAGGCCGTCGCGTGGGTCGGCGTTGCCGAGTCTGTGACATATACGAAGTAGGTTCCGGCCGACGAGACAGAAAGGGAGGACGCCGTGCCCAGGACCGTCCCTGAGCACCCTGACCCAGAATACCACTGGTAAGTATAGGGTGAGGTGCCGCCATATGGGTTCGCAGCAAGCGAAATCGACTGCCCGCTGTCAATGGTCGGAGTGGAAGGCGAGATGGCGCCTGCATTCAGAGCGACGGCGGTCACGGCGACTGTAGCAGGCGTCGAAAACCCCTGAGGTGTAGGTGAATTCGACCCGTCGGACACTTGAAGCTCAAAGCTCCAAGTCCCGGATGTTGTGAGGGTCCCCGTGGACTGAGTGTAGGTCGTGACCCCGGCGCTGCATGAGAAGGAAGAGCCCAGGTTGCTGTAGCTGCTGGCGCCAGGGGCCTCCTGCAGCCACTGACAAGTGTATGGTGAGGCACCTCCGCTGAATCCGGAGGTCATCGATAGAGAGGAACTCTGACCCTGGTCTATAGACGACGGCGTGGCCGCGATGGTGGGAGCGACCAGCGCTGGGTTTACAGTGATGGTCACTTCAGCCGTCGCCGTGTCGGTTGTGACCGTGTCAGTGACGATCAGGCAGAAGTAGTAAGTGCCTGCGGCGGCCGGCGTGTAGTCCAAGGTCGATGACGTATAGGAGGAGCCCAGGCTCGTCAATGAAGAACATGAAGCGTCTGTGCTTGAGTACCACTGGTAGGTGAAACCGTCTGTTGTCGCACAGTTTATCGTAGTAGTGACTTTGAAGTCCTCGCCCTTGTTGATCTTCTGATTGGGATTGTTGAATGTGATGCACCCTGTCGTGCCGTAGGCTGCAGAGGTGATCGGTGTCCCGGTAGCGCAGGTGGAGTTGGCGCATACAATAATGAAGACATTTCCGAACGAGGAGCTTGGGACCGTGTCAGTGATGCCGGACGGTATGTTGCCAGAGGCATCAGTGGTGAAGGTCCCGTCGGGATGGGATGAGGATGGAGTGCTGCCGGCGTCCAGGCACAGGTTAGAGTGCGCCGTTCCTGACGCAAAGCAGTACCCTTCCACTGTGTTGGCAGAGTAACCTGTGCCCGACAGCGTGACGACCGTCCCCTGGCCGCCGGAGGACGGGTTTATCGCCAGGGTCGCTGTGCCGCTGCCAGCGCGCGTTGGGCCAGCAACTGGGATGATGGCGAGCGTGGCCGAGGTCAGCAGCAGGACCGCGACCAGCAGAGACCTTAGCGCACGGGAGTTCACGATCTATCTCCTCGCCACCACTACCTCGCAGACGTCGTCCCCCTTCGAGGTGCAGAGCTCCTCCCAGGCCCTGAACTGCTCTCCCTCGAGGACGCTCATTGTCCCCTTCAGTAGTCCTACTGTGAAATGGCAGAGCGGAGTCTCGCCCCCGAGCCTCAGCTTGTTGAAGGCGCATCCCTTGATCCTGAAGTTGACCTGGTCAGATTTGTGCGATGTGAAAGCCTTTAGGACATCCGAGTCGAACACGAACTGCCCCCACCCCACCTCGCTGAGGCTCGCTACGATGTCCGCCATCGAATCCTCGGTGAACGGCGTCTCCTTCTTCTGTCGGGTCGCGAGCTCGGCACCAAGCGCCCCGCCGATTTCGTCCATTATGATGGGGGCCCTGGACGGGTCGCAGGTGTAGATCCGCTTGCAGATAGAGCTCCAGGTGTCTATGTCGACGGCTACGACTCTCCGCCCGTCCCTGACGCTGGTCAGCACTCCGGGGATGGTGTGCGTGAAAGGACGTGGGTTCTCGGAGGAATGCGGCAGTAGTACCAAGTGTTTAACTGTTCAACTGTTAAACTCGTAATTATATAAGCTCAGCGCCACGCCTTCGACCACATCGCTCCCAGAAAGGGACATAAGCCGATTAGATTCCCACCAGAACGTGCGACGGCTTCCTACCGGCGTGGAAGGCCTGGACGAGATTCTTGGCGGAGGGTTCGTCCCGGGAAGCTGCGTGACCATATCAGGGGGCCCGGGGAGCGGGAAGTCGACGCTTTGCTCACAGTTCCTATACCACGGGTACAAGGAACTGGGGGAGAACGGGGTTTATGTCACCTGCACAGAGAGCCCCGAGGAGATCAAGAATAACTTCAGGGACCATGGGTGGGACATCGACGAAGCAATTCGCAAGGGGAAGATCAAGATCCTCGACATGAGGCCTGTCCTAGCTACCGAGTCGGGACTAATCACCAGAAACGAGGCGCTCTTCGAAGGGGAGACCATCCCGTTCAGCGTGGTCGCCAAGGGAACCCTGGATGAAATCAGACGGTCACATGCGAGGAGGGTAGTTCTCGACTCTATCACCACCATAGCGATGCAGTACTCTGGCGAGTTCCAAGTGAGGCAGGGGCTGCTGGGGCTTGTCCAGGGGCTGTCGAACGAAGACTGCGTCAGCCTTCTGATCGTCGAGACAATCGGGGCCAAGAACATCATCCCGGCCGAGTGGGCGCTTTCGCACGGCGTGGTCCTGCTCAACTACACCAGCGAAGCGGCCGAGGTAATCAGGTCGATACAGGTGGTCAAGATGCGAAGGACGGCGCACGACCAGGCTGTCTATGGAATGGAAGTCAGCAAGGATGGGATAGTCGTCCACACCGATGTTAAGGTCTAGAGTCAGTATAGGTTCGCGAGCCTGAAGAAGACCTTCTTCCCGACCCTCTTGCGCGCCAGCGCGCCAAGCCTGACTAGCTGGTTCAGGTAGATTGTCTCCACGCTTCGGTTTCTTCCTGTCTTCTGACCTACCGCGGAGGCGTCGGCTTCGCCGAGAACCCGCATCGCCTGGAGGGACTTCGTCAACGAGTTAGGGAGCTCACCGAGCTTCAGGTCGCCCAGGGCCGAACCGGGTTTGGGGAGGGATACTCCTGCCCTGAGCATCTCCTCTAGCGCGGTGACGCGAGCTTCAAGCCGCTTGAGTTTGCTGGCCGTGTCGTTCCTATGCGTGGTGTTAGACAAATAGAGCTTGGTCATTGGAGAAGTGTTCAACAATTAAACCCTCTCCCGAATCCGCGCCCTCAACAGTTAAAACGAGTTGGGTTGCTCTAAAAGGCGCGCATTGGAGCAGGAAAGGAGTAGCCATCCACTCGCGGAGGGAGCGCGTGAGGCAAAGCGACCAGGAAAGCTCGTCACTGGGCATCAGATTCTTGACAAGATCCTGACGGTCTACCAGGGCAACTCGATACTGATGCTGGACGAGACCTACTCGGAGGCGAGGAACTTCATGCAGCTCATCATAGAGAAATACAATCCGGGGCTGAAATTCGTCGAGATAACGGACAGGATTTCCCTGGCCAATAGGGAGAACCTAGAAGTCCTCACCGGAGACACTCTTGCAGACAAGGTCTTCAGGGTGAACGCAATCAGGAGGAAGCATGCGGGCGAGATACTAGTCCACTCGTATCTGCCGTCGCTCCTGATCAGCCAGCCCCAGGACAACGTCCTGAAGTACGTCGACGGCTGGAAGAACGCTGCGAAGGAGTTCGAGACGGTCGAAATCTTCCTTATGCCCTCCAACTCCTTCAAGGAGACAGAACGGAAGCTGATCGCGCTTCTGGACTGCCGCGTCGAGTTCAGCGTCACCAGGAAGGACAGCAGGATGGCGAAGTACTTTGTAATCTCCGGGTGCTGCAGGGCGGAGTTCAACATGAAGGAGTTCGAGTATCTCGTCGAGGGCGACAAGCTCCTCGTTGAGTGGGAAGGGAGCCTCACTGACAGGCCCGCCCAGATTTCAGAAGGCGCACTGGAAAAGAAGTATGGAGAGATCGTCGAAAAGCCAGCGACATTCATCATACAGAAGGGGGCCAACTCGGAGAGGGCTGCGCTCACCGTGTCCGACTACACCCTAATCCACCAGATTATCGGGATGTCTGCGGGAGAAGTCAGCGCGCTCTTCCCCGAAAGGCCAAAGGAGATCCTGCAGCGGCTCGCCAAGTGGGACCTTGCGGGCGTAGTGTCGTTCAAACGCGACTTCTCCAGGTCGGCGGGACCGATTCCAGAATCCAAGGATGCGGGCTATTCGGTGCTCAACGCGCTTAGGCTCCTTCTCCCTGACAGGCTGGTCGCCTGGAGCTACAAGATGGGGACGCAGGCAGTCCCGCTGGAGTACTTCGTGGCGAACAGGGAAGCGCTGAGCACGGTGATTGACATGCTCACTGAAAACGCGGCGAACAAAGACAAGAACGACTACTTGAAGTCGATGCCCCAGATCGAGCGGTCGGTGTTGGAGATGGCCGCGAGGAGGGCGGCGCTGCTGGAGGTGCCGAGGCACCACGAATCCACCGCCGCTGCCGCGGCCAGGAAATACATTCCCAAGATAATGAGGGTGAGCCTACTGAGCGCATTCATATTGAGGTCGAAGATCGACAAGATCTCTGATACCGAGTACCACATCGTAGTTCACAACTGCTACATCTGCGGCAATCAGACCACCAAGGTACCCATGTGTTCCTCCGTTTCGGGGGGCCTGGAAGGGGTCTGCGGGACCGTGTTCAAGCTGAAGGCGGATTGCACCGAGGTCAGATGCAAGGCCCTGGGGGACAGGAACTGCGAGTTCAGACTTCGGCTCTACTCCTAGTCGAATGGTCCGACGACGTCCCTCCCGAAACACGCATAAAGTGAACCTCTCATAAGGGGGGCCGTTGCACAGGTTCGCACACATCGCGGATGCGCATCTCGGGGCGCATCGGGAGCCAAACCTCCAGAAGCTCGAGTTGCGGACGTTCGACTCGACGATGAAGAAGTGCGTCGAACTCGGCGTGGACTTCATCCTTGTGTCCGGGGACCTCTTCCACGTGGGGATCCCTGACCTAGGCGTCGTGGATGCGGCGCTGAAGAGTATGATGGAGGTCCAGCGCCGTGGGATACCGATCTATGCTATCTATGGGAGCCACGACTACACCCCCAATGGGACCTCGGTCATAGACATCCTCAACACCGCGGGAGTGCTCAGCAACGTGTTCAGGCCGACCTTCGACGGCGACAGCCTCCACCTCGGAGTGACCGTCGACGAGAAGACCGGGGCGAAGATAGCCGGCATCTCAGCGCGGAAGATAGGCCTCGAGAGCAGGTACTTCGTCGCGCTCGACAGGGGGGCCCTGGAGGCCGAGCAGGGGTTCAAGATATTCGCCTTCCACAGCGGGCTTACTGAGTTGAAGCCTGGGCACCTCAGCGCCATGGAGTCTGTGGACTCCTCGCTGCTCCCCAAGGGGTTCGACTATTACGCAGGGGGGCACATCCACGAGAGAGGCGAGTTCAGGCTGCCTGGGCTGGAAAACATAGTGTTCCCTGGCCCGCTGTTCACAGGCTATGGTCGAGACCTCGAAGCTACGGCCAAGGGGGAGAGGCGGGGATTCTACGTCGTCGAGTTCGACGAGCATGTGAGGAGCAAGAAGTTCGTCCCGATGAACTCGTTCGAGGGCGTCTTCAGGGAATACGACCTGACGGGACGGAATGCCCCAGACGCGGGATCTATGATCGCGGAGGACTTCAAGGGGGTCAACGTGGCCGGGAAGTTGGTCGTCGTCAGGGTATTCGGGGAGCTCGCCGGGGGGAGGGCATCAGAGGTAGGGCTGGCGGGGCTGCGCTCCAACCTTTCCGAACGGGGGGCCATCCACGTCTACCTCAACAGGAACGCCCTGAAGTCGAAGGAGGCGACGGGTCACGTCTTCTCTGGGGAGGAGCCTTCTTCTATCGAGAGGAAGCTCTTCGAGAGCGAAGCTGGGAAGGTCGACGTGGCGGAAGAGCACCTCCGAGGGCAGCAGGGGGCCGAGGTGGGCATCGAGCTCCTGAGGCTCTGGCGCCAGCCCCCGAAGCTCGGGGAGACGAAGAAGGACTACGCCGGGAGGATGGTCAGGGAGGGGGTGCACGCGCTGGAGAAGGAGAAACAGAGTTGATAATCAAAGAGATCGAGCTCACCAACATCAGGAGCCACGGGCACTCGGTGATCAAGTTCCCGCCAGGCAAGACCCTGCTGGAGGGAGACATAGGCTCGGGCAAATCCAGCGTGCTGATGGGGATTGAGTTCGCCCTCTTCGGCCTGGGGTCCGAGTCTGGGAGTTCCGTCCTGAAGCTGGGGCAGGACAGCGGCGAGGTGAGGATGGCCTTCGATGTCGACGGGTCGGAGTACCAAATCACGAGGAGGCTCCAGAGGAAGGCCGGGAAGGTCCAACAATCTGACGGAGAGCTGAAGACGCCCGGCGAGACGCTCGTACTGTCGCCGAGCGAACTGAAGGAGAGAGTGCTCGAGACGCTCGAGTTCAACGAAGCCCCCGACCCGAAGGCCCAGAGCTGGATTTACCGCTACGCGGTCTACACTCCCCAGGAGGAGATGAAGAGCATCCTGGCCCTGGCCCCGGAGCAGCGCCTCCAGATACTTAGGCGGGCGTTCAGGGTCGAGGACTACAAGATCGCTGCCACCAACGCGGACGAGTCAGTGAAACACATCAGAGAAGAGGCCCGGGAACAGGATGGCATCGCCAGGGGGATGGGGGAGCTCCGCTCTCAGGCGCAGAGGCTGCAGGCGGATGAAGAGAAGCACAAGGCTGATTTGACCCGGCTGGAAGACGCGGAGACAGCGGACGAGGGTCAGCTGCGGGTGGCGAAGGCGGAAAAGGAAGCCCTGCAGAAGCGCGAGGTCAGCCTGCAGAACGTCAAAGCAGAGAAAGAGTACTATGAGCGGCTTGGGGCGGACGCCGCGAAGGATGCGGCCGAACTCGGAGACGAAATCGCGGAGCTGAGCGGAAGTCTCCGGGGGCTCGAGGCCGCACTCGCGCGGTCAGAGCTCGGGCGTCCCTCTGCCGCCAGCTCCCTCCCCGAGCTCAAGAGAAGAGAGAGGACCCTCGAGGCGAAGGCAAGGAAGCTCGCCGAGCTCAAGGCTGCCACCGAGACCAAGCTCTCGGACTACGAGTCGATAATGAAGAATGGTGTCTGCCCTGTCTGCGACCGGGCGGCTGAGGCTCACGACTTCGAAGACAAGAGGGCGAGGAAGGACGCAGAGAGGAACCACCTGGCGGAAGAGCTGGCGTCGGTCGAAGGAGAGGCCGAAACCCTGAGGGCGAAGATCGAGCAGGGGGAGGCCTACAAGGACGCGGCGAAGGAAGTGGCCCATCAGCGGACAGAAAGGTCCAGGCTGAGGTCGGAGATCGAGAAGAAGGAGCAATCGAAGCGCAAGTTCGAGAAGAGGGCGGCCTTCGCGAAGAACACGCTCCAGCAGCTCGGGGAGCAGCTCGGGGAGCTGGGCGGGCTGGCCAAGGAGATGGAAGCCGCCGACAAGAAGCTGGCACAGTCGGAGGAAAGGCTCAGGGGCACCAGGGACAGGCTCGTCAGGACCAGGGGGACCGTCGAGTCGGTCCAGAAGAGGCAGACGGAGATCGCCATCGAGGTTATCGCCAAGGAGGAGGCATCCAACAAGAGCAGGAGGCTCAGGGAGAGGGAGATATGGCTCGAAGACTACTTCGTCCCCACCGTCCGAGTCATCGAGAAGTCGGTACTCGCCACCATCAACCAGGAGTTCGACTCTCTGTTCAAGCGATGGTTTGGCATGCTCGTGAACGACCCTGACAAGGAGGTCGGCGTGGACGAGGACTTCACACCGTCGGTGACGCAGGGTGGATACGAGCAGGACGTGAGGTACCTTAGCGGAGGCGAGAGGACTAGCGTAGCCCTTGCATACCGCCTCGCGCTGAACGTCCTTGCCCAGAGGGTATCGATCGGCATGAAGTCCAACCTCCTGATACTCGACGAGCCTACTGACGGCTTCAGCAAGGAGCAGCTGGGGACCGTGAGGGAGGTCCTTGATGATGTGGGGTGCCCGCAGGTCGTCGTCGTGTCGCACGACAAGGAACTGGAGAGCTTCGCCGACCAGATCTTCAGGGTGGAGAAGGCAGGGAGCGAGACGGCCGTCAGAGTCCCCTAGGCTCCCGAAAGGTTGCGCCGAGTTTAAGAGGAGAATTCTCCCGATGGCGACGTGCCCCGGCGCGTCACTTGGCTCTCGAATGTTATGGCGGCCTCGGTCACCGGACTCGAAGAGGAGGTTGCAAGGTCCATCGAAGTCGTGGAGAGCCCTCCGGCCTGGATGTGCCTCGCGTGCCGAGGAGCGAAACTCCTCTGTGGTAAGCCCAGGTGCCCCATAATCGTCAAGGCCCAGGCCATGGCGAAGCTCAACGCGTCAATGACGACGAACGAGATTGCCGGCTCCTCCCCGCCCGGTGTGTTCGTGGGAAGGCTTGGGTATCCCAGGGTGTCCATAGGGCCCATGGTCCCGCCCAGGTTCGGTGACACCTCCGTCCTGGACACGCCGGAGGAGTGGCTAGGCAGGTCCATAGACCAGATAGTCGACTACAGATACTCCCTCGTCCGGGGGAACTCCAAGGCGAGCGTCGAAGACGCCCGCGACCCGGGGAGGGTCCTTTCGTCGCTCCAGGAGCTCGCCATGGCGGCGAAGCCGGTCGACACAGAGCTGAAACTCACGAAGGCCCCGAGGCGGATACTGACCCTAAGCGAAGACACCCAGCCCTATGGGCCCTCTGGCCCCCTCGACAGGTTCAGGATAGACAACCCCTCGGTCGACAGGAGGGTGCAGACCGCGTACTACGACAGGGACCTTGGGGCGGCAGGCGCGGTAGGGGAGCTGTATAGGAAAGGAGTGCTGGTCACGAGGATCCAGAAGGCGTTCTCCCTGGGGATGTTCGGCATCGGAGCGAGGAGGAGAATCGTGCCGACTCGGTGGAGCATCACCGCCGTCGACAGCTCCATCAGCCTCGACCTCATAGAGAAAGTGAAGCACCATCCGACCATCGATGGGTACCGGGTCTACAGCTTCGGGGTGTACGACAACCAGTACGTGGCGATACTGATGCCCGAGCCCTGGAGGTTCGAGTGGATCGAGGCCTGGTTCCCGAACACCACCTGGAACCAGTTCACCCGCGAACCGTACATGATCGGAGACTACGAAGAATACTTCGGGAGGACCAAGTACGCCCGGGTCGGCGGCTGCTACTACTCCACCAGGCTGGCCGTCGGGGAGGCGCTTGAGAGGGAGAGGAGGCAGGCCGCGGCCATCGTGTTGCGGGAGACCTATCCTGGGTTCATCATGCCGCTGGGCGTCTGGAATGTGAGGGAGAGCATTCGGGCGCTCTTCAGGCAGCCGTTCCAGAAGCATGAGACCTTCAGGAGCGCAATGGATTCGGCGCTGTCGATGTTGAGGATTTCGAAGGCGAGGTGGAAGAGGGAGAGCGTGCTGATTTCAAGGGAGCTGACCCAGACGAAGATCAGCGCGTTCTGACGCGCTTTGAACGTTAAATCTGAGATCGTGGGAGGAGGAGGGGTTTGACCAGACGGATCTTCTGGGACGACGCGTATGTGAAGGAGTTCGACGCCGAGGTGGTGTCCGTTGGCGGGGACAGGGTGGTGCTGGACCAGACTGCGTTCAATCCTCGTGGGGGAGGGCTGGTCTCGGATACTGGTTCACTGGGGGGGTCGAAGATGCTCGAAGCTGTAAAGGAAGGTGAGGAGATATTCCACGTCCTAGAGACGGCGGGCGGGCTCTCCCCTGGAGACAGGGTCCACGGAGCACTGGACTGGGATAAGCGGCATCGGATTATGCGGATGCACACCACGGCCCACATACTCAGCGCGGTCGTCAACGGGGAGACGGGCGCCCTCATCACGGGGAACCAGATCAGCCCTGGAGGCTCGCGGGTCGACTTCAACCTGGAGGACTTCGACAAGGAGAAGATGTCATACTACATCGACAGGGTGAATGAAGCAGCGGCGAGGGGCCTGGAGGTGAAGTCGTTCTTCATGAAGAGAGAGGAGGCGCTCGCCAACCCTGGCTTCGTCAAGCTGGCCAACGCGATGCCTCCCTCGTTGGACTTGCTGAGAGTCGTCCAGATAGGAGACGTGGACATTCAGGCGGACGGAGGGGTCCATGTGAGGAACACCAGGGAGATAGGAAGGGTTGTCGGGGTGAAGACGGAGAACAAGGGCAAGAGCAACAGACGCCTTTACTTCACGGTAGAGTGAACAGTAGAAAGTCTTAAACGGCGGGGAAGATTTTGAGGGAAAGGTTGCGGAGTTCATCTCTCGGTCTCGGCATTGTCGGCGTGCTGCTGCTGCTTGCCGGTACTGTGTTCGCGCTCCAGGGGGACGGGATAATCGGAGGCTCGTCCATGACCGGCGTGTCGTTCTGGATCTATGCAGGTTCCGTGATAGCAGTGATCGGCGTCATATTCATCGTCCTCGGCTTTGTGCTGACATCAAGGAGCAGGGCAGGCGGGGTCGCCCCGGTGCAGCCGAAGTGAAGGTGTTCGACCTGGCAAGGGCATTTCCCAACCTCGTGTGAGTCAGCCGGGAGCACTTGGTCGGATCAGGTCCGGGGAACCGTGGACCGTACTCAGAGTTCTCTGCCGGATCTGGAATTGTCCTTCGGTCCACGCATTGGGGTACCCTGGGCCGGCATCGCTACTTCGCGGGCACGTGGACTAGCCCCAAACTTCCTACCTGAGGCGCCTGAACTCCATTGACTCCTAGACGCGTGGTCTCACTCTTCCTGACCGGCGCCCTCGCCGGCCTGGGAGGGCTCGCATTCAATTTCCTCCTCAGGCTGGGCGGGGTCGCCCCCTTCCCTCCGGAGTCTGCACTGAGCGTGTTTCTCAGGGTGGTCCCTGCCTCGATCGAGGAACCGATGGTACAGCGGTTCGGGGATTTCGCGGGGCAGCTGGGCCTCCTAGTCGCCACCCTGGTCGCGGCTGCAGTCTACGGCTTGGTGGTCCTTCTCTTCGACCTGCTCCTCGCCAAGAAGGTCTTCGGTCAGCTGAAGAGGTTCGAGGGGATGTTGGTGCTCGGCCTCTTCCCCTGGGCGCTCTTCGGCCTTCTCCTCTTTCCTGTAGACGGAGACGCTCTCTTCGGAACAACGTCTCCCTACGCCCCGGTGAACGCGGTCTGGGTCTTCCCCCTCGGCCTTCTCCTTGTCCAGGCGGTGTTTGCGCTAATGCTCTCCGCGGTGTACCATCCACTCGCGACGCTGAAGGCGCCGCCTGGGGGATCAGGCGTTAGAGACACCGGGAGGAGGGAGTTCATCGAGAAGGGCACGGTGCTAGTGCTGGCGGCTGCCGCCGGAATCGCCGGGCTAGGGGGGTTGGACCAGCTCTTTGCTGCCGACGTGCAGCCGACGGGGACGAGCCAGCCCGTGGACCTTCAGGGCGCGCCCCCGATCTTCAGTGACCCGAGGCTCACCTCGCTCGTAGACTCCGAGGTGACGCCTAGCAGCAGCTTCTACAGGGTGGCCATAGACGTGATAGACCCTGTCGTGGACGCGTCTGTTTGGTCCCTCAAGGTGGACGGTCTCGTGAAAGCCCCGAAGTCGTACTCTCTGCAGGACCTTACCCGCCTACCCCAGACCAGCCAGTACACCACCCTTGAATGCGTGAGCAACGAGCTGAACGGGGACCTGATTGGGAACGCGAATTGGACAGGGGTGAAGATCTCTGACCTGGTGGCCGACGCCGGAGGGGTCGGCCCCGGAGCGACGTATGTCGTCTTCTATTCGGTCGACGGGTACAGCGTGGGAATCCCCCTGGCCAGGGCTCTGATGCCCGACAGCCTGGCCGCCTACGGCATGAACAGCCAGGACCTCCCGGTCCGCCACGGCTACCCCCTCAGGGGGCTGATCCCCGGGCTGTATGGGATGATGAGCGCGAAGTGGGTGGAAAGGATCTCTGTCGTTGGCTCAGTCTACGAGGGTTACTGGCAGACCAGGGGGTGGACCAACACTGCCACTGTGCACAGCCAGGCGTTCATCATCCCGCTCCCCCCGGCCCAGGCGAGCCTCTCCAAGTACGGAGGCTCGATAATCCTGGCAGGATACGCCTTCGCCGGAGACAGGGGAATTTCAAAGGTGGAAGTCAGCTTCGACAACGGCCGAACGTGGGAAGAGGCACAGGTCAAGCCCCCGATCTCTGACATCACCTGGGCGCTCTGGGCGTACGAGTGGAAGCCAGGGTCGGCTGGAGAGTACTCTGTGCTAGCCAGGGCCGTCGACGCGGCAGGGAAGGTGCAGACTTCTTCTGGGGAAGGCACCTACCCAAACGGTGCGACGGGTTACGTCAACGCGTTGGTACAGATATTCGATTGAGGAGGTATCGACAGCCGAGGCCGTCCCCAGGCCCTGACGACCGAGGGAGAAGATGGCACGTTGTGGACGCACGTTAATTAGGGCTCGCCGCCCGTGGTCTTGCCATGCCTACAAATTGGGAAAAGACAGGAAAGACGAAGGCGCCGATTTCAAAGGTCATCGACTTCTACATGCACCCAGGGAACCTTCCCAAAGTGCACCCCAACTTCGTCAAAGAGGTGAAAGTCCTCGGCAACGAGGGGGGAGTCATGAAGATCGAGCAGCATGCAGCCATGATGGGGAAGAAAATCAGGTCCATCAACACCCTGGCCTTCGACGTCGCCACGAGGACATTCCACGTGGACACCCTGGAAGGAGACGGCAAGGGGAGCAAGGTCACCATGGGCCTCAGGGAGGCAATCGATGGTACTGAAGTCAAGTACTCGGCGAGCATGGAACTGGGAATGCTGGGTCTGTTCGCGAAGGGGCCCGCCAAGGGACAGTTTGAGCGGACGGTCGACGAGGATATGGCCGCGATGGATGCACTCTAGCGCCGTCAGCTCCTCTTGCCCGGTCTGGCCTCGCGGAGCAGCGAATGCCTGGCTGAACAGCCTCAGGGCCCCGATGCTACGCTGACGCAGTCGACACCCTACGGTCGGGTGCTGCGCTGGAAGGCTCTTTGTGGCCTTACCTTCGTCGGCCTACCCACACGGGCATCCGCTTAGCCGTACAGTTACCGCAGTAGGTCTTCATCGCCCTGCTCCCTTCATCAAAGATTGTAGTAGAGTGCGACATGCACACTAGCGCCGCGCACTCCGCGCATGATGCGACCGCATGACCCTTGCAAACCGAGCATCTTGCCATTCGTTCACCCCCAATTTCTCTGCGTCCAACAAGCACGGCTCAGGCTTCGAATCAGAGGTTTCACTTCGGAGCTATGAGCAGGTGCAGGCCAGGCGCAGATTATTCTAGGCCTTGACCAGTTAATAAACAGGACGCTCAGATTGGGAGCTTGACATCTCCGGGAAAGACTGGAATCCCCTCGGCCTCCAGCCTCCGGGAGGCTCCATCCGCACTTTCGGACGGGATCCAGGCGCTCATCGCCTTCGAGTTCCCCTCGCCGTCACATATTACCAGGGCGGCGGTGGCGTTCTTCCCCCTGACCACTTTGTTCATCATTTCTTCCCCGACAGGGGTCCACTCTGCGACGCCGAGCTTCAGGATGAGCATCGGGTAGGAGGGGCCGGCGACCTTCTGCAGCACAGCCAGCGCCCGGTTGACTCGCCGTCTCCCCTCCTGGACGGCGGCGAAGTACTCCAGCGCCTAGGCCCCCAGATACAGCAGAACGAAGACGCCCAGCAGGGACAAGACCACTCCGATTATCTGGTTGGGTTCGAGCCTCTCCTTCAGTAACACTAGCCCATATCCCCCGGCCACTGCTCCTCCCATCCCGGATAATGCCGTGACCACAGGGAGCGACCCGCCGGGGACCGAGATGCCATACGTCAAGGAAAGGAAGCCGATTGCCTCCAACACGCCCATGGCGATTATTCCTCTCGAGAAGACCCCCTTCATGGGCCTGGCGCTCTGCTTGAGGGCCGGAGCCAGCGCGAACCCCATCGCTATCCCCACAATCCGAAGGATCATGACCGGGATCACGACGCTCACCACCGGAGCTGCGTAGCCCACCCCCACGTAGACGAAGCCGAAGAAGAGAGAGGCGGCCGCGGCGGGGATGAAGCCCACCGTGAGACCTGCGGATCCTTTCCCGGCGATGGACCGTTTTATCTCTGAAAACTTCGTTGACGTCAGGATCACCCCCGTGATTATCCCAGCTATGGCGAGAATCTCCATGGACTGAAGGACGGTGCCCAGGATGACGATCGAGAGTATCGTTGTGATGGCAGGATAGGTGTAGGCCACAGGCGCGACGACTGAGACGACACCCTTGTGGAACGCGCGGTAGAGGAAGCTGAAGGCGACGAAGTTCAGGATTCCTGCGACCACGAGCACGGCCGTGGGGAAGAGCGGAGCCTTGAGTCCGGGGCTGAGGACGGGTGTGATGGCGACAAGCACGATGAAAGTCACCAGCATTGAATATACCAGGGTCCTGTAGTACCCGATCCTCTCCGATTGTCCCCTGGACAAGTAGTCGCCGGTCCCCCAGCACAGGGCGGTTGCCAGTCCGGCGATGACCGATAGATTCGCCAAGCGATGCAGCCGGCCCCATTGGTCCGGCTTTAAGAAGCGCGCTCGGGCGGTGCTCTCCGTTGAAGATAGACGCCGAGGTGGCAGTGGGCGAGCCGATGGAGGCGGCCGAGCTCTCGAGGAAGGCCGAGGAGTACGGCTTCGACGCATTCTGGGCGAACGAGACGAAGCATGACCCGTTCGTGCTGCTGGCTCTCGCTGCCGCTGCCACCACGCGGATAGGGCTGGGTACTTCGATAGCCCTGGCGTTCACGAGGAGCCCCACGACCATGGCATACACAGCGTGGGACCTGCAGAGCACCTCCGGAGGCAGGCTCATGCTGGGGTTGGGAAGCCAGGTCAAGGGTCACATCGAGCGGCGGTTTGGGATGAAGTGGGATCCACCCGCCCCGAAGATGAGGGAGTACGTGTTGGCACTGAGGTCTGTGTGGAAGAGCTGGCAGGGTGGGACCAAGCTGGACTTCCAGGGGAGGTTCTACACCCTCGACCTCATGACGCCGTTCTTCACCCCGGGCCCGATCAGGGACCCCACCATCCCGGTGCTGGTGGCCGGGGTCAACGGGATGATGTGCAGGGTAGCTGGAGCGGTCGCGGATGGCCTCCACGTGCACCCTCTCCACACGGTCAGGTACCTCCGCGAGGTCATCGAGCCAGCGCTGTCAGCGGGCTTAGCCCAGGCAGGGAGGAGCAGGACGGAAGTTCAGGTGGCAGCGTCCGTGTTCGCCGCTGTGGGGGACAATGAGGAAGAGATTGCCGCGGTGAGGGAAGCGTACAGGGGGCAGATCGCATTCTATGCGTCCACCCGGAGCTATAGGAGGGTGATGGAGCTTCACCACTGGGAAGACGTTGCCGAAAGGCTTCATGTCCTCTCCGTGAACGGAGAGTGGCGCAGGATGGCCTCCGAGGTGGGGGACGACATGCTGGCCGAGTTCGTTGTGGAGGGGACGTGGCGGGAGGTGGGGGGAGAGATCCAGAACAAGTATCGTGGTATCCTGGACAGGGCGAGGGTGTACCTGCCCTTCGATGGAGACCCGAGATGGGCAGACGTGGCGCGTGGGTTCAGAGCCTGATGCTTATCTCGACCGCGTCCCCCTCGTCCGCCCCCCAGTTCGATGGAGCATCCCTGCAGGCACTCGAATACGCCCCCGATCTCCGCACGTAGTCGAGGTAGGGCTTCACTTCTACTGAGTGGGACTTCACGTTGTCCGCTACCACCACGCTCCCGGCATGGAGGAGCCTCTCGACCGACTTCAGATAGGCGAGATAGTCGACCTTCACAGCGTCGAGGAAGACCATGTCGAAGCTCCCAGCGAGGGTGGGAAGGACGAATCGAGCATCCCCCACGATTACTTCGATGTAGCCTTGGAGACCCGCTTTCTCGAAGTTCGCCCTGGCTGTCAGCGCCATCTCCTCGCTGATCTCTACGCAGGTGAGCTTCTGGCCTGGCTTTAGGTGCCTAGCCATCCTGATGGCGCTGTAGCCGACGTTGGTTCCCACCTCGAGTATGGATGACGGCTTGCGGCTCTCTATCACCTCATCGAGTATGGCCCCTCTCTTGGGTCCGATTATCGGCCACCCCCGGCGGGGGGCGGCCGCCTCTATGGATTCGAGCACCAGCTCTGGTTTCATGAGCGAACTCTTGCCCCGGACCGGTGTAAGCCTATCGGGGGTCATTCCAAGACAAGCTTTTATTAGCGGAAACGCAGGTTTTCGCCGGTTTCCATGTCATCAGAGCAGGTTGATGTAAAGGAGGTTCAGAGACAGGTCTCGAAAATAGTCGACCCTGAAATCGGAATGCCAATCGTTGAGATGAACCTCATCGACAAGCTAGACATCAAAGACGGGAACGTGGACGTCGAGTACCATGCGACCACCCAGTTCTGCCCGCCTGTGTTCGCGTTGAAGATCTCCCAGGACCTGAAGGACAACCTCGCGCAGGTGAAGGGAGTGAAGTCGGTGAAGGTGATAGTGACAGGGCACTACTTCGCCGACGCCATCAACAGACAAGTGAACAAGCAGCAACCTGGCCCCGAGGCAGCCCCGGCCGAGCAGGCTACCAAGCAATAGTCAGAGAAGCGTAAGGGCGGCCGAGAGGGCACCGAGCCTAGCTGTGGTTTCGTCCGCCGCGCCGCAAAGAATCACCACGTCTCCATCCCCGGGCGCCAGTTCGGACCTGAGGACCCGCCAGACGGGCCCCGGGAAGTCCCTCTCGCAGTCAGGCGAGTTTCCAGGAATTGCAAACTTCCCGTCCTTGATCACGTATGTAGTAGCTCCGGTCGCCCCTATCCTGATTGCGGAGTCGCGTTGGTCAAGCCCGTTGGCGGCAGGACCGCCGGGGGGCCGTACTAGGACAGCGACCTGAGACCTGCCGACCCCGACCTGGGAGTCACTCACCGCCACCATCGATGGGATGTTCTTCAGAATGGAGGCGTGTAGCCGCCTGCCCGAAGGCGTGAGATGGCAGCCCAGCGTGTCAGCCTCCACATAGCCCGCCTGTGAAAACTTCTTCAGAACGGTCCGCATCGACCCTTCGCCTAGATTCAAGCTTCTCGCCAGCGCTTGCCTTCCGATCTCCCCGGCGGCCCCGATGGTGAGGAATGCCAGTAGGGCGTGCTCCTTGCTGAACACGGGCGAGGGGCCCTGCTCTTTCCTCTCCACGAGCCCGAGCAAGGTCGAAACCGCGGTCATCCTGCGTCGCTCGGCCTTTGGTTCTCTATAACCAGTTCTTTGCTCTGTAGATTTGGGTGACCGGTGCGCTTAAATGTAGATGGTTGGATAATCCATCCAGCCATGGAGCACAGAGACACCGCTGCGGTCGCTGTGTTCACTGCGCTGATTATCGGGTCTGACTTCGCCCTCTACCCTCTCCCCAACGTCAAACTCCTGGACATGGCGGTATTCGTGGCAGCCTTTGTCTTCGGCCCCAAGGTCGGAGCCGCAGTGGCAGTCCTCTCTGAAACGACCTGGGGGTTCGTCAGCCCGGCGGGGAGCGCTGGGGCCATCCTGCCCTTTCTGGTGGCGGGCGAGCTGCTGTTCGTGCTGGCGGGTTACGTGGCATCGAGGTGGGGCGGCCCAGGCGGCGTGGCGGCGGTCTCGACCAGGAATCTCTTCTTCGGTGGACTGCTGGCGATATGCGCCTTCCTCTGGGACTTTGAGACGAACATCGTGACGGGGCTCCTGGGAGGCGCAAGGACCGTCCCTGCCCTTATGGCGTACGAAATCCTCGGAATCCCATTCATGATACTGCACGAGTTCAGCGACTTCCTGCTCGGAGCCCTCGTCGCCCCTCCGGTCATTGTGTACGCCTGGCGCACCCTGGCCCGGAGTTCCGACGCGGTGGGGATGGCGCGGAGAGGACGGATTCCGCCGACGGGAGGTAGATGATTTAGCGTGGATCAGAGGGGCTCGGCCTCCCGCATGCTTGTCGTCTTTGTCGCTGTCCTGCTCATGGTGTCGAGCGTGGGAGCGTACTACTACTACCAGGATCAGCAGCAGGCCCAAGCCAACAAGACATACACGAGCGAACTGAATGCGGCCCTGAACAGCTACAGGGCGCTTTCGGAGAGCTACAACTCCAGCCTGCAGGACTACAACAGGACCCTCAACCTGCTGGCCGCCGCCGTTGCCAACCTGAACACGAGCACCTCGGCGTACAAGAACGCCAGCTCTGCCCTCGCTTCCCTCTGGACGGCATATCAGGTCCTTGCCCGTGAAAGCGGCAGGAGTGCCCCATCGTACGAGTTGAACATGCTTGTGGACTACGGGAACGGCACGCGCGTCTGGTACAACGACACCAGGGCGCAGCCAGGGTGGAACGGCTACCTGGTCACGCTGGTGCTGCTGAACGGGGACGTGCAGGCAACCTGGTATCCTCAGTATGGAGAGCACTATGTGACGGGGATCGGCGGCGTATCTGACACGCAGAGCAAGTTCTGGTTCCTCCTCACATACAATCAGACCGCTTCGTGGCAGGTGGCCCAGGTCGGCGCAGACCAGATTCATGTCTTCAACGGGACGACCTTCGCCTGGGTCTACTGCGCGGAGAACGCGGCCTACGGCCCTGCCTGTCCTCTGCCGTAGTCAGCCTGGGAGGATGTCTGCGAAACAGAACCCGTCTCTGAGCACCACCTCTCCCTTCCTGACTGGGATCTCATCCTCGAATATCGGTCCGCCGTATACGAAGGTGTGGAACTCGCCGTTCTCACCGCATGGGTCCACAGAAGGTGGAAGGTCAGAGAGGAATGATTCGTCGAACTCCCTGCCGCAGTAGTTCGCGCTGAGAGCTTTCGGATCAACGGTGCACACGACGGCTTTGAATCCGTCTTTGACGAACTGCGCGGCCAGCTCCTGAGTGTCCCTCTTCCACAGGGGGAATACCCCTTGCATCTCCGCCTTCAGCAGTTCCTCCTCTCGGAAGCGGCGTATGTCTTCGAGGAAGAGGTCGCCGAAGACGATGTGGCTAACACCGTTGGCGCGGTGCCGGAGCATTGCCCTTCGCATCGCCGAGGAGTATTCGGCGTTGGACGCCCCCTTCGTGATCCAGACCTCGTCGAGGGGGAGCCGCAGGCTCAGCGCCTGCTTCGTGAGTAGCTCCCTCCGTACCCCGTGCATGCTGACCCTGTCGTAGTCGGTCGTCAGAGTGGTGAGGAGGCATACTATTTTCAGGCCTTCGGCCCTCAACGCCTCCCGCAAAGCGAGTGAGCTGTCCTTCCCTCCGCTCCATGAAACAATCGCCCTCACTCCGGACAAACCAGTGCCACTGATGTTCTTGGTGCTTAAACCTGCCAATTCATAGCGGCAGCGGTCCTACCTTTGGCGGCGCGGGTGAGGTCCGGGCTGATGAGGCAGAAACGCCCCTGGCCTTGGTTCGCCCACGGACCAGGTTCCACTTAACCGATGGAGAACAGGGAAGGCGGTCCCCTGAACCTGGTTCCCTTCGGGCCGTCGAGCCTTATGTGCCTGCGTCTGTTCATGACAGACACAACAGTTCGATTCCCAGTTGAACGGAGAAATCAATGATTGCTGACTAAAGGCTCAACTGACAACGACAGGTTTGATTGCTTAAGTGGGGCGAGGCCCCACCGGACATTCGATGGGTCCCTCGCAGGAGGAGATGCAGGCTCGTGTGGTCGCTCTAATCTTGGACTCGAAGACTGAGGAGGCCATCAGCGTCCTTTCGAAGTGGTACAAGGTCTCAGAGCCGAGGCTGGGGGTGGGGGTGGTCGAAGGGAAGACCAAGGGCGTCGCGGCTGTCTACTCGCAGAGGAGAAAGGAGATACTTGCGGCCCGCCGAGAATACCTCTACAATCCTTTCGTGATGGTTCACGAGTTCTACCATCACCTGAGGTCAGTCAGCGGCAAGCATCGCGGAACCGAGAAGCAGGCGGACAAATTCGCGCTTGAATTCATTGCGGCCTACCAGCGGATGGCCCTGGGGCGAAGCTAGAGCCCGACCGCTGACCAGATCGCCTCATCGTCGGCGAGCTCAGCGTAGCCGCACAGCGCGCACCTGACGCCCCTGATGGTGGCTTTCTTTCCCCCTCTCCCGACCTCGCGCTCGTACTCCGTCATCTGACCGGCGTGGCACCTCTCGCAGATCAATCGCGCCGGTCGGCTCCGAGCGCGTATTAAGGACGGCCGGAACGAGGGTAACCATGGCCGGATCCAGTGGGCGAGAGGCGATCCCGAGCAGGCGGATAGCATTCAACTCCTCCACCAGGGCAGGCGGGAACTGCATATTCTGCCTGATCGCGTCGGGAAAGTCCCATTCGGATATCGTCTATGAAGACGAGAAGTACGTCGCCTTTCTGGACATATTTCCCTTCTCAAGGGGCCACACTCTGGTCTGCCCCAAGGAGCATGGGGAGACCATCTGGGACATGGAGGAGAAGGACATCGCCGGCCTCTTCCGAGTCGCGTCCAGGGTGTCCAGGGCCGTCGTATCGGCGGTGGATGCCGACGGGTTCAGGTTCGTCCAGAACAATGGCGAGGCTGCCAACCAGGTCGTGGCTCATGTTCACGTGCATGTCATACCAGTGAAGATGGAGGACAAGGGCAGATTCACAGACAGGAAGAGGTTTACCCCTGCGGAGATGGAGGAGACCGCCCGGGCCATCAGGGCGGAGATGGGCCCGGCCTAGCTTGCGAAGACAGACAGCGTAGTCAGGGCGGTGTCGGTGCTCGGGCCTGTGACCAGGTAGATGGTGTAGACCCCAGGCCCGTAGTCCTTGACGAATTCGTCCAATGAGAAGGAGATGTATATGGCGCTGGCGTTGAACGCCCACCGGCTTGCACAGACGGTGATTCCCGTTGTGAACTGGTTGCATCCGCCAAAGGGCCCCGCGGGAGGGAGGACGCCCCCCAACAGAGTGCCTGGCCCGTACTCGTGCGGTCCGCTGTCGAGTTGGGCCCTGGTCTCCGGGGTGGGGGTCCCATCGAAGGCCACGTATATGGCGGTCGGGGTCGGGGTCCCCGGGATTGGGGCTCCCTGCATGGTCACATGGTAGGGGCTCGGCGATGATGGTGCGGCCACCGACAGGTTCAGGTTGAGATACTCGTTCTGGAACTCCTCGTCGAAGAAGACGTAGGTGCTGTTGTAGGCCACGCCGATGGACACGTAGTTGTGGAGAGGATTGAGGATGTTGTATCTGTGCCCGTTGTTGCAGCAGACGGCGTCGTTGTAGACCATGAGGTGTTCGAGGCTACTGATTGCGTCTTCGATGGCGGCCGTCCGTCCCAGCAGGCCGACTGCGTAGCTCGAATACGCCACGTTCTCGAAGTCAGCCCCGCGGCCTCCAAGGAGGGTGTACCGCATGTAAGGCTTGTACCCCTGGGTGTCGAAGTGACTGAAGTACGAATAGTAGAGCATCGAGTCGGCATGCTGCTGGGCGGCACGGTTGAAGCTCAACGCTACGGGCCCCGTACCATTGGCTGCCCTGTCGTTGTTGATCTGTTTCAGGGCGAATCCCGCGAGCGTGCAGTAGTCAGACGGATACGCGACGACGGCAGAGCCGTTCAGTATGTCCGGGTTGCTCAGAGGCTGGATTGTGACAGCACTCGAGCAGCTCCCTGTGCTGGTGCCGGTCGAGAAGCCTGAAGTTGGGATCCCTCCGGTGGACTGGCCGGAGAGCGTCGAATAAGCGCGCCTGAGCGCTGCGGATAGGGAGGGGGCTGCGACCAGGAACGCGGCCATCAGCACAAATGCCACTAGGATCAGCGCTGCCGCCCGCCTCCTTCGGTTGGGTGGGGACGGCGGAGTAGGGTCGCCGGTCTGAAGCGAACGGGCGAGGCCTCTGTCGATCTTCAACTCAGGGCCCGATCCGACTTTCCCGATATTAAGCGAATCTAGCCAGTAGGCCGGTCAACGCCATCGCGTGGATGAGGGACTTGGGGGAAGCCGTTGGCTAGGCGGTGAGACCTTCGCTCTCGTCTTGGCTGAAGACCCCGGCTGGTATCTCCGGGAAGCTCTCCTTCATCCTCTGTTCCGCGACAGTCGCGGCCTCTTCGAGGACCCTCTGGGCGTCCTCGTTGGCGGCGTCGAAGTTCAAGGAAATCCCCCCTGAGGTGCTCGCGTCCACGAGAACGCTGCTGAGAAGGCCAGAGATTTCGCTAATCTCTCTGTCGGCGTCTGGGAGCGCGTTGCTCAGGCCCTCCTTCATGTTCTTGATGACTGAGACCGCGGGGGCCAGGGTGTTGGCGATCTCCCCCAGGTCTGTGATAGTCCCGAGCCTCAGAGAAATCTGTTCCATGGCCAGCTGCGCCTGGGTCACCATCTTCCCCATCTTCCGGACCTCGGAGAGCTCGTTGGCATAGACCGCGGCGTGCTGCATATCGTGCTTCGCGAGAGACGAGACCACGTTCTTGAAGATGGTCGAGTCGCGCTGCTTGATTCTGGTAACCGTGCCGTCCAGCTGGGAGATCAATACCCTGATTTGCCTGTTGGCCTGTTCGATCTGAGATTTCAAGGGCGTAGGGGACCTGACTGTGCCCCTGAGCCTGTCCACCAAACCGGGGCTCTGGTCTTTCCTCTGCCACTTGGATGAAAAACTCATTCTTAGTCCCGTAATCGCCCCGAGTTCGGATATACCTCGGGCTCTAAACCGCGTGCCAGTTTGAAGAAATTTAGTTGACAGGTGCCTCCCGGGTGAAGGCCGCGAGCCGATACGGTCTACCCTGAAATATGAACCCTCGGTGGGCAGGCGAGGATGAGGTCGGAGCGGGGTTTCATCTTCCTTTCGGCAGTGGAGATGGCCGGAGCTGACAGGATGGCAATCGAAACATATGGGATAGACGTGCTATCCCTGATGGAGAACGCGGGTCTCAGGACCGCCGAACTGGCCAGAGAGATGCTTGGAGGAGCAGTCGGGGGGAAGGAAGTATGTTGCCTGGTCGGGCGTGGGAACAACGGAGGCGACGGTCTTGTCGCTGCGAGGCACCTGCACAACTGGGGGGCGCGGGTGCGGGTGGTGCTCGGAGGAGCCAAGGAAACGATCCGCGACACGCCAGGGAAGCAGCTCGCTGCAGCCGAGAAGATCGGGGTCGAAACTGCGGGACCTGACGGGGACTTCGGGAAGGAGGAGTTACTGATAGACGCTCTGCTGGGCTACGGGTCCAAAGGGGACCCCAGGGAACCTCTGGCGACCCTCATCACCAAGGCGAACCAATCATCGGCCAAGACGCTCGCCGTGGACGTCCCTTCAGGGTTGGACGGCACCTCTGGGGAACCCGGGAACCCATGCGTCGAGGCAGATGCGACGCTGACCTTCGGTTTTCCAAAGGTCGGGTTCCTCAACCCGAAGGCCATGGCACATCTCGGAGACCTATACCTGGCTGACATCTCGTTCCCGCCGAATGTCTACCGCTTCTACTCCCAGGAGACAGGAATCTTCCAGAGGGGGCCCGTAGTGAGGATGTGGTGACAGCGTCAATGCTTTTGAATCGGGTCTTCGTCGGAGTCGGAGGATGAAGCCCCAGAGCGACCAGATGAAGTGCCCGAAGTGCGGGCGCTTCGACTTGAAGGAGACGGGCCAGGGCATCTCCTGTCGGGTCTGCGGCTACACCCTCTCGCCGGGGGAGAGCGACAAGTTCAGGCTCTTTAGGCTCCTCAAGGAAGAGGAGAAGAGGCCAGAGGGCCGCAAGGGCCCCTGAAAGCGACGACAGACCTCGCTTCAGCCAACTTCTCAATAGCCGTTTAACCAGCCCTTCACAGCACCCGCAGGTTGGCCGTAAGAGCTAGCCCGCTCTCGAAGACCGCCGCCATCTTGATCATAATAGTTGGGATATTCGTCCTGCTCGCTGGACTCCTTGCCAGGGTGGTGGCAAGCGAAGTCGAGGGAATCGCATTTATCGCCCTCGGGCTTGCGCTTTATGGCCTTCTCAGGAGGTTCACCAGGAAGTTGAGAGGAGAGATTCGAGAGAAATCCGACTAGTTTGAAGAGCGCTGGACGGGGGCGAACCTGTGCTTCAGGTTTCGGTCCCACAATCTGGCCCCCAGGACCCCACCTACGGTCCCGCTTACTGCACCCACGACCAAGATGGGCAGGTACAACTCCAAGAATGGCGCTGTCGTGCCGAAGCCGAAGGCGATGAACGCGTAGGTCGCTGCCACCCCCACAATGATGGTGCTCAAAGTCAATGAGGCCACCAACCTCTTCGGGCGGACTTTCCCCTCATAGGTCACCTTGAAAATGCTGCAGAACAAGTCTACGAGAACCCCGTACAGCAGCGCCACCCCGAAGGCGAACGGGCCGAAGGAGAGTTGCAATGGGGTCTCGACCAGCCCGTTGATGATGCCTGTGTAGGTCGCGCCACCGGGCCCGAGAAGGATGTAGCTGAGAGAGAGGAGGATGGCTTCAAAGACAATTAGAGAGTCGCCGATCTCGAAAGGAATGGCTCCGTAGACGACGCCGATTACGACCCCGAAGAGCGTGGCCGTAATGAGTTTCCTCGAATCTACCAAGCTGGGTGGCGGCCGGGTCGCAAGGAAGTGTATTTAACGGTAGTTATAGTGTGCCGGCGGTCCGTGTAAACAGATATCGCAATGAGGAATGGAAAGGGGTGCGATGGCGAAGGTCTTCAGCGAAGTGCTCGGGACAGAGGTGCCAGTCCCCGACTCGCCTGAAAGAATAGCGAGCTTCAGTCCCGCCGCCACCGAGACCCTCTTCCAGCTCGGACTCGGCGAGAGGGTCGTTGGAGTCACGGCGTTCTGCGCTCGACCGTCGGAGGCGCGATCGAAAAGGAAACTGGGGAGCTACAACACGGTTAGAGCGGAGGTCCTTGAAGAACTCAACCCGGACCTGATTCTTACCGTCACTGGATATCAGCGGGAGTTCGCGGTCAGGCTGTCAAAGAAGTATCCGGTGTATCCGCTCGAGCTCCCGGTGTCGGTCGCAGGCATCGTCGACTTCGTGGTGAAGGTAGGCCTGGTAGCAGGCGCCGCGGACGAGGGGCGTGGCCTGGAGGCTGCCCTCCTCAGGTCCCTGGGGAGCCTGCGAAGGGTCTCGAAGCTCGAATCCTACGTTGAGATCGACCTAGGCGGCCCCGTGAGCTTCGGCTCCTACAGCTACATCACCGATGCGTTCAAGCTCCTCGGGAGCTCGTTGCTCTATGGAAGGGCACCCTGCGAATGGCTGGCCCCGGATATGAAAGCGGTGTCATCCAGCGACCCGGACGCGATATTCTACGAGGCAAAGATGTACTCCCAGTTCGGAAACCGCGACCTGACCAAGCTGCTTAGTTCGAGGGGATGGGACGGCTTGAGGGCGGTGACCCTGGGGAACACCTTCGTGACCCCGGGACCATTGGACTTCCTGGCCCACCACGGGCCTTCGTTCATCACGGAGGCGATCCCGTGGTTAGCGGCGAAACTCGAGTTGGCTGAGGAGAGGATCAGATCTTAGCCTGGTCTGTTTCAACCCGAGGGCCGTCGAATCCGGCAGACGCATGCCTGGATGCGACGGTTGAAGGGCGCGGGTTGGGGCCGTTGTCAGCTGCAGCCTTGCGACGAACCTACGGTGCCCTAGGTGGGGCTACATAGCCGAATGGTCAGCGGTCATCGTGTTGCGGCTGCCTCACCGCGGCGGCTTCAGCGCTTCCGCGGCCCGCATCAGGTCTCCGCTCCTCGGTGAGAAGACCACGTCGAACAACAGGTATCCAAGGGCAACGACCCACGCGAAGGCGGAGTAGACGAACGGCTCTGCCAGCGTCGCTGCGGCCGCGATGAGCAGGGGCGAGCCAACGGATGCCACGACTCCTGCGGCGAACATGGCTGCCGCACTCCTCCGCGTAGCCTGCGAAAGCGTGCGCTTCTCTGTCGAGAGCGTCAGGATTGGAATGAGGCTGGCGACCTTCCCTAGGCTTGCAGGGAGGACCCGGGCCAGAGAGGTCCGCCCGAACCGTAACTCCCTGAACCTTATGCCGCCGGCTGCCCCCACTACATAGTGGGCGGGGCAGTGTATCAGGAAGGTGGACAAGAGCTGCGCCAAGACGACGTACAGACCGAAGTACGGGCCGGCCGGAACTGCCCGGGAAGCCGCCAGCAGGACCGCCAGCGCGAATATCTCCGCGACGATGCCCGGAAGGGGCTTCATGGGGCGGCCGATGCTGCAGGGATACTTTAGGATGAGGCCCGCTCATATGGGGGGAGGATGAGGAGCGGGTCCTGCGGCGGGTTTCTTGTACGTAGTCTGCGTTCGTGCTGACTGATTTCGACTCCGGTTGGGAAAACTCGTTCAGCGAGTACAGGGGTCCCCAGGGTGGCCAAGCTGCTGATCTCGCACAGCGTCGTCCTGAACATCGCATTAGGCGTCGAGGCAGAGCTCTCCTGGTTCCAATCCGGACTTCTAGGGATTGGTGGCGGGGTCAGTATGTCACTGTGGAGGCTGCCCAGTGCCCTTTCGGCCGACGCCGGCCTCGGCCTTATGGCTGCCGGGCGCCTGGCCCCCCGTTCTGCATCGCGATGGGTCTCTATGTGGTCAGGATATCCATGTACTGGGTCACGTTCAGAAATGCGAGGCTCCAGGAGGTGCAGAAGAAGGCTCAGCCCCCGGCCCAGTCGTCCAGCCTTGAGGGACCCGAAGAGGAGCGCTGTATGTCTGCGACCCTGACCCCCACCAGACGCACCGGCTTCCCCTTCGTCTCAAACTCGTCCAGCAGCCTGTCAATGTTCTCGAGCAGGGGCCCTTCGCTGTCGGTGTGGCTTACGAGGGTCCGTTCCCTGGTGTGGGTCTCGAACCCACGGAACCTGATCTTGATCCCGGCCACCCTGTAGGAATAGCCTGCGGACTTCACCCTCCGCATGAGCTCGGCGGCGCCGTCGGCTGCCTCTCTCCTCACCGTCCTGAAGTCGCCGACGTCGTCCTTGAAAGTCCGCTCTACGCTGAGCGACTTTGGTATCTCCTGCTGCCTCACCTCCACAGCCTCCTCTCCGTGGACGACCCCCCAGAGCCAGACACCGCTCTTTCCGAACCATGTGAGGAGCTGCCGCCCCTCCAGCTGCTGGAGCTGGGCGATGGTCGTGATGCCCTTTTCGCTCAGGAAGTCGCGAGTCTTCGGACCGATGCCGGGGACGACCCCCACGGGAAGCGGCGCAAGGAACCCGCTCACTTCCTCGAAGGGGACGACCGTCATGCCGTCGGGCTTGTTCCTGTCTGACGCGATCTTCGCCGAAGACTTGTTCGGCGCTATCCCGATGGAACAGCTGAGGCCGTGCCTTTCCCTGATTGCCTTCTTGACCTCTGTGGCCAAAGAAGCCGCGGAGCGTTCGTCCGGCGCCCTGCTGGTGACGTCGAGGTAGGCCTCGTCTATGCTCCCTTGCTCGAACCTGTCGGCGAAGCCTTTCAGCGTACCCATCACCTCCTCCGACGCGCGCTCGTAGAGCCCCCAGTTCGGCGGGATGTACTTCGCCTGCGGGCACAGCCTGTAAGCCTGTGTGATGGGCATCCCTGAACGAAGCCCGAACTTCCTGGCCTCATAGGAGCAGGCGATGACGACCCCTCGTCCCTTGCCGCCCTCCGGGTCGGCCCCGACCACCACCGGGAGCCCCTTCAGCTCCGGGTGCTCTCTTACCTCCACGGAGACGTAGAACGCGTCCAAGTCGACGTGGAGTATGGTCCGGCGCTGGGACTGCATCTGTCAGCTACTGCCCGAGCAGCGTCTGCTGCCCAGTCCCTTGAGGTTTCCAGTCGAGCTCCATCAGGCCGAGGAGCCTGCGGAACTCGTTGGCGGACTCGGGGCTGAAGCCTGCGAAGTGGTTGTTGAAGAAGACGTAGCCAGATTCGAACTTCTCGGCGTTGTCCTTGACCGCTCCCGCCCAGCGGGTCATGTCCTCGGACCTGTCCTTCTGCACCCCTGTGAACTCCATGATCTCCCTGTCCCCGACCATCCTGAGATAGACGAAGTCTGCGGTCACCTCAGGAGGGCTCTCGACGTACTGGTTCAGGCTCCATATCATGGCGACGTTGTTCTTCCTCAGGAGCGCGTAGACATCGGGGGTGAACCAGGACTTGTGGCGGAACTCTATGGCGTGCCTGAACTCGGGGCTGAGCAGAGAGAGGAACTCCTTCATCGTCTCGTGGTGGGTGCTCAGCTTGACGGAGGGCGGGAGCTGTATCGCAATCGGGCCCAGCTTGTCCTTCAGCTTGCTCATCACACTATAGAAGTAGACGAGCGTGGACTCGGAGTCCTTGAGCTTCTTCTCGTGGGTGATCTTCTTTGGGAGCTTTGGCGAGAAGACGAACCCTGCGGGGGTGTTGCTCCTCCACTGGCTCACCATGGACTGGCTTGGAATCCTGTAGAAGCTGGAGTCGACCTCGACGCAGTTGAAGACCTTGGAGTAGAATGGGAGGTAGTCCTTGGCCGCGGTCCCCCTGGGGTAGAATATGCCGTCCCAGTCCTTGTAGGACCATCCGCTGCACCCAATCCTAATGCCGTCGAGGTCCATGGAAGAGGAGACCGTTCCCATGGACGGTAAACGTTCGCCATATTTATTTAGATGGAAAGGGGGTCGAGACCTGTAGGCCTTTGTCACAGGGTAGCCCGGACATCAGGCAGCAGGTGGAGGCCAACAGGGGCGTCGCGAAGAAGCTGGAGCTCCTCATACCTGGCCTCAGGGGATACAGAAGCAAGGAGGACATCAGGGTATCCGACGAGCTCCTTAGGAACCAGGTGGCCGACAGGCTCGACAAGGTGAGGGACAACCTCCAGCAGCTGAGGAAGCAGGTAGCATCGAGCAACGACTTCACCAACCTGACGAGCGTCGGGTCCCTCATTTCCCAGGTGCAGGCGCTCAGCGGCGAAGTGCGGCACGCGGGGCAGGGGTACTCGGGTTGGGTCGCCCCGATTCAAATCACCGACGACAAGCTGAACAAGCTTTACGACTACGATTACTCGTTCGTCACTGCGGTCTTCCAGCTGGACGACGCGACGTCGCCAGGGAAGCTGGCGTACGACGGCGCCGCCCCCAACGCCATCCAGGCGGCGATGGGTGGTTTCGTCCGGGGAGTGGCTGACATCAGACAGAAGTGGTCGCAGAGGATGGAGGCCATAGAGGGCATAGCCCTCGGCCGGTGAGTGCTATGGTGTTCGGGAAGAAGAGCGAACCAGTCCCCGCCACAGGGGGGAGCGTATTCGGTTCGACGACGTTCGCCTGGGACGACAAGGACAAGCAGCCTTCGCCGGGAGTCTACAACGTGCTCTGGAAGGCGCCCCGCCAGATCAGGCTCAACGACAACGTCGTGGTGAGGGAGGACGAGATCGCGGTGTTCTACCGGGACGGGAAGGCGCTGACATACTTCGACCAGCCCAACAGGTACGCGCTGACAGACTTCAACGCCCCCGTGGTGGGCAACCTCCTGAAGTTCTTCACCGGGGTGACCCAGTGGGCCGAGGTCTATTTCGTCCCGAAGCGATATCTCGACGGGAAATTCGGGACCACCCAGCCCTACCAGTTCACCGACCCGACCTTCGGGATAGTCAACCTGAGGGTGTTCGGCGAGTACAGGTGGAGGATTTCGTCCCCCGAGCTTTTCATCAACCAGTTCGTAGGGACCTTCGGCGCGGACACCTCAGTCGACGTGGAGGAGAGGGTGAGGGAGCAGCTGGTCATCCTCGTGTACAACGCACTGGGGAAGATGAAGCAGCAGGGGTTGAAGGTCACGGACCTGGCGGCCAACCTCATGAACATCGAACAGGAGGTGCTCGCCGTCGGCCCGGACCACCTCGGGCAGTATGGGATTGAAATCAACAAGGTCTCGGGGCTGAACATCAGTCTCCCCGATGAGGTCCAGCATGCTATTGACACCAGGTCAGAGATGCAAGTTCTGGGGGTCAATTTCATGCAATACCAGACCGGAAAGGCCATCGACAACGCCGCGAAGAACACAAGCGGAGGGGCGGGGATGTTCGCGGGCCTCGGGGCAGGGATTGGTGCTGGAGGGGCGATTGGAGGGCAGATGGCCCAGGGGATGGGCCAGACTATGAACCAGAGGAGCTGTCCCAACTGTGGTTCTCTGATATCGGCTACGGCGAAGTTCTGCCCGAACTGCGGAGCCACCATCGCTGGATCTCAGGGCCCACCAGCACCGGCTGGCACGAGCAAATTCTGCCCGAACTGCGGCAGCCCGATAGCTGCCGGGGCGAAGTTCTGCAATAATTGTGGGACCAAGCTTTAGGTGAACCTGATGTTTTGTCAAAAGTGCGGAGCCCAGTTACCCGACGACGCAGAGTTCTGTTCCAAGTGCGGCGCGAAGGTCGGCCAGGCGTCGCAGGGGGCACCGCAGACCGCGGCCGCCCAGCAGGATGTCTTAGCCTCCACCGGCGCGACATCCCTGAAGTGTCCCAGCTGTGGGGCCCCGATAGCCCCCAAGTTCGGCGAGATGTTCATCACCTGCGAGTACTGCGGGAGCAGCGTATCCCTCGGGAACCAGGGGTGGAAGAGCATCGACAAGCACACGATGCTCCCCGTCAAGATAGCTCAACAGGACGAGCTGATGAAGGAGATCCATGGGCTCATGGACAGGGGGTTACTCCACCGCCACCTTCAGGAGTCGTCTACCCTGGAAGAAGTCAACCTGGCCCTGGTCCCTTACTGGCTGCTGCCTGTCTCTGCGAGGACCTCGCTGGTGGCGGTAGACATGGCGGCTGAAGCCGGCCAGATCGCCACCACGGCGGCCCTGGCCGGGATAATGGGAGGCGCACTGGGAGGCGGGAGGGACAGGGGGTTCGGGGGAGGAGGCTTGTTCACCGGCATGATGATGGGGACGATGATGGGAGGAGGGGGGTTAGGGTTCGGTGGTGGGGGCCAGGGGAACAGCCGGGCCTATCAGATGGACAACGACTACAACTTTCCCATAGTCGGACTGAAGGCCCTCGCGGACTACCAGCCCAAGGACTACCAGTTCAACCTCGCCGACAGGGTGGTGTTCGACGTGACGAAGGTCAAAGGGATCAAGGTCCTCAACGGAGACGTCGGGGAAGAGGTAGCCAAGACCCAGGCCAAGACCCTGGTGGACCAGCTGCAGTCGCAGAAGGCACACTCCGCTCACCATATGATTCAGAAGCTTACGACGGAGTCAGACGTCGGCGAGGCAGAGCTGCTGCACGCCCCTGTCTGGTTCGCGAGATACCAGCACAAGAACGGGAAGATCGTGCTGGTGATCGACGCGAACTCGGGCGGCGTCATCAACAGCATCGGGCTCTAGGAAGACGCCTAACCCAGAAATACGCGGGGAGCTGCCAGCCGGCCATGGCCGCAAGCAAGCAGGGGGTCCCCGTCATCATCCCGAACGATGTCTGGCACCCTTTGATGGAGATAAGGTCCCAGTTGGACTCTGAGTGCCCTGGGGCGCCGACGCCCATCGAGGAGCTCCTCCGCGAGATAGTGAGGCACTATGAGCGCTGCGACAAGGCAGCGGACGAAGCCGAGGAGTTCTGCAAGAGGGCCCAAGCCTGGAAGAGAAAGAAGTAGCTGGGACCGAAGCGTGAGATGGGGGGAAACCTTCCCATGGTGGGCTGCCTGCCATAGTACGCCCTGAGTGCTGGAATTCTTCTGAATCAGGTTGTCGTGGTTGGAGGAGAAGCCGGCTGGAGAGGCGCGGCCTGGGCGCCTCCGCCGAAGAAGGCCCTTACGTTTGGGCGGAACAGATACCACAGTATGACGCCGTCGATGACCAAGCCCACCACACCCGAGATAGAGAGCAGGGCGAGGCTCGCGAGGCTCCCCACGATCCCAAGGCCAGAGAGGATGATAGCCAGTATCCTGGCCCACCCTCTTCCGGTCCAAAGACCCCAGCCCACGAGGAGCCCCAGAATCCCGAATATGGCCACCGCCCCCCCGACGGCTATCCCTATCCCTGCAGGGATGGCTAAGCCGAGGGCCGAGAGAAGCGACCCGGTTACAGCCGCCACCGCCACGCCGATGAGAAGTATGATCAGTCCCCCGAGCATCTGCAATATCGCCAGGATTGCTATCCCCGCGGGCCTGGGGGGCCTCATCAAGACATCAGTGCTTGACGACAGAGCTACATAAGCCTAAGCGCCCGTCGCGCACCTGACAGACATTTCAGCGCTGCAACGGCTTGAATTCGAACCCGCACTTGACGCACACCCTCATACCTGGCGCGTCTGTAATGACCTGACGGGTACCGCATCGGGGGCATTCTACGGTCAAGCTCGCGTGCTTCACGGACCCGGAGTGCTCCGAGCGGACCTTGTTTATGGCGTCGCTGTATGCGTCACGCCCGTAGCGAGGTGCCATGGGGCCTCCTTGGACGACCAGGAACTAAAGGTTGTCCTAGCTGACTTCGTCCAGCGTGAAAGTGAACCTGGCGCCGGCGAACTCCCCTGTGCTCACTCTCTCCCAGGTGACCTTGTACGTCTTGGTGACGTTCGCCCCGATGATGCTTATCTGCTTCGGGACTTCAGAGAATAGCCTCTCGACCTTGGCCTGGTCCTTGGTGAATATCAGGCTCCGCCTGCGCTTCATGAGGTATTTCACAGCCACGTTCCGGTGGGCGTTGCCTTCCACGGGAATCTTCTCGGTGCCGGTGTCTATCGTGAACGATCTCTTCGCCATCTCTAGGCATCTGGGAGGGGCCGCCGGTGGTAAATAGTTTCGGGGTCAAGCGGAGTGCACAATGAACTCGAATGCCAGAGAGCATGATCACAGAGAGAGGGCGCTTTAGGGTCTCTTGATATTTGTCACGAGGAGCCTGAACTGGAGGGTCTTCCCCGCCATGGGATGCCTGCCCGTCTTCCCGTACGCCTTTTCTGGAGGAAGTGTGATCTCCTTGCTCTCGTTCACCTGCATGCCGACGAGCGCCTCCTCGAAGCCGCTTATCACCTGGTGCTGGCCGAGCACAACCTGGAGGGGCTTGTAGTCCCGCGCCGGGCTGAACAGGCCAGACTTGACCGCTTCGGCCTTCATGCTTGTGTCGAACACCTTCCCGCCCGGAAACTTCCCGACGTAATGGACAGAAATCGTGTCCCCGTTCTGTGCCTTCACGTCGCTCATGACTACGATGCCGCCTGGAAGGATGTAATTAAGGACAAAGCCGCCCCTCGCTGCCTTCGTCTGCCCGTTCAGGGCCATGCGAGGCCAGGCTTCCGCGCCCCGTTCCGGTTTCAGAACGCAAAGCTGAGGTCGATCCGCCCTCGGGACTCGGCCCGCACTCGGGATTCGGGCTCTTCTTCGGTCGAGGCGGTGCTAAGCATGGAGCTCCACACCCCGCTCGGTCGAAGAAGGGTCCTCCACCCTCCTGCGTGCCTCCTCCTTCGCGCATCTCAACCCCGCCTGCGCTCCTCCACCTTCCCTGGGCGCGGTCGCCTGACCGCGCCGGGCTCTGGCGAGCACAAGGCTCCGCCTCTGACCCAAGAGCAGCCCGGAATATTCCCAGCCTCGCGCGTAACCAGCGTCGACTCGGGCTGCATCCCAGGCCATCGGCAGAGCCGACAGCGAGAGAGCTGAGACTGTTCTGGTGCGGGTCGCTGTTATCTTAGCTTGACTCTTGTTGCTGACAAAGAGCGAATATTCTTTTGACCACTGCATCGTCCTGCGGAAAGCGCGTGAGTTTCCCGAAGTCGCGACCCTCTGGGTCGGTCTACTGAAAGATGACACCGGGTGGAGCGTGCTTGAGCCCAAAGATGATATCTGCCCGCGGCCCCGGCCTTGGCATGGCCGAATCTGCGGTTCACAGATCTATGAAGGCCATAGTCAGGCGGGAGCTCGAGCGCGAGCGCTTCGCGGTGGTGGAGGAGCCGGTCGTCCCTCCAGGTCGCAGGGTGTCCTGGACCGCCTATCGTCCGGATCTTCTCGGATATAGGTCGGAGGGCGGGAAGGAGGAGGTCGTCCTCGTGGAATGTGAGACGCGCCCCCTGATGCGCAGGCTCGAAGCCAAGAAGTGCTCGACGGTGTGGTTTCAGCCGCGCGTCTATCGGGGCGGGTCCGTCAGGAAGATACTCGCCGTGCCGCAGGGCAGGCTCCATCGGGTCGACATGAGAATCAGGCGCAGCTGGGACATCTGGGTCCTCGGCCGAGACGCGACCATGGCGAAGTTTCCGGCCGTTCAGGAGAGTGCCGCCTGCGAGCCACGTTTCTCAAAATCGATAATCGAAGCAAGCGATTAATATGCGTCGTGTGTTTAACAAACCACTCGTCCGGCCAGGAGAAGGATGGATTCGCGGAGAAGAAGAGGTGCCGGGGAAAGCCTCGGCGCCTGGTACCATCCGCGAGCGGGATGGTGGCGCGTAGAGCCGGGGAAACCCGGACTTCAACGAAGGCCAAACCGAGGGCGAACCGGGACGGCGGCGGTGAAGGAACGCTACGAAGCCGCCGTCGGAGGAAAGCCACATCCCTCCTGAGAGCCGGGCGAGGCAACCAAATATCAGCCGGTTCTCACCTCTAGCGGGGGACTTCGGAGATGCTCTACAAGGACCGGGCGGACGCAGGAAAGCGCCTCGCGGGGGCCCTCCTGCATCTCAGGGGCGAGGACTTGGTCGTGCTCGGGATACCGAGGGGAGGCGTGGTGGTGGCGAACGAAGTTGCCAAGACGCTGGACGCCCCGCTGGACGTCGTGGTGACCAAGAAGATTGAAGCGCCAGGGGAACCAGAGTATGCCCTCGGAGCGGTCACCCAGGAAGGAGAAGTGATGATGGACAGGCAGGCTGCGGAGTCCTTGGGGGCCAGTGCGGCGTACCTTGACTACCAGATTCGACTCAAGCGGGAAGAGGTGAAGGACAGGATGCAGAAGCTGCGGGGGTCAGCCCCCTACCCTAGACTGGAAGGCAAGGTGGTGGTCATAGTGGACGATGGCATAGCCACCGGGAGTTCGGTGAGCGCGGCCGTGATGTCGGTGAAGAAGCGGGGCCCGAAGGATGTCATCGTCGCGGTTCCGGTGGCGCCGGCGGACGCGGTGCAGGCCCTCTCCGAAGACGGAACCAAGGTCGTCTGTGTTTCGACCCCAGGACCGTTCCTGGCCATAGGGGAGTTCTATGAAGACTTCGGGCAGGTTGAGGACATCGAAGTGAAGAGAATCCTTGACGAAAACGCTGCAAGGCGCCGCTGAGGCCCCACGCCCTTAGCATCCAGGGGGGAGCGAGGCCGAGCTTTGGACGTCCGCAAGTTCGAGGGCGACCTCTACGAGCTCGCCGGCAGGGCCTGCCACGTCGACACCGAAGAAGTAAGATCCAAGGTGTTTGCCATCGCCGACGTCCTGGTCAACCTTTACAAAAAGAACCTCGTGAAGATCAACCATTCGGCCCTGGAGTTGGTGTGCGCCAGGGGCCTGATAAAGCAAGGCTACGATGTGAAAGTAGAGCACAGGCTGGACAAGATCCTGGTCTGCGATGTGATGGGGTCGAGGGGGGACGGGCCCCTCATAGTCGAGATAGAGACCGGGTTCATACCGCCCGAAGCGGCCCTGGAACCTTCGGCGTATGCGCGGAGCCGGATTGCCAGCAAGATATCCAGGTACAGCAGGTATGCGGGGAAGTTCGCCCTGGGGACAACTCCCTCGTACATTCTGGACATCCCCGGGTTCTTCATCGGGGCTCCACGGAACAGGACCCACGAAGAGGCCGCACGGATCAAAGAGCTCACCGACGTCGCCTACAACAAGCCCGAGATCTCCATAGACGACCTTATGCAGGCGAGGCTTCACGCCGTGTTTCTGATAGATGTCGACTCCGGGGGTGTACAGGAAATCGACCCCGAGGCCTACGATAGGATGGCGCTGGCCGTCCTGGATTGGCGCCGGAGTGTCCAAGGCTTAAATCCGCGCTGAAACGCAACACAGCGCGGGTTCAATTTCGCAAGCGCGTGCAGGCTGACAGGACCCGTGTTTTGGAGGGGTGATTCTTGCCGGACCAGGTGAGCGGCCGGGTCGCCCTCGCAAACGCCCTCTTCCGGATAGGAGCCCTCCGGTTCGGGAAGTTCAAGCTATCCAGCGGCAAGGTCAGTTCCTACTATCTGGACCTGAGGGTCGTTCCGAGCGACCCTGAAGCATACGGTCTCGCTATATCGGCCTATCTTGCTGCTGCGAAGGGAATCGGAGAATCCAGCTTCGACGTAGTGGCGGGCGTCGCTACGGCTGGGGTGACCATCTCATCTCCCCTCGCCTACGTCCTCAAGAAGCCGATGGTCTACGTGAGGAAGGAGGAGAAGGGGCACGGCCTCGGGAAGCTGGTCGAAGGTGCGGTCAACCCGGGATGGCGGGCCTTGGTCATCGACGACCTGGTGACTACAGGAGGGAGCGTCATCTCGTCGGTGGAAGCGCTGAGAAGCGTGGGGTGTGTGGTCAGGGACGCCTTAGTTCTTGTGGACAGGCTGGAAGGAGGAGGGGCGAACCTCGCGCGGGCAGGGGTCAGGCTCAGCGCCTTCGCAGACATCACGGAGCTTGTCGAGACCCTCCACGGCCAGGGGAAGATCACCAAGGCGGACCTCCAGGCTGTGCTCAAGCAGATGGAAGGAAAATAGATGGAAGCTAGCGCAATCGAGGTACAAATGGGAAGTCTGCGCTTCGCCAACCCCACGGCGCTGGCCTCGGGCGTGCACGGAAGCTCCCTGTCGAAGGTGTTGCAGGCACTGAAGATGGGAGCAGGTGCGGCGGTCACGAAGTCGATCGGAGTGGTGCCGCGAGAAGGTTACCCAGACCCGACCATGGTCGAAGTCGAGGGCGGGATGGTCAATGCAGCCGGGCTCCCTAACCCTGGAGCGGCGATGTTCTCCGAGCAGCTGGCCGAGGTGGAAGGAAAGAGCCTCCCGATTGTAGTCTCAGTCTTCGGAGCAGACGAAGCGGAGTTCACATCTGCGGTCAGGGCCCTGGATGGGAACGACTTCGTCGCCTATGAGCTCAACCTAAGCTGCCCGCACGTGTCGGGGGTCGGCATCGAGGTCGGGCACCTCCCCGAGGAGGTGAGCAGGGTCACCAAGGCCGTGAAAGCTGCCACGGGCAAGCCGGTGTTCGCCAAGCTATCCCCCAACACGGAGAGACTGGTCGAGGTCGCCCAGGCGGCGGTGGATGCGGGGGCCGATGGCCTGACGGCCATCAACACGGTGAGGTCGTTCCCAATTGATATCGTGAAAGGGGGGCCCGCCCTCTCGCATGGCTTCGGTGGCCTGTCTGGGGCGGCGATAAGGCCCATAGCACTGCGCTGCGTCTACGAGCTGAGGGAGCAGTTGGGCGTCCCCATCGTCGGGTGCGGCGGGGTGGGGACATGGGAGGACGCGGTGCAGTTCTTCCTGGCTGGTGCGAACATGGTCCAGCTAGGTACCTCGACAATCAAGAGGTTTGACAGATTCAACGATGTCAACCTGGGGATCATCTCTTACATGAAGAGGAAGGGTTTTGCAAAGCTTGAAGACCTTGTCGGGCGGGCGCACGCCAGATGAATTCTGACAGGATGGCGCACAGCTTCAGAGAGCGGGTCCTTGAAGCCTCGCGGCGGAGGGGCTCGAAGGTCGTCCTCAACCTCGACTTCGCCGGCCCCTACGAAGGAAGGCTCGACAATGCTGTGCGAGTGCTCAACGAGACCAAGGAGCACCTGGCCGCGGTCAAGGTGAACCACCACCTGCTGCTTCCGTTCGGTCTCCAGGGCATAAGGGCTGTCATCGACATCTGCAAGGAAGAAGGGCTCCCCCTGATCGCGGACCTGAAGATGAACGACATAGAGTCCACCAACCTGAACATAGTCGACTCGCTCCTCGGTTACGGCTTCGACGCCGTCATAGCGAACCCCTTCGTAGGGAAGGCAGAGGGCCTGGGAAAGGCGATCGAGAGGATCCACTCCAAGAACGGAGGGATACTCCTCCTGGTCTACATGAGCCACAAGGGGGCGGACGAAGGGTATTCACTCCGCCTCGAAGGGGGCGAACCGCTGTACCGGGTATTTGCCAGAAGGGCAAAGGAGTGGGGTGCGGACGGGGTGATAGTCTCCGCCAAGTCCGCAGAGAAGATAGTCGAAACCAGGCAGATCGTGGGGAGGGAGTGTCTGATATTCTCGCCCGGAGTCGGTGTCCAGGGGGGCGACGCTTCCGCAGGCATCGCGGCGGGCGCGGACTTCGTCCTAGTGGGGAGGACGATCACAGAGTCTCTCGACCCGGCGAAGACTGCAGCCGAGCTGAAGTCGGTCTAGGGCCGGGTCGCCCCGCTGCGCCAGCCTGAAGAGCAGCGCTCCATGTCGCCCGGGAAGCCGACAGCTAATGGCTGGGCCTGGTCCCTCGCGGCGCTCGAGGCGAACTGGCCGCGGGACTTACTAGGTCGGGGCCTCGGAGGAGTAGTAGTCCCAGATTCGCTTCTGCGCCTCCTTGACGTAGTTCATCTCGGCCGCGGATAGCCGGGGGTCCGAAGCTCTGGAATAGGGACGCCTCAGCGACTGTGGGAGTTCGTCGTCGCAGAAGAAGCCCCCGCCTGGAAAACCGGTGTCCTTGCGGACGATGATGGCGGCGAAACCGGGAGCCCCCCTGGCGTATTCCTCCCTGTCCACCGCGACGATGGCGTCGAAGAGCGCCTTCCCCCTCGAAACCCCCATTATCTTCATCAGCTGCCCATAGGCGAGGGTCCCACGTGACCCGGCCGCCCTGACGAGTTCCCGCCTCAGTTCTCCCAGATCGGGCGAAGCTATCCCTCCCCACTCATGGCCCCGGACGCCGCAGCGCCGCAGCATCTCACTACCAAACCATCGACCCTGTGCGACAATTCGTCCCCCAATCTCCCTCAAATCATCCAGGGGCTTGCCAGTGGCGCCTGGGAGAAGCTCAGGACTCCAGGCTCTTGGCCACTTTGAACTGGTCGCCGACCACCGACCGCATATTGAGCAGGCCGAGCGGCTTGCCGTGGTCGGTCACGAACAGCGTCCTTATCTTGCGCTTCGCCATCAGCTTAATTCCTTCGGACAGCGGCTCGTCGGCCTCGATGGAGACCATGGGGGAGGTCATTATCTTCCTCACGGGCACCACGGATGCGACCAGGTCGTCCGCCGCCACGTGGTTCAGTATGTCTCGTTCAGTCATAATCCCCTTCGGCTCTCCGTTCACGAGGACCAGTATGTTCCCTGCGCCCTTGTCGCGCATCTTCTGGGCTGCTCTCAGGACCGACTCGTTGGCGTCGATCATCAGAGGGTCGGTTTTCACGAAGCTCCTGACGGTCGGGGCTTTGGTCTCGGCCGCTTCGATCCAGAATGTGAGCGAATACTGGCAGCTCGGGCACTCCTCGGGGGTTCTGTCTCCTTCAAAGACATACCCGCACCGGTAGCATTGCCACTTTGCCATCCCTGAAAAAATGGCGGGCCGTAGTATATTAAGAGCGTGGGGAGCCGCCGAGGGCAGCGTTTGGGGGGCCGTGCGCGTCGGGGCCGCTCGGCGTCTGGGCGATGAGCAATCTCGCCCTCCGCTGGCAGAGAGATGCTTTGTCGGTGTAGTCTCTCCATGTGGCGTAGTTCGCCTCCACCTTGGAGAGCAGCAGCAGGATCTCCGCGGCCTGAAGATAGCGCGCGGTCGCGGTCTCCTTATCGCCGGCCTTCTCCGCGGCCTCCGCGTCAGAAATCAGCTGTTGTGCGTACCAACTCAGCTTCTGGGCGCGGCTCATCGGGGGCCTGGGGGCCGGTTGCATGTCCTCCGGATGGGATCGCAGGAGGCAAAAGAACGGCGTGTCGAATTCCTTAGACGATTGGGAGAAGTAGGCGAGTCATGCCTCAGCTGAACTTGATGGTCATGCCTACGGCTATCCCGTTGGCGGCCGCGAAGCCCCCCTGGGCTTCGATGACGTAGTTGGCCTCGGCGGTGGGCGTGTAGACTGTGCAAGTGCCGCTGTTGTAGCAGGGGGGAGCGGAAGCCACGAGGTAGACGACCTGACCGGAGTCCCCCGTTGCGTTTATCCAGATTATGTCGAGGCTGGTGTTGGTGTCGTACATCCAGAAGGCCCACTTGCCGTAGGTTGGGAACGCGAAGAGCATGGTGGTGGCGTCCGTCACCCTCCTGTTCATGAGCCCGGACTCCCTCTCCGCCTGCGTCGTTGCCGTGAAGTTGAATTCGAACGTCTTTCCATTGAGCGCGAAGGCCGAAGGCACAGGGGTGCTGACGCTCCCGGGCTGAGAGTACGTCGAATAGACATTGTAGGCCAGCAGGGCGACCCCGGAGACGCCCAGCAGGACTATCACCAGCAAGGCCGCCTTCACCCAGGACACCGGGGAGGTTCGGCCAGAGGGGCTATTTTATGCCGTTGGCGGAGGAGGTGGAAGTCTGACCCGGGAGCATGGCCACATCCCGCGCTTGTTTTTTAAGTGAGCATCGGGGAAACGGTCAGAGAGACTCAATGTCGGCCCGCGAGGACGGTCCTGTCGATGGTGGATTGGAGAACCCCAGAGACGCCGAAGTGCTGAGGACGATAGAGGACGAAAGGCTTGCAGTCTTCACCTTCGACGGGCTGAGACGAATCACCAGGACGCATCCGGAGACGCTCTCAAGGGCCTTGGAAAGACTGGAGGAGAGCGGCGCGATTGTGAGATCACCTGAGGGATATAGCCTCGCAGAGAAGGCGAAGGGGATGCCCCCTTTCAGGCGCGCAGCTGCGGGCTCCAAGAGCATACCTGTGCTGCACACCTATCTGCCGTACCCGGGTAGCGCCTCGAGGATTGCCGACGCCCTGAAGGGCAGGTGGTTCGACAACGCCAGGTGGGTCGGGATGGCGGAGGAAGACGGCGGGTTCGTCATGAAATGGGTTACAGCCGATGGGACGGCTTTGATCGATGCGAAATTCACCTCGGGTCAGCTCGACATCGAAGCCAAGGTCTCGCGCGACTCTGACCTCCCCAAGGCGGTGCGTGCGGCCCACCAACTGGTAGGGAGGATCTCTAGGCTCTATGGCGGCGAGAGACCGGTGAACAGGACCGGGTTCATGCGCATAGGGCACTTCGCGCCCTCCGCCATGTGACCGGGTATCTTCCAAACCCCCTCAACAAGTAGCTCCCCCTCCTGAGCGACTGCGATGATTCAAGACACCGTGAAAGGGAGCGGAGGAGAGCGGCTGCTGCAGTCGTTCTCGGAAGCTGTGACAGAGCTGGCAGAACGCGTCTCGCCGTCGGTGGTGAGCGTAGGCACAGGGGAGAGGAGCGGGAGCGGCGTCGCCTGGTCCGGAGAAGGTATCGTCGTCACCGCAAGCCATGTAGTTGGTCGTTCGGCTTCGCCCACCGTGACTCTGTCTGGGGGACGGAAGGCCCAGGCAAGCCTGGTGGGCTTGGACCCCTACCTCGACGTGGCGGCCCTGCGGGTCGATTCAGATGGGTTATCCCCGTTGGCCCGGGGGACCGCGGAAGGGGTCCGGGTCGGGCAATTCGTCCTCGCTCTCGCGAACGCCACAGGCAATGGAGTCTCTGCCACCTCAGGAATCGTCACTGGCGCCAGGAGGAGCGCTCGGGGATTCTGGGGCGTCAGGATAGACGACGCCGTGGTGACAGATGCGAGGCTGAACCCAGGCTATTCGGGCGGGCCGCTGGTAGACTCGTCGGGGCGCCTCCTCGGCTTGAACGTCGCCTACTTCGCCGGCCGGGGGGTCGCTGTGTCGGTGGACTCCTTGGAGGAGGCAGTGGCCAGGATGTCGAAGGACGGCGGCGCGAAGAGGGGCCGCCTGGGGGTCGTGGTCGAGCCCATAGAGCTTCCGCAAGGGGTGTCAAGACTGCCCGGGGTCGACCAGGACGAGGCGCTTCTCGTGAAGTCCGTGGAGCCTGGTTCCCCCGCCAGGGATTCGGGCGTGGCCCTGGGCGACATCATCCTCAGCCTCGGCGGGACCAAGGCCACTGACGAGTACTCTCTGTACAGGGCGCTCGGAGGGGACGTGGTCGGGAAGGGCGTGGCGCTGCGGATCCTGAGGGCTGAGAAGGTAGCCGAGCTTCAGGTGACGCCCAGGGAGGCCGAGGCATGACGCGTCGCGACTTCCTGGCATCGCTTCCGAAGGAACCCAGCTTCCCTCAGCCGGGAGGCCCCCGGGAGCCCCTCCCACCGCTCCGGCCGCCGTTCTAGACAGGCCCAGCGGGGTTGATTAGGGGGCTTAGCGGAAGGCACCTGTGAGCGAAATCAAGGCGAAGACGCCCCACGGCGAAATCACGATAGACCAGCTCGCGGCTATCCAGCCCGGGATGGCCGCCCTCATGAAGGAGACGGGGGACAGGTTCACGCAGACATATTATGCGGCAAAGGGAGGCAACTGGAAGCTGGCGGCCCACCACCTGAACCAGGTGAGGGCATCTTTCAGAACCGCGAAGGTGACCCGGCCCAAGTACGCGGAAGACCTCGCGGCGTTCGACAGCGAGTATCTCCTCCCCATTTTCCAGGCGATCCATGCCCAGGAGTGGGGGGAGTTCGAGAAGGCGTTCAGGAAGGGCGAGGTGGGCTCCGACATATACCACGACAAAAGAGGATACCCGCACATCAGATACGTACTCCCGAAGGATCCTCCGGCCAACTTGTACCTGGGCCCTCCCGAAAAGTTCAGGAGGGAGCAGGTCGACTCCGAAAGCTCGTAGCCGAGTCTGCCGGCGCGGGAGATATTCCCAAGGCAGCGAAGGACGGGACCGGGCGGAACCGTATGGCCACATCAAGGCGGCATATGTAATTTATAGCGGCGAGACAGAGCAAACTCAGTAATGCAGAGCTCGACTGTCGATACGGACCTCCTTCAAAGGTTCGATTCGGAGGTCATGGCCAGGGTTCCTCAGTTGAGGGATGGGACGGTTAGTAATCCCACCCCCCTGGTTGAGGTGACGGACGACTTCATCCGTTGCGCCGACTCGGAATACGGAGTGAGACTGAGTGGGAAGGGTGTCAGGGTGTTCCTCAAGATGGACTCCAAGCTCGTTGGGGGATCGGTCAAGGTCAGGCCCGCCGTCGCAATCCTGCGCGACGCGATAGCTTCGGGGAGGCTGACCAAGGGTCAGACCGTCTTCGAGGCGACGTCGGGCAACTTCGGCCTCGCCCTGGGCACCCTCAGCAGGCTCGGCCTGGACGTAGTAGTCCTAGTCTCGAGGAGGCTGCAGCAGGGGGTGATTGACGGTCTGCGCTCGAGCGGGGCCAAGCTTGTGAACCTGGACATAGACATCTGCCCTGCCCCTGGGCTTGGGGACGCGAACCTGGCCGCCGCGAAGGGCATCGCGTCCAGCGTCAGGCAGCAGCTCGCCGAGCTCGGGCTGGACCCGGCGAAGTTTGATGGGGCAAGGGGAGAAGTAGAAGGCTTGCTCGCAAGGCAGGACGCGATCGGGCTGGCAAAGCTGCTGGCCACGTCCTATGGCGGCTTCTGCACCGCGCAGTATGAGAATGACCTGAATGTGGAGACCCATAGGATGGTGACCGGGCCGGAGATAGATATGCAGTTGCGGGAGAAAGGCGCCTCTCTTGGAGGGGCGGACTTCGTCTGCGCCTTCGGCACAGGGGGGACAGCAACCGGAGTGAGCAGATACGTCCGCGCCGAGCATCGGAGGAAGGGCGTCAGAGTGATCTTCCCGGTCGCTGGCCAGGACGTCGCCGGGATCAGGACCAGGGAGAAGGCGGCGGGCCTGAAGTTCTACGAACCTGACTCCTACGCTGGAGAGCACGAAGCGGACTTCGAAGAAGCGAGCAAGTTCTTCGAGTTCATGAACAAGAAGGGGCACGACATCGGTGAGAGCGGGGCGCTGGCGCTCTACGCGGTCATGCAGCTGGCGAACTTTGGGACCGGGACGAAGTTCGTGGTGATGGTTGCCGACGGCTCCTCCAAGTACCTCTCAGAGGTCAGCGCGGTGGCCAAGAGGGGCAGGAGGGACCAAGTCAGGCTGGACGAGGCTGCGTCGAGCATCAAGGAGTATGGAGGGATCGTCTGGGTCCACAACATGTTCGTGCCGAGGGACGAGGGGAGGAGCGTCATCGCCTCTGCCCTGGGGGTGGAGGAGGAGAGCATCAGGGTGGCGAACGTGAGGGACGTCCAGGCCGTGCTCAACGGGGTCGAGCCGTCAGAGGAGTTCGAAGGGCTGCTGCATGGAGACGACAAGCCGCTCCTACTGGTATGCGTCGCCGGGAGCACGTCGATGATGATCGCCAAGGTGCTGGAGAGGAGGGGGGTCGCTGCCGAGAGCCTCGTCGGCGGCATATCAGGACTGCCTGGGTCCAAGGGGAGGCAGATGTTCGACCTCGTCCAGATTGCAGGGAAGTGAGCAGGCCCGGTAGGGGAGCCCCGGGGCGGGACTACCTCCGGCGTCTCACTCGGGGGCGGACCAAGACCTTCTTGGGCTTTGGACCTAGGGAGAGGACAGTCTTCTCGTAGTCGGACCACCTCACCCCGAGCTTCTGGGCTACCATCATCTCGATTGTCGTCGCGAACGCGTGCTCGTTCCTGTATGGAGCCTTTGGATGGTCCCCCGGCTCCGCGTCGATGGGGTGGAGGTTCATCTTGCGCTCGGCCTCGAAGCCGACGTCGAAGGCCACGACTTCCCTGTCGGTGATGCCGTGCATCTTGCACAATTCGTACTCTATCATCTCGTGCAGAGCCACCAGGAACACGTACCTCTGGTCCTTCATCCTGCTAACCATGATCTGGGCAGGCTTGCCTGGGATCCAGTCGCCTACAGTCTCATACCTCTGTTTCCTGTGCGGCACCTGGGCTATGGTGAAGATCGGTCTGACGCCGCCCTTCTTCCCCAGGCTCTGACGGAGGAGGGCAGGGGGGGCCCTGCGGGCGGGGCCGTCGGAGCGCATGGAAGGTCGTCGCAGGCCTTGGGAAGACATGTTACTCAGAAAATCCCCCGTGGAAGGGCCCTAAGGGATAGGCTGTCAAAACGGCATCCCCTTTTGGTAAACCAAAATTAGCCAGCCCATCTGGCCACGTCTCTGGTTATCTACATCGTCGACCGCCGATGTGTTCTTTGGAGTTTGTTCGATGATTGCCAAACGGATTAACTAGGGGTCTCCGGAGGCGTGAAGGCGCCTCTGCCGGTCTGCGCCGGCCTTCCCTCAGCTATGGCCTGATCCCCGCGGTCGTGACCAACCAATGATTCCCCAGGCGTCTGACGCCTCTCCGGGCCTGGCCCTTTCGGCCTGGGGGGCGGAAGGCCCCAGATTCATTGCTCCCGCCTCGGGTGTACGGCTGTAGGCTGCGTCCACGTCGGCACCGCGGCTGCGACCGGAGCTCAGGCCTTCCTGAATTCCAAGGCCGCGGAGTTCATGCAGTAGCGGAGCCCGGTAGGCTTGGGGCCGTCGTCGAACACGTGACCCAGATGGACGCCGCAGTTGGCGCACGTAACCTCTGTCCTGGTCATCCCGAAGCTGCGGTCGGCCTCTTCCTTGATCGCGGTTTCTGAGACAGGCCGGAAGAAGCTGGGCCACCCCGTGCCCGACTCGAACTTGGTGTCCGAGCTGAAAAGCGGGGCGCCGCAGACCACGCAGTGATAGACCCCGGCCTCGTGGCTGTCCCAGTATTTGCCTGTGAAAGGCGCCTCCGTCCCCTTGAGGAAGCAGACGTCAACGGCCTCCCGGTCCAGCTGAGCCTTCTTCTTCGCCATCTCCTCCTTGGTGAGCATCTACGCGAGGACAGGGGAGCAGGTATAAAATTGAAGCCGTCCCGCGTGACGCGGCCGGATATTCTTAAGAGGAGCCGCAGGATTCGACGGTTTGGCCCACCATGGCGAAGTTCAGCTCGGCGCAGGAGAACTGGAAGGAGCAGACCGGGAGCATAGTGTCAGTCGAGATATCGAAGCTGTTCGTTGGGAAGACCAACGTCCGCAAGTCGCCGGGGGACGTCGGAGACCTCGTAGACTCGGTAAAGGAGAAGGGAATCCTGGAACCCGTGCTCGCCAGGCCCATCGGCGGAAGGTACGAGCTGGTCGTCGGGTCGCGAAGGTTCGAGGCTGCGAAAATCGCCGGGCTCAAGAAGATGCCATCGATAGTGAGGCCCATGACCGATGAAGAAGCGATCATAGTCTCCCTCGTCGAGAACATCCAGAGGAGGGACATCGAGCCCGAAGAGGAGTACGACGCCATCCTGGCGCTGAAGAAAGCTAACCCGCGCGCCTATGGCACGTCCGAACAGGTCGCCAGGGCCCTCGGCAAGTCAAGGAGATATGTGGAAGACAGGATAAGCGCGGTCGAGGTCGTGCGCAACATAAGAAGGGAGACCAGAGCCGACATCACCGTCAAGCAGGCCCCCCTTCCCAAAGAGCGAAAGGAGGGTGTTTTGCCCGTGAGGCACGCGACGTTCCTCCACCGGGCCGAGGAGGCATCGACCGTCCAGGAGCTCCCCAAGAGGGAGAGGGCCACGCAGCTGAAGGAGCTGGCCGAGACCATCGCGCCGATGACCACCCCCGAGGCAGAGAACGTGGTGAGTCACTTCGTCATGGCCCCGCAGCGCCCCGTGGAAGACATCAAGAAGGAAGCAGCGTACCTCCACGCCGTCAAGCTCGAAATCCTGCTGGACCCGAGGGTCGCCGACGGCCTTCGCAAAGCGGCTGAGGAGAGGAACACCACCATGGAGGCGGTGGCCACCCTCGCCATACATTCCTGGCTCAGGCAGCAGCGCTACGCCTAATCTGCCGAGGCAGACCGGCGGCCAGCCCGCCCGTCTCCGACTGGGTTGGCACACCGTGAAGTAACCGCCTGCGGACTGGAGGCAGCTCTTGTCCAAGCCCTTGACGTAGGCCAGGGCGCCTCCAGGCGGCGGGGAATGCCTTGCCAACGCCTGACTCTCGAACTCCTCGTTGGTCCACACATCCTGCCCACGGCTCCCGATTTGCCGCCTCGGTGAAGATCGACGCATTCATGCATCGGCTGAAGGGCGAGGCCCTTCGTTGCCGCCGAGAGAGCTCTCCGGGGGGTTTCCCGAACTTCTCCACGAAGGTCACAGTCGACAGCGGCTTCAGGCTCTTGCGGCCCGTGAGCTTCTTCCTAGGGTAGTCGAAGGCTACAACGGTCGTGGGGCTCACGGTCTCTGGGAAGTCATTCTTCAGCTCCCGGGGCCACGCGCCGGTAAACGTGCCGTCCGCCGGCTGCCGGCCTCACCGCTCGGCTTCGGTATTTATCACAGGTTCCCGGCCCCCAGGCGGCCGATGTCCCCAAGAGCCAAGCTCCTCCTCTCCCTGCCTGTCATCGCTGCCGCCGTAATCGTGCTCGTCTACTTCAGGCTCTTCGCGAGCCCGGTGGTAATCGCCGTCATCTTCATACTCTACGTCGTCGTAAGCCTCAGGAACAGGCGGAAGTTCAGGAAACAAGAACGGGGCGCCTGACCGAGCTCTGGCGCCAGACGAATGGGTCTTGATGTCAGGGCGAGAACCTGTCGTAGGGAGAGATGAGATCCAGCTCCCCCTCGAGGTCACGGAAGCCGGGGAGGAGGGCGCCGAGTCTCCTCCTGAAGGCGGTGGAATGGTTGAACTCGAGCAGATGGGTGAGCTCGTGCAGGACCACATACTCCCTGAGACGCTCAGGGAGGGCTATGAGCTGCCAGCTGAACGAAAGCCTGCCACCCCTGGTGCAGTAGCCCCACTTGCCCATCTCCCTCACATCCACCCTAGCCGGCTTCGCGCCCACCCTCGGGGCCAGCTCGGCAACCTTCCGCACGACGTAGGCTGAAGTCTCGCGGAGGAACCACCTCCGGACGAGCTCCTTGAACCTCCTTCGGTCATCGGTGTAGACATCCACGACCCCCCGAGAGGGGTCCGGGACAAGCAAGTCCCCAGCGCGGTCGTGGAAGACTGCCGTGAGCATCTCCCCCCCGACCATTACAGCGTCGGGGCGGAGGATCTGCTTCGTCATGGCCATCCGTTCGTACTCCCTCCTCAGCCAGGGGGCTTTGTCTCTGATGGCCTTCTCGACGTCCACCGTCCTCCCCCTCGGGAGCACCACTTCCAGGGTCAGGTCAGGTCGGAAGCGGAAGTAGGTGTATCTGTTGCTTGTCCCTTTCACCACTGAATACTCCACAGGATTCGGTCCGAGGATGTAGTGCGGCAACTTGTCCTGCCTGGCATACAGTCAGATTGCGGCGGATTTCAAGTTGCTTGGAGTCGCGTAAAGGCCATCAGATAGCGTGAGCCGAAGTCAGCCGTCCTGACGACCTGGAACAGGCCCGAAGCGTCGACCGCGTGGACCTGGACGCTTTGTCCTCCATCGCCAGGGCGGCTGTCTCCTCTCTCCCCGCGCCTATGTCGAGTATCTTTTCCCCGGGGGAGCGGGGAGAGCATGCCGACGTCACTCCCCAGCGTCCGGAGTCGGTCGAAGCCCCTTGCCTCAGGCGGTGCCGGCTCGCAACCTGCTCCTAGCCTGACTCGCGCCGACGATTATGAGCACTGGAGCGGCCAAGTTGAGGAAGGGGATGATGGTGAAGATGGCGCCCAGCTTGAGCAGCGTCTCGTTGTACCTGCTGCCCGCCCTCCAGAGCCCGAGGAGTTCCCCCCCGATGAAACCGATCAGGGTCAGCAGCCCTCCGATCGCGAGCATGAAGAAGGCGATGAAGAGTGATGCCACGGCGGAAGAAAACTCTGCCGAGGAGAGCGACGCGGAAGCTGTCGGCGCCTGGGTTATGATGTTACTGACTGAGCCGAAGAAGCCGACCCCTCCAGCCACAGCCAGCCCCCCTCCCACTACCATGACAATGGTAAGGATGGATGGCACCGAGAACGTCCGGTCGACCCTCCTGAGGCCCCAGAAGCCTATGGCGAGAATCGCGAGCGCGATTATTTCCACTGCGCCCGTGACCGGGAGGACCAAGGTCATGCTCCGGATCGCCGGCCCCAGCGCCGCCGCGGTCTGGACCGAAGTCGCGTTCCGGACCTGGGGGAATGCGGTGAAGCTTGAGAACGCCCCCCCGAAGAGGTACAAGCTGGCGGCCCATCCGGCAACCAACCCCGCCAACTGCAGGACGCCGAACCAGAGCATCATCCCAAGAGCCGAGACTTCGCGCCCATCGGCACTCTGCGGTGCAGCAGGTACCGAAGGAGGCTCCGTGGCCATAGAGCGAAGGTGGCGTCTGAGTTATTTAAGTGGGGGAGGACTTCCGGCGACCAGTTTCAGCATGCGGATCCCCGGACGCAGGCCCGTCAGGGTCTATGTCGACGCCAAGATTCTGAACATGCATGACCCGTCGCTACCGAAGGAAGCCTACGTCGGTTACGTGGTCGACGGCAGCGGGAGGAAGAACGTGAAGCGGGTGGAGGCCCAGGAGACCGATGACGCCGAGGTCCTGGCAATCCTCTTTGCGATCGAGGAGCTGGGGCTCCTAGGCAGGTTCACCGTTGTGTGCGACCATGAGTCGGTGGTCTCTGAGGCCAGGAGGGACAGGGCGAAGAACCCGAGCGAGCTTCTCCGGAGACTGCGGGAGACCCTGCGTTCGCATCCCAAGGTCAGGCTCGAAGCTTTACAGTCCAACCCTGCCCACCAGGTGGTCACGGAATATGTCAACGCCCTGAAGGCGCCCGCGGAGAGCTGACCGGCCGTGGCCTGCCGCTGACATGGACTCCGTATGGGCGGCTCCTGAAGTACCGGATGAGAGACACGCCATCCTTCGTCACCCTCAGATTCACCTGCCATCTCTCTACCCCAGCGTCCTCGGCCGACCTGGCGGCGGCCAGTATCCTGCTGTTCGAGTCGTTGGGCGGAGGAGGGCTGAAGGGCTCAGCGTCGTACAGATAACAGAGGACTATCTTGGCCCTCCTTCCGTCCGCGAGGGACCGTCTGAGGTCGCCCATGTGCCGGATCAGCCTGTCGAAGGAATCGAACCTGCTGCTCCTCTTCCTCGCGGCTCCGTCCCCCGCGGGGAGCGTTATCAGCGGAGTCTTCACTTCGACGTACGCGTCCCCGACCATGAAGTCGATGCGCGAAGACCCCAACACGACCTCCCTCCGAACACGGCCCGAGGCCAGATGGAAGAGGGACCCGCGCTTTAGGAAGAACTCGAAGTACCGGTTGGCGGCCGTCTGGTTGATGCCGATCCAGTCCCGTCCCCCTGTCGTGGAAATCGCTTCGACCGTGTAGGCGGTCTTGCGCTGCCTGTTTGAGGCCTTGGAGTAGAGGCATGGGAGCCCTGCGGGCTCAAGGTCGCCCAGCCTCCCCGTGGTGGGGCAGTGGCATCGGAGCACCTTCCCCCGGGACTTCACGAGCATGACGAACCTGTTAGGCCTCGACAGGATTGTCCCCCTCAGGAGTGGACTGGGGAACCTGTAGGCTGGTCTGGTGCCCATTGTCGTCCGGCAGGGCAATGACCGACGTTATTAGCCGCGCGTGGCGCCCGCTCTGCCATGGCCGCGGAGGGGCTTCGGAAGGCCCTCCATGAAATCGAAGGGCAGCCTGGTGCGCTCGACGCCTCTTCGCGGGAGGAACTCTCCGAGGCGCCCCTGGCTGAGCGGCGCCGGGTCAGCCGTGGAACTTCCGCTCCCCCGCTCTCACTGCGACCTTGAGCCAGTTCTCCTGCGGCGGGAGGGGGCAGACGTAGTCGTCGGAATAGGCGCAATATGGGTTGTACGCGTAGTTGAAGTCGACCGCGTACTCGTCGTCGTGCTCAACCTCGAGGTCCAGGTAGCGGGCCGCCCCGTAGCTCTCCTCCCCCGACGTCGCGTCCCTGAAAGGGATGAAGAGGCTGGGCTCTTGCCGCTGGGCAGACTGGTAGGCGTGAATCCGGAACCCTCCACCCCCCACTGACAGGTCGAAGAAGCCCACCCTATTGAAGAGCTGGCGGGTCCCCTTGCTGGTTCCCATGACCACTCCATCAGGGCTGGGGTACCTCTGCAGCCTCGCTTCCATCCGATAGTCGGGGTCAGGCACGAAGTAGTTCAGCCCTGGGAAGGCGCGCTTCGCCTCCGGCGGGAAGGGCGAATCTGGGTCGGACCTGAAGAACTCGTCCTTTTCCTCCCTGAACCTGGCGAGCGCCCTCTTCCACGTCTCCTGGTCTTCCGGGGACATATCCCCGCTCGGGGCCCAGGCCTGAGACTAGAACCTTGCGGACGTGGCAAACATAAAAAGTCCGGCCGGCGGACTGTCGGGGCAGCCTTGGCTCAGAATCCCATAGTCCGTGACATCCTGAAGAGGTACCAGCAGGTGTGGTCCCTCGGCCATTCCATGGCTGTGCTCGGATGGGACACGGAGACGCACATGCCCGAGTCCGGGGCGAAGGCGAGGGGGATCGCTTCGGGCCAGCTCGCCATGCTGGTCCAGAAGGCGACCGTCGACCTGGAAGGGCTGGTGAGGAAGGCGGAGAAGGCGAGAGACCTAGACGACATGGAGAAGGGGGTCGTCAGGGTGCTGAGGAGGAGCCTGGACTACTACCTGAAGGTCCCGCCGGAATTGGTGAACCAGCTCCAGAGGGAGACCACGGAGGCGACCGTCGTGTGGAGGACGGCCCGCGAGCGGTCAGACTTCAAGTTGTTCAGACCCCACCTGGAGAAGATCGTCGAGCTCGAGAGGAAGGTGGCCGACAAGCTGGGCTACGCGAAGCACCCGTACAACGCGCTACTCGACCTCTACGAAGAGGGATTCACGGTGAAGGACGCCGACAAGGTCTACGCGGTGCTGATACCGGAGAGCAAGAGGCTCCTCAAGAGAGTCGCGGCCGACGGAGTGTACCCCTCGAAGCACCCGCTGGAATCGGTCACCTACGACACAGGGGCGATGCAGAAGGTGAACGAAGAGATCCTCGGGCTGCTGAAGATGCCCATGACGAGGTTCCGCATGGACGTGTCTACCCACCCGTTCACCACTCAGATCGCGCCCGACGACGTGAGAATCACGACCAGATACGAGGGGAAGGACTTCAAAGCGTCGCTCTATTCGACGGTCCATGAGAGCGGCCACGCGATCTACGGGCTGGGGCTCGGGCCGAAGCTTGCCTACACCCCCGTGGGCGATGGGGCGTCCTATGGGGTGCACGAGTCTCAGTCTAGGTTTTGGGAGAACGTCGTGGGGAGGAGCAGGGATTTCGTCAAGCTTGTCCGCCCGATACTCAAGCAGAACCTCCCGTTCGTAGAGAAGTACGACGCGGAGGAGCTCTACCTCTACTTCAACACTGTCAGGAAGAGCCTCATCAGGGTGGACGCGGACGAGCTGACCTACAACTTCCACACCGCCGTGAGGTACGAGGTAGAGAAGAAGATCATCGGGGGCGAAGTGAAGGTCGCAGAGGTTCCAGAGGTCTGGAACGACACATTCGAGAGCTACCTGGGAATCCGGCCAGGAGGCGACGCCGAAGGCGCACTCCAGGACGTGCACTGGAGCGGAGGGTCCTTCGGCTACTTCGCCACGTACACCCTCGGGAACATCGTGGCGGCGATGATATGGCACAAGATGGGGAAGGGAGCGCTCGTGCAGGAGGCCTTGAGCGGGGGTGACGTCGACGAACTCAAGGAGTGGCTCGGGTCCAAGATCCACAGGTTCGGGGCCATCTATCCCCCAAAGGAGCTGCAGGAGAGGGTGTTCGGGGAGGCCTACAACGCCGAAAGGCTCCTGACCTATCTGAGCGAGAAGTTCGCGTAGTCCTCGAGGCCGCGAGGGTGGCGAGTAGGTTTGGCGAGCTGGACACCTCGAAGGTGCTTCCGCGCGTCCTTGACGAGCACGACAGAGGGGTGGCCCGCATCTCCGAGGCGCTCAATCTGGAGTACTCCGTCAGGCCCATCCTCGAGGAGCTGAGGGAGTTCCTTGAGTGACGTCTGTGTTGCAACGAGCCGGCAGCTGCCGGCTGTATGTCTAAATCCATCCGTCTCCAGTGTGTTGCCAAGTGACCGATGAGTGACGTTCGATGACGAAGTGAAGAAGATCAACGAGAAGAAGTTCGAAGAGATGCTGAAGCGGACGAAGCCCCAGGCGGGCATTGCCGCGAACGACGGGAAGCCCGTCGAGTTGACGGACGCCAACTTCCGCGAGGTGGTAGGGAAGCACCAGGTGGTCGTGGTCGACTTCTGGGCTCCATGGTGCGGCCCGTGCAGGGTAGTTTCCCCGGTGCTTGAGGAGCTCGCGACTGAGATGGCGGGCAAAGCCACCTTCGGGAAGCTCAACGTGGACGACAACCCCCTGACCTCCCAGCAGTTCGGCATCCAGGGAATCCCGACAATCATGGTCTTCAAGGACGGCGAGCCCGTGGACGGCCTGGTGGGTGCCGCGCCGAAGCAGACGATTGAGGCCAGGATCAGGCCCTACGTCTCGGAGACCAAGGGCTCGCCGTATCAGTGAGCCCCGCTAGTCTTCCTGGGACGTGACGTAGGCAAGCCTGGCGTACGGCCTGACCGCCTGCAGTATCTTCAGCTCCGCCTTCCTGAGGTGCTCCTCGTAGGTAGACCTCTTCATCCCCTGGTTGGCGGCGATTTCATCCATGGTCGCGCCCTTGGGCATGCCATAGTATCCCATCTGCAGGGCGGTGACGAACGCTTCGAGCTGCTTCTTCGTCAGCGCCCCCAGGAACTCGTCCACAGGGACGGTGATGGCCCCCCTCGCCGACTCTCTCGGCACCACCGACTTGTTCTCGACCTCGACCTTGGACACCTTCGAAAGCGCCTCCAAGGCGCCGTCCAACGTCCCCTTGGTGAAGGCGAGCAGGCGACAGTGCTCGAACCCTCCGCGGTAGTTTACAGGCATGACCGGTATGCACTCCGCCCATTCAATCATGGCGACTGTGGAGTTGTCCGTAGCGCACTTGCATCCGACCACCGCCTCCATGTTCTTGGAAGAGTACCTGTTGAACCGGATCAGGTGGGCGCCCAACGACTTCAGCATGTCGCCGAGGGCCCGCTCCAGCTTCCCGGCGTCCTCCTCTTTGGAGACCTGGAACTCCAAGATGTCGACCTGGAGGTTGCACCACCTTTGGATTCCCACGGTCGGGAAGAGCTTGGAGAAGTTGCAGAAGGGGAGAGAGTGGTCGAGTCTCAGGGATACATCAAACATGCCGGCACTTTGGCGAGGCTCCGCTAAATGGTTTCCACCGCGGCGCAAGGCGGCGCGCGCCTAGGCCTGCATCAGCAGACTCCGTCTGGCGTCAGGGGCGGTCATCGGCGGGCGCTCCTCCAGAGGTAAGGGGCCCTCCGGCGCTAGCCGTACCTGGAGACCTGACTCCTCTCCGTGGGGAATAGGTTTTCGTATGAAGGCATGTCGCCGCGTAGCATCCCCCCGGCATCCGTCCGCTCGCCCTCCCACATGGCCTCTGGTGGGAAGGGCCGAGACTCGAGGCCGGCCAGTATCATCCTGAGCCAGGCGACTGACATCGCCTGCCCCTGGTACCAGCCACCCCTCTCAATGGCGGTCCCCACGATGGCCTTGTAGTGTTCCTTCATGCCTAAATCGTTGGTCTCGCGTGTCCCGGTCGGCTTTTGAGCTGCCAGCAAGACTGCCGCTCCGCCTAGGAGCTCGGAGTCGCCTCTGAATTCCGGCTCGAATTCGTGCTCTATGCTCCAGGGGTCCTCGACCTGCCTGGAGAGCCTCCGCCTAAGTTCTCCAATCATCACCCATGGTGTCCCTGGGCTGGTTTTTGAAACGGCGGCTTTGAATGGCATGGCGGTCGCTGTTCAACCCCCTTGAACAGGCCTGATTCAAAGGCGGGGCCCGGCTGCAGCCCCCTCGGAGGGCTTTGCTAGACCAGCGCCCGCCGGAGGGCGTCCTGGGAGACATTCCCCCCAGAGACCACGAGGACGACCCTGTCCCCGAAGTCCCCCTTCCGGGACAGTAGCGGGGCGAGGGGGGCTGCCCCCGAAGGCTCGGCGAATATCCTCGCCGCCTTCGCCATCGCGCTGGTGGCGCCCATGATCTCCTCCTCCGAGACCGTCAGGGCGCCGTCGACGTATTTCGAGCAGGCTAGGTACGTGAGTTCCCCCAGGGCAGACGGGACGAGCCCGTCAGCGACTGAGCCTGCCGGCCTGACCCGCACCACCTTCTTGGCGGCGAGAGCGGCCGCGAGCTTCGGGGCCACAGCCGGCTCGACTCCGATCACCTTAGCAGCAACCCCCATCTCCTTCAAAGCGATGGAGACCCCCGATATCAGCCCCCCTCCGCCCACCGGAACGAGGACGGTGTCGAAATCCGCGATCTGCTCCGCGATCTCGAGGCCGCAGGTCCCCTGGCCCGCAATAACGTCGTGGTCGTCGAAGGGGTGCACGAAGGCTGAATCGTTGGCGCGCGCGATTTCTCTCGCCTTAGCCTCCCGCTCGTCGCTGAACCGGCCTGCCCTGACCACCTCGGCCCCACAGTCCTCGATCGCCTCGACCTTCTCCCGCACGGCGGTCTCGGGGACGACGACAGTGCACTTCTTGCGCAGCAGCTGAGAGCTGTAGGCCACCGCTATCCCGTGGTTCCCAGAAGAAGCCGCGACCACGCCCTTCTCTTCCACCCTGGACACCTTGTTGTAGGCGCCCCTGATTTTGAAGACTTTGACGGGCTGGAAGCATTCCAGCTTGAGGAAGACCTGCCGGCCGGTCAGTCTGGACAGAGGCCTGGATTCGACCAGCGGCGTCCGGCACGCGACCCCGGCTATCTGTCTGGACGCGTCTTCAATCTCCTTGACGCCCGGCAGACCGCCTTGGCGCATTCCCCTAGGCGTCACCCCGCCGTCCGTCGACCGAAGTCGGCCAAGTAGTAGGGCATCGTCTGACCCGGGCGCCCGGGGCTTTCGATAAGGGTTTCAGGTCACTTCTCGACTTCTGCCTCGGAATAGCCGAGGACCTGGGTCGAGTTGGAGTCTATCTTGACCTGGACCATGTGGGGCTTGATCAGCAGGACCCCAGAAGAGAGCTTGACGTTGGCCCTCACCGTCCAGACGTCGCTGTCCTTCAGCACCTCGACGAACTTCACCCTTCCGAGCCTCTTGCCATACTTCTTCTGCAGCCATGCCTTGGCCGCCAACTCGGCGTCGTCGGTGCTTGCCAGCAGAGACACGCCCCGTGGTGCGGCCCTCTGGCCTATAGGGTCGGGTGCGTGATTGATTTGAACAAACGGTTAGGAAAACTGAACTACGCCCGGCGCGGCTCCACGACTGGCTGCAGGCAATGACGGGGTGACTTTGGCCCGAGCTCGGGCTTGTCGTTGTGGTGGGACGCTCGGTCGACGGCGAAGAACAGCTAGGAAAATACGGGAGGGCCAGTTCAGCTCCTTATCGCTGAACTGACCTTGTTGGCCACTTCTTGGGGGACAGTTTGCATGTTGTGCGCGGTCTTGGCGTGCACGACGGCCAGTTGCATCGCCTCGTCCCTGGACGAGGCGCCCTTCACTTCGAACCCGCACTGCATGCCGATGTCCTTGCACTTGAACGCGTATGTCGTCAAGTCTTCTTCTTTCCCTATCCACTCCCGACTCTGTAAAAGGGTTCAGCCGGCAGGCGCCGGCTGCTCCAATGCAGGCACGGGGTTTCAGCGGCGCAGGAACAGGGCGTATCCCGATGTCCGTGTTGTCTCACGGTCGCGTTCTGACTCTCTCTTCCTCTCCTCGTCGTCTTCTGGCATGGGCGCGAGGTGGGTTCGCGATTCTAAATACCCAGGGCACGTTCAGTAATCACTTTAGGTGAGTCGCCAATATATCAGCGCCGTGGCGGCGAAGGCCCAATGAGCGATTTTGAACAGAGGGTTGAACGCGGGAAGACGGCGACCATCTCAGAGGTAGAAGGCGACCTGCTCCTTGATGGCTCCACTGTGATTCCGTCAGGGAGGGAGGTGGTGGTGCGTGGGACCCTTGTGGTCAGGAGCCGGTCCGCGGTCAAGGGGAACTTGAGGGCGGAAGAGGTGAGGGGCGAGGGAGACCTCCTTGTGGAGGGTAATCTGGAAGCCAGTGACATCAGGCTTGAAGACGGCGCGAGCCTTGAGGTGAAGGGCGACCTGAAGGCGGACGATGTTGACGTGCCGAACTCGGTCAGGGTGGGTGGGAGGACGGACGTAGACGACCTGCGGGTTGGCGGCACAGCGGTCCTGACCGGCGACGCCAAGGTGGATGACGTGAAGGTCGGCGGAACCTTGGAGGCGAAGGCGAGGCTGGAATCGGACGACGTCAGGGTCGGCGGCGCGCTCCAGGTCAGGACGTTGGTCTGCGAAGACGTCAAGGTGGGCGGTAGCCTGCGTGCTGAGACAGTCGAAGCTGAAGATGTGGACGTCGGAGGGACGGTCGAGGTCTCCGGCGAAGTGAAGATCGAAGACCTCACGGTGGGAGGCACCGCGGTGGTAGGCGGCGGAGGAGTGGAGGACGTAAGGGTCGGAGGAGAACTCAGGTCCGCGGGGGAGCTAGCCTTCGAAGAGATCCACGTCGGCGGGAGGCTCGCCATCGACTCTGGGAAAGGAGAGAAGATTTCCGTTGGCGGAATCATGGAGGTAGCCAGGGACCTGGCGCTCGGAGACGAGCTTTCTGTGGGAGGCAGGGCGAAGATTGGCGGGACAGTGGAAGCAGATTCCATTGGCGTAGGGGGGGAGCTCGAGGCGTCGAAGGCCTTGGCTGTAGGAAAGCTGGAGGTGGGCGGCGGTCTCTCCACCTCGGAGGGGTCGAGGGCCGGAGAGATCGACGTAGCGAGGAGGGCGCGAGTGAGAGGGCCGATCGTAGGAAAGACCGTCAGGATAGGAGAGAAAGCCGAGGCGGAAGACGTCTACGCGGACAGTCTCTGGGCCGAGGCCGGCTGCTCGCTCAGGAACGTCTACGTCAAGAACGCCGAGGTGGGCAGGGAGTGCAGGATATCAGGAGCGTTGCAGTACGTCGAAGACATCCGTCTGGGCAGGGATGTCAGCCTCGCCAGCCAGCCCGAGAGGGTCTCCACCCTCCCGTCCCCTCCGGTATGAAGAAGGTCAAGAGGTCCAAGCTAGACATCTACAGCTCGCTGCTTCGGGCCATAGACTCCTACGGCGGGTCGGGGCGGATCACCCACCTCTCCTACGCGTCCAACACGCCCCTGGATAGGACGAAGAGGTATCTGCAGTTCCTGGCGGACAAGGGGCTCCTCCGGGCGGAGGAGGGCGACGACGGGACAGACTACACGATGACCCCCAGAGGATACGAATTCCTGAGAGCGTATTCCGTCGTGGGAACCCTGATAGAGCGAGGGTCAGAGCGACCGGGCTGAGGGGCCAGCTGACGCCGAAAGGAAGCCATGGGCCGGGCGCCCCAGGCTCCCGTGAAGGCTTAGGAGCCGCGGCGTCGCGGCATGGGAGCGCAGCTTTGGATTCCGGATCGATGGTCGGGAAGGTGTGCATGGTGACCGGAGCGAGCTCGGGCATCGGCAGGGCCACAGCAGGGAAGCTTGCCCGACTCGGCGCAACGGTGATCCTCGTCTGCAGGGACAGGGCAAGGGGCGAGAGGGCGATGGACTTCATCAGGCGGGAGAGCGGGACCAGGTCCGCGGAGCTCCTTCTTGCCGATTTCAGCTCCCTCCAATCGGTCAGGGAACTCGCTCGGACGTATCTGGGGAGCCACGACTCCCTGCATGTGCTCGTCAACAACGCGGGGATAGCCAAGCTGACCCGGTCGGTGACCCCCGACGGGTTCGAGACCACCCTCCAGGTCGACTACCTGTCGCAGTTCCTGCTGACCAACCTCCTCTTGGACGTGCTGAAGAAGAGCGCCCCCTCGCGCATCGTGTTCGTATCTTCCGTTTCGCACTATGGCGGGCGCATCGACCTGGGCGACATTCAGATGGAGAAGGGGTACAGTGTGATGAAGGCGTACTCGCGGGCGAAGCTGGCCCAGGTACTCTTCACCTACGAGCTCGCCGAGAGGCTCAATGGGACAGGGGTCACGGCGAACTGCCTCCACCCAGGCGCCGTGGCCACGAACATCTGGGGAAGGCCCCTCGGGCGTCTGTCCTTCGTGATGAAGGTCGCGAGGCTCTTCCTCATCAGCCCCGAAGAGGGGGCAGGGTCGCCCGTGTTCCTCGCTTCCTCCCCCGAGCTCGAAGGAGTGACCGGCAAATACTTCGACCGTAAGCGCGAGAGGAGATCGGCCGCGGCGTCCTACGACAAGACCCTCGCGCGAGACCTCTGGGACTTCAGCGCAGCCTCGGTCGGCCTGGCCTAGCCGACGACGCCTGCCCGTGAGGCCGCCGCTCCAGGGACCTGATCCCAGTCGTCAGAGTGGTCACAGGGCTCCACCCCCGACGCCGCCTCGAACATCGCCCTCAATCGCCTGCAGTCGGCGAGCCCCGGGACGCCAAAGCGCGCCCATCCACGTCGGCGTCGTACAGTCGATGATGAGGCGCCAGAGGTCCGCCATCGCCCGGCAGCTGGCGGCGGGGTGGACGCACCATAATAAGCACCAGGCCGCAGCTAAGAAACATGGCCGGAGCGAAGCCGCTGGGAGAGGAGCTCGCCCGCACCATCAGGAGGATGTACGAGCGGGGGCTGGTCTCCGGCGTAGGCGGGAATGCCAGCGCGCTCCTCGATGCGAAGGACCAGATTCTGATCACCCCGGCAGGCTACTTCAAGGGTGGGGTGGCCCGTGGCGACCTCGTCAGGGTGAGACTCGGGGGGAAGGTCGTCGGCAGGGGGAGACCGTCGAGCGAGCTCCCCACCCACCTCGCCGCCTACAGGGCCAGGGAAGACGTGAACGCCGTCGTGCATGGCCACCCGCCCAACGCCGTCGGGCTCATCAGCGCGGGGATGAAGGTACCCGTCATGACCCCTGAGCACGCGGTCATGATCAGGCAAATGGAAGTGGTGGATTACGCTGTGCCTGGGGAGGATTGTGCGAGGGCGATTGCGACCCAGCTGAAGAGGTGCGACGTGGTCGGGATAAAGAATCATGGGTTCTTCTCGATGGGGAGGGACCTGCATGAGGCCGCGTCCAGGCTGGAGGTGCTCGAGGAGAGCGCCAAGATCTATCTGGCCGGCCGGTTGGTGGGGGGCGCGCCTGGATTGGGCGACGACGGGGTGAAAAAGACCAGAGAGGCGTACGGCCGCGAGTAACCATTCGGCGGACTCGCCTGTCGGCGTGGGGAAGACCAGAGCGCTGGTCTTCACATCCGTCGGGCACTTCGTCAACGACGGCTCGGTGTTCCTGCTTCCGCTGATCGTCGACGTCCTCAGCAGCATGTATGGGGCGAGCCACGCGGAGGTGGCGGTCCTCCTCTTTCTCTTCTACCTCAGCTCGGGGGCGTTCAGTATCCTTGTCGGGAGCCAGGCCGACAAGACGGGCGAGACAGGGAGGCTGATGGCAGTTGGGATAGGGCTCCTGGGGATCGGACTGGTAGGTTTCTACACGTCGATGATCTACCTGAGGGGCCAGGACCTTTTCGCCGTCGGCCTCCTCTGTGACCTGGGGATGGGGTTCGGGAGCTCATTCTATCATCCACTCGGGGGGAGCATCCTGCAGTCGTCCTTCGGGCGCGGAACCGCTGGGCGCGCGCTTGGGCTCAACGGCGCCATGGGAAGCGTTGGAAGGGCGCTCTATCCGACTCTGTATGTCCTAGCAGCCGCTGCGTTCACCGTTCCGGGCTCCATGGGCTTCTTCGGGCTGCTTGGAGTCGCGGCTGCGCTTTTCATCTGGGCAGGGCTGGGGTCTGCGAAGGCAGCGGGGACCAGGAGGAACGCTGGGGCGAAGTCCATCCGCGGCGCGCTCACGGTGCCGATGGTAGCGCTCGTGGCAATATCCTTCGTGAGGTCGGCTGCGCTCTTCGGGATTGCTGCCTACATACCAACGTTCCTCACCCAGCAGCGGGGCCTCGGCCTGGGGGCATCCCTGGGCCTGACCATGACCGTGTTCTACGCTTCCGCCATCCTGGGCCAGCCCGCCTTCGGCAGGCTCGTCGAGAAGGTCGACCACAGGCTCGTGTTGGCGGCCTCCTCCCTGGGGGCAGCGGCTTCGATAGTGGGATACGTCAACGTCCAGGGGCTCCTGGGGGTCGCCCTGCTCTCCCTGTTTGGCGTCTTCGCCTACACCGGGTTTCCGGTGCTGATGTCTCTCGCGGCGGACTACGCTCCCGAAACCGCTTCGACCCTCAGCAACTCCCTCGTCTGGGGACTGGGAGCGACCGGCGGGAACGCTGTGGGCCCTCTGCTAATCTATGCGCTCATTTTCAACAACTACAACAGGCTTGGCCTCTCTTTCGAATACATGGCCCTACTGGCGGTGGCCTCGGCTGCGGGCGCCTTCTTGATACCGAAGCCGGCAGCAGACAAAGGCCCTGTTGCCGGCTAGGCTTGGACGAAGGGGTGGCCGCCTGCCCCGCACCCCTCGCGAGGCCGAGGCGCCCTCGAATTATGATAATACGTACTTCTTCCGGATGAAAGGGGCGACGGACCGGCCATACCTGCGCTTCAGCTCCTTCGGAAGGAACCTGTACGCCCTTATCGTCCCTCTGCAGCGGTCGCTCCCGCACTTGCACTCCATCCTGAAACCGACCCAGTCGACGTCCGTGGAGTAGTCGAACGTTAGCTCCTCCCCCTTCTCTACCTCTCTCTCCGTGACGATGGATAGTCCGGACATCACGCAGTTCGGTTCACAGGAGTGGTTGATGTACCACCCTACGCCCTTCCTCCTGGGGACGACGTACCTGTCGTAGTCCACCTGGATAGCGTAGGGCCAAGCTTCCAGTGGGATATCCCAGATCCATCTTGGGGTTCCCCTGAAGGTCGTGATGGTCGTCGAGTGAGGGATCCGCCCCGCGGCGAACACCCCCCTGCCCTTCGGCCCGGCGTCCCCCACCCTCGTCCGGGCCGTGGTGGGGGTCACTTCGTTCCTCCCTCAGCGCTGGCCGTCGGGCGTTCCGGCAGATACTTGAACATCAGGGCGACGCAGACTACTGTCCCCACCAAGCTGGCGATTATGGGGGCTTCATACCCGAGATATTGGTAGAGGAAGCCCCCGATTATGGGCGCAGGGAAGGCGACGAGACCCCTGAAGGCGGCCACCTTCCCCCCTACCCCTCCGCGCGTCTTGGGCGGGGCGTGAGTCATTAAGAGCGATGAGACCCCGGGGACCCATGTCGTGACCGACACCCCGAAGACCACGGAGAACGCGACGAACTCCGGGAGGGAGTTGGAGAGTGCCCACCCCGCCATCAGCACCGTCCCCAGCGCCTCCGAGGCCATCAAGGTCCTCTTCGGACCGATCTTGATCAGGACCCTCGTGGCTGGGTATTGGGAAGCGAGCATGGCGAGGTACCACACGGCGACGAGCAGGCCGACGTCGGAGGCGGTGAAGTGGAACTGGTCCTCGGCCATGGCGTAGATGATGTTGGAGCTTATCCCAAAGGCGAAGGCGTCCATGGCGAGGGCCCCGTAATATCCCCAGGACGACCGCGGAAAGGTGAACGCTTCCCTCATGGAGAACCTGGACCCCTGCCCAGGCTCGGCTGCGAGCACGTGCTTGGTCTCCGAGAGCCTCGTCCAGTATATGTAGAGGTCCACGGACTCGAGAAGGGCGGCCACCGTGAATATCAGCAGGTAGCCGTAGGTCTCCGCCATCGCCCCCGCCAGGTAGGGGGAGACAACCCCCGGCACCGTCCCCAGGAAGAAGACCAAGCTGTAGGCGACGTCCATCTGGTGGGGGTCCAGGTTGACAGACTCGGCCACCATGGCCTGAGAAGCGGGGCTCCCAAGTACGGACACCCCATACAGGACGAATGCGAGGAGGACCAGGTATCCGTCGCGCGACAGTGCCGCCCCCATGAAGCAGACCATGGAGGCAATCGTGGTGACGCTGCCGAGGAGGATGGACTGCTTCCGGCTGTGCAGGTCGGAGTGGTGGCCGGCCAGCGGCTGGACGAAGGTGGCCGCCGCCCCGGAGAACCTGTTGCCCAGGGCCTGGAGCACCCCGAGAGCCGCCACGCCGAACCCGAGGGTCCCGGGGAAGAGCTGGAGGGCGACGTTTAGCATCCCGATGTAGACCCCCGAGATCAAGCCCGTGACTGCGATGGCCCTGACGTTCCTGTTCAGCAGCAGGGATCTGGATAGGCTGAAAATCCCCCGGTCGCGCTCCGTCATCCGGGCACCTCGGCCCCACGTGGTTAAATGAACCTGGGCCTCCCGTCGAAAGAACTTCGAAGGACTTAATGCCGCCGATGATCGCCTCGGCGGCTCCAGGCATGGTCGCCGTCCCTGACGAAGCCGCCCAGGCCAGACGGGCCAGGTCCCTCTTCGTCCTGACGCTCGCACTCCTCGCCCTCTACGTCATCTTGGACGCAGTCGCACAGGCTCTCCCGCCGCACTACAGCCCCATCAGCCAGGCAGAGAGCGACCTCGCGGTCGGACCATATGGGTACGTCATGACCCTCAACTTTGTCAACCGTGGAGTGCTCTCCCTCTGCTTCCTGTTCGCCCTGGCTCTCGCTGCGAACAGCTCCGACACTACAGGCCTCCGTTTCAGGCGCGGAGGCTACTTCTTCGCGGCCTGGGCCGTGGGGTCTCTCCTGTTGGCGGCCTTCCCGACTGACGTCCCGCCGACCCCCGTCTCGTGGCACGGGGCCGTGCACCTGTTGCTGGCGGTTGTCGCCTTCGCCGGAGCCGCGGTGGGGGCGCTATACATTTCGCTCGGGATGTCTGGGAACAGAGAGCTCTCCCGTGCGAGGGGGGTGGCGGTCCCTCTTGCGTATCTGTCGGCCTTCCTCTGTGCTGTCGAGCTCCTCGGCGCCCTCGTTGTCCCTGGCCTGTTCGCGCACTATGGGGGGTTGACAGAGAGGCTGTTCCTGGGGTCGGTGCTCGCCTGGATGGGAGCTGTGTCAGCGAGGATGCTGACGAAGCAGTCGGAACCCCCTCCAACTATATAACTGGCCCCGCGGGAGCGGCTCAGAAAGCAGGGCTGCGATAAGATTCCTATGACCGTCAAGATAGATGAAAGGAAGGTGTTCGAGATCATCGAGGCAAAGAAGCCGAAGGTGGTGCTGGTCAACGCGCCCGGAGGGCTGCTCAGGCAGACCAAGGAGCTGATGGAGCACGTGAAGGAGAGGTATGGGGTGACCGCCATAATGTCGGGGGACAGTTGCTTCGGGATCTGCGACACCGTCGATGACGACGCCGGGAAGCTGCAGGCCGACCTGGCCCTGCACATCGGACACAACGCGTCGGTCGAAGAGGTGGGGGACTACACATACCTGATCGACGCGGTCGACGACGTGGAGTTCGGGGACGTCGTCGAGACCGCTGCAGAGCGGCTGGCCCCATACAGGCGGATAGGGCTCGCGACCTTCAGCCAGCACCTCCACCAACTCGGCCCTGTGAAGGAAAGGCTCGAGGCCAAGGGGTTCGAAGTGAAGGTCGGCAGAGGGAACAACCTCATGCTCGAAGGGCAGGTGTTCGGGTGCGACTTCTCCACGCCCTTCCCCATAAGAGACGAGGTGGATGCCTTCGCCTTCCTGGGGGAGAGCGAGTTCCATGCCGTGGGTCTGGCGCTGGCCATGGGGAAGCCCACATTCATGCTCGACCCATACATGAACGAGGTGACGGACATGCAGGCGGCAGCGGACGAGAGGAGGAAGCGGGCCATACTGGCCGTCTACAAGGCCAGGGACGCGCGGGTGTTCGGGGTCATCACGGGGCTGAAGGAGGGGCAGAAGATGCTCGGGAGGAGCAACTGGATAGCGAAGCGCCTCGAGATGAGCGGGAGGAAGGTGGTCAGGCTCGCCATGAGAGACGTCACAGCAGAGCGGCTGGCCCCTCACAGAGAAATCGAAGCGTTCGTCCAGACCGCCTGCCCCAGGATATCGGTGGATGGGTTCACCTTCGACAGGCCGGTGCTGTCCATACCCCAGGCGGATGCCCTAGTCGCACTTATTGAGGGGAGGGAACCGGGGGAGTTCCTTGAGCGCGCGAAATGGATCGAACTCACGGTGGGACTGATAAAGCGATGAAAGAGCGAAAGAAAACGCCGCTGGCCTTCCCCGGGGACAGGCTTGCTGTATCAGAGGAGTTCCTCCCCGGCCCGCACACCTACGACTCCTCCGGGCAGATCAGGGCCCTGAGGGCCGGTTCGGTGGTGAAGGACATGAAGAGCATGGAGATTTCAGTCCAGCCTTTTGCCGAGCCCGAGCTGACCAGGGTCGACGACTGGGTCACAGGCCAGGTCGAGGGGTCACAGGCTAACTCCGCCAACGTCCACGTCTTCTTCCTCAACGGGAAGCCCACCTACAAGGACTTCTCCGGCATGCTCTCACTGAGGGGGCTGTCGGGGGGAGGCAGGGGGGAGAGAAGGACCACCCCGGTCAAGCCAGGAGACATCGTCAGATGCCGGGTCTTCAGCTTGGTTAACGGGATAATCCACCTCACCATAGACGAGCCAGACATGGGAGTCGTCGCCGCACTGTGCGGGAACTGCGGCAGGCCGCTTCTCAAGGGGAGCGCGACCAAGCTGAAGTGCGACGAGTGCGGCAACGTGGAGGAGAGGAAGATCGCCAGGGACTTCGGGAACACCCCCATCGAGCCGTAAGCCTGGGCCCAAGCAAGCCGGTTGAGACGGACACCGCTATCTGTTTAATAACAAGAGTCCGACGGCCCGACAAGTAAAATGCAGGTCCAGACCACGAGTGAAGACGAGAAAGGCCTCACGGTGGAAATCACCGGGGAAGACTACTCGTTAGCCGAGATCGTGCACCACGAGCTGCTGGAGGAGAAGAGCGTGACCTTCGCTGGCGTCCTCCCTCCCCACCCACTCCTCAAGAAGCTCGTTCTGAAGGTCAGGTCCCAGCGGATAAAGCCCGAGAAGGCGTTCGCCAACAGCGTCGACAGGGCCATGGAAACCACCAAAGAGCTCTACGACGACGTGAAGAAGGCCCTCGGTGGTGGGTCGAGCTGAAATTCTGCCCGAAGTGCGGCACGCGCCTCAAGCTGAAGCAGGTGAAGGGGGCCCGGGAAGTCTCCGTAACGTACAACTGTGACAACTGCGGATACTCAAAGAAGGAAGAGAACGCTCTGGTCCAGAAGACCGAAGAGGAGCTCTCCAACACCCCCCAGATCAAGATAGTGGGGGAGAAGGAGGAGAAGCTGAACTCCCTCCCGACGACGAAGATGGAATGCCCGAAGTGCGGGCACAACGAGGCGTTCTGGTGGTTCCTGCAGACGAGGAGTGGGGACGAGCCTCCCACGCAGTTCTACAGGTGCGTGAAGTGCAGCCACACCTGGCGGTCGTACAGCTAGGCCACGCGCAAGACGCTCCCTAGACGTCGTCCCTGGTCGTCACTTCAATCGCGTCCCCGCCCGCTATCAGGATGTCCGCGCTGGCCGCGGGGATCGACGCCACGTCCTCCGGCTCGAAGGGGCCGTAGCGCCTCAGGTCCAGCCCCACCAACTCGTTGACGTGCTTCACGAACCTCACGGTGATGCTCCTCTGGTTCTCTGTCATGTGCGCGAACTCGACGAACGATGGCTGACCAGCCGAGACTGCCTCGACGAGCGTCTGGAACCGCCTCTCGAACCTCTGCTCGGCGGAGCACACGTACCGCTCCTCGGGCAGGAGCTGGAGGACAGCGTTCTGCCTCATGGCCTTCCTCGTCCGGAGCTGCAGCAGCTGCCTCACCATTGATTCGATCAGCCTCCCCTGGACCGCGGCCAGGCGCACGGCCATGTCGGACGCCCCAGAGCCCACGGACCTTTTCAGCTTCTGGCTGTACCCCGAGATGCCCGAGTAGAAATCGGCCGGCAGGGGGAGCAGCACCTCGGACAGCGCTTCCGAATCGAGCCTGCGCTTCAGGTACTCGAGTGTCCCCTCAGGCACTCAGACCACCTCTCCCAGGCCTCTCGTCAGGATCTGTACTGCCGCGTAGGTTGGCAGCTCCACTGTGACAGACTTGTAAGGGCCAAAGTCCCTGTGCCGGGCCCTGAACTGGGGGTAAAAAGACACTGCGATGGTGACCGGCTTCGCGCTCAGGACGTAAGGGTCTTCCTGGGGGTCGAACCTGTCCACGGACACGACCTTCATCTTCGACATCCCCATCGTTCCGTGCAGCGTCCCTGCCAGCCTGAACACGCGGTGGATGTCGGTCGTCACCGAAGAGTCCACGAGGGCACGCTGGGACGCGATTGCTTCAGACACGAGTTTCTGCAGGGTGCCGTCGTAGTCCTCCCTGCGCGCGTCGGTGTACGTCGTTATGCGCCTAGTCCACCCCGCGCCGACGGCGCCGGTCTGGGTCCTGTGCCGGAGAGTCGAGGCGATCGTCTGGCTGAGAGGAAGAGATGACCCGCGGACATACTCGGCTATCTCGCCGCGGGCGAGCTGGTCCAGCGGATCGAACCTAGGGTCGTAGACGTGCAGGTGGTATCCCCGGTTGCCTGAGAAGTACACGCTAATCGCATCCCGGTCGACCCCGAAGTCCTCTGTGAGGAAGCCAACCGCCCTCATGGCGTGGTCCATGGCCGCACCCAGGCACGTCTCGCAGGTCCCATGGAACTGCGCGCTGGGCCCGCCGCACTTCGAGCATTTGGCCGGCCTGGGGAGCTTCCCTGAAGCGAAGCACTTCTCGCAGTACCAGAGATCGTGCCCCCTCTTGCATGTGGTGGGGATGTCGGTGGCGTCGATGTCGAAGATCAGCTCGGCTCCGAGCCACCCCTTCTCATCTATCGGCCTGGCGGGGCTCTCGTAGCGGGCGTTGGAGCAGTAGACCGAGGACGGCGACTGCTTCAGGATCTCCGCGACCGCCTCCCCTTCGCTCCTGAACGACAGGTGGCGGACCATCCCCCCTCCGAACGGGATGTAGCCGAACTCCCTGGCCCCGACCTCGCGTGGGAACTCTATGGCACCCGCCCCGCGGAAGTAGAACTCCTTGTACGCGGACCTGAGGAAGTTCTTCGTGGCCTCGTTCATCTTGCGACTCTCACCTCAGACCCGGGAGATAAGAACACTAGGCCTTCGTCCGGCACCGCGGATGAGCCACCCCTGGGAGCCGGACTCCGCGCCTCGTCCGGTGGCGGCGCCCGACCGAAGTCGCGCCCCGGTCCGCGAAACAGCTTTGAGGGGAGAGCCTGTGGAGCGTCCGTGGGCAACCAACGCATAGGGAGGGAGAGTTTCCACTATCTGTGGAGCAGGGAACACAAGCCGGTGATTAGTATTGAGCCGGGAGACGACGTCTCCTTCGACATCAACGACGTCAGTAGCTGGCAGGTGACGAAGGACACCCCGCCGGAAAGGCCCGGCTTCGACCCGTCCAAGCTTTACCCGCTGTCAGGCCCGGTATACGTCGTTGGAGCCGCGCCGGGGGACACCCTCGTTGTCGACGTCCTCGAAGTCGCGAGTGGGGACTTCGGCTGGTCTGCAATAATCCCCGGCGAAGGCCTGCTCGAGGAATTCCAGAGGCCCTACCTGTACAAATGGGACCTCGGCCGCAAGGACTTCGCACCCTTCGAGAAGGGGATCAGGATACCGCTCAGGCCATTCTGCGGGGTCATGGGTGTCGCCCCCGGGGAACCAGGGGGGCACGCGGTCATGCCGCCGGGAAGGCACGGCGGGAACCTCGACATCAAGCATCTGACGGCAGGGAGCCGCCTCGAGCTACCCGTCATGGTCGAGGGCGCACTCTTCTCTACCGGGGACCTCCACGCGGCCATGGGAGACGGTGAGGTCTGCGTAAGCGCCATCGAGTGCGCGGGGGAGGCGAGGTTCAGGTTCGACGTCGTGAAGGGGACCGGGCTCTCTTCCCCCCGATATTCCACGAAGGGAGAGCAGCCGCCGAAGAAGGGGTACTACGTCACCACGGGCATAGCGCCTGACCTGATGGCCGCGTCCAAGGAGGCCGTGCGTGGGATGATCGAGCACCTCACGGAGAGATACGGCCTCGCGAAGGAAGAGGCGTACGTCCTGTGCAGCGTCGCCGTGGACCTGAGGATCCACGAGGTTGTCGACCAGCCCAACTGGGTGGTCGGCGCCATGATTCCGCTCGACATCTTCCCGTGAGGACAGCCCCCGGGTCGGGCCGCCCTCTGACGCGGGCGTCTGGTAGCCCCGGACTCCGACTAGCTCTGCCGTCCCTCTTCGTCAGGATAGACGGACTCGTATCTCTCGGTCTTCGGGATTATGCAGAGGAACTCCGCGTCTTCGTCCCCCGTGTTCTGGTACCAGTGCATGGTGCCCTTGGGGATGTAGATGGAGTCACCGGCCTTCACCTCGTGGACCTGCCCCCCGATACCCATCTTGTAACGCCCTCGGAGCACGTACTGCTCGTGCTCTATCTCTGGATGGAAGTGCCTCGGTATGCTCCCACCAGGCCTGATCCTGAACCTCCTCATCTCGAAGTTGGGCGCGCCGTCGTGCCTGTCGACCAGCCACTCGATCTCGGTCTTGACGGCCCTCTCGACATTCTCGGGCTTCACTGACCCGTCTGGTTTCACTGTCATCGCGGGTGTCATGCACCCTCCGCCCGCTTTAAGATAACCGCCCCTTGGATGCGACCGTCTAGTACATGGCTGCCGGGGCGTACGTGGCTTCCCTCAGCATCATGAAGCCGTTGATCGCCATGAGCCCCCCCACCAGGAGCATCCCGAAACCAGAGAGGGACTCCGGCCCCATGGCAGACGCCAGGCCCCCCATTGCGAACCCGACCAGCACCATGAGGAGCCCGTAGACGACCATGAGCGCCCCGAACGCCCTCATGTGGGCGGCTCCGAACACCGAGACGCTCGCCACCGAGGTGGAGGCGACCAGGACCCCCAATGCGGCGACCCCTGCCCCCCAGGGGAGCCCGGAATTGACGTACTGGACGGCCGGCATCCCCACGCCAGAGGGAAGCGCGGAGCTCTGGGCCGACCCGGCGATGAGTTGATACCCCGAGTAGAAGTCCAGGGAGGCGCCCACCAGCCCGAGGATCAGCCCGAAGAGGGCGGACACGCTGTGGATCACAACTCCGCCGTAGCCACCGCGAAGCACAGCCCGCTCCCCCGGCGCCGCTATTTCAGCCGTTCAACGCGTGGCCGCTCCCCGGGAGTCGCCGGTGAACGCCGGTCAGCCTGAGGGCCGCAAACCATCTAAGGCCCCGCGGGCCGGCCTTCGAGCGTGAAGCTAGGCGGTTGCGAGTACAGGGAGGACGTGCTGTACGATCCCGAGTTCGGGACGTGGGGGCGCCTCGAGGAGGGGCTTTGGAGAGTCGGCGTCACCCCCCTCCTCCCGTGGCTCTCGGGGGGGTTGACCGCGGTCACCTTCAAGCCTGCAGGCGCCCGAATCGCCCAGGGGAACTCCATAGCCTCCGTGGAGGGACCCAGGCACTTCGAAGTGGTCCGGGCTCCGTTCGATTGCGTCGTGAAGGAAACCAACGGGGCGCTCACAAAGGAACCGCGGACCGTCAACAGAGACCCCTTCGGCGATGGATGGCTCGCTCTGGTGGAGAAGGCGAGTCCGGGCTCGCGGTTGGAGCCCCTCGCTGGCGCCGCGCCGGCAATCGAGCAGAGGCACAGCTCCATGAAGGTGCGTTGCTTCGCCGCATTCCCGGACATCGAGCTCTACGAGGTCGGCACAGAGTGCTCTGCTGTGCTCTCGCGGTTGGATGAAGAGCTCGCAAATTCCCCCAGGGGGGCGGTCGTCCACCTCGTCTCCGACGACCCCACCGCCGAGATCGAGATGATGAGGTGGGAGGGCCAGACCGGGAACGCCCTCCTGGAGGTTCGCCCCGAGGGCGCCCTCCGCCACTTCATAGTGAAGAAGAGTTGAGCCTTACTTCTCGATGGGGTAGAGGATAGAGTTGCCCCACTCGGTCCAGGAGCCGTCGTAGTTCCTCACCTCAGGATAGCCAAGCAGGTACTTCAGCACGAACCAACTGTGAGAAGAGCGCTCGCCGATCCTGCAGTAGGTGATCACCTGCTTGTCGCTGGTGACGCCCTTGGAGGCGTACAGCGCCTCCAACTCCCGCCTCGGCTTGAAGGTCCCGTCTGAATCGTTGACCGCCATGCCCCAGGGGATGTTCTTCGCGCCTGGGATGTGCCCTCCCCTCTGGGCTGCCTCGTTGGGGTACTCCGGCGGCGCCGTTATCTCGCCTGAGAACTCCTTCGGGCCCCTGACGTCGACGAGGACCCTGCCGGGTCCTCCGACCGCCGCCCTCACATCCTCCCTGTACGCCCTGATCTTCACGTCGGGCTCTGCGACGCTGAACTTGGAGCTCGGGTAAGACGGGACGTCCTTGGCTATCGGCCTGTCCTCCAGCAGCCACTTCTTCCGCCCCCCGTCCATCAGCTTCACGTTTTCGACGCTGTAGTACTTGAGATCCCAGAAGGCGTAGGCCGCGAACCAGTTGTTGAAGTCGCCGTAGAGGACCAGGATGGTGTCGTTCGATACGCCGTTCCGCTGCAATAGCTCCCCCATCTGCTCCTTCGACAGGATGTTCCTGTTCAGGGGGTCGTTCATGTCTTTCTTCCAGTCGAAGAGGACTGCCCCCGGAACGTGCCCCTGGGTGTAGTTTGCCGCCGGGTCGTAGTCGACCTCGGCGACCCTGACCTTGGGGTCGTGCAGGTGCTCGGAGACCCACTGGGTCGATACGAGGACCTCGGGATGCGAGTAGCTCTCGTCCATATTATAACATATGTCATAATGGCGATTTAAGGGTTCCTCCTGAGAAGCTAAGCTGGAAGTGGAGACGGGGGAGAAGACACCTGAGCCGGGGCAGCCCTATTCCCAGGCCGTCGTCGGCAAGTACTTCGGCGGGGCCCGGTGGCCGGTCGCCTGCTCGTACGCATAGGCGAGCCTGATCAGGGTCGGCTCGCTGTAAGCACGGCCCATGAAGGTGATGCCCACCGGGAGGCCGAAGACGAAGCCGGCAGGGACCGTGATCGCAGGGTAGCCCGCCAGGGCGGTGGGCTGCGACGACCCTCCGACGCCGTGGTCCCCGTCGACGTGGTCGACGACCCAGGGAGGCGAGTTGGTCGGCGCGACCAGGGCGTCCAGTCGGTGCTTGTCCAACGCGTAGTCGATCCCTTCCTTCCTCGACAGCAGGAGGTCCCTCTTCAACGCCTTCAGATACTTCCTGTCCTTCAGGCCGGGTGTCTCCTCCGCCTTGATGAAGAGGTCCTGGCCGAAGTACTTCAACTCCTTCCCCCTGTGCTTCTCGTTGAACGCTATGACCTCCTTGAGCGACCTCACCTTCGACGAGGCGAGCCCCGAGAGGTAGCGGTTCAGGTCGGCCTTGAACTCGTGCAGCAGGACTGTCATCTCGCCTTCGCCCATCTTCTTCGCCGTCGGGATGTCCGCAGGGTCCACGACGGTGGCGCCCAGCCTCCGCATCTTCCTTATCGCAGCCTCTGCGATGGCGTCGGCCGTGTCGCTGTAGCCGAAATACACCTCACGGGGGACCCCGATGCGGGCGCCCTTCATCCCGTCTCTCTCCAAGAACCTAGAGTAGTCGCGCCGGGACTTGGCCGCGCTCGACCTAGTCGACGGGTCGTCCCTGTCCACCCCCACCATGGCCCCCAAGAGGATGGCGGCGTCGGCGACGGTCCTAGCCATGGGGCCCACGGTGTCCTGGCTGTGGGCTATGGGCACCACCCCGGCGCGAGAGACGAGCCCTATGGTGGTCTTGATCCCGACGATGCCGTTGGCCGAGGACGGGCAGAGTACCGAGCCGTCGGTCTCGGTCCCCAGGGAGGCCGCCGCGAGGCTCGCGGCCACCGCCACCGCCGAGCCTGAGCTGGAGCCGCAGGGGGACCTGTCCAGTACGTAGGGGTTGCGGACCTGTCCGCCCCGGGCGCTCCACCCGCTGGAAGAATTGTTGGAGCGGAAGTTGGCCCATTCGCTGAGGTTTGTCTTGCCCAGTATGACCGCCCCGGCGTCCCGGAGCATCCTGACTACGTAGGCCTCGCGCCTTGGTCTGGAGCCCACCAGAGCCAGGGAGCCTGCGGTGGTCTCCATCCTGTCGGTCGTGGCGATGTTGTCCTTCAGGACCACGGGGATCCCGTGCAGCGGGCCCCGGGGGCCCTTCCTCCGCCTCTCTTCGTCCAGGCGGCGCGCTATCTTGAGGGCGTCAGGGTTGACTTCGATCACCGAGTTCAGCTTTGGCCCGGCCCTGTCGACCTTGGCGATCCTGTCGAGGTATCCCTGGACCAGGGCCCTGGAGGTGAGCTCCCCGGCCTCCATGGCCGCCTGCAGCTCAGATATCGTCGCTTCTTCAAGGCTCCTGGGCAACGGCTACGGGGCCGAGGCGGGGCGGTGGAAGGTAAAACCGTTTGTGTGGGCCCGGCGTCGGTCTCCCAGAGACCCGCCGTGGGCGCATCCCGGCCTCCGCCGTTCTGAGCGGGGCTTCAGTCGGACGAGACCCTCGGCGCGAGGAAGTAAGCCATCTTTGCGCCCTGGTCGTTCAGCTTCAGCATCAGGCGGACAGGCTTCTTGGTCGAGTACTCCAACTCGACGGTGTCGACGACCCCGCCCAGGGCCTTCAGGATTCCTGAAATGTAGTCAGTGGAGTATGTCGCCTTGCTCTCTGCGTTGGAAGTCAGTTCGAGCACGTCCGCGTCGTTCTTCGCGAGGGAGATCTCGGCCTTTCCGACGTCGCTCTTCCCTGAGAACGTCATCCTGTCCTTGGTCGTGTTGAGCGTAATCTGGTCGGAGACGACCGACACGTCCCCAAGCACCTTCTCCAGTATGGTCTTGGTCAGCGTCATCTTCGTGTCGAACTCTAGCTTCGGGAGGGGAGCCGACGCGGCGGTGCTCTCAATCAGGTGTATGTTGAACTCGCGCTTGTAACCGTTGGTGAATCGTATCATGATGCTGTCGTCCTCTCCGGACGAAATCTCCACGCTGTCTTTGGTCTCGGCCCGCCCTATGGTCCGGACCAAGTCTTCGACGCGGACGGAGAACCGGAACGGCTTGTCGCACTCGTAGGCGGCCCACGCTGAGACCGGCCAGGCGAGGTCTACCAGCGCGACGTGGGACGGGTCCATCGCCCGGAATGTGATTCCCTCGGAGTTCGCGTCGAACGTCGCCTCCTCGACGAGGGTCTTGACCGCGGCCGCTACTGCCCGCCACTCAACCGAGCTGGAGGTCTTTGCGTGGAACAAGATTTGCCGGGTTCCTTCGTCCGGGTCAACCGGGATTGGATAATAAGCGTTGGCGGGAGAAGGTCGAGAAGAGGGGGCGCCTCCCGAAACTGAGGTCCGCGGACCAGCCGAGAGACGCCAACTGAGCGGAGGCGGGACCCGCCGGTGCCCTGCACGACCAGGATGAGGATTCGGCCAGGCCAAGCTTAAATGCATGAGCGGCAGCGGGGCAAATCCGACCCAGTGAGACAATGAAGTTTCCAAAGGAAATGCGAACAAACTGTCCTTTTTGTCACAAGCACACGACGCACTCAGTGGCGCTGTACAAGAGAGGGAAGGAGCGCGCAGGGTCCTGGGGCGCCAGGAGGCAGGCCGGGAGGAAGCGCGGTTATGGTGGTCAGAAGTTCCCAGAACTGATCAGGACCGCCAAGACCACCAAGAAGGCCACGCTCCGCCTGAAGTGCCGTGAGTGCAACCGCGAGAGGATGCGCGACGGGATCAGGCTCAGGAAGGCGGAGATAGCGGCGTGAAGCGCGACAGGGAGCCGATACCCAAGACAAAGAGCGTCTTCCTTCTCGTGAAGTGCCCCGACTGCGGCGAGGAGCGGATCCTCTTCTCGAACTCTGCGAAGGACATCGGCTGCAGAGGGTGCGGGAGGAAGCTCGCCGAGAGCAGAGGGGGGAAGTCGGTGGTCCTGGCGACTGTGGTCAAGCGGCTGGGCTAAACCGACAAATACCACCAGGGACGGCGGACGAAGACATGAGCGAAGACAGGTCCCTCCCCGATCCGGGGGAGATTGTCGTCTGCACGGTGAGGGAACTCACGTCGCACGGCATCTACGTCAACCTGGACCAGTACGACGGGACCAACGGGTTCCTGCACGTCTCTGAGATATCGACCGGCTGGGTGCGGAACATCGACAGAGTGGCAAAGGTGTCACAGAAGCTCATCCTGAAGGTCATCAGGCTGAACAGGGCCCGCAGAGAAATCGACCTTTCTCTCAGGCAGGTGACCAACGAGGAGAGGCGCCAGAAGGTTATCGAGTGGAAGCGGGAGGAGAGGGCGCTTACGATTATCGATGCCGTGAGCAAGAAGATGGGGATAGACGACGCCCATGTGAAGGAGCTGAGGCATAAGCTCGAGGGGGAGTTCGGCACCCTGTACGCCGCCCTCGAGACGGCGGCGAGGAAGGGAGCAGAGGGGCTCTCCGGGGCCGGGCTCTCCGAGGAGGAGGCGGAGGCGGTGGCCGGGATCGCCGGGGAGAAAATCGTCCCGCCCAGGTATGAAATAGGGGCGCTGGTAGAGGTGTCCTCGAGGTCCCCCGAGGGGATAGAGCAGGTGAAGAAGACGCTCCTGGCGGCCGCGTCGGCCCCCTCCGCCGAGGTCCACATCACGTACGCGGGGGCTCCCCACTACAGGGTGAGGATAACGGCAGACGACTACAAGCAGGCCGAGAAGGCTATGGACGTGGTCCTAGACAAGATCAAGGGCGAAGTGGGGAAGCATGACGCTTTCAGCTTCAAGCGGGAGATATCGAGGAAGTACGGCGGGTCGTCTTGAGGAGCCTGATGCTGAAGTGCGCCCAGTGCGGCAGGTACACCCTGTCTGAGAAGTGCCCCAGCTGCGGGACCAAGACAGTCACCGTCCACCCCGCCAGGTACTCGCCCGACGACAAGTACGCGAGGTACCGCAGCCCGCTGGCGTATGAAGAGCGGTAGCCGCCTGTTTTTCACCTCAAGAAGAGCGCTGGAATAAACGCCTGAACTCGGATCGGGCTCAGGAGGTGTAGTTGCCTGGGACCACCTGGTAGACCAGGATGGTGTTGAAGCACTGGAGGGAGGTGTCTCCCGGGCATGGGTTGCCCGCTGAGGTCCCCGAGATGCCCTGCTGGGCCAACGAGAAGCTGGGGGAGATGTAGGCGAGCCTGAACGGGCCGGTGCTGTTGGATGGGTAGTTGAGGGTGCCCGGATACGCGAACGCCTGGTAGGGCGGGGCCCCGTTGCTCGCCTGCTGGTAGGTCGAGGAGAACGAACAGTAGAACAGGCTGGCGCAGACGGTCCCAGTGTTCGACGATGAAGGGACGAGCCACCCAGAGTACTGGAACGGGAGGAGCTGGCCGAAGAGCGAGTTCTGAGTGGCGTAGGGGGTCAGGTTGAAGTCGTCGGCGCCGGTGCAGGGCGGGGCTCCCGCCGTCGGGCACTCCAGATAGGTGGACTCGTTCAGCCCTCCGATGCGTATGAACCACTGCTTCTTGCTCTCATCTCCGCCCCCTGCGGTGAATCCTCCTCCGCTCGGGACCTGCAGTACGTAGTAGTAGGAAGTCCCGGACGTCGATGATACAGGCACGATGCTGCCGGTGACGAAGATCGCGACGTAGGTGGGCCTGCCGTCGGTGTAGCTCTGGGCCATGGCGGCCGCCTGAGTGACGTTGGACATCAGCAGCCTGCCCACCTGCGCTATCCTGGAGCTGTTGAGCGTGGCGTTGTCAACCAGGGTGGTCCTGTTGCCCATGACCGTGATCCAGTAGCCGTAGTCCCACCAGGCGATTATGACGGAGTTCGCCGGGGTGTTCTGCCTCATCCATTGGAGCGTGTCTATCCAGTCTGGGAACCCGCCGCGCGAGTAGATGGTCGCCCCGTTGGTGATGCTGACCCCCGCGTCGGCCGGGCTGTTGTCGCAGAAGAGCTGCCCGCTGGAAGTGCACTGGACCGGGTTGGGGATCCAGTACGTCCCGGCCGGGAGGACGAGTAGCGCAATCACCGCTATGGAGAAGACTACCTTCATCTCGTTGCGGGAGGTCGGCACCTGCTTCTTCTTGACCAGGGCTGTGGTGCTCGGCTTGACCAGGGCGAAGGCGAGTTCGGCGAAGCCGATGCCTCCCAGTATCCCCAGCGCCAGAGACGAATAGACCAGCAGACGCGAGAAAGATGCTGAGAAGTACAGGCCTGTCAGCCCGAACACCAGGGCGTAGATCATCGGGACGCCTCTCCTCTTGAACGCCACCAGGGCCCCGACCATCCCGAAGGACATGAGGACCGCATACGAAGTGAAGTAGTCGGCTCCGGTGGGCATCGCCTGTTCCGCGACCGACTTCACGAGCTGGTCGGCGGCGGAGGTGCCCGACGCGACCAACCAGGGAGCCAGTACGGTGAGGTACCTCAGCGTCAGAGACCCCACCAAGCCGAAGCTCAGCAGCGCGAGCCCTCCGAGCGCGAATCCAAACAGGAGCTTGAGGAGCGTGGGCCTGAACTCCGTGGGCTTCGTCCATGTCTTGACCCACTGCGCTACCAGGAAGAACACCGTCCCTCCGATTATCGCGAGGCCGATGGGATCGGTGATGATGTGGACGCCGGGGAACGGGAAGATGGCGCTCATGAACAGTGTGGCCGCGGTGAAGGTGACTATGGCGGGCGAGTAGCCGCTGAGCTCGATGTTCAGGAAGGGGAGGACGAGGAAGATGAGCCCGAACGCGGCGGTAAAGTAGTTCCCGCCGCCCCAGGCGGTGTTGCCGTAGCCCAGCATGATCCCGGCGGCTAGGGCGCGCAGGACCCTGCCCCTGGCGGGCCTCTCCTTGTCGAAGATGGTGAGCACCAGGTAGCTGGCTGCGACGAAGAGCATTATCGTGAAGGGCTCGGACTTGTACCAGCCCAGGTTCCCTCTTTCGATGAGCGGAGGCGAGACTGCGAAGACGAGCGCCGCGAACAGGCCCGCGGCGTCTCCGGCTATCTTCCTCACCACGAAGTAGAACAGTACCGCGGTGATGGCGCCGAAGAACACGGGGAGGATGATCAGGAGGTCATAGAGTGTTATCGGAACGCCGAAGACGTCATGGACCAACAGGTAGATCATGGCCCCGCCGATCTGGAGGCCGTCCTGAGACGTCGCGGCCACGTTCCGGCCTGTGGGGAACCAGGTCTGGATGTCGTGCCAGAAGAAGTATCCTTGGAGGTTGTGGCAGCTCGTGAGGACCGTCGGTCCGCACCCGGCGGGGTTCGCGAAGAAGGCGGCGTAGAGCCCCTCCTGGTGTGCAAGGTTCACGATGTGCTGGGCCGCATAGTAGTCGTAGTAGGGGTCGAACTCGTTCAGGTAGAAGCCGTACTTCGCCGCGAAGGACCTCATGAGGACGGCTATGGAGAAGATGATCGCGAGCGCCATCGAAAGCATGACGGCCCTGCGCGACAGGGTCGGCCGCCTGATGGAAAGCCGTAGGGTGTCGAGTACGCCCAAGTCTGGGCTCCGATTTTCTCCGGGCTATTTTAACCGTGCCCTTTCTGCTACTTCTGCAGCAGGGTTTCCAGGTAGGCGGCGTAGCCCCTCGCGTCGAGGAGGGACTTGCGCTCGGCCGGCAGGTTCGACGGCTCGACCTCTACCAGCCATCCTTCGCCATAGGGCGACTTGTTGATTAGCTCGGGGTGGGAGTCGAGCACCCCGTTGACTTTCACGACCCTGCCTGAGATGGGTGCGTAGACCTCGGACACTGCCTTGATGGACTCGACGGTCCCCATCGACTTCGCCTGCTCGACCGCGCCGTTGACCTTCGGGGCGCTGACGTAGACCACGTCGTTGAGGGTCTTAGCCGCATAGTCGGTGATCCCAATCCTCACGGCCTTCCCCTCTTCCTTGGCCCACTCGTGCTCCTTCGTGTACATCAGGTCGTCTGGAATGTGATATCCCTTGATCTCCATCAGGACCGGCGCCGCCCCGTGTGGCTAATTATCCTTCTGCCTCTTCCAGCCGTATGACCGCTCGTCATAGAACGGAGGTTTCGTGACGCTAGCCGGCTGGCTGGACCCCCTGATGGTCACGCCGACCCTGGAGCCAGGCTCGGAGCTCCCCTGCGCCAAGTAGCAGAGAGCTATCCCCTTCCTGAGGACGGGGGAGAAGGTGCCGCTCGTGACCACCCCCGCCGCGCCGGCGTCTCCCAGGACCTCGAAGCCGTGCCTGGGGATGCCGAAGTCAAGGACGAGCCCCCGCCTGACCTTGGATGGGGGCTGGGCTCCGGACGCTTCCAGGGCCTCCGAGCCCACGAAGCCGCGCTTCCCGGCGGCGATGACCCACGCGAGGTCAGCTTCGTATGGGTTGGTGCCCTGGTCCATGTCGGAACCGTGGAGTGGGAACCCCGCTTCCAGCCTCAGGGAGTCTCTGGCGCCAAGGCCGCAGGGAGTCGAGGTCTCGGCCAGCTTCTCCCACACCTTCATCGCCCCGTCAGGGCGCTCGCTGGTGGCCCCGTAGACGATCACCTCGAACCCGTCCTCGCCCGTGTATCCGGTCCTCGAAACCAGCGCCTCCTCGCCTGCCACCCTGGCTTCCGCGCACCTGAACCGCTTGAGCTGGCCCAGGTCCAGGTCGGTCAGGCGCTGGAGCGAGGAGACGGCACCGGGGCCCTGCACCGCGACCATTGCCGTCGAGCCCGTCCTGTCGTCGATGACGAGGCCGCTGGGAGAGTGGGCGCGCATATGCTCCATGTCGGCCTTGGCGTTGGCGGCGTTGACCACCACCAGGTACGATTCCTCCCCGAGTTTCTCGATGATCAGGTCGTCGATTATCCCGCCCCTGTCGTTGAGGAGGAGCGTATAGAACGCCTTCCCCGGTGGCTGGGTCTTCACGGCGGTTGGGACGAGCTCTTCCAGGAAACCCGTGGCCTTCTGGCCTTCCACGCGGAACCTCCCCATGTGGGAGACGTCGAAGATCCCTGAGGCGTTTCTGACCGCCATGTGCTCGGCCGCGGTAGTGGTGTACCAGAGCGGCATTTCGTAGCCTGCGAACTCCGTGAGCTTGGCGCGCTTCGAGTGGTAGCCGAAGAGCTGGGTGGTCTTGGGCATGTGCTCGAGCGGGCCCCGACGCTATTTAAGTGGGCGACGTCGATGGCGGAGTTCGTTGCTCTCGCTACGCCCGGTGCGGGTCACTGCGAAGGGCGCCAAGTTCGACCTCATCGCGCTCATCGAAGAGGAAGTCGGCGCGGAGCTGAGGGACGGCGACGTGCTCGTCATCTCTAGCAAGTTCGTCGCCATGTCAGAAGGGAGGGTCGTCAGCCTCGGGGGGGTGAATCCAGGGGCGAGGGCGAGGGCGCTGGCGGCGGAGCACCACATGGACCCGAGGATCTGCGAGCTGGTCCTCCGCGAGTCCGACCGGGTGATTGGCGGAATACCCGGCTTCCTCCTCGCCAGCAAGGAAGGGCTCCTGACGCCCAACGCGGGCATAGACAAGTCGAACGTCAGGCACGGAGCGGTGATCCTCTACCCCAGGAGGCCCGAAGCCGCCGCTCGGACGATCAGAGAGGCCCTGATGTTCTCCAGGGGCGTGTCCGTAGGCGTCGTGATATGCGACAGTAGGCTCTCCCCCACGAGGAGAGGGACCACCGGTGTGGCGGTGGGGTCGTCGGGGATCGAGGCGGTCCAAGACATGAGGGGGAGGAGAGACCTCTTCGGCAACGTGCTCAAAGTGACGTCCCAGGCGGTGGCCGATGACCTGAGTTCGGCGGCAGAGGTGCTGATGGGGGAGTCGGACGAGGCCACGCCCATGGTGCTGGTGAGGGGGCTGAAGAAGGCGCTGAGACAGGGTTCGGAGTACGGCCCGAGGAGGTTCGCGGTGGCGTTGGAGGAGGACGTCTTCCTCAGGAGCCTCGGATTCGCGGGGGGCGCATAGGCCTAAATGTCCGGGAAGAGCCGGCCTCGACGTTGACCTATGAGATTGTTTGTAACTCCTGCGGCGCTCCGCTGTACTCCGGGTTCGACCTAAGGTCGCCGGGGGACGTGCTGAAGGCCACCGACTACAGGTGCAGGAAGTGCGGTACCAAGCTCGCCCTGAGCAGGTTCCAGGTCGACGTCAGGAAAATCGACGGCTCCTTCGACTAGGGTTGACTGATAGGGCACCGCAAAGTCCTCAGGTCTGGGGCGACCCGGCGGTGAGCGGTGGCTACACCCTCGTGGTCTGTGAGAAGCCCGACGCAGCGAAGAGGGTGGCCGACGCGCTCTCTGGTGGGAGGAGCGCGGCCTCACAGGTGGAAGGGACGACAGTATTCAGCTTCGCGAAGGATGGAGAGGAGTTCGTGGTCTGCTCGGCCCAGGGCCACGTCTACGGCGTGTCTGACCCCGCGGAGGAGAGGACAGTCTATCCCGTCTTCGACGTTGAGTGGTACCCGCTCAACCTTGTGGAGGAAGAGAGTGCGTCAGCCGGGAGGCGCATCGCAGCGATAAGGAAGCTCGCGGCCGGGGCGGCCAGGTTCGTGAACGCCTGCGACTTCGACGTCGAAGGCGAGACCATTGGATTCAATCTGCTGAGGTATGCCTGTGGGGGGAAGGAGAAGGGGGCGCTCAGGGCGAGGTTCTCAACCCTCACGGAGGAAGACCTGAGGAGGTCCTTCGGCTCGCTGGAACCCCAGGCCGCTGATGGGCTGGCGAGGGCTGGCCGGGCGAGGCACGTGATCGACTTCCTGTGGGGGATCAACCTGTCGAGGGCGCTTTCCCAATCCCCGCTCGGCCTGGGGCACAGGTTCAGGACCGTGAGCGTCGGCAGGGTCCAGGGGCCGACCCTCGGGTTCCTGGCAAAGAGAGAGCGGGAGATACGCGAGTTCGTACCCACACCCTACTGGAAGGTGACGGGGGTGTTCGAGAAGGACGGCAGGGAGTTCTCCGCATGGTACGCCGAGGAGAAGGTCAGGACGAAGGCGCAGGCGGAGGAGGTTCGCGCCGCGTGCAGAGGTGGCACGGCCGTCGTCGTCGCCGTGCAGAGGAGCCAGGTCCAGGTTAGCCCTCCCCCGCCCTTCAGCCTCGGAGACCTTCAGAAGGAGGCGTACAGGGCGCTCAGGATTCCTCCGAGCAGGACGCTCCAGATAGCCGAGGGCCTATACCTGGCCGCCCTGATCTCTTACCCGCGGACCAGCAGCCAGAAGCTCCCTCCCTCCCTGGACCTAAGGAGGATTCTCGGCGGCCTTGGGAGGGTGCGCGCGTACTCGGACGCGGTCGAGGAGATACTGAAGTCGGGGTCCAGGACAGTCCAAGGGGCGAGGTCGGACCCCGCCCACCCGGCCATCCATCCAACCGGGGAGAGGCCTCAGAGGCCGCTGGATGGTCAGGCGGCCTCGCTGCTCGACCTTGTCGTCAGGAGGTTCCTCGCCGGCTTCGGGCCGCCGGCCAGGAGGGAGCTTGTCGACGTCTCGATGGACGTGGGGGGGCACCGGTTCAAGGCCTTGGGGAGCAGGACCACCTTCCCCGGTTGGATGGACTACTACGGCAGGTATGCCGGGCGCAGGGACCAGGAACCTCCTCCGGTAGCCGAAGGGGAAAGGGCGGGAGTCGTCAGCGTGACCGTCGAAGAGAAGTTCGAGCAGAGACCGCCGAGGTACAACCAGGGCAGCCTGCTGGAGAAGATGGAGAGCGAGGGTATCGGAACGAAGGCGACCAGGGCAGACATGATCTCGACGCTGCTTTCGAGGGGGTACGCCTCTGGGGATAGCCTGACGGTGACAGACCTCGGGTTTGCGGTGGTGGAGGCCATGGAGAAGTACGCCCCCTCGGTGGTGAGCACCGAACTCACCCGGCATGTGGAGGAGATGCTGGAAGGGGTCGAAGAAGGGGCCGGGGGGGAGGCAGATGTCGTCAGGGAGACGGTACGAACGGCCGCCGAGCAGCTCGCAGAGCTCTTCGCCAACGAGGGAGAGGTGGGCAGGGTGATCGACGCGGCGATTGCCGGTGAGGCCTCGAAGGCAGGGGCCCTGGGAGGGTGCCCGGTCTGCAAGAGCGGAACCCTCAGGATCGTACGCTCCAGGACGACGAAGAAGAGGTTCGTCGGGTGCTCGAACTACCCATCGGGGTGCCGGGCGTCGGCCCCCCTCCCCCAGCGGGGGACTCTCAGGCCGGCCGCGAAGCCCTGCGAGAAGTGCTCCTGGCCAGTGGTGTACGTCTCAGGAGGGAGGCGGCCTTGGAAGCTCTGCGTCAACCCGGACTGCCCCGGACGGAGCAAGCCATGAAGTGCGCCGTCTGCGGCAGGGAGGGCGCGGGGAAACTCTGCCAGCGCCACGCTGTGGCGAAGGAGAGGCTGGAGGCGGCGTACCCTCTCTGGGTCAGGGCCTATGGGAGGATGAGTTGGGGAGACTACTTGGATAACGTTATACGCAACGTCCAGACGGGCCCATGGGCAAAAGAGGTAGCTGAAGCCCTGCGTGATAGTTAGATGATCAGACAAGCAATCCAGTTGGCGTACAGGAGGAGCGTAGGCGCCGTGAAGGACTGGCTAGTGGGCTCTGTGTCCTCCGCCACCAGAGGTGGAGGCCTCGTCCAGGTGCTCTACGTCATCGTCCTCATCGGCCTCATGGCCGGGTTCGTCAGCGCGATCACCTACCCTGTGGCCAACGAGACCCTGATCCCCTACCCCAGCGGCGCGAACGAGACGGTCCCCGAAGCCGTGGTCGACGCCATGGTGATCATACTGGGGGGTGCGGGCATATACCTCACCTACTTGAGCGGCAGGCAGACGGTCAGGCCCAGGGCGGTCAACTTCTACCTCGCCCTTGCGCTGCTGCTGCTCATCGTTTCGCTGTTCATAGGGTTCAACCTCGCGATCCTCAAGGGATTCGGGTAGAGAAGACCCCGCCCGGCCAGGCCGAGCCCCTCTCAGTCCGCATCGACAGCTCGGACCCCTTCACCTCGACGGACGCCGCTATATCAGAGAGCCCCGATATCGACCTCGCCGTCCCGAGCCTCCCGAAGCCCTCGCGCCTGTACATGCCGAGGATGACGGCCTTCGAGTTCGTCTTGGCAAGGTATGACAGGCCGGCCAGCGCGAACCCCAACCGCCTGCCCCGGGAGCGGCCGTCGTCGAGGGAGAAGAGGTGGTAGAGGGTGTTGAGGCTGTCCAAGATGAGGGCGCCCTGGGGGGCGACGAAGAGCTGGGAGACCTCCGCTTCGATGTCAGAGCCCGGGGCGGGGACCCTCAGCGTCCACGAGTCGGCTTCGGCGGGGGAGGGCGTCAGGACCGAGTCGGCGTGGGAGGAGTAGAAGGCGTCGAGGTCCAAGACCGCGGCCGCCATCCCTGAAGCCCCCAGCAGGCCGGCGAGGGTCCTGGCGAAGGCTAGGTTGTCCTGCCTCTCTGCGAACAGAAAGGTGGCGGTCTTCCCCAGGAGCGGCTCGAGGAAAGACCGCGACCCCTGGGCTGCGCTCATTCGCGCCCTTCGATGATTGAACCGCTATAAGGCATCGCCGGGGTTCCTTCAATGAGGCCTGACTGAGTCGGTCGGCCAAGGGCCGCGTGACCCTGCGCGGCGTTCTGTCAGGACAAACGGCATAAATCACTGCGAGCGGGCCTATGACGACCATGACAAAGAAAGTAGCAGACATCATCGTCGATTCTCTGGTTTCTCAGGGGGTGGAACGGGTGTACGGGGTGGTGGGCGACTCCCTCAATGGGATAGTCAACGCCATCCGCGCCAGGGGCGGCGAGATTGAATGGGTTGGGGTCCGCCATGAGGAGACTGCAGCTTTCGCTGCCGGCGCGGAAGCACGCCTGACCGGGAAGCTCGCGGTATGCGCTGGGAGCTGCGGGCCGGGGAACATGCACCTGATCAACGGCCTCTACGACTGCTACAGGAACCGAGTGCCCGTCCTCGCCATCGCCTCCCACATCCCGAGCAGGGAGATCGGCAGCGGCTACTTCCAGGAGACGCACCCGGAGCTGCTGTTCAAGGAGTGCTCCCTATACTGCGAACTGGTCTCCCACCCCGAGCAGATCTGCAGGGTGCTCGAGATCGCGATGCGGACGGCTGTCGCCGAGGGAGGCGTGTCGGTGCTGGTGATTCCGGGGGATGTAGCCCTCCTCGACTCGACGACCCAGCGGCCGGTCCCTTCCTTCGAAAGGCCGTCCCCGTCCGTCCGCCCCTCCGATGCTGAGCTACGTAAGGCCGCTGACATCCTCAACTCATGCTCGAAGGTCACGATCCTCGGAGGGGCGGGGTGCGAGGGGGCCCACTCCGAGCTGGTCGAAGTCGCTGGGGTGCTGAACGCCCCGATAGTGCACGCCATGAGGGGGAAGGAGTTCATCGAATGCGACAACCCCTACGACGTGGGGATGACCGGGCTCCTGGGGTTCTCGTCGGGGTACTACGCCATGATGGACTCCGACGCTCTCCTCATGCTGGGGACCGACTTCCCGTACCAGCAGTTCTACCCTCCCGGAGCTAAAGTGATCCAGGTCGACGTCAGGGGAGGGCAGATTGGGAGGAGGACCAAGGTCGACCTCGGCCTGGTGGGGGACGTCAGGACGACCCTCTCGGCGTTGAAGCCGCTTCTGTCTCCGAACAAGGGGGGAGAAGGTCACCTGAAGGCCAGCCTGGACCACTACCGGAAGGCCAGGGACGAGCTCGATTCCCTCGCCGTCGGGAAGCCGGGGAAGGCACCGATACACCCCCAGTACGTCGCGAGGGTGGCCAACGAGGTCGCGGCCGACGACGCCATATTCACCTGTGATGTGGGGACCCCCACCATCTGGGCGGCGCGGTACCTGAGGATGAACGGGAGGCGCAGGCTGCTGGGGTCATTCTCCCATGGCTCTATGGCAGCGGCCCTCCCACTGGCGATCGGGGCGCAGAAGGCGTTCCCTGGGAGGCAGGTGGTCTCCTTCTCGGGGGACGGGGGGATCGCGATGCTGCTGGGGGACGTACTCACCCTCAAGCAGCAGAGCCTCCCCGTGAAGGTGGTGGTCTTCAACAATGGCGCCCTCGCCTTCGTCGAGCTCGAGATGAAGGCGGCAGGGATGCTGGAGCATGGTACTGAGCTCCTCAACCCTGACTTCGCTAAGGTGGCCGAGGCCGCGGGCCTTCTCGGCCTGCGAGCCGAGCTGCCGGAGCAGGTGGAGCCCATGCTGAGGCAGATGCTGCAGCACCCCGGTCCCGCGCTCCTCGACGTCGTGGTAAACCGCCAGGAGCTCTCGATCCCGCCGAGCCTGAAGCTAGAGGAGCTCAGAGGGATGACCCTCTACATGGCCAAAGCGGTCCTCAATGGGCGCGGGGACGAGGTCCTCGACCTGGCACGGACCAACCTCTTCAGGTAGGGCCGAAGCCAGGATGGTCCGTCGCAACGCCGGCTAACATTCATAACCCCAGCTCCCCCGATTTCGGCCATGGAGTTCGTCAGGATGGGCCAGACTGGCCTCAGGGTGTCGCGGATCTGCCTGGGGTGCATGTCGTTCGGAACGGGGGACGACTGGAGGGTCGACGGCGAGGCGGCGAAGAAGGTTCTCTCGCGCGCCTGGGACCTGGGGATTAACTTCTACGACACCGCGAACGTGTATTCGAACGGCAGGTCGGAGGAGATAGTCGGGGAGTTCCTCGACGGCCGCCGGGACGACGCGGTGCTGGCCACCAAGGTCCGCGGAGAGATGGGGCCGGGACCGAACCAGCACGGGCTGTCGAGGGCCCACATAATGTGGCAGCTGAGGGAGTCGCTCAGGAGGCTGAAGACGGACCACGTCGACCTCTACCAGATCCACAGGTGGGACTACGATACCCCGATCGAGGAGACGCTCTCGACGATGACCGACCTGGTCAGCCAGGGGAAGGTGCGGTACATTGGGGCTTCGAGCATGTGGGCGTGGCAGTTCGCCAAGGCCCTCTACACCAGCGATGTGAAGGGGTTCGCGCGCTTCGTCACCATGCAGGACCTCTACAACCTGCTCTACCGCGAGGAGGAGAGGGAGATGATCCCCCTCTGCAAGGCGGAAGGGGTAGGGCTCATCCCCTGGAGCCCCACCGCCGCAGGGATCCTCTCTGGGAAGTACTTCGAGAACGGGAAGCTGGTGACCAGGGAGGGCGACAGCAAGCGGATCAGCCCGGGGTCCATGGGCCACATGCGCTACGTCGGGAAGCCCCAGAACGACCAGATAGTGGGGAGGCTGGTCGAGCTCGCGAAGCAGAAGGGGGCGACCCCCAACCAGGTGGCCCTGGCGTGGCTGCTGAAGAAGGGGGTGACGGCGCCGATCATCGGCACGTCCAAGGTGGAGCACCTCGAGGAGATGGTCGGGGCCGTGGACGTGAAGCTCACAGACGACGAGGCGAAACACCTGGAGGAGCCCTATGTCCCCCAGCCAGTGATCGGGTTCACCTAGGCCTACGCATGGGTTGGCGGCCGGTCAGCCTCTTCTCCTGAGAACCACGAGCATGTGCTCGCTCACCCCGACGACCGAGGGGTGGGCGCAGGTCTTGTAGTGGGTCTCGAGCCAGACCCTCCACCTGCGGGGGTCCTTCGCCAGCCTGTTCACTTCTTCTCTGTGGACAGAGCCGACCCCTTCGAGCCCCACCATCGCCAGGACCTCGACCCCCCTGACTCCCTCGGCCTCCGCTCTCAGCTCTTCGGGGAGGAAGAAGTGAGTCGCCGTGAAACCGCGCCCTCCGAGGTAGTCTCCGCTGTCTCGTATCTTCTTGAAGAGGGGGAGCTGGACTTCGTCCGGGAAGTACTTGAGCGCCGTGGCGATCATGGCCAGCCGGCTCATCACTGAGACGAAGATTGGCGAGCGGGCCTTCCCGACCCTGGCCAGCTCGGCCATCGCCTTCCTCCTGTCCTCGCCCTTCATCACGTGAGACAGCGGTCCACCGAGGCAGAGCACCGCGTCGAAGTAGCCGTCAGGGAACCGCGCCAGGTCCACTATGGACCCTTCCACGGCCGTGACCTTGCTGCCGAGCCCTTCTCTCCTGACCCGCCCCTCTGCGAACCTGAGATTCGCAGGGGCGTAGTCGAGCAGGACAACGTCGTAACCCTTCCTGGCCAGCTCGATCGCGTACCTGCCGGGGCCGCCCCCTGCGTCCAGGATCAGCCCGTTCTTCGGCAGATACCTCCTGAGGAACTCCAGAGTCGTGTCGAACTCCAGCCGGTGGTAGGGGTCTGACTGGAGCCTGGCCCACTCCTCCTTCACGTTCCCAGAGTAGAACCGTCTTACCGACCGCGTCATCGCGACGGCCTGGTTTCGGGACGGCCGTATTATAGGTGAATGAAGCGCGGGACGGCCTGGCTCTTCACCCCCTGACGAAATAGCTTTCCACCGCGTCCCCGGGCGTCACCGTCGCTCTTGGAGGTCTCCACACAGGGAAGGAACCTGACCGTGGCCGTCGTCGGAGGGCTCGCGCTTGGGACGGCGCTGGCGTTCGTGAGCGTGGATGGAGTGCCCCTGACGTACCTGCTCCTCCAGTTCAACGGCCTTGTGCTGAAGGGATGGGCGTGGCAGCTCGTCACGTCGATAATCGTCGCGCCCCCGACCTGGTCAGGCGTCCTAGATGTCGGATTCAACGCCATGGCGTTGGTCTGGCTCGACGGCTTCTTCACCCTGGCTTACAGCAAGAACCAGTACTACGCGGTCTTCCTGCTGACGGGAATCGCTGGCAACGTCGTGAGCCTTGCCAATGGGCCGAGGGCCGCGAGCTTCGGAGCCTCGGGCGGGATCTTCGGGCTCCTCGCGGGGGTCATCTCATTCGACGTGGTCACGAGCAGGAAGCCCGACTTCACCCTCATCGCCTGGTTCGTGGCCGTCTTCCTGGTCAGCAGCTTCCTGTTCGCCTCTGTGGACTGGCTGGCCCACCTGGGAGGGGCGCTGGTTGGACTTGGGCTGGGGTGCGTCATAGGAGCCCGCAGAAGGGGAGACGAGCCTGGGTCCCAGTAGCTGGCGCCCGGGAGGGCCATCGCACATGGGCGTCGGCTGCTAGGTCTCCGTCGGGTTACTGAGCCCAGTTCCATGAGACGTCGGTCCCAGCGGTCGCGGCCTCCATGTTAGTCCGCGCGACATCAGCGGGCTATTCCATCGGGGTGCTCCGAATCAGTCCCGGCAGGCTTTCGTGGGACCTGGAACCATGCTCGCGCCTCGGTGGGGCGCGAGACCTGGAGAGTCCGGCCAGCCTCTGCTGCGGCGCTCACTTTTTCTATCCGCAGGCGCCCCATCCCCCCATGCGTTTTGAAGAGACGAAGAAGTTCGAAGGCGACCCTTCGGAAGTATGGAAGAGGGCGTCCACCATCGGCGACATCCCGAAGTACTGGCATGGGACACGGACCCTCGAGGTGGTGGGGGAGGACGGAGGCGTTGCCCACGCGAAGATCAAGTTCGCTTTCGGCGGGTCGGGTGAGGCTGACATCTCCAAGGACGAGGGGAGACGGGTCCTGACCATCGCCTACACGTCGGGGCCGTTCACGGGGAAGCAGACTGTCGGAGTGGAAGGCGGACAAGTGGTCGCCGCCTGGGACGTCGAGTTCAAGGGGGTCTTCCGAATCGCGTCGAGATGGAACGAGGGCCACTTCAAGTCTGGGACGGTGCACGCTCTGGAGAGGCTGACCGGGCAGGAAAGCCCGGCGTAGCCCCGGACTACCAAACGGCCCCGGCCGCTAGCAGCGTGGACCGGTCGCCGATCGTTCGTCTCGGTATGGGAAGGGCAATGGCTGGCGACCCAGATTCCAAAGGTTGAGGCTCGCTTTACCTCTGAAGACGGGCATGTGAGCATCCCAGAGCACAGAGTCCCTGAGGCTCACGGCTGGCTCCTTGCGAAGTTCGCCCCCGCCGGCCCTCCCCTCCCGCAGGGGGCGGTCGCCCCTCCGAGGACCCGGCCTGTGTGACCCTGAAGATTTTGAAAGCCGTCGTCGGTGTTCACATCGCTCCTGAACAGCGCGACGTTGCTTCGTCCTTGCCCGAGTTTAGGCGAGGGTTCATCTACCGGCGCGGACATTCCGGATGTCATGGACGGTAAGATAACGCACTTCAACCTCGTGGTCAAGAGCCAGGACGCAGCCCTGGAGTTCTACACCAAGAAAGTGGGTTTCGAGAAGAAGTCTGACGTGACCTCGCCGGAGGGGTACAGGTGGGTCACCGTGGGCCCGAGGGGGCAGGAGCTGGAGCTCGTCCTCACCCAGGCGGGGGCGAAGGACACTGTGAAGCCGGCTTTCGTCACCATGCAGGTGGACGACTGCCGCAGTGCCGCCGAGGAGCTGATGGCCCGGGGGGTCCAGTTCACGCAGGAGCCGGAGGAGAATCCCTGGGCCGTGTCGGCCATCTTCGCGGACCCCGACGGCAACCACTTCCAGATGAACCAGTACAATCAGAGGGGGGCCTGACCGGCATGCCCACCCCGAAGAAGTCGAAGGGATTCACGGACGAAGAGAGGGCCGCTATGAGGGAGCGCGTGAAGGAGCTGAAGGGAGGCAAGGCCGGCGGCGAGAGCGAGGTCCTCGCCAAGATAGCCGCGATGTCGGAGCCAGACAGGGCCCTGGCGAAGCGGGTCCACGGGCTCGTCAGGGCCAGCGCACCCTCGCTCACGCCCAAGACCTGGTATGGGATGCCCGCCTACGCCGACGGGGAAGGGAGCGTGGTGTGCCACTTCCAGCCGGCCGAGAAGTTCAAGACGAGGTACGCGTCGCTGGGCTTCAGCGACAAGGCGCACCTAGACGAGGGCAACGTGTGGCCGAACTCCTTCGCACTGAAGGGGCTGACGGCGGCCGACGAGGCGAAGATCAGCGCGCTCTTGAAGAAAGCCGTGGGCTGAGGAAGAATCAGAACCCGCGTCCATTCCAGAAGGTGTGGCCCCCTTGCGGGAGATGGATGAGACCGTCAGGGGCCGGGCGGACGGCTCGAAGAGATGCTGGCTTGAGCATCGGACCCTGAAGCTCGTCTTCGCCACGGCGATGTAGTGTGGGAAGCTAAACCTGCACTTCGAAGCTGTCAGGCTGCCCGAGGCGGCTCCTCCTAGACCCTGAGCGAACGGACGTCTGAGAACAGGAGCAGGCCGAAGGCGAAGACGGCTGTGCCGACCGCGGCTAAGATGAAGTCGGCGTTGAGCCCATAGGCTGCGATGATCAGCCCGCCCGCCAGCTGCCCCGCCGGGCTCGCTGCGAAGCTGCCGACCTCGTCGATGCTCAGATACCTCCCCAGCACCTCGCGGGGGACGTAGCTCTGGACCCCGGTGAAGAAGGCGGTGTTGCCGAACCCCCCGAATGCCGTCCCCACAAAGAGGAAGGCTGCGGCCGTCACGGTCCCGGGGAAGAAGACCAGGCCGAGCATGGCCAGCCCGGTGACCCCCCAGGGGGCCGAGAACCAGACCCCGAAGCGCCGCTCCGGGTGGAGCCTGCCCACCAGGAGGGAGCCCAGGCCGAAGCCCGCGCCACCCGCTGCGCCCAGGATCCCGAAGACGAAGGCTGACTGGTGCAGGACGACTGTCACGTATATCACGAGGTACGTGAAGAAGAGGCTCAGGAAGAAGTTCGCACCGAAGGACGACAGCGTCAGCTTCAGGAGGCCCCGCTCCCCGTTGACGTAGGCGAAACCGCCCCTGAGCTGTTCCATGAACGGAGGTCTCTTCGCCTCGGCGGCCGCCCGCGGCGCGGCCTGGGACGAGAGCGAGACGGCGACGAAGACTATCATGAGGGCGGAGACGATGTAACTGGCGCCGTTGAGGGCCAGGGTGGCGGCCACCCCGACCAGGGCGATGAGGATGCCCCCCAGGGGGCTCCCGGCGATGGAGGTGACCTCCTGTGCCGCGGTGAACAGGCCGTTGGCCGCCCCCAGCTGCTCCTTCGCCACGGCCTGGGGCAAGAAGGAGTTGATGGAGGGACGGAACAGGGACTGGCCCATCCCAAGGAGGAACACCGCGATGAGGACGACATAGAGGCTGAACCCGTAGATGGCAAGGGTGGCCGCGAAGGCTATCATCGTGGCGGCACGGAAGGCGTCTGCGACTATCATGAGCCTGAGCTTGCTGTAGCGGTCTGCCAGGGTCCCGGTGAAGATGCCGAAGATGACCCTCGGGACCACCCCGGCGACCCCGACGAGCCCCACGTCGAGGGCAGAGTTCGTGACGGTGTAGACGAGCCAGTTTATGGCGAGGAGGCCGGCCGCAGACCCGACGGACGACGCCATGGAGCCGACCCACAGCCCGCCGAAGACCCTCTGGCGGAAGAGGGAGGGGCGCTTCCCGGCGCCTTCTGCGGCAGACTCGCTATCCATGGTCTCGTCCCCTCAGACTGCGGGGCATCGGAGCGTGAGGCCTGTCGGAGGGGGCAGATGAACCTCGCTGACAGACCGAGTGGGTTCAGCAGGCACCGCCATCAAAGTGTGGGCAGCCTGTAGCGCGCACAGATCTCGACCGCCGCCTCCTTGGGCGTCAGGGCCGCGGTGTCGATGTCGAGGCTCCGGGCTCCTGGAACTTTCGCGTCGAGGTCGTAGCGAGCGAACATGTCGTCGAGTCCTGACTTCGAGGTCAGCTTACCCAGCTCGCTTCTGTCTTTGGCGCCTACCCGCCTCAGGAGCTCCGCCCGGTCGCAGCGGAGCCGGACAAAGCACACGCTGCCGCTGTACGACTCGACGGTCTTCGTTACACCATCCACGAACTTGTCGTCAACCTCACCGCCATAGACGAAGGTGAATATCATGTCGACGCCTTCCCTTGCCGCTGCCTCGATGGCCTCCTTCCGAGACAGGTCCACCAGCCTCCAGAATGCGGGAGTCCCGAATTCGAACAGCGATCTGGCGAAGTCCACAGAGATGTGGTTGTGGAACAGCTTGAATCCTGTCAGCCTGGAGAGCTCCTTTGAGACGGTTAGCTTTCCAACTGCGGGAGGGCCGTAGATGAAGACGAGTCTCGTGGGGTGCGTGTCCCCCGGGGCCGTGCATAAAGATTGGTTGCCGTCCTCTCAGGCGAGTCGGCCTGCGACCCGTCGCCATCCTGGAATCGCCGGTTCGGCTTGACCAGCGTTTCCGACGCCAGTATGAGGGGCAGAATCTATGCCCTTTCCGGGACTATTTCTCTACTATGGGGACGCTTACCAGCTCTTCCCTCGAGGCCTCTTCGAGAGACTGGTTCTTGGACTCCTTCAGACCGAGGGTCAGTAGGGCGCCCACGACGCTCACCACCGCGAGCATCTCAAGGATGCCCTGGACCCCGATGCTCACCAGCAGAGCTGGGAAGAAGAACGTGGTTATCGCGGCCCCGGTCTTGCCTGCAGCCGCCGATATGCCGTGCCCCGTGGTCCTCCTCGCTGTTGGGTACACCTCAGCGGGTATCACGAAGGTGGTGGTGTTGGGGCCGAAGTCGATGAAGAAGAAGGACATCGAGTAGAGGGCGAGGGCGCCGATGGCAGGGATGGCGAATCCTGTTATGCTGGTACCCTTGGTTATGGCGAGGCCGGCGACCGCTACGTAGAGCACTGCCATCATGGCGAAGCCCTGTAGCTGAGTGATCTTCCGCCCCAGCCTGTCCATCAATCCCACCGCTGTGAAGTAACCGAAGAAGCCGACGAAGTATGGGATGCCTGCCTCGAAGACCTTGGTGAAGAGCTGGGCCTGGGTCGGAAGGGAGGAGCTTATCGGGAGGATGGCAGAGACGATGGGTCCTGAGTAGACCCCGGTGCCGTAGAAGGCCATGTCAAGCAGGAACCAGGACCCTGCCGTGACGACAAGCGTCTTCCAGTACCTCCGGAAGAACTTCGAGAGGCTGGACGTCTTTGCTGTCACCTGGGTGTAGGTGATGTCCGTACCGAGCACCCTGGCTCCCCTCTCTGCTTCCGCTGCGTTCCCCTTCACGAGGAGCGAGTACCGCGGGGTCTCGGGGAGCTTCCTCCTAAGGTAGATGACCATGGCCGCGGGTATCGCGCCTGCCCCCAGCATCACCCTCCAGGCGAGGGTGGGCGGAAGGAACGCGACTGACGCGAGGCCGACGGCTACGGCTGCGACCGAGCCTATGCCCTGGTTGGAGAAGATCAAGGAGACGAGCCTCCCTCTGTTCTTCACGTTGGCGTACTCGCTCATGATCGTCGCGGAGATTGGGTAGTCCCCGCCTATGCCGATCCCCTCTATGAACCTGAAGAGTATCAGGAGGTAGACGTTCGTCGCGACTGCGCTAAGCAGGGCGCCGACCACCAGGATGGAGGCTTCAATCCCGTAGACCCTCTTCCTCCCTACCCTGTCGCCGAGGTATCCGAAGATTAGCTGCCCGAAGATGGCGGCGAATATGGCGGAGGAGCCGACGAAGGCGGCGGCCGACTGGCCGAGGATGCTGGTGCCCATGGAGAAGCCAGGGATCGAGTAGGCGCCGAAGATCAGGAGCGCGAACCCGATGATCAGAAGGTCGTAGGCGTCGGTGAAGAATCCCATCCCGGCGGTGAACCAGATCTTCAGGTGGCTCATCGACAGCGGCTTGCTGTCCATGGACGCGAAGGGCGTCCCGTTCCCCAATTGCCTTGTGTTGTCCTCCAGGGCTCTCTGGGAGGACGTTCCCTCTGGGGTGTTTTATGACTGCCCGACTTACTCTCTATATGGAACAGAGAATAATGTGTCGGAGCCAAGGCGCCGCTCGCAACCCCCCTGGGCAGACTACACGGCGAAGACCCCAGGGCGAGCAGTGTGAGCCCTCCCCGAGCGCCGCGCTCAGCGGCACCCACTGCCGAACTCTGGAGCAAGGAGACCATGCCGGCTCGGGGGACCCGGGCCGTGTCCCCACAGCCTGTGAAGGATTAAACCAGCCCCGCGTCCGGCTGCGGCCATGCGACTGCTGCACACTTCGGTGACCGTGAAGGACATGGACGAGAGCATCGCCTTCTACACCAAGCACTTCGGGATGGAACTCGTGAGCAGGAGGGAGATCCCACAGAACAACGCGGAGATCGCGTTCCTGGCCCTGAAGGGCACGGACCACAGGATAGAGCTGACATGGTGGAAGGACAAGAAAGACTACGCGGAAGGGGACCAGCTGGACCACCTGGCCTTCGAGACTGCTGACGTGAAGGAGGAGGTGGAGAAGCTGAGGAGGGCCGGCGTCGAGATAGCGAAGGAGCCCTACTCCCTCGGCCCGGGGTCGAGTGAGATCGCCTTCGTGAAGGACCCCAATGGCATCTGGCTGGAGCTCATCCAGCACAGGTAGCTCCTTCAGGGAAGCTAGGAACTCCCTGTTGGGTCTTTGCGGCCAGGACAGGGTCGATCGTGGCCTCGGCTCCTGTCGCGGCGGGACACGCCGAGCATCAGCTCAGGGACGATTCAACTGCGCGTCTTTCTGGAGCCCTAGACCCTCTCGGTGACGATCCTGCCGCAGATTCTGCAGCGGAATGTCCGCCGCTCAGAGGTGTTCCAGCCTATGTCCTGGGAGGGATTCTCCAAGCTCCATTCTCTGAACCTGAACGGGTGGGGGCACCTCTTCGGGTCTCCTTGGAGCTCCGCCAGGAAGCGGGCCCGCTGCTTTCCGAATTCGATTTCGTCCTCGGATGGGCCGGCGGGCGGCGCCTGACCGGGACCGGCCTCTTGCTCCCATCCTTCGCGCTCGGGCGCCGTGGGTCGTTCCTCTCCCCCGCCGTGCAAGCGGCCCTGGTGGGAGTGAGAGGTCGTCGCCCCGCCGTGACTTGTGACCGCTTCGGATGGTGCTGCGTCGGCAGAGAAGAGGAGCAGAACCCTTGCGCCGAGTCGTCGCTTGCGCTGCGGGATTATAATGTTCGTGCGACGCACCAGGGCCACAAATGCCCATCGCGCCTCCACCGGGAAACGCCTAACTCTCGTCGTTCAACTGGGCTTGTCGTTTGAGCTCGACCGCGGAGAGCACGCGGACCCTGGACATCCTGGCCAATCAGGCGCTGCCCAGACTGCGCGCGAAAGGCTCCTCCGAGAAGCCCAAGGCGGGCGAGTTGGAAGCGTTCTTCAGGAACGGGGGATCTTGGAAAGAAATCTTCGATGCTTCCGACGTCGGCGCGGAAAGGAACCTGGTCGCCGACAGGTTCGCAGTCGAGAACATCAGTGTGCTCGACGTCGGCTGCGGCAGGGGCTTCTTCAGCTTCGCATGCGCTGCAAAGTCGGCCAGGGTGACCGCGATGGATCCTATGGACGGAGGTGGGAGAGCAGGATGGTGGGATGAGTTCAAGAGGTCCTCCGCCATCATGGGTCACGCCCATAGCGTGTGTGGAATCAGGGCCAGCGCGGATTCGGTCCCGCTCAAGAGCGGCTCCTTCCAGCTGGTCGCCTCCGTCCACTCTATCAGGAACTTCGGAAGTGTAGAGGAGATCAGAGGGCTCGTACGCGAAGCGAACCGGGCGCTGGGCAGCGGAGGGCGCCTGGTGATCGTCGAGTCCGACGTGAACGACCCCGGGAGTCGCGGATACCGGGCTTTCTACTCAATGAGGACGAAGTTGGGGTGGGAACTTGAGCTTCCGACCGGCGATGAGATGGCCAGCTTTCTCGAGGCCGAGGGGTTCGGCGATGTCTCGCAGGAGTTCATAGAGACCGACCTCGACTACGCGCCCATCCGCTTCCCGTACGACCCGTCGATGCCCAAAGGGATGGCAGACGAGTACAAGAAAGCGGAGAAGCAGCTCGAGGACGAAGTGGAGAGGCCTCCCCGGATCTGCATCGTCTCAGGAAGCCGCTAGGTCGTGGTCTAGCCGTTGTCGCCGTGCACAATGGTTCGCTGCGCCTCTGCCGGGAACGACTCATCCTTCGGATGTGGACTAAGGAGAGCACAGATTAGCCGGATACGACCCACCCAGGTTGTTCCCGATGCAGACATTGTCTTGATAGGTGTTGGCAAACCCAACAACAGGTGGAGGAGGATAGTTGCAAGGGTTACCTTGCCCTAGATCACAAAAACCGTACCCTGCGTTGCCTTCTGCCAGGTTACCAACGAACTTGTTCCCTTGGTTCTGATAGGGGCTACCGGTATACACCACTGTGAAGCCGTTGTAGGGGTTCCCCACAGATGTATTGTTTTGAACCAGGTTGTTCGAGCTTGATTGGATGAGGAAACCAGATGATGAATCCCTGACGGTGTTGTTGATGAAGTGGCTTTCAGTTGATGAGAAGACCCAGATGCCATATCCTGTGGCTGAATCGGCCACAGAGTTCAGAAGAGAAACCCGCGCAGAGGAGACGACCCCCACATCGAAATAGAACCCTATGATATGGCAGTTGTTGACGTGTACGTTGGTTGCACCCGCTACAAGGATGCCGAAACTGGATTGCGTCCCCGTTCCGGTTATGGTGTGTCCGGCACAGTTGATGTTAACGTTGTTCGCGGACACATCAAGACCGTCGCCGGCGCATGGGCCTATATCGTTGTGCAGCGTGACAGAGGAAGTTATCGCTTGTCCGCATCCCAGTAACTGCGCGCCTGGCGAGGTGGATTGAGCTACCCCGGAGAAGACAAGCGAAGCGACCAGAATCAATACGACTGCTAAAGGCGCAACTTTCACGGCGGCCAAGGTCATAACTTGCTATTTATGCGTTCTAACAGCATCAAGGTTGGCATTTTCTCAAGAATTGAAGGCAGCCTATCTGATGCTGATGGGCCTTAAGGTCCACCGGAAAGTTCTGGTGCTGTCCCTCGACAATAGGAATCCTCTTGAGCAGCCTGCAATCCCTTCTTGACACACATTCCTTTCACTCAAAAGAGCCGAAGGAAGCACCATGAACGTCAATCCAAGCATCAAGAAGGACGACCTCGGCAAGTTCGCTTGTATGAACGAAGCGCGCAGTCTGTACTGCCCCAGGGGGATAGGCAACATCTGGGTCAAGGGTTGGTCTCGACAGCCGCAGGAAGCTGAAAGGGGACATAGCTGAACAGCTGGTGAGGGAGCAACTCCTCCCCCAGCTTGGAATGACCCTCATAGC
>JAKAUC010000002.1 GCA_021827865.1 archaeon
CGGCCACCGCATTTCTGATTTGAACCTAACTACGTCTAGGAACCGCTCTACTCAGATTCACTGTTCTGCATGTGGGGTGCCCGACCGAAATTCCAGGTGGTAGCAAATTCAGGCGTTCTTGAGTTCGTTCCAGTCCTACGAATCCTCAGCCTGTCTCCCTTGCAAGGTATTCTCCCATTTGAAGTACTCCTCTTGCAGCGCCTCCCACAAGGGAGGAAGGTCAACCGACTGTCTCAGAATGTCTGCACTTGTCACCACACGCACCTTGGACTGTTTCTTGAAGTGCGGGTCGTGAGACCAGACGGGGAGGCCGTGTGCCATCGCGAGTGCCAAGAATTCGGCGTCCTCTGGATCTATCGGGTCCATAATCGATTTCGCTTCCGACATCTTATGGGTGTACTCCTTTGTCATCGCGGTCCTGACGTAATAGCCAATTTGGTTCGTGAAGGCCCGGAAGTCGAAGTCAGGTCTCCGCTTTGTCCACTCAGTTCTGTGCTCCCAGAGCTCGTCGACCCCTTTATAGGGAGTGGACAACTCGAGCTCGAGGCTCTTGACGATTTTCCCCGTCAACTTCCCCGGGTCGAGCAGCCAGGATACTAGGATGGTTGTATCGACGACGTACTTGGTCTGCACCACGGCTACGCCGTTTTCTTGATGACGCTGCGAGGATGCTGTACTGCGAGGGCCCGCCGGAGTATCTCCTCGTCCGAAAGGCCCGGTTCCGCGAACCGCTCCAGTAGCTTCTCCGCCTGAAGCTGCCTTTCAAAGGCCTTCGTGGCGACCCTGCTCCAGTTCGTCTCTGGATGCTCCTTCAGTTCTCTCTTCAGAGTCGCTGGTATGCTGATGTTCATGGGAACCGTTCCTTCCTTCTTGCTCATGACAGTCCCGATGCGCATTGGTGCGCATTTAAGTCTTTAGCCGAAGACGTATTTGAACTAAATTGCGTTCAAGAACCGGCCACCGCAGTTAAGATTTGAACCCAGTTGCGGACTGTGAAAGACGGCCTGCTCCTGCCAACTTTTCTGTGCAGTTGCAGTACCGCTCCTTGACTGACTGAGCGGCGAGGGTCTCTCGTCCGTGGACGACCCATCAAGCAGGGACCGCGGCTCGGGCCAACTGTTTGAGTACTCCCTTCTTCCTCAGGCCCCAGACTTCAATTCCCATCACTTCGCCCTTCTTGTCGAGCTCCACAACCACCTCGTCCTCCACCTCCCTCACGCTTTCCGCTGGGCCGTCCTTGAAGTGGAAGTATAGTATGTCGACTTCAGGGTCGTAGCTGAGCTTCATATTTCCGTCCAGACTCCTCTTCCGAGCTTCCGCCTAATAAGCCTGTTAACGTCTGACGCGTGATAGGCTGTGACCACCCGGTTCGCCTTCACCCGGGGGACATAGATTACGACGGGGTATCTGTGATTGGTCTTCTTCACGGCTACTAGGGACGAAGATTCGGTGTCCTTGAACAAGCTGTCGGGTCTTTGGACGGCTTCAGCCACCTGTTTCCTTGTCACCCGCCTTAGGTGAAGCCTCTCCCAGGCGTGAATACTGAACTCCAGCGATGTCAGCGAGCTCCTGCGTCATCGCCGGGGCGGGTCGGGAATTTAAGGCAGGGTAGGTAGCAGTCACGTGCAGCACCACGGCTACGCCGTTTTCTTGATGACGCTGCGAGGATGCTGTACTGCGAGGGCCCGCCGGAGTATCTCCTCGTCCGAAAGGCCCGGTTCCGCGAACCGCTCCAGTAGCTTCTCCGCCTGAAGCTGCCTTTCAAAGGCCTTCGTCGCGACCCTGCTCCAGTTCGTCTCCGGGTGCTTCTTCAATTCTTTTTTCAGGGCCGCCGGGACGCTGATGCTCATAGGAATCATACGGCCTGAAGTGAATGTACGAGCTAGAAGTCAGGCAGCACGTCGACCGGATCTTCAAGAAACTCTCGAAAAGGGACCGGAAACAGATGGAGGCGACAGGCAGAAAGATTGGCGAGATTCTGCGGGAGCCCCACGCCTTCAAGGCCATGCGCTTCCCGCTTGTGGGGATGAGGAGAGCCCACTTCGGAAAGTCACGCCCTGCTGTTCTCGATTGACTGGTAAAGGAAGACTGTCGTTCTCGAAGACTACGAGCATCATGATCGGGTCTACGAGGGGAGGTGGCTCTGGTTTGCCCGCGTAACTCATTCCCCGGAGGTGTCGCAGCCAGACGGGTTCGACACCTTCAATGCGTCAATCTGAACCTGGCTAGGTCTAAGAACCGAGGCGCGCGCCGTGGACGATGCGCAGGTGGATGGACCTAGTCCTCCCGGACCAGGCGTTCCCTCCCCCTCTGGGCCAGGGGCTCCCGGGGGTATATGGCGGGGAAGCTGGCTGAGAGTATGTCGACGTATCTCTCCGTCTCCTGGTCGTTCATGAACTGGAACATGTACCTCCCCGAGTAGGGCTCGTGGGGCCCTTCCCTCCTCATGAACTCGATGTGGATCAGCGGGTCCCCCTGCCTGATGGTTATGGGGGTCCTCTCGTTGCTGAGGTTCACAAGCTCCAGGGCCAGCCTCCCGACGAACCCGCTGTGGACCTTCACCGAGTTGAGGAAAGAGAGCCCGAGCCTCCCGAACTTGCTCTTGGAGGTGAGGTGGGCGACCACGTCGGGGGGCGTGAACACAATCTCCCTCGATATCATGTTCCTGTGCTCCAGGTAGTTGAGGGTCCTGTCCTCGCGGACCGTCAGGACGTACCCGTCGCCGTCGAACGCCGAGTCCTCCGACGGGTAGATGCAGCTGTACTTGCTGACCATCTCCTTCAGGAGGGGTGCACCGATAACGGTCATGTTGCGAGCGGAGGCCCTGTCTCAGGCCCCTTATCAATCAGCCCCTCGCCTGACCCCCGGTCCGTCAGCAGGTACTTTTTGATGGCCAGATACGCCACGAGGACGAAGGACGCCACGCCGAAGAGCAGGACGAGGTCATAGTCCACCAGCGTCTGCCCCACATATTCGTTCGTCGCGTTGACAGATATCCCGAAGGCCGACTGCCCGAAGAACGAGTACGCGCTCCCGAAGTAGTCGACCCCCCAGTGGGCGAGGACGGCGACGTGGAACCCGTACCTGACGTAAAGGTACCCCAGGACCAGGCCCCCCCACACGGCGTCCGGCAGCTTCGCCCAGGACCACCCCCCGGTGCCGCCGCAGTTGACGTGGCAGAGCCCGAAGGTGACGGCGCTCCCGACGGTCGCGGCCCAGATGATCACCCCCGCGGCGCCCCCGACCGCCGCCCCTTCGAACACGGCGGAGGGCCTCCACAGCGCCCTCAGCGCCTCGCGGGGGGACCTGCCAACTGACAGCACCAGCGCGAAGAGCCCTATCAGGACGACCCTGAACCCGAGCTCCTCCCTGAGCGGGGCGAGGGCCAGGGAGCCGAACTCCAGGAGGGGGTCGAAGTTAGCGAAGGGGTTCCCCACGGACCCCAGGGCGGAGACGGAGACCGCCGTGATGAACGTCCCGGTGAACCCGAGGAACCCTATGGCCACCAGGATCACGAAGAGGGGGCTCTCCATCAGCGCCCCCACCCCGGTGGCAAAGGCGTCTCTCATCGCCGCGGCGGGCCTCTTCTGCTGCGCTGCGCCGTAGGCGAACATCCCGGCGTAGACCGCCAGGACAAGGAGGAACACCCCGCCTATGGGGACGGTGAAGGGGAGGATGGCCGCGACCGGGCCGATGAAGAGGAATGTCTGCACGTAGGACCCGTAGCTCAGCTGGTTGGACAGCCCCCCATGGAACACCGCGTAGACGCCGGCCGGGAAGGAGCCGACAATCAACCCCAGGGTGAGGAAAGCCAGGCCGAGGAAGACCACGACCACCAGGCTGGACTCATGTCTCGCTGGCTTCCTCTCCAACTCAGCCTGTCTCCTCGTCCGGCCCCTTCTCCAGGAACACCGACCCGGAGTAGCCGCACTTCTGGCAGTAGTACTCGGAGGGGACGAAACCCCAGAGGTCCTTGTTCATGGTGGTGAGCGGGGCGAGGCACCTGGGGCAGAGCTTCGTTTCGGGGGCGAAGGGGCTCCGCCTGGCCAGGACAGGCTCCCTGTCGTCGGGGCTCTTCTGAGGGTGCATGCGGGCCCGGATTCACCGCGCGCTTAAAACCATTCGAGGCGAGGAGCGCCCCGTTGGCCACGGAGAAGTGCTACGCCTGTGGGGAAGCGATGGTCGGGATACAGGCCTGCAAGTACAGGTGCAACAGCTGCGGGGCGCTGTTGGACTGCGAGGATGTCTCCGGGCTCCCGAAGTGAGCCGCCGCTACTGTGCCGGAGGACGGCTCCCGCTGAACGCCGCGTAGGCCTCGTCCGCGCTCTTCCCTTCGTGGACCACCCCCCTCACGGCCTTGATTATGGAGACTGGGTCGGCGGACTGGAATATGTTGCGCCCCATGTCCACCCCCGACGCCCCCTCTGCGACGGCGTCGTGGGCGAGCTGCAGGGCGTCCCTCTCCGGGAGCTTCTTCCCCCCGGCTATGACGACGGGGACCGGGCACCCGTCGACCACCCGGCGGAAGTCGGCGCAGTAGTACGTCTTCACTATGCTGGCCCCCAGCTCGGCCGCTATGCGGCAGGCGAGGCCCAGATACCGCGCGTCTCTGGCCATCTCCCTCCCCACCGCTGTCACCGCAAGCACCGGAATCCCATACCTCTCCCCTTCGTTGACCAGCTCAGCCAGGTTGGCCAGGGTCTCCTTCTCGTGCTCCGAGCCCACGAAGACAGACACGGCCACCGCGGACGCGTTGAGCCTCACCGCCTCCTCGATGGAGGTGGTCACGACCTCGTCCGAGAGCTCCTTCAGTATGCTCGTCCCCCCTGACACCCTGAGGACGATGGGGATGTCCTGGTTCGCGTCGACGGACGTCCTGAGCACACCCCGGGTCAGCATGAGCGAGTCGGCGTAGGGGATGAGGGGGGTGAGCGTCTTCCTCGGGTTCTCGAGACCGGTAGTCGGCCCCTGGAAGTACCCGTGGTCGACAGCCAGCATCACGGTCCTCCCGCCCTTCATTATTCTCTCGACCCTGTTCTTCAGCCCCCAGCTCATGGGGGCGCCTCGCGCCGGACTGTGGTAATAAAGGGTCCGGGCTAGG
>JAKAUC010000020.1 GCA_021827865.1 archaeon
CATCCCGTGCTGATTTAACCCTGCATGTATCGGCGTCTGCATAGGCTTGTAATCAGGAAGCGATTCATGCACAGATATCAGTAGAATGTCACAATCAATCAGACGCAGTTAATATTGTCGCAAGGCCCGTGGTCCAGGGCGTTTCGACCCAAATCAAGAGAACAAGATTGAGCGGCAGCTACTGATGACACCGCTCGCGAGGGAGGGTGGAGCGGCGGTCGAGGCAACCAAGGAAAAGTTCCGCCCTGGCGTGGCGAGCCGGTCCGTACCATGATCTCGGAGAGGTGCAGGGGACTGGTTGCCCCAGCCAAGACCTGCGCCGGTTTGAACTCGAGCGAGGGACCGAAGACAGCCGCCATTGCGTTGCACGTCGTTTCCATGAAGTCTGCTCGAACAGGGACCTCGAGCATTCTGAACGCCCTCCCGAACCCAAGCGCAGAGCTGGCTCCCGAATCACCCGTAGATCCTCGCCACAGCCCTCAGCTGCGCCCTGGTGAGCTTCACTTCGGCGCCCCCCGGGGTCTCGACGGACACCCTTCCTTCCGCCTCGCCCCTGGCCATGACCCTGTCGGAGAACGGCTCCGTCCTGGAGGCGTCCATCGCGGCGAGGAAAGGGGAGAACGCGTCGGGCCCGGGCCAGCCGTGCCTTTCCTGGATCTTCTCGACGACTTCGGCGAAGAGAGGCTGCCTGGCCGGGGTGAGGTCCGAGGGGGGTATGAAGGGGGTACCCGCAGGCTCGGAGAGCCTGAACGCCCGGTGGGAGACGACCAACCCCTCCTTGGTCCTTACCGCGAAGACGTCGAATGGGAGGGACGACACGGCCTCCAGGTCTTCGGTCCCGATGTCGAGACGGTCGAGCGTCAGGGAGAGCCTCTTGCCAGCGTCGCGGCTGTCCAAGGGGAGGAGGTGGGCACCCCTCTGCGATAGCATTCGCGTCTTGCGCCGCAGGGTCCTGAGGACCTTCTCCTCGGCTCCCCTGTAGCCAAGGGCGTAGACGCTCACGACATGGAACGCCGAAGGGGACCTGCCCGCAAAGACCAGGAGCCGGCCGTCCAGGGCGGCGACCCCCCTCGTCTGATCCTGCACTTCGAGCTTGACCTCGGCGAGGGCGTGCCAGCGCAGCGGGAAGAGCCTGCTCCTGAGGAGTATAGAGTCGGTCATGGGGACCACCCCGCCCCCCACCCCGTGCCTGCGCGCGAGGGGCCAGAAGACGACGGCGAGCCCGCCCGTGAAGAAGGCTATCGGCGAGAGCGTCCCGCCGGCTTCCACCGCGGCGAGCGCCAGCAGGAAAAGCACGCCCCCCGCCGTATACCGGCCCCAGGGACGCCGGGGCCTCGCCAGGACCTGCTGCCTGAGTATGACCGCGCGCTGGGCCCCCGGCTTACGGAAGGAGTAGACGAGGTAGACCAGGGCCAGCAGGAAGATGGGCCACGCGCCAAGACCCAGGGCGATTAGCCCCGCTAAGACCGCGAGCATTCGCGCTCCCCACCCCATCAGTGGAACCCCTCGTCGTCCTGGCGGGCATAGGCGAACCTCGAGTACTCCTCCAGGGCCGGGTGCCTCGCCGCCCAGAACGCCTTGGTGCACGCGTCCTTCTCGTCGGGGTTCATCGCCATCGGATTACCGTCTTTGTTCCGCGACGCCCGGGACTTCGTGAGCTCCAGGGAGAACTTGGCGTCGTGTCCGAGTATGATCCCGCCGTAAGGGATTCTGTCCCAAGGGTTGATGGGGTCGATGGAGACGTGGCTGGTCACCAGTACCGCTATGCCGAATTCGATGCAGAGGCGCTGGGCGTGCGCCAGCAGCATGGCGAGGCCGGCGCTCCTGGCGGGGAGGTCCTGGGTGCTCGGGAAGGAGGACTTGAAAGGGGCCGAGATGGAGTCGTAGATCACGAGCCTGGCCCCGGTCTCTCTGACTATGTGGTGGAGGGCCGACTGGTATGTTGGGGTCTGCCTCATCTTCAGTTCGACCCTGCCGCCACTCGACACCTCTTTGGCCGCGTCGATGCCGTGGAGGTTCAGGAGGTCAACAACCTCGGGGGTCTGGAAGACCAGCACCGACGGCCCCTTCTGAGGGAGTTCTACCTTGAAGTCGGGGGAGAATATGTCAGCCACTGCGCCGAGGTGTGCGTCCGTGTACGACACCCCCAGGTGACTCAGCGCGCCGTCGACGGCGTTGATGAGCTCCCCGCGCGTGACGGGCCTCCTCTTCGGCGAGGCCTTCGGAGCCCTCTCAAGCTTGACCTCGGCCACGTTGAACTCCTTCCCGAACCTCTTGGACATCCTGTCCTTCCAGTAAGGGACGAGGTAGCTGGAGTAGGACTGCTCGGTGTCGAGTATCACAGCGCTCGCTCCCGAGGCGGCGACGGAGCAGGCAGCCTGGAAAGAGATTATGCTCTTTCCGAGGGCCTTCTCACCGAATATCTGGGTGATTGTCCCGGTCGCCAGCCCCCCGTCCGTGAGCCCGTCAACGGCTGCGCACTCGGTCCTGATGTGCTCGATCATTCAGTCATCCCCCGGAGGAGGCGCCTTCCGGCCTCGGTCACCGTGTATGCGAATATCTTCGGACCCGACCCGTTTTCCTTGGGCTCCAGGATCAGGAACCCTCCCGAATGGAGCCGGTCGAGCTCTGCCTCCACGTCTGACGCGAGGAACATGGCGGATAGATACATCACCACCGACTGCCTGCTGGCCGTGTCGAACCTCACGACATCCTCGAGGATGGTCCTCGTCAGCCCGCGGTTCACCACGACATGAGTCCCTGGCCTGGCCGGGCTTTCAGCGGGGCGCTTCGGCCTGACAAAGCGGGGGGCGAACCCCGACGACGCCCCCGACCTGTCATCGCAGACGATGAACGAGCATGCCAGGGCCGCCGCCTGCTTCCAGTTCCTCCTCGCATTCCACGCCTCGCTCGAGTAGACCCGGACAGGCATGGACTCTAGGAGGCGGTCGTTCATGAGCGCGGGGATCTGCGTGGCTAGGACCAGGGGGGCGGGGAACTCGAGGAGGTGCGCCATCAGCCTCCCTGAGTGCTGGAACCTGGTCAGGCTCCTGAAGATCCGGTGAGCCCCTGTGACCAGAAGCGCATCGGAGCGGAAGGCCGAAGACCTCGCCGTATAGAGGACTTTGGCGACGTACAAGCAGGCAGCGAGCTCGGCCGCCTGTGGATAGGGAGCGGAAGAGAAATCTACCAGGGCGCCTTCGAAAGTCAGCCTGTCGAAGGGTTCCGCCCTGGTGGCGTCGAGGAGCTTCAGCGCACCGATCCTCCCTCTCAGCTTGTCTACGTAGAACCCCCTGAACCCCTCTACCCCTCCGAGGGCGTCGTAGAGCGAGGTGGGCGTGGCCAGGTCGTTCTGCGCTGAGAGCTTCTGCAGCGCTGCCGAAAGGATCGCCTCTTCCTCTGGCGTGAGGTCGAGGGCGGCGGCGTAGGCGCCCGCCACGAGCTGCCCGTGCATGGCGTCCTCCCCCTCCAGGCGGAACGCCTCGTACAGCATCGAGCTGTAGTCGTATGTGTCGTAGTATCCGCGGACGTCAGGAGAGACAGAGCCGTCGACGTCGAGGACAGCCACTTTCATCCCCGCCTCGGCCGCTGAATAGGAGTAAAGCGACGCGAGTCTGCCTGCCTGCCTCCCGAGGAGGAGGACCCTGTCGCCGAGCCCCCTCACCCCTATCCGCCCCCCTGGCCTGTCCAGGGAATAGCCTAGCCAGCCGGCGACCTCGTTCATCAGCCCCGCGAGGGTGCCTTTGGTTTAAGGCGCTGACGCACGATTTGTGCTCTCAAGTTGTGCTCTCGTTTTGAGAGCGCAATTCGTTCATATCGTCCCTCTTTTGTCAAGCGGGCCGTTGAAGAACAGGGACACGACCGTGATATGCTGGGAGCTCCTCCGGGCCCTGGCGTCAGGTCCGCAGATCCCCTCGAGGCTGGCACGAGTCACGAACATCCCCTACGACAGGCTCCCGGACTACATGGGGTTGCTCGCCGCGGGGGGCCTGGTCAGGGTCGAACCGGTCGGCGGGCATGAAGAGTATTCCATCACCACCAGGGGGATGGAGGCCCTGTCTCACCTCGACTTCGCCCTGAAGTTGCTATTCTCTGAGAAACGATGAACAACTTGTGAGCGTCGGTTATATGCAGAATGGGGAACAGAGAAGACATGTCTGAAAATGGCGACCCTGGGGTCTCTATCATAGAACTGCAGGAAGAGTTCATGCAGCATCTCGAGATGGGAGGGAGAAGGATCAGGACTCTTGCCATCATCGCCACCGTCGCCGGGGCATACTTCGCCCTGAGTTACTTCGTCCAGCTTGTTATCCTCCCCTATGCACTCGGCGTGACGAAGCCGCACGTGAACCTGGTAGACCCCGGCCTCGTGGCCGTCGGGTTGGCGAGCCTCGCTGTATCACTGCTCTGGTGCTATGCCGGGGTGAGGGACCTTCTGTTCCAGAGGAGGATGGCAAGGAGGATCAGGGAGGTCAGGGAACTGCAGAGGAAGATGGGAACCAAGTATGGCCTGGAAGCCAGAGCGCCCACCCCGTAGCTGGGACCTAGCCTCATTGAGGGCCTAACGGGCCGTCTGTCTCGCAGGTCACCGGCATGGCGGGGGAAGGGCGGTCACGCGGGCTGGCGCTTCTTGAAGGCGTAGTTCTTCGTCCCCAGGGAGATGACAACCGCCATGGCCATCGCCGCCATCCCCAGATAGAAGACGTAGTCGAAGCCTGTAGAGTTGGGGAAGGGGATTGGAATCAGATGCCCGCCTCGCGGGACCGACAGGGTCGTCGTGTACGTGCTCAGGATGGTGGTCGCCACAACTGGGCCGAGGGCGCCGCCGATGTTGCGGAGCATGGTGTTGAGCCCGAGGCCCGTGGCTACGGCCTCCCCGGGGAGAGAGACGCTGATCATGTTGACTATGGGAATGATGACGGCCACGGCGCCGACCATGGAGACGGCCGCGTCGACGGCGATGTCGACCCTGGTCCCCCTGTTGAGGACGAAGAGCGCGAACCCCGCAATCGCTATCGCCCCGCCGACGACCATGGCGGGCTTGGGGCCACGGTTCGTCACCAGCCTGCCTACCAACGGGCCAGCGACGAGCATGAGGACCGCGGCAGGGCCTATGGTGAGCCCTGCGTCTATCGGGGTCAGGCCCAGGCCGAGGGGGACAGGGTCCTCGGCGTAGAAGGTGACGGCGAAGAAGAGCATGAACAGCCCGATCCCGGAGATTATCCCTATGGCGTTGGCCACCAGCACGTTCCTGATGCGGAGGAGGCCGAGCTGGATGAGCGGGTTGGACTTCCTGCTCTCGGCAAAGAAGAAGCCGACGGTCAGCCCCACGCCAATCACGAGGGCGCCGAGGCCGTAGGGAGAGTACCAGCCGCTGTAAGGCGCGTCGGTCAGGTAGAGAAGCACAAGCGACACGCCGGCCATGAGGAGCACCACCGTCTCGTAGTCCACCTTCCTCCCCGTCCCCGGGTGCCCCCTAGGGAGGAAGCGCGCGACCACGACGTAGAGGACCACGCTCAGGATGAACGCGGAGTGGAAGGCCCACTGCCATCCAAAATCCTGGATTATGTATGAACCGACGATCAGGCCGGCCGCCGCCCCTATGGCGAAAGTGGCGCTCACAACCCCTTGGGCGGTGGCAATCCTCTCCTTCGGGAAGGTCTCGGCGATTATCGCCAGAGCCAGAGGGACAATGGCGAAGCCTATCCCCTGCACCGCCCTTGCGGCGATGAGGAAGTATATCGAGGGAGAGAACCCGGCGACTCCAACCCCCGCGGTGTAGAACACGAGCGCGATCAGGAACATCCGCTTCTTGCCATAAGAGTCTCCCCACTTTCCGAACAACGGCGACACGGCGGACCCTACTATGAGGAAGGCGGATGTGACCCACGCGACCGTCCCCTCGGTGGTGGAGAAGTAGCTCTGAATGGTGAGGATCCCCGGAATGATCATCGTCTCCACGTAGTTGAGGAGAAGGGCAACCCCCACCATCGCGAGCAGGGCCCTCATCTGATGTGAGGTCGTCCCCGTGGGGACTTCCGGCGGCTGCGCATCTGCTCCGGGGGTCTGCAACTTTCGGCCCGCGCGCGGGGTCCGGGTTATAAACAACCCTGGGACGTCAGGCCCGCTTGGAGATTATCCTCTTTCCCAAGAGAGACTGCATCATCTCCACCGCCAGTTCGGCCGTGTGGTTGGCCGTGTCAAGGATCGGATTCACCTCGACGAACTCGGCCGAGGTCACCCTGCGCGAGTCGGACAGCGTTTCCATCGCGAGATGCGCTTCGCGGTAGGTGAGGCCCCCCCTGACCGGGGTACCTGTCCCGGGTGCCTCCCTGGGGTCGACTACGTCGACGTCAAAGCTCACGTGGACCTGATCGACCCCGTCTCCGGCCACGCCTATGGCCCGCTTCATGACGGTCTGCATCCCGAGCTGGTCTATCTCTTTCATAGTGAAGACGGTCACCCTGGAACGCGAAACAGCCTTCCTCTCGTCCGCGTCCAGATCCCTTACCCCCACCAGAACGGTATTCCTTTCCGACGCCATGGGGGAGCGCTTCCCGAGGCGGACGAGCTCCGGCGGGCCGTAGCCCAGTATGGCGGCAAGCGCCATGCCATGTATGTTGCCGCTGGGGGTCGTCTTCGGCGTGTTGAAGTCGCCGTGGGCGTCAAGCCAGACTATCCCCCTGCTGGTCCCACCGGACGAGAGTCCGGCCAGGGTCCCGATAGAGACGCTCTGGTCTCCTCCGAGGACGAGGGGGAAGAGGCCCTGGGACCCGCAGTCGGCCACCCTGCGGGCGATGAGCCCGCACTGCCTGACCACGTCGTTCAGGTACCTTGCGGTCCTGTCCCCGACCTTCGCGGTCGCCATGTCAGCGGCGGAGATGTTGCCGAAATCTTTGACGCTATGGCCGAGCGACTCGAGCCGCTCCTGAAGCCTGGCGATCCTCATCGCGCTGGGGCCCATGTCGACCCCCCTTCGCTGCTGGCCGAGGTCGACGGGGGCACCGACCACCCCTATCTTCATCGGCAGGGGCGGCTACGCCCGTGATATTAACGGGCTCGCGTCGGGGGGGTTCAAGAGCGCCCTCGAGAGGATAAATATCACGCCCCGGCGGAAGAGGCAGTGCATAGGTCACCGCTGCTCGGTGCCCTGATGATACTTGTCGGGGCGGCGATCATCATACTTCTGGCCAGCTTCGTGGTGAGCATCATAGTGGTCATCATCCAGCTCCTCGCCGTGATAGTCGGGATAATACTGATTCTAGGAGGTATCGCAATGATCCTCTTCGGGAGATTGTGGGCGAGGGGCCCATGGGGATGGGAGCGGCCCACCAACACTTGAAAGAAACACCGTAAATAACGACTGCAGACCCGGACCCCGGATTGCCTGCCATAGAGGTCGACGGACTGAAGAAGAAGTACGGGGAACTGCAGGCCGTAGACGGCATCTCCTTCTCGGTGGGCGAGGGTGAAGTGTTCTCACTGCTGGGGCCGAACGGCGCCGGGAAGACGACGACGATCGAGATCCTTGAAGGGCTCAGAGACAGAGACGAAGGAACCACACAGGTCCTTGGGATGGACCCGTGGAAGTCGGGGTATGAGCTCCACAAGAAGATAGGGGTGATCCCCCAGGGGTTCAAGTTCCTCGACTATCCGACGCCGCGTGAGGCCATTGTATACTACGGGGCACTCTTCGGGAGGAAGGTGGACCCTGACGAGCTCCTCAGGAGGGTGATCCTCGACGACGCGGAGAACATCTGGTTCCAGAACCTGTCGGGGGGGCAGAAGCAGAAGCTGGGGATGGCGCTGTCGCTGGTCAACGACCCCGAAGTAGTCTTTCTGGATGAGCCGACGACGGGACTCGACCCGCAAGCTAGGAGGGCCGTATGGGAGGTCGTCAGGAGGCTGAAGGGCGAGGGGAGGACCGTCATGCTCACCACCCACTACCTGGAGGAGGCCGAAGAGCTGGCGGACCGGGTGGCGATAATGAACCATGGCAGGATCGTGGCCATCGGGACGACGGCGGAGATAGAGTCGAAGTTCGGCACAGGGCAGAGGATGGTGGTCAAAGGGGGCCAGGGACTGTTCGCCTACTTGCAGGAGAACACGAAGCTGGACGTGAGGAGAGACGGAGAGACGGTGACGATCGTACTCAGGGACAAGGAGGACGCCCTGGTCGCGCTGGGTTCCATAGAAGAGTCTGGGGCCGAGTGGGGAGACCTCACGGTGAAGAGAGACAGCCTCGAGGACGTGTTCCTCAAGCTCGTGGGGGAAGGCGGGACCGCGAAAGGGGGGGAGTAGATGGGATTCAGCCTACGTAGGATGACGGCAGACCTGAAGGTCTATGGGAGGTCGAACCTCAGGAGCAAAGAGGGGTTCTTCTTCACACTGGTGTTCCCCATCATCCTGATCCTGCTCTTCGGCGCAATCTTCTCGTCCGGCGGGATTAGCCAGACGAAGGTGTACGTGCAGAACCTGGACGTGGGCCCCATCGGCTCGTCGTTCGTGTCGGCGTTGAACAGCACCTCAAACTACTGCAGTTCCAACAGCACCTCGGGACTCTGTCTGCGCCCGGTCCCCTCTGACCAGAACTTCACGCAATTCCTTACGTCGAACTCCGCGTCGGACGGCGTAGTCATCCCCGCGAACTTCAGCGCCGCTTATCAGGCGGGAGACAAGGTCAACGTGACCGTCTACGGCAACCCGACTTCGACGACCAGTGCCGTGGTTTCCGGCATCGTCGCAGTGATCGTGAACGGTTTCAACGTCCACGGCGCCACCGGGGTGCACTCAGTGGGGATAACGTCCAAGACAGCCGTCTCCTCGAGCTACAAGTACATCGACTTCCTGGTCCCCGGCCTCATAGGCTTCGCAGCCCTGACGAGCCCCATGTTCGCCCTTGTGAACATCAGCTCCACCTATCGGAGGGACAAGGTGTTCAAGCTCCTCTCGCTCACGCCTCTGACAAAGACCGAATGGCTCCTCGCCAAGATAATCTGGTACATCGGGACCACGGTGGTCTCCTTCTTCCTCATGACCCTGGTCGGCGTCTACGCCTTCGGGGCTCACATAACCCTGAACTGGGGTATCGGTATGTTCCTCGTGCTGGGCCCCTTCTTCTTCGTGTCCCTGGGGATGCTCGTGGGGACAGTCTCTAACAGCCCCGAAGCGGCCTCGGTGGTGGGGAACCTGGTGACCTTCCCGATGATGTTCCTCTCAGGGACGTTCTTCCCGGTCGCATCGATGCCCAAGTACCTTCAGACCGTCGCCCACGTCCTCCCGCTCTACTACATGATAGAGGGGCTGAACGACGTGATGATCTACAAGAACTTCGGCCCCGCGTACTTCGACGCGGGGCTCCTTCTCATCATCTCTGCCGTCGTCTTCGCCCTGGCCGTGAAGTTCTTCCGCTGGCGCGAAGACTAGCCGCTCAGACGAGGTGGCTGAGGGGGTGCCTCACCAGCTCCTGGTTCAGTTTCTCGAAGTTCGTGAGCGTCCCCACGTCGTACCACTCCTTCTGGTTGTAGAACGCGGCCACCCTACCTCCCCTCTTCAGCATCTCCGGGACGAAGTCAGTCATGAGGTCCGGCTTTTCCTTGCTCGCGAACGCCTTCATGAGGCCCATGGCACTCGGACCCACGACCATCGGCCCTGTAGTAACGGTGAGGTCCACACGTGGTTTCTCCCTGAAGGAAGAGACCATGTCTCCGTTCAGCTCGGCCACTCCGACTGGGAGAGTGTACCCCTTGTCCAGGACAAGGGTGACGTCGGCACCAGTCCTCCTGTGGGTCTCGAGGAGGGCGGTAATGTCCAGGTCCGTCAGGATGTCCCCGTAGTAGATGAGAAGCTCGTCGCTGTCGATCGCCCCGTTCCGGAGGGCGTTGGCGACGGCGTTGAGGCTCCCGCTGACCCCCTTTTCGTCTTTGGAGTAGTAGAGCCTGACTCCGTGCTGCGTCCCGTCCCCGAAGTAGTGCCTGATGTCTTCCGAGCGGTAGCCGGTGAGCAGGGCGATGTCCTCTATCCCATGGTGCTTCACAAGGGCGATTATGTACGCCAGGAGCGGGAGTTTCTTCGGCCCGATGGGTATCATCACCTTCTGGAAGTAGTCTGTCAGGGGTTTCAGCCGCTCCCCTCTCCCCCCGCACAGGATAGCCGCCTGGATCCCTTTGCCCATGACCGCCGCGTGGACTTCGTGCGGTAAAAAATCGTTCGGCTCAGCGCCCTCGGAACAGAGGGTAGACAGAGTCGAGGAGATCCAGTGTAAGGGCGCCGCTGTTCACACCGACCTGCTCGACCTGGAGCCCCAGAGGGACCGTTATGCCTTCCTTCTCCGCCTGCGAGAGCACCTCGGCGAAGACGTCGTGTGATACTTTCACCGACTCCTTCCCCATTTCGGAGGCTCCCAAGAGCCTCCTCTTCACAGGGGGCGGGACGACCACGTCGAGCGATTCGATGAGAGATAGTATCGTCCGGGTGGGGACGGTCGTCAGGCTCACGAACACTGTGACAGGCTTCCGCCCCGTCTCCTCGCAGATGGCCTGGTAGGCCCTGAGGAAACGGATGACCGGGGCTGCTTCGAGGTTGATCTGGCTGGTGACGAAATCCGCTCCGGCCTGGGCTTTCAGCCAGACGCGCCTGGCCTCGCTCTGGGAGGAAGTGCCTCGCCGTTCGTCCAGGGACGGGGTGGTCCGAGAAAATATGCAGACCCCGCCCAGGGCTACCGAGTCCACCTTCTCCTGGGAAAGGAGCGAGAGCGCCCTCGCCACGTCAGGTCCCGGTAGCCTGTCCGTCGTCCTCTCTTTCCCCACGACGACGAGGTTAGGGACATTGTATTCATGGATGATCTTCCTCGCCCGTGCAAGGAATGCCTCCTCTTCCATACGCGGGGCGACCAGGTTTACGACGGACTCCTTGTAGTCCCTGATCATCATAGCGTACTCTTCAGGGGGGATGGTCGCAGGGGAATAGACGACGCTCCCGTGGTCCTCCCGGCGCTTGACCAGCTCAGGGATGTTGATGGCGGCGATCCGCCCGTCGAGGAGGACCCCCTCCACTCCGCCGATTTCGGTGCTGAACCTGGACGGGTCCCTCCTGGGAGGTACTATCTCGTATATGACAGGGCGGCTCTCCAGCAACGCCTTCAGGCCCAAGACGGGTCTCTCAGGCGAACTCTTTCCTAAGCATTTCCGCCGCCTTCGACATCGACTTCAACTTGGCGAAGGCGACGTCGACCGGGAAGGCCCTGAACATCCCGGGAGCGAAGCCACAGTCTGGGTTGAGCCAGATCCGGTCAGGGTCGATTGAACCAATCACCCTCTTCGCACGAGAGACTATCGTCTCCGGGGACTCGACTTCGTAATCCTGGACGCTCACCACTCCGAGGCCTATCTCCATGCCGTCCGGGAACTCCTTCACCAGCTTCGCCGGATCTCCTGTGCCGGGGCTCGTGTACTCCAGCACGAACTGTTTGGTCTTCGTCTCGAGCAGCTCAGGGAGGAACCGCTCGTATCCGAGGTCGAAGTAGGGGGAGTCCTTGTTCGGCCAGCGGTCCATATGGACTCCCACCCTGACGCCGCCAACACCCTTGGTGACCTCGTTGAGGAGGTCCACGGCAAGCTTCAGCTCCTCCTTGAACCCTCTGTACTCCTGGCCGTAGAGCTCGTTGAACACCTTCCTGTACCTGTCGGGCTTCTCCCCCGCCTCCGTGAGGTCTCCGAGCATCGGCTCGTCTATCTGGATGAAAGACACCCCCGCGTCCTTCAGCCTTTGGACCTCCGCTCTGAGGAGACGGGCGTAGGCGTAGGCGAAGTCTTCGGCTCTGGGGTAGGCCCCCTTAGAGAGCTCCTTGTGCCAGCTCTCCCACATCACCAGGTAAGGCGCCGGGAGCGTGACTTTGAACGGCTTCTTCGAGTGCTTCTTGGCCGCGTCGAACTCGTCCCGGGCGATGACCGCGTCTCCCAGCTCCTCCGTCACGACGGCCCGCATGTAGGTTAGCTGGACCTTGTTGCGCTTGAGTATCTCCATGGCGTCAGGATTGAGCTGGGTTATGTGCATGACCTCGAAGCCGGGGATTTTGTCTCCGACGAAGCTGACGAAGCTGCTCCGCCTCTGCTCACCGTCAGTTATGACGTCGATGCCTGCCTGTTCCTCCCCCGCGACTATTGACCGGGTCGCCTTGTCAAGAAGCTCGTCGTACTCCCCATCCGACAGCTCGCCCTTCCCGTGCTTCTTTGTCGCCTCGATGAGCTCCCGGGGCCTGGGGAAGCTTCCGACCACCGTGGTTGTGAACGCCACAAAGGGGGGTATGCGAAGCCGGATTAAAGCCGTTGTTTAACTGCCGTAGAGGGGTCGGACGGGCGGGGACACCGTCGGGCTCACCTCGAGGGTCCCCCGTCTCCCCAGGCGGTTGACGTCGAGCCTTATCGTCCCTCCCTGTTTGGCCCTCGAGATTGCCACCAGCAGGTCCTTGGTGTGCTTCACCTCTGACCCGTCGGCTCCTACTATCACGTCCCCGTTGCGGACCCCCCCGAAGTCGGCCGGGCTGCGCGGGACCACTTCTGCCACCAGGAAGCCGGCCTCCGTCGAAAGCCTGTACCGTCTTGCAAGCTGAGGGGTGACGTCTATCCCAGATATCCCGATCCAGCGGCGGCTGACCCTGCCGTTCTCCAGTATCTCGTCGGCTATCTTCTTGACGGTGTTGATGGGGATTGCGAACCCCATCCCCTGGGCGTAGGGGATCATCATGGTCGTGACGCCGATGATGCGCCCATCAAGGTCCGCCAGGGGGCCTCCGCTGTTCCCCGGGTTGACCGCCGCATCGGTCTGAAGCAGCCCCTCGAAGATGAAGTCTGTACCTGGGAGCGGCCTCCCCTTGGCGCTGAGCACCCCCATCGAGACTGTCGGCCCTCCGGGGAGGGCGAGGGCGTTCCCGATGGCCAAGACGAACTGACCTACCCTGACCGCCTCTGAGTCTCCGAGCTCTGCGGCCGGGAGGTCGGTGGCGTCCAGCCGTATGACCGCCACATCGGTCGCCTCGTCTGACCCCACCACCTCTCCGGTGAACGTCCTGCCGTCCTTGAGGCTGACATGGACCTGATTGGCGCCGTCGATGACGTGGTTGTTTGTCACTATGAGCCCCCTCCTGTCGAGCACCATCCCCGACCCCTGCCCCTCGAGGGGGACGACCCCGAAGAACCGCCGCTCAAGCCTCGTGCTGGCGACGCTGACTATACTCTCGCTGACCTTCTCCACCGCCCCTGTGACCTGGCCTTCGAACCCTGAAATCGCCAACTTCAACCCCTCAGACCCCAGCTCCTAATATTGAGCGGGATTATCCTGACCATACTCACACCGTCGTCTCCTGTCACGGGCTCTGCCCTCCCCCTCACTTCGACCCCCCTGGCCTCCCAAGGGTCGGTCGACACCACGTCGTCCACTACAAACGCGACCTTGTCGTTGGCCATCATGTTCCTGTACTTCAGGGTAGACCTTAGGTTCCAGCCGCCGAAGGTTATCGTCGTTCCGTCGAACCTGTAGCCGACAGGGACTACATGGGGCTGCCCAAAAGAGGACGCCGTTGCCACCCTCCCGATGAACCCCTCCGCGAGGTAGGCGGCCTCGGCCTCCGTGAACGCTCCCGCGCCCCTCTCGCGCTGACCCCTGGACATGTTCGGCTCCGGTCGAGGCAGGTTTTTAAGACCGGTAGTCCGTCTGAACTAACTAGCTCATGGCTAGCTTGACCAAGTCAGAGGAGCTTGACCGGAAGACGCTCAACTCGTGTGCCGTCGTCCACAAGACCTGGAACGAGATCACGCGGACCTGGACCCTGCCCACGATCCACATGCTAGGCCAGATCGAACCGACGAGGTTCAACGTGCTGAAAAGGCACATCGAAGGGATCAGCGCCACCTCGCTTGCCGAGAGGCTGTCCCAACTTGAGAAGTTCGGGGTGGTGCAGAGGAAGGTCTACGCCGAGGAGAAGCCGAGGATCGAATACTCGCTCACAGTGAAGGGGCATGAGGTCTACAGGATCCTCTGCGAGCTTGCCAACTGGTCGAAGCGTTGGGAAGGGAAGGAGCCGAACAGCCGCGAATTCCTAGTGACGAAATAGCACGGGCGCCCTACTCTCCTGGTTCCGTTCTCTCTTTGGACGCCCTGTACAGGGCCGCACCTATCAGGAACGCGACCAGGATCGGGACCAGGAGGAATGCGTCGGAGAGCGGAGGCTGTTTCGGAAGGGTCTGGAGGTCGGGAGACGGAAGGAAGGACGCTCCCTGAGGAGGAGCTGAAACAGACGGCTCGCTCGACAGGGAAGTCGAAGCAGAGGTCTGAGTCGAGGTGCCCCCAGCGGACAGGGTCTGGTTGCCCGTGACGGTATAGGAGGCCGCCGTCGTGGTCAGCTCCTCGGCGCTGGTGAGGGACGAGTAAGGGTTGGTCTGGTGCGCAGGCGACGCAGATACGAAGCCTACGCCTAGGTATGACATACCCCCCGATGCCGCGACCACGGCGAGCGCCACGAGCGCGCCTGCGGCAAGCCCGGAACTGAACCGCACCTTTCTCATGACCCCCTCCTCCCCGTCAGGTAGTTAGTTCTAGCCGTCAGAACGGCTTTCTCCTCCATACCCTCCAAGCTTCGTACCAGAAGACCCCCGCACCGCCTACAGTCCCGATGAGGGCGTACAGGTCGAGCGACCCCCTGTCGAGGAGGAGATAGGCGGCCGCTATCGTGGTGAAGAAGGCGGCGTAGAACCCCAGCCTCGGGAGCGTCACCCTGCCGACGCTGACGAACGAGTGGAGGATGCCTACGTCGACCTTCTTGGCGAGGACGTACCTGTCGTACTCGTCCTTCTCGACCACCCCCAGACCCACGAGCTTGTCGAGGTGGTGGAACGCGACCGAGGGGCTGGAGAAGCCCAAGGCCTTTTGGACTTCGCGGACCCCTATCGCCTTACCGTGCTTCAGGACGTACAGGTAGACGGTGAGGGTCTTCCCCCGGAGCTCGTAGTCCACCCTGTCCCGGGAAGGCTGAGACAAGGCAGGACAATGGGGGGCGAGATGAGATAAGGGCTCCTGTTCTGCTGAAACGAACATCCCGTTCGTGACGCTGGGACTAACTCGGCCCCGGAAGGTACCACCTGCGTGAACAGACTCGGAGGCGTGAAAAGGAGACAGGCGCTCCTAGGGCTGGCCGCGGCGATAGTCGCCGGAGGTTTCGTCGTCGCCCTGGTCAACATGGGCGCGGGTCTCACGGCGGGACCCGCCTATCAGACCCTTCCGGTCGCTTCAGGCTCCAATCCGGTTCTGGGCTCGACTTACAATCTCGGCGGGCACGGGGTCGGCCCCGATAGCTCGCCTTACCAGACGGAGGTCGTCAGCACGGCCGAGACATTGACCACAACCTCGGGCGGCGGACCCGCGGCGCCTCCTTCCAACGCCACCCAGGGCTCTCCGGGAGGGGCCATAGAGCTATCGACTTCGCTGACCATATCCGCCCCCCACCCTGAAGAGACGGCCTCTGCGGTATCGGCCCTCGCATACTCGGTAGGAGGATACGTGGCCTATCAGTCGACCTATAACAGCTCGGCCTATGTCGCCATCAGGGTACCGGCGGCCGACTACCGTGCGGTCATGGGGCAGGTCGAGGCCCTGGGGTCGTTCGTCAGTCTTACGACGAATTCGAACGATGTGACCGTGCAGTACACCGACCTCAACGCGACGCTGACCTCCCTGCAGACGGAACGGGGAGCCCTGCTGAGGCTCCTCAACGAGTCGTCCAGCATAAACGGGACCCTGGCCATAGAGTCCCAGCTACAGCAGGTGAACCAGCAGATCAACGAGGTAGAAAGCCAGATCCTTCAGACCAGAACGCTCATAGACTTCGCGACCATCTACGTCACCGTCGGCCAGACGTCCGCCCCCTCTGCCCTTTCCGTGACGCTCGTCGTCACCCCTGACAACGGCACGTCCCCGTTGAGCGTCACCTTCAACGCCGTCGTGAAAGGCGGGTCCCAGCCGTACGTGGTGAACTACAACTTCGGGGACGGAGACGCAGCCCAGGGGCAGATCCTGATTCACACGTACTACGAGCCGGGCGACTACAAGGTCCTCGTGAGCGTGACCGACCAGAACGGGACGGTGGTCGAGAGGGGCGCCACGGTCAAGGTGTCCGCTCCCAGCATAGGGTCGGGGCTCTCTGCGTTCATGGGCACTGTCGGGGGGCTCCTTGTGGGCGTCGTCGAAGGGATCGTGGAGGTCGCGGTGGTGGCGCTGCCGATCGCCGCAGTCGGCGCGGCGATACTCATCCCGCTGAGGCGCAGGAACCAGAAGCCGGTCAGGCAGAGCCAGTAGGAGCGGCCGCCTTCCCCTTCTTGCTCTCCCTCCAGAAGTAGTAGGCGATGGAAGTGCCCGACACCAAGAAGACCGCCACGACGACAAGCATCGACCAGGAGAGCGCGTCGGCGGTCCCAAGCGGGACGTTCGACAGGAGAGTCGCTAACATTTCGTTCGTCAGTCTCGGTCTCAGGGGCTTTAGAGTTTGCGGACGCCGCTCCGGGGCCCGACAGCTGTATTAACGGGAGACCCGGTTCGGCCAACATGGAGAAGTTCACGGTTCAGCCGACCGAAGTGATGAAGAGGTACAGGTTCATCGCCGTGGTGGGCGCGTCGAAGAACCCGGAGAAGGAAGCAAACACGGTCCCTGCATACCTGCAACAGCGCGGATACATCATAGTCCCCGTGAACCCGACGGCGGACGTCGTGCTCGGCCAGAAGACATACCCGACGCTCGCGGATATCCCCGAAGAAACAGCGAAGAAGATCGAGGTGGTGGATGTGTTCAGGCCGTCCGCAGAGCTCCCCCAAGTGGCCAGGCAGGTGGCCGAGATGAAGAAGAGGACTGGGAGGCCTTTCGTGTTCTGGGGGCAACTCGGCCTGGAGAACGAGGAGGCGAAGAAGATCCTCGCCGACGCCGGAGTGGACTACGTGATGGACAAGTGCATGCGGATAGAGCACAGGGTCGCGGAAGGCTGGAAGTAAGGAGCCTGACGGTTGTCATCTCTGTCTGCGCCCTCCACATGCCTGTAGAGCAAGTCCTGGTTCGGGTTCATCCTCACAGGTTGCACAGGCGGAGCCTCCGAGAGCTTCATGATGGACAATGCGCCGCGTCGACGCCGGCTGGAAGCCAAGCACGCCTGGTGCCCCTGGAAACGGGGAGTTGGACGATATCAACGAAAGTGAGGAGTGACAGGGCCTAGGGGTTCAGGGCCCCGGCGACGATGCTCTCGTTGTTGACGGTCTTCAGGAAGACCGGGACGTTCCTCTGCTTCGCAGCCTTGAAGGACACGAAGAGCCACTCCCCCGTCCCGAGTTCGGCGGACCTCTCGAGCACCTCGTAAGGGAGCGCGAAGGCGTCAGCTATCACCATCCTGTCGTACATCCGCGGGAGGGTGCTCACGAAGTAGCTGTGGAGCTGCTGCAGGGCGTTCACGTTGAGCCTGGCGACCCTCTGAGTGGCCATCCAGCAGTGGAGCCTGTACTTCCGCCCCTGACGGAGGAGCTGTTCCACCGCAAGGTTCGAGTCCCTGGTGAAGTCGCGGTCTGTCGTCTCGTCGGGGATGTACTCCTGGGCCTCGTCGAGCAGGATGAGGACCCTCTGCTTGTTCCCCATTTTCTTCTTCAGCAACAGGAGGCGGCGTATCAGCCGGGCAGCGACCGACCTCGCGTTGTAGGGGTCAGGCATGTAGAGGATGTTCAGGCGCGGGGCGCTCCCGCGGACAAGCCGCTCGGCAAGCACCTCTGGAGTGACCCGGGCCGGGCCGGTCGGGGCCCCTTCCGGCGCATCGAGCATCTTGATTATGAGGTCTAGGTCAGCCCTTAGCCCGGAGCGCTCGTTGACGCTCTGGTTGATGTCCTTCAGCAGGGCGTTGAGCTCGTCTCTCGCCTCCTTGTCCAGGTCGGTCAGCCTGGTGCTGGACCTGTATCCTCTCTTCTCGTAGAGGGACATGCTGAGACGGGCGATCCCTAACTTGGCCGAAGTGCCTCCGGTCCTCCCCGAGTCCACAGTCCCCTGAAGAAGTGCCTGTATCCACGCCAGGTCTATCCCCCCGGCATCAAGGAGCGACAGCCGCTCCACTCCGCCTCTGTAGAGGCCGGACAGCTCCTGCTCTATCTTCTCCCTCCCCAGGGCGGCCTCCAGAGTCTCGGGGATGGCCTGGGAGCTTACGAACTCCGAAGCGCTGTCCATAGTCTCGGTCGTGTATATCTTTGATCCGGCCTTCAGCAGGTCGAGCAGGTTCACCGCATACTCGCCCGCGATGTCGAACACCACAGCGGTAAGCAGTGGGTCCCTTGCCAGGGCCGTCCTGAGCAGGCCGCTGGTGAGGTTTGACTTCCCTGCGCCTGTGAAGCCGAACGCGCCCATGTGATACCGGATCAGGCTGTCCATGTCCACGGTGAGCGGGATTTCGAAGCCCACCATGTCGCCGATCTCGACCCCTCCGGTGACGCACAGGAACCTCTCGACGGCGGGCTTGGAGAGGAGCAGCGCCTTGGCACCCGGGAGCGGTGCATAGGAGGCTCGCGCGTACTCCATGCCGTCGCCCTGCAGCTTCGCGCAGTAGCTGGTCGGGACCGCCGCGAGGTCGATCCAGGTCTCTTGGGACTTGCCCCAGCTCTCGTTGATGGTGTCGAGGTACTCTTTCCTGAGGAGGGTGGGCATGGAAGCGTCAATCCCCGGGAGCTGGTAGTGCGTGGGGTTGACGGCCACCACCTCGTACATCACGTAGCGCTTCTCGCCTTCTACGCTCCTTTCTATGGCGACGAAGTTGGGGGAGAGGAGCCTGTCGAGGACCTTGTAGCTGAACCGCGCCTCGATTATCGCGAGCGGGTTGGACACGGTCAGCTCCCTGCCGTCGCTCTTGGTGGTCCTCGTAGTCCTCGTGACCATCTTGAGGCGGGCATCGAACTCCCCGCCCATGTTGTCGAAGAACCCGTTCTGCTGGCTCTCCAGCATCTCTATTGTTTCATCCTCGCGTGTTCGGCCTCGGCCCGCTGCTGCCTATAAGGTGTAACGAGCCCGAATATCTTCCGCCTGTTGGACACACCGCCAGCGCTGAGGTCCGCGACCCCCCTGAGGGAGCTCCGGAGCATCCTGACCTCCGCCTTCACCGCCTTGTCCGCCAGGTAGAGCAGCTGGTTGTGGCCGAAGGCTTCGAAGACCTCCGGGTTGTCCGCCATGGATAAGATATGCAGGACCAGGTTGGACGCCTTGCTGAGGCGGTCCCCTTCGAAGTAGGCACCGACGTCAGCCATCCCTGACTTCTCCTTGACCCTGACCTGCCTCTCGGCGCCCTCGTCTCCTTCGCCGAACGGCCTGTCGAAGAGGAAGACCTGCGACCTGACCTTTCTGTCGCTCCTGAGGGTCCGGAGCTGGAAGTAAGACCGGACGAAGAGCCGTTCTCTTGAGACCAGTTTCCTGGCGCTGCGCAGCTCTCCTCCGACGTTGGCGATGGTCGAGAAGGCGGAGTCGTACCCCATCGTCCTCCAGGGGGTCGCGATCTCCGGGTTTTCGGCGCTCAGAATCGCCAGGAAAGCCCTGTCGTTCCTCAGCATCGGGGCCGGAGAGCCCAGTCTCAGGAAACCGCCGGCTGACGCGAACGGCAGGACCGACCTTGCGACGTCAGTCGCCGAGGTGTCCTTGGCTATCCCCACCAGGAGGGTCCGCTTCTCCGAGGCCCGGTCGAGGAGCCCCTGGAGCAGGAACAGAGAGACCGCGCTCACGTCGAGCATCGTAAGATATTCGTCCGCCTTCAAGGCGAGGGGGTGCCTCGACCTGGAGAAGACCTTGGATGCGTAGTCGACAGACAGCGCCAGGGTACGGCTCCAATATCCTCGGACCTCGTCCCTCACCCCGAGGTGGGACTCTGCTGAGTCTGACAGTACCGACCCTCCAGCTTCCTTGTCGAACCTGAGGAGCCTTGCGGCGGCCTTCGACGCCTCCGCTTCCCTGACCTTGAGCGTCTTCGAGAGGTCTGCTACGCTCGCCGGGCCCGCGAGCAGGCGCTTTAGCATGGCGACATGTAGATAGCGGCCCCTGGTGGGGACCGCCATGGACGGGGAGCCTAGAGACAGTGAGAGCTTCATGTCCAGCAGCGTCGCCGGAACGTCCGGGGACCAACGGGTGAGCTTGGTCTCTCCCCGCCTGAGGAGCAGCCTGACGTCGCGGGAGAGGGTCGAATAGGTCCCGGAGAGAGGCCGGTCCATGAACACGATCCTAGACTTCTCGCAGGCCCGGTACCCCAGGTAAAGCTCTCCGAGGGTCATGAAAGAGTTCGGGATCCTCTCAACCGAATGCTCCAGCTCGATGTCTATCTCCGGCTCGTTTGTGAGGACGTTGGAGAGGTCCTCGGCCCAGAGCGGGATGGCTGCAGAAGCGTCCATCTTCGACTCTCTGTAAGCCCCGGATAGGTCCAGGGACAGGTGCTCCGCGACTGTAAAGGGGCAGCTATAGGCGGTCGCGTTGGCGTAGAAGAGTATCATCTGGAGCCGCTCGTCAAAGTCCATGGAACCGTCGATCCCCGTCGCAAGGTGCTCCCCCGGACCGAAGAACTCCCGGGCGGTCTTCTCAGCGGCAGCTCGGTCGCGCTGGAGCGCAAACGAGGCCAGGTCCTCTCTGTTGGAGAAGGCGGCGGCCCTCCCTTCGAACCGGGAAAGGAGCTCCGAGGTCTGCCTGGAGAGGTCTTCGGCTATCTCGAAGGACATGGCCTAACCCGAGCTACGTCTTTCATTCTTGTGGCCCCCTCGTCGGAGCCTTAAAGGATAGAGCCGCATCCGTTATTAAACAAGGGGGGCGTCGGCGAAACTGAAGCTCATCCTGGAGCGCTAGCCCCCCAGAAGCTGAGATATGCCGAAGCCTTCCACGCACTGCACCCCATCCTCTTCTGCCTCGATGGTACCGACACTGACTGGCGTATGGCCATAGGGAGGGAGAGGAACCGAAATGACCGAGGGGGGGCCAGAGCGGGCGCCCGGGCGCCCTCCGTGGACGCCTCGCAGCTGCGGGACGATTTCGCATTTCAGCCGACCTTCAACACGTTGCTGCTAAACACATCTTAAATCGCCAGGAAGGCGTTTCAACGCTCGTATGGAGAGCCTAATGTTGATTCCCGCCAACGCATTAGAGGCCGCCACTCAGATAATTGACATGGCCGAGAGGAAGGGGGTGAGGCTCAGGCTTTTCGGGGGGCTCGCCTTCAAGAAGCTCTGTCCCAGCGCCAGCGACCCCAGATACTTCCGGGAGAACAAGGACATCGACCTGATAGGTAAGAGAGAGGACTCGAAAGAGATTGTGAAAACCATGGAAACGCTCGGTTACAAGCCAAGGGAGTTGTTCAACAAGCTCAACATGGGGCAGAGGCTGATCTACTACGATATGGGGAACCGACGGAGGGTCGACCTCTTCCTGGACGAGTTCATCATGTGCCACAAGTTCAACTTCGAGGAGAGCATCCTCGCCGGGACACATACGCTCCCCATCACTCAGCTGCTGATGACCAAGCTCCAGGTCGTCGAGAAGACGGAGAAAGAGTACAAGGACCTGGTGGTCGCATTCAAGGACTTCGACGTAACCACGGAGCCAGGGGGGATCAGGGGTGACGAGATCGCCGACCTCTGCTCGAAAGATTGGGGCGTGTACACTACTTTCTGGAAGTCCCTCGAGGCAGTGCTCGCGATGGCGGGGGAGCTGGCAGGAGAAGACAAGGAGCTCCTGGAATCGCGCATCAGGAAGCTTACGGGTATGATGGAGAGATGCCCCAAGAGCTTCGGCTGGAGGATGCGGGCGAGGATAGGCGAGAGGTCGAGGTGGTACGACCTCCCAGACTCTGACGGGGACGCGATGCTGAAGTAGGCGGCGGGTTTCATGCTTTCCTGATTCTTAGGACGGCTGCACCCTCTCTTCCTATGCCATAGTAGACCGTTGAATCGGAGATGCGGAGGGACTTCCCTACCCCCGCAACGGTCAACTCGTAGTTACGGATGGCGCCGTCCTCCAGGACCACCGTGACCTCGGACCCCTTCCTTACCCCGATGCGACTGGCCATCTCTACTGTGAGGAAGACCCCTTCGCCTCCGTCGTCGAACTCCATGCTCGCGTTCCTCCCCCCGTAGCTGGTAGTGCCCATGAAACCGCCTCTGGTGAACGAGGTTACATCGACGACGAAGACAAGCTCGGCCTTGGCGGCCTCGCTCAAGCTGCTACTGCTCCTCTTCTTGGCCCTCGTCCTCTTCTAGCTCTATCGGCATCTCTTCTTCGACCAGCTTCTCGCCATGCTCCCCCGTCAGGTCTTCTATCGGGTACCAGTGTGCGCGACCGTCGAGCTTCTGCATCTCCACCTCGCAGAACCCCACCAGGGTCCGACCCGTCATCGTGCCGGCCCTAGCTCCCTCCTTGATCGAGGCACCCTGGACGCTGACCGATTCGTCGCCGAAGACTGCTTCGCGCTGCGCGTTAACTTTCACCTTGAGTCCCTTCGATGGCTTGAGTTCCATCGAGTTACGCGGACACCTCCGCGGCTACTTAAATCCTAAAGGACTGGATTTCCCGGAGGATCTTTCGCGTCTCCTGGGCGATGCTCGCCAGGCTCGCCGGCTCTTTCCCTTTGATGGCGAATGACGACGCGACCAGGGCAACTCCCGCGACGCCGGTCAACGGCTCGGGCGCGGCGATGAGTGCGACCCCTGCCTTCTTCATGGCAGCCCCCGGGGACCCCGGCTTCGTGACCTTCTCCACCTGGCGCGAAATGGCGGACGAGTCGAGCCCCGACGCCACCTCAGACTTCGAACTGCTGATCCTTTGCAGAGACTGCGCGGTCGACCGAAGGAGCTCCTTTTCTCCCATGCGACGGAAACGAGGGCGCCGCTGGCTCGTAAACTCCCGTTGTCAACTACAGTTGCCGCTTCGGTAAAACTAAAAACGGACGGCCTCTCACAGGCACCTGTGCCGAAGCTCCTGACGCCGCGCCAGGTGGACAGGGCCCTGAAGGGCCTCGAGGAGTGGAGGCACGAAGGGAGTTTCATTTCCAGGACGTTCGAGTTCGACACGTTCATGGAAGGCATCGCATTCGTGGAAAGGGTGGCGGCAGTAGCAGAGAGGCAGGAGCACCATCCTGACATCCACATCAGATACACTACGGTCAGGCTGGCGATCCAGACCCACTCGGAAGGGGGCGTGACCAGCTGGGACATCGGCCTAGCGAGGGCCATACAGGAGGTAGCCCCTCCCCGGAAGCCCGAAAAGACTCGCAGCACCCCCGCTCCCGCAAAACGAATATAAACCACTAGTTGTATACCGAACGAAGACTTACGATGTCAACAACCGCGATTCCGGCAGTCACCCAGTCTGGGCAGCCCGTCCTGATTCTTAAGGAAGGGTCGAGCCAGAGCAGGGGCAGGGAGGCCCAGAGGAACAACATAGCGGCCGCGAAGCTGATCTCAGAGATAGTGAAGAGCTCCATAGGGCCGAGGGGTATGGACAAGATGCTCGTAGACTCTCTCGGGGACGTCACCATCACCAACGACGGCGCAACGATGCTGAAAGAGATCGACGTGCAGCACCCGGCAGCTAAGATGCTGGTAGAAGTTTCCAAGACCACCGACAACGAGGTCGGCGACGGGACGACTTCTGCGGTGGTGCTTGCGGGAGCGCTGCTGGAAAAGGCAGAGGAGCTCCTTGACAAGGACGTGCACCCTACCGTAATAGTAGACGGCTATTCGAAGGCCTCGAGGAAAGCCATCGAGGCCCTGGAGGACGTGGCGGAGAAGGTCTCCGCGGGCGACAAAGAGTGGCTGGTGAAGGTCGCGAAGACCAGCATGCAGACCAAGCTGGTTTCGAAGGAGGCCCAGGACCTTGCTGAGCTCGTGGTCGAGGCGACCCTGGCGGTGGCGGAGAAGGCAGACAAGGGGTTCAGGGTAGACATCGACAACGTAAAGGTGGAGAAGAAGCCCGGCGGCTCGCTGAAAGACACCAGGCTCATACAGGGGATAGTGCTGGACAAAGAAGTAGTCCACTCTGGCATGCCGAAGTCGGTGGACAAGGCCAAGATCGCCCTCATCAGCGCTCCTTTCGAGATAGAGAAGACGGAGTTCGACGCCAAGCTCAACATCAACGACCCCACCATGATGAAGAAGTTCCTGGACGAGGAGACGAAGATGCTGAAGGGGATGGTGGACAAGGTCGCTGAAGTGGGGGCCAACGTGGTCATCTGCCAGAAGGGCATCGACGACATCGCCCAGCACTACCTGGCCAAGTCCGGGATCCTCGCCGTGCGGAGGGCGAAGGAGTCGGATATGACCAAGCTAGCGAAGGCGACGGGCGGCAGGGTGGTGAACAACTTCGAGGACCTTTCTCCCAGCGACCTCGGCTATGCGGGGCACGTAGAGGAGAGGAAGGTCGAAGAAGACAAGTGGGTGTTCGTAGAAGGAGCCAAGAACCCGAAGGCGGTCACCATACTGGTGAGAGGCGGGACCCAGCGCATCGTGGACGAGGGTGAGAGGTCTCTTCACGACGCCCTGATGGTGACCAAGGACGTCATCGAGAGGCCGGCGGTGGTAGCCGGCGGAGGCGCGGCGGAGGCGGAGGCGGCCGCTCAGGTCCTGAAGTGGGCGGACAAGCTCACTGGGAGGGAGCAGCTTGCGGCTCAGAAGTTCGCCGAGGCCCTCGAGTCGATACCCATCGCCCTAGCCCTCAACGCAGGTATGGACCCCATCGACGCGCAGGTGGAGTTCAGAGCGAAGCATGCTACAGAGAACGGGAAGTGGTTCGGGATTGAAGCCGCGGATGGGAAGGTCAAGGACATGTACCAGCGCCAGGTCATCGAGCCTCTGGCCGTGAAGGTCCAAATCATCAGGTCGGCCACCGAGGCGGCCTCGATGATACTTAGGATCGACGACGTCATCGCCGCAGGGAAGTCGAAGGCGCCGGCAGGGCCCCCCGGAGGGGGAGCCGGCGGGATGGGCGGCGAAGGCGGAGAATTCGACTAGCCTACCTCGCTGATTCGCGTCGCAAGGGCCGCGGGCTGCTATTTTCGCCGGGCCTCCAACCGTTATATACGGAAAGCAGGGCTTTCGCTGGACGTGCAGGCTGAAGAGCAGCATGCGACCGCCGGGAAGATACTCGGAGTGGCCTCGAGGATGTTTGCGGAAAAGGGGTTCGCCAACGTCTCGGTGAGGGACATCTGCAGGGTGTCCGGAACCACCGCCCCTGTCATCTATTACTACTTCGGCAGCAAGAAGGGGCTCTTCGAAGCCGTAGCTCGGAAACAAATATCGATGGAAGAGTTCATCCGGAAGCTCGCCGCCGCGTCAAAGGCCCCCGACCCGAGGAGAGGGCTCGAGATCTTCATCTCGACCTATCTCAGGTCCTTCCCGGAGCACACATTCGACATCGGACTATACATGAGGGATTCGGCCACCCTGGACAAGCACAGCGCCCAGATGGTGTCAGACGACCTGGAGAAGGTTTCAGGGATCGCTTCCGGACTGGTGGAACGCGCGATCACGAGGGGGATGTTCCGCAAGACGGACCCCAAGCTAGCCGTCGACTGCCTCCTCGGGATGCTCAACAGGGTGATCTTCCAGCACATCCACTTCGCGAAGAGTTCGGACAGAGAGACATACAGCAGGTTCGTGACCGACTTCTTCTCGCGCGCGATGAGATAGCTAGAGGCTGACGAAGACCCTTTCTGGCACTATCTCTATCGACACCCGGGGCTCCTTCCAGAAGGTCGACCGTGCCGCTTTCCGTCCCCTGGTCGCTCCCGTGTACCTGATCGCCAGCGCCTCTATGTCTCTTTTGGCGTCCCTCTCAGGCGCCACCCTAGCCTTCCCGAAGAGTATTACGTATGGATACCCGTCATCCACTAGGAAGCTGACCCTTGGGTCCCGGACGATGTTGAAGTATTTCACCCGGGTCGTAGTCGTGTTGATTACGACCTTGCCCCCGTCCACCATGTACCAGATGGGGGTGACGTGGGGGGACCCGTCCTTCATCACGGTCGCGAGCTTACCGAAGTGCTTCCCCTCGAGGAACTCCATGACCTTGGGGGCGAGCTTTACCATGGGCACCCGGAACCCGGGTGGTATTTCTAGTTGGCCACGTCGAGGGGCTTGAACTTCTCAACGGTCTCAGCGAGCTCCTTGCCCAGGCGCTTCTGCCATTCGCCGAAGCCTTTGGGGGAGTCTGGGTAGGCTAGGTTGATCTCCACCAGGGCGGCGCTCTTCTTGACGGTGTACCTGAGCCCCCTGGCGAGCGAAAGCTGCCTAAGGACCCGGAACCACATCGCCGGGTTCATGAAGCGGGCCTGGTTGAATTCGGGGTGCTTCCTCTCGGTTATCGCCGCTACGTCTTCCTCTGAAAGGAAGTGCTCCATCCCGTAGTTGATCTGGTCGTTGGTGACCGTCTGCAGGTATCTCCTGAGGACCTCGAAGCTGGCCATCGGGTATCCGTGGGTGTTCATGTACTCGACGTTGTAATTCCAGAGGCCCGATTCTGTCGCATCCCCGGCCTCGAGCGCCTCGGCGACCACCTTCCCCAGGATGGTCCCGCCGTAGATAGAGGGGCTTATCCCTCCGGCGTCGATGGGCCTGGGCATCCAAGCAGCGTCCCCCACCACTGCAAAGCCGTTGGCGACCATGCAGTCGTTGTGCCGCCTCACTGGGACCTGCCAATTTCCCTTCGTGTTCCCGGCGTTGGCGTCGTCAGAGGGCTGGGAGAAGTTCCTGATGACCGGGTTGTCGGCCAGGTACTTGTCGATGAGGCTCTGGAGGTTGTCGTTGAGCCCGAACCTCCTGTTCCTCCTCGCCAGCCCGGAGTGGGACACCCCCAGCCCTATGTTCACCTTCTTCTTTCCCTTCGGGAAGACCCAGCAGTTGTGGACGTTAAAGAGAGGAGAGAAATCCCCCGCAGAGTTGAGGTCATAGACAGGCCCCGAATACTTCTCTCTCTCTAACCTCCGAATGTTCAGGTAGATGCGGCCGTTCCCTACTACGAATCCCGTGTACTGTTCCCTGCCTGCCTTGGCCAAGTCTTCCCCAAGGAAGCCGGCCTGGTGGCCCCAGACACCCGCGGACCACGCATCCTTCTTCTTGTTCCTCTTGATGCTGGCAACGATTCCAAGTCCTGCGAGCAGGAGCCACATGTCAACGAGGAGAGCGCGAGAGGTTGTCGTGAAGGTGCGTCCCTCAGAATGTCCCTCGTGGCGTTCGCGCGATCCGTCTCCCTCGTAGTAGCCTCGCAAGAAAGCCATCTTTGAACTCCTCGAGATCTCGTGAATCCACGCTGGCAACTTCTTGTTCCTCGCCCCTTTGCCGAAGCAGTCGCTCATCACCTTGGCAAGAAGCGAGTTCCCGAATTCCACATTGATTGTGGGCTTGGCACGATTCCTCCTCAAACTGATCCAATCAAAGCAGTTGTAGCCGAGGCGCCCGGCTTTGTCGTGGACCCCTGCAATGACCTGACGATTTGTATTCGATATCACCACGTGATCTTTCTTGACGCATCCTTCTGCGACGTACAGACCACACAGTTCCATGAAATCCTCTGTGAGCGCTATCTTCAGCGGTAGTTTGGTACCCTTGGGATGCTTGGCAAGTCTTTTCGCCCGGACATAGGATCCGTCGGACGCCCTCCCGTTGAAGAAGGAGCGTCGTATCGCCAGGTGTACGTAGTCGCCCTCGACGAGTCCATCGACGTAGTCCAAGGCACTTAATTCCTCGAGTGGCTTGGAAGGCTGAGTGGGGAGTGTTACTACGAGGAAGTCCCCTGGCTGATGCTTTCCACCGGTGTTACGGGCCAACTCGTCAGCGTGCTTCCAAGTCTCGCCTGTCTTTGGATTCCAGACCCTTACAAGATGCTCTGGGGTCAGTTTGATTGTCTGGTTCAGCATGGATGGAGTGATTACAACCAACTCGCCTGTGAAGTCCCTGACGCTGGTCGCTGACACGGGCATCCATCCAACCGAAGTGAGTATTTCATCACCCATCTTCACTTCCTGCACCGCCTTGAGACTGTTTCGGCAGACTATTGGCGTGTCTGGCGCCACGCAGTAACCTGCTGGCGCCATGAATTGATCAAGATGGATTATGCAATAATCAGAGTCGAAGAACACCTTGTCTTCTACGGCCGGCTCGAAGTCGAGTATGTACCTCCCGGTGCCGACCACGTCGTCCGGGTCGATCTCTTTCTCTATCAGCGACGGGATGGGCATGAACCTCCTGAGCGTGGAGGACGAACCTGTGGCGTCGATGACGATTTTCCCGGTGACGCTGAACGCCGTCCCGTCAGACCTCCGTCCCGTCACCCCGGTGATACGGCCCTCTTCCGAGAGAAGCCTCTCTGCAGTGGCCCCGAACATGAATTCTGTCCCGAACTTCTTCGCGTCTGCGACCTGGCGCCTCGGGACCAACTTCCTGTTGAACAGATAGCCCTCCCCTTCGAAGAGCACTTTCGACTTTCTGTCTGGGGAGTAGACATAGACCCCGCTCACGGGGTGTTCCAGCTCGGGGGAGCCGTACCTTATCCCTATGTGCTCCTCGAGGTAATCCAAAGACCTCTTGCTGGTCGCATCCCCGCAGGTCCAGCCGTTGTTGGTCTTCCTTCCCGGCTCGCCCTCCTTGTTCCTGTCGACCACCAGGACCCGGGCGTTCCCCTTCGAGTGGTAGCCGACGGAAGCGGCTGTTATCAGGCCAGCCATCCCGCCCCCCGCGATGACCACATCGTAGTCAGGTTTGCCAGCCATTTAGTGCGAACGCTACGAAAATACTATATAAGAGCTTCGCCGCTCGCCATGCGTGGACAGGTCCCAGATAGTCGAGCAGCTCAAGGACCTGGGGCTCACAAGTTACGAAGCCAAAGCCTATGTCGCCAACGCAGGTCTCGGGCCGGCCGAGCCGAAGAGGGTCGCTACCGAGGCCCGAATCCCTTACCCCAGCGCCTACACGGCGCTGAAAGCCCTCGAGGCGAAGGGATGGGTAGAGAAAATCGTCAGCAAACCGGTCACATACAGGGCCAAGAAGCCCGCGACCGTCAAGGCCACGATTTCTTCGAGGGTCGAAGACACGTTCAAGGAGCTTCAGAGGATATACAGGGCCGAGCCCACCGAGGAAGCAGAGCTGGTGTACACCCTCCGGGGGAGCGAGGGAGTTCTGGGGAAGATCTACGAGATGCTCAGAGGGGCTAGAGAGAGCGTGATGGTCGTCACGCCCGCGATGGGTCTGGAGGACGCAAAGGTGATGGAGCTCCTCGACGGGGCGGTGAACAGAGGGGTGAAGGTCAGAGCTGTCTGTGACGACCAGGCGCAGGCGCTACTCCCACCAGGGGTAGAGGCCAGGACCGGAAACCAGGTAGCTTTCGACCTCCTGGTGGACGACAAAGTCGCTCTAATCGGACTCCCTGACCACTCGGCCTGCGGATGGCTCGACAGCCCGGCCGTGGCGAGTCACTTCAAGCAGTTCATGGAGCTGCTCTGGGCGACCTCGTCTCCGGCCTAGCCCCATGCTGGATACGGCCGAGTCCAACGTGGCAGATGTCACCGCGCCTCCTAGAGTCCGGACATCACGGTCGAGGACACCCGGCCCTCCCCATCGCTGGTGTGGTCCTTCAGGCACTGCTTCCTGCATCGGTGCTGTTTTCGCAATGGAGGCCGCGCCAACCGCAAGAAGCAGAAAAGACGGGCCGGCCGAAGCCGAGCTGCCCTGGGCGTCTACTCGCTCGTGAAGATGGACTGACCGGAGCTGCTCGGGACTTCAGGAAGTGTCTCCGACATCCGCTTCTCAGCTATCGCGGACGCTTCGGCCAGGATTTTGTTGGCCTCCTCGCCGTTCTCGGCCTGGTAGAAGGTGGTCCCCGTTATCTGACCGACGTCCACCATTATCGAGTTCAACTGTGCCCCGATCTCTCCCAGAGCTCCCTGGGCGTCTGGCATGGCTTCGCCAAGGGTGACGCGTACGTTCTTGATCACACCTATGGCCGGGGCGATGGTCGCCGCGAAATCGCCGATGTCTGTGACCGTCTGCAGCCTCGTGTTGATCTGCTCCAGGGCTATCCTGGACTGCGTAACGATCTTCTCCATCTTGCGGACCTCGGCGAGCTCGTTGGAGTAAGCCTTGCTGGATTCCTGGTCGTGCGCCTGAACGGCCGTCACAGCCTTCTTGAAAATGGAGTTCTCTCGCTGCTTCAGCCTGCCCATAGCCTGGTCGAGGCGGTTGATCTCTCCGGTCAGCTGCTGGGTCGCTTTCTGGACCTGAGGCCGGATCGGCTGTGGCCCACGGACGGTCTCGCGGACCATCTTCCCGAAAGGCTCCCGCTCCTGGGTCTTCCATCCTTTTTCGAACTTGCTGCTGCTCATCGCGAAATCTTGCCCTGATATCCTGAGCGATGGAGATGACTGACTGAGGCAATTACCGTTGACAGTATGCTTAACTGATTTGACGCACAGCGGAAGAAATCGGGAGAGCCCCTATTGGATGTTTGACCTTTTCGCCACCTTGACTATGAGGAAGACGACGAAGACGACTACGATGAAGGTTATCAGGGTGCCGAGGAACGAGCCGATGAGGAAGGGCCCGACGGCGATGCACTGCCACGCCGGGACCGGTGTCCCTCCGGCGGTGCACGCCTTTAGCGGACCGACGCTCCCGGTCGCAATGGAGATGAGAGGCATCATCAGGTCGTTGACCAGCCCCTGTACGAGGTTCCCCAGGTACAGACCTAGGATGAACGCCACGGCAAGGCCAAGGACCTTGTACTGGGATAGGAACGACATGAACTCGGCCCGCATTCCTTTGGGGGGAGGAGGTGTTGGTGGAGTTGGCTTCGGGGTAAGGAGCTCTCTAATCTTCTGAAGTTCGGCCAGTATGGCGTCGTCAGATGCCATAGCCATAGGCAGGCAGGCCTGACTTAAGAGGAGTTCGCGGAGGATGCTTAATGCTACCTGTTTCCCCGGCGCGAGCTACTCGTGAAGGCCAGCTCCGAGACGACGAAGGGATACGTCTACGCCATCCTCGGGTCCCTCTGCGCGGGGTCGGTGTCGACGCTCACCAAGATTGCCCTTTCCTACAACGGCCCCGTGGTGGTGACCGGGCTCTCCTTCCTGATTTCCGGGGCGGTGCTCCTCTTCTATCAGCCTAGAAGGAGGCCGACTCCCGGGAGCCTCAGGTACCTGGTGTTCTTCGGGCTCGTGGGGGCAGCTCTGGCCCCTCTGATGTACACCGTGGGACTGGACGAGACAACGGTGGTGAACGCCGCCCTCCTGGCAAACGGGGAGGTGCTGTTCACCACCGTCTTGGCTTTCTCGGTGTTCGGCGAAACCCTCCGCCGGGGCCAGGCCCTGCGCGGGCTGCTAATTGTCGCAGGGCTGGTGGTGGTCTCCACGAACCTCGATCTGTCGCATATCGCCTTCCTCCAGGGGTTGACCGGGAACCTGCTCGTCCTCGGCTCGGGGCTGGCCTGGGCCCTCGAGAACAACATCATCGCCCTGGCGACGAAGCGGTTCGACACCTCGCTCATCAGCAAGTACAGGAACCTGATAGGAGGGGTCGCGTTGACAGCAGTCTTCCTCGTGGCCGGGGCGCACCTCGGGTTTACTGCATACAGTGTATCCGTCCTGTTGCTGCTCGGGGCGGTCGTCACCGGCGGGACGGTCCTGTTCATAGCCGCCGTGAAGAGGCTCGGCGCCATCAGGATGCTGCTGGTCTGGTCCAGCTCTACGGTGTTCGGGGCGATCTTCGGGTTGGCGGTCCTGGGCGAGCAGATCACTCTCGCCCAGATCCTCGGGGGCGCGCTGATCCTCGTCGGCGTCTACGTAGTCCACAGGGGGGAGAAGGGCCCCGAGGCCGAGCCGTTCGCACCCCCCGCAGGAGGGGTGACACCGGGTCAGCACTGAAAACCAAGTAGCGATGATACCGGGCCGGGAGTCGCCCAAGCAATTGGTACGCACAGATTGCGCGGCTTTCGTAGATGAAGCAGCTCCAGCGTTCCGGTGTCAAGGGCTGATGGTGAGCCCGAACGGATAAAGGGGGTTGAATCAGGCAGATTCAACGGAAAGGAGCCTGAAAAAGGTCATCTATCGGCTTCGACTGGCCAATAATTCAGACCCCAGTATATCACGGGGACGTCTGCCACGTGAACACCCTTCAGCAGATGGGGGAGAATCCTTAGGTTCTTCGCCGACGGGACCCCAATCTTCAGCCTGTAGGGGCGGGGCGACCCGTCGCTGACGATATAGTAGGACATCTCCCCTCTGGCCCCTTCGGTCCGGGAGTAGACCTCCCCTGCCGGGACCCTTGGCTGTGGACCGAGCTTCAGCCGAACCGGACCCTGCGGAAGCTTCTTCAGGGCCTGACGGATTATCTTCACAGATTCCCTCATGTCAAGAAGGGCCACGTATGCCCTAGCCCAAGAGTCCCCCTGAGCGAGCACCGGGGTCTTGAACTCGAAGTCCCCGTAGGAACTGTAAGGCTCGTCCTTGCGGACGTCGAAGGTCAGCCCCGAGGCTCGCGCCACCGTCCCGGTCGCCCCGAGGGCTACTGCGTCTTCCCTCGACAGGACCCCGACCCCGTCGGAACGCTGGCGGACCATGGGGTTGTCGAAGAAAATCTTTTCATATTCATCCATCCGCTTGTCGAACCAGTCGCAGGTCTTGAGCCCCTTCTCTATGGCGTACTCTGGGATGTCGTTCCTCACCCCTCCCGGGATGACGTAAGCAAAGGTGACCCTGGCTCCGCCTATGCGCTCGCCGAGGTCGATCCAGAAATCTCTGTCACCCATGCACCAGGTGATCATCGTCGTGTGCCCCATGAAGTATCCCTGGATGCCGAGGAAGTACATGTGGGAGATGATGCGGTTTATCTCGGACATGATCACCCTGAGATACTGCCCTCTAGGCGGAATCTTGCTCCCCATGAGCTCGTCGACCCCCAAGGCGTAGGGAAAGAGGATGTTAGAGCTGTCTAGTATGACAGGCCTCTCGAGATGCGGGACGTTCTGGATGTAGTTCCTGTACTCGCTCATCTTCTCTTCTCCCCGGTGGACATACCCCGGGTCTGGGTCTGACCGGACGACGTAGTCCCCATCGAGCCAGAGGCGGATGCGGAAGTGACCCGCGCCCGGGTGCTGGGGTCCCAGGGAGACGGCCATGATTCTGTCCGAGTCGGGAGAGTACTCTGATTCCTGGGCCATGCTCATCTTCCTGGCGACACGTAGTCTTTGCGCAGCGGAGGTAGGTCGTTCCAGTCCTCAGGGAGAAACAGATGGGCCTGGCTGGGATGCCCCTTGAAGTTGATTCCGAACATCTCGTGCGTCTCGCGCTCAGGGTACTCCGCGCCCCTCCAGACCGCGATGAGGGTCGGGACCACCGGGTCGTCTCTGGGGACCCGCTCGGCCAGGGCAAAGACGAAGTCCTCCAGTCCGGTGACCGAGGAACCCACGAAATAGACAACTTCGAGCTCGTTCCTCGCGATCCAGTCGACTCCGCTGACGGTGCTTATGTGATCGAATTTGAGAGAGTCGCGGACGAAGAGTGCCGCTTCCCCGACCTCCTGGGGTGTTACGGTCAACTTGACCCTGTGCTCCTTCGTCCAATCCACCTTCGCGCTTGGGAACTTCGCCGTGAACTTCGCGGCGAACTCTTTAGCCCTGACAGGCTCTGGGTTCGTCGGGGCGGGCGCGGCTGGAGGAGCCTGCGCGCGCGGAGGAGTGGTCGGCGCGGCAGTCAGGGGTTGAGGCGGTGAGGGCTGCGGGGGTTGTGCCTTGCTCATGCAGGTGTCACCGGCCGCTTAGAGATGGAGCCCTTCTGATCTTTTCTTGGAGCAAGACGAGGCCCTGGAGCACGGCTTCGGCCCGCGGCGGACAGCCCGGGATGTAGACGTCGACCGGGATGATGTCGTCGATCCCCCTCAGGACGTTATAGGAGTCGAAGTAGAGCCCCCCGGTGATGCTGCATGCGCCCATCGCCATGACCCACTTGGGCTCGGCCATCTGGTCGTAGATGAACTTCAGCCTGGGGGCGAGCTTGCGCGTGACAGTCCCCATGACTATGATCAGGTCGCAGGCACGGAGGGAGCCGAATGCCTCGAGGGCGCCGAACCTCTCCATGTCGAACCTCGACCCGGCGGCCGCTCCGACCTCGACGCTGCAGTTGTGGACGACAGCGTTCGACACGAGGTACGTGCTGTCGCTTGTCTCAAGGTTCCTCACCTGACCGGAGTAAGGTAACTTCGAAATCTTCCTTATCGGGACGATGATGTAATCCGGGCTGATGCGGAAGTCGGCAACCTTCCTGTCAGACGCGAGCAGGGAAAGAGAGTAGGCATCCCTCTCCTTGGCTGTCCTTCCCTCGATCTGTGCGACCCCCTCTCGGCGCTCCAGTCTGATTCTTGCGAAACGCCCAAGCCTGGCATACGCCAGCTGCAGCTGGAGGACAAGGACTTTCGAAGTTGTGCTCGCATGGTCGAAGACGGGACCCCCTTTGTCGACGGTGACGCTTCCGTCGCCCTTCAGGTAGCCGCTGAGGAACGAACGCAACAGAGGTTCGCTCCTGTGGTGGAGTATGAAGTCGGGGACTTTCTTGTTCTCCGCGAGGTGCCCGCACCACTCCCTCAGGGCTCTTGCGAGGACGCTGGATGAGAACCTCACGACGAGCGCGGTCTCCCTTTCCCTGATCTGCGGCGAATACCCAAGAGACTTCGCCAGCAGCGAGATGCGCCTGGCGAGGCTCTTCTCGTGCTTCCCGACGGAAAAGAAGACGTAGTGGTTCTCGCTGGTCCAGCCTTGCGCGACGTAGACACCCAGGAGCCATGCCGTTTTCACATTGAGCGGAAAGTCCAAGGGCGGGCTGTCCCGCCGGGCTCTCATGACGGCAAGGCCGCGGCGGTTCGCATAGGGACTGAGAGGGATGCTGGTCAGCTCGAGGTGCCCTTTGATCCGCGGTATCAGGAGGCAGTCGTGCGCCACGTCAGGAAAGACGGACTCGCCGTTCGCCTTGACCGGCGGGGCGCTGACAAGTTCTGATGCCTTCTTCCAACTGGTTCCAGGGAGGTATTCTCCCTTGCCGCTCCTGAGCAACCGCGAAGCGACGAGGACTGGGTGCTCTGGGGTCAGACGGATGGGGAGCATCCCGCGTCCCGTGACTTCAAGCATGTAGCCGCTGTACTGCCGCTTGAAGGTCCTGGTGACAATGACGAGCCCCGAAGCCGAGGCGGCCATGTCCCCGGGTTCGTATTCAGAGATCTGCTTGTCGTCCCCCAGGATGACGGTTTCCGGAGGGACACAGCAAGCCGTCTCTAGATGGACGGGCCAGAGTGAGTAAAGGCGCCCCCAGTTTGCGAGGTAGCGCATCGGATCGCCTATGGCATATTGGAGGATGTCATCTATCTTCCCGACCAAGACTTGGAAGGCCCCGGACTTTTGCTGCTGCGCGACTACCACAGATCGCGCCTCCCTGCCAGCACCAATGCGAACCCCATGGGAATGAAGAGCATCCCGATGAAGAGCGTGACCGCCCAGTCAGACGATAAGCCGAGTGAAAGCGGCTTGTAGGCCGCCGCCCAGGCGTAGAGGAACATCCCGAGAACGTCGAAGACGATGAACATCAAGAGGTAGGCGTAGTACTGCATCATGAAGTGCATCTTCCCGGCCCCCTGGGGGACCTGTCCGGACTCGAAGGGGGCGTTCTTCAGGGGGTTAGGGTGCCTCGGACCGAAGAGGCGCGGAAGGAGGACGACCGGGAGGGTGAACCCCATGCCGACCAGGCCCATCGCGAAGACCGTCCCGATGTCCCCGAAGAGAGCCATTTCAAAAATTGCGACCGTCTCACGCTATTTAAGATTGGTGGGGTGCTCGCCCTCCTCGACTGGCGGAAAACAGAGTTCTTGGCCAGAACCATCGGCGCGGCAGACACGGGACGTCGAGGGTGCAGTCCTCCCTGCACGTAGGCGGCGAGCGTCAGGCCGAGCTGTGGGTCGGGCGCGCTAGCGTCACCAGTCGTTCGCAGCAAGACCAGCTGCCCCGCTCCTCTCGTCCCTGGTCTCGGTAATGAGCGCTGGAGTCGGAGCGCGCCTAGTCAGGAGCGCCCGGGATCTCGCAGGCCGAAGACAGCGCCTTCCTCTGCCCGTAGGCGGTCAGAAACGGACCTATGACGAGTAACGGGAGGCTTACGACGACGAACAGCAGCTGATACGGCGCAAGTACGAAGGTGAAGGCTGAAGCCCCCAGCCCCCCCGCCGCGCTAAGGAGGAAGTATCCGGCGCAGGTGGGGCATCCGGTCACGAGACCTACCAGGGCCCCTACAGAGGTGACCAGCCGGCCCGACCTGAGCGCCTTCTGTCTCAGGGATCCCAGAGCCACCGCGATGTTCAGGGTCACCAGGGGAGGGACCAGGACGAGCATCAGGAGTGTGAGGGGAAGGAGCTGCGCCCCCAGATGGAGCGCCGGGAACAGGTAGAGCTTCAGTTCGGGGACCGATCCGAGGGTGCCGCAGCAGACGGCGGAGGCCCAGCCGGGGGAGGACGCCCCGTACACCTGGCTGAAGTCGACGGTCGGCTGGTATACCAGGGTCCCCGAAAGGAAGAGGAAGGCGAAGGCGTAGAGGATTCCCCCTCCCACTGCGAGCCTCATGGTCTTTCTGGAGGAGAATGCCGCGCCGATTATCGAAGGCAAGGAGAGATTCCCGGGGTCCATCGCCCTTGCTCCCCGGTAGACCAGATAGATGCCGGAAGCCATGACCGCCAGGACCGCCGCTTCGGAAGCGAAGAAGTCGACGACGCTGGAGCCGGCTCCGACCCCTCTGGAGAGGGCCAGGGCGTACTGGTTCTCCGCCCAGAGGGACATGTCCAGCAGCGCTAGGACTCCTCCCGCTCCCCCGAAAACGATACCGACGGCGAGTCCCTGCCTGCCAGAGAAGACCTTCGGCCGCGACAACTCGGGGGGAGCCGGGCGCCAGCGCCGATAAAGCCTTGCCCCGTCCCTCCTGTGTAAGCTACCTCGCGTAGGCTTTCTTCCTGAGCAGGCCCAAGAAGTCTGCCGATTCCATGATGTAGGCGTCCAGAGCTGCGAGCACTACTGCGAACGCGAAGTCTGAGGCTTCGTGGTTCCTCCCGCAAATCGGGCAGATTCTCCCCTCCTCCGCCACAGGGAGATACTGCAGGAGCCTGGGCCTCTTCCCGAACTCGTCGAACAGCCTGCCCAGCACCTGCGAGAGCGCGCCGCCGAGCCCTTCGGTGACCTGTTCCGTGATGCCTTCGTAGTTTATGGCATCCAGGAACGCGCCGTCGATCCTGTACTTCCCCCAGGTAGTCCGCTCGCAGACGAACCGCCTCTTCCTCTCACCCTTCCTCTTGTTCTCATGTGGAAGGACGGAGACGAACTCGAGGCGCCTGAGCTCCTTGAGGGTAGAGTAGACTGCAGACGGGGGGAGCCTGAGACTCTTCACGAGCTCGTCGGCCGACGCTCCCTGCGCGCCTGCCTGCCGCACCAGCCTGAGTATGTTCCAGGTACTCTCCTTCGAGAGGGCGTCAGCCTCCAGAGGGGACCTCACCGGTATGTGCGTCAGGTAGGACTTCGGTGTTCTAGATGTCTCCATAACGGACAGATTTCTGAGTTTCTGGTATTTTTGGATTTCTGAAACCGAAGTCGTAAATGAACATGGTCGCGCGCGTCTTCTGAACGGTGGTTTCGACGTCTGAAGAGAGCAAGCGAGAAGAGGAACGGCAGTCGCCAGGAGGGCCGACTGGGGGCGGAGGGATGGGGCAGGGTAAGCCTGAAGTGAGTTCTCCCCTGGGTGCCCCTCCTCGCCCAGCCGTGGCTCCTCTCGGGGCCCGGCTGCCTTCGGCTGCTGCCAAGCCCGGACCTCCTCCTCCGGCACCGCCGTCTGGGCCGCCCCCGCAGGCGAAGACGACCAGGAGGTCTTTCTTCAAGGTCCTCCTCACGTTCGCGGCGCTGCTCACCGCGATTCCCTTCGTCCCCTGGGGGCAGTTCCTCTCCTCGTCGGTCTCCAGCTCGGGTACGCCGAAGCGCCAAAAGGTGACGACGGACATCAACAAGTTCAACGGCGCCGCAAGCGGGAAGCCTGTCAATGTCAACGACCTTGCGACGTTCCCGCCGAACAGCTCCTGGCTGGTCACTTATCCTTCGTCAGGCAACCTGACGCTGGACTCTCAGAACCCTGACACGTTCGTCAAGTGGCGGCTCATCAGGATGCCTTCCAGCCTGGGAGGGGACCAGAAGGCGGCGACGGCTTTCGTGGCTTTCAGCGAGGTGTGCGTCCATCTCTGGTGCAGTCCTAACTACGACCCCGAGAACTCGAACAACCCGGCTGACGAGACATACCAGTGCCCGTGCCATGGGAGCGTATACCGCCTCCCCGACGCGCTCTCGATAGCAGGTCCGGCAAGCACCCAGCCGCCGCCGACAAACGCCGAGCCTATGCTGACCCTGACCGCGGACCCTGACGGGTCGCTCTACATCGAGCCTGCAGTGTTCGACGTCAACCACAACGGAGTGGTGGGGTACGGGAGATACTATCAGTCCTACGAGTCGTTCATCAAGCCGGCCGCGGAATCGGGAAAGACAGCCGCGGCCCCGTGACCTGATCGTCGGTTCCATCGAGAGAACCCCTCAGGCATGACCCCCAGGCTCGCCTTGGTATGTAGGGCGTCCCCGCGCCCGGCCGCCAGCTCTTTACAGAAGGGATCCGCGCGAGCGGCGCAAGCCGAGGGGAGAAGGCACTGAACGACTTGGGCGGTAGCCTTTCTCAGTCTACCCCGTGAGTCTCTTCGGCTTCGTCCTTCATGAGCGAGCCGAGGAGCTTCGCTTCGCGGAAGAAGTCCCGTATGGAGAGGACGCCGAAGAGAGTCCCGTCGTCGTTCACAACTACCAGGTGGCGGATCCCGTTCTCCATCATCAGTTTCGCCGCGGCCGACGGGCCGTCAGAGCGCCTGACGCTGATAAGTCTCTTCGTGGCCACGGACTCGATCCTCGCGGTGAGCGGGGTCCCTTTCGCGACCGCCCTGACCACGTCTCGCTCGGATAGGACTGCCTGGGGCTTGGTCGGGGTCGCAGCCTGGGCGACCACCAATAGCCCGATCTTCTCCCTGGCGAAGACCTCGGCAGCCTGCTTTATGGTGGCACTTGGGCCGATGGTGACCGGCTCCCGTTTCACAAGGGCCTCGACCCTCAACGTCCCCCACCTGAGGAAGCCCGTTTCTCGATGGGCACGTATTGGGTCAGCGGGGGACCGGCATAGTCAGCGATAGGCCTGATTATCCTGTTGTCGGCGAACTGCTCGAGGACGTGAGCGAGCCAACCTGGGGCACGGCCGATCGCGAAGACCGGGGTGAACAGGTAGGCAGGGACGCCGATGTGGTTGAGGGCGAGTCCGGAATAGAGGTCTAAGTTGGGGTGCAAGTTCTTTTCTCTGAGCAAAATCGCCTCTGTCCTTTCAATGATCTCCAGGGACTGTTTCTCCTTCTCAGTCCTGACGAAGCGCCCCGCCATGTCTTTCAGGATCTTCGCCCTTGGGTCCATAGTCTTGTAGACCCGGTGACCGAAGCCGTTGATCTTGACTTTGTTCGCCAGCTTCTCCCTGATGTATGGGTCGACTCTGTCCGGGGTCCCGATCTCGAGAGTCATCTCGACGACCTTCTCGTTGGCCCCGCCGTGAAGGGGTCCTTTCAGGGCTCCCACGGCACCGGTTATCGCCGAGTAGACGTCTGAGAGGGTTGAGGCTATCACACGGGCGGTGAAGGTGGAGGCGTTGAACTCGTGGTCGGCGTGTAGTATCAGGAGGACGTTCATCAGATCCTCGTCCCCTTCCGAAGGCACCTTTCCTGTCACCATGTAGAGGAAGTTCGAGGCGAACGACAGGTCCTCACGTGGAGGGACTATGGCTTGGCCGTGCTTGTGCCTGTGTATCGCGGCCACCATCGTCCCCGTCTTTGACGCGATAGACGTAGCCCGTTCAAGTTGGGTATACATGGGGTCGTCGAAGATCCCCAGAGCCGCCACCCCCACCCTCAGCGCGTCCATGGCGTCGCAGTTCTGTGGGAGCGTCGTGAGGACCGAAATCAGGTCGCGAGGGATTGCCCTTTTCGCCGCGAGCTCCTGCCGGAACGAGTTCAGCTCTCCCGAGGTAGGAAGGCGTCCGTTCCAGAGGAGGAACGTGGTCTCTTCGTAGTTCGAGTGAGCCGCGAGGTCCGCGATGTCATACCCGCAGTATAGAAGCCGTCCCTCCCGACCGTCGATGTAGGTGATCGAGCTCTTCCCCGCTACTACGTCCTCCAGGCCTCTTGCCTGTGTGGTCAGGTGCTGGATGATCTGGTCCATGGTGTCCCCGTACTTACCGAGGGCGGCGAGCTTTGAGTAGGTCTCCCTGGATAGCTTCACGGTCGTGGAGTCGGCATCCGGGTTCTTTGGCATGGGCATCCTGTGACTATATTCAATATCTTGGGTTTATTAGGTTTCGGCTCTGCTTGAAACGAAGTCTGTCAGGGCGACAGGGTAAAAAGAGGACGTGGCACGGGGACAGATGGGGTCTTCCAAGATGCGTCTCGCGGTGGTCGGAACCGGGGTAGCGGGGGCTTACCTGTTGAACCGACTCCCCTCGGGGGTTGACGCGGAGGCCTTCGAGATGCGGACCGAGAAGAATTGGTACACTGTCTGCGCCTGGGGGACGAGCCAGCCGTTCATCACCGACCTTGTCAAGGAGGCCGGGTTCAACTTCGACGACTACGTGCTCCACAAGGGGAAGAGGATGCTCGTCGACCTTGGGGACGAAGAGGTAGAGATACCCCTCAGGGGGCTTGTAACTTACGACAAGCACCGGCTTACTGAGGACATGCTGAAAGGTAAGAAGGTACACTGGGGCGCCCAGATCAAGGGGCCAAACGGGAACCTGCAGGGGTTCGACCAGGTGGTCGACGCGACGGGGCTGCACAGGTCCCTGTTGCCGAAGGTCGAGGAGGACCTTGTAATCCCGTCGTTCGAGGTTCAGGTCAAGTCGAAAGAGCTCCCTTACGACGATTTCGTGATCAAGCCCTATCCAGGGCTTACGGGGTACTGGTGGTATTTCCCACTAGGGGACGGAATGGCCCACGTCGGCGCGGGGGACCTACTTGGCAGGTATCGTGGAGAGATGGACGAGTTCGTGAAGAAGTACCACTGCGAAGTTGTGAGGAGGATAGGAAGGCCGGTGAGGGTTACCCCGCCCAAGCTCATGGAACCGTTCTTCGACGGGAAGGTCGTGGGGGTCGGCGAGTCTATCGGGACCGTCTACCCGATGCTGGGAGAGGGAATAATCCCGAGCATGCAGTGCGTCAACCTCTTCGTCGACCACATCGGAGACGTCGAGGGGTACAGGAAGGCGGTACTGGACCACTACGCCATCTACGCGAAGGTCTACGAATTCATCAAGGCGAAAGTCGAAGGGAGGTTCAGCCTGATGAAGATGTGGCCCACCCTCCTCTCAGTCTTCATGCACATGAGGAGGAACACGACTCGCTACGGCCTCGAGACCAGGCCCGGCGACTTCTACAAGATTGTAACGAGGATGTAGTTGAGCTCGGAAGAGCTCCGGACGCACTCGGCGGTACACGTACTCAAGGGCGCCGCCCAGAAGGTCCTTGGGGCGAAGTGGACAGCGTCAGTCTACGTATCAGGTAAGCACGGACGGCTCACGTTACAGTTCGAAAGGAAGCCGACCGACGAAGAACTGGCGACCATAGAGCGGCTGGCCAACGAGAAGGTCGCCGAGGGGGCCGAGGTGCTGGAGTTCGAGATGGAGAGGCACGAAGCCGAGGGGCACTTTGGAGACGCGATCTATGACATCTTCCCAGTGCCTCCGCAGGTCACCCTCCTCAAGATAGTGAGGATCCCTGACTGGAACATAAACTGCTGCAACGAAGCCCACGTGGACAACACCCTCCAGATAGGGAGAGTCGCGCTCGGGAAGGCGAGGTTCAGGAACTCCAAGAGGGAACTGGAGCTGGATTTCGACCTGGCCGGCAACTTATGAGGCGTGCAGATGGTACGAGTCGGTAACCGTTATAACGTCCAATCGGGCCGGGCAAAATCGGGCCCGTAGCGCAGATCGTCTTCGAGCGAAGTACGGATAGCGCGGCAGACTCGTCGAGACCGAGCCTCCTATCCTCCCGAAGATAGCTGTAGTGAGCCGTGCGCTCGCAGAGGTCGTGCGTTCAAATCGCACCGGGCCCGCCTTCTAAAACAGGCTCTCGTCTGAGCGGGAGACGCAATGGGCCCGAAGCGGTACGGTCAGCGGTCGGGCCGAGATAGTTTCACTCCTTTCCTCGTTGCTGACAGATGGCAGTCCCGTCCGTCGCGAGCAAAGCGTCGGCCGGCGCGCAAACACAGTTGCCGCGAAGCTCCTGGTAGAGCGGATCGTCGTGCACCCCCAAGCTCTCGCCCCCGCCATCCGGACGGAGGCGCTCCGCCATCGCAGCTTGACGGCATGGACCGGTCTGGTTCTAGAATCCCGCCGGGACCCCGTCTCCCCTGACGTCGCAGACCGCCTTCCTGTACCCGGGCGCCACTTCCACAGCCTGGCAGACTCCGGTCCGGCCGGGCATGGGAAGACTCGTGACCTCGAAGCCGGCGGGGACGTCGTATCCGCTCTCCACGAGCAGCTTCCTCCCCCCTCCCCAGAGGAACCGGGGATGGGCGACGTTCGCCTCTGCAGGCATCGAATAGTCGACGGAGTTGGTCACGAAGAGCGCGTGCTGCATCGGGCGATAGTCTCCTCCACTTGCCCCGATGGCGAGATAAGGGGTCCCATCCCGCTCGAGGATGAGCGAAGACAGGGTGTGCAGCGGACGCTTCCTCGGCTCTGCCCTGTTAGGCCCGGAGAGGGCGAAGGCGGAACCCCTGTTGTTCAGGGCTATGCCTACCTCTGGGACGAAGACCCTCGAGCCGAAGTGGTGGAACAGGCTCTGTATCCCTGATACCATGTTCCCCTCCGAATCCGCAATGGAGAACGCAGTGGTGTCGCCGGACCGTATCCTGGAACTGGGAAGGGTTGCGGGTCCCTTCGCTGACATGAAGGAGCTCATGTCGATGCTGACGAACCGGGGGTCTCCTAGCATCTGGTCTCTGCGCCCGTATGCCACGAGCGCCGCCTCCATGGTCTTCTCTATCCTCTCCTTCGAGAGCGGGCCGATGGCTGAAAGGTCGGCTTCAAGCAGCTGCTTGAGTATGAGCAGGCTGGTCGCACCCATGCTGTTGGGAGGCACCTCGTAGACCATGGTCCCCCGATAATCGAGCACGAGGGGGGAGACCCACTCGGGCTTGAAGTCGGCGAAGTCGGCCCGGGTGCAGGGGACGCCGAGAGATTCGATGGTGGACGCCACCTTCTCCGCGGGCCATCCGGAATAGAAGGCCTCCGGACCGGACCGGGCGATCTCTGCTATCACCTTCCCGAGCGCAGGCTGTCTGATAAGATCTCCCGGGATCGGCGGCCTCCCGCGGGGGGCGAACACCTTCCTGGCGTCGTCCGGAAGTTCCTTGTAAGCGCCCGCAACAGACCTGCATATCCCCTCCCCCGCGGGAAATCCATCTGAGGCAAGGTTGATCGCGGGCTTCAGCAGGTCGCCGAAGTCGAGGGTCCCGAACTTCTTGTGCATCGCCCAGATCCCGGCCGCGTACCCCGGGACGACACAGGTGAGAGGCCCGAAGAGGGGCACCTCTCTGCCGGCCTTTTCCCTGATCAGGTCTGCGGTCAGTCCCGAGGGAGACCATCCGCTGGAGTTCAGGCAGTGGACCTTTCCTGACTTCGCCTCGTACAACATGCCGAAATAGTCCCCACCCAGTCCTCCTGCCGGATGGAACGTCACCGCTAACGCGAAGCTGGTCGCAACGGCGGCGTCGAAGGCGTTTCCGCCCTTTCTCAGTGCGTCGTATCCCGCCATGGTCGCGAGGGGCTGCTCGCTGGCCACGGCCGAACGCCGTCCTACCAACGTCTTGCTGAGGGTCATCGGGGAAACGGTGCTGGGAATCTATTTATAGAACAAGCGGTTTCTATACAACCGTTGGGAGATAACCAGTGAGCCAGTCTGAATTGGACGCCGTGCTCGGAACCGTTGAGAACCCCATCCGAAGGCGGATCATATCAAGGATTAGCGAAGAACCGAACTATCAGCTGCAGCTCTCCAAGGAACTGAAGATCAGCCAGCAGCTGGTGGCGAAGCACCTGGTCACGATGGAGAGGGCAGGGCTCGTCAGCACAATCTCTCAGGACAGCCCTAGGGGGCCCCAGAGGAAGGAGTACCTTTTGAAGAACAGCTTCTCGGTCACCGTGGACCTCGCGCCCAACCTCTTCAGGACCAGGATATTCTCATTCGGGGCGGTCCCAGGAATCGAAGAGACAGACGAACATGCTCAGATGATGACCCAGATCAGCGAGGTCCAGAAGTACCCGGAAGGCGCCGCGCGCATCCGGCCCCTGACTCGGGTCGTCGCCGACGTCGACAGGAAGCTGAAGGAGATGGAGGAAGAGAGGGCTGTGCTACTTTACATAAGGAGCCTCGCGCTAAGGGAAGCCGCTCGGATAACGACCTCCCTCCCTGGGCTAGACAGAAAGAAGGCGCTCCGCTACCTGATGAAGGAAGACGGAGATGACATCCTCTCTATCTGCTCGTCGCTCGGAATCCAGAAACAGGTCGTAGGCGACATCCTCGAAGAGATGGAAGAAGAACTCGGTACCGACTAAAAAGGGATAGAGGAGCGGAAGCTCCTCTACATTCCTAGATTTGGAAAGCTCGCCTGAGGAACCCCAAGTTGGCCTTGGAGGGTCTTGATGCGGGTGGCGTACTCCCTCATGCGGGCGTTGTCACCCTGGACCTTGGCTATTCGGTAGCCCTTCCACGCCTTGCGGAGGGCTCCCCAGACTTGTCCTTTCTGATATTCGGCCATTTGCTTGACCTGCCTTTTCGTCGCTTGTCCGGTATTTTGCGAGCGGAGTCTACGTTAGTTGAGCCAGTAATCAATGGCAGCTACCCGCATGGCTGGCTCAGACGACCGATCGGACCAGGAGCCAGACGTTGCTCGGGTGCTCGGCGATACGCCGCTTTGAGTAGGCCCACCAGTTTCCGCCGTATGGGAGGTACTCCACCACTTCGTAGCCGGAAGCTACTAGTTCGTCCTTCAACTCGTCCCTGATTCCCTTGAGGAACTCGAAACGGAAGCTGGCGTGGCTGGAGTCTGAGAGTGCCTTCGCCCTGTCTATGAGCACGCTGTCGTGGGTGGCGATCGCGAACCCGTCCCCGCTCTCGAACAGAGAGACCATCAGACGGTCGAAGTTCTTCCTGATGTCGTCCTTGGTAGGGAAGACGAAGTCCTGAGGCTCCTTGTACGCCCCTTTCACCAGGCGTATACGGCCGCCGGCGTCCAGGACCGCCTTCACGTCCGCCTCGCTCCGCCGGGCATAGGCCTGGATGGCTATCCCGGTGCCTGGGTGCTTCTGGTGGGCTTCAAGATAGGCTGCCACTGTCTTGCCGGTGAAGGCCGACCCCTCCATATCGATCCAGAGCAGCTGTGACAGCCTTTCGGCGTTCGCAATCATCCTTTCGAGGCGCCCCTTCATTCCGCCCTCGTCGGCGCCCAGTCCCAGCTGGGTAAGTTTCACGGACACGAACCCCTTGACGGCGCTGTCTGCCATAGCCTGCTGGAGTCTGAGGTATTCTTCGACCTGGGCGTCCATGGCCGCTGGGTCCGTGATATCTTCGCCCAGGAAGTTGACGACGACCCCGATCCCTCTGGAGTTGGCGTTCTGGGCGTCCTTGACTGCAGACTGGAGGTCAGGCCCCGCGATCCACTTCTTCGCGACAGGGAGGACCACCAGCTCTTTGAGCCCCATGGACGAGCCGAGGCAGAGAGACCACATATTAACAGTGCACACGAATGCAGGGGGCGAGAATGGCAGCGGGCTCGGCCCTGGCCGGCCGGATGAAGAGGCTGAAGGAGGCCATGCGGAAAGAAAGGCTCCAGGGAGCGGTGTTGGTCCCCGGGCCGAACCTGAAGTACCTCACCGGGGTCGACTCGCTGATGCTCGAGCGCCCGTTCATGCTCCTCGTCCCCGCCGAAGGGGTCCCCCACCTTGTCGCGCCGAAGCTCGAGGCCGGGCCCTACGGAGACGCGCAGCTGCCTGTGAGAGTGCTCGCATGGACGGACTCGGAAGGTCCCGGAGCGGCGGTGAGGGAGGCAGTGGCCGGGGCGGGGCTAGAAGGCGAATGGGGGGTGGAGGGGAGGGCGCCGTACCAATACATCGCGAAGCTGATGGAGGAAGCGTCCCCCAAGTTCAGGAGTGCGGAGCCGGTCCTGCAGGAGATGAGGGAGGTCAAAGACCAGGCAGAGGTGGCCCTGCTCAAGAGGTCCGCCGCTATCCTGAGCAGGGCGTTCGAAGAGTTCCCAGGCCACATCCAGGAAGGGCGGACAGAACAGGAACTGGCCAGAGAGATGACAGAAGTCATCTATGCGAAGGGAGCCACCAAGGTGGACGATGTGCTGGTCCAGGCAGGGCCGGCGGCGGCAGACCCCCACCACCTGCCTTCGAAGAGGAAGCTGGCCCGTGGCGAAAGCCTGCTGGTGGACGTCGGTGCGGCATATGGCGGATACTACGCCGACATCACCCGGACCTTCTGCCTCGGCAGGTCGAACGAGCTGGCACGGGTCTATGACAGGGTACTCGAGGCTCAAGAGTCTGCCATCGACGCCGCTGCCGAAGGGACCCCCGTGGGGAAGGTCGACTCCGCTGCGCGCCGGGTTTTGGCCGAGGCGGGGCTCGGAAGGTACTTCTTCCACAGGACGGGCCACGGCCTGGGGCTCGAAATCCATGAGGCGCCCTACATCGTAGAAGGGGGGAAGGAGAAGCTCCGTGAAGGCGTGTGCTTCACTGTGGAGCCCGGCGCATACATCAGGGGGAAGTTCGGAGTGAGGATAGAAGACGACGTACTGATCCGGGGCGGGCGAGGCGCCCCCATCACGGACGCTCCGAAACAGTACGGCTGGTGGAGATAGTCTATTTCGACTGGGAGAACTGGGACACCATCGTGTTGGTGTCCTGGATGTGCTTTATCTTCTGGATCTTGTCCATGACCAGTCGATACACCTTCTCGTCGCTCGGCATGAGCACCTCCTTTTGAGAGCTGATCACGGCGAGGACGTCCCAGTCGCCGGGGACAACGTGGGCTTCCACTACATCGGGAATCTTCAGCAGGTTACCGATCACTTCCCTTTCGTGTCCCGGAACGACTTTGAGCAGAACGAACGCCTTCTGAAAGACTGGCACTATTACCTGGTAGCGTGGCATTCCTTTTAAAAACGAATCGCCGTGAAACGACCGCCTTGAAGAACGGAGAGGTGGCCGAGCTCCTGGACAGGCTGGGCGACTTGGAGGAGGCCAACGGAGAGGACAGGTTCAAGGTCGTCGCCTACCACCGCGCGGCGACGAGTGTCAGGAACTTGGACGAGGACATCGAGACCGTGTGGAGGGAGAGGAGGCTCGAAGACATCCGCTTCATCGGGGAGGGGATTTCCAGGAAGATTGACGAGTATCTGACGACAGGGAGGTTGCGGCTCCTTGAGAAGCTGGAAGAGAGGACGCCGCCGGGGGCCACCCTTCTGACCAAGGTCCAGGGGGTAGGGCCGAGGATCGCCTACCATCTTTCGCACGACCTCGGGATAGACAGCATAGTCAAACTGAAGGAGGCCCTGGAGAGCGGCAGGCTAGACGGCGAGTTCGGTCCGAAGGTGCGCGAGTCGTTTCGGGAAGGGATCGAGAGATTGGCGAGCTATGAGAAGCGGATGCTCCTCCCCGAGGCCGAAGGAGAGTTCAGAAAACTGGAGTCTTACTTTGAGGCGCTCGGAATACCCATCGCGATGGCAGGGAGCCTCAGGAGAGGGAGGGGCACCATAGGGGACCTAGACCTCCTCTCGTCAGACCCAGGGGCGGTGGAAGCAATCAAGGGGTGCCCCGGGGTCGCCCAGGTCGTCGAGAGCGGGCCGAAAAGGGCGAGCGTCAAGCTAGGGGACGGCGTACAGGTCGACGTCAGGATCTTCGCCAAGGAGGAATACGGGGCTGCACTGCTCTATTTCACCGGCTCCAAGGACCACAACATCGCCATGAGGAACCTGGCAATCGAAAAGAGGTGGAAGCTCAACGAGTACGGGCTGTTCGACAGAGAGGGGAAGAGGCTCGCAGGGGAGACCGAGGAGGGAGTGTATAGGGAGCTCGGGATGGAATACATCCCGCCTGAGCTGAGAGAGAACAGAGGGGAGACAGAGGCCTCGCTGGAGCATAGGCTCCCCGCGCTCCTGGAGTTCGACGACGTCAGGGGAGACCTGCAGATGCACACGAAGTGGAGCGACGGGTCAGGGGAGCTTGAAGCTATGGCCCGAGCGGCGAAGGGGAGGGGATACGAGTACATAGCAGTCACAGACCACTCCGCGTCGGTGAGGGTGGCCAACGGGCTCACGGAAGAGAGGTTTAGGCGCCAGTGGAAGGAGATCGACAGGCTCAACGAGGCGCTGGCGCCGTTCACTATACTGAAGGGGGTTGAGGTCGAGATAAGGAGCGACGGGTCGCTTGACTTCGGCAGGGATTTCCTCGACGAGTTTGATGTAGTCGGGGCGTCGCTCCACCAGAACTTCAAGCAGGATCCAGAGAAGCTCACAGGAAGGGTGCTGAAGGCACTGGCTCACCCATCCGTCGACTTCCTCTGCCACCCGACGAACAGGCTGATCGGCAGGAGGGAGGGGAACCCCATCGACCTCGCCAAGGTGATCAAGGGAGCCAAAGACAACGGGAAGATGCTCGAAATCGACGGGCAGCCCAAGCGACTCGACTTGGATGAACTATGGGCCAGGAAAGCCATGGAAGAGGGAGTGCCCCTCGTGGTAGACTCTGACGCCCATTCGGTGGGCGAGCTCGACAACGTCGGCTACGGCGTGACCGTCGCGCGAAGGGCTTGGGTGCAGGCCGACTGCGTCGCGAACGCCGGGGGGTTAAAGGGGTTCATGAGACGCGTCTCATAGGCGTCCAATGTTAATAACGGAACCTTGCGTCGCGTGTTTCGCGGGGGTAGCTAAGCCTGGCCAAAAGCAGGGGACTTAAGCGGCACAGCCCGAGAGATCCCCTCCCTTAGGGGTTCGTGGGTTCGAATCCCATCCCCCGCACCAGTGCAACGAAACGGGTTTGGTCTGTCTTCTCTGAAATGGTCTTCCTGGCGCAGAGCTCCAGCGCATCCGTTCGGCTCCTGACCGCCAGCGCGAACCGGAATCTCCCCGCGTCCATATGACGTCGATGACGTGATTGGCCCGTAACGTTGTCTACACACTGGAATCATCCTCAATCGGATTCCGCGAAGGCCCTCGGCATGGATGAAGAGAGCGAGAGGCGTCAGCCACTCTTAAATGAGCGACTCGTCCATTTCGGGGCTGAATGACGGCCGATACCGAGGCCGAAGTTTCCGAAGCGCAGATCGCGGTGCACTGGAAGGAGGAGCCGCTCATAGAGCCGCCACGAAGCTTCGTGAAGCAAGCCAACGTGAGCGACCCCTCGGTCTTCGAGCGTTTCTCCGAAAAGAACTTCCCCCAGTGTTTCGAAGAATACGCTGACCTGCTGAGCTGGGACAGCAGATGGCACACGGTCCTTGACACAGGCAGACCCCCCTTCTGGAAGTGGTTCGTAGGGGGGAAGCTGAACGCGTCCTACAACGCCGTCGACAGGCATCTCCCCAAACACAGGAACAAGGCAGCGCTCATCTGGGTTCCCGAGTCGGAGGACGAAGCCGCTCAAGCCGTCACCTACCAGGAGCTCTACAACAGAGTCAACGAGTTCGCCCTGGTGCTGAAGGAGTTCGCGGGCCTGAACGCAGGGGACAGAGTAACGTTCCACCTCCCCATGGTACCTGAGCTCCCCATCTCGATGCTGGCAGCGGCAAGGCTGGGGATAATCCACAACCAGGTGTTCGGAGGATTCAGCGCGAGGGCCTGCGCCGAACGCATGGAGGACTCCAAGAGCACCGTCCTGGTCACAATCGATGGTTACTATAGGAACGGCGGGCTGATTGACAAGAAGAAGGAGGCAGACGTCACGGTGGAGGAGGCCGAGAAGCTGGGAATCGAAGTCGAGAAGGTGCTCGTCTGGAGGAGGCACCCGGGGAAGTACATCTCCCGGTCCCCCATGGTCGAAGGGAGGGACTTCTTCGTGGACGAGGTGGCGAGGCCGTTCAGAGGGAGGACCATAGCTCCGACCTCCATGGACGCCGAGGCGCCTCTCTTCCTGATGTACACAAGCGGCTCGACAGGGAAGCCCAAAGGGATTCAGCACAGGACAGGCGGCTACTTGGCCTACGTAGCGGGGACTACGAAGTTCGTGCAGGACTTGCGCCCCGAAGACGTCTACTGGTGCTTCGCCGACATCGGGTGGATCACTGGCCACTCGTACATAGTCTACGGTCCGCTTACGAACGCGGCGACTTCGGTGATGTACGAGGGGGTCCCGCTGTACCCGGACCCCGGAAGGCCGTGGAGGATCGCCGAGCGCCTCGGGGTCAACATATTCCACACGGCCCCCACCACCATCCGCATGCTGAGAAAGGCCGGTCCGGACGAGCCCTCAAAGTACCACTACCGCTTCAAGGCCATGACCACCGTGGGGGAGCCCATAGAGCCAGAAGCCTGGAGGTGGTACTACGAAGTCGTGGGGAAGAAGGAGGCGGTGATCACCGACACCTGGTGGCAGACCGAGACAGGCGGGTTCCTCTGCTCCACGATGCCGGCTCTAGCACCGATGAAGCCGGGCAGCGCAGGTCCAGGCATGCCCGGGATATACCCGGTCATCTATGACGAGAACGGTGCGGAGGTCCCTCCTGGTCAGAACAGGGCAGGGAACATCTGCATCAGAAATCCTTGGCCGGGGATCATGCAGACCATCTGGGGAGACCCTGACCGTTTCGTGAGCGTATACTACTCGAAGTACAACCGCGACGGGCAGAGCAAGGACTGGCACGACTGGCCCTACTTTGCAGGCGACGGGGCGGTCCAGGCGGCGGACGGGTATTTCCGGATCGTCGGGAGGGTAGACGACGTCATCAAGGTAGCTGGGCACAGGCTCGGAACCAAGGAGATAGAGAACGCGGTGCTCACGACGCCTGAGGTCGCTGAAGCGGCAGCCATAGCCATGGAGGACGAACTCAGGGGGCATGTCCCTGTCGTGTACGTAGCCCTCAAGCCCGGCAGCGCTCTCATGAAGGGGCTGGAAGACGTCATCAAAGGAAACGTTGTGAGGGAGCTTGGGCCGATAGCCAGGCCTAGATTCGTGTACGTGGTCCCAGACCTACCAAAGACGAGGTCAGGGAAGATAATGAGGAGGGTGCTCGCTTCGATTTCAGACAGGAAGGACTACGGCGACGTCACGACCCTCGCCAACCCGGACGTCGTCGAGACCATCCGAAAGCAGGTCCAGGCTACGTAGGAGCGGCAGGCGCGGAGGTCGCGCAGACGAGTTCAAGCTGATGGCGACGAGCTGCCTCACAGCCGTGGAAGAGCTGTAAGGTATGTCGACCCCCTCGGCGAGGGCCGGCGCTAGTCTGTAGCCATCAGGTGGCCGGAGAAGGCCAGGCTCCAGATGAGGACTGGGTAGACGATAAGTCGTTCGAGCCCTCCGGGGCCTATCCCGATGGCGGTCCCCTCGGCTCCGGTGCCCGGGATGTAGAGGACGAGGAATGCCAGAGTGAGCAGGCCCAAGATCACCCCGAAATAAGAAAGCGGAGCCTTTTGCAGCTTGTAAGAAAGGATCGCGGTCAGGCCTATGCCGACGAATGTGATCAGCGAAAAGATCCCATGGAGGCCGTATGGCGCAGTCTCGTTAAAGACCCCCACCCCGAGCGCCCCGATGCCTGCCAGGATGACGACCCCAGAGAGCGGTTTCCACTTGAAATGACGTTGGATCAATATTCCGGTGAGGATCACTGCGATGCCCATGAGTGCGATAGACGTGTCAAAGATGAGCCAGGAGCTCTGGGACGGGCAGCCCCCACCGTTCACGCAGGGCGGCCCAAGGTCGCTGATGTAGTTCTGGGAGACGCTGTAACCCGGGTAGACGAATTCGGCTACCATCTCGAAGAGGGCGAACTGCGCAACGCCGAAGAAGAGTAGCGCGCCGGCCTTCCTGGCATCGCTCCAGCCCAACGGCAGCGCACGCTTCAGGTTACGCTAAAAAGGTGCGTGCTCAGCCGGGAAGGAGCGTGAAGTCCTCGGACGGAGCCGTCACAGGTGGGGAGACCCCGTGCTGAAGATACTCGTCCTCTCACCGATGCCGGAAGGGCTCATCAGGCTGTTTTTCGCCGAGAGCCTCGAGAAGCATAAGATTGACGCAGAGTTCGCCACAGTGAGCGACCCCGGCTCTCCGACACTGATGGAAGAGCTCTCGAAGGCGGACGTAGTGATCGGAGACTACACGTTCAGGATCCCGATAACCGAGAGGGAGGTAGCCTCGATGAGCAAAGTCAGGCTGATCGCACAGCCCAGCACCGGCTACGACCACATCGACCTAGCGGCCTGCAGGAGAAAGGGGATCCCGGTGACTAACATCGGGGGCGCCAACGCCATCTCGGTGGCAGAACACACCCTAGCAGCCGCGCTGGTCCTCCTCAAGCGGATAGGCTACGCCTACCGCAGAATAACCGAAGGAGCCTGGGTCCAGGAAGAGCTCCTGAACGTCTCCGCGGAAGTGCACGGGAAGACCTGGGGGATCGTCGGGATGGGACGGATTGGGAAGGAGGTTGCGTGGAGGGCGAGGTCCTTGGGCGCAAGCGTCGTCTACAATGACCTGGTGAAGCTCGGAGACGACGATGAAAAGAAGCTGGGTGCGTCGTTCCTCCCGCTTCCCCGCCTTCTTTCCGAGAGCGACGTCGTGAGCGTACACGTCCCCCTGACGGAGAGCACAAGGGGGATGTTCGGGGAGAGGGAGTTCAGGCTGATGAAATCCTATGCCGTCTACATCAACGTCTCCAGAGGTGAGCTCAACGACGAGGCCGCTTTGGCCAGGGCGGTCACGCAGGGCTGGATCGGAGGGGCGGGGTTGGACGTGTTCGCAAAAGAGCCCGTCTCCCCTGACAACCCCCTCCTCTTGGCGGCAAAGGACGGGGCGAACGTGATTCTTACTCCGCATATGGCGGGCGCGACGAATGATGCTAGGCTCAGGATAATCCAGGCGACGGTGGAGAACGTGGTAAGGGTAGCCCTCGGCCAACCGCCTCTGAACGTTGTGAACCAATGAAAGTCTCCGAACTCCTCGTCGCCTCACTCGAAGGATATGGCGTCAGGAGGGCCTACGGGCTCGTCGGCACCTCGGTCCTCGATCTGATGGACGCGCTCTCCGGGAGCGGAATCAGGTACGTCTCCACCAGACACGAGCAGGTCGCGGTCAGCATGGCCGATGCAGAAGGGAGGGTCACGGGAAGGCCGGGAGTCGCGCTGGTGCACGGTGGGCCGGGTTTCCTGAACTCTCTCGTCGGCCTGGCGAACGCGTGGAAGGACGGTTCCCCCATGCTTCTCGTGGCGGGGGCCGTGAAGCGGAGGATGTCAGGGATGGACTCCTGGCTGGAGATACCACAGACTGACATGGCAAGGAGCTTGGTCAAGGGATCATGGCGGATCGAGAAAGGGATGGGAGCTGGGAAGGCGATTGCTGACGCATTCTCACTGGCTGCCTCGGCCCCGGCAGGGCCGGTCTACCTCGAAGTCCCAGACGACGTCTGGTCTCAGGAGGCAGGAAGGCAGGTAGTCCAGGCCTCCGCAGTTGAAGAGAAGCAGGCCAGGGAAGAAGAGGTGAAGCTCGCCGCCGGAGCCCTGGCCAAGGCCGAGAGACCCCTCTTGGTGGTCGGGGGAGGAATCAACTCCCCACGGGGGTCGGAGGCCCTCGCAGACTTGTTGTCGAAGACGAAGATACCCTCTGTGTCGACCGGGAATGGCAGGGGGGCGGTGCCTGAGGATAGCCCGATGTCGCTTGGGAGGATCGGGTTCGGCGGGGTCAGGGTCGCCGACGCCGCCCTCGCCCAGGCCGACATGGTCCTTTGCCTCGGGTGCGGCCTTTCTGACGTCTCGACGTTCGGCTTCAACACCGCCCCCAGGGGCGAAGTCTACGCGGTGAACATGGACCCTCTCTGGGACAAGAAGCCAATCCCCTACGCCATGCATTCTGATGCGGACGCCTCGGAATTCGCGAAGAGGCTCGCGGCCGTGGTCGAAGCGAGTGCGAAAGACGGCTGGAGGAGCAGGATCGAGGGCGAGAGGGAAGGGTGGCGTGTGATTCTAAGCGAAGCGGAGAGGCGCCACAAGCCAGGATACGCGAACCCTGCCGGCTTCCTTTCAGCCCTCGACCGGGCCCTTCCCAGGGATGCGATCCTCGCAGCCGGACAGGGGCTCCACCAAGTGTACGCGTACGCGTGCCTCAAGGTCAGGTCTAGCCGCAGCTTCCTAGCGGCCACCAACATGGGCTCGATGGGGTTCGTCTTCCCGGCCGTCCTCGGGGCCAAGATGGCGCTCCCGGAGAGGGAGGTCGTGGGAGTCATGGGGGACGGGGAGTTCATGATGACTCTACATGACATGGAGACGGCGGTAAGGGAAAGGATAGGAGCGAAGGTGGTCGTGGTGAACGACAACTCGTACAGGGTGCTCCTGATGAGGCAGAAGATCCAGAAGATGGGGAGAGTGTACGGGACCACCCATGCCAACCCAGACTTCGCGAAAGTCGCCGATGCCTTCGGCGCCAAAGGAATGGTGGTCGACTCCGACGACAGGACCAGAGACGCGGTAGATTTCATCATGGAGAAATCGGACGTTCCCCTAGTCCTAGAGCTCAGGGTTGACCCGGAGGACCTCCCTCCGGTCAACATCCAGGGCTCGCTCATGTTCTGAGGGCCTGCTTTAAACGCCGCTCATGCGGGCGCCGGGCCATGGACTTCGCGGCAGAAGCAAAACGCATCGAACCGGAGATAATCGCGAACAGGAGGAAGCTCCACCAGCATCCGGAGCTCGCCTACCACGAGGAATGGACTTCGGAGTATGTGGCGCGGACCCTCGAGGCCATGGGAATGGAGGTCAAGAGGATGACCGGGGGGACGGGGGTGCTGGGCACCTTGAAGGGAGCCAAGAAGGGGAAGGTGGTCGCACTAAGGGCGGACATGGATGCGCTCCCCGTCACGGAGGCGGCCGACGTGGAGTTCAAGTCGAAGATAGACGGGGTGATGCACGCGTGCGGGCATGACGCCCATATGGCGATGCTCCTGGGGGCGGCGAAGCTCCTGTCAGGTCAAAAAAGAGAGCTGTGTGGGACCGTGAAGTTTCTCTTCCAGCCTGCGGAGGAGCACGGAGGGAGGGGCGGGGCGCTGCCGATGATCGAAGCCGGAGTGATGAAGGACCCCAAGGTGGACTACGTCTTTGGGCTACACATCGACTGTGCCAGGAGGTCGGCGGTGTTCGGGGTGGGGGAGGGCCCGATAATGGCCGCGCCGGACTCGTTCGTGGTGAAGATTGCGGGCAAGGGAGGGCACGGATCAGCCCCACACGAGACGGTAGACCCGATCTACCTGGCGGCCCACGTGATCCTCGCGCTGCAGGGAGTGTCGTCGAGGATGATCAACCCGGTCAGGCCGTTCGTGATCACGGTCGGGTCCATCCATTCTGGGACGAAGGAGAACATAATACCAGACACGGCCGAGTTGCATGGAACCATCAGGACGCTTGACGAGCAGACGAGGAGCCTTGCGAAGCGGAAGGTGGCAAGCGTGGCGAAGGAAGTCTGCAGGGCGTTCGGAGGGTCCGCAGAAGTGACCTTCGAAAGGGATGCCTATCCCGTGACTGTCAACGACCCGAGGACGACCGCCAAGGCGAGGGCCGTCCTCGCCAAGGTCCGCGGGGCCAGGGTGAAGAAGGCAGAGCCGATACTCGGCGGGGAGGACTTCTCCAGGTTCCTGCAGAAAGCGCCGGGGACCTTCTACTTTTTGGGGAGCTTCAACCCCACGAAGGGTTGCGTCTATCCGAACCACAGCTCAAAGTTCAAGGTGGACGAAGATGTGCTCAAGATCGGAGCGGCTTCGCTGGCTTCTCTGGCGTTTGAATTCGGAAGGCCAGGCGGCAGAGCCTAGGGGAGAGAATTGTTCGCCACCAGGGTCTCAGAGCGAGTCTACCTCCTGGACACATATGCGCTCGGAGTGCCCGGGACGGTCGGCGCCTACCTCGTGAAGGGACCAAGGCCAGCGCTGGTGGACTGCGGATACGCCTCTTCCTATGAAAGCGTGCTGCGCGGGCTGGCGGAGACGGGGGTCATGCCTTCAGACGTGAGATACGTGATCCCGACCCACGTCCATCTCGATCACGCCGGGGCCGCAGGGAAGCTGCTCGGGGAGATGCCCAATGCGGAGGTGCTCGCGCAGGAGAAGGCGGTTCCCCATCTCGTCGACCCGACCCGCCTGGTGGAAAGCTCCACCAGAGTCTTCGGCAAAGAGATGATGGAACTGTATGGCGTTCCCAAACCCATACCGGCCTCCAGGATCATGGCCGTCGGAGAAGAGGCGTCCCTGGACCTGGGAGACGGGCTCACAGCGACCATGATGCACGCCCCAGGACATGCTCCCCATCAGATTTCAGTGAGCCTCGACGGGACCAGGGCCCTCCTTACTGCAGACTCGGTGGGGATCGTCTATCCCGGACTGAAGGCATTGATCCCCACCACGCCCCCTCCGAGCTTCCACCCCTCGGAACTGGTAGCCACTATCGCTAAACTGAAGCAGACGTCCCCCGTCGAGCTCCTCGTCCCCCACTTCGGGACGCGGAGAGACGTCGACTGGGTGTTCGACAGGACCGCAGAGCTGGTGGAAAGCTGGGTAGGCAGGGTAAAGGAGATGTGGAAGCAGAAGATGACGCTGGACGAGGCCGCCGAGGAGATGGAGCGCACTGTGATGGCGGACGCGGGTGTGGAGGGGCTCCCCATCTACGCGAGGATATCCGTCAGGACCTCCACCATGGGCATAATGCACTATTTGGAAAAGAACGCTTGAATATCTCGGCGGGTCACTGCCCGCCATGCCCCTAGTCTACGCCTGTATAGCACCCCACGGGACCGAAGTCGTCCCCGCCCTGGCGGGGAAGAAGTCCATGCGCTTCAGCCAGACGAGAGCGGGGATGCAGAAGCTGGCGGAGGAGATCAAGGAGGCGCGCCCTGACACGGTGGTGGTGGCCACCCCCCACAATCTCAGGCTCCACAGGCATATCGGCGTAGTGACTGCAGAGAACTCGTCAGGCGTCCTGCGGGAGGCGGGCGGAGAGATCAGGCTCAGAGCCAGGTGCGACGTGGAGTTCGCGAAAAGGCTGGTCTTGGCGGCCGAAGGGCGGAGACTCCCGGTCGTGGGCGCCACCTATGGGGTGAACGAGGGGCCACTCTCGGACATGGCCATGGATTGGGGGACCCTGGTCCCGCTCTGGTTCCTCGTCAGGGGGACCCGCCTCGGGAGCAGAATAGTGATCGTCACGCCGTCAAGGGGGATACCTCTCTCCCAGAACTTCGAGTTCGGGAAGGTCATAGCACAGGTCGCAGAAGGACAGACGAAGCGCGTTGCCCTCGTCGCCAGCTCGGACCAGGCCCACGCCCACAAGAAGGGAGGGCCTTACGGCTACAGCCCTGCTGCAGCGGAGTATGACAACTTGGTGGTAGACGCGGTGAAGGAGAACAAGCTCGAGTCCGTCTTAGAGGTCAGGGCCAGCCTCGTCGACAAGGCCAAGCCCGACAGCCTGTGGCAGATGGCCATGCTCGCGGGGGCGCTTTCCGTGGTCCCCATGTGGGGGAGACTTCACTCATACCAGGTCGCAACCTACTTCGGGATGGTCTGCGCCAGCTACTTCAGGAGGTCGAAGACCTCGCCGAGCGCGGCAATCTTGGGGCAGTCGGTCGCCCCATAGTTCCCTTCCCTGTCTATCAGCAACCCCTCGAGTCCGGCGTTCCTGGCTCCCGCCACGTCGGCCTCATAGAGATCTCCGACGTGGAGCGCCTCCGAAGGCCTGGCCGCAACCTTTCGCAATGCGATCCTGAATATCTCCGGATTCGGCTTCGACACCCCCACCACCCCGGAGACGACTATCACCGAGATGTAACGCGAGAGCCCCAGCGACTCGATGGTCTTCAAAGTGCCTGACGGGGCGTTGGAGACAAGTGCCAGCTTGTATCCTTCCTCCTTCAGCCGGCGCAGCGTAGGCTCTGCGTCGGGATACAGCTCGAGAGGCACAGAACGCTGAGTCTCGTCCCACATGCTCCCCATCAGCGATGCGGCGTGGGCACTCTCTTCCTCCGGGCGCCCGGGAAAGAGGTGGTCGAAGACCATGGAGTCCAGGACGCGATACGACTCTTCCACCTGGCCACGAGTGGAGTCCCTGCTGCCATAAGCGGAGAGCCACCCAGGCTCGACCCTGAAGTAGGCTGCACGGACCTGTTCTGGGGTCGCTGGGTAGCCGCAGCCTGAGAGGATGGAGCTGATTATCACGTCCCTCCTCATCACCATGAGGGTCCCGCCGAGGTCGAAGAAGACAGCCGTCTTTGGCAAGGCGCTCTCCTGCTCCCGCGGCTAGATATGCAGAGCGGAAGAACTCGACCTCGGAACACGGGGTCGGAGCGCACCGGACGAGACAGTCACAGGGACTACAGGATTGGACCCGGACCTAGGAGCCGGTTCCTCCTTTCGGTTCGGTCTGGGCGTCATACCCCTACCGGGAGGACTCGAGGGCGGCAACTATCCTTTCGTGGCTCTGCTGGGGCCCCTCCAAGCCGGTGTTCAGTATGATGCATGGGACCTTCCACTTCTCGAACATCATCCCGAAGAATGCGGCCTGTCTGTCGTCATCCCTCTCCAGCAGGTATGGGTTGTACCAGGGCTCAAACGACGTCGTCCCCCATTTCTCCTTTGGCCCCGCCCCGGGCAGCACCATGTACTCTCCCTTCCTCAGGACGCCTATCGCCTCTCGGGGCGAAAGCCTGGCTTCGGCCGGGCTGTGACCGTCCCTCCTCAAAAGCACGACGAGGTTGACCGGCACCTCGTTCACCACTTTGCTCGCGCCCAGTATGTCCTCCCTCCTGACGAGCGCCCTCGAATTGCCGAAGGCGTAGTAGCAGCGCCCCATCCCCTCGTTGAAGACGCACCTTCGGTGCGTGACGGAGCATTGCTCAGCCCCCTCCGGGTACTCGCAGTCCTCCTTCACCGTCGTGACGTTTTCATTGATGGACCTGTCGAAGACTCCCCTCAGCCAGACCTGCTCCCTCTGGGATTCCGTTCTCATGTACAACGACCTCTCCGGCTGCCTCGCCACCAGGTCATCACTCGGGTGATCCGGTGCAGGGTCGGGGAATCGGATGTAAGCCCAGTCGTCACCGCATATCTTTCCTTCGCCGTTCATGAAGATGAGGAAGGCCTGGGTCGTCTTGCCCGTCCCCGTGGGTGCGATGATGACGACCCCTCGCCCCCTGTGAAGGGCGGTCGCCCCGTGAATGGAGAGCGTGTTGGACTCTCTTTCGAGGATGGCGGCCACCATCCCCAATGCCCAGGACTTGCATTGTCCATAGTACTCCGTGTTCACGAAAAGAGCGGAGCGGAGCTCCGGCGAGTAGTACGCCGAGGGCTCCATCCCCTCGACGTTGACAGCAGAATAGATCCTGGCCTGAACTTTGCCATCGGCCGCCGACCAGTTGTTCTGCCAGAACTCCGCCTGGTGAGCGCTGTTGGTGACGAGCTCGATCACCACGCCGTTCAGATTAGCCTTCAGGGACCTAGCACCGGCGAGGGAGCCCTCGGCCTTGCCCAGCAGCCTGCGAAAGTCCGAGGCGGGGGTGTTCTTGTCCCCTTTCACCCTCGCTCGGGACTGCGTGTCATAGTTCTTGAACTCCGTGGCCCTCATGAGCAAAAACCGACCGGGCTTCGAGCCCTTAAAACCGTTGACGGACTGCCATCACACTTCTCTGAACGTCGAAGGCATCTCGCCGGGAGGCGCCGCAAGGGCTGGTCCGCCACGGCCAGGGGGCGTTGCGGTCCTCCCGATAGCCCGTAGGTTGCCGCCTTCTCCACGTCCAGCCCTCCCTTCTTGCATATCGAACGCGCCAGTCCAAACAACGACCGCCCGCCCCCCACCTCCCACTCCTATGAGGGCGCCGGTGACGTACCTCGAGGGAAGCACGGCTTCGCCGGAAGCGTGTGACGCGTTCCTCGCGGCCATCTTCGCCAGGTGCCTGTAGGTCGCGTAGTAGACGGGCTTCGGCGACGTGTCCAGTTTGACCGGGTGAGGGTCCCTGTTCGTCAGGGCCTGAGCCGGACGTTCTGCAACGGGGTGACTAAAAGCCCTACAGCGACCCGTGCGGGGCCTGAGGTCGAGCCCCGCCTGGTTTCCCGCTCCTCCCGGTGACCACGACCGTTGCCATGGCATCAGCTCGGCCATGTGGCTTCAGAGCGGGGCGGCATGGGACCCGACCTCCGGTACCTATACCTCTCGAAGAACAGCTCCACTCCGTGCTGGTTGAGTTTGAAGACGACGTCCATCCGAGCGGCGCCTTCGAGTGTGAAGAACCGCGCCTCGTCCTCCTCCTCGCCGTTGGGGACGAGTATGATGTTGTTGCCTATGTCCTCCCCGGAAAGCATGAGAAAGCTATTCACCCTCTTCACTTCGGCGACGAGGGTGCCCTTGTAGGTCATATACTGGCCCTCCAACTTCTTGAGTAGCCTTTCCAGCTTGACCGCCCGCAGCTCGCCTGGGTCGACCCCCAATAAGAGGGACACTGCGGACATCCCAAGAAGCCCCATGCTGTAGCCGGTGCCGTTCGAGAGCAGCACGACTCCTGAGCCGGCATCTCGGACATATTCGATGTCTGAGGTGTAGACGTCCACCGAGCCCCCGTGGCGGACGACCTTGTGCCCGTGGAAGTCGGGGATTATCAGGAGCCCATAACCGTAAGAGTCTCCCCCGTAGTTCTCAATGGGCCACTTCGCGTAAGGCGTTTCCATCTTTGAGAGGATGTCCATGGAAATCACCCTCTTCCCTTTGAACTCTCCGCCATCTATTAGCATGGACACATAGTTCGAAAGGTCGGCGGCGCAGCTCATGATGCCTCCTGCCGCGTCGCTCCCGTAGGGGACCGGGGTGGGCGTCAGCTTCGCGCCCCTTATGGCGTAAGGGGTGGCGACGTCGATGTCTGCCGAGATGTCAGGCTTGTCTAGGAAGGTCCTCTTCATTTCCAGCGGCGTCAGGACCTCAGACCGGAGATAGTCGAACCAGTGGCGGCCGCTCGCCCTCGAGACTGCCTCGCCCAGGAGGACGAACCCCTCGTTGAGGTAGTGCACCTTCGCCCCCGGCCTGGACACAGCCCAGTCGTCGACGCCATCCAAGAAGGACCCCATGTCATCGAAGCTGGCTATGGGGAGCCAGTGGTGGTACTCCCTGAACGCGCTGAATAGGATGACCTCGAGAGAGCCCAACCCCGGGATCCCGCTCGTGTGAGAGAGCAGATGGTGGACTTCGACCCCTTCGAAGGCCTTTTGCTTGAGAGGGACGAATTTGGTTACCGGGTCGTGGAAGTCCATCCTGCCTGACTCGACGAGCTTGCCGACGGCAAGGGCGACGAAGGACTTCGTGACGGATCCTATGCCGTAGAGTGTCTGCGGGGTCGCCGGGATGGCGCCCGCGGCGTCCTTCCATCCGAACCCCCTCGCATGCACCACTTCCCTGTCCTCGATGACTGCCGCAGACACGCTGGGAAGTTTGGTCTCGCTCATCTTCGCGAAGACCAGGTCGTCGAACCTCTGGGCGTCGAAAGCTACCACGGGAGGAGTTCTCGAGTTCAGGTTAAAAGACGTGCCGCGGTCGCAGCTCACCAGTGCGACGAACGCTCAAGGATGAACCTGTAGGCATTGGCGTGCATGATCCCTTCCGCTTGATCTGTAGGCACGCCAGCTTCTACCAGGGCTCTCCTGAACTTCCCCACCCTTGACACGTCCGCCATCCCTTCGGGAGCCCTCGACATGCCCAGAAAGTCTGTCCCCAGAGCGGGTGCGGCCGGGCCGCCGACCTTCATGAAACGCTTCGCGTGATCCGCGAGCCTGGCGGCCGTGAACGGACGGCCGATGCAGCTCCGGATGAAGGTGAGCCCTACTATCCCGCCCCTCCTCCCGGTCTCGCGTACCAGGTCGTCCGAGATGTTCCTGCTGTTGGATTGCACAGGTGCCGAGTCAGAATGGCTGAAGAAGGGCGAGAGGACAGCAACGTTCAGCGCGTCGGACGACGTCTTCGGCGAAGCGTGCGAAAGATCGACCATGACGCCGAGTCTGTCTGCCAGCGCGACGAGAGCTTCGCCTTCGCCGGTGAGCCCGTAGTCCTTGGTAGAGAGGCAAGAGGCCGCGAATTTGTTGTCGTAGTTCCAGGTCAGTCCTATGGAGCGGACTCCCAAGTTGAAGAACACCCTGAGGTCTTCGGGCTCGCCCAGGGCTTCGCACCCTTCGATGTGTAGAACGATCCCTACCCTCTTCCCTAGGGACTCCAGGTCCTCCTTCGTCCTCACTATCTTGAGGTGGTCAGGATAGAGCTCTTCGAGCGAGTAATAGATCTTGATCAGTTCGATGGCTATGTCCCGGGGGGCTACAAGGGCCGACGACGAAGACCAGTATCCATACATCTTCTGCATGGCGTCAATCTTTCTCCTGTTCAAGCTCCCGACCATCGGGAAAACGGAACCTAGGACTACATTCATCCCGGCTGTCTTGTATTTCGGGATGTCTGCCTGGCGGCCCCTGAGGTTCTGGTCGAACGGGGTGGAACCGCCCATCAGATAGTAGTAGCCTATGTCTTCGTGGAGGTCTACTACCATGCCGGTCTCGTCCCCGAGGGCGGATTTAACCGCTATCGGGAGCCGCGACAGGCGCATCGGCCGGCGCGGGGACAGATTCATGGCTTGGGCCGTCCCCGCGCGACCACCCCCTACGCTCGCCGCTCAGGAGGACGAACACCAGGGCGACAAGGACCAGGGAGGTCGATATCTCGAAGGCGAAGCTCTGGCCGGAGAGGTACGCGCTGGCGTAGGCGGGGGAAAGCTTCCCCGAAAGGTTCCCTATGAAGAGCTGATACACTATCCGGGCCGGGATGACCGCGGTTGCGGCCGTCAGAGAGAGGGCGAAACTCAGGATCATCCCCGTGTTCCTGAAGGTGTTCATCGCCCCGGACCCGACCCCGTACTTGGCAGGTGGGGTCGAAGACATGATCGCAGAGGTGTTCGAAGGCCAGAAGAACGCGAGCCCCACCCCCGAGAACGCTTCCAGGGCCCCTATCTGGAGGAGCGTGGTGTTCACCATAAGCCGACTGAAAAGAAAGAGGGAACCCGAAGTGATGAGGAGACCCACGGCAGAGATCCGCCGGAAACCGAACCTGTCGGAGAGCGCCCCTCCCAGGGGACCGATGATCGCCCCCGCGACTGCGAATGGTACGATCAGATAAGACGCAGTCAGAACCGAAAGGCCGGCTATCCCTTCAAGATAGAACAGGAGGAGGAAGTTGACGCTGAAGAACGCCAGGGACTGGAAGAGGGCCGCAAAGGTCGAAAACGCGAATGTCCTGTTTTTGAAGAATGCGAGGTCCAGTATGGGGTCCTTGCTGTACTTGGCCTCCCAGGCGACGAAAGCCGCGAACAAGACTGGCGAGAGCAGGAGGGCGCCTATCGTTATGGCGTCATGCCAGGCGTACAGCAGCCCCCAGCTTATCCCGACAAGCAGGGAGAGGAGTCCGGTAGTGAAAGCCGCGGCGGCGGGGACGTCGAAGGAGCCCCGCTGCCCCAGTGGCTTGACTGTCCTGAGGGTCCTGTAGGCCCAGGCAGTGGCGAAGATCCCTATGGGGACGTTGATCAGGAAGATCCACCTCCATGAGGTGAAAGTGATTATGACTCCTCCGAGGATAATCCCGAGGACGTTCCCCAGGCCCCAGACGACGGCCTGCAGGCCGAACGCCCGCCCGGTCTCGTTGCGCGGGAATGCCTCTGACAGGATGGCGAAGGCGTTCGAAGTTATGAGAGCGGCCCCGGCACCTTGGACCACCCGGAAGGCGACAAGCGTCAGCCCAGTCGGGGCCAAACCACAGAGGGCAGACCCTGCGGTGAATATCGCGAACCCTATGTTGTAAAGCCGTTTTCTGCCATACAGGTCGGCGAGCCTCCCGAGACTGAGGACGAGGGCGGTGTTGACGACAAGATAGGCTATGACCACCCAGGTCATGGTGACAAAGTCAGACTTCAGGTCTGCCGCCATCGGGAAGAGGGCAAGGAGCACGACGGTGCTGTCCACGGCGGCCATCAAAGCGCCCAGCGACGTGACCGAGAGCGCTTTCCATTTGTACTCCATGTTACCACAATATCCTCTGAGGAGATTTCGCCCCTCACTCCCGACCCTGTATTAGAAACTGTCCCGGACGGAGGCCAGGTCTTCGTTCGTCAAGGGCGCTCAAGGGCCTTCGCCCATCGAGTGGGCGGGCGAGCGGGACCGTCCTGCGTCGGAGAACCGGTCGCCCGCGGACTCGGCTCAGAACTCGAAGCCGGCGTTCACTAACACGTCGTCGTGGGAGCGGGCGATCTCGGCCCTCGGGGTCTTCCTCGTGTCTACGAACTTCAGCTCCCTCCAGGCGTCGTGGCTCCGAACGGAACCTTTCGCGGCGTCTCCCTTGAAGATGAACTCGAAGTCCCAGTGCCTTCGGCCAGGGGATCTCTCGGGGGACCATACCTCCGTCGCTGTGGTCGGCCCCGACAGTTCGAGTTCCATCCCGAGCTGCTCCTTCAGGACCCTTCGGGCGGCTTCCTGAGGGGACTCGTATAACAAGAGATGGGACGACGGGAGCATCCATCCTTTGCTGTGGGTCTTCGCGCGGCTGGCGTCCAGGGCGCCGATGCGGGCCCAATCGGCATTCGGGTTCAGGTGCCCCATCAAGACCCGACCCTCCCCGTCGGTGATAGCAAGGAAAGCAGAAAGGCAGAACCCGCCCTCCGGGACCTCGGTCGTATAGACGGGTTCGAGTCCCCTTTCGGGGACGTTTCGTGCGAAACGGCAGAACCGCCGTTCTGTAGCCATGCGGAAGCCTGCCCGGCTGTCTCTTTTTTGGCTTTTGCCGGGCTGGATGTTCTGCCTTTTTATCTGGGGCTCACCTGAAGCTGGCGGTGGACTTCAAGTTCTACTACAGCGGAATCAGGGTCAGAGACCTCAGGAGGTCCCATGAGTTCTACACGAGGGCAATCGGGATGAAGGTCGTCGCGAGTGGCACCATGCCCCACGGGGGAAAGTGGGTGCAACTCAGGGGAAGAGGCTCCGACCAGACCCTTGAGCTGAACTGGTACCCCGAAGGGTCCCGGTTCTACGCGGAGTACGCCGTCGGAGAAGAGCTGGACCACCTGGCGTTCAAGGTAGGAGACGTGAAGAAGGCTTACGATCTGCTCCTTAGCAAGGGCGCGACCCCTGCCGTGACCCCCGGGGAGTCAAAGGGGACAGAAGTGTATGTGAAGGATCCCGACGGAGTCTGGATCGAGCTTCTCGGACCCTAGGCCCGGACCTTCACTCCGACGTTCTTCAGGAACCGTTCGAAGACTTCGCGAGGAATCCACTCGACCGAGAGGTAGTCTGCGACCTGCTTCTCGTCCATCCCAAGCCTACGGGCTTCTTTGACTGCTGCCCTGTAGGCCTCTATCTCAGTGGGCCTATCTACATATTCGAAGTTCTTGTCCCACAGCTCCTTCCCCTCTCTGTGCTGACGGATATGGACCAGCTCGTGTATCACATCGAGGTATACGTCGACCTCTCTACCTTCTCTGAGGTATTTCGCGCTAACGACTATGGACCCAGCGTGGTCGTTGATCTTCATGTATCCCCTCCCTTCGGTTACCTCCACGGACAGCGCCCGGAGGACCTCGGAAGTTTCCTTCCCGAAGATAGCATTGACAGCGCGCACCTTTTCGAACCCCACGAAGACGCTCGCGAACGGGTGGTGGCCTATCGCCGAGCTCCTCTCTATCGTTACGTCCAGGTCCACGACGTGGCGCTGCTTCTCGTTGGTCATTTGAGCCTTTTTTTCTCCAGCATCCTCTTCGCGTACATGACCTCGAACCCTCTCTCGACGTAGAACCCTAGGACGCCGTCCGAAGCGAGTGTCTGCAGGACGAGCGCATTCCCCTCGGAGTCGGCAACCTCCTTCGCCTTCTCCAGAAGCCCCGTCGCGACTCCCCGCCCCCTGTACTCGGGTACCGTGCCAACGCAGTAGGCGCCGATCACCCCTGGCGTCCTGAACAGGGCCAGGACCCCTGCAGTGTCTCCCCCGACCCTCGACTCCATCAGCGTCGCTGACCTCAACCCCAGAAGAGAGGAGGCGATTCGAGAAAGCTCCTCGGCCAGTTCCGTGGTGCCGTAGAAGGACCGGAGGTATCCATCCGCCCATCTGCCGGGATCTGTAGAAACGACGGGATTCCCACCGCCTCTCCGCCCTGTCGGACCCTTCGAAAAAAGTGTGGTCATGGTATCGGACTGCCTGTATCCCGAGGCGAGGAGTGATTCGACGTCTTCGCATGAGTCGTAGACGAGCACGGTCGGGGGCGCGCCGGCGCGTGCGAAGAGAGGCTCGGCCCAGGAGGCGGTGGATGTTATCCCCTGACAGGACAGCGAGCCTGCCCGGTTGAAGAACTGCTCCTTGAGCACCTTGGAACGCAGCAGGTAGCCGTCTCCGTGCCGCCTGAGCTCCGCCCATTTCGACCACCAGCCGAGCTCGTTCAACTCGGCGTCGGCCTGGTCAGGGGCCCGCGAGGAGGTCCACCCCCAGAATCCGCAGCCCCTCTATGGCAGGCGCGGCGGTCGCCCTAGCCTCGCCCTTGTTAGAGCACTTGGAGGCAACCCTGAGCGTCCGCTCTGCCCAGTCGACCGCACGCGGAGTGTCGAAGTCGTCATTCAGCGCGTTCTCGAAGGGGACCATGTCCAGACCTTCATCTCCCCCCGTGCCGAACTCCCGTGCTGCCGTCTTCATGATCCGGAGCCTCGCCCTGGCGGCGCCCAGCCCCGAGAAGTCCGCCTCCCTCCGGTAGTGGATGGATAGGAATGTGAGCCTCATCTCGTCCGCGGTAGCTGACCTGAGGGCGTCCTTCACAGTGACCGCGTTGCCGAGAGACTTCGACATCTTCAGCCCGTCGGTCTTGAGGAGGTTGGTGTGCATCCAGTGTTTGACCAGTGGTTTGGCGCCCGTGAGAGACTCTGCCTGGGCGATCTCCGCCTCGTGGTGGGGGTAGACCAGCTCATATGCGCCCCCGTGGACGTCGTAACGGTCACCAAGGATAGGGATGGTTACAGCCGTGTCTTGTATGTGCCAGCCGGGGGAGCCTAGGCCCCAGGGACTTTTCCAACGCCCCTCGACGAGGACTTCAGGACGCCAGAGCGCGAAGTCGTTCAGGTTCCTCTTCCTAGGGGAGAGCTCGAGGGGCCGAAGAGAAAGGTCGCGCTTGGACTGGTGGGACAGGCGCCCCCACGGGGTGAACTTGGTGGTGTCGAAGTAGACCCAACCGTCTGCTTCGTAGGCGAATCCTTTGTCGAGCAGCACCCCGACCTGCCTGATCGCCTCGTCGAAGTGGCGAGACACCGGCTCGAAGCGGGAGACTGAGGCGATGTTCAGGCTCCGGACGTCCGCGAGCATGGAGCGGATCATCCTCTCCGAATAGGCCATGGGGTCTTCCCTGGTCCTGGCTGCGGCCCGGGTGACCCTTTCGTCGACGTCTGTTATGTTCATGAGAAACTCGACGTCGTACCCGAGGTGACGCAGGTACCTCGCGAAGGCGTCGAAGTAGATGAATGTCCTCGCGTGCCCCACGTGAATCGCTGACTGGACCGTGGGACCGCAGACGAACATGCTCACCTTGGGCGGGGCGAGGGGGCGGAGGGGCTTCTTCCGCCCGGTCAGGGTATCATAGAACACGGGGGTGCCCTTCAACGCTCCAGTCACCAAAGACCCGGGTATTTGTTTTTGAATGGGAGAGGGCGAGCTTCGTCCTGTGTTCTACGAGGACAGGGTGACCTCCGCCGCAGGACTGGGTAAAAGGCTGGCGGTCCTTGACCAGGACTCCGGGGTCAGGCTGATGGGGACGTACGCTGGGAGGAGGGCCTTGGTGTTCGTGACCAGGTTCGGCCGAAGATACACGATAATGGCCTACTCCGTGGGAAAAGGAGGGTTCCCGGGGAGGAGGTTAGGGACGATGGAGGTCGACGGAGTGGAGATGGCCGAGGGGGCGTTGAAGAAACTCCTCAGAGGGCCCCTGCGGGCCTGGATCTACTGAGACGGGGCGAGAACGGGCCCTATATAGTGGATTTCAGACCGGTAGGGCATGGCTGAGGACAAACTCGAAACGCTCTATACGAAGGTCGCACAGAAGGTCCTGAAGGATACCCTTCATGTAAGGAAAGGGGACTCCGTCACGGTCGAATCGTGGGACAACGGGATTCCCTTCGCTAGACGGGTGCTCGTGGAGGCCCGGGCGCTTGGGTGCCCGGCTATCTTGCTCTACGAAGACGAGAGGGCCTACATAGAAGGCGTCAGGAGGGCCCCGGACGACTCGGTCGGTGCCATGGGACGGAACGAACACGGTCTCCTTTCAGCGACCGACGCCTACGTCTTCATCCCTGGCCAGGCTCTGGGACCATACTCCAGGACACTGAAGCCCGGTGAGCGGGCGAAATCCACCCGCTACAACTCCTCGTGGTACCAGGCCGCCGAGAAGGCGGGGCTCAGGGGAGCCAGGCTTTCCTTCGGCTATGTGGGAAAGGACCTCGCCCGGATCCTCGGTAAAAGGGTGGAGGACGTTGTCCGTACGCAGCTCGAGGCGGCGCTAGTTGATTTAGGCAGCCTGTCGGCGTTGGCCGGGAAGATCACGCCTGCCCTGGCTGACGGGGCCCAGGCAGAGCTGCTCACGGCGGGAGCGCGAATGACATTCTCGCTCAAAGGAGAGCTCCAGACGGAGGACGGAGTCGTTGACGACGAGGACAGAAGGGAAGGGGCCAACATGGCCTACGTCCCCCCCGGGTTCGTCGGGAAGGAAGTCGACCCTGAGAGCGCTGAGGGGACGGTGGTGTTCACAGACACCCTGACCGAGCTGGGGGTGATATCCAAGATCAAGCTCCAATTCGAGAAAGGGAGCCTAGCGTCCTGGGAGTCGCCTGAGAGCGCCAAGGTGAAGAAGCTGGTCGAGTCGTCGTCTCCCGAGCGGAGGAAGGTCAACTTCTTCAGCCTCGGGCTCAACCCGAAGCTGGGATATGGGTGGGGGCAGGACAGGTTCGTGGCTGGATCGCTTTCCTTGAGCGGTTTCGGCTTCAGGGGCCAGGTGAAGAAGGGGACGCTCGCCGTCGATGGGAAGCCGATTATGTCCGGTGGCAAGCTCGTAGGCTAGAGCAGCCTACGCTCCCTCATGAGATGCCCCAGTACGGCTGTTAAGATCCGCGCGCCCCGACACCGCGGGGATGGCTGTCAGCTCGTGCAGAGTGACTCCGAACATGCTTTGATGACTACCGCCTAGCGACATGTGGCCGTCGGGGGGAGTCTGTCACCCCCGGAACGCGACCGGACCACGATACCCCTTGGAATCCGCCTGGGTTTGGAATGCGTAAATCCATTCATTTTTACACCCGAGAGGGACGCGCTTTCGTTGATAGGATTCGAATTTCTCATCATCCTCTTCTTCGCCTCGATCATGGCGGGGGCACTGGGGTCGATAGTGGGCCTCGGAGGAGGCGTGATAATCATCCCTATACTTACGATATTCCTTGGGGTGGACATCCACTTTGCCATCGGGGCCAGCATCGTCTCGGTCATAGCGACATCCAGCGGCGCGGCCGCGACCTATGTCAAGGACAAGATGACCAACCTGCGCATCGGCATGTTCCTGGAGCTGGCGACGACGGCGGGGGCAATCTTCGGGGCGGCCATCGCGGCGTACACCAATTCCTTCCTCCTAGAGCTCATATTCGGGAGCATTCTGCTGGTGTCGCTAGTCCCCCTGGTCAGACAGATTGGCGAGGATATCCCCGCCAACCCGGAGCTGGTGGGTCTCGCCAAGCGCCTGTCGCTTCAGGGATCCTACACCGAGGTGGACGGGTCGACAGTGAATTACAATGCCACCAGACCCGAACGCGGGCTCGTCGGCATGTTCGCGGCCGGACTCATCTCGGGGCTGCTGGGAATCGGGAGCGGGACGTTCAAGGTACTCTCCATGGACCTGGCGATGAAGCTTCCCATGAAAGTCTCGACGACCACCTCCAACTTCATGATTGGGGTCACCGCAGCGGCAAGCGCAGGAATCTACTTTGCAAGGGGGGACGTCGACCCGTTCATCGTCGCGCCCGTCGCCATTGGGATACTCATCGGCGCCTTCATTGGGACCAGATTCCTCTTGAAGGCGAGGAACCCGACGGTCAGGAAGATATTCGCAATCGTGCTGGCGATCTCTGCGGTCGAGATGATAGTCAGGGCCCTCGGAGCGTGAGTCGTAGATGAACCTCGGCGACAGAGAAGCGATGAACGACGTGATCAGCAACGTCCTGAGGTACGGAGTCCTGATTTCAGCCGCGATCCTCCTCGTCGGGACCGTGCTGCTGGTTGTGGACTACAGCTTCACCGACTCTTCGGTTTTCCTGGGATACATCCCAGGTCGAATACCCCACAGCAGCTTCAGCCCGTCCCTATCCGCGCTGGCGCTCGGGGTGGCCAAACTCGATCCCTTCTCCGTCATCGAGCTCGGGGTGATCGTCCTTATCGCGACCCCGGTGTCGAGGGTCTTCTTCTCCATCCTTCTTTTCGCCGCAGAGAAGGACATGACCTACGTCAAGATCACGTTGGTCGTACTCGCCCTTCTCCTCTTCAGCATGCTGGTGACGCCGTTCATCCCGGCCTTCCACGCCTGAGCAGCTTCGGCTGAAGGCTAGCTTGGACGATCGCTTCTGCGCGTCTACAAGCGCCGTCGGGGGGCCATCCTGTTAAAAACCCCACAACGTAGCTGCGAGGGCAGAGCGGAACTGTTCGATTGGCGATCCTAGCGAGTTTTCCACTGGCCGTATCCTCGCTCGCATATCTCGGAATCCTGCTCATCGCCGCCAAACTCGGTGAGGAGGTGTTCCGCAGGGCAGGTCTCGTCCCCTTCGTCGGCGCCATCCTGGTCGGTGTGCTGCTCGGCCCCGGCGTACTCAATGCCGTAGAAGCGCTTCCGACCATCGCATTGTTCGTTTCAATCGGAATAGATTTCCTGCTCTTCGTGAGCGGAGCCGAAGAGTTCGAGGCTGCGAGGCTCAGAGGGGCGTTTGCCAAGAAATCTTCGCTCTTGGTCTCTCTGGCACAGTTCGTCGTTCGGTTCCTGGCAATCACGGTCATATCGTTTTTCCTGTTCAGGCAGCTGACCGAGGCCCTAGTTGTTGGCGTCGTCGCTGGAATGAGCAGCGCTGGACCGCTCTCCAGGCTACTCACCGACACCGGGCTCGCCAGGACTGACGAAGGTACGACTATCTTCTCCCAGGTCCTCGTCATAGAGGTCGCCGCCGTAGTCGTCTACTCGTTCATCTTCGACCTCGCCGGCAGGGCCATCACCGTCCTGTCCGTGGCCGTCACCGCAGGCGAGCTCGTGGCCGCGATCCTCGGAATCGTGGCATTCGGCAGGTATGTGATGGTCCCGCTTCTGGAGCAAGTCGAGACCCATCTGAAGAGCCGCGAAGCCGTCTTCGCGATAATCATCGCCATCCTCCTGATCGCGGGGTTCGTCGGCCAGGTCACGGGTTTCAACGCGGCGATTGTCGCCCTGTTCCTGGGGTTGCTGATGCAGAAGTTCCTCGCCGCCAGGCCGGTCCTGATGGAGAAGCTGCGAGCGTTCACATATGGTTTCTTCGAGCCCATGTTCTTCGCCGGTCTCGGTCTCTACTTCATCCATGTCACGCCCGCTCTCATCGCCGTCGGCTTGGGCATATTCGGAATCGCGCTCGCATCAGACGCTGCTGTGGGGGCCGCTTCAGCCGGCTTCTTCCGCATGGACCGATGGCGTAACGCGTTCGGGACGAGCGTGAAGGGAGGAGTGGATGCGGCGTTACTCGTCTCCGCCTTCACGGCAGGATCGGCGCTGATAGGGAGCTTCATCTATTCTGCTACGGCCATAGGGATCGTATTCCTTTCACTGACCTCGCCTCTCCTCTTCAGACGCCGCGCCGAACTAGTCTCGATTGATCATGAAGGGGACACTCAGAAGAGGGTGGTCAAGATGCACCTCCAGTCTATGACCGCGGCAGAAATATGCAGGGCCCTGCCGACGGTGGCGGTCAGCGACGACGAGCCGGTCAAACACGCGCTCAAGACGCTCCTTGAGTTCGACGCGCGCGCCGCCGTGGTCCTCAAGGCGGGTAAGCCTGTGGCGACCCTGCTGATGCGTGACGTCACGGGTCTTTCGAGACGGGAGATGGCGGGCAAGGTGTCGGAAGCCCCCCTGGCGGAGCTGGTCGATGTGAAGGAAAGCGAACCAGGTCTCAACCTCACTGCGCTTTTCAGGGAGACCAACGTCCCCATCGTCGCGGTGGTCGACGGTTCTGGGAGACTGCTGGGGACGATACTTGAGAGGGAGATCCTGAGGAGGCTGGTCGAGTCCCTGGACGAACAGGAGGGCGGGGGAGCACGCTAGCGATGTCATCGGGCAGGCCTACGAGAGCCTTCAGCGGCTTACCGCCTCTCGGCGCCCGCGGCAGAAAGCGTCAGTTCCGGGCCCGTACGGCCTCGCGTTCCAGCGAAGCCTGGAACGCTGACGGACCGACGTCGCCAAAGGCGACATCCTTGGCCTGAAGGAAGTCTGCAAAGCGCATGATGCCGCGTGCGAACGGCTTCGCCACCGCGTGAAGGTCGGTTCCTTCCTCCCACCAAGCCCGCTGGATGAGGAGGCGTTTCGTGTCCCTCGCTAGGACAGGCTCGATTCTTCCGACGAGCTGATCTCCAAGAAGCACGGGGAGAACGTAGTAGCCCCACCTCCTCTTGCGGGCGGGCTTGTACACCTCCCAGAGATATTCGAAACCGAAGAGAGCCTGCGAACGACCGTTCGCTATCACTACGTCGAGAGGCGCAAGGAACTTCGTTTCTGGCTCGGATTCTAGGGGCCTCCATGGTACGGGGATGCCGCCTTGGCTTACCTCCTCGAGCAGTGGCACCTGTTCTGCCCTTACGACGTTGGCCAACTTCTCTCCTTCGACCTGGACTTCTACGAGGCGGCCATCGTTGACCAGTCTTTGCCGCAACTGCTGCTTCGTCAGCTTGGATCTGCCTCTGCCTTCTTCTGTCGTTCTGACATACGGAACACCCTCGGCTCCTGACAACCCCAGCCAGCCCAGCGTCTCGCAAGCCATCTCTTCTAGGGTGGACTCTGCTGACAATGGTTCCCGCAGAGGCCCGAACATCTTCCCGATCAGGTCGTAGAACTTGCGGTTCCCTTCACGATGATGCACAAGTATATCCAAGTGCCTCCAGAGGAAGTAGAGAGCGAGTCCTTCAGCATGGCTCGAGCGGTAGTCCTCTACCCGCTCCCCGTCTGGCCAGTCCTGGGACCCGAGCGGGCCCCGTTTCTTGATTTCTTGTAGAATCTGTAGAGTCAGCTTCTTGTTCTTGGAATACCAGGCCTCCCAGCGCTTGGGCAGTCCCTCGTTCTGAACCCAGGACCAGTGAAGGCGGAGCAGGTCTCTTGGGTAGACCGAGACAGCACCTCCAAACTCGAACCCCGCCCTCTCCCGGTAGAGAAGGAGGTCGAGGTGGTCTCGCCGGTACCCTTCTACCCGACTCGCAAAAATCAGGTCCTGGACCCGTCCAATGACGTCGAGCGGATCGACCCTGACGCGCCGACACGCTAGGAGGGCGTCGCGCGCGCCATCCGGCCCCTTCCACCGTCTCCCGGGCCAAAGGCCCTGAAGGCCAAGCACGAAACGCCTCCGGGCGCTTTCGGAGACTCGCACGTCTAGAGCCTCACATGGGGGTTTATTGGCTCTCGACAAGCAAAGGTGCCTCTTCCAGCACGTTCACGTTGCTGAAAGGCCCCCACAGTTCCTAGAACGGGACAACGGACAGGAAGCCACCTGGAAGCAAGGCGCAGTCGTCGGCGCCTCACCAAGACTCTCATTCGCTCGAGAAAGACCTGATTCAGGGTGACCTTAGCGGCCTTACACCCTTTGGCGCCTCAACCTCCAGGGACAGCGGGTTTGGGGATGAGAGAATGTGGATGTAATCCGAGAGCGCGTTAACTCGTGAAAGTCATTCGGGGTCAGAAAAATCGCGCCCCGGCCGGGATTCTGACCTGCAGGCGCGGCTTTAGGCGCCTTTGAACCAGGGGAGCCTTCGCCTCTCCCTGCTTCTGATACGCAGCGCCGAAGCCGCTTTCTCGGTCCTGCTTGTTCGCTGCCCTAATCCAGTTGGGGTAATCGCCACTTCAGATACGGGTCGCCAAGAGTTAAAAAGATACACGTCCCAGATGCGAGGCTACCCACCATTGACTGGTCTTTCGGTTGAAAACGCGAATCCGAACCAGAATGGGACAGACGGGGGCGCGGAATCAGCCTGGAGCAGGCTTTCCAGCCGCTCGAAGAAGGGCGTCTATCTTCTCTTAATCGCGTCGCTTGCCCTTTTCACCGCCGTGGTCGGCTACATCCTGTACGTGGGGTCGGTTACAGGCTCGGAGGCGTTCATAACGACGTCCGCGCCGTTCATCTTGAGCCTCCTTATCATGGGGTTCACGTCCATCTTCCTCTCCGTATACGTGGCTACCCGGCCGGGAGCCTCCTGTTCTGATGTCCTGGGGAGCTTCTGGATGCTGCTCCTCCTTCCAATGTCTATCGCACTCTACAGTGATTACACATCAGTCGATTACCTATTCGTCGTGCTGATAGTCGCGTCTGCGCTCATGCTCTGGAGGGGAAACAGGAACATGAAGTGGTTCCTCATCGTCGGCGGGCTCACGACCATCTGGTTCGTCTTCGACCCTCTCAACCACACCCTGGACTACCTTTCCCTCAGCGCCGGGTCAGCCGGCCTCGGGATAGTTCAGGAGAGCGCATCGCTCGCGCTGCAGAGGTCGATAACCGACTGGCTCAGGCTCGGCTTCTTCCTCGCCGTCTTCGTCGCGACCCTGAAAGGAAAACGACGCGAACCATCCTGTGGTTCGCTTCGCGCAGACAGCTCTTCCGCCTGAAACGGCGTTGGCTCCACCTGCGGCACAACTTAACCCTCCAAACACGGCGCCTTGACCAGGCAGGGGCGGGTGTCCCATTTGCAGAGGCGCGTATAGGACCCCCCGCAACCCCCGCGCCCATGGCGACGGGTGCCGGAGGCATAGTGTGACTAGGTTACTTCCTTCTTTGCCTTCCAGACCAGTGGGACCGCGACCAGGGCGACGAGGTTGCCCGCGTTGGCTACCAATGAGGGCCAGCCGCCGAAGACAGCCTGGAACCCCAGGACGGGGAGGAGGGCAAGCCGCGGGACGGTCACAAGGAACATGGCGACGACTAAAAGGATCGTCAGATTCCGCCTGCTACCCAGGTACATGCTGTAGACCAGGGGGATTAGGGCCATGGCGACGATCATGTCGGAAGTGAAGGCGAGGAGCCCCCAGGCGGTTTGGGTCACCGCCGTGGACGACAGGGTCACCCCGCTCACGTTCCATGGGCCGCCTCTGATGAGGTCCCCGCTCCCGTCGGTAGCATAGAACACAGCGATAAAGGTGCCTAGGGCTGCCCCCCACTTCCAAGAGCTTTCCCGGCCGGCGTAGGAGAGGTAAGCCATGGCCACGAAGAACACCATGAAGACCAGATGCCCGACGAAGAAGTCGAAATAATTCCCAAGGATCGCGGGGACCAGGAGAAGGAGCCACCAGTTCCCCCAGCTCGACAGCCGACGCTCCTCGCCTGAGGAGCCTTTCGCCCTATCCATGTATGCTGCGACCGCGACGGCCGAGAGCACGACGAAGATGGTCGCAGCGAGACCAAAGTCGATAGTCGGGGTGAAGGCGACCCCTCCCCCAACGTAGGCGGCGACGGGGTCGACCTGGCTGGCTATCGCGGTGGGGCCTGCGACGGCCAGGACCGCGTCCAAGAGGAGCGTCGTCCGGACGAGCAGCGAGGCTCGCCTAGGGATAGACCTCAGCGCAGACGCACTTGCCTGGCCAGGAGCCAACCCAACCAGGCGGGCAGTCGTCCTGACTTGTTCTTAAGCTCAATGGGGGCTGAGCCCAGAGGCGGGCCACGTGGGGCATTGAAGCAACCAAAGCGGACTCCGCGGAGTCGATACATGTCGACACGCTGGTCTCAACAGCGTCCCTCCTGAGCGGCCTGACCAAGAAGCAGGCGAAGGCGCTTGTGGTGGCGCTCGACAACAGGTACTTCAACCTGCCATGAGGCACGACGGCATGCGTCTCTAGCGACTGAAACCGTACTTGGCAGGCAAGCGCCTGTGTAGGTGAACCATGCCCATCTGTACCTGGCGCATCGTACCCCGCGGTGCATCATACCCAAAAGCACGGGCACGGTCGCCGGGTTTTGCACATCCGGGGTAGAAGCTCCAAACACTTTCACTCGGGGCATTGCACCCGTCGGGGATTAGGAGGTGCAGGTTTATGTGCCCCGGCCGGGACTCGGGCCTGCAGATGCGGGCTTGAGCACTTTCGTAACCGTCAGGCGCCTGCCCTGTCAAAGTCCCCGCTGGGGCATACCCCTACCCTATCTCTTCCCGTCTCTGCCACGCCTCGCTATTCAACGCCGTGCGCATGTGGTGAGATGACCTGACGCGGGCGGTCGCCGGGACTTCCGAGAACATATGTGATCTGAGATTCTTTCTATCTTGGGAGCCATTCAATTTCCATATGAATCTCTAGTTTGTGGTTTTCCTTGGCGTAAAGGAACTTGAAGGTCACGGGCTCGGTAGGTCTGATTTTCAAAGGGGTCTTTCCCGGAAACAGTTCTGACACCTCGAGAGCGCCTTCGTGCAGAGAGGCGCCTAGCTCTGTTAGTACTGTTGCCAATTCGTCCTTGCTGACTTGCACTTTGTGCCTAACTATCGACTCGTGCGCTTCTCGATAGTTCTCCAGCACCTCTGTCATTTTTGTCCAATAAGTCATCGACTGAGTGAGCTCGTCCCTTCCCTTGTCAGTCAAAGCGTAGTGCTTCCGGTCGGGGACCTCCTCCATGAATTCTATCCTACTCGTGACAAGCTTGTTCCCTTCGAGCTTCTCCAAGGCGGGATAGATAGTCCCCGTCTTGGGCTTCCAGAAGCCCGAGAAGCGTTTCTCCAATTCCCTGATTATCTCGTATCCGTACATCGGCCTCTCAGCTAGGAGTAGAAGCAGCCACAACGACACGGCTCCTACCTTCATTCCTCTTGGCGATACTCCTGACATACCTGACTTCGATGACCCCTCGAACCTTTATATAAGTAGACTATCTACCTATGTAGTGGAACTACTATGAAGTGGATAACAAGAGAGAAGGCGAAAGTGGACAGGATCGCATGCCCCTGGGTAATCAAGAGGTTCGTTGACCCTCAGGCCAAGTTCCTGTTCGTTCCCAAGGAGAAGGTGTTGGAGATGGCGAAGAGCAAGAACGCAACGCCGTTCGACACTCCTGGCGCAGAGCTGATGCACTACGAGGAAAACGGGGAAGAGCGGGTCAGCTTCGACGCAGTCATCAGGAAGTACGGCCTCAAGGACCCCGCCCTCCTAGAACTCGCGAAAATCGTCAGGGGCGCGGACGCCAGGATCCCGGACCGCCCGCACGAGTCGGCGGGGCTGGAAGCGGCTGCCTTGGGATTCAGGGCAATCGCCAAGGACGACTTTGAAAACATGAAGCTACAGTTCCCCTTCTATGACGCCATGTACGGCTACTGCCAGCAGAGGCTGAAGGAAGGGGCGAAGCTGGAACACGCCGTCTAAGGGCGGACGGGTTCCACGGCGCCATGCCTCGTCTGGTCGGCCACATCAGGCTCCCGTCCCGTGCTGACGGGGAATACGACCACGCTGACGTCCACATCCAGAGCGGCAAGATCTACATCGCCAATACCGCCGAAGGTTCAGTGGAAGTCGTCGACGGAGAGTCTATGATCTATGCCACCACAGTCGGGGGGTGTAGGGAGGCGAGCGGCGTGCTCTGCGCCCAGGACGAAGGGACCGTCTTTATTGCTGCCAGAGGCGCCGGGAAAATCCTTGCGATTGATGTGGCGCATGACAAGGCGACCAAAGAGATCCCCGCAGGGTCGACCCCGAACGGGCTCGCTTGGGACTCCCGGCGGAAGCATCTGCTTGTCGCTGACGTGAAGGACAACCATACGAGGCTCATAGACCCCGCCTCAGGGACGGCGCTTTCCTCAGCCGTCCTCAAGGGGAGGCCGCGCTGGTGCCTCTACGACAAGGAGCTCGATTTCTTCCTCGTCAACGTCCGTGACCCAGCCGGGGTCTCGATAATCTCGCCCGAGACGATGAAAGAGGAGCGTTTCATCAGGGTGTCAGCAGCCGGGCCTCACGGTCTGGGGACGGTAGACGGGTCGGGACGTGCTTACGTGGCATGCGACGACAGGAACATGGTGGTGCTCGACCTCAATCAAGAGCGCGAGGTGGCGCGCATTACTCTGTCTGGGCCCCCGGACGTGGTCTGGATGAACCTGCACAAGGGACGCCTGTACTGCGCGACGGGGGAGCCCGGAGTCATAGACGTGATCGACACGTCCAAGCTGGCACACGTCGGGAAGATCCGCACCGAGGAGGGGGCTCATACCCTGGCCTTCGACGAGAAGAGGCAGAGGCTTTACTCCCTACTCCCGAAGTCAAACAACGTTGGAGTTTACTCCGAGGACTAGGCCGGGCGGCCGGTTCTCCGCATGCTCGCATATCCTTGCTGCCTCCTTACAGAGCTCGCTCTCCCGCCACTCCGCCGCGCAGGTCTGCCAGTTTGCTCTAATTGCGGTAGCCTTGCGCCAACGTCATTGATGGAATCTCAATAGCGATTTAGGTTGTCATCTTTTTCCGACCCGAAATACCTCGGACTTGGCCCGAAAAATCATGCCCCGGCCGGGATTCGAACCCGGGTCGCCGACTCGAAAGGCCAGCATACTTTCGGCAGCTTAGCTTTGACCGGACTATACTACCGGGGCTGGGACGCCCCGGCCAGCTCGCCAATTAGAGCTTTCCCGCTACGAGGAGGTGAAGAAGCACCATTCGCCCAGCGGGACGTCCGAGGCCCATCCCCTGGCCACCTCCGTGCTTCCGGGCAGGGGAGAGCCTCCCATCGGCAGGTAGGAGTTCCTTTCCCCTTTCGCCTCCACGCTTCGCAGGGTTCTTGACGCCTCCTCCGGTGACAATGAAGCCTCGAAATACCGCCTTCTTCCCCATATGACTGGGACCGCTCCGTCGCTGTAGTAGTCAGTCACCATCGAACAGGGCCCCTCGGACATGCCCATCAGCGACGATGCCACCAACCCCTCATCGGGTGACAGTCCGCACCGGCCTTCCTTGCGAAGCCGTGCCCATCTGCTGTGAGTCTCGAGCCTGGGAGACAGCCTGACGGCTCCCCGTCCAGATGACCTGTCAGCCAGGAGGTACATGTCTTCCAGCTCCTTGGGGGGCACCCTCTCCTTGGGGAATGAGAGGAGGTCCTCGACGAGAGGCAGGATCAGGTCGGCAGGGTCTGCCGCAGACCAGCAGTAGCCGGGCGGTTCCACGTGTACCGTCTCCTTGCGTCGCCTCGCGCAGATGCGCCCGCGCCCTTCTACGGAATACCCCCTCCTTTCGAACGCAGACACTAGAAAGTTGGACTGGGCCCGGTTCAGTTTGGGGAGGAGGATGAAGTGTAGCCTCCCTATTTCCAACTGATGGACCCTGAATGAAAGCAACTCTCTGATGCTTAGGGGAACCGATTATATAATGAGCCTAACCCCTTCTACATCGGTATGGGGAGAGGGGGAGACGACGGGGCGGTCACACTCGAAGCGCTGGAAGCCCGCATGCAGTCATACGCCAAGCGTGTCGACTTGGCCCTCGAGCGAGAGCTCAAGCTCTACGCACATTCGAGGTTCCATGACCCTCTCGTCTACTCGATAGAAGGGGGGAAGCGCGTCAGGCCCGTCATGCTCATGCTTTCTGCCGAAGCCCTCGGCTGCAAGGACGATTCTGTACTAGGGGCCGCCATGGCGGTCGAACTCCTACACACGGAGTCGATAATCCACGACGACGTCATCGACGAGGAGAAGGTTAGGAGGGCTAAGATGCCGTTCCATCTGAAGTACGGGTACAGCGCCTCCCTTCTCAGCGCAGACTTCGTCTTCGCCATGATCCTGGCGATCGCTGCCCGGTATGAAGACAGCCGGGTCGCCGAGGAGTTGAGCTACGCCGCCCTCCAGATGTCAGAGGGGGAGTACTCGGAACTGACGATCGACCCGCAGATCTACAAGCTGACCTGGGACGAATACATCAGGATAGTAACGGAGAAGACCGCAGCACTCTTCGAGACCTCCTCGAAGCTGGGTGCCCTGATCGCCGGGGGAGGGGAGAAGGAGGTGCAGGCACTGGCAGAATATGGCAGGTGCATCGGCGTCGCTTATCAGCTCAAGGACGACCTCCTCGACTGGAGGTCCAAGGACAAGGTCTCTCTGGGCCTCTTGAAGACCCACAGCGAGAGCGAGGTGGTCGGGAAGATGACTGCGCAGGCGCAGTCCTTCGCCGAGGAGGCGAAGCGGATGCTGATGCATCTTCCCAGAAACGAGGCGACGGTCCTCCTCGAGGACCTTTCAGACTTCTCGATCCTCAGGGAATACTAATCAGCGAAGAACTCGCCCTGAACTGGTTTCCGGAGGGCCGTTTTGCTATGGGTGCAGTATCTGCAGCATCATTATCAGCGCGACGACGAACCCGAATATGAAGAGAGTCTCCGGGATGACCAAGAAGAAGAGTACAGTCCCAGTCCTTTCGGGCTTCTCGGCGACCACCCCCATTCCCGCCGCGCCGATACCAGACTGTGCTATTCCTGTCGCGATGAGGCCACCCGCCATGGCGATCGCCGCTGCGATAAATGTCAGGGCCGTCGGCAGGTCCATTACGAAAGCCATTCCCGATTCTTTTCCCGCTCCGCTGTGAGGGACTTTTAACTGTTACTCGCTGGAAGTAACAGATTTGCGGGCCGTCGGCGCTACTTCGTGTATCTCTTCCTTACGGCGAAGGGAGCAAATTGCTTGCCGTTCCCTTCGAAGAACTTGGTGTAGAACTCGACGTAGTGGAGCCTCACCCCTTGGATGGACGGCTCGAATATGCCGAGGACTATGTTGAGCAGGTGGACCATAAGGGTGATGGCGGCGACCAGGACCACGGCCGTTATCGGAGCCCTCCCCACGCTGGAAGCGAGGCTCGTGTCGACGATGGAGGCGAGCAGGACAGACGCAAGCAGGACCCCGAGGATCCTTGCGTAGGACATCACGTGGCTCCCCAGGGTAGGAATCTCCATCACGAACCTCGGCCCCTCGCTTACTCCCACTACCACTCCGAAGGCGACGAGGGAGGCGATGCACACGTAGGCCGCAGTGAGCGGAGACGGGAACAGGGACCGGTCAAAGAAGTCGGCGAACCCCACCGTTCCGCTCCACATGAACCCGAGCCATCCAATCTTCCCGATGGCGTGCTTCCTGCGGCCTGTCTTGAACCCGAGATAGATCCCGAAGAGATAGCCGAGGGTGATGTGCCCTATCCCGATGAATATGGTGATTACCATGAGCAGGGGGAGCTGGACGACGACGTTGAGGAATGCCCCGTACCAGGGGAGGGCTGCTCCGAAGTATTCGTTGAAGAGGACGCCGAACAGCATGGCTGAGACCCCGCCCGTCATCAGGATCTTCCCGACCGTCCCCAAGGTCCCCTTCCCCATCATCCCCCTTCCGAAAGATCGGATGGCCTTGGGGATGGCTTTGGCGCTGCTCTTTCCGGTCCCTATCCTCATGAAGTAGAGCCCCGTTAGGAAGATCACAGCTCCATACCCCACGTCCCCCACCATCAGGCCGAAGAAGATAGGAAAGACGATGGAGAAGGTCAGCGTAGGGTCGATTTCGCCGCTCTTGGGGAGGGAGAAGAACCTGACCAGAAACTCGAAAGGCCTGACCCGCCCGCTGTTCTCCATGAGGGTGGGAGCATCCTCCTCTCGTCCCCGCACCTTCAGGAACACCACCCTTCCCGACGCTGACGTGCGGAGGCTCTCTTCCAGCGGCCCCAGGAGGGGCTTCGGGACCCATCCCTCCAGGAGGACCGTCCTGTCACTCTGGGCCAGCTTGCCGATGGCCTCATGCTTCTGAGTTTCGATGCTGAGCGCCTCGCGGATTGCGAGGACGTCCCCGTAGCGTTTCTTGGAGATCTCCTTCAAGCCCGCTTCGGCCTTGGACCTGGACTCGCCGAGGGCGGCTGACTCCTCTTCGAGCTTCTTCCTGGCCTGCTCCGGGCTCCCGAGGTCGTAGGGGAGGTCCACCCTGAGCGCCTTGTACTTCTCGAACACGGGCTTCACCTGCTCTTCAGCCCTCCTCGGGACGGCCACCAGGGCCATCGCGTCGCCGTCGGACACGCTGTAGCTCTCCACGATGCCGTCCTTGGCGGCGGTCGTCAACTCGGCCCGGAACGCGTCGAAAGAATCCCGGGGAACCGCATAGAACCCGGAGATCAGGGCCGAAGCTGTGAGGACGGACAGGTCGGTCCCGAAAGACGCGACCCTCTCGAGGCTCTGGAGGTATGCCTTGTTCCTCGCCAGCCTGACGTCGATGCCTTCGATCTCGGTCTTGAGCTTCCTAACGTCGTCGTCTATCTTGAGCTCGTCCGCCTTCTTCAGGACGTCTTCGATCCCGTCAAACTGCACCTGCCCGTCGAATGGCACCGGCGGGAGCGCCGCCACCAGCCCCTCGAATCTGAAGCTCTCGTCTGCCACCTTCCGTTGGAGCTCCGGAGGCGCCGGTTCCCCGAAACCGTCTGCGGGGCTCCTTTCGACCTGCTCGAGCTGCATCGCCTTCGCCTCGTGGAGGGAAGAGAGGATACCCGAGAGGTCTTCTCTGAGGGCGATGACCCTCACCCTCTCCATGGGGACAGGAGTTAGCAAAACGCTTCCACCTAGAGGGTGAGGACGGTATCGATGATCTCTTTGGTGGGGATCTTCCTCTCTTTCTGTCGTCTGATCCCTTCGGCCGCTTCGGAAGCTTCGCGCCTTATGGACTCTAGCTCCCTTTCAGTCTCTGCTTTTCCTGCACGTAGAAGTTCCGAGCTTAGAGCGGATGCTTCTTTCGTCGCTTCGGCGACGATTCTTTCCGCCTCTGTCTTCGCCTCCTCTTTGATCTTCTCCGCCTGAGACGATGCCGCTTCGAGCTTTGCCTTCGCCTCGACCTCCGCCCTCTTCACGCGCTCGAGGACTGCTGCCTGCTCGGGCTGAAGGGCCTGCTGGGTCTGGTCTTTGGCGGCTCCGGCCATCTTTTCCGGCCCGCCATCGACGGCATTAATACGTTGTGGCCTTCACGATAGCACGATAATCAGGAAGACGAGAAAGACCAAGAGTATGACCAGGTTGACGAGCATCGTCAGCAGCCAGAAGTTCCTGACGAGCCAGCCGCGACGGGTGTCCGACCCGCTGCTCTTCATTTTTCTGCGGAAAGCTTCGCCTTCACCGTTTTCAGGGTGACGAAGTTCTCCCTTTCCATCTCGTCGAACCTCATGGAGATGTACTTCGCCTGGCCCTGGAGGCGGGGTATCAGGACGTTCTCTATGGAGTTTACTCTCCTCTTGGTCTTCTCCACCTCTGCCAGTATCTTCCTCAGGGTGTTCTCGACCTCAGCGATGTCGAGGCTGATCCGTAGCGCTTCAGCGAACCCCGCCATGGCGTCCTCCATCTTGACCGACAGCCCGACCAGGGCGTACTGCTCGTTCATCACCGTGTACTGCGCGTCTCTCCCTGCGATTTCAGGGATCTTGACTCCCATGACGTTCCTGGTGGTTATGGAGAGGCCCTTCATCCTCGTTGCCCTGTAGGCGACGCTCTCCAGCGTTATCCTCCCGTGATACATCTCGGCTACCTTGAGCGAGGTGTAGCTCTTGTCCATGGTCTGCTTGAGCTTCTTCCTCAGGTCGAGCGCTTTCCTGTTGATCTTGAAGAACTCGACAATCAGCGCGGCTCGCTTCCGCTTCAGAAGGCTGAGCCCCTTGTTGGCCAGCCGTATCCTCGACTTCAGCTTGAGGAGCTCCATCCTTGTCGGCTTGACCGACTCGCGGGCGGACATGGCTGTCTACCCTCTCTTTCAGGGCGTCTTGGCGGCAGAAGGCGCCTTGTAATACCTGTCGATGAACTCCTTCTTGACCCTCTTCAGGTCCCCCTCCGGGAGAGCGCTGAGGATTCCCCAGCCTATCCTGAGGTCGTCGTCGATAGTCCTGTCCTCATACTTCCCTTGGGTGACGAACTCCTTCTCGAACTTGTCAGCCAGCCTCAAGTAGACCCTGTCGGTCTCCGTGAGGGCGGCCTCGCCGACTATGGCGCTGAGGCTCCTGAGGTCCTTCCCCTGGGCGTAGGCGGCGTAGAGCTGGTCCGCGACCCCTCTGTGGTCTTCGCGTGTCCTCCCCTTTCCAATCCCCTGGTTCATCAGCCTCGACAGAGATGGGAGGACATCGATGGGAGGGTACACTCCTCTGCGGTGCAGGTCGCGGCTCATGACCACCTGTCCCTCAGTGATGTAACCTGTGAGGTCTGCGATGGGGTGGGTGATGTCATCCCCAGGCATGGAAAGTATCGGAATCTGGGTGATCGACCCTTTCTTCCCCTTGATTCTCCCCGCCCTCTCGTACAAGGACGAGAGGTCCGTATACATATATCCCGGATACCCTCTTCGTCCCGGCACCTCCTCCCTGGCTGAGGAGACCTCGCGGAGCGATTCGCAGTAGTTGGTCATGTCGCTGAGTATCACCAGGACGTGCATGTCCTGCGAGAAGGCGAGATACTCGGCGGTCGTGAGGGCCATCCTCGGAGTGATGAGGCGCTCCATGGATGGCTCATCCGCCAGGTTGAGGAACAGCACGGCCCGCTCGAGGGCCCCAGTGTTCTCGAAGTCGCGGATGAAGAAGTTGGCCTCCTCGCTCGTCATCCCCATGGCCCCGAAAACCACAGCGAAGCTCTCCTCCTTGCCGAGCACCTTTGCCTGACGGGCGATCTGCGCCACGAGGTCGTTGTGCGGCAGCCCTGCGCCCGAAAAGATCGGGAGCTTCTGTCCCCTCACAAGCGTGTTCATGAGGTCGATGGAGGATATTCCGGACTGGATGAACTCCGACGGCTCTGCCCTGGAGTATGGGTTGATCGCCCCTCCTGAGATGTCTGGGCGTTCGCTGGAGACGATTCGCGGCCCGCCGTCCCTAGGGACTCCCAGTCCGTTGAATATTCTCCCTAGCATCGCGTCGGAGACAGGGAGCTTGACCGTCTCGCCCTTGAACTTCACCCTGGTGTTCGGAAGGTCCAGCCCTGTAGTTGTCCCGAATATCTGGACGACGGCCAGTCCGGCGCTCGTGTCAAGGACCTGGCCGTTCCTGGTGTCGCCGTTAGGGAGCGTAATCTCCACCAGATCGTTGTAGCCGGCGTCCTTGACCCCCTCCAGAAAGAGGAGCGGCCCAGCGACCCTCGTGACCGAAGTGTACTCTACCTGGCTCATGCCTTTCCCTTCCCCGCCGCCGCTTCTAACTGCGCCTCGGGTGCCAGCGACCTGAAGGAGGCGTCCGTGTCCCCCTGGAGGCTGGATATCTCAGCCTCCGCCCTGTCCTCGGGTATCTCCTTCATCCTCCCGATCCTTCCCCTGACCTCAAGGGAGAGAACCCTGGCGAGGGGAATCCCGGACTCCACTGCCTTCAGCTCCAGGTCGTGGAAAGAGAGTATGACCCTGAGCATCAACATTTCCTTCTTCATCGAAGTGAACGCGTCAACCTCGCTGAAGGCACTCTGCTGGAGGAAGTCCTCCCTGATCATCCTTGCAGCGTCGAGGACCGCCCGCTCCCTTTCTGGGAGAGCGTCCGGACCCACCAGCTGCACGATCTCCTGGAGTTCGGCCTCCTGCTGGAGGATGAGCATCGCCTTCGACTGCATCTCCACGAAATCTGTGGAGACGTTGGCTGCGTACCAGCCCGCGAGCACGTCCTTGTAGAGCGAATAGCTTGTCAGCCAGTTGATGGACGGGAAATGCCTCCTAGAGGCAAGGCTCGCGTCGAGCCCCCAGAACGCTCGGGTGACCCTGAGGGTGTTCTGTGAGACAGGCTCCGATATGTCCCCGCCCGGCGGGGATACGGCGCCGATCACGCTTACTGACCCCTCCCTCTTCTCTCTGCCGAGGGTGATGACGCTTCCGGCCCGCTCGTAGAACTCGGCCAACCTCCTCCCGAGATAGGCGGGGTACCCTTCCTCACCAGGCATCTCCTCCAGCCTCCCGCTGATCTCCCTGAGGGCTTCCGCCCACCTTGAGGTGCTGTCGGCCATCAGCGCCACCGCGTACCCCATGTCCCTGTAGTATTCGGCTATCGTGATCCCCGTGTATATGCTCGCCTCCCTGGCGGCCACAGGCATGTTGGAGGTGTTCGCTATCAGCACCGTCCTTTCCATCAGGGGCCTCTTGTTCCTCGGGTCTTCCAGCTCGGGGAACGTTGTGAGGACTTCCGTCATCTCGTTCCCCCTTTCCCCGCACCCAACGTACACGACTACGTCTGCGTCGGACCACTTCGCCAGGCTCTGCTGGGTGACCGTCTTGCCGCTGCCGAAGGGCCCAGGAATGCATGCCGAGCCTCCCCTGGCGATGGGGAAGAAGGCGTCTATGACTCTCTGTCCTGTGATCAGAGGCTTCTCGGGCTGGAGCTTCTGGGCGTAGGGCCTCGGTCTCCTGACCTCCCACCTCTGCATCATGGGCAGGCGCTTCGTCCCGTCTGCCCCCTTGACGGCGTAGACCGGCTCTTCGACCGTGAACGACCCGTCGGAGATCTCCGCTATCTCTCCAGCCACTCCCTGGGGGATGAGCACCCTATGGAGGGTAGAAGCCGTCTCCTGGACCGTCCCCACCACGTCCCCGGCGGTGACCCTGTCCCCGCGCTTCGCAATGGGGACGAACTTCCACTTCTTCTTCTTGTCGAGGGCCTCGGCCGAGACCCCCCTCCTGATGATGTCCCCGACCCTTTCCTTGATGACCGGGAGGGGTCTCTGGATTCCGTCGAAGATTGACGTCGCGAGCCCGGGCCCGAGCTCCGCCGACAGCGGGGCGCCTGTGCTCTCGACCCTTTCTCCCGGCTTGATGCCGGTAGTATCTTCGTAGACCTGTATGGTCACCCTGGGTCCGGACAGGCGGATGACCTCTCCGATGAGCCCCTCCTCGCCCACCCTGACGACGTCATACATCTTGGCGTCCCTCATCTGCTCCGCTTCGACCACCGGCCCCGAGATCTTTACTATGACGCCCAAGAGATGATTTTCCCTCCCCTTCTCATTCCAGATTTATCCCTATCGACCTTCTGATTAGATCCTGGAGCGAGGTCTCTTCTGCCCCCTCCTCGTCCCCGGCCCTGCTGGGGACGAAGACGACTATCGGTTTGGAAGAGGATTCCACTCTGTTCTGGAGCTTCCAATCCATGGCCTTCCTGAGAGAGTTGCTGGCGATGATAATCCCGACGTCGTCCCGACCAAGGAGCTCGGACAGGTTCTTCGCCCCTTCTGCCCCTTCGACGGTGTACCACTCGGCGACCCCAGCGAGTCTGAACCCCAAGGTGACCTTGTCATCCCCCACGACGACGGTTTTGTCGCTCCTCTCGGCCATCTAGGGCTCCCTCCCCGCTGAGGCGCGCCAGGCCGCCCTGCCCGCGCTATGCATAGACAAGGGAGCTCCTGATCTCCTTGTCAGGGACCTTGTACTCCTTCCCCCTGATGACCTTCACAAGGTTGTCGATCTCCAGGTCCTTGAGCATTATGTACGCGACGATGGACGACAGGGACGGAGGGGCGACCCTCAGGGATGCTATCGACTTCTGGGCTATCCTCCTGCTGAGTAGGTTTTCGAGCGCGACCAAGCCGCTCTCTCTGTATGCCGGGAGCGCCTCTGAAAGGTCGTACTGCTGCCTGAGCCCCTCGACCAGTTCTTCCACGTTCGCTCCCCTGTAGAGGTCTGCCAGGGATGCCACGGAAAGATTTCCGCCCTCCACAAGATATCGTACGATGTCTTGGGCCCCCACCCCACGCGCCTTCCCTTTCAGCACTGCGATGATGTTCCTCTCGTCGATGGAGGACTTCAGCGCCACCGCGACCCTGGCGTCCGCCCCGGACCTCCCTTGGACGGAAAGGATGAGCCTCCTGAGGTAGGTGAGCTCGAGTTGGAGGAGGAGCGGGCCTATGTCCCCGTCCGTCCTGTATTTCTCAAGATAGACCTCGAAGTCCCCTCCATACCTCTTGCTCGCCCAGGTTACCACCCCGGCCACGTCCTTCATTTCAGCGAGTTCCTTCAGCTCGTAGTACGAAAGGACCCCGGCCATGGGACCGAGCGGGAAGTCGGTGCTGGAAACGAGGAAGACATCTGTCATCTGTCCGAGGGGATAACCCATTGCCTTCGAGGTTATGATCAGGCTGACGTTGCGTATGTCCCATCTGCCGAGGATGAGTGACACGACGTCTTTCGAGTCGTCCGGCGTAAGGAGCAGGACGCTCTTCGAAATCCTGACGAGGTGCCTGTGGACGGCCGCCTCGAGGAGGTCCGCCCCGGAGTACTTTACGGCGAGGGTCGCTAGGTCGTCCTTGTAGACGGTCAGGTTCAGCTCGTGAGTGAGCTCCCCGAAGTCCTTGGTCGAGACCAGCGATTCGAACTTCTGCTGGGAGAACAGGTCCGACTGCATCGCCTTCACCCTCGCGTTCGCGTAGGCGTACATCGCGTCAACCACGGTCGGCCCACCTGCTAAGCGGTGCTCTTCCCGTCGCCAAAGACCTTCTCAACCAGCCTCAGTCTGATGGCGTCGCTCCTCTCGCGCAATAAGGAGTCGATGGAGTTGTCCACCCGCCGCTTGCCGTCGGCTGAAGAGACGAGCGCCCCACCTCTGAAGTCAACCTGGTCCTTCGACATCTCGCCCGGCAGCTTTTTACCTTTCAGACGGCTCCTGTCTTCGGGCGTCACGTGGACTACCGCCCCCTCTCCAATCTTCGAAACCCCGTCCTTTATGACGCCAACGAGGAAGCCGAGGTACTCATCCGATTCCATGAAGTCATCCACAGACTTGCGCAGGACGTCCTCGTAGCGACTGAGGACCTCCTCCCGCGCCTGAAGCAGCTCTCGCTTCGCGGCGAGCCTCGCCGCGGCCACGGACCTGAGCCTTTCGGCGCGCACCTCTCTCTCTGCCTCGGCCTTTGCGTCCGAAATGATCGAGTCCGCCTGGGCCCTCGCTGATTCTACCACCTTCTTGGCCTCGTCTCTGGCGTCCGACGTTATCCTGGCCGCCTGCTCATCCGCGTCCTGACCGATCTTGGCTACAATCTCTTCGAGGCCCACGGATGGGCGAGGGCTTGGGGTTGCCTATTTAGGAGTTCATGAGATGAAACGTGTCTGACGGAAGAAGCGGGCATTCTTGGCTAGGGGATGACGCTCGACGCCGCGCTAGACGCGAGACTGATGAACTGCTGTGGGAACAGGCCTATCCCAATCATCAGACCGACCAAGACAGCGAACAGGACCACGGACCAGAGGGGCTCCTTGACCCTCTCTGTGCTCTCCCCCGGGTCCAGGTACATACGCTTGATGACCCAGAAGTAGTATCCGAGGCTGAAGGCGCTGTTCAGTATCGCCGCGACCGCCACCCAAGCCAGGGGGGTGTTGATGACCGAGACGAAGAGGAGGAGCTTGCTCCAGAACCCGTTGAGAGGAGGGACCCCCGCCAGCGCGAGGAAGGAGACCGCTAGGGTGAACGCGGTGATGGGCATCCTCTTGGCCAGGCCGTTGTACGCGCCCAGGTCCCCTCTCTTCAGCTGGGTGAGCACGACCATCGCCGCAAGGAAGGCGGCCCCTTTCATTATCGCATGGTTGACGACGTGGAAAATCGACCCCGTCAGCCCGAGCAGGCCGTTGTAGGCGAAAGCGCCAGTCTGCTGGCTGTAGGCGAAGATGGAGAAGCCGACCAGGATATACCCGGCCTGGGCGATGCTGGAGTAGGCCAGCAGTCGGGTCATGCTCTTCTGCGTAAGCGCAGCGACGTTCCCAAGGGTCATCGTGATGACAGCCAGGACCGCGAGGACGTTCGCCAGGGTAAACACCGAATTCGGGGCTAGGGCATAGACGGTGGCGATGACCAGGACCACCCTGATGGCGGCCACGAAACCAGCTTTCTTGGTGGCCGTCGCGAAGAGGGTGGCTATGGCTGGCGGAGAACCTTCGTAGGCGTCGGGGACCCACATGTGGAACGGGACTATGGACATCTTGAACCCGAAGCCCACGACGAAGAGCAGGATGGCGACGCTGACGAGGGGGTTGAATGGCTCGAGGGCGAGCCTCGCCACGACTCCGGACATCTGAGTGGTCCCCGCCACTCCGTAGGTCAGGCTGATGGCATAGAGTATGATCGCTGACGAAAGCGCTCCGAGTATGGCGTACTTCGCGGCGGCCTCGTTCGACTGGATCCTCTTCTTGTCGAACCCCGCCAGCACGTAGGTCGGGAGGCTCATCAGCTCCCATGCGACGAACAGCATGAGCAGGTCCGCTGAGTACGAAAGGAGGACCATCCCCAGGGCAGAGAAGACCAGGAGAGAGTAGTATGACGGGATGTTCGGCCCGTTCGGCGAGGAGTAGAACGACGCCACCGCCACCGCCAGGGTCACCGAGAGCACCACCAGTGCGAATATGTCTCCCAGGGGGTCGGACACCAGCAGGTTCCCAAAGTAGGGGACCGTACTTATCCCCCCGTTGACGGTGTTCGCCGCCACCATGACGATGGCCAGAGCCAGGGCTGCCATTGAGGCGTAGGCTCCTATCCTGAACCGACGTTCCGCGGTCTGGAGCACCGGCACGCCCAGTGCGGCTGCTCCCAGCACCACGACCGCGGCGAGGATGTAGTCCATCCTAGTGGCCCACCAGCTGGAGGATGTGCTGGACGACCGGGGCGGCCGGTCCGAGGACCAGTACCGAGAAGAACATCATGACGATGAGAGGGACGAGATAGAGCGCCAGGACACCGGCGTCTATGGCCTGGATGTCAACCCCCGAGGCTCCGGCGGGTGGCGGCGACAAGACCACTCTCTTGATCATCCAGAGCATGTAGCCTCCAATCATCACCGGGACCAGTATCGTGACCGCAGCGTAGGGGGTGGCGTGTATCCCGCCTACGATCACCAGGACTTCGGCGACGAAGCTCCCGAACGGGGGGAGCGCCATGGCCCCGACGCATGAGAAGACCAAGAGCAGCCCTCCCCTAGGGACCAGGCGCTGCAGCCCGCTCATCAGAGGGATGTCTGTGGTCCCGAGCCCCTTCTGGATGTAGCCCGCCAGCATGAAAAGAGACCCGGCCGTGAACGCGTGGACGAACATCTCGAGGATAGCCCCCTGCATCCCTATGATGCTCCCGGAGGCCATCGTCGAGAAGGAGCCGAACACGACGAACCCCATGCCGGCTAGGCTCGTGTACGCGAACATCGATTTCAGGTTCTTTGACAGGATGGCAACCCCGGCGCCGTAGAACATCGTCACCGCCCCGACCGCCATGAATGCCCACGCCCACTGGTGGGCGGCCTCTGGAAAGAGGCCGATGCTTATCCGGATGAGCCCGTATCCGCCCATGGCCGACTGGACCCCCGCAAGAAGGACGGCTACAGGCGCGGGTGCCTGGGTGTAGGCGTCAGGGAGCCAGCTGTGCAGAGGGAAGACAGGGAGCTTGATCCCGAAACCGATGAATGAAGCCAGCAGGGGGAGGTACTGGACAGCCGCGGGTATCCTTCCGGCGAGCGAGGGGATGTCGAAGGTCGTTGGAGAGACCCCCATGTAGGCGGCCATCAGGGCGAGCAGCAGGATCATGCTGCCCGTGAAGATGAATATCATGAACTTCATGGCCGCGTACGTCTTCCTGTCTCCTCCCCAGATCCCTATGAGGAAGAACATGGGCACCATGACGAGATCCCAGAAGAAGTAGAACAGCACAAGGTCGAGGGAGAGGAAGACCCCGACTATCGCCCCCTCGAACAGGAGTATCAGCGCATAATAGGCCGGTTCGGCCTTGTCTATCAGCCTCCTTGACCCGATGACAGCGAACACGGTCAGCAGGGCCGTGGCCAAGACAAGGGGAGAGCTGAGCCCGTCGGCCCCGACCAGATAGTTGACCCCGAAAGAGGCGACGCTGACCCAGCTGTACTCTTCGGTCAGGGCGTACTGGCCGGTCCCGGACCCCGCAAGGCCCCCGAAGTTGGCGTAGACGAAATAGAAGACATAGAGGGCAAGCAGCAGTTCGACGACGGTCACCCCCAGAGTGAACCACATCCCCGAAGCTCTGCTCCTCTTGAGCAGGAGGTAGGCCGGGACCGATGCGACTATCGGGAGGAACAGCACGATGGAGAGTATCGGGATCATATCGCGACGTACACCCCCGAGAGCAGCAGGAAGAGCAGCAGCAGGATGATGAGACCGATCGCAAGGACCAGCGCGTACTGCTCGAGAATCCCGGTCTGGAGCCTGCGGAAGGTGCGCGAGAGTGCCTGCCCGACCCTGGCGCCGCCGTCGGCGGCCTCGTCGACCACGTTCCTGTCAAACCAGTTACCTCCGGCCGAGAACCAGAGTGCGAGGGCTCTGACTCCGTTGTTCACCTTTTCGAGCACGCCGATCTCGAAGTTGTCGAAGGTCCAGTATGACGCCCTGAGGGGAGCGTTTACGAAGACCTTGTAGTAGACGGCGTTGACGTACCACCTGTTCTCGAGGAAGGTGTGCAACCCGTGCGCAAAGCCAGAGTCCTTCACTATGCTGGACGGCGAGACCTTCCTCCTCACGTACAGCTGAATCGAGACGAGCAAGCCTATGACTACAAAGCCCAGCGTGATCAGGGATGAAACGAGGTTGAACTGGGACGCGGGGCTCAGGCCGCCGAAAAGCGCCCCGGTGAAAAGGCTGTAGATGTAAGTGACCGAAGAAGCCTGCAGGAAGCCGCCCAAGTTAAAGAACCCCAGGATGCCTATGACTACGGTACCGGCGCCGAGGACGGAGTATGGGACCCAACTCAACGGAGACGGCTCTTTGAGGCCGTGCCCAGGCGCCTCGTGGTCTGGCTTCTCCCTGAGCCCGTAGAACACCAGGCCGAACATCCTGAAGGCATAGAAGGCGGTGAGCCCGGCGGTCGCCGACCCCACCAGGAAGAGACCGTACTGCCCCGACCCCCACGCGGTGGCGAGGATGGCATCCTTGGACCAGAACCCGCTGAGCGGCGGTATGCCTGACAGCGCGGCAGCCGCGATCAGGAAGACGGCGAAGGTTATCTTCAGCTTGTCCTTGAGCCCGCCCATCTCGTTGATGTACTTCGTGCCCGTCAGGTGGATGAGCACTCCGGCCATCAGGAATAGGGCGGCCTTGAAAATGGCGTGGCTTATGAGCTGGAAGAGGCCGGCCGACAGCCCCTCCGCGAAGTTCGTGGAAAGGCCGGCAAGCCCCAGAGCCAGCATCATGTACCCTATCTGAGAGACCGTAGAGTATGCAAGGAGCTTCTTGAGCTCGAACCCCACCATGGCCTGGGTGGCAGCCAGGAACGCTGTGAACGCGCCTATCCAAGCCACCACCATGAAGAACGGCTGAATCAGCGCAGGGTTGGCTGCCATGGCGAAGTAGAAGATCGGGCCTATCCGAGCCACGAGGACGACCCCCGCGTTGACCATGGTCGCGGCGTGTATGAGGGCCGAGACAGGCGCCGGGCCGGCCATCGCGTCCGGAAGCCACTCCTGGAGGGGGAACTGGGCCGACTTCCCGATGGCGCCGCCGAAGATGAGAAGCGCGACCGGGACGAGGAGCCCTGCGGCCGCCAGCGACGTCGCCCACGCTGTGGAGGTGGCTAGAGCGTGATAACTGAAGGTCCCCGAAAAGACGAACAGGATGAGCATCCCAGCGAGCATCGCCAGATCCCCTACCCTGGTCATGAAGAACGCCTTCATCCCCGCATGTGACGGAGGATATGCCTGCTCCTCCCCGAGGGCCTTAGACCCCGGGGTCCCGACCCAGTTCTCCTTCTCGTCGTGGTAGTAGTATCCGATGAGGGCGTAGCTGCACAGACCGACCCCCTCCCACCCGATGAAGAGCCCGAGCAGGTTGTCCGACAGCACGATGAGCTGCATGCTTCCGATGAAGAAGCTCATGAAGAACCAGTACCTGGTGAGGCCGCTGTCTCCCTTCATGTAGTCCACGCTGTAGACCATCACGAGAAGGCTGATCCATGCGACCAGGTTCGCTATGATGACGGTGTAGGGGTCAGAGAGGACACCGAAGTTGATCCCCAGTTCTGGTATCCATGGGACGGACGTTGGGATTATCGAGTTGAACAGTGAGATGGTGTCACCTTGCAACACGGGGATGAGCAGATAGAGGGCGAATATCGCGGATAGGAACGGGAAAAACACCGCCGCGATGTCCCTGACTTTCCCCTTCCCGGTCAGGGGGGCGGCCAACGTCCCCACGTATGGGAGGATGAAGATGAGCCAAACGAAGTACGACGGGACGGAGACGGCTGTCATGGCTCAGCGGGCCCCCAGTCCGATGCTGCTCGCGAAGTGGTAGAGCGACCTGAAGAAGAGGTCGGGATAGATGCCTATGACGATCGCCAGCACCGCGAGGAAGAGAATCGGAAGTGTCATGATCAGCGGGGCCTCCTTGACGTCATTCAGCTCGGCGGGGAGCGGCCCGAAGAATATCTTCCTCACCGGCCAGAACGTGTAAGCCACGGTGAAGATCGTGGCGGCCAGCCCTCCGATGGCGACGAACAGGTTCCATCCGAGGGGTCCCGTCGTCCCCCTGGCGAAGACCCCTTCGAAGAGGATCCACTCGGCCTGGAACCCTCCGGTGGGCGGGACCGCTGATATCACCATCGTTCCGATCAGGACGAGCGCAGCCGTCAAGGGCATCTTCGACGCCAGTCCTCCCATCTTCCGGATGTCTCTCGTTCCCACCTGAGACACCAGGATTCCGGCGACGCAGAAGAGGATGGTCTTGCCGATTATGTGGTTGAGGAAGTAGAAAACGCCCCCGGACACCCCCAGGAGGGTGATGCTCCCGATCCCGAGGAGAGAGTACGCGTTCTGGCTGATGGTGGACCAGGCATAGACGTACTTCACGTCGTTCTGGACCATGGTCATAGCCCCTCCGAAGACCATCGTGACCAGCGCGATCACCATCAGGGGGAAAGAGAACGGGAGGAACGCCGCGGGCATCCCCTCGACAAGCAGCCTTACCACGACGTAGTTGCCGACGGCCACGATGGTGGCCATTATCGGAGCGAAGGACGTGGGGTGCTCGGCGTGGGCGTAGGGGAGCCACATGTGCACCCCGAAGACGGCCATCTTGATGAGCCACCCGACGAGGATGAGGCCCACCGCCCAGTAAGCGACCGTCCCCAGCGGGATCGACGAGAGAGCTGAAATCTGGAAGCTCCCCGTCGCCGTGTAGACCACGACTATGCCGGCGAGGAAGATGAACGCCCCGAGGTGGTTCCAGATGAAGTACATTATCGCGACCCGCTCCCTGTCGACATAGCCGAAGAGCGCCATCATGAAGGCAGAAGGAATCAGCATCAGCTCGAGGAACATGTACAGCTCCAGGAGGTTGGTGGACAAAGAAATCCCGATCAGCCCGGCGTCCAGGAGCATGAAGTTGAGGAAGTAGAGGGAGTACTGCCCCTTTCTCTCTTCACCGTACATCGCCTCCAGCCTGTGCTTCATGTACCCCATCGAGTAGACCGATGTGGCCGTTACCACGATGTTCATGGTCAGGGCCACCGGGACGCTCAGGTTGTCCCCGAGGAACCCGAAGACCAGCCCGGAGACCGGCGCCCAGGCGTAGCTCTCCTGCACGGCCGTGCCGCCGTTGAAGAGGGAGTATGCGAGAGAAGCCAGAAGCGCCGTCGTGTACAGCAGCGAAGCGAAGGCTATCCAGCCTACGTTCCTGCCGAGCTTCTTCCCGAGGAGCAGGGCCAAGGGGGCGACGACTAGCGGAACTGCCACTGTCTGAAGGAGGATGTAATCCATTCCCAATACCTACTTTACCGGGTTCTGCGGCAGGCGCATTCCAGTCCCACTGACAAGAAGCAGAAGGAGAGAAGCCATGTCAGCTATCCTTCCAGGGTCCTCATCTCGCTGACGTCGATGTCGTTGTGCAGCCTGTAGGCTACTATGACTATGGAAAGCAACACGGCTGCCTCGGCCGCGGCCAGGGCTATAGAGAAGAGGACGAAAGTCTGGCCGAAGGCGTTAGCCTGCTGCGCGTAGGGGAGATACTGGTTGAAGGCGACGAAGTTCAGGTTCGCAGCGTTGATCATCAGCTCCACGGCAAAGAGGAGCCTGAGCGCGTTCCTCTTCGTCACGAGGCCGTACACCCCTATGCCGAAGAGCATCGCCGACAGTATGACGAAGTCGGCGAGGTTGTTCAACCGGAGCCCTCCCTGTCAACCTTGGATAGGGCGAGGGCCCCGACTATGGAAGCGGCCAGGACCAGGGCCAGCACCTCGAGGACGGGAGCGTACCCAGTAGAGATGAGTTTCCCGATGTCGACGAAGGTCGCTGTGTTGGAGACGCTGTCGAACCTCGAGAGGTTTGCGTCCACCACGGCGAAGGCGAGCGCGACGACCACGGCGACTCCTGTGATAGCACCGGCGACCGTCGTGCCGGAAGCAGGCTTGACCTCCTTCGCCCACCTCTCCTGCCTGACCAGCATCACGGTGAAGAGTATCAGCACGGCCACGGCCCCAATGTAGACCGCTATCTGGAAGACTGCCACATATGGGGCGTCAAGGAGGAAGAAGAGCGCGGCCACCCCGAAGAGGGAGCCGGCCAGCCCGATCGCCCCGTAGACTATCTCCTTCGCCTCGAGGGAGAAGATGGCGCTCGCCAGGGTCACCACGGCCATGGCCAGGAAGACGGCGTCAGCCGTAGGTTACCACTCCCTTCTCCGTGTCGAACTTCACTTTGTATTTCCTCCCTTCGAGTCTGGGGGGGACGGAGAGCATGTCCGGGGTGTACTTCAGCCCCATCTTGTCGTAGGCTGCCAGTTCGAAGTCGTTGGTCATGTCCAAGGCGTCGAAGGGGCACGCGTCGACGCAGAGGCCGCAGAAGACGCAGTTGTGGACAGAGACATTTGAGGCAACGTAGCTGTTATCTCCTTCGACCTCCAGGTTCTGCACAAGATAATCGCTTACTTCCTTAACCTCGATCTCGACCACTGGGGAGACTACCATCCGGTCGCTGATGTGTACGTAACTGTGCGAGACCTCGTTATTCTTTGCAGGGAGTTCCACAAGCTGACCCATCGCGTCGACGTAGGGCGTGTGAACCGTGACCGAGTAACACAGCGTGCGGTCTTTCTGCTTCTCAGTGCTGACGGAAGACAGTATCCCCAAGCGACCCAGGATGTAATGCATCTGCATCGCCAACTCTCTTGACGTTGTTCGTATGACGAAGTAGTTCGAGTGCATCTTGGTTGCGTGCTCGTAGAATTCATTCGAATAGTGGCCATCGCCCCAGAATTCACCACGGACTACCTCCCGTATGTTGACAGGCGGGAGCAAGACCATCCACCATGGCAGCTTCTTGGTGTCTGCCGAATGCCCGAACTGCGAGAAGAAAGCGGCAACCCTGACCGAGTCGATGCGTAGTTTCAGGCCGTCGGAATCCGCTTCGGGTTTGAGTGATATGCCAGTTCCGAAGACTTTCGACGTGCACTCGACTATGTCGTCTTTGATGTCAGTCTCATTCTTGTGTATATCGAATGAGACCCTGTAGCGATCAGACGACCCCTCGGCAAGGTAGTAACCAACCAGCCTCATCAACTCTGGCGTAACCCCTAGAGAGACCGTTTCGGTGGTGAACATGCCACCTCGTCCCGCATGATGGTATAGCTCGTACGAGTATTCGGTTTGCTCCCTCGGTTCTTCTTCAGCAATGATCGGTCTTGTGAGGCATGTCCGATAGGAGATCTCGTTTGCGAAAGCCCACGAAACACCTTTCTCTCCGTATACCAGAATCGGGTGGTCTTCTGTCGTAGTTAGTGGTTCAGAGTTGCCCAGAGTCTTGAAGGTGTAAAGCTTGCCCGTATATTTTCTAGCGAACAGGCGAGTCACCTTCCTGAACTTCCCCGTGTGCGTCAACACTCTGTCGCCCACACGGACCTCCGACAGGGGTTTGATGCCGCAGAGCGTCGTTATGGGTGTAGAAGGCGGAAGGCACCTGCCGTAGTCCACGGCCGGCCAGATCTGCTTTTTGTTCTGGGGCTTCCCTTTCTCCACCTTCTGCATCTCGATAGCCACCGCCACCCCATCGCAAGCGATGGCGCAGAGCTGGCAGCCTGTGCACTTCTCGAACTTGAGGATGTGCCTCCCCTTGAACCCCGCCAGGCCTACCCCCTGCTTGGCGTCAAAACGGTACCCCGGCCCCTCGAGGTCGAGCTTCTGCTCCGGGTACTTCAGCGTCATCCTAGGGTGGAAGAAGTGCCTCAGCCCTGTCCAGGTTGCCAGGGCGACCCCCTTGATGTAACTCCAGGTACCCATCCTAGTGAAGCACTCCCAAGGACACGATCAGCATAGTGATGAAAAGGTTGGCGAAGGAGAGGGCGAGGAGCTTCACCCATCCAGCCCTGATGAGCATGTCGATCCTCAGCCGCGGCATTATGCTTCGCGGGAGCATCAGCAACAGTTCCACGAGGGTCACCTTGACCATGAACCAGACCAGCGGGGGGACGGGGGCTGGCCCGAGCCACCCTCCTAGGAAGAAGGTCGTGAACAGCCCCGCCATCACATACATCCTGGTAAAGTTGGCCAGCTGAAAGCTCCCGAAGAGCATGCTCGTGTACTCCGTCTGCCACCCGGCGACGAGCTCGGAGTCGGCCTCGGGGATGTCGAACGGGATCCTCTCAAGCTCGGCTAGGGCTCCCACGTAGAACACTATGGCCGCGAGGATTTCGGGGGCGATGTACCAGAGCCCCGCCTGGGCGTTGACGATGTCCATGAGGTTCAAGGACCCTGCCAAGACCACCACTCCGACTAGGGAGAGGATCATGGGGATCTCGTATGCGACCAGTTGGTGGAGCGCCCGAAGCCCTCCCAGGAACGGATATTTGCTATTGCTCGCCCATCCGGCCAGGAGGGTAATGAGCGGCGTGAAGCCCAGAATAGCGAAGACGAGGACCGCCCCCACCGCAGGGTCGGCGATGAAGACGGTGGGAGAGAGCGGGACCAGAGACACCAGGGCTCCCGCGACAGCCATCAGGGCGAAGGGGACGGCGACGAAGACTGCCCTGTCGACGCCGTTCGGGATGACCATCTCCTTGAAGGCGAGCTTGAAGAAATCCGCCACGTTCTGGAGTATCCCTTCGAGCCTCCCGGCGTACATCGGCCCTGTCCTGAGCTGGATTTTGGCCGTCATCTTCCTTTCGACCCACCCCATGAAGATGGTCCCGTACACGGCCACGAAACTGAATCCCGGGAAGACGGCGAGGGCGAACAGCGTGTGAAACGGCTCAGTGGAGAGGAGGCTCAGCGTGAAAGCTATGGCCAGGTTGGGGTTGATGGCCAGACCGATGAAGTCCACGGGGAAGTGGAAGATGGAGTCGAGGAGATAGTAGATCGGGAGGATGACCACCGCGGAAAAGAGGGCTACCCAGAAGACTACCGTCAGTATGCGCCTAATGAAGCCTTCGAAGTCCGTGATCGGTTTCGACAGAATGGCTGCGCCTGTTGCCTGCGCCTTGGTTTACCCTTTAAAAGTTTGAAACGCCTCGGGGACGCCTGACACTGTGAAGGAGTGTATTCTAAATTATCTCTATGGCGCTTTCAGAGAACCCGTTCTCCTTGAGCATCTTGGCGGCGTTCTCCCTGTGGTCCCCCTGTAGTATCATTATGCCATCCTTCACAGTTCCACCCGTGGCCAGGGCCCGCTTCATCTTCGAATTGAGCTCGTGAAGGTCTCTGTCGCTCATCTTTATGCCTTCGATGACGGTGGTAGGCTTTCCGAATCGCCTCATCTCCATCCGTATCTTCACGCGAGCTTCTTCGCGGTCCAGTTCGGCCAGAATGTCCTCGAAGCCTTCGTCTTGGTCCTTACTCACTGTGACTGGGTCCTCATTCTTTTTAGGGCTATTTACGCTTAGCCGAGCCGCTTAAAGGCACCAGGTTGGGAGCCGGGAAAGTGGGCCCGTAGCTCAGAGCTCCCCGAGCGGGAAGTTCGGTCAGAGCGACCGGCTCATACGGCTTGACCTGAGAGACCGGTCGGTCGCCAGTTCAAATCCGGCCGGGCCCACATCAGACCAGACCCTCTTCTGTCACGGAGGCCTCGCATGGGGACCAGGTCTCGTTTCCCAGGAGGATTATCTGTCACCCGACTTTGGAGCGACCCAGTCAGGGTATCTGCTCAGGTGCTC
>JAKAUC010000001.1 GCA_021827865.1 archaeon
CCCTGGTCGACTCCCCCGACTTCGGCTCCGGCGTCTTCCGCGTCCAGGGAGAGGTCCACGACACCAGGAAGCACGCGCGCCTGGGCGGGACCGACGACAGGCAGCGGGAGATGTACGAGCGGCAGGGCCTCTGGGTGGAGGACCTGACCCCCGCAGAGGCGAAGGACCCAGAGAAGGTGAAGCTCGCCCTGGAGAGGCACCGAGTCGTCAGGGACGCGTACGGAGGAGCGGTTTAGTTGCAGAGAGTGCTGGCCAGGGGTTCAAAGCTAGTCCCCATCGACTCGGTCTTCAGCGACGCCATCAAGACGCGTCCCCTGGACGAGGATCGGATCGTCGAGCTGATGGCGTCATTCGCATCCAAGGGCCAGCAGCAGCCCATCAAGGTCAGGCCCAACTCTAACGGCTCCCACGTGGTCGTCTTTGGGGAGCACCGCCTGGAGGCCGCAAAGCGCCTGGGCTGGAAGGAGATCTCCGCTGTGGTGGAGGACATCGACGAGCACGAGGCCCTTGAGCTGAAGATCACAGAGAACGCCCACCGCAACGGGTTCGTCGACCCCTGGGAGGAGGGGCGAATCTTCGTCAGGCTCCTCTCCGAGAAGTACGGGAACAACCTCAACGCCCTCTCGGATGCTCTCGGAAAGAAATCGCAGTACATCAAGGACAGGATAGGGGTGTACTACAACCTCGACGCTACGCTGCGCCGGTTCGTCGGCCACCAGCTGACCGTGGCCAATGCAATCTCGCTCGCGAGGATCTACCCGGTCGAGAAGCAGGTGGCCATGGCCATGTTGATCGTCAAGACCAGGACGAGCGGCGCCTCAGGCTTCGGTAGTGGAGCGGGGCGGGGCGCTTCCGGGAGGTTCATCGGCCGGACAAGGGTCAGGCCCTTCCATCAGTGCACCTGCGGTTGTGGCGACATCCACGAGGACAAGCGCGGCTCCTCGAGCCTGGTTGTGAATCCTAACGAAGAGGGGGTCGGAGTCAAGGTCGTGTTGGGGCGCCTCGGCCCGGCTGCGAAGGAGAGCCACCTGGAGGACCCGTCGAGCGACCAGACTAGCTACTGCGGACTGGCGCTCCCTGAGAGATGGCAGGCGGAGCTCCCCGAGCACTTCGACACGAGGGCGATCAGAGTCGACGGCATGTACGTCTGTGACAGCTGCGCGAGGAGATGGAGGAAAGAGGCCGAGTGAGCGCCATTGCCCTCAAGCTCATCGACGAGCTCGACCCCGTCTGCCGCAGGTGCGGCTCGAAGGACGTCAGGAGGTCGGACGTCGGGCTGCGCGTCGCCAGGGAAGAGCTCGTCCAGAGGTACCTCTGCAGGGCCTGCAGGACGACCTTCACTGCAGGGCCGGTCGTTAGGGGCCGCATCAGGAGGCCGAGGCTGGAAGACCAAGGCGCGGACTGGGGGATCCCTGAGCCGAGGCGGCAGATCCTCCTACGAGAGTTCGCTCGAGGTTTCCGCGTCCACTTCACCGAAGAGGCAAGGGCGAGAATGCAGAGCGACCTCGCGGCAAGAGGCCATTACATGGGCCCTTTGTACAAGAGTCTTCGGAAGACTACCCACAGGGGAAGAGACCCGGGCGTTTGGCCAGGGAGCATGAAAATCGGATCCCTGCGCCTTCTAGCCGAGCAGACCGGGGAGCCTCTCGAGTACGTGGAGAGCCACGTCGTCAGAATCTTCAAGCTATCGGCAGACAAATCCCTTTCCGGCCCCTTCCCTCGTGAAGTCGACGGCGACTGGGCCTGGCTCATGGGGCTGTTCTTTTCGTGCGGGACCCTTTCGGAAAGGGACAATGATCGCAGGAACGAACATCAGGTTCATTACAAGATCGACGTCACCGCCCTCCCGGAGCTGCTCGAAGTCGCCGCGAGTGCGGGGCTGAGATACGCCACCAGGAGTGGCTACATCTCAAGGCAGAACAAGACCTTCGAGAGAGTCCGGGTCCTCCTCCCGAGCCCAGCATACGACGTCATGACCAGGCTGGGCCTCCCTCACGTCGTCAGGTCGACGCCCATCTTCGGCGGAGGCGGAAGACGGAGCGCCAGCCGGGACGTGAACCTCAGGGTCCCGGACTTCGTGAGGCAAGGCGACGCCGAGATCAGGAGAAGGTTCGTCGAGGGGTACATGAACGGGACGAAGATCCAGGCCTGGAACTGGAGGAGGCTGGAGCACAGGGGAAAGCATACCGTCAGGGTCCACTCGACGGGAGCCGACGTCAGGTTCCTGGCCCCATCGGAGGGGCAGGCCAAAGACTTCGCCGACTTCGCGGTCAGGGTGCTAAACGACAACGGCGTCGTGGGGACGCTGCGAAGGATGCACACCGAACGCAAGAACGTGTGTTACGGGTACCATGTCTCCAACCCCTTCTCGATCGACGCTCTACTGACGAAGTTCAGGCTATTCCGGGAGACGACGAGGAGGAACCTCGGGACCCTGGAGGCAAGACGATGACAGAATGCCCCGACTGCGGTCTGGTCTACCTCTACCAGGCGAAGTGCCCCGACTGCACCCTTCGGAGGGCCCTGGGGCTCGCCCCGTGCACGAAGGAGAACGTGATACCGGCATGAAGAGAGTCAGGCTCACCGAGGACGAGCTCCTGCAGATGGAGCGGGATTACGTCGAGGAGATGGCGAAGGACGCCGAGAGGGAGGGGTCGAGCCTGTGGTAGACTTCCCCAGGCCAGGACTGAGGCTCTGCGCCTCGATCGTAGCCCTCCTCCCCGTCGCGGTGATCCCCGTCGTGACCTACGCGCTCGGCGCCTGGCCGCCCGTGAACCTCGAGCTCGCCCCCGACTTCTCTTCTCAGTTCACCCCTCTTGCATACCTGGTCGAAGTTCTGGTAATCCCCGCCGCATGGCTGGCCGACCTCTCGAGCCTGGGGCATGGAAGGGCGGTTCCGATGCTCGTCCTGGTCTACCTCGCGGGCGGCTGGCTATCAGCCTCGATATGGTTCACCTCGAATCCCTACTATGGCTTCGGGGGGTTCGGCTTCGGGGTCTCGCAGTGGAGCTATTCCGCCTTGGGCATGGTAGGCGGGTCGGTCGGGGCCCTCGACAGGGCGGGAAAGGTCTGGGCGCTCGGCCTCGTCGTATTCCTCGTCTGGTCGATCTACGCATCGTCGGCATACTCGCTCTGGCAGGTCCATCTCATGGCCCTGGGCTTCTCTTTCCCGACCGCTCTCCTGGTCACGCGGAGGGCCTCGGTGCGAAGCTCAACGTCCGTCTGCAAGGAGGGAACCGGGCGTCAGGATAATCGTGAGCGACTACCTCAAAGTGAAAGGATAGAGACGTTGGAACGGCGTGTAGATAGACTCTACTGGCTACTATCCGTCCTTTGCGCCGCGCTGGTCTTGCTTGGTCTTAGGCTCGCCCTTGGAGTGGGTAGTTGAATGATACTCCAACCGATGGCGAGCAAGGCCGCATCGGAGCAGGGGGCCCCATAGATGGCCCAGCTCCAGCTCCAGGTCCCGGTCATAAGGGTCGGAGGCCTCGAGATAGGCCCCGACTACGTCTTCTCGACGGGGAAGCGTCTGGAAGGAGGTCCCTACAGGAGGGCCAAGAAGTACCTGCGGAAAAGGGACAGGAAGGATGGGAAGCTCTATTGCGAGATAGGAGGAGAGAGGATCCTCGGGAAGTGGGAGGTCCACCACCGAGGACCTATGAACGCCCACGTCGCCCGTCTCCTGGGCATCGCCTGCCGGACCCACAACGCAGGCGGCCATGAATTCCGCAGATTCCTTTCCTCTCACGAAACATCACCCTCTGCCATCCGTTCTCTCTCTCCTTCTGCCGAAGTCTCACAGACGACGAAGCAGATCGACATCAACCAGGGGCTGTACCCGGCCTAC
>JAKAUC010000007.1 GCA_021827865.1 archaeon
TGTTCTAGACGGGATTCCGCTCAGCGGCCTACCCTGGCCTGTCGCAGGCACTTCATCGGCCACGTTTGGCCTTGCTCCGCACGGGTCAGCCGTTTCATCCCGCGTCCCACCGACCTCAAGGTCGCCCCATCATCGCTCGAGGTGGGCCGGGTCTCGTTTCTGTTCTGGAGCCGACCGTCTCCGGTCGCGCCTCCTGGCGCCGTGCGTCCTGCAGTGAGGGAGGAACTTCCCCAGGAGATCCCCGTGGCCCGTCCACCGGCTCGCGTCGGCTTCGCGGGCCCCTCAACTACAGTTAACCCTTTCCCGGGCGCGGCACATGGGCAGTGCGGCTGTCCGACCGAGCGGGCGGCGCCCGACGTTTGACCTCGAAACGAGATGCTTCCTATGCGAGTGGCCGGCATCACGCCCATGGCGAGCTCCGCGAGTCCTTGGTTCGTGAAGGGCGCTCCTCAAACAGCCGCGCCGACCGTGGGCTTCAGTATTCTTACTGGAGAGAGTCTGGCGCGAAAAGGTGAGGGAAGTACTCTCTCTCCGCCTGCCTCACCTTCCCTTCCGTCCTGGCCCTACGGTATGCCTCCAGCGGCTCGTGGTTGAGGGTCAAGAAGGTGGGGCCCCACTTGTAGATGTTGAGGTACCTCTCGGCCTCTTCGACCTCGCCCAGGACGTACATGGTGGCCGCCACCGCTTCCAATGAGCTGAGCATCCCAGCCCTGGAGTAGTTGGTGGGGTTCGCCGCCAGGAGCACCGGGAGCCTCCGGTGCTTCCCCCCGAGCTTCCTGAAGAAGACCTCCTGGGCCTGGTTCCATGAGCAGTCGACGGCGAGCACGGCCTTGACTCCACGGTCAGGCTGGGACAGTACCCTGTGAGCGAATGGGTTCAGGACGACTATCTTGTCCGAGGCGTGGAACTTGCGGCTGACCCCCTTCGCCAGGTCCATGTTGACCATCTTCCTGGCGGTGCACTTCGCGGGGTCGTCCTGACCCATTTCGAGGGTGAATACTCCTAGCAAGGCGCGGTTCCCTGGCCAGCCCCTGGCCGGTTCCTTATCTACTGTCTGCCAGGCGGCACCTTCACGGCATAGGGCAACGGTTATTACTGAATGCTCTCAGAGAAAGAGGAGAGGTAGATCTGGCATCCCTCAAGCATTCGTCCTGGTGAACGCGGACCTCGGGGCTGAAGAGGACCTGCTCAAGAAGCTCCGTGAGATCCCCAACGTCAAGGAGGTCTATGTAGTCTACGGCGTCTACGACATCGTCGCCAGGGTGGAAGCCGACACCATGGAGAAGGTCAAGGAGACAATCACCTGGAACATCAGACGCCTCGACAAGGTGAGGAGCACCCTCACCATGATCGTGGTAGACGCGTAACCATCGCTTCCACGCTTAAAACGCCCCTAGGCCGGCATAGCCTTTCGTGCGGTTCCTAGCAGGCATCGACGACACCGATTCCGCCCGCGGCTACTGCACCACATATCTTGCCTACCGGATTGCCACCGACCTCAGCCCGGTGGTCAGGGTGTGCGCCTATCCGCGCCTGGTCAGGCTCAACCCCAACATCCCGTTCAAGACGCGGGGAAACGCCGCGGTGTGTCTGACTCTCGAGGGGGACGACCCGGACGAAGCTTTCCGTGCCCTTTCGTCTAAGGTAAGGGCCCTGGCTGACGTCGAGGGGGGAGCCAACTCTGGGTTGGTCTTCCTCGACTGCGCCTCGAAGGCAGATGCCTTCGAGGACCTCTATCAGGACGCGCTCTCCGCGGTCGTCAGCCCGCAAAGGGCCCGGAGCCTCATCAGACAGGCAGGGGGGAGGACCCTCGAGCTCGGCAACGGCATGGGGGTGGTGGGGGCCGCCGCCTCTCTCGGGTTCGCAGGGACCTCAGACCACACCTACGAGCTCATCGCATACAGGAGGAAGGAGCGCTGGGGGACGAGGCGGCTCGTCGACAGCTCGTCAGTCAAGGAGATGGACGCTCGTATGTTTCCCCACACCTTCAACAGCTTCGACTATCAGAAGAGGAAGGTCCTGGTCGCCCCCCACGGGCCGGACCCGGTCTTCGTTGGGATCCGCGGCGACTCTCCCTCCAGCGTGGTCAGGGCCTTCAGTATGCTGAAGTACGACGAGCTTCTGGAAGGGCACATGGTCTACCTGTCCAACCAGCACACCGACGCTCACATCCAGAGGGAGCTGGATTGGAAGGTCTACTCCTCTGGCTGGGTGGACGGCACGGTCGAGGAGGTGGAGGTGGGGGAGGGGGGGCACGTCTACGTAACTTTCGACCAAAGCGGGGGGAGGCACATGCTGGCAGCCTACGAGCCCACGGGGGACCTCAGGCGCTCCGCGAAGCTGCTGAAGAGGGGGGACACGATTCGCGCCTTCGGAGGTGTAAGGAGAGCGACATCTCGCCACCCGAAGATTCTCAACATGGAGAAGCTCGAGGTGAAGCGCACCCGCGTTGGGGGGCTGGAGGCAGGAGTCTACATTCCATCCCCAAGGGCAAACAGGCACCTGACCAAGCCTCTGATCAGATACGGCCTGGAGGTCTACGAGGAAGCGGAGTCTGTCGAGGGCTGGCTCGAGCCCTCTACACAGCTGCGAGTGCACGCCTGAAGTCTTCGATGAGGTCGTTCACGTCCTCTATCCCAACCGAGACCCTCACAAGCGTCTCAGGAATCCCAGTTTTCTCCCTGTCTTCGGCCGACATCTGGGTGTGGGTCATGTTGTAGGGTTGCGACACCAGTGTCTCGACCCCGCCAAGGCTTGCGGCGAGGGTCGCAATCTTCACTGACTCGGTGAACCTCATGGCGTCCCCCGCCGTCCCATCGACCTCGAAACTCAGCATGCCGCCGAAGCCCTTCATCTGTTTCCGCGCGAGCCGGTGCTGCGGGTGTGTCTTGAGTCCGGGGTAATGCACTGACGCCACCTTCTTGTGGGTCGACAGGAATTCCGCCAGGGCCATGGCGCTGGCGTTCTGCTGCCTCACCCTGATGGCCATGGTCTTCATGCCGCGGAGGACTAGCCAGGCGGGGAGCGCGTCCAGTGTCCCTCCGAACTCCCTCCTCGTCATCTTGATCTTACGAATCCTCTCGGCGTCAGCCATCGCCGCGCCTGCTATCAGGTCCGCATGCCCGTTGAGATATTTCGTGGCGCTGTGCAGGACGACGTCTGCCCCCAGGTCCAGGGGGTTCTGGTTGATCGGCGACGCAAAGGTGTTGTCCACCATTAACAGCGCGCCGTTCGAATGGGCGAGCTTGGCCGCCTTTCCTATGTCGACCACCTTCAGGGTGGGATTCGTGGGGCTCTCGATGTAGACTATCTTCGTGTTCTTCTTCACGCCCCTCTCCAGGGCCTCAAAATTTCCGGTGTCCACCAGGGTAATGTCGAAGCCGAGCCCGGGGAGGATGTCGTGGAGGAGCCCGAATGTCCCACCATAGAGGTCTCTGATCGCCAGCACGTGGGATCCCTTCTCCAGGAAGGCGAAGACGGCGGTGGATATCGCTGCCATCCCAGACGAGAAGGCTGCGCCGCCCCCTGCATGCTCGAAGGCTCCGAGCTTCTTCTCAAGCCTCACGACGGTGGGGTTGTCCCACCTCGAGTACGTGTACCCCTTCTCCCCTGAGCCTGACACCGCGAGAGGGACGTCTGCAGCCCTGGCGAACCCGAAGGTCGAAGTCTCATAGATGGGCGCGACAAGCGAGCCGGTGCCCTCGTCGAAGGGTTCTGCTTCATGGACGGACTTCGTCGATTCCCCTGGCAAGTGCCCTCAGGTTCAGGGACGGGGCGTAAATACATGGTGGGGGGATTCTGGCCGGCATGGACCGCGTTGGTCGGACAAGACTCCCGGTTAGGGGAGGACGGCGATTGGGGATGGCGTGCGCAGTGTTATGCGTTCCCTATGGGTTCCTGCACTTGCTGCAGAGCCTCTCATTTCCCTGGACTGCTTGGACGAAGAACGAGTCTCCATTGGCGCAGAAGAAGAGGGCAACCCTGTCTGGGTCTTCGCTCTTGGCCCTGCGGTAGTTCTGCGTCCAGTACATCTCCTTGAGGATCAGGTCGTTGCTGGCCCTGTCGAGCCCCAGGTCCCAGGCGTAGCGGCTCGCTACCCTCACATCGGTGTCGTCGATTCTCTGCGTCCCCTGAACGGCCCCTTGAACGAACTCCCTGAATCTGTCCAGGTCGAGCGGGTTGCCATACGCGATTATCCTTGAGACATATCTGCCTGGGCAGACGTGCACCCCGATCGAGCCGCCCTCGAGGTATTCGATGGCCGCCTGGCCGCTGCAATGTGAGCACTTGGCGGTGGTTGCTAGGATGGAGCGCGCTACCTCCATCGCCCTATCTTGCAGGCGCGCCACCTCGAAAGTAGGGACTGTTCAGCAGGTTCGCGACCGCCCTTCTGGTAAGCTCCACACCTTCCGAGTAGCCGGTCAGAACATGGCGAATTGTCCCATCCCGCATCTCCAAGAAGACCTGCGGTATCAGATAGTCCTCGGACCAGTCGCCATGGTCTCGGATGAGCGCGTCCGCTTTCTTTACCTGGTCAGGGTTGTCTATGTCGTAGTCGTGGAATTCCAATCCGAGTTCAGCGGCTTTCTCTCCCACCGGTTCCACCGTGGTCGGGTGGCAGTGCGGGCACCACTGCGCATGCACGACGTGTACGCCCCTTATCTGATCCGCAACCATGCTCCCAGGCACAGGTCTAGAAAGCCACGGGGCCGTAGATATAAGATGCGCCCCAGGCAGTGACGCTTTGGCCGGTTCTGCGGCACGACCCGAGCCAATTCAGTGATTCTGCCGCGTGGAAACGTATGAGAGCCCAGGATCCCCCGTCGGACCAAACAACACTCATCTTCGTTTCACGGTATCAGGGGTGCCACTTCGCGAACCAATGGCTGCCTGGCAATCCGACGTAAGAGGGCCAACGTCCCTTTCACTTTCGGGGAGGAGGACTAGATTGGGCTCGCGGCCAGCGCGGAGGCGCAGCAAAAGCGCTCATCAAGAACACCCTCCCGCATCTAATTTCCAGGCATACCCTCACAAGACGATTCCTTGACTTCGGCCTCTCCTAGAAGCCGGCTTGAGCCAACGGGCACAACTTGGAAGCCTGCTAGCACGTCGACCTTAGGAAATTCAACCTGAGAAAAAAAGAGGGCACGAGCGAGACGGTTGAACGGTCGGGGGCTCTTCGAAAAGTAGCGAGGGGAGGACTTTCAGGAGATTGCTCTCCTTTTGAACCTCCGCTCTGCGGGTTTCCAAGCTTTCGCTTATGAGCCCGCCGGGATGATCCTTACCCCCACGGGGGGTCTGGCTTCCCCACCTCGCTGCGGAAGCCTCCTCGCGGTTCTCCCTTAAGTCTTGCCCACGGGGGCCTAACCTGTCACCGGCATGCAGGCCGCACGCTGATACCTACAGCAGGTGCACTTCGAGCAGCTCTCGTAGTCCTTGTGCCTGCAGACCTTGCATATGCAAGAGGCCATGGTTTCTTAGCCAACGGTGTCGCTATTTCACGTTGTCGAAGACTGCCCTTTCTGGGTCCTCCCCGAGCTCTTCCCGGAGGCTTTCTCTGAGCGCGAGGAGGCGGGCCACATCGTGCTCCTTGGCCGTGAACCGCTTCACCTCCTCCTCGAATGGCCTCACTTTGACTCCGTCTACCATCTTGTCCGCGAAGCAGACAATTCTCTCTTCAAGAGTCCGGGGGATGTAGTCGAGGGCTGGCATCCCCAGGGACTTTGCCTCCTCGGGCGAGATGCCCGCCCCTACATGCCTCTGGATTATTTCGGCGACCTTCTTCCCCGCCCCCTCTTTCTCGGCGATGCTCGCCCCTTCCACGCCGTGGCTGACGGTCTGTACCCGGGACCTTCCGATGTCATGGAGCATGGCAGCGACGAAGACCGCCCTCTCGTCCACGCCGTAGCCGCGCTTCTCGAACTCCTCCGCCAGCGCCATAGCGGCCTTGGCCACTGTCCTGCAGTGTTCGATGATCCTTTCGTTGCTGCCGTACTTCCGATGGAGCGCCGTGGCCTCCCCTTCGGAAGTGATCACTTTGCGAGTTCCTCTTCCAGCTGATGGATCTTCCAGCGAAGGGCGTCCTTCAGCTCGGCGTTGTCGAGGCGGTTCAGTGGCTTTCCGCAGCTCGGGCACTTGAAGAAGTTCTCCATGGCGTCCTCGAACGTCCTGGTGAGGCAGGTCGGGGTCCCGCAGTGGTAGAACTCATGCACTTCTTCGTATTCGAAACGCTGCCTCAGCCTGTTCAGTACCTTCTTCCGCTGGGTCTGGATGAATCCATCCGTCTGGTCTCGCTGAGCCTTCCACCTGTAGACGAACCACCCTCTCTTGGGGTCCCTGACCCTCACTCCTGTGATGAGGCTCCGGCCGAACAGGTCGTAGAGGGCCTTCCTCACCGTCTTTATCTTGAGGCCGGTGGCGGACGCAATCTCCTCGTCCGTCGCGTTCTCGTTGTTCAGAAGGGCCCTCGCCACCCTGACGTAGTCGGGCCCGCCGATAAGTCCGGCCACCTTCACAAAGGTGTCTTCGTATTCAATCTTCAATTTTCTACAACTCTCTTGCCCCGAGCGGAAGGCAAAATCCTTAGTCTGCTTTGTGGAAACGTCCTCTTAAGCTCTTCCCCGCTCTGGATTTCATGAAGCGTTATGGCCAGGGCAGCGACCTCGGAGTGTGGCTGCGAGGTGACCGCGACGTTGAAGTCTGCTTCGTGGTAGACCTTCCCGGGGACCTTCGGCCCCCCCACCACTATGAGTACCTTCTCGAGCCCTCGTAGGTCCTGCATCACATCTTGGATGGGCATCCCGTACATGGTGAGGTGGACCACGCTCCTCCCCTCCCTTTTCGCCTCCCTCATCACTCCCTTCCACGACTCGCCTAGAATTGCACGGAAGTCCCCGCCCCACGTCTTATTCACTTCATCAAGGGTCGCCGTGACATCGTTCTCGGCGTCTTCGAGGTAGATACACTCCGCCCCCAGCGCCCTGGAGACCAGGCACAGGTGCGTAAGGGTCCTTTCGTCCCTCACGTATCTTTGTCCAAGCCTCAGCACCCGGATGCTCTTCGTGCTCGCTCCCTCTCGGCCGGCCTCTCGCGGCCCCGGTAGATGAACAGTGCAGGGGAACCACGGCGGCTCCGCCGGGCGCCCGCCCTCGGGGCTTGGCTTTGGATCGGTCAGGCGCGGGGGGAGGCTGCCGCATCGCCGGCAGAGCCTGCAACCTCACAGATTTATCGCCCGCACGGCGGCGCCCCGGCGATGGCGTCTCCGACCGACCGAAGGCAGGTGGCTCTGATGGTCGACTACCTGTTCGGGAAGGGGGTGAGCAGGGCCCTGCCGAAGAGTGGCTACCGACTCTTCCGTTCGAGAAGATCAGGGAGGGTGAAACTGATCCAATTGGACGGGAAGCTCTTCGCCACCGTGAAGCCGAACGGGGCCATGGCCCTCTCCATGTATGGTGCCCAGACCCTCTCCAGGAGTCCCAGGTTCAGGGACAGCTGCGTCCAGGTCACAGACGAGGCCGCGCAGTTCGTCCGCGGAGGGAAGTCCGTGTTCTGCAAGTTCGTCACCTGGTCCGGGAAGAGCATCTACCCCAAGGGAGAGGTGGCCGTCGTAGACCGGAACTGGAAGGTCCTGGGGGTGGGCATGGCGGTGCTGAATGGGGCGCACATGGAACAATTTAAGTCGGGGACGGCGGTGAAGGTCAGAGCAGGGACAACGACATGAAGATGGACAACAGGAACGCGAGAAGAATGATGGACCGCCTCGGGATCAACATGAAGGAGATCCCCAACGTCCAGGAGGTAGTGATCAAGACGCCCGACACGGAGATGCACATCACCAACGCTTCCGTGTCAGAGGTCAACGCCCAGGGGCAGAGGATGTTCCAGGTCGTGGGCGAGGTCGAGGAGGTGGAGGTAGAGCGGAAGACGTTCAGCGATGAGGACATCCTCCTGGTGCAGCAGCAGGCCGGAGCCTCCAGGGAGAAAGCCGTGGCGGCCCTAGAGCAGTCGGACGGCGAGGTTGCCCGAGCCATCCTGAAGCTAACCTCCTGACCTGTCCTATGGACCAGTGCTCTTGGCGCTGGCGACGCGGCCAATCCTCTCTCAAGCGCTGCTTTGCGAGTTAGCCAGTCAGAATCCCTCCTTTGGTATCAGGAGGTGCGGACTCCTACAGCGTGCTTAGGGGGGCGGCCAAGAAAGGACCGCCGACCGCCGCAGGGCCTCGACCTCCTCTAAGCGCGGGAGCGCTGGAATGACCTCCTCTTTGGTGACCGTCAGGGCGCCCGCGACGTTGGCGAACCTGACCGCCTCTTCCATCTCCTCCCCCTTCGAGAGCGCGACCGCGAGGGCCCCATTGAAGGCGTCACCAGCCCCCGTCTCGTCTACCGACCTCACGCGGGGTGCCGGAACCCTGTATGACCTCTTCTCTGTTGCCACGTACGCCCCTCCTTCTCCGAGGGTGACTATCACCGTCCGTGGTCCCCTCTTCAGGAGGGAGGCCGAGCCCGCTTCGAGGCTGTCGGTCCCAGAAAGCAACACGAACTCCTGCTCGTTGGGGGTGACCACGTCTACCCGCGTCAGGTCGAGCTCCGACGCGGGCATCGCGGGAGCCGGGTTCAAGATCACCAGGGCGCCTTCCTCTCTCCCGACCCTGGTCGCTGCCACCGCCGTCTCCACCGGGATCTCGAGCTGGGCGAGCACCACCCCGCACCCAGCGACCGTCTTCCTGGACTCCACGATGTCTGCCGGGGAGAGGTCGAGGTTGGCGCCCGGGGCTATGGTTATGATGTTGACTCCAGTGTCTTCTTCCACCACTATCAGGGCCGTCCCGGTATGCCTCGCGACCCGCCTGACCCCTTCCACCGCGACGCTCTCAGATTCCCATAGGGAGAAGGCCTCGTCTCCATTCTTGTCCTTGCCAACGCACCCTATGAATCGAGCTTCTCCGTCCAACCGCCGCGCCGCGACTGCCTGGTTCGACCCCTTCCCCCCCGGGCCTTTGGAGTATCCTGAGCCCATGATGGTCTCCCCAGGCCTGGGGAGACGGGACACCCGTATCGTCTCGCTGGTGTTGTAGCTCCCTACTATGACTATGGGCTTCACTTGTACGCCCTGCCCTCAGGGCTCTCCAAGCCTACGAGTTGAAGGTTTTCAGATGCCGGCCGTAGGCGAGGGTCGGGGGAAGCTCCCCTTCCCTCTCACTATTCGCACTTCGAGTAGCCACACGAACTGCAGTGGTAGCAGCCATTCTCGAACACGAGGGCGCTCTCATGACAGTCGGGACAGGTGCCTGTCCCTCCCCTTGAGGCTGCCTTCCCCTTCGTCTCGTCCACGAAGCCCGACTCCTTGACCACGTGGTTGAGGGTCAGGAGTTCCAGGGCTTTCGCGATGGCGTCTGGGATGGACTGGAGCTGTGTCCCCTCGTCCCAAGAGACGTACTTCCCCTTGATCCCCTTCAGGGTGGAGATGACGTTCTTGATGCTCCCTCCATGTTGGAGGTACAGGCTAATCAGCCTGCCGAGCGCGGCCGCGTCTGCGTTCTCATCGGCCCCAGACTTGCCCAGGGTAACGAAGACCTCTTTGATCTCCCCTTCGACCAGGTTAGCGGTGAGGTAGATGTTCCCCTGGGGGAGCTTGAGCTTTAGGGTCCTTCCCTCCATCACCTTGGGCCGCTCAAAGCCTGCCGCCGGCTTGGCTTCGACCTTCTTGGCGACCTTCGCAGTCTCAAGGATTCCCTCCCTGCTCCCCTCCCTATAGACCGTGATGCCCTTGCACCCCATCCGCCAGGCTAGGAGGTAGATCTTCTCGACCTCCTCCGGTGTTATGTCCTCTGGGAGGTTCACAGTGCTTGAGATCGCTGTGTCGATGTGCTTCTGGATGGTCGCCTGCATCTTCACCCTCATGTCTGGCTTGATCTGGTGCGACGTTACGAAGTAGTTGGGGAGCTGGTTTTCGTCCCTCGCTCCCGTTGCCGCCATGTACTCTCTCACGAGCGGGTGGAAGACCTTGAACTCCCCCTCGCTCAACGATTTGCTCCTCCGCGTGTAGAAGAGCGCGAAGACCGGCTCGACGCCGCTGCTGGTACCTGCGAGGATCGACCCTGAGCCCACGGGAGGGATGGTGGTGACCGCCGCGTTCCTGATACCCTGGGTCCTAATCTTCCCCTTCACCTTCTCATCCAGCCTCGAGATGAACGGCTGGGCCAGGTGCTTGGCCGCATCGAACGCGGGGAAGCTCCCCTTCTCCTCCGCCAGCTCGGTAGAGTAATCGTAGAAGACGTTCTTGATTTTCTCAAAGAGGTGATCCACGAACTCGATGGTCGAGTCATCATCATACTTCAGGCCGAGCTTGATGAGCATGTCTCCCAGGCCGGTGATCCCCACCCCTATCCTCCTGCTGTGGAGCGACGCCTCCTTTTGCTGCGGGAGCGGATGCCGCTCGGCATTGTAGTCAAGGACGTTGTCCAGGAACCTGACCCCGTATTGGGCTGCCCTCGTGAGGGAATCCCAGTCGATGCTCGCCCTTTCGGTAAAAGGGTCTTTTACGAACGCGCTCAGGTTTACGGAGCCCAGGCAGCAGCACCCGTAGCTCTCAAGGGTCTGTTCGCTGCAAGGGTTGACCCCCTGCACCTCCATGCCGTTGTACTCGGTGGTGGACTCGCGCTTGATCGCGTCCCAGAAGAGCACCCCAGGCTCCGCCGACTGCCAGGCTCCCTTGATTAGGGACTTCCACACCTCCCTCGCCCTCACGGTGCGGTTCACTTCCACCTTGTCGTTCTTGAAGTGGAGCAGAAAGTCTCCGTCGGTCTCCACCGCCCTCATGAAGTCGTCGGTGATCTTCACCGAGATGTTGGCATAGTTGACTCTCTTGAGGTCGCGCTTCACGTTGATGAAGTCAATCACGTCCGGATGGTCCACCCCGATGGTAATCATGAGGGCTCCGCGCCTTCCCGCCTGACCGATGGTCCCCGTCGTCGTCGAGAGCAACTCCATGAACGACACCGAACCGGAGCTGTAGATGGCGGAGTTGTTCACCGGTGCCCCCCTGGGTCTCAGGACCGAAATATCCGTCCCGACCCCCCCACCGAAGCTGTATGTCCGAGCGGCCTCCTTGCACCAGTCGAATATCGCTTCGATTGAGTCCTCTTTGATCTTGAAGAAGTAGCAGTTCAGGAGCGTCGACTTCCTGGTCTGCCCCGCGCCGAAAAGAATCCTCCCTCCGGGGACGAAACGGTAGTTCTCAAGGAGCCAGTAGAACCTGTTGGCCCATTCCTTCTTCTTGTCCTCGTCCTTCTCGGGCGAGGCGAGCTCTTTCGCGACCCTGCGCCACATGTCAGCCGGGACCTTCTCAACCTGTTGGCCCGTTGCGTCTCTCAATGCGTACTTCTCGTAGAAGACCCGGGCGCGCAGCTCGTCTCCTCCGAACGCCGCCAAAGTCTCCGAGGGGAGTCTGACCTCCCCTTTCATCTCCTCTCCTACATCCGGAGAGTCGCGTGGTTGTTCAACTATCGACGTCATAACCTTAGCCTGCACCCTGTGGCTTGCGATATATAATTCCGACTCGGCTTATTCCGAGTTAACCACCAAGGAGGGTACTCGCCTTTTTCTCGACGACATGAGACGTTCGACTGTGAACTGATGTTGACAAGAAGGAAGTGCGAACTGATTAGCTAGCCCGCCGTCGAATACTGCGTCATCGCGACGGACTTGCACCTCTGGCACCTGCCTGCGTTCTGTGGCAGCTTCGCGCCGCAATTTCTGCAGACCGATATGACCCTGTCCACCTTGAAGTAGGATAGTTTGGGCGACGCGTTGAGGATGAGGTTGTAGATCCCCCTCACTTCGTCCGAAGATCCGTCCAGGGTGATGGAGACCCCTCCGCGCAGCCCTGTGGAGAGCTTCGTCACGTAGTCCATCTTCTCCGGGTTCTCAAGGTCGGCCAGGAGAAGCCTGGGGGCCTGGGTATACGCCCCTCTCATGAGAGGCTGGATGTTCGCCTTCCCATACTTCTCAGCATCAAGGCTCGCGAGCCTCGACGCGCCGTCCAAGTCCAGCATCGCAGCTCCAAGCCTGTCAATCTTGGTCGACTTGTCGTCTGCCACCTGGGTGGCTGTCCCCACTATCTTGTCTGCGAGCTCGTATCGCGAGGCCGTTGTCGGGTCCCGTATCAGACTGGCAAGGGTCTCCTCGAAGCCGACAAAATTCATGATGAGCGGCATCGTGTCAGAAGTCACGGCATCCGAACCGGACGCCAGCGAGGGAAGGAGGCCCCTCTTCAACGCTCTCTCAATCAGCCTCCTCCTCGTCGAAAGTGCGTCCGCCGCCACTCCGATGAGGAGGGCCAGCTTGGCCCGGAAGTATGTCTCGTCTTGGTTGGAGTCATAGGCGAGCCTGGGGAGGTTAAGGCTGAGCCCGTGGAGCACGTTGATGTTGTCCGCCTGGGACTCCTGAGAGAGCACGTTGGCGTTCAGCCCGAGAAAGCTCCTACGCTGGTCAGAGGAGAAGAACGCTATCCTCCCTCCGTTGAAGATGATTGACGCGGCATCCTTCAAAGTCTTCGTATCGTCCACCCTGCTGGGCTTTGCCAGAAGAATCCTGATGTCAGGCCTCGGGGTCTCTTCGACGTAGCTCCTGTAGGCGCCGAGGGCCGCGTCTAGGGTCTTGTCCAGGACTTCGCGGCCGACGTCGTCGTGCTTGTATGGATTGAGGTCGATGCTGATGGCCGGACCGGTCGCCCCGGCAACTGGCGACCCGATGGTCTCATAGAACCTCAGGAAGAGCGATTCGAGCTCCCTCTTCCCCTTGGATCTGCAGTACGGGCCGATAAACTGAAGGAAGTTCCGGAAGGTCACTTCGTCAGAAGCTTCCCTCGTGAGCATGGAAGCCATGTTGAGCACGATGTTGAGCGCCTTTTCGGCATTCTCGGGGCTCGGTATCATGGAGGCGTTGAGTATCTTCCCCCTCGGGTTGAGCCCTGCGGACCTCATAGACAGAAGGTCGACGAACACTGCGTCGGGCGAGAGCCCCCAGGACCCCGCGTTCGTGATGTGGATGTCGCCGGAGAGGTGAGCGTCCGCCACGTCCCTCGGGAGCTGTTCCAGCAGGAGATATTCGGAGAAGACCTGCTTCCCAGTCTGGTGAATCAGCGACTCGACGTTGCCCCCGTCGTCCCCTGCCTTCCCCAAAAGTTGGGTGACGTCGTAGATGGGCATCCCAAGTCTGGTGAGCTTGTGCCTGTACTCCTCCATGCTGTGCTCCACGAGGAGCGCGTTGACTATCTCGCGTATGAGAGGGGCGGTCAGATACTGGGTCTGGAACTTGTAGAGCCTTGACTCAGTCTCACTCGTGATCTTCTGGGCCAGCTCCACCGGCATCCCTGCCTCCTTCACAAGTGACTGGAGTATCTTGTTGGCATTGAACTCCTCCATCGTCTGGTGCGAGGTCCGGACATACAGCTTCCCGCTCTCTACGAGCGACTGCTCTTCGATCTGCCTGGTGAGGTTGAGCACAAGCCTCCCCAGGTTGGTCACTGTGTACTTCCTCTCCTGCCTGTTGAGCTGGATGAGCAGCTGCTTCACGAGCTTTCGCAGGTGGTAGGCGAACTTCCCAGACTCCTTCTTCGACTTGAACCCGGCCAGCGTCTTCAGGGCGCTGTAGGTCAGGGGTCCCTTGATGTTCAGTATCCTCAGAATCTCGAGCCTCTGCGGAGACGCGATCACACTATAGATCGTCTTGACCCTGCGAGGAGCGGCCTGCAATCTGACCAGGACGTCGAGGTCAAAAGTATTTAACGCTATGATAACTCGATTTAATACGCGCTTTTGATTGGATGGGGTCGCCCGGATTTGAACCGGGGGTCTCAAGCGGCCTCGGCCCCCCAGCCACGACTGATGGGACACCCAAGGCTTGAAGCCTAGACCAGACTAGCCGACGACCCCGACCTTCCTCGGTCCAATCCTGAGATAGTTATGGGTTCTGGGGAGATGATGGCCTTCCCCTTGAGACGAAGCGGTTCCCTCGTTCGAAGAACCTCCACCTTGTTGACCTCCCAGCCGACACGCCCACTCTGGGGCTTGTCCCGATTTCTCTGGCCATCCGGCCGTGCTCCAAGAAGATCCTGTCTGACATGACCAAGTCTTCTCCGTCCAGTTCCTTGCCTATGCCCAGGGCCTTCGTCAGGTTTCCAGGGCCCGAGGCCAGTCTGTCGACTGCAATTGGCCCCCTATTCTTCACCATCACTGCGATTCCCTCTTCCGGTTCAATCGCCCTCAGCAGTACCGCGCCCGGGGTTCCAGTAGGCTCCGTGGTGACGTTAAGGCAGAAGTGCATGCCCATGGTGAAGTAGACGTAGGCATGCCCCGGCGGTCCGAACATCACGCCGTTCCGGGATGTCTTCCCTCTGTACGCGTGACTTGCAGGGTCCTTCGGGCCCCTGTATGCCTCAGTCTCGACGACTATCCCTGATATCCTCCTGCCGCGTATAACCCTGACAAGGCGGCACCCGACCAGGTCACTTGCCACCTCGGGGGTGTACCGGCAGAAGAACTCCCTCGGGATAACGCTCCGCTTCAAACTCGCCCGGGTTCCGTCTTCTTCCGTTAATTAACCAGAGCGGGGTGTCCGACATGCGATGAAAATCCTGGCCGACCTCCAGCTCCGCTCGAAGTTCGCGATGGCCACCAGGCAAGGCCATGGACCTTGAGCACCTCGCGTCAAGGAAGGGGAAGGTAAGGGTGAAGCCTGACTACGGCGTGTACGGCGTCCCTGAAATGGGGTAGCCGACCATGCTGCCCCTCCCCATCCTGGTGTAGACCGGGAGTGCAGCGAGGTAGAATCCGAGAAACAGCGCGTACCCTATCCAGTTGTGGACCCCCCAGAACGCTGAAGCTCCGTCAACGTACCCCACCCACATCAGAAGCAGTATCCTGAGGGAATTGAGAAGTGTTAGGATGGCTATCCCGGCGACTGCGACTATGGCCGTCGACCGTAGGTCCTTCTTCATGTCCATGTGCATGAGCGCGAGGAGACCGACGAAAGTGGTTATCGAGATGATGCTCGAGCAGCCAGGCGCAACGTAACCGGCTACAACGTCTCCAGTTCTAGAAAACAGCTGGAACTGGGTACCCTGCCAAACCACTGGCAGGCCTGCCAGGCCGACGAACCTCGAAGCGAGGACCGACGACGCGTAGGCCAAGGGCTCGCCGAAGGCCCACTGAAGCACAAACGGGGCTCCTATCCCAGCCGAGTAGATGGCGGCGTAGGGGAGCAGGATTCTCTTCGTCAGGGGGTTGACCACCAGGGAGGAAGCGTAGAGCGTCAGGACGACGGCGACTCCCGCTGTTTCCACGGTCTGGGCCGTTAGAGGCTCGCCCAGCCATAGCAACACCAGAATCCCTGCGCCCAGGGCTCTTATCCGGAGCTGGGTCGTGGCCCCTCCTTCGGCCGCAAGCACATCCCGGAGCTCGTTCCATCTCAGCGCGAAGATGAGGGTGAGCAGCGCGGCGAAAGGGATAGCTGGGAAGACGCTGCCGAACGTGTCTCCCAGTGACTGGTCCAGAAGGCTGAGGAAATTTGGCGCGGTGGCCAGGCAGAGGGCCGTTCCCGCCCCAATCCAGACGACAAGCCTGACAGCGGCCTTCAACTGTCCGCCACTTTCACCTGGTGACCGCAGGCACGCCCCGGACGGATGCCCTCTTCATCACCAGGTACGCCGAGACTATCGCCAAGACGAAGACGCCTAGCAGGGCCGCCTGGAACGGGAACACAGGTATCCCGCCGCCCCCCTTGGTGGAGCTGGTGCTAGAAGCCGAGGTGGTGGCGCTGGAAGAGGTCGAGACGGTCGTGGTGCTCGATGTCGATGTAATCTGGGAACTTGAGGTGTTGGAAGTGCTCGAGGTGGTGGATGTGACTGCGGTCGGCGTGTATTGGAATGTCGCCTCGGCACTGACTTGCGGAGGATAGGCTCCCCAGGTGGCGTTTACGGAATACGTCCCTGCAATCCAGCCCGAGTTCCCGCCGGCGACTAAAGTGTAGTTGTAGAGACCAGTGGAGGCCCCGACCGGAGCCTCCCCCGGCGCGACGACTGCTCCGTGCGGGTTGATTATCTCCAAGAAGACGGCGGTGTTCGGCCCGGGGGGTGGTGACACCTTCCCTGAGATCTGGATCGCCTGTCCGTACACATACGAGGGCTTGTCAGTCGAGACAGTCAGCGTGTAGGACGTCTGGGCCATCGCTCCCTGGGCAGCGAGGACGAAGGCCAAGAAAAGCAGCAATGCGGAAGCTGCGTGGCGCCTGTGGGTCACGATTGCCTTCAGCCGCCGACTCTCTATATAATTGTAACATGATGAACGCCCAGTCTAGGAGTTGGTGCGTGGGGGTAGTCGGATTTGAACCGACGGTCTACAGGTTTCTTAGGCAGCTCCAATGTCAAGTCATCCACGTTTCCGTGTCAGCCATTGGTGTCACTGGAGCCTGTCGCCCTGCCTGGCTGGGCTATACCCCCAACACGACCGCCGGGCCAACTGCAGGTGCCTTTAGAGTTTCCGAGGTCAGCCAGTGAGGCTCCACGGCTTCCCGCCATGGACAACATTCTCCGGCAGCCTGGCGCTCCATTTCTCGAGGAAGCTCATGTCCTCCTTCCTGTTTCTCAGGTTGTCTGGGAGCATGACCGGAATCTCGTCGATGATGGGGTAGTACCTCCCGCACTGAGAGCACAGCAGGACGCCATCGACCACGACGTCGGGCTCCCGGACGCCGAACTCGATCATCTCCAGCGGATAGTGCTTGTCCATGGGACAGGCGAGTATGTCGAGGAGCTTCTTCTGCATCCCCCCGCATGCTTCAAATCATGTAAAAAACGCTTGGTGGGCCAGGAAACGTTAATCTACCGCGGCGGGACCCCTCACTTCAGCCGGCCATAGCGCGTGGGTCCGACCCAGACTCGTTCCGATCCTGGCAGTCAAACCGCGCGTCGCCCCGGTGCTACTGACTTCCGAGAGGAGTCGGGAAGCCGAGGTGCCGGCGCCTTCTTCTAAAAATCCCAGTTTTCATTGAAGATATCCTACAGAACATTTAAGTCCGGGTTTACGGCGTCGGACTTCGTAATTTCATGTCTGTTCTTGAGGGTGGAATTCTTCAGGTGTTTGGAGGCGCCAACGTCTCCGACCTTGTCACCCTCGTGTGGATTGCATTCTTCGCGCTCACCTTCCTCTATCAGACCAGGATACAGTCCTACTTGGCCCTGAGCGAGATAAGCCGTGGTCTCAACAAGCTCAGGGTGATGAAGGACAAGGCGAGAAAGGACGCGATAGACTACTTGGTGGACGTCGGCAAAGCGCCGAGCGACCCCACTCAGAGAGTGGACCAGTTCCTCGATTACGTCACCATCATGCCCGTGGACATGGACCCGGCCGGCATCGTAGGGAAGATCGACCACGTAGTGACGACCAACAACGACAGGGTCAGGACTGAGGTTGGCGCACTGCTCAACCAGAACAATCCGGTCACCGTCTCAATCAGCGAGAACCTGCTAGAGGTCGCCACTTCCCTCAACCAGATTCACAAAATCGTCCGCCACTACTACCTCCTGGGGAAGAAGACCAATTCGTACTTCACCCTCGTCCAGCTGCAGATGCTCATGCCGATGATAATCCAGGAGGCAGACGCCCTCCTCAACGCGGTCGACTCTTTCAAGCTGGGACAGCCTGTCGGGGACGGGATTGGCCCGGTCGTGGTTTCCAGGTTAATGGCCGGGAACGAAAAGCGCGTCGTAGCCAAAGACACCATGATGGCGATTACCGAGTACAAGGGGCGGAAGCTCTACGTCCTGAAAGCTGACGGCCCCATGGCCTACGTGGGGCAGCCGGGGGTGGCCATCCAGAAGATCGTCACGGAGATGGGCGTCAAACCGAGCGCCATAGTGATGATCGATGCGGCCCTGAAGCTCGAAGGGGAGAAGACAGGGGAGATAGCGGAAGGTGTCGGCGCCGCGATCGGTGGCATCGGGGTGGAGAAGTTCCAGATTGAAGAGGCAGCCACCAAGGCCAAGGTTCCGCTGTATGCCATTCTCGTGAAACAGAGCCTCCTTGAGGCGATCACGGTGATGAGGAAGGAGATTGCCGAAGCGGCGGACAAGGTCACGCAGGTGCTGAACAGGGTCATCGAAGAGAAGACGAAGGAAGGGGACGACGTGGTGGTCGCCGGAATAGGCAACACGCTGGGTGTAGCGCAATGATGAGTTCAGTTCCGGGGCCAGACAAGAAGACGAAGCTGCTGGTTTACACTATCGAGGAATGTCCCGCCTGTGGACAGAAGACCAAACGCGCGTTCGCTGTCGGCGACTACGTGACAAAGGAGGCAGCGAAATGCGCGAAGTGCGGGAACCCTACTCGGATAGGCTTGGTCTACGCCGAGAGCATGAAACCATCAGGTTAGGACCACAAGGCCGCCCTCGTCGAGCGCCATCGTGTGCTCGAACTGAGCCACCGGGCTTCCAGAGGCCTCCACCAATGTCGGGTACGCCCTAACGATTTTCTTTGCGACAAGCCGTTCGACCATCCCAGCGACCTTCCGAGCGCCCAGCTCCGCCGCGTACCACCGCGGGGTGAACGGGAGGGTCTTGCGCTCGGCCCATACCATGTCAGCTAGCGCATCCAGCTCAGGCACGCCGGTCTTCTTCCTGGCCACAATCGAGAAAATCGTCTTCGACGAGCCGTCGACGACGTAGCCTGCCGCGGTCCCGAAGGTGAGGAAAGGCTCGATGGCGAACACCTCTCCTTTCTTGAGAGGCTGCACGCCTGGCGTGAACAGGTTGGGTATGCTCTTCCCGGCGTGGACGACGTACCTATCCACGGTATGCCCGGTTAGGTTCTCTATCGTCTTGAATCCGAAGCGGGCCGCTTCCCTGTGGATCTCTCTCCCGATCTCGCCCGCTCGCTGGTCCCTCCTTGCTGTCGCTATGGCTGCCTCCAGGGACCTCCCAGTCGCTTCAAGGAGGAGGTTGTATTCCGGGTTATAGGTGACGCTCACCGAAGTGTCGGTGACATACCCGTCGACGTGGACCCCGAAATCCACCTTCACCAGGTCCCCCTCCCGAAAGACGGAGTCGTCTCCCTCCTGGGGGGCGTAGTGGGCGGTCACCTCGTTGACCCCGATTCCCGTAGGAAATGCCAGCCGGCCCCCGCGCGACTCCACTTCCCGTTTCACAAAGTCGCAGATTTCGATGTACCCGACGCCAGGCTTGACAGCCGATCTCACCAACGACTTCACCTCGCCGGTGATTTTCCCTGACTTTCTGTACTCGTCCGGAATCAGCCCCAAATCTCTCACAAATCCTTTATTCCGTTACGGGGTCAGCAGGTGTGCACGTGGTATTCAAATGATTTGCCGGGCGGCCCTCCATCCATGAAGTTCAGGACAGTCGCGACAGGGGGCACATTCGATCACGTCCACCGAGGGCACCTCGCCCTCCTCTCTAGGAGCTTCGATGTGGGTGATCGCGTGGTGATAGGGGTCACGTCGGACGCGTTCGCGCTGAAGGAAGGCAAGAACCCCGACCAGAGTTACGAGGAACGTATCCTCGCCTTGAAGGAGCTAATCGAGAGGAAGTTCCCCGGCAGAGACTATCTGATTGCGAAGCTCGATGACTACTTCGGCCCCGGCATAGAGTCTCCGGAGGTGGAAGCCATCGTCGTTAGCCGGGAGACCGCACAGCGGGTGCACATCGCGAACGCGCTCAGGGAGGGCAAGGGATACCCTCCGCTCGAAGTGGTCGTCGTAGACTATGTCTTGGCTGAAGACTCGAAACCAATCTCGTCCACCAGGATCAGGCTGGGGGAGATCGACTCAGAGGGGAGTCTCACGAGGGGACACGCGGGGGATGTAGAAGAGCCGCCTCCCGAGTAGTTAAATCAGAACGCCTGCAGGCGAGTCAATGTGGAAAAGGACAGGCTTGATCCGTGGGGCACGAGCGTAATCAAGGACTACGCCCGGCTGCAGTCTGAGTTCGGGATCGAGCCCCTCGCCCCCCTCGTACCACGTTTCAAGGCGCCGAGTCATCATATCAGCAGAGGGATCGACTTCGGGCAGAGAGATCTGGCCAGGGTACTCGACGCCGTCGACAACCACAAACCCTACGCCGTGATGAGCGGCATCAAACCCGATGGGGTCTTCCATCTGGGGAACAAGATGACAGCCGACGACATGGTCTATTTCCAGTCTCTCTCGAAGAAAGGGACCGTCTACTACTCGATAGCTGACGTGGAAGCATACGCCGACAACGGCCTTTCGTTCAATGAGTCGTCCAAGACCGCGGTCAGGAACGTGGCCGACATACTCGCGCTGGGGCTCGATCCCGACCGTGCGGTTGTGTACAAGCAGAGCGAGGAGATGAGGGTGATGAGGATGTCGACTATCTTCTCTCGTGCCGTGACGAACAACATGATGAAAGCTATCTACGGCGAACGCCAGCTGGGGCTCTACATGTCGGCTCTCATACAGGCCGGGGACATCCTCATGCCCCAGCTCCCGGAGTTCGGCGGGCCAAAGCCAGTCCTCGTCCCGGTCGGAGCGGACCAAGACCCACACATCAGGCTATCGCGGGACATCGCCAATCGCTATCGCTCCGAGTTCGGGTTCATCCCACCATCGGCAATCTACCACAGGCTCGAACTGGCCCTCACCGGGGGCCAGAAGATGTCAAAGCGGGACCCCGAATCAGGTTTCACCTTGGACGACACCTCTGCGGACGCGTCTAGGCGCATCAGGGCTGCTTTCACCGGGGGGAGGGACACCGTCGAAGAGCAGCGAAGGCTCGGAGGAAGGCCCGACATATGCCCTGTCTACGACCTCTACCGGTTCCATTTCGCAAAGGACGACGAGCATGTCCAGAGGGTCGACCACGAATGCACCAAGGGTATACGCCTGTGCGGCGAATGCAAGCAGGAAGTGATAGTGACTGTCAAGACGTTCTTGGACGAGCACCATCGGAAACGCGACTCATTGATGAAGGACGCGGAGGAACTCTTGGCCAAGAACAGAGACTACCTCTCCTCCAGGGGGAAGTGAGTTTAGATTGTCGACCGCTCTCCATCCCATCGAACGAAAGATACTTTCGGCCCTGGCGCCCCTGGGGTCTGCACCCTTCGAGGCGCTGGTCGCAGCCACTTCGCTGAACGTGGACCAAGTCAGGCGGGCCCTCCAGTGGCTCACATCGAAGGGGCTCGTCACAATCGGAGGCTCGGTGGAAGGAAGGTTGGAGCTCGTCAGAGAACCCCCGGAACTGGACCTGCTCCGCAAGGTCGGTCAGTCGACCGCGCCAGCCACCATCGGCCAGCTTCGGGGCGAATTCGGGTCCCCCGAGGAGTTCTCTGCAGCCTTCGGCAGGGCAAGGGGGTCGGGCTGGATCTCGGTGGAAGGGGGGGCGGCGCCTGTCGTGCGGCTGGTCGACACCGCGGGGGCAGAACCCCTACGTTCCCTCGTCCGCGCGGTCGCCTCGGGCAAGGCTGAGCGCGATTTCACCAAAGAAGAGTCGGCGCTCGTTACCGACCTGTTGAAACGTGGGATTGTCAGGCGCATCGAGACGCGCACGACCACCGTCGCAATCACCGACGAAGGGAGGCGCTCTTCCTCACCAACAGAGAGCGAAGATTTCATCGACAGGCTGACCCCCAACATTCTAGCGTCCGGAGAATGGCGAGGCAGAAAGCTGCGCCCCATCGACGTCGAAGCGAAAGCCCCCCGCTATTTCCCGGGTCGGCGCCATCCCGTCCGCGACTTCATCAGGGAGGTGAGGGAGGTCTACGTCTCAATGGGCTTCACCGAACTCCAAGGGGACAGCGTCCATCCAGCCTTCTGGAACTTCGACGCCCTGTTCATTCCCCAGGACCACCCGGGGAGGGATATGCAGGACACCTTCTACCTGGATGGGCTGGCAGACAGGACGCTCAGCCGCTCCGGGGTGGTGGCTAGGGTGGCCTCGGCCCACGAAGACGGCTGGACGACCGGGAGCAGGGGCTGGGGATATCGCTGGCGCATCGAGGAGGCGCGGCGACTGGTGCTCAGGACCCACAACACGGTGCTCTCCGTGCGGGCGCTGTCCGAGTCACAGGAAAAGGAAACGAGGGTCTTCGCCGTGTCGAAGGTTTACAGGAATGAAAACCTGGATTACAAGCATCTCGCAGAGTTCTATCAGATGGATGGGATAATGGTGGGGAAGGGCCTAAACGTGAGACACCTCATGGGGTTCCTGGCTGAGTTCTACAAGAAGCTCGGGATGGCTGACGTGAAGCTCTGGCCCACCTACTTCCCTTACACCGAGCCCTCCCTGCAGATTGTCGGCTTTTCAAAGGCGTTCAAGAGCTGGATTGAGCTTGGCGGGTCCGGCGTGTTCCGCCCCGAGGTCACTCAACCGCTCGGCGTCAAGGTTCCGGTCCTCGCCTGGGGCCCTGGAATTGAGAGGTTGATGCTAATGAGGTTCGGCCTGGAGGACATGCGCACCCTGTACGGTTCGGACCTATCATGGCTCAGGAACAGGGGAGAGCTTGCCGGTAGTTAGGCTGGAGCTTACGCGCTTCACCAAGATGGTAGGGACCGGCAGGAAGGAGATCCTTGACCGCCTCCCGTACATCGGCCTCGACATAGAGAGCTCGGACAGCAAGTCGGTGCGTGTGGAGTATAGCCCCAACAGGCCTGACCTCGGGACGGACTTTGGGATCGCGCGCGCCCTCAGGGGGCTGCTCGGGACGGAGACGGGGCTCCCCGAGTTCCGGACCAAACCCACGGGCATCAAGGTCGCCGTCGACCCGAGACTCTCTAAGGTCAGGCCGTACATCGCCTGCTGCGTCGCAACAGGGCTCGACCTCGACGACGAAGATGTCCGACAGTTAATCTCACTCCAGGAAGACCTTCACAACGGCCTAGGACGGAAACGGAGGACCGTGGCTATCGGGCTTCACGACCTCGATGCGGTGTCGCCCCCGCTATCCTACCGGGGGGTTCCGTCGACGTTCAAGTTCCTGCCCCTGGGCGCCGACAAGCCGTCCTCCATCCGCTCCATCCTGTCCGACACCTACGAAGGGAGGGCCTACGGGCACGTCTTCGGAGACAGCGACGTCTTCCCAGTGATCTCCGACTCGAAAGGGACGGTCATGTCTTTCCCACCGATAATCAACGGCAACGCCACCCGGGTGACGACCAAGACCAAGAGGATGTTCGTCGACGTCACGAGCACCGGCCAGAAGGCAGGGGACGACGTGCTCGCGATTCTGGCTACGACTCTCTCCGAGGCAGGGGGTAAGCTGGGAACGGTCGCAGTGCGGTATCCAGACAAGACCAGGGCTACGCCCGACCTATCCCCGACCGTGCTCCCTCTCGACCTCGGATTGGTTAATTCTGTCGTCGGACTCGACCTTCCGCGCCGGGAGATACTCGCCTGCCTCGCCAGGAGCAGGATGGGCGTGAGGGGGAGTAAGGCCGTGGGACCCAGGTACAGAGTCGACCTGCTCCACCCGGTGGACGTGGCCGAGGAGGTAGCCCTGGGTTATGGGATCGACCGCATCGGGCCAGTGTATCCGCCGAGCAAAGCCCCCGGGGCGTTCAACCCATTCGAAGAGTTCCTCGACTCGGTGTCTACTGTAATGGCTGGGGCGGGAATGATAGAAACGATGACCTACGAGCTGACCGACCGGAGAACCCTCTACGACCATTTCGAGCGGCCATCCTCGGAGATGGTGACGGTCCAGAACCCGAAGAGCCTCGACCACTCGATGCTCAGAGACGCCCTCGTCCCCGCCCTGATGGCGGTCCTGTCTGGAAATGTGAAGTCTGACTACCCCCAGCGGGTCTTCGAGATAGGCAGGACGTACGCCCGGACACGGGACGGCGTCAAAGAATCCTGGCACCTCGGCTGCCTGGTGGCCCATTCACAGTCCTCTTACACAGAGGCGAAGATGTACCTGGAAGCGGCCTGCAGGGTGGTGGCCGGACTGGAGGTCGCCACGCGGGCGGCCGAACACTGGGCGTTCTCGCCCGGCCGGTGCGCGTCCATCGCCGTGAAGGATCACGGGCTGGGGTACGTCGGGGAGCTCAAGCCCGGCGCCATCGACGCCTTCGGAGTCGGGGTCCCTGTGTCAGGGTTCGAAATTGACCTGTCGAAGCTCTACGAACTGCTAAAATAGAGATGGACCTCGTCCGGGGCAGACGGCTTTCGTTCTAAAGCGCGCCAAACGGCCACCTGCGAAGGCGGAAACGCTTTGATGAGCGGATGGTTTACCCAGGCGTGCGACAGACGGAAGCCGTTTGCCCGTTGAAGAGGCTCGGTGATGCTCCCCGCTTAAAGCTGGGCATGATCCGTGCTGTCAGAGACGGGCAACATTTCCCTGAAGAGAGATGAAAACAATCTGAGTGAGAGACGCGAGAGGGCGTACGAGGACTTCGGGCGATTCCTCTCCGACTTCGTACGCGACCTCAACGACAAGTCGGAAGAGGGGTGGTCGCTGCTGGTGGAAGGGCCGCGGGACTCCCTGGCCCTGAGGAGGCTCGGCTACAGGGGACGAGTCTTGATGATTTCAGTCTTGGGGAGATGTGGCGCCGCAGCGCTCAGAGGCGTGGGGAGGGTGGTCATCCTTACAGACTTGGACAGGGAAGGCGCCTCCCTCGCTTCGAAGTACCTCAGGCTCCTGGTCCATGAAGGCATCGAGACGTCGCTAAGCGAGCGGAGAAGGCTCAAGCCGGCGTCGCGCGGCGTCTTCCTACACATCGAGAACCTGGGGCGATTTTCTGAGTCAGGCGGCGCCCGCCTCGAGCACGACGGCCCTCCGCGTGAAACCGAGGGCCCCCAGAGGAGCAGCGCCCTCGGCCCATTGAGGAGGCGCGCGGCAAGACGCATCCGTCCCCCCCGATGAGAACCAGAAAACACGAAGTTTATATCCCCGACAAATTTGGTGGGAGCCAATTAACGATTAACACCGTTAAGGACGAGTGAAACAGACAATGGTCGGAGAGAAAGAAATTGCCAGATTCAGGTATAGTAAAGTATCTAGTCAGACTGAGGTTTGAAGTAGACGGGGTCGTTGAAAGGGCCGACGTGATCGGGGCGATCTTCGGCCAGACCGAGGGTCTCTTCGGCCCTGAGATGAACCTGAACGAGCTTCAGAAGAGCTGGAAGGTCGGCAGGATAGAGATCAACCTGGAGTCGAAGAACGACCGGACGAGGGGAGAAGTGATTATCCCGATGTCCACCGACATCGGTACAGCTGCTCTCATCGCCGCGGCGGTCGAAAGCGTGGACAAGGTCGGACCATGCAGCGCCCACTTCACCGTGGGAAACATCGAAGACGTGAGGGCAGTCAAGCGCAAACAGATTGTCGACAGGGCGAAGCTGATTGTAAGGGACTGGAGTTCCAAGACCTCCAGCGAAGGGGAGAACCTCCTCAAGGATGTCACCGAATCCACAAAGAGGGCGAAGGTGATCAACTACGGACTGGAGAACCTTCCGGCCGGCCCAGGGGTATATTCCTCCGAGCTGATCTACCTGGTCGAAGGTAGAGCCGACGTGGTCCTGTTCCTGAGGGCGGGCATCGAAAACGTGGTCGCACTCGAAGGTACCAGCATCCCCGACTCCATAATAGAACTTGGCAAGAAGAAGAGGCTGATAGCGGTCCTGGACGGCGACAGGGGAGGGGATCTCATCGAGAAGGAGCTCGGCCAGGTCATGCACGTCGAGAAGGTAATCCATGCGCCTCAGGGGAAGGAGGTTGAGGACCTCACCCCGATAGACGTGATCAACATGCTGAAAGCGGAGAAGGTCGATGCGGCGCAGCTGAACCCAAGGAGACAGAGACCTGTCGAGAGCGCTCCTCCGCCCCAGCCGGAAGAACCGGACGAGCCCGTAGTTGCGAAGACCAGAGAACTATATCCTAACCTCAACGGTACGCTCGAGGCGATACTCCTCGACCAAGGGCTGCAGGAGGTCGGGAGGTTTCCCATCAGTGAACTGGTCCAGAAGATGGAGGGCGCCAGCGGGGCCCTGTATCTTATCTTCGACGGGATAGTGACCCAGAGGCTGGTCGAGTCTGCGACGCGCGTGGGGGTCAAAGGGATCATCGGGCACCGCACAGGCGAGCTCGGCCAAGTCCCGGAGGACGTCAGGATTGGGACTTTCAGGGACCTGGGGCTCGAGTAGCCTGGTCCGTTGAAAGTCAGCGACTTCAACCCCAAGCACGGTTACTGTTCACTTACAATAGAGTCGGCAGAGGATCTCTGGACCATGAGACGGCTCATCGCGAAGGGGGACGTGGTGGTCACGAGGGGGTCCCGGGTGGTCAAGAGGGAAGAGGAGTATTCCAGGCCGGACAAGGGGGAGCGTGTCAAGGTCACCCTGGCGCTGGCGGTGGACGAGGTCCACCTGGACAGCAGCATCGAGAGGATCAGGGTGAAGGGGACAATCATCGAAGCCAGCGACGAAAGCGTGACGAAGGTGGGCTCGCATTCGGTCACACTGTCTCCGGGCCACTCCATGACGCTCAGGAAGAACCACTGGTCGCAGCTCGACATCCAGCTGGTCCGCTCCTCCGGGCCGTCGTACTCCAGGTTCGTCCTGGTGGCCGTCGACAGACGCGAGGCGGGAATCGGCCTCCTCAGCGGCTCGCATCTTTCGGTCGTCACTACCATCGAGTCGGGCCTGGGTGGGAAGATGGGGGAGGAGCGCAGCCCCCGTCCTTATCTCTCCAAGGTGGCTGAGGCCGTCTCTCAGTTGTCTCAGCATGGGGACAGGGTGATCGTGGCAGGCCCTGGCAACTTCAAGAACTCGGTGGCGAACCAGATCAATGAGGCTCTGAAGTCCGAGGATGTGAGGGTGGTCGATGGCCCTGACCTGACGGGAGGAGACGGCATTAGGGCCATGATCAAGTCACCGCCCTTCCAGGCCCTGGCCAAGGGGTCAGTGGCCGTTGAAATGCAGCAGCTTGTGAGTGAAATCGTGAAGAGGATTTCCATGGGAGACCCGAAGGTTGCCTACGCACTCCCGAGGGTGGCAAAAGCCGCCGCAGCGGGGGCCGTGGAAGCGTGCGCGGTCTCGGACGACGTCTTCTCGCTCGGGGTGGATGAGTCTCAGCTGGTCGGCGCCCTGAACGAGATAGAGGCGAAGGGCGGAAAGGTGTTCCTTGCCGACTCCTCGATGGAGTTCGGCAAGCAGGTCTCTTCGTTCGGGGGCATCGCCGCCCTCCTCAGGTACGCCCTCAGAGCTTGACGAGCCACGGGACCACGAACTCGGAGATTATCGCCAGCGCGACGCCCCCCTTGATCAGGTCCTTCCCCAGCCTCTGGGCGACATGGGAGTAGTATAGGAGGATGCCGACCACGAGGAGCGAGACGTAGACGATCCGCATCAGGTCAATCACCGTTGTGTCGACGACCGAAAGGAGGAAAGTCATGGACGAAGTGAACTGCTGAGCAAACTGTTGTATCTGGGATTCGATCCCGCCCGGAGGCTGGATGCTTGACATCAGGAGATTACTGGAATTTCGTATTTAACGCGCCACCCCTCGCCGTCACTTGGCGACACCCTGCCGCCCTCCTACAAGGCATCAGCCGAATATGTACACGTAGAAGTATGGTCCGACTATTATCGCGAGAAGGAAGAGCAGCACTGCCATGGTGGCCGCCATGGTGATCCTCATGGCGCCTGCCTCGGACAGGCGGCCTCTCCCCAGGGCCCCGACCCCGACCCCGAAGGCCTGGCCTCCGTCAAGCGGGAAGATCGGAAGGGAGTTGAAAATTGCGAGGTTGAAGTTGAGGAAGAACAACCAGTAGAGCACGTTGGCAATGGGGACGAGGGCGCCTCCCAAAGGAGAGGTGTAGAACACCGAGTCGGAGTTTGAGAACGGCACCGCCTGCTGGCAGTTCCCTATGTTGAGCGTCGGGATGCATCCGATGTACAGAATGGGGTTGCCGAAGATGTCGGTGTAGCCGGAGACCGCAGAGCGGAGGCTCCCCTCCGAGACCGAGTTCACTCCGATGTAGGGGTAGCTCGCTAGCGTCTGGTTAGTGCTCGTGTCTATGATTTGCTGGCAGCAGACGAGCTTGATGTTATTGATCTCCATGACCTGCCCGTCCCTGTAAATCGTGAAGTTGATCGACTCCCCCGCGGTCAGACTCGTGTTCGGGCCCAGTACCATGTCCAAGTTGGTTATCGGCTTCCCGTTGACGGCGGTCACTATGTCTCCAGGGTGCACCCCACTGTCATAGGCTGGTGTCCCCTGGCCTACCCCAGTTATCCCAGCGCCGCTGGCCACCGGGGACATGGTGCTGACAATCCCAACGAGCAGCAGCAGGCAGAGCACCGCTAGCACCATGTTGGTCCCTGCCCCCGCCGCAAGGACCCTGGCCGAGTGCCTCTTCGGCGCCTGCTTGATGGCCGACTCCTCGATGTCGACGAAGGCGCCGATCGGTATCACGAAGAAGAGCAAGATGAGCCCCGAGTTCTTCACTGGGATGCCTAGACTCCGGGCTATGACCCCATGGGCGCCCTCGTGCACAACCATCCCTATGACCAGGGCAATCCATCCATACAGGATTGGAATATACGGGTTCAGCCCCGGTATCCCAAGGTTGACCAGAGGACCGAGGCTCACGATGTTCTGGGCTATCTGTGGGCCCCTCGACGAGATCAGCCCCCTGAACACGCTGATGAAGATGAAGAACGCCACCGCCGCCGAAACTGGCATGAGGTAGAGCAAGACCCAGCTGACGGGCTTGGAAATACGACTGCGCCCCATGCTGTCCATGGCAGAGAGAAACCTCCTCGTCCTGAGCATCAGTATGACCCCATAGTGAAGTTCGAACCTCTTGAAGCCCTCCTGCTCCATCTCGAAGGCGCCGAGGGCGTTCTCGCTTTAAGCGTTGATAGCTTAAATCGAAGCCGCCCCGGTTTCAGTCGAATGGGCGGATGTTCGGGCTGCGGAGGGAAGCCCTTCTACACAAGACGCTACTCCGGCGAGGTACTTTGCGTCTCATGCTTCAACGACTCCATCGTGGAGAAGACCCGCAGGACCGTCTCGAAGTACAAGATGATACGGCCGCGGGAGAAGGTAGCGGTCGCTGTCTCTGGTGGAAAGGACAGCCTTTCGCTGCTCAAGGTGCTGACAGGGCTCTACGCGCCGAAGAGGAACAGCATGGTGGCGGTCTCGGTGGACGAGGGGGTCGCCGGGTACAGGGACGAGGCACTGTCGCACGCCCATTCCCTTGCGAATGAGCTCGGCGTCGAGCACTTGGTCGTCTCATACAAGGAGATGCTCGGGTTCTCGCTGGATGAAGCCCTGGACTGGAAGGGCGAGCGCGAAGCGTCCTCCTGCAGCTTCTGCGGGGTCTTCAGGCGAAGGGCCATCGATGTGGCTGCGCTCAAGGTCGGGGCGTCGGTGGTGGCTACGGCCCACAACCTCGACGACTTCGTCCAGACGTTCATGATGAACCTCATGCACGGCGACGTCACCCGACTCGGATGGCTCGATCCAAACCACTCGGACGGCTCGTTCTCCGTAAGGAGGGTCAAACCCTTCATGGAGCTGTACGAGGAGGAGGTCGCCCTCTACGCCCACCAGGTGGGTGTCCCATTGCAGAGCGTGAGCTGCCCCTACATGCACGAAGGGCTCAGGAGTGAGGTCAGGGACTACCTCAACATGATGGAGGCGAATCACCCGGGGCTCAAGAACGTCATGCTGCGCAGCGGCCTCGACGTGATCTCCCACTACTCAGGCTCTCGGGAAAGGCAATCCGTTCCCTGCGCACAGTGCGGGAAGCCCTCGTCCAGCGGCCTTTGCGGCGTATGCAGGATGAAGGCGGCAGTGGAGGAACACGTTAAAAGCCGCGCTCAACCAACGGCGTTCGGCGGTGGGTAGGGCCGGGATGGTAGCCGTATCCCAGAGTGCTGAAACCGGCTTCATGCAGCGGCCAGCAACCCTCGGGTAAAGCCATCTTCCCCGTCACCCGCGCCGGGCTGGGGAGACGAACTCACGCCGGGGTGGGCGGTCATGAGGGGCAGCCCTCTCGAAGGAGAGGGCCTGACTCTTGATTGCCGAACCGGGCGAGATCCGGGAGGGAGCAGCCCTATGGCGACGTGGCCACGCTGCCTCGTCTACGTGGGGGATCCCTGGCCCGACGAGATGGGGGCGGAGAGTGATGGTGAGCTCCGGGGGATCTACCGCCGCTCACGTTTTTAACACTCCGAAATCGCTGGTCACCTCGCGCAGGGGTAGCCTAGAGTCCTGGACGGGGAGCCTGGTAAGGCGCAGCCAGATGGGCGCAAGCTTGCTAAGCCTGTGTCTCTAACGGGACTCGTGGGTTCGAATCCCGCCTAAGGCGGGCGATAGTCCCACCCCCTGCGCTCTCCTCTCCTTGGGACCATCACCCACGCCCCCACGAGGCTTCTTTCAGCGGCTCGCTTCTGCCGACAGGGTCAGCCCAGCTCTCGTCCCGCGTACCCGGCCTTCGACCTCAACTCTTCCTCGATCCGCAGTAGCTCGTTGTACTTCGCCACCCTCTCGCCCCTCGCGGGAGCACCCGTCTTGATGAAGTCCGCCCCGAAAGCAGTCGCCAGGTGCGCTATGAACGGGTCTTCGGTCTCCCCTGACCGGTGTGAGACCACGGGGGTCCACCCCGCCGCGCGGGCAAGGCCGATGGCATCCTCGGTCTCGGACACTGTGCCTATCTGGTTCAGCTTGATCAGGACGGCATTGGTTGCCTTCTTCTCGATGCCCAACTTTATCCTCGCAACGTTGGTCACATAGATGTCGTCCCCGATGACTTTGGTGCTGCGTCCCAGTCTCTTCGTGATCGATGCGAAGTCGTCGAAGGCCTCCTCATGGAAGGGGTCCTCAATGGTGAGCAGGCCGAACTCGTCCCTCAGCCGGGCGTAGTGGTCTTCGAGGGCTTCACCGCTCATCGCATGGCCGTCCAGCGTGTACCTTCCGCTCTTCTCGTCATAGAATGTGGAAGCTGCAGCGTCAATGCCCAGCTTGACCTCCTTCTCGCTGTAGCCGGAGGCTGAAACGGCTTTGCGGATGGACCCCAGGGCTTCGCGTGTAAGCCTGAACGGGGGGGCGAAGCCGCCTTCGTCGCCTACATTGATGGCCCCCCTGCCATGCTCCGACACGAGGATCGCCTTCAGGGAGTGGTAGACCTCCGACCCCATCCTGATCGCCTCAGCGCACGACGACGCCCCCACCGGTTCGATGAGGAACTCCTGCACAGCCAGGTCGTTGCCTGCGTGCTCCCCGCCGTTGATCACGTTCATCATGGGCACGGGGAGAATGTACCGGCCTGACTTCCTCAGCTGGACGAAGAGGCTCACTCCATTCGAGTTGGCGGCTGCCTTCGCCGAAGCCATGGAGACGGCAAGTATCGCGTTGGCTCCCAGCTTGCTCTTGTCCGGAGTGCCGTCCAACGAAATCATCTTGTGGTCCAGGCGCCGCTGGTCGTCGACGCGAAGACCCACGACGCCGCGGCGGAGCGCGCCTCTGACGTTGCCCACCGCCTTCGCCACGCCCATCCCATGGAACCTCTCCCCCCCGTCTCTGAGCTCGAGCGCTTCGTGCCTCCCCTTCGACGCCCCAGAGGGGACGCTCGCCCTCCCCATGGCGCGGCCTGACTCAACCTCGGCCTCGACGGTGGGGTTTCCGCGCGAATCTAGGACCTGCCTCGCCCTGACGTCCAGGATGTTTGTCTTGACTGCCATGAATCCCCCTGGAGGCGCGGACCAGGGCGTTAAAACCTAGTTCCCGGCGCGAAGCTCCAAGCTTATTACACGTCGAAAACTCGCACGAAAACGGGCCGGTCGTCTAGCATGGTTAGGACGTCGCCCTTACACGGCGAAACGCTCCGCGCGCCAGGGTCGGTGGTTCGAATCCGCCCCGGCCCATATTAGCAAATCCCAGCAAAGTCGACCTCGAACGGTTATCTATCCAGAGGCCCCGCCTAGGCACAGATGCCCAACTTCAGGTACATCAGCTGGTCCGAGTACGGCAACCTGGCCGAGGCCCTGGCCGAGAAGGTCAGAGCCAACGGGAAGCGTTACGACCTCGTCGTTGGCATAGCCCGAGGGGGCATCCCCGTGGCCATGGTCGTGTCAGACCACCTGAACGTCAAGATAGACTTTGTGAACGTGAAGTCCTACAACGACATCGGCAAGCGGACCGCCCCACGGATTCTCTCCACCCTCGTGGAGGGGGTCGAAGGCAAGGACGTGCTGCTCGTCGACGACCTCGTCGACCAAGGCGACACCATGGTCTTCCTCAAAAAGTACCTCAGCGACCAGAAGCCGAAGTCGCTGGAGACCGCCGTGATGTTCAAGAAGCCTTGGAGCAAGGCTGAGCCGGACTACTACCTCGAGACGGTGTCAGAGTGGATCGTCTTCCCCTTCGAGCTGGGGGAGGTGGGGAGACAGCGGGCCTCCCTGGACGCTCAGCCTAGAGAGTGAGCAGCAGGTAGACGTTCAGGGCCAGGATGGTCCCCCCCACGGCCAAGGCAATGAGGGTGGTGGACTTCCTGTTGACGAACTCGCCCATAAGCTCCTTCTTGGCTGTGTAGTATAGCAGGGGAACCATGGGGAGAGGGATCATGATGCTCAGTATCACTTGACTGTACACCAGGAGCGAAAGCGGGCTAAGGCCCGCGACTATGGCCGCGACCGTGGGGAACACGTTGATGACCCTGGTGACTATCCTCCTGAAGTAGGGGTTGATCTTCATCCCCAGCATCCCTTCCATAATCGCCTGGCCCGCCAGAGTCCCCGTGGTGGACGACGCAATCCCAGAGGACAGGAGCGTCACTCCGAATACGATCCCAGCCAGCGGGCCGTAGAGCCCGTCCATTACCTTCGCCGCCCCCGTGACCGTCAGCGCGTTGATGTCAGTGTTACCGATGCAGCCATACACGGGACAGAGAGCCTTTCCAGCGACTACCAGTATGGCCGCATTCACCAGCGCTGCCACCGTCAGAGTGACGACGCACTCGGTCAGATGGAGCTTCCTCACTCTCCTCTTCTCTTCGAGGGTGCTCTCCTTGAGTTTCTCCTTTGTAAGATGCGAGTGGAGGAACAACGCGTGAGGCATGACCGTGGCCCCGACTATCCCGACCACGAAGGGGATATTCTCCCTATTCAGCGTCGGGACGAAGGTGTGCCTGACTATGTCGGCCAGGTTGGGACCAAAGACGTAGAGTTCATAGAGGAAGCCGACGCTGATAACAGAGACGAAGAGCATGAACGCATACTCTATCACCCTGAACCTCCTCGAAGCGAAAGCGAGGATGATCAGTACGTCGAATGCTCCCAGCACCGCCGCGTATAGCAGCGGGATGCCGAAGAGAATGTTGAGAGCGAGGACCGTGCCTAGGTACTCGGCCAAGTCGGTAGCGGCCGCAGCGGCCTCGGCAGCCAGCCAGTACGTGAGCCTGTAGTACCTCGAGTGCAACGACCCCCTCAGGAGCTCCATCAGGCTCCGCCCGGTGGCGATTCCCAGCTTCCCCGAGAGGTACTGGAGCTCCATTGCCATGAGGCTGGCCATCCAAACCGTCCAGACGAGCTCGTTCCGGAAGAGAGCGCCACTCTGAATGGCCGTCCCATAGTTCCCCGGATCCATGTAGGCCATGCTCACGATGAGCGCTGGCCCAAGGTAGGCGAAGAACTCGCGGGCTGAACTCCACCTCATCCTCGGCGTCGACGGAGTGGTGGCTACTTAAAGTTAGATAAATCTAACAAAACTAAGCACACCTCACAAATGTCCATCCATGAAACTCGTGGGCACCCGAGAATCTTTTTATCGGGAGCTCAGGGTTCCGACCCACGGGCATGGCGGCGCTGCTGCAGTCGAAGCGGGACATCTCGCGGCTGGAGGACTATCTGGAGGCAATCTACAACCTCAACTCCGAGAAGGGGTATGTCAACGCAGCTGACGTCTCCGAGAAGCTAGGGGTGAGACCGCCGACGGTGTCCAGCATGGTGCGGAACCTCACGCGGAAGGGCTTCCTCGAGCACGAGAGGTATCGAGGGATGAGCCTCACACCTGCCGGGGAGAAAGTGGCGAAGTCTGTAATCAAGAGGCACCGGGTCATCTCTGGTTTCATCTCCATGCTCGGGGTAGATGAGCAGACCGCATACGTCGACACTGAAGGGATAGAGCATCACGTGCATCCCAGCACCCTGAGGCGGCTCGAAAGGCTCGCCGAGTACCTCCGCGAGAATCCCCAGACGCTAAGGGCGATACAAGACTTCGTGGAAGAGAAATAGCGGCTCAGGCGCCCTGGGCGTCCACCAGCACCGAGCTGAGAACCCGGTGGGTCAGGCCCCAGACGACGTAGTCCCCCACCAGGTACGCCGGCATCTCCATGGTCCTCCCCTGGGACTCGAACTTGTGCACGGATCTGGCGCGGGGGGCGTAGAACTCCTGGACCCCAACCCAGCGGTAGGATGCCACCTCGTCGTTGGGCTTGACCTCCACCCCAACCTTCAGCTCGAAGACGGCGGGGACCACCTCCATCGTCCCGGTGTGCGTAGTCGTAGCCTTCCCATATCCAAGGAACTCCGCCCTGGCGCCGAGGTCGATCCCTACCTCTTCGAACGTCTCTCGCATCGCGGTGTCGCGGTGGGTCCTGTCATTGATAGAGGCCTTCCCGCCAGGCAGCGCTATCTGGCCGGACCAGGGGTCCCCGGGTCGCTCTGCCCTCTTGATGAGGAGGACGCTGGCAGGCTCCCCCGCACGAAGTATCACCGCAACCGAAGCCGAGCTCAGTCCCTTCGAGGCGGGTTCGCCCTTGACGAGGTTCATGGCGACCTTCGAAATGAAATCGTCCAAGGCACTGCTTCTCTCCTCCAATTTTAAATATACAGCGTGACCCACAGGCTGAGTTGCCTGATATCATGTCCCATGAATCTAGTCGGACCGAACTCACCGTAAAACTGACTGAAGAGAACTTCGACGATGCTGTCTCTGGGCCCACGCCCGTGTTCGTGGACTATTGGGCCGTATGGTGCGGGCCGTGCAGGATCATGGACCCTGTGGTTGAGAAGCTTGCGGCGAAGTACTTTGGAAGAGTGCTCTTCGGGAAGGTGAACGTCGACGAAGAGATGAACATCTCTTCCCGATTCCAGGTCTTCTCCATCCCGACGTTCATGATATTCAAGAACGGGCAGCCGATGGACGCGGTCATCGGGGCCGTGGGAGAGGCATCTCTGGAGAAGCTCATCACCGGCGCCATCGGCACCGGGACCCCATGACCTAGGTCACCCTGGTCCCATCTGTCAGGAATATGTCTGCCTCTTCGAGGCTTATCGACCTCGAGGATAGGACGGGCCCGAACTCGAACGACCTGCTCCTGTTGATAGGCTGTCCGCCGACCAGCCTGTTGAAGGGGGGCATCACCGTCAGCCTACCCTTCCCCCGGAGCTTGGAGGGGTACCCTGCCCCCTCCATCAGCTTGGCGACGTCGTAGTCAGCGGTCACCCACACCGACTCCCTCGTCCTGGCGCCCATGCCGTCACGCATCTCGTAGGTGAAGTGGGAGTGGCCTATGACGAGGTTCCTCGTCGCAATGGCTTCCTCCGAGGGCCAGGCATGCCCGTGGGCAACCCCGATCTGCTTCCGCCCCTCGCCCAAGGTGGTCCCCTGAGACCTGTCCAGTTTCACGCGCGGGGGGAGGACCGTCTTGATGTTCCCGTCGTGGTTCCCCGGGACGACCTCCACGACCTCGAAGAGGTCCAGCATGGTGTCGAAGAACCACGGGACCGCCCCCCAGTCTATGTCCTCCACCTTGCCGACCGTGTGCTTGACGTCTCCCAACACGACCAGCCTTGTTGTCGAATACTCCTCAGCAGCCCGCTTCACCCTCTCAACCATCCTCACCGAGTAGGCGGGTAGGCGGAAGCCTTTCTTCGCCATCTCCTTCTCCAGGCCGAGGTGCAGGTCGGATATCAGCAGGGTCTTGCTCTCGGCCGTAGAGAACACTAGCGCGGCTTCTCCGGGGACTATCTTCAGCAAGCTACGCTATCAGCGGGAGGACCTGGCTCCCCACGAAGTTCTTGAACTCCGACAGCTCCATCTTGCTGAACCCCGTCAGGATGCAGTTCCTCGTGAGCCCGAACACGTAGCCGTACTCCCTGCTCTTGAAGACGATGTACCACAGCTTCCCATGAGTAAGGTAGTCGGTGTAGAGGCTCGTGTTGCCCAGTTCAGCGCCATAGAGGGACAGCTTGGTGATGTTAGGCAGGTCGACGTCCGAATAGAATATCACCTTGGTGTCGTCGAAGTTCGCCTCATGGAACTTCCGTAAGGTCTCCGGGTCGATCCTGGCCTCGACCACCTGACCAAGGCTCATGAACACCGCCTTGCTCATCTCGTTCGCTATGTTGTTAGCTCGGTTTTTCTTGTCGTAGACAGTGAGGAACATCCTATCCTTGTACATTCCGAAGGAGAAAGGCGCTTCATAGGTCCTGGGGACCGGGACCGACTCGCCCCTGTGGGGGACCACGAAGACGGAGTCAAATGAGAACTTCCCCTCGAGTGACCCCTTGCCGACCCCCAGGTCTGTTATCTCTGACACGAGCTTGAACTCCTTCCCCTCTACGCTCGTCTCCGTCTCTATCCTGAACGACTTCAACTTCTCCGCGAGGGTGTCGATCTCGTAGTTCTCCCTCACGAGGAAGACCTTGCCTGCTAGCACCAACCCGTCCTGACCTCCACGAATCCTGTTATTGGGCTTTCAGCTCCCCCAGTACTGCCTGGTCGTGACGAACCGAATCTTAGCTTCGAGCAGGTCCCTGTAGAACGCCTCCTCGTCATCATGCATCTCGGCTAGGATCCTGGACGCGGTCTGCGGGCCGATGCCATAGACGGTCTGGGCGACGACCGCCTTCCTTCCGTACGACAGGACCAGGTCGGCCCCCCGCCTGGCCCGCGAAAGCTCAGAGCGCTCCTCTTCGTTCAGCTGGGTCCTGGCCTCTCTCTTCTTGATCAGTTCGGAGAGCTTGGCCGTCCCACAGTAACATGGAGCCAGGAGCCCTGACCCGCAGCTTCCGCACCGGGGCTCCTCAGGAACTTCGCCCACTGTGGTCTGGCCTTGGTCCGAGCCACACTTCACGCAAAGGAGGCTCACCTCGGTCCCGAATATGGTCGCCTTCAGCCTCTGGTAGGACGACTTCCCCAGTGAGTCGGGGGCAACGGCCTCGGGAACCTCGAGGTACCGATAGAGGAGACTGTAGGCGATGGGGGTGGGCCTCTCACCCGCTTGGAAGGTCTCAACCGCTATCTTGCCGCCGGCCACCGCCATGAGAATCTCCTTCGAGTGACCCATGTCAATCAGGTCCCTCCCGGTCTCCTGCAGGGCCTCCTCGAAGATGGGGGTCTTTTCGAAGCGGGTAGGGAGGGAGCAGAGGTTGGGGTGGGCAATCAATTTGCCCCGCTTCAGCGCTCCGAACCTCTCGGCCACGAACTTCACTCGAGCAGGGAAGGGGAAGTTCCTCTGGGCGGCGACCGCATAGGTCCTCTCGAGCTCCTCGGGGGTCAGGCGCATCAGCTCCGTGGCAATCGCCTCAAGGTCCAGCTCCCCAGTCTCCGTGGTGAGCTCCATCAGAAGCCTGTATCCGTCGAGCCACCAGACTCTCACCAGTCCCCGCCTAGACAGGATCTCTTCGAACACATAGGCGAACGTCCTGTTGACCGACTCCCCGAAGCAGAGATGGACGATCAGGTACCGGCCGAAACCTTCGAAGAGGACCAGCCTATCCGATGGGACCGACGCTCCCATCTTCTTCTGCTCGGCGATCTGGTCCACAACGAGGGCCCGCGCAGCCGTGTCCCCGGGGATGTGCCCCTCGACCCTCTCGACCGCGTCTTGACCCGCGTCCAGCGCGTCTGAGACCTCCCTTCTCAGGCTGCCGGTCTCCACGGCGAGCTCGTATGGAATCGGCAGCATCTCGCCGTCCCACCCGGGGACGGCGGCGAGCGGGTCTTCAACGGGGGTCACATAGATCTTCCTGTCCTCGGCTATCTGTTCCACCTGCCACACCCGCCCCTTGATCACGAAGTGTATGCCGACCTTCGCCTTCAGAAGGACGAACTCCTCGCCCAGTATGCCCACGGTCTGGTTGGTGGACACGTCCACGACAAGGTATCTGGTCTCGTCGGGGATCATCGACAGGTTCTCGTAGTAGTACTCCCTAGTCAGTCTGGTCCTGGACAGCGTCGTGCCGTCGAATCTGAGCTTCCGGAGCTCTGCGAGATAGCCCACGGTTCTGAGGAATGCGTCGTCTTGGAGGCCCTCGAACGGGGCTGCTTTCCTCACCTCCGCCAGCATCCTACTTGCCTCCATCGTCTCGAAGTCCATGAGGTACCCTGCGACCTGGTGGGCAAGCACGTCCAGGGAGTTCGAGTATGGCCTGGTGGGCTCGATCCTCTTCTGGGCGGCCGAGCGGATGCTGGCGGTGGACTCCATGATGTCATCCGCCGAGACCGTGACGAGGACGCCCTTGGAGACCCTCCCGAGCCTGTGGCCGCTCCTGCCGACGCGCTGCACGAGGCTTGTGACCTGCCTTGGTGACATGTACTGGACCACCAGGTCCACAGACCCCACATCGATGCCCAGCTCCAGGGTGCTGGTGCAGACCAGAGCCTTCAGCTCTCCGGCCTTGAACGCCTGCTCCACCCGCTCTCGCTCCTCCCTGGGCAGCGACCCGTGATGGACCCCGACGTCCTTCCTGAGCCTGGCCAGCTTCTCTCCAAGCATCTCGGCGAGGGTCCTGCTGTTGACGAAGATGAGGGTCGAAGTGTGGCCGTCGATCAGGGCGTTGATCCGGGTGAGCCTGGCCGCCAGGTCGGGCGCCGAGTATGTCTCCTTGGCGGCTGACTGGCTCGCTGGGTCGGGGACCGGGTACTCGATGGCGAAGGCGAATTCCTTGGGCGCATCAGCCTTCACGATCTTAACGCTCCGGTTTCCGAAGAGGAATTTGGCCGCCACCGCTGGAGTCCCGACGGTGGCGGAGAGCGCGACCAGCTGGAAGTCGGGAGCCACCTTCCGGAGCCGCTCCAGCCCTACGCAGAGCTGCACCCCTCGCTTGCTCTCTACCAGGTTGTGGAGCTCATCCACTACCACTGCCTTCAGGTGCGACAAGTTGTCCCTCATCCTCCGGCCCGGGAGTATCGCCTGCAATGTCTCCGGGGTGGTTACCAAGACGTCAGGGGGGTGCGTCGACTGCTTCGACCTCTGGGACTGGGGGGTGTCCCCATGCCTGACGTCGACCGTGAGCCCTAGCCTGGCGCACCAGGCTTGTAACCGCTTCAGCATGTCGCGGTTCAGGGCTCGCATGGGGGTGATGTACAGCAGCGAAATCCCGTCCCCGTGACCTTCAGACAACAGCCTGCTCAGCAGCGGAAGCATTGCGGCTTCGGTCTTCCCGGAACCTGTGGGGGCTACCACGAGGACGTCTCCCCCTCGAGAGACGAGGGGCCATGCCTCGATCTGGGGGGGCGTGGGCTCAACCATCCCCGTGTCTGCCAGGAACCCCCTCACGGCTGGAGCGAGAGCTTCGAACGCGGTCCGAGCAGACAACAACGGTGAGAGGACCGCCACCCGATTTAAGGTGTCACGAGAGAGGGGTCGGTGAAACTGTATTCCGGCCTCCCGGGGGGCAATGTCTAAAAGCGCCCGGGGCCCGCGCAGGCTCGAAGCTTGTCCCGAGGCGTCAGAGAGGTCTCCCAGGAGAGGCCGTCTCATCTTACCACAGTAAAGGAGATCATCCTGGAGAATTTCATGAGTTACGAGTATGCCCGGATACCCCTCCGCGAGGGCTTGAACCTGGTAGTCGGTCCCAACGGGGCCGGCAAGTCCTCGGTCCTCCTCGCCATTTCCGTAGCGTTCGGGCAGGCGTACACCGAAAGGTCAAGGAAGCTCTCAGACCTCATCAGGCGCGGTAAAGACATCGCCCGGGTTTCTCTCATCTTCGACAACTCCCAGAAGGCGGGGCGGAGGCCGATTCCCTACTCGAAGTCGGACACCTTCATGCTCAGCAGGTACCTGAGGCGCGACGGTTCGTACTGGTTCGAGGCGGACTACAAGGAGATAGACAAGAGCGAGGTCGTGAGGCTCCTCAGCGAGTTCGGCATCAACCCAGACAACCTGCTCATCATCATGCACCAGGGGATGATAGAGGAGCTGGGCGCCGTCACCCCCCAGGAGCGCCTGAGGATGGTCGAAGAGGCGGTCGGGTTCTCCGAGTACAGGCAGAGGATCACGTTGGCCGAGCAGGAGCTGGGCGGACTGGTGGGAGAGGAGAGCTCCCTCCTCCAACTCATAGACAACGCCAACCAGGCCCTCGAATACTGGAAGCAGGTGTACGACCGCTACCAGGAGAAGCGGAGGCAAATCGAACACAGAGACCTCCTGACCAAGGAGCTTCTGTGGAGCACTGAGAACAAGCTCAGCAAGGCACTACAGGGCGCCGAGGAGAAGATTGCTTCGAAGACGAAGGCCCTTGAAGACCTGAAGTCGCAGCAGACCGAGGTCTCTTCCGACGCCGAGCAGACCCACCAGACGCTCCTGGACAAGCAGGTGGAACTGCGCAAGCTCTACTATGCCCTCGTGCGGGCGGAGTCGGAGAAGGCGAAGGACGAGTCGGCTCGCGACGCCTACCGGTCGATAAAGGACGACCTCTCAGGGCTGTCAACCACGATTGACGAGCTCCTGTCAAAAGGGGGGGACAGGAGCGCGAAGAGGCTCAAGGAGCTCGCCGCGTACATCGAGCAAAAGAGCCTATCGGCCGAAGAGGATGCCCAGCGCCGCAAGACGGAGCTGGACAGAGAAGTCTCTTCCCTGCAGCCTGACATCACCAAGACCGAGGACCTCATCAGGCGCGCTACCGACAGCTACGTGTCCTTCAAAGTCAAGGCTGAGGTACTCTCGTACCGCATCAGAGTGACGGAGTCTGACCTCCACGACCTCGAGAGGACTGCTAGAGAGTACAAAGCGGAGCTGGACAAACTGGCTCCGGACCTCGAAAGGGCGGGGGGCAGGATGGAGACAGCGCGCCAGCCCTATGAAGTCTCAGAGGAGCTGAAGCTTGTGTCCGCCCACATCCAAAAGATGCAGGACGTGCCCGACGACGCGGAGAAAATCTACAACGACTACTCTGGCAACATCGAAGAGCTGAAGGCGAAGCTCGCAATGCTCCAGGAGAACAAGAAGTCCATGCTCTCGGAGCTGGACTCGCGTAAGGGCATCTGGAGGAAAGCCATGGAAGATCTGGTTGAAACTGTGGATCCATCCTATCAGGCGGTCCTGTCCGCAACGGACGCCAGCGGCTTCATAAAGTTCGAGCAGGCTGACACCATCGAAGACGCCGGCCTCGACCTATACGTCGGGTTCAGGGGGGGCGCCCCCACCACCCTCGATCCGTTCACCCAGAGCGGCGGGGAGCGGTCGGTGGCCCTGATGGCTTTCATCCTGTCCCTCCAGGCGAGGATAGTCTCCCCCCTGAGGGCGATGGACGAGTTCGACATACATATGGACCCCAAGAACAGGGAAGCGATGTTCAAGATGATTCTGTCGCAGATGAAGCAGAGGGAGGCCTCACAATACATCGTAATCACCCCGTCGATACTGACGGTGTTCGACAGGAGCGCCCACGTCATCACGGTCCAGGCGGTCCACGGCTCGTCCGAGGTCAAGGAGCTGAAGTAACTTCTTGGAACAGACCAAGCTCGACGACTACCTCAGGGTGATAGAGCTATGCCGCGACGTCGAGACCAGCAGCGCGAACCCCTTCGACGTGGACATAAGGGAGAAGATACTGCTGTTGAAGCAGAGGCTCCCGGAGCTCAAGCTCCTGGACGAACTGTTGGTGGACTCGGAGGCGATGCTCGAGCTGGCGCAGATAGTGAAGCTTCAGGACCAGTGGCTGAAGTCGAGAGCTTCGGCTCTCTTCATCGACCCTCTTCTCATCCAGCTCAAGGTGAAGCTCCTCTCCAAGGAAGCCCTCACCGAGGCGTTCGTCAGGAGCTGGCACCCGATAGCCCAGGTGGACCAGCTGTCTCCCAGGGGGCTGGAGAAGGCCTTCGTCTACTGGCGCGAGCTAATCCCGCTCTCTGAGAGGTTCAAAGACCAGTTCGGGAACTACGGAGTCAGGCCGGGGACGGTCGATTACGCCGACCTGGTCAGCACCGGCGTCTTCACCAGGGAGGAGTTCGAGGTCGAACTGACCCAGTTGTACGAAGAGCTCCTGAGGGAGTCCAACGGAGACTGGGTCGACTACCGCCAGTTCATCGGGGTCGAAAGCTTCGAGATGAAGGTCAGGAGGGCATACCTCCTCGCGTTCCTCATCAGCGAAGGGAGGGCCCTCCTGAAGACCGAGCCTCTCACGGGAAGAATCTGGACCATGGCCCTGGCCGAGAAGACGAAGGGGACTCCGAAGTCTGTCGCGATATCGATAACGGGCGAGAATTGATGGAGTCGGACACCGCTGACAGGGCGCTTCTGGAGAGGAAGGTCAGGCGGGCCTTCCAGGTCTTAGTCCTCCAGCGTGGGCGTAACCCCGGCGTCAAGGGGTGGGAGATGAAGCGGTACCTGGGGAGGGACTACCGCAAGATCATCGGAGTCCTCTCAGAAGACGTCGCACCCATGGGCCTCGAGGTGTTCGAGGTGAAGGGCGTCGACGGGACCGACGATTCATCCCGCTTCCTCCTGAGGTTCAAGGAGCCTCCTACCGTCACGGAGGCGGAAACGTCGGGCATCAGGATAGACGACCTGGCTGTCCTCGCGGCAACCATCGCCTTCGTCAACTCCAAGACCGGCCGTGTCGCCAGGCGCGAGGTCGAGCAGTTCCTCAGGGAGAAGTTCCCCAGGTGGAGGATCGACTACTCGCTCGACCGGTACGTGAAGCGCGGCTACCTAGAGCAGGACGAACGGACCATGGTGCACATAGGCTGGAGGACCAGAGCGGAGGTGGACGAGAAGACTCTCATGACGCTGATACTGTCGCGCGCTCAGGAAGCGGCGAAGAAGTAGCGCCTGCGCAGCGCCTCCCTCTCTCCTTCGATGATGAGTTCAACGACATCCGTCCCTTCCTTCCTCATCTTCGCGGCCAGCGCTGCAGCTTCTGCCAGCCTTATCCCCCTCCCGGCCAGGATCATGTCAGCGGCGTGACCGTACTCCTTCCTCAGCTCCGACGACTTTCTGAGCGCCTCGACCACCTTCAGCTTGGCTCCGGTAAGAGCCGCCCTGCTCCTGGCCTTCATGGCCAGCGAGAAGACGTTCTCATAAGAGTCGGTCGAGAGCCCCAACCTAGGCTTCCCGCACGCGGGGCAGCTCTCGAGCCCCTCTAGGTCTGCGACCTTTCTAAGCTCCAGGAAGTTCCAGCAGCTGGTGCAGACCGCCACGAGGAACGTCTCGTTGACCCTTGCCCTGGTCGACTGCTTCAGGAGGGCCCTCAACCGCTCTGGTGAGACTATCTCTCCACGTCTGCTGATCTCCTCCACCCCGATTCTGGCGATGGGGGTGAGCCCCTCGTACTCTACCAGCTTCACGTCAATCGCGCCTGCGTTAATCTTCTCGATCACGTCGGCAGCCGCCGAGAGGTCGAAGTCGTCGTGGAAAATCATGCTCATCGCCTCTTCGTAGACGGGGGTGTCCCTGAGGGCTTCGATGATCCCGGCGATGGAGACACTTGCGTAGTCTGCGTCCTTGGCTATGGCGCCGCACTTCTTGCCCGCGTGGATGAGGCGCCGCTTGAAGATCCCGCTCCTCTCTACGGCTTTCTCAGTCGCTGCCTTCAGGTCGAGCTTGTGGAGCTCCTCGACCACCGAAAGGACGACGGCGGGCGTCACCTCGGCCTCGATCACAATCCGGTAAGGGTCCTGGTGGACGGCTACCGACTGCCCTATCCGTTCGGAAATGAGGTGACCGAGGACCCTGGCCAGCAGCCTGTTCACCCTGTGCCCGAAGGCCGCCTGTATGACCAGGTACTTGTCCCACTTCTCGATGGTCACAAGCCTCTCTGAGGGTATGGGGAGCTTCGCAGCCTGCTGCTCCGCGACCTCCTTCAAGGATTCCTGGAGGGCGTCCTTGGAGGCCGGGTAAGTCCTGGCCAGCTCGTCCAGGTATTCAGCCTCTCCACCCTTCTCCAACTCCTCGGCGTACCTCCTTCGTACGGACCCTACCTCTGCCGCGACCTCCATCGGGACAGGTATCTCATCTCCCACCCAGTGGGGGACTGCACCCGTCGGATCATCCTCTGACCTCACGTATACCTTGTTCCCGTAGATCTGCTCTACCTTCCAGCACCTCCCCGCCTCCACGAACTTGACACCGACCTCCCCGTACTCCGACACGAACGCCTCGTCCAAGGTGCCGACGAACGTGTCCCCTTCGATGACCAGGTACTGCTTCTCGTCCGGAATCATCGAGAGGTTGTCGAAGTAGTACTGGAACAGCGGCTTGACGTCCCTGGCGCGGAAGACCTTCCCGTCCGATTCACTGTAGTAGGCCAGGCGGGGATAGCGCTCCCGCATGTAGGTGAGCACCTTCTTCATCCTCTCCCCGTCGAGTTCCGCATAGGCATAGCTCCTCTTGAAGAAGGCCACCAGGTCGTCGAAGTTCCAGTTCCCCTGCTCGATGAGCAGCCCGGCGACCTGGTGTATGGCCACGTCGTAGGGGTTGAAGATCGGCTCGAGGGGTTCCAGCTCGCCCATCACCGCCTTCCTGCAGAGCACGGCGGCTTCCAGCGTGTCGTCAGAGTCCTGGGTGATCACCAGCCCATTGGAGACCTCACCCACCCTGTGCCCGCTGCGTCCTACCCTCTGAATCAGCCTGGTCACCTGCCTCGGGGAGTTGTACTGAATCACATACTCAAGGAACCCTATGTCTATGCCGAGCTCGAGGCTGCTCGTGCATATTACTCCGAGCAGCTTCCCATCCTTGAGGCTCCTCTCGACGGCTTCCCTGGTCGCCTTGGACAGCGAGCTGTGGTGGACCGCTATGGCGAATCCTGGATCCCACACCCTGAATCGACTCGACAGCGCCTCGGCCTCCGACCGCGTGTTCGTGAAAATGAGGACTGACCTGTATTTCTCCACCAGCTCCCTGACGGTCCTGAGCCTGGCCGCGACTTCGGGGTAGGAGTATATGGCATCGGCGAGGATCCTGTCGTCCCCCGTCGCCCTGGGGGCCACCACCTTCAGCGACAGGCTCTTCTCAACCGGGACGCGCACCACCTCGCATTCTCTCCCGTTCCCCACTAGGAACTGAGCGACCTTCTCCGGGGAGCCGACGGTGGCCGACAGACCGACTACCTGGAACTCCTTCTCTGCCACGTCCCTCAGCCTCTCGAGCCCGACGCTCAGTTGGCTCCCTCTCTTGTCCTCCGAGAGCTCGTGCACCTCGTCCACCACCACCCACCTCAGCTTCGCCAGGTTCTGCCTGATCCTCCTCCCCACGAGCATGATCTGGAGGGTCTCCGGCGTCGTGATGAGTATGTCGGGCGGGGCCAGGCTCAGGTTGGTCCTCTCTGCCTGGCTACTGTCTCCGTGCCTCACTCCCAGCCTGATGTCGAAGCGCTTGCACCACCACTGCATCCTGTCGAGCATGTCCCTGTTGAGAGCTCGGAGCGGGGTGATGTACAACAGTTTCGTCCCCTTCTCTCTCGTCTCGCCCTCGCGGATGATGGCGTCAAGAATCGGAAGCAGGGCCGCTTCAGTCTTCCCAGTCCCCGTCGGGGCCATGAGGAGCGCATTCTTTCCTTTCATCACTATGGGGAGGAGCTTCGCCTGGGGGTCGGTGGGGGAGTCGAATCCCCGTTCCTTCAAGGCTGCGAGCAGGGGAGGCGAAAGGAACTGGAAGACGTTCTGCCCTTGCACCGCTCACCGTCTCCTTGGGTCGTCTGGGCGCGGCGTCAAGAACTGTGGGAAACTCCTCGGCCTCCTCCAATAAGTTTGCGGTCGGCCAGTCGTCAGAAAAGCGTCGGCTGCGAAAGTGAGCTGTGGCGTGAGTATCGCCTTAAATAACGGACTATAACATACGTTATTGAAAAGACGATGACCCGCCTCATCAGCCCCTATGAGATAGTCGCGAAGTCAGCCCTCCCCGCCCTGAGGGCCATGGTGGCGAGAAGGCTGCAGGAGGAGTACCGTCTCACCCAGCAGGAGGTCGCGAAGCGCCTCGGGGTCACCCAGGCCTCAGTGAGTAACTACGCGAGAAAGACGAGGGGGGTCATGGTCAACCTCGAGGGCGACCCGACCGTGACGAAGGCCGCGGACAAGATAGCCAAGGAGCTCTCCTTGGACCATCCCGACACCAGAGAGGCGCTCCGGTCGATGACCGAGGTCCTCGACTACATCAGGTTCAACAAGATGATGTGCCTCCTGCACGGCGACCTTGAGCCCGACTTCAAGGTGGAAGGCTGCTACGCCTGCGAAGGCACCTTTTCCGTAAAGGATTTTGACAGGCTGAAGTTGCTCGTCAGCAGCTGAAATTGCTAGCCGATCCCAAGCCAAGTTGGCTCACTGTAAAACCTCCCATCGGGGAGAACTACGACGACCTGAAGGCCCTCTTCGGCCGCTTGAACCTGCACACGGTCTGCGAGGAAGCCCACTGTCCGAACGTCCACGAATGCTGGGGGGGCGGGACGGCCACCCTGATGCTGATGGGGGACGTCTGCTCGCGGGCATGCCGGTTCTGCATGGTCACCCCGGGGAAGCCCCAGGGGGTCCTGGACGAGCTCGAGCCAGAGAACGTCGCATTCGCCCTTTCCCAGATGGGCCTGACCTACGTAGTGCTGACCTCTGTAGACAGAGACGACCTGCCTGACGGCGGGGCTTCCCACATCGCCCGCACGGTCAAGCTCGTGAAGGAGGAGAACCCGGGGATGCTCGTCGAAGTCCTGATCCCAGACTTCCAGGGGGACCTCGACGGCCTGAGGGCTGTCGTCGAAGCGCGACCCGACGTCATAGCCCACAACATCGAGACCACTATTTCTCTCACCCACAGGGTGAGGGACCCGCGGGCGAACTACTGGCAGTCGCTCTCGGTCCTGCGGAACGTGAAGAAGCTGGACCCTGGCGTCTACACCAAGTCGTCCATAATGGTGGGCCTCGGGGAGTCAGAGGAGGAGGTATACCAGGCGATGACGCACCTGAGGCAGGCGGACGTGGACTTCCTCACGGTGGGACAGTACCTCCGCCCTTCCGCGCGCCACCTTAAAGTGGCCGATTACGTCGACCCCATACACTTCGGACGATACAGAGCCATGGGTGAAGAACTCGGGTTCTTGTACGTCGCCTCGGGCCCGCTGGTGAGAAGCAGCTACCGCGCGGGGGAATTCTTCATCAGGACGGCCATCCAAAGGAACAGTAGAGCCCACCAATCTTATATGGGCGCCGGAATCAGAAAAAATCCTTGACCGAAGAAGATTCCATGAAGAGGTCTGGCACCGACGCGGTACCACGAATCTTCAGCGAGTCTGATTTCAAGTTCGCCACTCCCGAAGAGTTTCTCTTTCAGAGGCTATCCCCCGACGGAGGCATCCGCGGGAAGGACCCAAACCTCTCACCGGATACTCTGAAACGGATCTACGAGCAGCTTGTTTTCGGCCGCCTCTTCGACGACAAGGCGACCAACCTCTCGACCCTCAGGGAGATCGGGACCTATGCGCCCGGCAAGGGGCAGGAGGCGGCGCAGATTGGGCCGGTCAACGCCCTGGAGCGGGGAGATTGGTACGTCCCCATGTACAGAGACTCCGCGGGTATGCTGGCCTTCGGGATGCCCCCAGTCAAGCTGCTGCAGTACTGGGGCGGGGACGAGAGGGGGATGCAGACGCCCGGGGACCTGAACATGCTCCCGCTGGCCGTTCCAGTTGCCACCCAGCTCCCTCACGCCGCGGGGCTCGCGATGGCGAAGCGCCTGCAGGGGGAGAAGTCAGTTGTATTCGTGGTCACCGGGGACGGCGGCACCTCCAAGGCGGACTTCCACGAAGCGATGAACATAGCCGGGGTCTACGACCTGCCAGTCATATTCGGGGTGGAGAACAACCAGTGGGCCCTCTCCGTCAGGAGGGGCGCCCAGACGGCGTCGAAGACCATCGCCCAGAAGGCAGTCGCCTACGGCTTCGAAGGGATCCTCGTCGACGGCAACGACGTCATCGCGTCCTATGAGGCTACCAAGTACGCGGTCGACAAGGCAAGGAGGGGCGGGGGACCCACCCTGATCGAGTACTCTACCTACAGGCTCGGCCCGCACACGACCGCCGAGCTTGTCTCCAACAAGCTGAAGGCTCCGGATGAGGTCGCTGAATGGGAGCGGAGGAGCCCCATCGTCAGATTCGAGAAGTACCTGAGGTCGCGCGGCCTGCTGGACGACAAGACGAAGGAGGCTGTCGCTGCCGCCGCCCAGGACAAGATGAACGAGGCGATAGCTGCCTACAGGGCGACCCCCCCCGTGGACCCGGAGGCGATATTCGACTACACCTACTCCTCACTCACCCCAGTCCTCGCCATGGAGAAGGCCGAGTTTCTTGGGGGACAGTCTGGCCCAGCGGCTTCGGCGCCCGAGCCGTCGGCCACCGGCGGGAAGCCGGGGATAAACATCAGGAACGCGGTCAACATGGCCCTCAGGGAGGGCCTGCGGCGCGACAGCAGGCTGGTGATATTCGGGGAGGACGTGGCAAAGAACGGCGGCGTCTTCCAGGTGACGCGCGGGCTTTTTGACGAGTTCGGCCCCAGCAGGGTCTTCGACACCCCCCTGGCCGAGCTCAGCATAGCTGGCATATTCGTGGGCCTCTCTATCGGCGGCATGGTCCCCGTGGCCGAGTTCCAGTTTGACGGCTTCACTTTCCCTGCCTTCGACCAGATCTTCAGTCACATAGCCAGGATGAGGAACAGGACCAGAGGGAGGTTCGCACTCAGGGGTGTCATCCGATTCCCCTATGGGGCAGGCATACGACCCCCAGAGCTCCACTCTGAATCCCCCGAAGCCTACTTCGCCCACACGCCGGGGCTGAAGGTCGTAGTCCCCTCCACCCCATATGACGCCAAAGGCCTCCTCGCATCCGCCCTGACCGACCCGGACCCGGTGGTGTTCATGGAGCCCAAGAAGATCTACGACTCCCCCAAGGCCGACGTCCCTGAGGAGGAGTACCGCATCCCCATAGGCAAGGCAAGTGTGGTAAGGCAGGGCAACGACGTCACGCTCGTCTCCTACGGCGCGATGATGGTCCCCACCGCACAGGCGGCGGAGGCGCTTCAGAGCGAGAGGTCTGTCTCGGCCGAAGTGGTCGACCTGCGAACCGTCTCCCCCATCGACTTCGAAACCGTGGTGGGATCGGTGCAGAAGACCGGAAGGCTCGTCGTCGTCCACGAAGCGCCCCGCAATGTCGGGATAGGGGCGGAGGTAGCGGCCACCGTGGCTGAGAGGGCCCTGGACTACCTGAAGGCGCCCGTCAGGAGGGTGACCGGCTACGACATACCCGTACCCCTGGCCAAGCTCGAGGACAACTATATCCCGAGCAAGGAACGCGTCATGAAGGCGGCCCTCGACGTGGTCGGCTACTGAATAGGCTCCCCACGAGCTGGCTGCACAGTTTTTAACCCTCCACCGGGTCGCCCGTATCTGTCTTGGAGTTCAGACTGCCGGACCTCGGCGAAGGCATCACCGAGGGAGAGGTCATCAAGTGGATGGTGAAGGAAGGGGACCAGATCAAGGAAGACCAGCCCATCGTCGAAGTGATGACGGACAAGGTGAACGTCCAGATTCCATCCCCCAGGAGCGGGAGGGTGTCAAAGCTACTGGTCAAGGAAGGAGACGTGGCAAAGGTTGGCCAGACGATTCTGGTGATAGACGATGGGAACGCCAGCGCTCCGGCGGTCCCCCCAGTAGCGGCTCCCCCCAAGGCCGCGCCAGCGCAGGCGGCTGCCCAGTCACAGCAGGCACCCCCAGCCCCTGCCCAATCCGTCCTCGCTACTCCGGCCACGAGAAGGCTGGCGAGGGAGCTTGGCGTGGACATCGCGAGGGTCCACGGGTCGGGGCCACAGGGGAGGGTGACCGATGAGGACATCAGGACGTCAGCGTCGAGGCCGGCCGCGACCGCCGCAGCCCTCCAGTCGCTTCAGCCGACCAGGGGGGGCCCCGGAGAAGAGCTCATCCCACTGAGGGGCCTGAGGAGGACCATATCCGACAGAATGGTGAAGTCCCAGAGGACGACAGCTCAGGTCACCCACGTCGACGAGGCGGACATGACTGAACTCGTGCTGCTGAGAGAGGCGCTCAGGGGGAGCGCCGATAAGAGGGGGGTGCGCCTGACCTACCTCCCGTTCATAATCAAGGCGCTGGTGCCCGCCCTCAAGGAGTTCCCATACGTCAACTCTTCGCTGGACGAACAGGCCGGGAACATCGTCCTGAAGAAGTACTACAACATCGGGATCGCGACAGACACCGAGCAGGGGCTCGTCGTACCTGTCGTGAAGGACGTGGACAGGAAGGACATATTCGAGCTCGCAGGGGAGATTGCCAAGCTCTCTGAGAAGGCCAGGACCGGGCAGCTTGGGCTCGATGACGTCCGGGGCTCCACTTTCACCATCACCAACGTCGGGGCGATAGGCGGACTCTTCGCCACACCCATCATCAACCTCCCTGAGGTCGCTATCCTGGGGCTCCACAAGATAGCCAAGCGACCGGTCGTCCGCGACGGTAAGATAGAAGTCAGAGACACCACCTACCTTTCACTGTCGTTCGACCACAGGGTGATAGACGGCGCCTATGCGGCAAGGTTCACCTCGAGACTGATCGAGACGATACAGGACACGAAGAAGCTGCTGGCCGAAGTCCTCTAGCAGGGCGCCTCCCAGCAACGTTTAAGCCCGTAGACAGCGGCGACCCCGTTTGTCCATGATAGAGGCAGACGTCGCCATAATCGGAGGAGGACCCGGGGGCTATGTCTGCGGCATCAGGTCCGCCCAGCTCGGCCTGAAAACTGTGGTCATAGAAGCCGACAGGCTCGGAGGGGAGTGCCTGAACTACGGGTGCATACCATCGAAGTCCCTCATAACGGTCTCCAAGCTTGTCGACAAGATCAAGGAGGCTGAGAAGTTCGGCCTGAGGGCCTCCAGCGTCTCCGTGGACTTCGCCCAGCTGCAGAAGTGGAAGTCCGAGGTCGTCTCGAAGCTCGTCAGCGGGGTGGAGGGGCTGCTGCGTGGCTACCGGGCCTCGGTAATCTTCGGCGTGGCCGAAGTGGTGTCGAAGGACCGCCTGGTGGTGACCACCGCCCAGGGAAAGGAGGACGTCTCGTTCAGGAGCCTGGTGATCGCCACCGGGACCAGGACGTCGAGCCTGCCTGGCCTAGAGTTCGACGGCGACTTGGTGATCAGCTCGAAGGAGGGGCTCGAACTCAAGGGCGCTCCCGGCCGACTGCTGATAGTGGGGGGAGGCGCCATAGGGCTGGAGTTCGCCTCGTTGTTCCAGAAGCTCGGGAGCCAGGTCACGGTCGTCGAGATAATGGACCAGCTCCTGCCGGGGAGCGACCCCGAGATCGTAAGGACCGTCCATAGGAAGCTTGAGGCAAGGGGCGGGAAGGTCCACCTGAAGTCGAAGGTCGCGCGAGTCGTGAAGAAGGGGTCCGAGGCCGAAGTCGAGATAGAGACCCCCGAAGGGACGCTGACCGTCGTGGCGGACAAGATCCTGGTGAGCGTCGGGCGGAAGCCCAGGATAGAGAATCTCAACCTCGCAGCCATCGGCGTGCAGACCGACCCGAGGGGGTACATACTCACCAACGAGAAGATGCAGACGAACGTCCCTGGCGTCTATGCCATCGGGGACGTGAGAGGCCCCCCTCTCCTGGCGCACAAGGCCTCCAAGGAGGGGATCGTGGCAGCGGAGTGCATCTCGGGCCTTCCATCTGCAGCGGACTGGAAGGTCATCCCAGACGCGGTCTTCTGTGACCCCGAGGTCGCCAGCGCGGGCCTGACAGAGGCCAAGGCCATCGAGGCAGGATACAAAGTGAAGCGGAGCAGGTTTCAGTTCGCCGCCCTGGGGAGGGCCCTCTCGGCAGGGGAGCCCGAGGGGTTCGTCAAGGTCGTCTCGAACGAGGAGGACGGCCTTGTCCTCGGCGTCCAGATCGTCGGGCCTGAGGCTTCGAACCTGATAAGCGAGGCGGCTCTTGCCATAGAGATGGGAGCCACCGTGGAGGACATCGCCCTTACGGTCCACCCCCACCCCACTCTGCCGGAAGCGATCATGGAAGCGGCGGAGTCCGCCGCCGGCCACCCGATCCACCAGCTCAAGGCATGAGCTGCTTCCTCTTCGACTTCGGCACCATGGAGTACGGCGAAGCTCTGGAGCTTCAGAGAGAGCTAGCCGCCAAGAGAGCCAGGGGGGAGATCCCCGACTCCCTGGTCCTGGTCGAGCATCCACACGTGGTCACCCTGGGCCGGAAGACCACCCCTGACAACTTCAGGCCCCAGAAGATACCCATCTTCCAGGTGGAGCGCGGCGGCGACGCAACCTACCACGGCCCAGGTCAGCTGGTCGGATACCCAATCTTCCTCCTGAAGGACCACGACGTCCGCCGTCACGTCCGGGGCATCGAAGAGGCGGTCATCAGGACTGCAGCGGCGTACGGCGTCGACGGGGAGAGGCTGGAGGGGCACCCCGGCGTCTGGGTGGGGGGGAAGAAGCTCGCGTCCATCGGGGTGGCGGTCACGGACTGGGTCTCCTACCACGGGTTCGCGCTGAACGTCAACACCGACCTGAGCTACTTCGAGCTAATCAGGCCCTGCGGCCTCGACCCCTCAACCATGACCTCGATGCAGAAGATCCTGGGGAGGCCGCTCCCCTTCGAAGAGGTGAAGCCCCGCTTCGTCAGGGAGTATTCAGCCGTCACCGGCGCGGAGTTCTCTCACCAACGCCTGGTGAGCCGTGGTTAGGCGACAAGATTTTAGCGCACCGCCCTGCGGCGGCGTCCATGCCCAAGAAGTCCTCATCTTCCGGGAGGAAGCCCGCCCGCAAGGTCACCTATGTCACTCTCTTCGCCGACGAGAGCCTAAACCCGAAGTATGAGGCCGCCCTGAAGCGGCTCGAGGGGAGGCTGGGCCAGAGCCACCCGATGCACATAGGCGGGAAAGAGGTCTGGTCTGAGGCCGGAGAGTTCGAGGTCCGGAGCCCCATGGACACTTCAATAGTCGTCGGCAAGTTCCAGGTCGGGACGAGGGAGCACGCGAGAGCTTCCATCGCGGCGGCGAAGAAGGGGTTCGAGGTCTGGAGCGCGAAGACGTGGCAGGACAGGGTACGCGCCTTCGACAGGTACGCGAAGCTTGTGGACGAAAGGAAGTTCGACATCGCGGCTGCGATAACCTACGAGGTGGGGAAGAACAGGCTGGAAGCGCTTGCCGAGTGCTGGGAAGCCATGGATGCGGTCAAGTTCTACGCCGGGACCATGCGAAGGGAGAAGGGATACTCCATCAGGATGGGGCCGGGGGGCCCCGGAGAGCGCAACACCGACGTCCTGAAGCCTCACGGCGTGTGGCCCATCATATCACCTTTCAACTTCCCGTTCATGCTCGCGAACGGGATGGCCATGGGTGCCCTGATGACTGGGAACTCGGTGATACTGAAGCCGACGAGCGCGGCGCCCCTCACCGGGCTGATGCTCTACCGGCTCTACATAGACTCGGGGGTCCCTGCGGGGGCGGTCAACTACGTGACAGGCCCGGGCGAGAACTTCGAGGACGAATTCGTCTCCAACCAAGACGTCGACGGGATTGCTTTCACCGGCTCGAGGGACGTCGGGATGAGGCTCTTCAGGCGCTTCCACACGGAGCAGCCTTACCCCAAGCCGATCCTCATGGAAATGGGGAGCAAGAACCCGACCATCGTCACGGCTAAGGCTGACATCCCAAAGGCGGTGGAAGGCACTGTCCGGGCCGCCTTCGGCTACGGAGGCCAAAAGTGCAGCGCGACCTCCCGCGTCTACGTCCAGAAGGAGGTGAAGGACAGGTTCCTCGCCGCGCTGAAGGAGAGGGTGGAGAAGGTGGCGGTGGGCGACCCCAGGGAAAAGGGGACGTTCATGGGGCCGGTCATCAACGCCAAGGCGGTGGATACCTTCAGGAAGGCGGTCGACGACGCGAAGCAGGCTGGGGCCCGGATGGTCACCGGGGGGAGCGTCCTGGAAGGGGGGAAGGAGCAGGCCGGCTTCTATGTCTCTCCCACCGTCGTGGCCGACCTCCCCGAGGAGAGCAGGCTCGTCAAGGACGAGCTGTTCGTACCATTCGTGGTCGTGAACGGCTTCTCCGGGCTCGACGAAGCGCTTCAAAGGGCGAATTCGACTGACTACGGCCTCACCGCCGGGATATTCACCAAGGACAAGAAGGAGATCAAGAAGTTCTTCGACGGGATAAAGTTCGGCGTGACATACGCGAACAGGAGCGGAGGGTCGACCACGGGCGCCTGGCCGGGCGCGCAGTCGTTCACCGGCTGGAAGGCCAGCGGGGTGACGGGGAAAGGGGTGGGGAGCCCCTATTACCTGCTGACTTTCCTCAGGGACCAGTCGCAGACCGACGTCGTCTAGCTAGAACGGAAGAAGGAAGAGCGCGGCAGCCACGGTCAGGTCGATGGGCCACCACGCCGGAATCTCCATCTTACCCAACCTGAAGCTCCCCATCAGGGTAGTGGTCCAGTCCTTCTTGGAGACAGGGCTCCGCCTCCAGGCGAAGTACACGATGTCTTCGAGCACTGCAAGAAAGAACGTGTTCCCCGCCCAGGCTGTGAGCGAAGTGGAGTATGAAACGATCACGAAGAGGGGGAGGAGCAGATAGAGGTGGTAGGGGGATATCTCCCAGAAGACGGGCTTCTCAACGAAGCCCTCAGCCGTCTTCGTCCAGTCCCGCTCGTACCTGTTGACATACCTGTACTCTATCCCGGCATAGACTATTCCGAAGGCTACGACCCTGATGAAGGCCGCAGGGTCGAACAAGTCACTTCAATGGCACGTAAAGGCTCGAGCGGCTTGCGCCAATGCCCGGCGTACCGTGGACGACCTTCTTGTTCGTGATCACATATTCCCCCAGGTACCTGCCGATCATCTCCGGCTTGACTTCGAGGGGGACAAACTCCCTTCCGTTGTGGACGGCTATGGTGAGCCCAACCATGGTCGGGAGGATAATCATGTCCCTGGCGTGGGTCTTGATCTGGCCCTGGAGCTTCCCTTCCTTGGTCGCCCTGGCGTCTTCGAGGAGCTTCCGCTTGTCTTCGGAAACCCCGCGGTTGAGAGAGCGCCTCGCCCTTGACGGCAGAAGCTCGAGCAGCGCCTCGGTCGACATCGAGTTGAGCTCCTCGATGGTCCTCCCTCTGTACCTGAACTCCTTCGGCATCTACTTCGAGACCTCCGCGCTGGCCCTGGCCAATCTCTTCCTTCCCGTCTTCCTCGGCGCTATTAATCCTACCTTCCTTCCAGGCGGAGCGTTCCTGGAGGTGCTGGTCGACTTGCCCGGATGCTGGTGCCTGCCGCCCCCGAACGGGTGGTAGACCACCGCCATAGCAATCCCTCTCATGCGCGGGTAGACCCGCCCCGAAGCCCTCATGGCGTGGTGCCTCGCCCCGGCCGTCAGAAACGGCTTCTCCCTCCTTCCACCCCCGGCTACCTCACCGATGGTGGCCCTGCAGACATCGCTCACCATGATGTTCTTACCGGACGGCAGCTTGATGATGGCCCTTCCGTTCGCCTTCGAGAAGAGGACGGCCGACGTCCCCGACGCCCGGACCAGCCTCCCCCCATCTCCCCTTCGAATCTCGATGTTGCATACGCGGGTCCCTTCCGGAATCCTGGAGAGCGGCATGATGTTCCCTCCGCTGACCTGTGAAGTGGGTCCCACCGTCACCTGCTGCCCCACTGACATCCCCGCGACGGCTGGGACGTAGGTGTACCTGTTCCTGTCGAGCTTGAGCTGAGCCAGGGGCGCGCTCCTGCCCCGCTCGTCCAGAATCGCGGTCACGGTCGCCTGTCCATCGGCCCCTTCCTTCGGGTACCGGACGGGCGCGATCTTCCCTTTGATGGGCGCCCTGAACTGTATCCCTGCCTTTCCCCGCCTCCGCTGTAGTATCCTCTTGCCCATCTCTTACACCAGCCCCATCTTGGTGGCGAGTTCCGCCGCCTTCCCCGCCTCGACCAGCCTGACGAACGCCTTCTTTCCCCTGGTCGTCCTCGAAGTGTTCACAGCGTCCACCTTGACTTCGTAGAGGGCCTGGACGGCATTGGCTATCTGCGTCTTGGTCACCCTGTCTTCTACCACGAAGCACAGCTTGTTCTCGCGCTCTATCTGGTCGAAGGTCCGCTCCGTCACATAGGGCCTCTTCAGAATCTTCTGGGCGTCCTCGAGCCTCACCTAGGAGCCAACCCCCTTCACCTTGGAACCCAGCGCGCTGAGCGCCGACTCGGTCCAAATAGTTAGCCTTCCGGGGACCCCTCCCGGCGCAAGGTCCAACACGCTCAGGCTCTCGACCCTGGTGACTCCGACCCCCGGTATCCCACCGGCCGCCTTCCCGACTCCCCGGTCGTTGGTCACCACGATCAGTGGCCCCACGCGGGTCCTGTACGCCCTCCCCCTCAGGCGCCTCTTCCCCGAGTTGCGCTTGACATGGGAGTCTACCCTCTGGAGCTCGTCCTTCAGCTCGACCTTCTCAAGGAACGAAACCAACTCAACGGTCTTCTCCACGGTCTCGATGTCGTCGGCGACCACCATGGGGAGTGAGATCTTTGCAACCCTGTGCCCCCTGGCCTTGACCGCATCCACGTTGGCGGTAAATGCAATCGCCGAGTTGGTGGCGAGCCTGTTCTCCTTCTTGTTCACGCCGAGGTGAATGACCTTCTCAGACCTCGGCGGATGAGGCAGCCTCCCCTTCACCACGCTCGCTACCCCGGCCGCGAGCCCACTCTTCGAGTACCTCTCCCCCTTCACTCTGGGGATTCTGGACTGACCAGTGCCCGTAGGTGGGTTGTGGGTCTCCGCTGTCGTCCTTTCACCGGCCATCGGATCCCTCCCTTTCGGCTGGAGGTGGTGCGACCCCACCAGCCAGAACATGCGCTTCACCAGGTCAGGCCTAAGCTGCGTGGAGAACACTGCGGGGACCTCAACCTCACCCGACGTCTTCCCGTTCAGGTCGAGGACTATTGCCTTCATCTGTTCCTCGCCATCGTGCTCACTTCGACCACCTGGGGTGGGTTCTGGTTCTTCGTGAATCCTCTCGCCCTCATCCTGACCATGACGAACCTGCGCGCCGGCCCGGGGACAGAGCCCCTCACCACCGCGTAGTCCCCGGCTACGTTGCCGAAGTGCTCGAATCCCCCGTTGGGCGTCACCGGCTTCGCCGACGCATTCCCGACCAACAGAATCCTCTTCCCGGTTTCAGTCCTCTGATGGAAGCCCATCTGCCCTGCCCTGGCGATGGTGTACATCACGGCAGCCGGGTGCCAGGGCCCGATCACTCCCACCGCCCTGACGCTCTTTCTGGACTTGTGCTGCTTCCTCTTGACTCCGAACCTAGTGATGGGGCCCTCGAAGCCTTTGCCCTTCGTGATGCCGAGGACGTCCACGTACATCCCGGCCTTGAACATGTCAGTGAACTTCACCTTCTTACCTATCAGGCCGAGGACGAACTCCGCCTGTCCCTTGAGATCCCCTCCGGACACCCCCACCTCCATGACGATGGGCTTCTTTTGCGACAGCCCCACGTCGCGGGGGATGGACGACACAAGCGCGGCCACCCTGCTCACGCTTTCGATGGGCAGCTTGTCGGGCGTCGTCTGGTTTGCCTGCTTGACGTCAGCGATCGCCATATCCTGGCCGTTCTCGTGCTTGTAGAGCCTCAGCCCCACCACCTGGGAGTCCGGGAGAGCCAGGACGCTGGAGATGTTGAATAGAGGCTTCCCGAAATTGGGGGTCTTGGCCCTGTCATCCACTGTAATCACGTGGGCAGTACCTGCCTTGTAGCCAGGAAATCCCAGAAGAGTCGGCTTCTCCGACTCTACCTTGGGCCAGGTCCTTACCCTTGGTACGAGGCTCTTGGCGCGCCCTCTCGGCCTGTATGCGAGACTTCCCCGACGAGGCGCAGAATGCTTCCTATGACCCAAATCACGCCAAACCTTCCTTTTCCTAGGGCCCGTTTTACGGTTCGCACTTAAGCTTTCCCGACTGAGACGACCCCCACGAGTCCCAAGCCTGCGGAGATTGCCTCCTCAGTCCTCACCGTCTCCACGTGCTGCTCCGGGTAGAGGTTCACCACGAAGTCCACTTCGTCCTTCAGCTTCTGCCCGAAGATCTCGTAGAGCCCCCTGGACGGAGGGCCGAAGATCAGCTTGACCCCGTTCGCACCATTTATGGCCCGCCCGAGGGGCCCGAAGACGCTCCCCAGGGGCATTCCGAGGCGCGAGGTGGCGACCTTGACTTCGAACCTCTCGTCCTCCAACACGCCGGCGCAAGTCTTCTCTTCCACGCTGTACCCCCAATATGCCCCCGCCTCCTCCCTGGCCACCGTCGCCGCGGCAAGGGGCTTGACTGCGACGATCTTCACTGTGACGCGTCTCCCCACCGGGAACTTCCCATCCAGCCTCGCGCTGGCATCCAGTCCGAGGTCCACCGTCCCATCGTCGTTGGTCACGCCATCCCTGACGTCTCCCACGGCCACCCGGTCGAGAGGGACCCTCGCCTTATGGGATGGGATCCTGAGCGGCGGGAGGATGCCCGCGTACTTCAGAGATTCATCGAGGGGGTAGAGCCTTCGTCTCAGGTACTGGGGCGTCTCGAGATACTCGAGCACCTTGCGGACCAGCGGTCCCTCCCCTCCTCCTCTGGGGTCTCGGAATACCTCAATGACGTCCACCCCGTATATTGCACAGGCCCTGGCAATCGTCCCCAGCTTCGCCGTCTTCTCTCTGGGCGACTCCTTCTCCTCAAGGACTGTGTCTGGGATAGAGATGGCCAGCTTCTTGCCGAGAAAGGCCATGCGTCTTCGGTCGCTGCGCCGGATAATTCAGTCTTCCCCGCGCGGGTCCCATGCAAAGCAGATGAACCGACGCGCTCAGGGGGGACTCATGGCGGCGGGATCAAGGCCGGGGAAGGACAGATGGCTCTACAGCACCTTCCCCGTCTCGGTGGCCACGGGCCCGCTGGGTACCATGGTGCTCCTCTACCTGATAGCACAGAACGGGCAGGCGCTGGGGACCATCTACGGCGGACTGGCGACGGCGGTCTACAACGGCATCAGCATACCCGCGGCTCTGTTCTGGGGGATCACCATCGACAGGTTGCACAAGCGGAGGGCCCTGATAGCGTTGAGCTATGCACTGACGGCCGCGGCGCTGGCGTCTTTCTTCTTCGGAGACTCCGCTGCCGGGACGATCATGCGATACGGAATCATCTCCTTCGTCTCCTTCGCGTCGGCGACCCCTCTGAACCTCCTGATCATGGAGACGGAGCAGAAGAGTAGGTGGGCGAGCGCCTTCGCGAAACTCTCCATGGTTTCGAGCGTGGGCAACGTCGTCGGCTTGGTGGTCAGCACCCTGTGGACCGACGTCCTTCCCAGCCAGCTCGTCTTCCTCTTCGTCCCGATGGGGGCCCTGTCCCTGACTTCGTCGGTGATGGCCCTCCTGATGATCAAGGAGCCTGCCTTCGTGCTGGAGAGGGAGACCGTGGCGGCGAGGAGGCCGAGCTTCTTCTCCCGGCTCCTGGCCAACCCTGTCTTCTTCGTCGTCATCCCCTCCCTCTCCGACTTCAAGCGCGCTTTCCGCGGACTGCGTTCGACCCTGACCAGGGGCGCCCCGCTGTTCTACATCTCCACCATCCTCTTCTACGCGTCAAGCGGACTGTTCAACACTTCATTCGTCCCCGCCATGCACCTCTTCTCGCTCCCCGACCAAGACGTCTTCGCCGTCGTCCTGGTGGGGATGGCCGTCCAGACCCTGGCTTTCAGAGTGTCCGGGCGTTATGTGAGCACTCGGAGCCTCGTGACATCTTCGGTCCAAGGGCTCGTCCTCAGAGGATGGATGTATCTGGGGCTTGGAGTGGCCGCACTGCTGCTTACTGGCCCCTTGTTTCTGATACCTGCCCTCATCCTATACCCTGTGGCCGGCGGGGTGGCCTTCGCCGTGTATTACACGTCGGCGAACACCATGATGTTCACATCGGTGCAGAGCAGGTCGGCGGGCGCTGCCCTGGGGGTCTACTCCGCGGTGGTGGGGATCGCCTCCATGGCCGGTTCCTTCGCCTCAGGCTTCGTCTCCGTGTACGACGGGTACTATACGACGTTCATACTGGCGGCGTTGCTGCTCTTCGCAGCCGTAGGGGTCGTAGGGCGCCTCCCGACACCCTCGAGCCCTGACGAGAGCGCCCTCCAGTGACCCCCGGTCGCAGACCCGACCCGGCGCCGGCCGACACAAACCTTAAGTTAGCCATCACCTAACCACGTTAGGTAGAATCTAAGATGAGCCCAGGACTCAGCAGGAGAGAGTTGGACTGCGTCGAGGCGGTGTACTCCCTCTCTTCGAACGGCTGGCCGGCAAGGGTGAAGGACGTCGCTGGCAGGATGAGGGTGACCCCGCCGACTGCCGTCCAGTTCTTGGCAAAGCTGATCGACACGGACCTGGTCGAGAAGGGGCCGAGCGGGTACAAGCTCACGAAGAGCGGCGTCGAGTGCCTCAACGGGGCGACCAGGACACACAGGATCTTCGAGACCCTGCTGGTGAGGAACGGCTTCCCCCTGGAGGACGCTTGCAAAGTCTCATCTTCGCTCACCGGCACGATAGACGAAACCGCCCTGGAGAAGCTTTGCTCTCATATGAGCCACCCTGACAAGTGCCCTCACGGAATGCCAATCCCCGGAGGCGCCAAGCATGTTTGACCTGAACGCCCTCCTGCACCCCGCCTCAGGCCTCGCCGTCCCTGTTGTCCTGGGGATCGCCCTGATCCTTGGGATGCTCCACGGGCTGACGCCCGACGAGCACACTTGGCCGATTACGTTCAGCTACTCCGTGGGCAGCTACAGCACCAGGGGCGGCATGCGGGCGGGGTTCATGTTCTCCGGAGGGTTCACTGTCCAACGGACCATACTGGCAGCTCTCGGCTTCGCCGGCCTCGCCGCGGTCTACGAGACTTACAACCTCGACGGGTACGTCTACGTGCTGGTAGGCATAGGCATGCTCCTCGCGGGGTACTACCTCCTGAGGGGCACGGACGTGCACCTCCCTCTGGACAGGCTTCTGGGCGGCAAGGAGCACCACACGACCAAGGCGGAGCGGCTCCCCATGCACGAGTCCGAGGAGACAGCCAAGCCTGTGCCGCTGAAGATGGCCACCGCTCACGGTTTCATCGCCGGCTGGGGGATAGGAGCCTATGCTAGCATAATCGTGTTCATACTCGCGCCACAGATGCCCAACATATTCTACGCCGCCCTGGTCGGCACCTTCTTCGGGATAGGGACCATGTTCATGCAGATAATCATCGGTTCAATCTTCGCCAACATAATGAGGGTCAAGAAGCTCACTGTCGAGCAGATAAAATACATCGGCAGGTCTGCGGCCGCAAGAACCCTCTACCTTGGCGGTCTCGCGTTCGCTGCCATCGGCGCGCTGATAGTGGCCTTCCCTTTCATTGATACCATGGCCGTAGGCACGGGTAACCCCATACCCAACCTGTCCTCCGTCGGCATCTCTTCAGTACTGGTCCTCCTCACGGTGGGGGTGATCGGATTCGGGAACCTCTACCTTGGGTACAAAGAAATCACGAGCCCTTCTCGCGCTGGGTAAGCACAAAAGTGGACCGGGGGGGATTCGGACCCCCGACCTCTCCCAGTCTGGATTTCTTTGCCAAGGGACTGGACGGAGCGACCTGTATCCTACCAGACTAGACGACCGGCCCTCAATTCCGGGCCTGGGAGCGCGCCGTTAAAAGAGTTGGAGGCGCTGAGGGGAAGAGCCGCTTGGTTTAGCCTCGTATCTCCTTCAGGACCCGCCCGTAGGCGTACCAAGCATCCTTGGGTCCTGCCTTCTCGTCGATGAGCCCGAAGTGGTTCTCCTGAGGAGGGAAAGACGTCCAGGAGGTGTCCAGGTACCGCCATATGCCGATCCCAATCACCCCGTCGAGCGAGTGAGCCTCCTTCAGCGCCTGGCACACGTAGTCGGCCTGCTTCTCCTTGCTGTAGCCTAGCGCAGACGGCCCGCTGGGGTATCCTGTCTCTGCTATCATGACAGGCTTCTCGGCAACCCGGGCGAAGTCGCGCGCCCTCCTCACCACCGAAGCGTCGACGGGCTCCGACGACTTGTAGTTGGGATAGAAGTCGAGGCCCAGGACGTCGCAGAACTTCGCGTACTCGGCGACGTCGAGCCTCCCTTCGTCGGCCTCGAGGTTCACCATGGTAGACGCTCTCGGGTCCTCCAAGTGCACGGCATCGTTCAGCGTCCTGAGGAGGGCATCCCTGAATCCACTCCCTTCCAGCCAGGATGCGCCCGAGCGCCATCCTCCGGCCTCATGCATCGCCCACCAGTCCGGCTCGTTCTCTATCTGCCAGGTACTGATGTCCCCCCTGTAGTGCCTAACCAAGAGCCTGGCGTGCAGCTGCGCCCTCTTCAGGTACTCGTCTGGCCCCGCGTCAGGGCTCAGCCCCGCCGGGAGGAACCTGCTATAGCCACAGGCGAGGACCGGGAGGACGGATATCCCCTGCGCCTTCAGCGCCTTCACCAAGCCGTCCATCGGCCACTTCTCATACCCTGCATCTAGCGTCGAGCCCAGGGTGCCGAGAGGGAGAGGGACCGGCTCGAAGAACCTCCAGGGGAACCAGCATCTGACGAAGTCGGCCCCGATCGACTTCAAGCTATCCGCGAGGGCTAGAGACGCTCTGTCGGCCTCGTCCTGAGGGATTGGCTGGTGGTGCAGAGCGATGGTCGCCTCCTCCGTCCTCTCGAACCCACCCCTCTCCCTCAGGCTCAGGGAGAGCAGGTGCGGGAAAATGATCGACTTCGGCTCCTGGGCGCCGGCGTACCTCCAGGGGTCGTCCAAGTTTATCCCGAAAGAGAACCTCCGATCTGGGCCCATGGCGGCGACTCGCGGCCACTTCACTTACGGGTTTCCTCGACCAAAAAGGCGTATTACCCATGAGCCTCGCAGCACAAACATGGATATTCCCATCAGAACCGGGACAGCGACGGATCTCACCCACACCATCAAGAACGGGATGACCATCTACGTGGGCGACGCTGTTCCAAGGGTGTCGAAGTTCAAGACGCTCGCGAAGGACGGCGTGAACCTCTCGGTCATCACCCTGGGGTCGCACACGGGGACCCACGTTGACGCTCCCGCCCATTTCGTCAAGGGGGGGCGGCCCTTGGACGAACTTTCAGTGGATGCCTTCGTCGGGGAGGCGGCGGTGCTCGACCTCTCAGGGGTCGAGGCCGGGTCGGCTATCCGCGCCTCGCATCTCGATGCGCACGCAGGTGAAGTAAGGAAGGGGGACATCGTCCTCATCAACACCGGCTACGGCAGGAGGTGGAACGACCCCCGCGCGAGGCGACGGTACACCTACCTGGGCGGCGACGCCGCGGAGTGGCTCGTGAAGAAGAAGGTGAAGGCGGTGGGCATCGATTATCTTTCGGTCGAGGGATTCGGCGCGCCTAAACCAGTGGCACATGTCACCCTGCTCTCGCACGGGATTCCAATCATAGAATCCCTGAATGGGAACATCTCTTCCCTCGGGCGTAGGGTCTTCTTCGTCTGCCTTCCAATCAAAGTCGGGGGGTGCGACGGCGCCCCCGCCAGGGCAATGGCCTACCAACTGGAGGGCGGGCGTTGACGCTGAGGCTCCGGGGCATAATCTCGCCGATGCCTACACCGTTCGACGGGAGCGGGAGCGTCGACGAGAAGAGGCTGAGGGAACTCACAGATTACCTCATCCAGGGAGGCATCGACGGACTCTTCCCTCTGGGGACGACTGGGGAATTCGCCCTCATGGACAGGGCGGAGCGGAAGCGCGTGCTCGAAGTCGTCGCCGACAGGGCGGACTCGAAGATCCCGGTCCTCGCGGGGGTCTCGGACCCTTCGCCTAGGAACGCCATCGCCTTCGCGAAGGATGCCGAGGACGCTGGAGCAGACGCGGTCGTGGCCACCGCACCATACTTCTACCGGACGAGTGAGGAGGGGTTGTACCTTCACTTCAAGATGATCCATGAGGGAATCGGCCTCCCGCTCATCTTGTACAACATCCCAGAGTGGACCCACAACTACGTCCCTCCCTCCATAGTCTCTCGATTGGCCGACGAGGGGGCAATCATCGGGATAAAGTACACCGAATACAACATGCTCAACCTGACCGACTTCATAGAGTCGGTCGGTAGCAAGATCGCCGTGTTCACCGGCTCCGATGCGATGGCCTTCGCGTGTCTGGAGGCAGGCGGGGCCGGCGCAGTCATCAGCGTGTCCAACGTCGCGCCCAGGACCGCGTCGAGCATATTCGACCTGGTCGAAGCTTCGAAGTTCAAGGAGGCTCTGTCAGTCCAGAAGTCCTTGCTCCGAGTCATACAAGCGGTGGGGCTAGGCTACTTCCCGGCAGGGCTCAAGGAGGCCATGAAGGTCGCGGGCTTTCCAGTGGGCGACGTGAGGCGGCCGCAGACTCCGCTCACCGAAGGAGAGAAGAAGGATGTAGCGAGGCTGATGGGAACGGCGAGGTTGAAATAGGTGGAGCAGCCCGAGCGTACAAGAAGGCGAGCAAGATGAGAATCTCAAGTTTTGAAGTTTTCACCCTAGGCGAACCGGGCAAGGCGGGAGGCGCCACTTGGGCTGGGATATCCATCATCCTGAGGCTCACCACCTCGAACGGCCTTGTCGGATACGGGGAGGCCGTCCCGACCTTGAGAGTCAGGCCAGTGGTGGAGTCCCTCCGAGAGGTTGGGCGCCTGTACAAGGGCAAGGACCCGGCCGACCTCGAGCTCAACCAGCACGAATGGCACAAACACGACTTCTACCTCCCTGTCTCCTTCGAATCTACCACCGCCCTCAGCGCCTTCGACATCGCCTGCTGGGACATCCTCGGGAAGCAACACGGCGTGCCGGTGCACAAGCTCCTGGGAGGGTCCTTCAGGGAGTCGGTGCGCATGTACTCCAACGGATGGTATTCTGATTGTGTGACGCCAGAGCAGTTCGCGAGCCGAGCCAAGAAGTACGCGGCCATGGGCTACACAGGGCTGAAGTTCGACCCGTTCGGGAGGTACTACGACTGGATTGACGCGCCGGGTCTCGAGCTCGCTTACGAGAGGGTGAAGGCTGTGAAGGAGGCGACCAAAGGGAGGGTGGAACTCCTCATCGAGCACCATGGCCGGTTCAACCCCAACTCCGCCATCATGGCTGCCCGGAAACTCGAGCCTCTCGACCCTCTCTTCGCCGAAGAGCCGATTCACCCAGACAACGTGGAGGCGCTCAGGAAGTACAGGTCATCGACCAAGATCCGCGTCGCCCTCGGCGAGAGGATACTCACCAAGGAGCACGCTGCCTACGTCTGCTCAAACCATCTCACAGACTTCCTACAGGCGGACATAACAAACATCGGAGGGATCACGCAGGCGAAGAAGGTGAGCGCCATAGCGGAGGCCTACGGAGTGGAGATGGCCTTCCACAACGCCTTCGGCCCGATTCAGAACGCCGCGACCCTCCAGGTGGACGCCACGATACCCAACTTCCTGATCCAAGAGTCGTTCTACGACGTATTCCCAGAGTGGAAGCGGAAGCTCGTGAAAGACGGGACCCCAGTTCTGGACGGGCACTCTAGGGTGCCGAGCGGTCCCGGTCTCGGCGTTGATGTAGACGAGCGAGTGTTGAAGGAGCACGCCTTCGACGGTCAGGAGACCTTCGACCCAGACGAGCCAGTCTGGATAGTGAAGGACACCTGGAAGAAGGCCTAGGATTCAGGCGCGTATCGCTATCATCACGTCGTTGACATTTGTCCCGGTGGGGCCGGTCATGACGAGGTCGCCCAGCGCCTCGAAGAACGGGTTCGAATCGTTGTCGCCCAGGTGTCGGCGTGGGTCGAGGCCCAGCTCCCTGGCCCTCTCAACGGTAGTCGAGTCAGCGTATGCACCCGCGGCCTTCGTCGACCCGTCGACTCCGTCTGTACCGAAGGACACCACCGCGACACCTGATGTGCCTTCAAGGCGGATGGCTGCGGCCAGGGCCAGCTCCTGGTTCCTCCCCCCCTTCCCACTTCCCCTGACCGTTACCGTCGTCTCGCCCCCCCAGACCTCGGCCGTGTGCCTCCCAGGCCTCGAGAGCGCCTGACGCGCCAGCCTGGCGCCCACAACTCTCGCCTCTCCGGTGACCGCTCCCGCCAGGCGCACCCTGTACCCCGAACTTTGCAGGGAAGCCTTGGCCGCTATGCATGCAGCCGAGTTGGTCCCCACCAGGAAATTTGCGACATTCCTGAAGATGGGGTCTCCCGGTTTCGGGGTCTCGCTGATGGCCCCCACCGTCCCTGAGGTGATCAGCTCTCTTACAGAGGCGGGCACCTTCTGCCACACTCTCCGGGCCTTGAGGACCTTCGCCGCGTCGACGAATGTAGTGGGGTCCGCAACGGTCGGGCCCGATGCCACGGAGCTCAGGTCGTCCCCTACGACATCTGAGATTATCAGTCCGATGACTTGCGCGCCACCTGTCGCTTCGACCAGCCTCCCCCCCGCTATCTGGGAAAGGTGCTTCCTCACGCAGTTCACCTCCCCTATCGCCGCCCCGGCCTTCAAGAGAAGGCCGGTGGTCCTCTCGAGCTCTCCCATGGCAAGCCCTTCGGGGGGCGCCGGCATCAACGCCGAGCCGCCACCGGAGAGAAGGGCTATCACCAGGTCCCCCTCCGCCACTCCGTTCAACGCGTGGAGCATACGTTTCACCCCTCTCAACCCCTTCACTGACGGGAGCGGGTGGGTCGACATCGCGAACTGTATCCTCTCCAGCTTGGGGAGGAAAGTCTGGTAATCGGGGACCACCACGACCCCGCGGTCCACCCTCCATCCCAGCATGCGCTCCAGCTCCGCAGCCATCAGCCCCGACGCCTTCCCTCCTCCAACCACCACGACCTTGCGGAAGTGGGCCAGGTCTCGCGCGACGCCGCCGACCTCTAGCGAGCCCCCTCGGACTTTCACGGCCCTCCTCACGAGCAGTGCGGGATCAGCAGCGTCCAGGGCGGCCTTTACCGCGATGAGCGCGTCCCTTCTGACGCCGCGCGCCCCCTCGATGGCCGTCTTCAGGCCTCCGGTCACCACAATCCGACGCCACCACGCCTCAAGATGTAAATACGATGGCGAGGCGCTCGCTCTCCAAGTTGCCTTCCAATCCTGGGACGATGTTCATCGACGGCGAGTGGGTCCACGGCACGCGCGAGGAAACGATAGACGTCGTAAACCCCGCGACCGAGCGCTCCTTCGCAAAGGTCCCCCGGGGTTCCAGAGAGGACGCCAAGAGGGCCCTTGACTCGGCCGCGGACGCACAGAAGGGGTGGGAGATGCTCCCTCCTCTGGAGCGCGCCTCTTACTTGAAGAAGATGGCCGCGCTCATCAGAGCCAAGAGCGAGCAGCTGGCATTGGTGCTCACATCGGAGCAAGGCAAGCCGCTCTTCGAAGCGAGGCTAGAGGTGGAAGGCTCGGCGGCCCACTTCGAGTATTACGCGGAGTTCGCCCGCAGGATCGAAGGGGACGTCCTCCCCAGCGACAACCCGGCTCAGACCGTCATGATTCTCAGGCTTCCGATAGGCGTTGTCGCAGCAATCACCCCCTGGAACTTTCCCTCGGCCATGGTGGCGAGGAAGCTGGCACCTGCCCTCGTCACTGGCAACACCGTCGTGGTCAAGCCGTCGAGCAACACCCCCCTCAGCGCCATCGAGATCGTCAAGATCGCCGAGCAGGCGGGGATACCAAAGGGGGTCGTTAACCTCGTCACCGGGGACGGCTCCGAGGTGGGGGACGAGCTCTGCGGAAGCAGGAAGACCGGCCTGGTGACCATGACCGGCAGCACGGAGGCTGGCAGGAAGATAATGCAGCGGGCTTCGGCCCAAATGGGCAAGCTCATCCTAGAGCTCGGCGGGAAGGCTCCCCTCATCATATGGCGGGACGCCGACCTGGAGTGGGCCCTGAGATGCGCACTGTGGGCAAGGTACTGGAACTGCGGCCAGACCTGCATAAGCGCCGAGAGGATGTACCTGGACAGGGAGGTGAAGCCGAAGTTCATGTCGAAGTTCGTGGAGTTGACAAAGGGACTCAGGATAGGGGATCCTGTGTCAGCGGGGACGGACCTTGGTCCAATGGTGAGCGCCCGCGAGAGGGAGACGAGCGAGGAGTTCATAGAACTGGCCAGGAGCGAGGGGTCCTCCGTTGAGTCTGGCGGGTTACGCCCGCCCTCGATGCCCAAGGGATGGTACCTCGAGCCGACGATAATCGACGACGTCGGCCAGGACTCGCCGCTCGTGCAGAAGGAGATCTTCGGGCCAGTCGTACCGGTGCTAGAGGTCGAGTCCTTCGACCAGGCTATCGAACTGGCAAACGACTCCGAATACGGGCTGGCATCCTATGTTTTCACCCGAGACAACCGCAATGTGATGAAAGCGATGCATGAGATCAAGTTTGGTGAGACATACATCAACCAGGTGGGACCTGAGCAACTCCAGGGGGCGCACACAGGCTTCAGGATGTCTGGCCTCGGCGCCGAGGGCTCCCGGCATGGGCTGGAGCTTTATACCCAGATGAAGACGTGCTACGTAGACTGGAGCGACAAGCCTGCGCTGCCGTACCTGTTCCCCTATACCTGAGCCACCATGAAAGCGATAACGGTCACGCCAGGCACGCCAGGTTCGGTCTCGCTGAGGGACGTCCCAGACCCCACACCGAGGACTGGCCAGCTTCTGCTCAGGGTCCAGAAGGTAGGGATCTGCGGCACAGACATGGACATCGTAAACGGGTTCTATGGAGAAGCCCCGGCGGGGTCTCCCTACCTGATTCTTGGCCACGAATCGCTGTCCAGGGTGGAGCGCGCGGGGCCGGGCTGCGAAGGATTCAACGAAGGCGACCTGGTGGTGCCCACCGTCCGCCGAGGCTGCCCGGAGAACTGCCTTAACTGCAGGAGCGGGGAGTCTGACATGTGCCTCACCGGGCACTATGAGGAGCACGGGATCAAACGCCTCCATGGGTTCGCCAGTGAACTCGCCCTGAGCGACTCGCGGTACGTAGTCAAACTCCCCGAGTCCTTGTCGGAGGTGGGGATCCTACTTGAGCCGCTTACGATTGTGGAAAAGGGGGTGCAGCAGGCGTTCCGCATTCAGAACGCGCGGATGAAGTGGGAGCCGAGCACCGCTCTTGTCCTCGGCTCCGGGCCCGTGGGCCTTCTGGCGACCGCGCTTCTGAGGCAGATGGGTCTGGACGTGACCGCCGTCGCTCGGAAGCCCGCAGGCACCCCCAAGGCTAGGCTGGCGGCCTCCACCGGCGCGACCTACGTCGACGTCAGGGACGTACCGCTGTCTTCCATGGAAGGCAAGTTCGACATTGTCTTCGAAGCGACAGGCTCGACAGCAGTGGCCCTGGAGGCCCAGAACCTCTGCGACACCAACGGCGTGGTATCGTTCGTAGGAATCTACAAGTCACAGGCTGGGACCGAGGATGCTGGAAAGGTGTTCACCAACCTCGTACTGGGAAACCGCGTATACTTCGGGTCTGTCAACGCCAACATCTCTTACTTCAGTAAGGGAGCGACTGACCTGGTGAACATCAGGAAGAAGTGGGCCGGCTTTCTGGAGGGAATCCTGACGAACAAGGTCCCCCTGGATAAGGCGGAGTCTGCCTACGGGCCCAAGGGGGAAGGGGACGTCAAGACAATCCTCGAAATGGGATCAGGGTGACTGGCGAACTTCATGCCGCCTGGGTCCGGCAGGGTTGCTCGCAAAACACCAGTTGTCGGCCCGGTTCTACTGTGGTGAAACGTAAATACCAGTCGGTGGTGCGACCCCGAGAGCGGACACTTGCATAGACAGAAGCGCGAAGCAACCATTCCATCGCTGGCGGGCAATATCGAAGCAGGTTGCCGCGTCCCTGTACTGACTGCCGGGATAGGTCTCTAGACCGCGTCAGGGTGTCTCAACAAACGACAGAGAAAGAAGCGGCGCAGTGGGGGCGCGGGCAGAAGTCGTTCTCTTTGCCTTCGTCTGAAGAATACAAGCCGATCTCCGGGTATGGAATCATAGGGAACACAAGAACGGCGGCCCTGGTCGGATATGACGGTTCGATTGACTGGTGCTGCATGCCCAAGTTCAGCTCTCCGAGCATTTTTGCTGCCATCCTCGACAGAGGGAAGGGAGGTCGTTGGGCGATACAGCCGGCTGCAACCGCCACCTCGACCCAGTCATATCTGGAGGACACGAACATACTGAGGACCGAGTTCCGGACGGCGACCTCGAGAGTCATCTTGACCGATTTCATGCCCTGCTCCGTCACCCAGGAAGCTTGGTCTGCACCACCGGAGATCCACAGGACCGCGCAGTGCCTCAGCGGCACGATGAGGCTTAGGCTCGAATTCAAACCTGTCTTCAACTATGGCTACGTGACGCCCAAGTTCAAACCGACCGCGTTCGGTGTCAGGGTGAGGAGCAGGAAAGAGGAGGTCGTTCTGTCGAGCTCCGTCCCACTCCAGGTGTCAGAGTCAGGCGCGTCGGCGGAGTTCACCGTCTCCCAGGGAGAAAAGAAGGCATTCGTGCTGAGCTACGGCGAAGACGAGCCGCGGAAGGTGCAGGAGTACCACACCGAAAGGCAGCGGGCAAAGTCCGAGGTGTTCTGGATGGACTGGGCGTCGATGCTGAGGTATAGGGGGAGGTGGAGAGACGCCGTGGTGAGGTCTGCCCTGACCCTGAAACTTCTCATCTACTCGCCGACCGGGGCCATGGTCGCCGCGCCGACCACCTCTCTTCCAGAGTCTGTGGGGAACGGAAGGAACTGGGACTACAGGTACTCATGGCTCCGCGACTCCGCCAGCGCCCTCTGGGCCTTCCACAACATCGGCTACAAGAGCGAAAGCGAAGCGTACCTGCGCTGGCTGATAGACAACAATCCCTCACTGGACATGGACCTCAGGCTGATGTATGACATCGATGGGGGGAGCGACATGAAGGAGAGGGTCCTTGACCAGCTCGAGGGTTACAAAAAATCCCGCCCCGTAAGGGTGGGCAACCAGGCTGTCAACCAGGTACAGTATGACGCCTATGGGTACATGCTCGACGCCCTCTACTTCTCGTCCAGGCACGGCCGCCAGGTGGACGACGAGATGTACTTCAGGTTCGTAAAACCTCTTGCAGACTTCATCGTAGAGCACTGGTCCGAGCCTGGGAACGGGATCTGGGAGATTAGGGACGGACAGCAACACTATGTCTACACCAAGGCGTGGTGCTACGCGGGCCTGCAGAGGGCGGTGAAGATAGCCGAGGCAACGGGCCACGACGACGAGATACCGTCATGGAAGGCGGTCATGAGGCAGATCAAGGAGGAGGTCATCCGCGAAGGATGGAACGCGGAGAAGAACTCTTTTGTCTTGTACTACGGGTCGGAACACTTGGACGCCGCGACCCTGATGCTCCCGCTCATAGGCTTCCTGCCTGTCAACGACGAGAAGATGCGGGGGACAATCGAAGCTGTCAGAAGGGAACTGTCAGAGGGGGCGCTCGTCTACAGGTACAAGGCGGATGACGGCCTCAAAGGGGAGGAGGGCGCCTTCCTCCTGTGCGGTTTCTGGCTCGTAGCCTGCCTTGCTCGGCTCGGCAGGGTCGAAGAGGCAACGAAGAACTTCGAAGAGCTATTGACCCACGCGAACCACCTCGGTCTGTATCCTGAGGAGGTCGCCCCCAAGTCTGGAGAGGCGCTTGGCAACTTCCCACAGGCGTTCAGCCACATGGGGCTGATACTCGCTGCCAAGGAGCTGGAAGACGCCATCCTGAGGACCGAGAAGCCTCCGGAGTAATCGCGCATCAGCGGTATCCTGCGGCCGTCTCTTCTAGCACAGCTCTTACGTCCTTGGATGCGTCACCCACGAGGCACCTTCTCACCGTCACCGCCCCGTTATCACCGAGATGCTCGCCACCTGACCCAATGGCCCGGAGCGCCCCCTCGGCAAGCCCTTCATCGTCGCCAGGCTTGAAGGTGTACCCGTTCGACCCTCCGATCACCAGCTCCGACACCCCCGCCCCCTCGCTTACCACCGCCGGCTTCTTGTTGATCCAGCCTTCAAGGACCGTGATGCCGAACCCTTCGATTCTGGAGGGCAGCAATACTGCCGAGGCCAGGGAGTAGGCCGCCCTGACTTCCTCCGCGGATGCGTATCCCAAGAATACGGTCTTGTCGCTGATTTTGAGCCTCTTGGCCGTCTTGATGAGGTGCTCCTTCCAGAGCGCCCCCTTGTCCCTCCCCAACCCGCCGGCGCTGCTCGAGGAGAAGCTCCCATTGCCGATCAGCAGAAGCCTGACCTTGGCCCTGTTCTTCATCCTGGCAAGTGCTCGGATGGCGACGTCCTGGGACTTGATAGGGTCCATCCGTGCGACAGTTAGAAGGAGCTTCTCCCCTGGCTTCAGACCAATCCTCTCACTCAGTGCCGCCTTCGCCGCGGAGGAGGGCGCCTTCCACTCCGTCTCGTCTATGTATGGATAGAGCTGGTGAGCGTGTCCTCGGTAACCTGTCTTTACCAGCCCCTCAAGGTCCTTCTTCGTGCTGACTATGACCGAGTCAAAGCCCTCGAGCGCCCTCCGTACAAATCCCCCCAGGTGCCCGAGGTTCTCAGGCCTGAAGGGGACGTGCCACCGAAGCACTGCAGGTGCGGAGATCCCGATTAGCTGCCCCGTCTGTATGAGCTGGAAGTCATGGATGTAGAAGATGTCGACATCTCCGACGTAGTGGAATATCTTCTCGGTGTTGGCCCAGTTGTAATGTACATACCCGAGGTATTCGTTCCTGTTGAATGGCCGGTCCCCAAGCCCATGTATGGTAGACCAGAACCCTTCCTTGAAGGAGCCGTAGTCTCTGAGGTAGCGCTGTCCGAGCTCCACGTGCGAGACGAGAATGTCGTCGAGCTTCACTTGCGGAGGGTACTTGATTCCGAGGCTAATCCAAACGGAGTCCTTAGCAAATCCGGCCTTCGTAAGGTGCGAAAGGAGCGGGAGCACCATCGACGTGACTCCGCCTGGGGCGTAGACGTAGTCGACCCCCCGCTGCAGCGACTTCAGGTCGACCGGGTCGTCCAGCTCACCATATTTCTTCTGGAGCTCGGAGTAATCGAGCCTGAACCTTATCGGCGGGGTCTGAGTGTTAATGCAGATTCTCATGAAGGCCGACTCCCGCTCCCGCCAAAAAGACCTCTAATGGCTTCCATGGACCCCTCTCCATCGCTACCATCCGCGACGTAATCAGCCCTTCGCTTGAGTTCATCCACTGAATTCCCGAGCGCAATTCTGAACCCAGAGACACCGAACATGGGCAGGTCGTTCTCCCCGTCCCCGATGCACGCGGTCCTCTCGGGCGCAAGATGAAGCGTCTTCAAGACAGCCAAGAGCCCGGTTCCCTTGTCCACCCCGACGGGGACTATCATCAGTCTGTCCTTGTTTACCTGGACACTGGCCAGTCGCGAAACCACGCTTCGCGCGAGGTCAAGGTTCTCAATGGAGGATGAGATTATCACTTCTTCGCATCCCTCTTCGAACCGGCTCAGAACCCGTCTTCTTTCTTCCGCCCACCCGTCGGGGATCTGTCGTTCTCTGGCCGCCCCCACTGCGAGCAACGCCCCGTTTTCTGCGACGGTGGCGTCGAACAAGCCATCCCCGGTGATCCTCATAGCCTCGCCAGTGCATCTCCCAGTGGCCAGTATCAGCTTCGTGCCGTTTGCCCTCAGCCTCCTCATCGCCTCCACCAACGCGGGCTTCAGCCGCTCCCCTCCAGATGTGAGCGTACCGTCCAAGTCAGTCGCGAGGGCGTCGATTCGTAGTTCCCCGACCTGCCTCTTCATACGTTAGGAATCCGCCGGGTGCCTGCACTTATCTCTTTGTATATCAAATCGTTATGATATGTCGAAGTCTTAAATAGACGCAGCTCCAGAAATCGCTTGGTATGCCTCTGACATTAGATGAAGTAAAGTCGAAGGGGAGGCTCGTTGCCGACAACGACAGGTACCGGGTCCGCGACTACGACCTCGGCGACCTGACGGTCTCCTTGACTGAATTGAAGAAAGGCCAGGGAACCCGAGGCCACATGCACAGCTCCAATGCCGAAGTCTATTTCTTCACTGGTGGAAGGGCAGAAATGGAAATAGGCGGTGAGAAGTTCGACATCGACGAAGGCGTCGTCCTCATCCCAAAGGGTGAGTTCCACAGGGTACAGAACAGGTCCAGGGACTCGGAGTTGGCTTTCATATCCGTCTTCCCGGGGAAGCGAAAGGATTCGAACGCCCTGTACTCCAGAGACAGAGGGGGAGGCGAGGCCGCCAGGGGCCGAACCATCCAATACCGTGGGGCGTCCGGCATAACCTAGGCGCGGAGAGGTCAGGCTTGCCGCCCATCAGGGCCCCCGAAGACAAACGCAGCCGGAATGCGCACACAGCGACCAGCGCGCTCCCGCCGAAGGCGAGAAGAGAGAACCAGCAATCGCAGGCCAAGATGAAACTGGTTGAGATAATCAAAGACAGCGAAGTGGCAAAACTGATCTCAGATCCCATGCGGAGGGGAATCTTGAACCTCCTTCGGCGAAGGGCCATGTCCCAGTCAGAACTGGCGGAGAGCCTGGGGCTTACAGACGGGACGGTGAACTACCACCTGGGTCTCCTTCGGGGCGCGGGATTCCTCAAAGTCGCCCGGGCGGAGATAGAAGAGCACGGCATCATGCAGAAGTTCTATGTCCCGACAGCGTACCTCTACCTTCCAGACGCGGAGTCATTGCCTCTGGAGGCAGCGAGATACTATTATCCTGTGAACATCGAGAGAATGAGAGGGGTTCTCAGCGCAGGGAGCCAGATGCACGGGCGGTTAGCGAATCTCGACGTCGACGCGCTGGCCGAAGACCTGGCGAAGGAAGTGGTGAAGGTCGCCGGTGAGTACGTAGGGATGGAGGTTTCCCAAGGGAAGGGCGAAGAGCAGGTGAACGAAATCTACTCCAGGGCACTTTCGAGACTGATCCGTCGGGCCGAGCGCTAGGCTGGAGACGGAGGCGGGGATGAGCGGCCGCAGTGCATCGCGCCCAGCTCCGTCACCTCAGCTTTCAGTCTGGCGGTAGCTCCTCTTCCTTCCCGTCCAGCATGTCCTGGTAAGCGTCTTCGGTGGTTCGCTCGGTGTAATACTTCTCGTAGAGCGATAAGTGCCTGTCTTCGAGCCCCATCAGGTATTCATGGACCCGCTGGGCTGCTTCCCTCCCGTGTCCCATTGCCTTCACCACCAGGGTCTCTCCCGTCGTCGCGTCGCCGGTGGCGAAGACCTTGGCAACGGAAGTCATGTAGCGTTCGTCGATTACAATCGCCCCCTTTGGGCCTGACTTGAGCCCCTCCTTCTTCACGAGGAAGGAGTCTGGACCCCTGCCCACAGCGAGAATGACGCTGTCGCACTTCACATCATCGGTCTCCCCGGGGATCGGCTCCGGGTGCTTCCTTCCTGTAGCGTCCGCGGCGCCTAGCTGCATGGCCTGGAGCGTCGCCCCGGCGAGCTTCCCGCCGTCTCCCAGGTACTTGGAGGGGTCCGACAGGAACTTGAACTCGACCCCTTCTTCCTGGGCCTCCTTCACCATGATGGGATCGGCGGGCATCTCCTTTTCGTCTCTTCTGTAGAGGATCGTGACGCGCCCCTGGGTCAGCCTGAGGGCGGTCCGCGCGCAGTCGAGGGCGGTGTCCCCTCCGCCGACTACAAGGATGTCTTGTCCCAGGTCCCTTCGCCTTCCTTTGAGATACGATTCGAGTCCGTCCCCATACACTTCGCGAAGAAACTCGTATCCATCAAGGACGCCGTCGAGGTCTGAGCCTGGCGTGTTGAGTTTCTTGACGTCCCTAGAACCTGTGGCGACCAGGACGACGTCGGAGTCCGAAAGAAGGGCGGTGATAGAGATGTCCCGGCCGACCTTGACTCCTCTTCTGACGGTCGCACCCTGGGCCACAATCCGCTCCGCCTCATAGGTCAGGACGGCCTTGGGGAGGTGGTAGTCAGGTATGCCGTACCACGCCGTCCCTCCTAGATCCTGCGATTCCTCGTAGACGGTCACGCTATGACCATAGCGAAGCAGGAGCTCGGCTGCGGCAATGCCAGCCGGGCCTGCTCCGACTACCGCGACCCTCTTCCCAGTGGGAGGTTCCGACTCAGGGTCGGACTGCCTCGACTCGTTCTGCTCCCAGTCTGCGACGAACCTCTGGACCATGCCGATGGAAAGGGGTTGCCCGCCCCATCTGACCACACAGGCGTCTTCACAGAGCCCCTGGAGCTGGGGGCAGCATCTCGCCGTCACGCCAAGCAGGGGGTTGGTCTCCCTGATGCGGCGATACGCACTCTGGAAGTCCCCGTTCGCCACTGCGTCCATCATCCCTCTCACGTCCAACTGCACAGGGCACGCGTCGATGCAGACCGGCGTGCCGCAGCGCAGGCAGCGGTCAGCCTCCAGCATCACCTGCTCCTTGGTGTAAGGCTGCTCGACCTCGGAAAAGTCGCCCTTCCTCTCCTCGGGATCTGACTTCGGGAAGGGGAATGGACCAACCCGATCGGGTTTGATTACTACCACTCGCGCACACCCTGACCCGAAGTGTACAGGAGATACAACGCGGCCGAGAGCTGGATCCCTATCTCGTCGAGTTCGTTAGAAAGGGCGACCTTGAACTCCTGCGGGCCGTCTCCGTCAATTTCACCGGCTGATGACCCTCTGTGCAGCCTAATGCGGCCCCAGGTCTCCCGGTCCACATCCTTTAGGCTCGAGAAGGGGAATGAGTCAAGCCGGCTGATATGGCGCTTCCCCAGGATGTGGTCGATGGGCCTGACGTCTTCGGGTATGCCTGTCAGCAGGTAGGCTGCGCCCTTGTAGAAGAATAGATGGTTCTTGATTTTGAGCATGACGACCTTCGACTTCGTGTCTGTGACTTCAGCCGAGAACGGTCTTATCTCTCCGCTGTCCCTGAGCTCAATTCTCCACTCTCCAAACGCCTCGGAATGAATCGCGAATGAAGCTCTCCCTTCAGAACTGATCGTCGCAACTTCTCTCCCTCCGCTGAAGACCTTCGCGAGGGGCGTTTTCGTTCCCTTGATGGTGACCTCCATCGTCGAGTCCTGATTCTGCTCTTCGCCGCGGCCTAAATGACTTTCGGATTCGTCGATTACGAAAGGTTACTTGTCCACGCGGGCCTGGCTTCCGTCGAAACGTCGGCTCGTTGCATGATGCCGGCGGACGGCTCTCGTTCGGGCGCTCCACGGAGAGATACGCGTCACTCCAGCCCGAATCTTGCCTAGAACGACTCACTTTGACTTGTAGGCGACGTCCAGTCCCTCCATGAACTCCTTGAAGCTGCTCCTTTGGCTCCTTATCCTCCAGATGGCGCCGGCCGCCGCGATTATGTTCGTGAGTATTATCACGTAGGTGACCACATTCAAGAACGAGTTGGCGTGCGGGAGGCCATCATCGACGGCGATGATAGCGAGGGTTGCAGGCACAAGTCCCTGAGCGCACATCGTTATGATGTCACGCCTGTTCCGAGCCAGGTCTGATCCGACGGTGGATGCGGCCGTCGCGAGCACCCTGAACAGCATAAGGACACCGACGATCACTGCGCCGACAGCCAAGAAGTCAATCACGCTGGACGGGTTGATCTCGAAAGTCAACCCCAGAAAAACGAAGAACAACGTCTCCATCAGGAACGAAATCTCTTCCTGGAAGACGCCCAGCCTCTGTTGTAGTACGTCCATGCTGAAATGCCAGTTGGTCAGCCGCCCAATGAGCGCATAGTTACCGAGCACGATGCCGAATATGAGGACGGAGAGTTCCCCGCTCCCGCCAAGGCTGTCGCTGATGACGTAGGTGATGAACACAAGGCCCAGGGTGAGGACGTAGGTGTACTTCCTTTGCTGGACCCTGTTGAGAACGAACACCCAGACGATGGACAAGATCCCTCCAAGCACGATTCCCACGGAGAAGTTGCCGGAGACTTTCGTCAGGGTCGCTACCGGGTTGGCGATCCCGGTCTGGTAGATGCCTACGAAAGCAAAGAACAGCACAATCAACAGGATCGAATTCATGGCGGATTCGAGCGTGAGGAAAGCTACTGTCGCCTCGGGGAGCTTGAGTGACCTCGAAAGGGGAATCACGACCGCGGCAGTCGTCTCTCCGCCCACCATGGACGCGAAAATGAAGGACGAAACGAGGCCCCAGCCGAGGAGAGCATTGATGATGAACGCGATGGCGGCTGTGCTGCCAAGGACATAGACCAGCACCTGGAGGAATGCCCTCCCTCCGCCCTTGCGCACCGAGTCGAGGCTGGTGTCGATCCCGCCATAGAAGAGCACCATCAGGAGGGTCAGCACCGCGAAGACGCCCAGGGAGGGGAGGAGAGAGGTCCGAGGGAAGAAGTTCAGCACTGGGCCGATGATTATGCCCATGAGAATCAGGAAGATGAACATAGGGACGCCTGTCTTCTTGAAGAAGAGCTCGCCGAGGAATCCGACCACTATTATCGCCGCTACGAAGGTGAGTATGGAAGTGGTATCGACCAACGCCCCTCTCGTTTCGTTCCCCCTGATATGTGCTCCCTACCGTCTCCAGGGCGCGGCGCGCAAGGAGGCGTCTTGGTCAATGCTTAACTCCCCACGGCGGGACTCGGAGGGAGTTGCCCATCGCTGTCGCAGACTTTGCGAAGGTGGAGATGAAGATCGGCAAAATCACTTCAATCGAGGACATCCCCGAAGCCCGCAAGCCGATGTACAAGCTGAAGCTAGAGTTCGAGGAAGGAGTGGCACGACAGTGCGTGGCGGGGATTAAAGGCGCCTACTCTAAGGAGGATCTGCTGGGGAAGGTGGTAGTCGCAGTCGTGAACCTCGAGCCAAAGTCGGTGGCGGGGGTGGCGTCGGAGTGCATGCTGCTGGCCGCTTCTGATGAGAGCCAACTCTCTCTCCTCGTGCCAGAGAGGCAAGTCAAGCTCGGCTCCAAGGTCAGCTGAAGGCCACCCCGCAACCTTTTAACCTCCAAAAACCCGCGACCTGAAACGAGCGGTGGTCGTCTAGCCTGGTCCAGGACAGTAGCCTGCCACGCTACTAACTCGGGAAGTCATGAAAGTGACTCGAGAATTCAAATCCCGGCCACCGCACTTATACTT
>JAKAUC010000003.1 GCA_021827865.1 archaeon
TCCGTCCGAACTCGTAGACCTCTCCCCCGTCGAATTTGGTCAGAAGCCTCCCGTCTTGAGCAACGAGCTCTTGGACTTCCCCGCCGGTAAGGGGGAGGCCGTCGACCAGCACATATTGATCCCACCTCAGACACTTGCCATGATCAACGTGGCCGGAAGTACCTATGTTCACCTCTGGCTGCTTCGGGAGCGGGGCCTGGGGCACGGCGGGCTCCGCGAGCTTCTGTTCAGACAATAATGTCCGCTGTCTCTCGGGCCTTTTTAAACTACCAAGCCGAGCCGCACCTTACCACGCGAGTTTGCTCACCTACCGTGTGACCCGGCCGGTTCTTGGAACATACACTTGCGTACAAAGTATGTGTCTAGCCTTCCCGAATTTCGCGGTCGATTTCAGCTCTCTAAACAACATCTGACGGCATTTTCCAGAACGAAACTAGCGCAAGCTAAGCACATCCCCTACATGCAGTTTCTATTAGGGGCGTTGACGCGCTCCAATCTTCGACTAACTGGCAAAGCTACCCACGGCTGAAGCCTGTGGGCCTTCCCCTTCCCTGGGCCAGCTCCGGCACAGCCTCGGCCCCCACGAGTCAGAAGCACGACCGCGGGTCGACTACAATCCATCCTTGATCATGCTGAGGAAGAACGAGCTGAAGAAGGTCTGCAGGCCGAAGATTATCAGGGTGAACGAGATGATGTCGTCTCCGTTCAGGGGGAGCTCGACGAAGCCACTGGAGACCCACTTCGCGGCCAGGGTGATGGCGAGGGCGACCCCCCCAAAAAACACCACGGAGCCGACGAGGGCCCCCCTCTCCAGCGTCAGATGGCTCAAGACTAGGTCAGTCGCAGGGTCTGGTTCGAATAGTTGCATGCGCACCCCATAGACCTTAGAGAAGAGGCCGAGCAGGAACACCTGGTAGCCGGCCATCAAGAACAACGCCCCTAGCACGAGGGTGTGGACGCCGGGGACATAACCGACATCGATGCCAAAATGCCCGAGGAGCATCAGCCCGACTCCCAGGACACCGAGCAACAGGGAGGGGGCGAAGTACAGGTAGGACGGCGCCCTGATGAGCATGAACTTCATGTGCCTCCACCCGTCAGAGAATGACCCGAGCTTGGAATCCCCCGCTTTCCTCGGATAGTAGGTAATCGGCACTTCCTCTATCCTCAGCTTCCTCCTCGCCGCCTCCACTATCATCTCGGACGCGAACTCCATCCCGGACGCTTCGAGGCGCAGTTTCCCCAGGGCTTCACGCGTCAGCGCCCTGAACCCACAGTGCGCGTCCGATACTCCCGCCCCGAAGAATAAGTTGAGCGAACCGGTCAGCAAGGGGTTCCCGACCTTCCGGTGGAGCCAAGGCATCGCCCCGTCTTTGATCTCCCCCTTCAGCCTGGTTCCGACTACCACGTCCGCTTCCCCGTTCATCAGCGGCTCGAGGAGTCTCCCCATCTCGGCGAAGTCGTAGGTGTCGTCCGCGTCTCCCAGGACGATGTATCTCCCAGAAACATGGTTGAAGGCGTACTTGAAGGCGTTCCCATAGCCATGCCTGTCTGGGACGACCACCTTGGCGCCATGTTTCTCCGCCACCTCCCTGGTCTTGTCCCTGGAGCTGTCGGCAACCACTACCTCACCTCTTACCCCCAGAGCATCGAATGCCGCCCGCGCTTTGTCGATGCAGGTCCCGATTGTCTGCTCCTCGTCCCTAGCGGGGATTACGACGGAGACCTCTATGACTGCGGCCGTGTCTTCCCTACCTCCCAAGACGCTCCTTCACCGCCAGCCGCGCGGACTCATCCCACCCGGGCTTCCATCCTCCTCGCATCGGCTTCAATGGCTCAAACCGCACGACTTTAACGTCTCCGTCCCAGCGGTGAGCCCAGAGTAGATAGCCTCGACTTTCCCTGTCTGACTGTCCCAATCGTACTCTCGGGCGAACTCCAGCGCCTGCTTGCTAAGCCTCTCCCGGAGGCCCTCGTCATCGACGAGGACAGCGATCTTCGTGGCCATGGCCTCGGGGGTTAGTTTGTCCAGCAGCAGGCCATTGCGCCCGTCCTGCACAACATCAGTGCTCCCCAGGACAGGCCCTGCCCTGGTCGTGATAACCGGGAGCCCAGCGGCGTTCGCCTCCAGCGGAGTCAAGGCCCACCCGCCAAGCGGGGCAGCAGGGTAGACGAACATCTTGGCGGCCTTCATCAGGGCTACGACCCTCTTTCCGTCCTCTACCCGACCATAGAACTTCACCCTTTCTCCGACCCCGAGTTCTTCGGCTAGGCGTTGGAGCTCCTCCCTCTGAGGGCCGTCTCCCACGATGGATGCCTTCACGCTCTTTCCCCGCCCCTTTAGGACCCCCACGGCCTCGACGAGCGTCCTGACGCCTTTGTAGCTCGTAAGCCTCCCCACATAGATGACGTCTGCCGCATCATCCTCCCCTGCCGATGGGACTGACTGGACTGCTTCGTTGTCCACCCCGCTTGGCACAAGGGTAACCCTGGATGGGTCGAAGCCCCACACCTTCAGTCCCCTCCTGGTATCCTCTGTCTCGACCACAATCCAGTCCGGGAGCTTCACCGTGAATCTCTCCACCATCTTACCGATGGCTCCTATCCGCCCGACATACTCTCCCCAATAGGACCCCCAAAGCTCCCAGCAGGAGAAAACGAGTTTGCTCCTCCAGACCACGGATGCCATCTTGGCGGATATGCAGGAAAAGTAGGGGAAGATGCTCGCGTTCACGACATCGTACCTCTCTCTAAGGAGCGGGAACAAGACACAGAGTCCGAAATAGATGGCAGCCCCCACAGACCGCCTCCCCTTCACGTAAACCTGTACCTCCGGGCAGACCCCAACTACCCTGACTCCGTCCATGTCCATCACGCTGTCTCCCTCCCACTGCTTCATACTGATGATGGTTACTTGATGCCCTTTCTGCGCGTGCCTGCGAGCCATCTCCCAAGTCCTGCGTTCCACTCCCCCTTTCGAGAAGGGATAGACCCTGTCGAAGACATAGGCGATCTTCATGGGTTCGAGCTCTCTTCTTTCCTTGCCTGGCTCAATCGTAACCTAGGGCGTGCAGTCTCCGCGCCACCTCTGATTCGTCTGACTTGTCCACCAACGCTTGGGTCACTCCCCGCGCCAGCACTTCCTCGAGGCCGGCCCTCGCCGCTGACCCCTCCTCCTTCCGATCCGCCAAGACATCCATCCTCTCCCCGGGGTCTCGCACCAGGTCGTAGAGCTCCTCAGACGCGCATTTGCTCCCGTCCAGGCTCTCCTTCCTGATATACTTCATCAACTCCGACCTGAACCCCAGCGTCCTGGTCCCATCAGGCGGGTCCAGGCTGGCGCACACCAGCTTCCTTCCAGGGGTAACAGCTTCGCCGGTTGCCAGCGGGAGACCTCCATCCTGCGCTAAGCCTGCTTGCCTCAGTATTGTGGGCTTGATGTCAGCCAGGGGAGCGAGGCCCTGCACCCTCCTGCCCGGTCCTGCCCCAGTCGAGTTCACAATCAAAGGAACGCGCAAAATTTCGTCGTAAACACCGCCATGGCCGAACCTTCCATGCTCCCAGAACCCCTCGCCATGGTCCGCGGTCATGACTACCAGTCTTCTGTCGAAGTGCTTCCACACTCCCTCGATCAGGGTCGAGATGTATGAGTCGACCTCGCGGACGCAGAGCCTGTAGCTCGACATGACCCTCGAACGGACCCCCTCCGAGGGCTCTCCTGCCTTGGCTTGTATCTTCCTTGCCATGAGCATGTCCCAGGCGACCCTGTTCCTCAGCGACCCCCGCCACCCCTGCATCCGGGCCGGAGGAAGGTATGGGAAGTGGGTGTCCATGTAGTGGACCCACAGGAAGGCGGGGGACCTGGCTCCTTTCGCCCACTCCAGTGCTCTGGATGTAATCTCCTTCCCATCCGTCGCCGGTCCTCTGTTCATCAGCGCTATGGACGCAGCGTTCCCCAGGTCCCCGAGCAGGGTCGCGTCACCGGTCTGTTTACCGCCTCCGTCGAAGAATGTTTCGAAGCCCTCGTCGTAGCCGAAGTGTGACGAGAGGAATGGATTGGAGTGGAACCCTCCCGTCGCGTACCCCGCTTCCCTGAGCACCTTGGCTATCGACTCCTTCCCGTGGACGTGCCTCTCGTCTAGGCTGAGGGGAGGCGGGAGGGAGAACATTATGCTCCTGAACGACTCGGGCGTCCCTCCTCCTTGAGAGCAGGCGCCTTCGAAGACTGTCGACCCCTCGGCAAAGGTGTCTAGGAAGGGCGTGAGACTCTGGCCGTGATAGCAGCCGACATGATCCCTGCGTAGACTGTCCACGGTCAGGAGAAGAACTATCTCTTTCGCCAACTCTATGCCCCCTCCCGGACGCTTGGCATCGTTCTGCTCAGGTCGCGTTCACCCTGAATATCTCTACTGCAGAGTTCTCATAAACGAGGGTGCCAACATAGGGGACGAACTGGTCATATGGAAGCCGGAACTTGAAGATTACGACGTAGCTGAACCCGAGCCGCTGCTGTATCGACTGGAAGTCGTAGAACGCCAGAGGCTGGGGGTTAATCATCGTCCCGAAGGAGAATCTGATCGACAACGACCCTGAGGTGGTCTGAGGTAGGGCAGCGTGGACAGTGAGGTAGTACAGGGAGGAGTTCGCTTCAGTGAGCTGTAACTCGTTCCCCGTGCCAGACCCTGACAGGGAGATATTGGCCGCCATGGGTGTCCCGAACTGAGTCAGGAAGGTGAAGGAGAGCCCCTGGGGCCCGTACTGGTACGCGGTGATTGGACCGAAGATTCCTATCCTTGTGTCTAGCTCCGAAGGAAGGGCACCGGGACTAAGTCCGCTCCATGAATATGTCACCTCTCCGCTCCTTTGACCGTAGACGAGAGAGTTGGTGACTCCTATGCCGTTCCCCACCTGTCCTTCGCCATAGACGTAGGACACGGCGATGGAGCTGTTAGAGCGCGAAACGGCGTACTCTGAGGTCGTCCCCAGCGCTGAGAGCGCTACCTGCTCCCCCCCGGGGGGCGTTGCCGCGGGCCCAACCAGCGTGAGGCTGGTGTTTCTCCAATCTACGAACGCCACTGGCTGGTAGTCTCCCACATAGACCCCGACTAATGGGCGATAGGGAGCAGCGTATGGGTACCCGTCAGCCATCATCACCATCCCATTCTGAATCATTAGGTTCCCCCTTAGGGCCAGGGCGGCGAGGTGAGCCCTCAGCTGCTCGTTGGCATAGGTAAGGTCAGGAAGGAATGGGATGAAGGAGTACTCCTCCCCGACTGCGTTTCGCCCTGCTATGCCGCTCACCCACTCATTGAAGTGTGGCGAGTTCGCATTCCCAGCAGAGGTCAACACCGTGGCGTTCACCGGGGTGTTGGCGCCGAGCCACGACAGGGCGTCCAGGCGGGGCTGGTCGAGGTCTTCATAGAACTTGTATGCGTGAGCCGTGAAGACGACCCCGGTTGCCACGGTTCCTATCAGGAGGACGATGAGGAGGCCCGCAGCAATCCCATCCAGGACCTCCTTCGTCCTAGGCGGCTTCACTTTGGCAATCTTCTCCTTGAGACGCGTGAAGAAGACCCCGCCTATCATGAATGCGGGCACTGGGAGTATGTACCAGAATCTCACTGCCCTGAACGAAAGGATAGTAAGCGTCAGGGCCAGGCCTGACAGGACGACCGCACCTATCAGTGCGAGTTCTGTGTCGTCTTGGCGCCAGTAAATGATGGACGCGTACATGGTAACCAAGATCCCAATTATGACGAAGACGGGTACATCCGGGAGAACATTGACGTATGTGCTGTATAGTGTCCCTAAGACCTGGGCAGGGGAGTAGACCTGACTTGTGGCTGCGCCCCTGGCGAGGTAAAGATCAAGGTATATCGGGAAGAACGGGGACGCTATCAGGAGACCCAGGACCGTCGACTTGGCCAAGAGGAAGAACTTCTGGAGCCTCCTCCGTAGGGCCAAGTATACTCCGAAGAGCACCAGCGTGACGAAGAGGACGGCGAAGTACATGGTGTCCGAACCTGCGGTGAGCGCCACGGCGACCGCCGAGATGAGTAGCCCCCTCCTGTCCGGCCGCGCAAGGTAGGAGATGATTGACCCGAGGGCGACCATGAGGAAGGTCAGCCCGAAGAGGCCGTCGAAGTTGGCCCAAGCGAACATGGTCGCGTAGGTCGGGGTGAAGGCGAAGGCGGTCCCGGCTACCACCGTCACCATGCGGTTCGCCCCCAGCTTGAGGAACAGGTAGTAGGCAGCTGGGATGGGAAGGACTGATGCGAGAATCATGAAAAGCTTGAGACCGAGGAGCCCACCAAAGCCGGAGACGAGGAGTGCCAGGGGAAGTACGGGGATGAAAGGGACCTCCAGGTTGTAGAGAGGGATCAGCCCGAAGGGCCAGAATCTGTTAGTGTGAAAAGCGACATAGTGGTCCCCTAGGGCGACCCTCGCAGCAGTCAGCCACGCGCCTGCGTCGTTGGAGGTGGCGGTGGGATAGTCGCCAAGGAGGATGAACCTAACTACGAAAGTGGCCACCACGACACCGGCCACCAGATATACGGGGTAACGCCATCGTTCAGCCGGTCCCTCGGTCACGCCTTCGCGCCCCTCCGGGCCTCTAGTTCACACGCTGCGGAGGCGTCTGCCAGGGACGTAAGCCGCCTTCGCAGTAGATGCTCCTGCTCCAGGTATTCCGGGGTCGCCCCTCGCATCAACTCGCTCCCTCAATATTCCCCATATTAACGCAACCATCTCCCTTGGCTTGCCTGCCGTCGGTCCTCGATTGAAACCCTTATGACGGCATGAGAGGGGCAGCGCTGGTGTGTCCCACATCCCCCAAGGAGGCTACAAGATTCCGGTCTGCAGGCCCAAGCTGGGGGAGAGCGAATACAGGGTCGTCAACCAGTGCCTGAAGGACGGATGGGTGAGTGGCATCAGTCCCTACGTCGAGAGGTTCGAGGCCGACTTCGCCAAGTTCTGCGGCGCCAAATACGGGGTTGCCTGCAACAGCGGGACCACGGCCCTGCAGCTGGCACTCGCCACCCTGGGCATCGGCGAAGGTGATGAAGTCATCATCCCCACGTTCACCATGATAGCGACCCCCAACGCGGTCACCTATACCGGGGCTAAGCCAGTCCTAGTAGACGCCGAGGACAGGACTTGGAACATAGATGTCGATAAGATTCGCGCCGCGGTCACATCAAAGACCAAGGCGATAATGCCAGTGCACACCTACGGCCACCCGGCCGACATGGGCCCCATCACGGAACTTGCCGAGGAGCGAGGCATCTTCGTGGTCGAGGACGCGGCCGAGTCTCATGGCGCAGAGTACAGGGGGCGGAGGACAGGGGGGTTGTCTGACATAGGTTGCTTCAGCTTCTATGCGAACAAGATCATCACGACAGGGGAGGGGGGGATGCTCGTCACCAACAGCGAGGAGTACGCGGAAAAGGCGAAGTGGCTCCGCGCCCACGCCTTTGGAAGGGAGGGGAAGCACTTCTACCACGAAGCCCTAGGGTTCGGTTACCGCCTTTCAGGGCTCCAGGCGGCGCTGGGCCTGGGACAGATGGAGCACATCGACGAGTTCGTCGCGGTCCGCCGGAGAAACGCATCCCTCTACAACTCCTTCCTGAAGGAGCTTGGAGGGAAGGTGTCGCTCCCCCCCGAGGCCCCTTGGGCTAAGAACATCTACTGGATGTACTCCATCTTGGTCGAGGACTCCTTTGGGATTTCTAGGCAGGGGCTGATGGACAGGCTGGAGAGGGACGGGGTTGAGACAAGGACATTCTTCTACCCGGTGCACGCACAGCCAATCTATGCCAACCTCGGGATCCCCGGCGCTTATCCCGTGGCAGACGCCATCTCTAGGAAGGGGATGAACCTCCCTTCTGGGAACGACCTGACGGAAGACGAGGTCGAGTTCGTATGCGAGCGGATAAAGGCCTGCGCCAAGGGCTCGCAATGAGCAGAGCACATCCGCCTTCGCCACGGGTGGGAGCCCGGGGGCCGGCCTAGGGCTTGGTTTCCAAGGGGAAGGTAGCGCTCGTCACGGGGGTGACGGGCCAGGACGGTTCGTACCTCGCCGAGTTCCTACTGTCAAAAGGATATCGCGTCTGGGGGCTCCTGAGGAGGTCCAGTTCATTTAACACCGCGAGGATAGACGGGCTCATAGCCGATTCGACGGCAAAGTTCGACATGTGGAGGGCCGATCTCACCGATCAGTCTTCACTCATCCAGATTCTTCACGAGACGAAGCCTGACGAGATCTACAACCTCGGTGCCCAGACGCACGTCAAGGTCAGTTTCGAAATCCCTACCTACACCTTCGACACCGACGCGACTGGTACCCTCAGGCTCCTGGAGGCGGTCAGGGCGCTGGGCCTCGACTCGAAGATATATCAGGCGAGCAGCAGCGAGATGTTCGGCTCATCCCCGCCCCCGCAGAACGAGTCAACTCCCTTCTCGCCCCGCAGCCCCTACGCCGTGGCCAAGGTGGCCGCCTATCAGCTCTGCGTGAACTACAGGGAGGCCTATGGGATGTGGATCGCCAACGGCATCCTCTTCAACCACGAGAGCCCGCGGCGGGGGGAGACGTTCGTGACCAGGAAGATCTCGAGGGCAGTGGCGCGCATCGCCCTTGGCGTCCAGCGGAACATCGTTCTGGGGAACATCGATGCGAGACGTGACTGGGGGTACGCCCCCGAGTATGTTCAGGTAATGTGGAGGATGCTCCAACAGAAGGAACCAGACGACTACGTCGTCGCCACAGGAGAGGCACACACGGTGAGGGAATTCGCCGAGAGGGCCTTCAAAGAAGTGGGTGTCGCCCTAAAGTGGGAGGGGGACGGCCACGAGACGAGGGGAATCGTCGAGTCGGTGAATGGCTCTGAGTTCAAGGAGCACATGAAGGTGGGGCGCGGGGACAGCGTCGTTGTCACCTCGAAGGAATACTTCAGGCCCACGGAGGCCGACTACCTGATGGGGGACAGCCGAAAAGCTAGGTCGAAGCTAGGGTGGCAGCCAAAGGTTGGCTTCGAGGATCTGGTGAAACTGATGGTAAGGGCCGACCTCAAGGGCACATTTCTGCTTCTCGAAGGTACGAGGAAGCACAAGGAAGAGTGGCGCGAGTTCGTGGGATGAGAAGGCAGGTGCCAGGCCTCAGCCCCGATTCCTTGCCGGGCCGATGCTCTTCACGTCTGACTCCACCATCAACCGCGCAAGATCCCTGAATCCCACCATCGGGTGGAACCCGAAAGCCTTCTTCGCCTTCGATGTGTCTCCGACGAGCAGTCCCGTGGACGCCGGCCTTAGCAGGGCCTTGTCAATGAAGAGATGGTCTTCGAACTTGAGCCCGACTGCAGAGAACGCCTCCGTGGCGAACTCGCGCACCGACCCGGTCGTCCCGTTGGCTATCACGAAGTCGTCCGCAACTGGGAGCTGAAGGATGTTCCAAGCCGCCTCCATGTACTCCTTCGCGTACCCCCAGTCAATCTTGATGTCTATGTCTCCCAGGCTTATCTTGCTCTGGAGTCCGGCGGCTATCTTGGCAGCCGCCCTAGTAATCTTCCTCGTCACGTACTCCTCGTTCCTACGGGGGGACTCGTGGTTGTATAGTATCCCATTGGCCGCGAACATCCCGTAAGCCTCCCTGTAGTGTCGCGTGATGAGGAGGGCCATGACCTTGGCGCAAGCGTAGGGGCTCTGCGGGTTGAACGCCGTGGTCTCCTTCTGGGGAACCTCCACAGGTTTGCCGAAGATGTTGGAACTGGACGGCTGGAAGAACCGCGTGTCCTTGTCTGCCTGGCGGAGTGCCTCAAGAACCCTCCCGACCGCCGCCCCGGTTATGTCGTAGGAATAGCTTGGGGTGGCGTAGCTCCAGGACACGTGGTCCTGGTCTGCCTCGTTGTAAAGCTCGTCTGGTGCCACTTCCTTGATCACGGAATAGATTGAGGTGACATCAGCCAGGTCCCCCTTGTGGGTGAAGAACCTCTTGCCCGCGACCTCCTCTGTCAAGAGATGGTCGATATTCTTCGTGTTGCCCGTGGCGGACCGGCGGAGTAACCCGTGCACCTCGTACCCCCTGGACAGTAGTATCTCGGCCAGGTAGGAGCCGTCTTGCCCCCCGACGCCCAGTACCAGGGCCCTCTTCCCGTTGCTTGCAGGAAGCTCCAAATTGAACCGGTCACCGGCCGAAGCGTGTCATCTTAAAGTCGTCGGGGAGATGAGGGGAGATTTTCCACGCTGAGCTCTGGGAGTCCAGACGGACGCCGAGGCCCCTGGGTCTAGCTTGGACGACCACGCTGACCGTGTGGCTCCCAGCCTTGTGCCCCATCTTGTAGAAGTGCTCGTAGAACCCGAGTGCCCCCTGAATCTCTATCTCAAGTCCGAGCTCTTCCTTCGCCTTCCTCCTCGCGGCCTCAGATACGCTCTCTCCTCGAAGGACTCGGCCTCCTGGGACCCACCACCTTCCTTTGGCAGGGGCCCTCAGCCTCTTCACCAGGATGTACCCGCCGGGGGCCCTGAGTGCGAGGTCGACGCAGAGTATGGGCATGAGCCCAAGGGTCTCGGAGTACTTCTCCGACGACAAGAGCCCTCTCTGCCCGGTCCCTTCAACCGTCCCCTTGCCGTGCCTTTTCGCGCTGCGGTCGCTCAGGGAGGACCCACGACCTTCGTCGTCGGGAAGGGGACGATGAATCTCCCTCCGCGCTCCAGCCACGCCTCCTCCCTGGCCTGGAACGCCTTCCAGAACGCCCAAGGAAGTACTAGCATGACGTCCGCCTTCTCCCTCACCTTCGCCTCGCCTGTGATTGGTATCCACGTCCCCACTGTGACCTTCCCCCACTTTCTCCTGTCCTTGTCCGCCACTCCGCGTACCAAGTCCTTGCCGAGACCGTAGTACTGGAGTATGGTGTTCCCCTTGGTCGACGCCCCGTAGGCGTAAACCTTCTTCCCCTTCCTGACTTCGTCCTTCACAAGCTTCACACACTCGCGCCTGTTGGAATCGATGCGGTCGTGGAAAGCGAGCACGTCCTCTTTCGAGCATCTCTCCGATACTCCTATGCTCCCCTTCTCGAGGTGCCTGGCGAAGACCCTGTAGCTCCCCCCATTGATGTCGTTCTCTTCGACCTTGAATATCTCGAGCCCATTGGACTCGAACAGGTGCCTGAGGGAGCGGTAGGAGTAATATTCGAGGTGTTCGTGGCAGATGTTCCCGAGGTCGTTCTTCTCAAGCATCGACTTCAGACACATGAGCTGTGCCACGAAGACCCCGTCGGGCGCGAGCACTTTCGATACGTCCGCGATGAACTGGTTCGGCTCATCCATGTCATAGAACATCCCGATGGCCGTGACCACCTTCGCCTTCTTCTCCCCCATGATCTCCTCCCAAGCCTTTTCACTCCAGAAATCTCCGATGACTTCTTGCGTCACTTTCTTCAGGTGTGGGAGGAGGTTGCGCGCAGGCTCGCACCCCACTCGCACTAGTTTCTCGGGATAGTTCTTCAGGAGGGACCCGTCGTTGGCTCCGATGTCCAGGACCGCGTCTCCCTCGCGGAGGTCCACCACGCCTTGCACCACGGTGGCTATCTGCCTGAGGTCCGCGGCGATTACCGGGTTGAGCCCAGACCTGTACCAGTAGTGCCGAGAGTAGAGGAGTTCCTGGGGGGCGGTATGCCTCAGCTGGACAAGGGTGCAATTTTCGCAGAAGACAAGCTCCAGGGGACACTTGGGGAGAGACTCGTCCCTCCGGGGAACGAAGTTAGAGACGTAGATGTTCCCCAAGGAGAAGAGCGAGGTCAGGTCAGAGGAGCCGCAGACGCGACACCTGGCTATCGCGAACGGCCGCCTGGCGGGTTTCACCGCTCTGGAGCCCTGCAGTGAGGATAAAAAGACCCGGGCCCTCTGGTCTGTCAGCCCAGTCTCGAGGACCTTCGGTAGGCATTCGACGCACCTGGCCGTGATAACTTTCGCGCATCAGGGCAGATTCAAACATGGTGAGCAGCGCACGCCACCACGCGAGCTGCGGAACCCCTCCGGGAGCCACCTCTTCGAGCGTCGAAAGCGCCAGCACGCCGAAGGTAACGGAGATGGTGACCACCGTGAGCCAGAAGCCGATCGGCACCTCCGCGGAGTAGAGTGCGACCAGCGAGCCCGCACGTGCGATTCGGACAGGATGGACGGGCGTCGCATCTCAAACTATCTTGAATATCTTGACGTAATCGTTGCTGTAGGCCATAGTGAGATTGGCCGAGGGTTTGAAGTTGAACCAGGGATACGCATTCGTGCCGCTCGGGACAGGGACAGTAACGACATAGGTCACTATGATGTAGTCGGCGCCATGCGACCTAGCATAGGCGATAGCAGGACCCGGCTGGTAGAAGAACAACGGCATCGTAGTCCTCCCAATGGTACCGTTGAGGTATGAGAAGCGCCAGTCAGTCAGGGAGAGGAAGGTCGAGTTCGCTGGCGTGCTCTGCGACATCCAGATCATCGCGTTGTACAACGCATACTCGCCTTGGCTGACCACCCTGGTGTTCGTGGTCGTGTCGCTGACCACCTCTGTGGTCCACGAACCGACTATGATTGGTGTGAGGAGGACGATGAGGATAATTGCTACTTTCCAGCCCTTCGAAATGTTCGTCCGAATCTTCTTGGTCCCGGGGTTTCGCTTCTCCACCGTCAGCGAGCGGATGGAATACCCTGCCATGAATATCAACGGTGTCACTCCTTCGAAGGCGAAACGCCAGGAATTCGAGTTCGCCGGGACCGAGACCAGGATGAGGAACCACGCCAATGGGAAGAGCGCGAGGGCGCTTCCTCCTTTCATTCTCACTACGTAGACCGCAGTGAGCGCCATCAGGATTATGAACTCGATGTCGTCGTTCACCTCTCCTGCCATGTAGCTAAGAACAGGAACGCCGCTAAGCAGAGTACTGAGGGTCGAGTGGGAAATGAAATTCCCGCGGCCGTTCTCGACCAATGCTATGATGTAAGGATAGAGCCCCGGCAAGAGCAAGGCCGCAGCCGCCGCTGGGGCGATCAAGATAGCGCTGGGCAACAGGTAGCGTCTGACGTCGCTCCTGTCCTTCACATACTGATAGACGGGTATCAGGAGGAATACAACTAGCAGCGCTACGTCAGAATAGTGTGCCATGTAGAACAAGACCATGGCCAGCAGGAAGACTGCCCACTTCAGGGCGCCTCGCTCTCTCCGGACGACGTCAACGTATGCTACGAGCATGAAGAGCGAAGCCAGTATTCCAAAGAAGTTGGGGTAGAGACCCGCGTCGAAGACTGTGACGTACCAGACTGTCCCCGTCAGCGAATAGATTGCCGTAATCAGGAGCGAGGCAGTCTTGTCTGCAAACATCTTCGAAGCGGCTAGGTAGACGATTAACGGAGAAAGCACGGCTATGATGGCCATCGTCACTTCTGAAGTGAGGAGGGCGAACCCGCCGACGCTCAGGAGCGAAAGCGCTATCTGGCCCTGGGCCGCATAGTACAACAGCCCCCCGGGGAGCATGGTGAGGTTGCCTGAGATTAGCGCCTGCGCCTCTTCAGCATGGTTCCTGAAGTCTTGGCTTGGATAGGTGGGAAACACGGGGTACTTCAAGAAGAAGAGATACACAAGGCCCGCCTGTATCAGGATGACGACGAGCAGGACCGCTTCAGCCCTGCTCGGCCGGGACGGCAGAGCCACGGTCTTCCTGGCGGCGACGGAAGTCGCGAGGGCCAGAATGCCCGCCGCGATAAGGAAGTACACCGTTTCCAAGCCGAGCCCAGAGAGCCTGTATCCGGCGATGGTCGCACCGGACATCCTTACGACGAGTACTAACGTGTCCACTGCGAGTCCAAGCCCGAAGGCGTAGCCAAGCTTCTCTCCCAGGCCGTCCCCTTTCTTCCATGCGCCGAGGAGTTCACCGAATCCTACGCCTGGGATGAAGACTGCAGCCAAGTAGACCAGATATCCCAGGCCGAACCCGTTAGGGTCTGTCGGAAGCATTAGGAACCTGGCGCCAGCCCTGTGACTTTAGTTAACTCTTGCCAGGATATCGAAAGCAAAGCCGAGAGCGTCAGACTCGTGCCCGCGCCTTTTCAACCGATGCCGTCGGGCCGTAGACATAGCAGTTCAGCCGAGCAGGTCGCCCTCGCCTGACCACCCCGGGGAGGCGTTCCAGGCCGCAGGTCAGGCGCACGCTTGCCTGGCGCTATGCACGACTTATTACCTCGCGGAAGGACGCAGGCCACTCGCCTTGAAGCGCAGAAAGGACTCGAAGGCATTAGGACGCGCCCTCTTCGCAATCCCCGTCGTCGTGGTAGTGGGGCTGGTGGTTTTTGGGCTTGCAAGCGCAATCTCGACCCAATCTGGGACCCTGACCGTCGAAGCAGTGAGCTCCGGGCGCTACTCTCCTTCAGTCCAGCTCAAAGTCCAAGTCACCGTGGGAAATACGACGAGGACCACCCCCTACAACTTCTCGCTCCCACAGGGACAATACAACGTCGTCTTCGGAAACGAAGACTGGTATGATGCTCCACCGGTCCATTCAGTCAGCCTAATTGGCGGGAAGACTGCCTATGTCATTGGGACTTACACGCCTGTGGTCAAGGCGATTCAAGTGACTTCCAGCGGGTTCAACGCTACAACAGTCACCGCAAAGCATGGGGTCACTCCAGTCGTATGGGTCAACGAGGGGAGCGCGGTCGAGGTCCTCGTAGTGACCGGGATAGGCAGAATCCCACTCGAGCCTTCCCAGAACTACACCCAGGTGTTCGCGTCTCGAGGCACGGTGGAGTTCTCCATCCTAAACACGAGTTTCAGCGGCACCATAAGCTGCGTTTAACGGCTTTCCGCCCAGTCAGGGTCGAATCGAAAGTGCGACATGCATGGAACACATCGGAAGGGGCTCCCACAGCCGCATGGGCCTAGGGACTGGCGCCGAACCCCAGCAGAGCTTGGGCACGGGGCGGAAACGCTCGTTCTAAGCCGCTTTGGGTGTCGGAGCTGTCGAACATCCCACAAAAATGGATAATTCGTCCATGCAGTTTAAATATGCTCGCGGGGTCGCACCAAGTGAAAATATTGAATACACCTACGAATGTGTATTTGAGAAAATTTAGCTCAGGACTTCTCATGGCACTGCTCGCGGTCTCAGGGATGCTATTCCTTGTGCCGCTCGCAGCGCCGACAATCGCTTCAGGAACAGCTAGTCCGACCATCTCACTTGCCCCCAACGTGTTCTTCGGGACCGCGACGACCGGGCTCACCGTATCGATCGCTAACCCGAGCAGCAACAGCTACGCCATAACAGGCTTCACCATCTTCCCGACGAGCAGCTCTTGGGTGATGTCAGAGACGCATCCCGGCACGACACCCTCGGCGAGCACATTCACTTGCTCCGTCCTTACCGGCGGATCACTGCAGTGCGTCAACGGCGACCTAGCCCCCGGCGGCAGCGTAGCCGTCACGGGCGTCAGCCTTCAGGCGCCAGCAGTGAGCTCGTATCCGGCAAAGGCCGCACTGGGCAGCACAGTCCAGTTCGCCTCGTCTTCGGCTTTCAGCACCGGCCCCAGTACGGCCGTCTATGAAATCGAGACGGGCACCACCGTGTCCTTCACCCCATCCAGCGTGACCAACTTCGTGGCGGGTTCAGCCCCGCTGTCGCTAAGCGTCGCGCTGAGCAACGCAGATGACGCTGGTATCCCAGTGTCGCTTGCGTCGACATCAGGGACGTTCTCCGCATCATCGGGTATGACAGGGAGCGGCGGATCGTTCACAGTGAGCTTCACCCCCAGCAACACGGCTGGGACAGCGACGCTCACTGCGACGATAGGGACTTCGGCAACAACTGGTACAGGCTCTGTGACCACAATCGCAGCAGCCCCGTCCCAGGTGACCATCACACTCCCAGGTAGCACCTTCGCCACAACTGCGCCTACCGACTACATCACCTCGTCTGCGACCGACGCCGCAGGCGTCACGCTCGCGAGCGTCAGCACAGGCATCAGCATCTCTCTGGCTGACAGGTTCGGTAACCCCGTTGCCTTCGCAGCCGGAGACTCGCTCAACATCATCACCAGCAACGGCCAGTTCAACCCCAACAGCGGGTCCACGATGACGACCTCCATAACGGAGTCGCCTACCTCTGGATCGAGCAGCTACTCCGTGACCAACGGCTACTTCCAGTCGGAGCTCTATGGCACGATCTCCACGATCAGCGCAGCGCTGACCCGTGGCTCGTCAACCTACTCCGGCCAGAGCGGCCAGCTGATCACCTCCACACTTGACACGACCACGCCCTCACCCACCCCATCCATCGAAGGGTCCACCTCTGTAGCAGCGGGATCGACCGTCTACCTACACGTGACCCTCTCACCAGCTCAAAAGGGCGTCCCAGTTGAGGTCTACCTCGATGCGGCGGCAAGCACTCTCAAGAATGCCAACGGGCACTTCTCGAACGGTGCGACCAGCATCGTCGTCAACACAGGCACCAACGGGACCGCCGTGGCGTCATTCGTCATGGACACGGGGGCCGGTGCGACGTTGATGTTCGGCGACAACGTCACTGCGCCAATCAACGGGAACGCTGCCAACACCCTCGGGGCCTCGGCCGAATACGCAATCTCTACCGTAGCCGGTGCGCCAGCGAAGATGATCGTCACAACCTACTTCGACTCAGCACTGACCGAGCCAACGACCCATGCGGTAAACACCGCAGGGACCACGCTCTACGTCGACATAGCACTAGCGGACAAGTATGGTAACCCGACCACGGACACTCTGGGGTACCAAATCCAGATAGCCCTGTCGGGACCCGGTTCGTTCAGCGCCACCAATGTCTACATATCACAAGGAGCAACTGACACCAAGGGTAGCTTTGGTCCAATCCTATGGACCACTCCAACGGCCCTCGGGTCGGCGGTCCTCACCGCATCGAGCAGCCTAGGAACGGCGACTCACACCGTCACGATAGTGACGCCGACGCCTCTGCTCTACATCAACACGGTGAACACATCGCCACTGGTAAGCGGCAAGACGTTCTACGTCACCAGCGACTTCGTGAGCATTAACGGCAACGCTAGTGCTTCGATGGGCTACCCGCCTACCACAACCATCACCAGCGTCTGTTACACCCTGGGGACAGGGTCGAACGGATGCGCCAGCATCACCCCAGCGAACTCAGTCACCTTCAGCATCCCAGTGTCGCTCACGAGCGGACTGAACACGGTCTCGTTCAACGCGACAGACAGCAGTGCGAACACAGTAAAGAGCACCTCCTACACCATCCTCGTTGACAGTGCAAAGCCAGACGTCAACTTCGTGACTGCGAACAACGCGAACATCTCATCGCCTGCTACCGTGTCGGCGCACGTAGTCGACTCGGAAGGCGATCTGAATGCGAGCAGCGTGACAGCGGTCGCAACCAACCTCCAGACCTCAGCCACTAAGACACTCACCGCCTCAGTGACAGGGACCAACAACCTAGGCCACAGCGTGACCTACGCCGTCACCGTCTCCGGTCTCACGACCGGGAACTGGAGCGTCGCACTCACCGCTACTGACCTGGCGGGCAACAGCAACTCGAGCACCATCACGGTGCACGTGACCGTGCCGTTCGCCCAGTCCTTCGTGGTCTCAGGCACCCCACACTCAGCGACGATAGGCTCGTTCACAGGGATCAACGCGT
>JAKAUC010000009.1 GCA_021827865.1 archaeon
TACGGCTACAAGTTCATCGTGTCCGACTGACCTGGCGCCTAGCTGCGGCCGCCGGAGGTCTCCGGGCGGCCCCGTCAGCTCGCGGTGGTCGGGCCCTTGAAGCTCTTGAGGAACTTCGCGAGGTCCACGAAGTCAGGGTTGTCTGTCACGTGCCTCATCTTCACAGGGAACTCCCTCCCGTTTATGATGGCCCTCTTGTCTTCCTGAAAGCTCGTCTCAGCGAAATTGACGACGGCGAAGTGGACGGTCCCCTTCAGGTTCTCCTGTATGGTCTCCGGGGTGGGGGGGAACATGCCGACTGAGAACGCTATCCCGTCCACCCAGTTGATGACCGGGGTGCCTGACTGCTTCTGCGCCTCGACCTGCTCGACGATCGTCCTGAGGAAGGCCCCGACCTCAAACTTCCTGATCTCGTGGATCACAATCTTCTGATAGGGGCGGTATTCTATCTCAACCAAGTTATGTCCGCTGCCAAGGGCGCGAGTCCTGGGTCGTCCACAACCCCTGGTTATTTAGCCTCTGAGTCGCAGCCTTCGGCTCCATCATGGTTTCGCGCCGGCGACCTTGGACCCGGGCCGGCGCCGGACAGTCTTCCGCATCACCACGTTGCTCCTGCCGTAGGGGCCGACCACCTTGAACCCGTGCCTCGCGAACATCGACTGGGTCCCGAACCACACCGCCAGGGCGCCCCGGTGCGTGACCGGGTATGCCTCCACCGTCCCCCCGCCCTGTGACTCTATCGACTTCAGGGCAGCGGCCAGCGCCATCCTCGCGACCCCCTCCCCCCTGTGGGCCCTGTCGACCGACAGGCAGGTGATCCGCCAGAGCCTCCCTCCTCCCAGGCCGAGGGCCTTGTAGTTCCGGGCGGCGTCGATCCTTGGGAGCTCTTCCCTGGGGCCATACTGGCACCAGCCCACGGGGTCGTCCCCGACGTAGACCAGTATGCCATGGGCGCGGCCCTGCTCGACCAGGGCCACTTTGTCTTCCCTGTTCCTCTTCGCCCTCCGCTCCAAAGACCACCCCCGGGTCTCGTCCGGAGGGATGGGCCTCGCCCGCTGGTAGTAGGCGCACCAGCAGACCCCCCACTCCCCCCGCTTGCCGAACAGCCTCTGGAAGTCGGGCCAGGTCTCCTTGGAGAGCTCCTTCGTAGAGAGGGGGGCCGGGGCACACCTGCGCTGGGGCGGGGGGAGGATAACTGCGTTGCGCCGGCCGGGGTCCGGGTGAAAAGGCAAGACAGTTAAGCCGAATCCCCAGCCGAGGGGGCGCGACCATGGCTTACATCGTCCTCGTCCTCGCCGCGTTCCTGTTCATCGCCCTGGTCTCGGTCCTGATCGCAAGAAAGATCAGGACCCCATACACCACCCTCCTCGTCCTGATGGGGCTCGCCCTGGCGGCGATACCCGTGGCGGGGCTGGCCGGGCTGACTGGTTTCTTCGCGAACCTCGCCAACGAGCAGCTGTTCGTCGGGCTGGTCCTCCCCCCGATACTCTTCGAGAGCGTCATGAGCATCAAGGCCTCGGACTTCCGCGCCGTCTACAGGCAGGCCTTCGTCATGGCCACGGTCGGGGTGCTGATCTCGACGCTGGTGGTGGGGGTGGTCCTCTGGAAGGTGGTCGGGTTCTCCCCGCTGGTGTCCTTCCTCTTCGCGGCCCTCATCTCCCCCACCGACGTGGCCACGGTCCTCGAGATCTTCGCCCGGGTGAACGTGCCGTCCAGGCTCGCCACCCTCGTGGAGATGGAGTCGGTCTTCAACGACCCCACGGGGATCGCGATCTTCACCGTGGTCCTGACCTCCTCGGCGGCGGCCACCCTACAGCCCGTCACCGCCATAGCCACCTTCACCTACATCCTCACCGGGGGGATCCTCGTAGGGCTGGGGGTAGCCTGGGGGGCGCGCTGGGTGCAGTCCATGGTCTCCGACGCCGTCACCCAGGTGGTCCTGACCCTGGTGGCGGTCTACGGGTCCTTCGCCGTGGCTTCGGCCATAGGCGCGTCGGGGCTGATAGCGGTCGCGGTCACGGGGCTCTTCTACGGGAACACCGTCCTCCTGAACATAGACAGCAAGAAGGTGGGGGAGATGACCAGGGAGTTCTGGAGCATAATCGCGTTCGTGGCCAACGCCGCGGCGTTCTTCTTCATCGGGGTCAGCACCAACATCTTCCTGCTGGCGACGGGGCTGGGGGCCCTGCTGGTCGCCTACGGCGTGGTGGTCATGGCCAGGATAACGTCGGTCTACCCGATCATGAGCATCATGAAGGCGGAAGGGCGCGAGACCCCTTCGTCCTGGATGAACGTCTCGACGCTGGGGGGGATGAGGGGCGCCCTGGCCATAGCCCTGGTCTCCGCCATCCCGCTGGCGGCAAGGCAGCCGGTGGCGACCCTCACTTTCGGGGTGGTGATGCTGAGCATCCTCCTGCAGGGGCCCCTCCTGGGGCGCTACGCCAACAGAGTCTTCGGCCACCAGGAGACGCTGAAGCCAGACGCCCCCGAGAAGGCCACCCCCGCCCCGGAGGGGGCTCCTCCGTCCGCGGAGGCTTTATCACAGAAGCGCGAAAGGCCGGACCCCGATGAGCTTTGACGAGATAGTCAGGCTGGGCCAGCAGAGGGGCTTCTTCTTCAAGACGGCCGAGAGCTATCCCAACACCCCGGCCGGGTTCCTCGACTACGGGCCCCAGGGGGTCTCGCTGAAGAACAGGCTCGTCGAGCTATGGAGGCGGGTGGTGGTCAGGAGGGACGGCATGCTCGAGATCGACGGCGCGCAGATCCTCCCCAGGGCGGTCTTCGAGGCCTCGGGGCACCTGTCGAGCTTCACCGACCCGTTCGTGAAGTGCGCGAAGTGCGGCTCGGTCTTCAGGCCGGACAAGCTGGTCGAGGAGAAGACGGGGAAGGGGGTCGCTGAGAAGCTCAGCGACGCCGACTACGACCAGCTGATGGAGAGGTCAGGGGTGAAGTGCCTGAAGTGCGGCTCCAGGCTGGCGGGGACCACCAGGTTCAACATGATGTTCAAGCTGGGGATAGGGCCCTCCCAGGAGGAGGCGTACCTGAGGCCTGAGACCTGCCAGAGCATATTCGTGGACTTCCCTCTGCTGTTCAAGACCCAGAGGGCCAAGCTCCCGGTGGGGATCGCCCAGGTGGGGCGGAGCTTCAGGAACGAGATCGCCCCCAGGCAGGCGCTCATCAGGCTCAGGGAGCTCAACCAGGCAGAGGTGGAGGTCTTCTTCAACCCGAACAAGGCCGACGACAAGCGCTTCGACGGGGCGCTGGAGAGGGCCCTGGCGTTCAGGCTCCCCGACGGGACCGACGCCAAGCTGACCGTGGCCGAGGCGAAGGGGAGGGGGTTGGTCCCCAACAAGCTCGCCGGGCACTACCTCGCCCTCATCGCAGGGTTCTACGAGGACGCCGGGATCCGCCCGGAGGACATCAGGTTCAGGGTCCTGGCCGAGGAGGACAGGGCGTTCTACTCGAGGGCAGCCTTCGACCTCGAGGTGAAGCTCTCCTGGGGGTGGGTCGAGCTGGTCGCATGCAACTACAGGGGGGACTACGACCTGGGAGGGCACGCGAGGGTGAGCGGGAGCAACTTCACCGTCGACGACGAAGGGGAGAAGGTCCTCCCCCACGTCTTCGAGCTGTCGCTTGGGATCGACAGGAGCGTCTTCGCCGTGATGGAGTCGTCCATGCAGGGGGAGGGGGAGAGGAGGGTGATGGCGCTGCGGCCGTACCTGTCCCCGACCCAGGTCTGCGTCTTCCCGCTGGTGAACAAGGACGGGCTCCAGGAAGCAGCGAGGGGGGTCTTCGAGGAGCTCAGGGAGTCCTTCGAGGCGTTCTACGACGAGTCGGGGGGGATAGGGAGGAGGTACGCCAGGGCGGACGAGGCCGGGGTCCCCGCCTGCGTCACCCTGGACTACGACTCGCTGAAGGACGGGACGGTCACACTCAGGGACAGGGACACCAGGGCCCAGGAGAGGGTCTCGGTGGCCGCCCTCAAGGAAAGGCTCGCCTCGCTGACGAGGCTCCCCCCTATAGGGAAGAGAGCGCCAGGAAGATAGCCAGGGCGGCGGCGGCCCCGGCCACGGTTGAAATCACGTTCACCACGTTGTTCTCCACGTAGGGGGAGCCCCGGGTGGCCCTGGTCCTCTCCCCGCAGTGCTTCAGGGCTTCGGTGGGCTTCAGGCAGACGACGCAGTACCCCTTCCTCTGGACCGCGGCTCCCACCAGGCTGTCGACCACGGCCCCGAAGAGGCCCCCGGCGAGGCAGGCGGGGATGACGAGGTACGGGTCGCGGAGTATCCCAAGCGACAGGGCGATGACACCTATGACCAACGACGCCACCGCTGCCCCTCCGAACCCGAGGGGGGAGACACCCCCGGAGGTCCCCGGGGCCACGGTCCTCGACGGGTTGGTGATCAGCCTCGGCTGGGAGTGGCTGAGGAGCCCCAGCTCCGTGGCCGCGGTGTCGGCCGCCGACGCGGCTACGGCGCCCAGGAACATGGCCGCCAGGGGCTGGCCAGGGTGGAGGAGGTTCCAGACCGCCAGGATCGACCCGAGCCCCCCGTTGGCCAGTATGTGGGGCCAGTTGCGGGCTCCCCCCTTCCCCTGGGCGCCCCCCAGGCGCCTCTTGTACCCGTACTTGTAGAGGGTGAAGCCTACCCCTAGGACGAAGAAGACCGCGACGATGAAGAACCACCTGAGCCCCCCGCCGTAGATCACCGCGAACCCCACCGCGGCGCTGGCGAGGAAGCCCCTGGAGTCGATGGCCCTCACGAGGACTGCGGTCAGGGCGACGGCGAGGACCAGGAAGAACTCGGCCACCACCTCCACGACAGCGAACAATGTCCCCCGCCCCCTCTGGCGGCGTTAAAAGCGCAGGTACGAGGCTCGGCCACCAACCAAGCCCCTCGGGGGTCCCGGGTAGCAACCCAGGAGCGGGTCCGGGGCTACGCGCTACGTTACGTGCCGCGAGCCAGCCCCTCTGCCAAGATATGCTGAGGCGAGAGTGCACCCCACACGCCCACAATATCGGGCAGGAAGGACGCACCCTCCCAAACCTGGCGTGATAGCTTTCGGATCACCTGGCTTTCACCCCTACGCCCTCCGTCCTCTTCTTGAGCGTCAGACGGATGATTACAGATGCAGGTTGGTCCTTACGTTGCGGGAACGATGTTGCTCATCCAGTTGTAGTGTATGTGGTAGAAGTCGCAGTTACGGTGGTGGTGCTAGATGTGGTGCCGGGCAGGCACCCCAGGCCAGAACATGCGATTGCATGCTCTGTTGCGATGCCTGAAGGGATGCTGAGGGTCACAAGGCTGACTGCAGCAGAGGTTGACGCGGGAAATGTGTAGTTTGTGCCTGCGTATGATACGCCTACGACGAAGTCACCGGTCCAAACCACTCCACTAGAGTAGCCGGTGGAGTTGGTCAGGCCCAAGCTGATCTTGTAGTCAGGGGTACAATAGTTGGTTATGGCGGCGGTGACGTTGGCTCCTGTCACGGGCTGGTCTGCGCCGTCAGTGACCACGCGCACATAGAGAGTCCCATGGATTCCGCTTTGGATGCAGTACGTCGACGCGCTGCTTGTATCGACCACCGTCTTAGTTATGGTATGCGTGACTGTGTGCGTCAGCGTTGGCGGCTTCGCAACGATGAATGCCAGCGAGCCGGCCAACAACACAACGAAGACAAGCAGGGCCGTGGTTACGAAGTTGATGGCCTTCCGCCGCTGCGCCATTGGTTAGCTATGGGAACTGCTTGGCGTATAGTTCTTTTGCTCAGAACGCTTCCCACGAAGCGGACTGGTCAGTCTCTGATAGTCTCCTATGGTAGTCCGCACACAAGATCTGTAGGTCCTCCTGGCTGCCGCCGCCCGCCAGCCATCGGATGGAGGGCTGTCCTCGGGAAGACTGTCTCAATTCACCTGGTCGTCAATGGTTGACCTTGCAATTATTGCATGTCCTTAGCAGGTCAACGAAAGAGGAAACATTACCCCACCAAAAGAATGCCATCGCCGAGGAGAGAACGACGAGCACAAGCTTCTCTAAATCAAGCCTGTCGACAAACGCGTCGACGAACCGAACCGGATTCTCCTCAGTGACGTACTCGTCGAGAGTCTCTGGGAAGAGGATTGACTGACTCCTCTTCTCTCCCGCCACGTAATCATCGGACATACGACCGCATCACGTCGTTAGAATATAACTTTCCGTCCACCTTGCGACTCGGATGAATTTTCACACAGTCTGGAACGGGTTCAAGTCTGCGGCCCGACGGGACACGCCGCGAATTCGCAGCTAGAAGCTGTCCTGAAATGAGCGGTTGTGACTGAAAGACAGCGAAAAGAAATCCTGGCATCTTCGCTGTGGAGCGTCGGTGGGCTAGCTAATCCACTTCAAAGTCACGCCTTCGATTCCCCGGAAATGCGGGTCGTCTGTGTAGCAGGGAATCTTGAGGATTCTCGCCGTAGAGGCTATGAGGCTGTCGGCGAAAGGGATCCCATGCTTGTGCTTGATCAACGCAGCCTGAATCGCGACTTCCTTGTCGACGCTGACGAGCCTGAAATCCTTTGCCAGGGAATTTGCCCTCAGTTCGGCAACATCCTTGCCCTCCTTCTCCAAGGTCAGCTTGTATATTTCAGAAAGGGCCGCAGTTGAAAGGTAGTTGGGTTTGGATTCCAGGAGCGCCCTCCTCACCTTCTCCTTCGTATCGGTCCCGCCGGCGTAGAAGAGCTCGATCAGGAATCTCGTATCGAAGGAGCTGCCTTTCACTCTTCCTCGGCTCTCATTTCGTCAAGCAGCCTCTTCATCTCTTCGACGGAGGCGCGTTTGGACCCGGAGCCAATCAACTCAAGCGTCCCCGTCGCCTTCCGGAGCAGTATCCCCTTCCCGGTGTCTTCGACCTGCAATCTAGTCCCTTCGTAGATTCCGTACTTCTCTCGCAGCCTCACCGGCACGGTCGTTTGGCCCTTGCGCGTTACTACCACTTCTTCGGTCATACTAGTCTCCAGGTAGTACCATGCCGCGGTGCTACTTAAATCTGCCCGCTCGGACCCCTGGGCAGTATCTCCGAACGAGCATGGACTCCGGCTTCTTTCCTTGGCTATGATATGACCAGTCCCGTTCAGTGCGGGGTTGCCAATGCTCAAAATGGTTCAACGGTGATGGTGATTCGGAGATACTGCACACCCTGACTGCCACGTTTATTTGTAACCAAGCCCGGGCGCCAGACAGGGCGGCCGTGATAAACGGTCAAGAGCTTTTCGCATTTCTCGGTTGGGCGGTACTCGCACTAGCTCTTGCGCTTGCCATGTACGGGACAATCAAGGTCCTTGTCAGACGCCGTTCCACATGGTTAGACAGAATCGTCGCCCTGGTCGCGTTGCTTGGGCTCATCATCTTCCTGGTACTGGGAAAGTGAAGAAAAAAGGAAAGGAGAGACTTGGCTCAGAATAGGAGGCCGTAAGTCCACGAGACCTGTGCCGTAACGTAAATGTCGTTGTAGCCATTGTAGGTGAAGGTCGTGCTCCCTGACCCTTCGGTGGTCCATGAGATACTTCCGGTCTTGTAGAATCCATTGCTGTCGTACGCAGTCCAGGAGCCGCCCGTATATGTCCCGGAATAACATATGCCGAACGGCCCGATTGCGAATGCATCGAAGGGGCCGCTCCAACAACAGATTATGGACTGGTTCGCTTCTCGCCCTAAAGCCTGAGCCCAAACGACTTCGCGAATCCCTCGAAGTCCCTGTAGGTCGCCAGGTAACGGAAGCCGTCTCTTGTGACCGAATACCTTGTCCTTTCCCCCCTGGTCGTCCCATCGAGCAGACCGGCCTGGATCAGGCCGCGCACGATCTCCATAGCCTTGGCATATGAAACGTTTCCCTCCCTGATGATGGTTGCGATGCCAACCCCTTCCCCCTCATCGTCGGAATGTATGGCAGCAGCCAGGAGGTCGGCAACAATCCCGTCCCTTGTCCTGTGTCTTCCCCCCAATGCGCGCAATGTTTTGCCTCGGCCCCTGGACCTATGATGTGCTCACGTAGAGGGTTATCTCCCCGCCGTTAGCCTGGTAGCTGACACCGGCCTGGGGGTTGACGCCTTGAGAGAACCACGGGTTCGGCAGGCTGTAAGGGAACGAGACCACCTCAGAGTCTATGAAGTTCGTCTTGTTCGAGCCAATCTGACTGAAGGCCATTGATGCTTGGTTGTAACTTTGCCACGAGTCATGTTGTGATACCGGGAAGTTCCATTGCACAGTGAACTGGGGGAGGAAGTAGGTGCAGGGAGAGCCTGAGCTGGTCTTCGCTACCAACATAGTCGCGTCACCCAGGCTTATCTTGTAATCGACGGGTAGCAAGGTGCCATTGGAAACAGCGAACCCTTGCATCCTTCCCGAGTACGCGTATTGGACTACCGAAGAGAGGAAGAATGTCACGTTATGGAAGTTGACGTAGGCCTCGTCCATGTAGGACGTAAACACCGGGACGAAGGTGACGTACCAGTATGTCGTACCGTTGATTGTGGTGGTACCGTTGGCGGCCAGGGTGACGTTCGAGTAAGGCAACTTTCCTAGCTTGGTGACCGTACCGTTGAGCCCGCCACCCGTTACCGTGGTAGTGATGTTAGGCTTGCCCGTGTTGTAGTCCGGAAGGACAAGGGCGTGTGGGACCGAAGACAGGCAGCTGGATGCCGCGATGTCCCCCCCTATGACGTTGTTCGGACTTGGACCCGGGGGGAGCGCGTAGGCAACCGATATGGCTAGGACGACCGCCAGTAGGACCGCGAAAGCCGAAGTGAGCACGGTCTTCTTTCCCAAGCCCAAATGCATGCCAAGTCCTTTCCTGGCGGGGGAGATAGTTCTACGCTTTAGGATGGCCCCGTTCTAATGTTAGAACTATTAGAGATTCGCGAAGAACCATGTGTGAAACGCTTGGTCTAGCTTGAAACAGAACAATCCAGATGACATCCTCGAAGGGACCACGCGGCGGGTCTTCAGGTTCGTGTACCGCCAGCAGAACCCGGTCGGAATCCATGATGTGCAGCGTGGCCTCGGCCTGAGCTCACCTTCGGTCGCGCACTACCACATAGGAAAGCTCGTGAAGGCCGGTCTCCTGAAAGAAGAAGGGGGTGGGTACGTCGTCGACAAGGTCGTCTTCGAGAATATGATCCGTGTCAGGAGGGCGGCCATTCCTCTCCAGACCGCCTATGCCGTGTTCCTGCTGTCGGCTTTCGCACTGCTAGTCACGGTGTTCCGGCCGGCCCCGGTCTCTTCGACCTATGTCTTCGCCGTCGTGGTGATTGGGGCGGCTCTCGCCGTTTCCATGTTCGAGGCGTACAAGGCGATGAAGGCGACGGTGTGAATGGCACGGCGACCTCACGCCAAAGGTGACCGAGCCCGCTTTTTGGCCCTTGGCCAAGGACCTGCAGGCGGCTGTTTCGGTCCATGAGACGAGCTAGAGACTTGACTGGGGTCGGCCGATGGGACTTTTCCGACGAGTCAGTCATGGGTGCCTTCAATAAATACACCACCCCGGCCCTGGGCCAGCCATGCCGCGGATACTTTACGGCGTCAGCCCCATAGGGCTGGGGCACGCCACGAGGTCCCTGGTGGTGGCCAGGGAGCTGGAGAAGAAGGGGGCGGAGGTCAAGATGTTCTCCGGGGGGAAGGCGGCGGAGTTCCTGAGGGGGTGCGGGGTCGAGGTCGAGGACATCGTGGAGGACGCCGGCCCGAAAATCGCGGGCGGCGAGATGAAGAACGCGTCTGCCTGGTACCTCAGGTCCTGGCTGGCCCAGAGGAGAAACGTCCCCAAGGCGCTGAGGCTGGCGGCGTCGTTCGCCCCGGACGTGGTCGTGTGCGACGAGGAGTTCTCAGGGGTGACGGCCGCGGGGGAGATGGGGGTCCCCAGGGCGTTCATGGCCGACGAGCTGGAGCTCGGCTTCGCCAGGGGGATGGTGGCGCGCGCCATAGAGGGGAGGGTGGAGGGGTGGTACAGGGGCCTCCTCGGGGCGGTCGACCTCCTGATAATCCCAGAAGAGGGGGAGGACGCGGGGAACAAGAGGTTCGTGGGGCCCATCGTGCGGGCTCCGACCGCCATCTGCGCCGAGGTCCGCGCGAGGCACGGCCTCCCTGAGGGGAGGACGGTCCTGGTCAGCCTCAGCGGGAGCGGAGCCGGGAGGGAGCTCGCCTGGAAGGCCATGGACGCCCTGGGCTCCGTCCCCGGGGGGCGTCCCTCGCTGGTGGTGGTGGGGAACAGGGGGGCGAAGCTGGAAGGGGAGGGGGTCTACGACCTCGGCCTGGTGAAAGACAACCAGGACCTGGTCGCCTGCGCCGACCTCGTCATATCCACGGCCGGGAAGAGCACCATAGACGAGGCCGCGGCCGCCGGGACCCCAATCATAGCCGTCCCAATCAGGAACCATGCGGAGCAGGAGAGGAACGCGGCGGCGTTGGGGTACTCCGCGTCGGACTCGGAAAGGCTGCGGGAGCTCGTCCGGCTGAAGATCGGCGCCAGGGGGGAGCCGAAGGCCTACGACGGCGGGAGCCGCGCGGCGGAGCTGATCACGTCCCTCGCCTAGCCTCGGTCAGGGCGCCCTTCGGGCCGGGGCTTCCTTCTCCTGGACATCCTTGAGGGAGGCGATCAGGGCCTCGTCGGTCGGGATACCGGAGAGGGCCAGGACCAGCCGCTCCTTCCTGGCCAGCTCTACGGCGAGAGGGTCCACCTCCTTGGGGCCGTGGATGACGACCATCCTGGGCTTGAGCTGCGACACCCGTATCGCGACCAGGGGGCTCCTCCCCATCCCCACCTTCGTGAAGACCAGCGCCCGCTCGGTGGTCGCGCCGAATATCCTGTAGAAGTCGTAGCCCGAAAGGGCGTAGATCGTCTTTATGCTGTCCACCACCGTGTATCCGTAGAGCTTCACCTGTTCCGGCTCCCCAGAGAGGACTGTCGCGTCCAGGGCGCGGAGTATCTTCGTCGCCTCGACCGGGGCAGGGAACTCGCCGATGGAGAGTATCGCCTGCTCTTCGCCGCTGGCCACGAGCTTGGAGACGACCCTCTCCTTCCCTTCGTCCAGCCTCACCAGCGCCTCCACGTACTTCTTGACGAACTGGACCCCCGGGGAGGGCCTGCGCCCCGACTCGTAGTCGCTGAGGACCGAGGCTGAAAGCCCCAGGGCGTGCGCGAGGGCGACCTGCTTGATCCCGAGCCTGTCCCTCCAGGCCCTCATCGCCCGCCCAGCGTCCGGGCTGGCTACCACGTCCCCCGCTATCTTCGCGAGGGCGTCGCCGGGAGAAGATTCCATGCAATTAGCCGGTTGCCGTAGCTCAGATAAGTCTTTGGCGAACTATTCCGGACCCCATCGCTTCTTCGAAAGGGCGGCCACCTGCTCCTTCAGCACGGCGACCCCCAGCCTGACAGGTGCCTCCTCTCTCGCCAGGCCCAGCTGCCTCGTCAGCCGCTCGCCGAGGAGCTTCCCGTCCCCGGTGGTGAGGCTCGAGAGTGTCTCCCTGGGCCGGGCGCGGAGGAGGGCGGTGACACCTTCCGCGAGCTCCTCGCCGAGGAAAGAGTAGCACTCGGCCAGCTCCATGCGGACCACGAGCTCCCTGGCCTTGGCCGAGAGGATCTCTGTCCTGGCGGCCGACCACTCCGACTCCCCCTGTGGCGCCCCTCCCCGGAGGATGTCGTGCAGGACCGTCAGCCCCTCCAGCCTGGCGCCGCACCCGGCCCTGCTGGCCGCCTCCAGGCCGGCGCCCGCGGCGACTGCTTCGAAGCTCTTGGCTGCGCCCCTGGAAAACGACCTGAGCTGGGAGAGCAGGTGGCTCGGGGACGGGACCGCCTCCTTGGACAGGAGGAAGGCGCCGGCGAACTCGTAGCTCGATGCCATGAGCCAAAAGTCCGCGTCGATCAGGCTCCCCTTCGCGAGGGCGTCCTCGGCCCTCCCCAGTCCCTTCAGCGCCGAGCCGAGGCGGGCGGTGCTCGCAGCCTCAGCCGACGCCGAGAGGGTGGCTGAGCTGGTGGCTATGGCGGTGGAGAGCGTAAGGGAAGTGTCTCGGACGGGCTTCGCCGAGGCCAGAGAGAGGGCGCGCTCGGGCCTGGGCCTCAGGACCTCGTCCTCGGTGGCGAAGGCCACGTCCACGAACACGTCCCCGAGCTTGAGCGAAGTGGCAGGGCGAGTATCGCCTGTCACCACCAGGACGTCGAACTCGCAGCTGTACCTCTGCATCCCCCTCGAAGCGCACCCCACGACGGCCACGGCAGAGTCGAGGTAGGCGTCCAGTATCGGCCTCAGGTGGTCCGCGACGGGCCCGGTCTTCCCCTTCATCTGATAATCGTCCTTTGCAGCTCTGAAAACGTCCTATGAAAACGTGCCAAGTAGAGTTTCGCCCGCGGTCCGCCATCCAATTCTAACCGATAACACGGTCGTGCATTGAAATTCCTCTAAAAGAGGCACAAGACATATATATGTGACAGGGAGGGTGTGACATGTAAGTATTTCGTTAGTGATAGATTTGTTCGCAGACAAAGACTTCTCGAGACTGATGCGCCTGCAGAAGGCGATGGACAAGTGCCCCCGCTGCGGCAAGGGGCCGATGATCGTCGACTCCGCCGGGGGCGAGCTGTTCTGCGGCGCCTGCGGCTTCGTAGTGAAGGAGAAGATCGAGGAGGTCGGGCCCGAGTGGAGGGCTTTCTCCAAGGAGGAGAAGGACGACAGGAGCAGGGGAGGGATTCCTACGTCCATAGCAATGCACGACATGGGCCTCGCGACCGTCATAGGAGGGGTCAACAAGGACGCTTCGGGCAAGTCCCTCTCGGCCTCCATGAAGGCGACCGTGGAGAGGCTCAGGACCTGGGACTCGCGCAGCCAGGTGCACGAGCCGGTCGACAGGAACCTGAGGCAGGCTTTCAGCGAGCTGGACAGGCTCTCGGACAAGCTCTCGGTCTCCGACGCCGTGGTCGAGAAGGCGGCCTACGTCTACAGGAAGGCCCTGGAGAGGGGGCTGGTGAGGGGCAGGTCGATCTCTGCCATAATCGCGGCGTCGCTCTATGCCGCCTGCAGGGACACCCAGACCCCGAGGACGCTGAAGGACCTGGCGGCGGTCTCGAACGTGAAGAAGAAGGACATCGCCAGGTGCTACAGGCTTCTGCTCAAGGAGATGGACATCAAGATGCCCGTGGTGGACCCCACGAAGTGCATCTCGAGGATCGCGTCGAAGGCGGGGCTCTCCGAGAAGACGAAGAGGAGGGCGCTGGAGATACTGAAGAGGGCCGAGGAGACGAGGATTTCAGCCGGCAAGGACCCCATGGGGCTGGCTGCGGCTGCGCTCTATGTCGCCTGCACCCTGGAAGGGGAGGACAAGACCCAGAAGGACGTGGCCGAGGCGGCCGGGGTCACCGAAGTCACCATCAGGAACAGGTACAAGGGACTCAGGTCCGCGCTGGGGATCTAGAACCGGTCCGCAATCGGCGGCCGGGCACCTGAGCTTCTCGAAAAGCTGTCCGCCGCCGCTCTGACCGACCCCTTGGAATCCCAGGGCATGTAGGGACGCGTGGAGCAGGAGCCCGGCTCCTCAGGCAGCGGTCCGCTGCCGCCCTTCTCAGTCTTCCCTTACGAGCCTTTCTTTCCCGCGCTCGGCCAGCCCTCCTCTGGGGTAGATCGAGGGGAAGCTAGAAGAGAGAATGTCGACGTACTTCGCCGTCTCCGCATCGTTCATGAACTGGAACATGTACCTCCCCGAGTAAGGCTCGGGGGGGCCTTCCCGCCTCAGGAACTCGATGTGGATGAGCGGGTCCCCCTGCTTGATCGTTATCGGGGTCCTCTCGTTGCTCAGGTTCACCAGCTCCAGGGCGAGCCTCCCGACGAAGCCGCTGTGGACCTTGACGGAGTTGAGGAACGACAGCCCCAGCCTCCCGAACTTGCTCTTGGAGGTGAGGTGCGCGACCACGTCCGGGGGGGTGAACACTATCTCCCGCGAGACCATGTTCCTGTGCTCGAGGTAGTTGAGGGTCCTGTCTTCGCGGACCGTCAGGACGTACCCGTCCCCGTCGAAGGCCGAGCTCTCGGACGGGTAGATGCAGCCGTACTTGGCCACCATCTCCCTCATGATGGGCGCTCCGATCACTGTCATGTTGTTGGAGATGGCCCCGCCCCGGGCCCCTTATCAACAAACCCCTCCGCTTCTGAATGTCTCGCCAGGTACTTGCTCAGGGCCAGATACACCACGAGGACGAAGGAGGCGACGCCGAAGAGGAGGGTCAGGTCGTAGTCGACCAGCGCCTCGCCCAGGTAGGCGTTGGCGGCGCTGGCGGAGAGCCCGAAGGCAGACTGGCCGAAGAAGACGTACACGACCCCGAGGTAGTCGACCCCCCAGTGCGCGAGGACGGCGACGTGGAACCCGTACCTGACGTAGAGGTACCCCAGGACGAGGCCCCCCCAGACCGCGTCCGGGAGCTTGGCCCAGGACCACCCCCCGGCGCCCCCGCAGTTGACGTGGCAGACCCCGAAGGTGATGGCGCTCCCCACCATGGCCGCCCAGATGATCGCCGCCGACGCGCCGCCCACGGCCGCTCCCTCGAAGACGGCCGACGGCCGCCAGAGCGCCTTCAGCGCCTGCCTGGGGGACCTGCCGATGGAGAGGACAAGTGCGAAGAGGCCTATGAGGACGACCCTGAACCCGAACTCCTCCCTGAGGGGGGCCAGGGTGAGGGTGCCCAGCTCCAGGAGGGGGTCGTAGCTGGCGAAGGGGTTCCCCACCGACCCGAGGACCGACATGGAGACCGCGGTGATGAAAGTCCCGGTGAAGCTGATGAATCCTATCGCCACGAGGATCACGAAGAGCGGGCTCTCCATGAGCGTCCCCAACCCCGAGGCGAAGGCCTCTCTGACGGCCCGCAGGGGCCTCTTCTGCTGCCTGGCGCCGTAGGCGAACATCCCCGCGTAGACGGCCAGGAGCAGAAGGAAAGTCCCCCCGATGGGGACGGTGAAAGGGAGCACGGCCGCCACCGGGCCCACGAACAGGAAGGTCGGCACGTAGGAGCCGTAGCTCAGATGGTCGGAGAGCCCCCCGTGGAAGACGGCATAGACCCCCGCAGGGAAGGAGCCGACTATCAGCGCCAGGGTGAAGAATGCCAGGCCGATGAAGACGGCGACGACTGCGTTGGACCCGGGCGACCTCGGCGGCCGGTCCTGCAACTCAGCGCTTCTCCTCGTCGTCCGGCCCCTTCTCCAGGTAGACAGACCCCGAGTAGCCGCACTTCGGGCAGAGGTACTCCGCGGGGACGAAGCCCCACAGGTCCTTGTTGGCTGCGGCCAGGGGGGAGAGGCAACGGGGGCAGAGCTTCCTTTCCGGCGCGAAGGGGCTGCGCCTGGCCAGGACCGGCTCCCTGTCTTCCGGCTCCCGCTCGGAGTCCACGATTGGCTGGCCGCCGCCGTCCGCTTAAAACCATTAGAGCTGAAGGCCTGGTTCTGTCCCGCCGACGGGTGACCCACCCCGCCCCCCAGTCCTGGGCGACATACTCATGGTCAGCATGTTCCTCGCCTTGCGACCTCCCCTTCAGCCCAGGCGACCTGCCGTCCCCTGATGAGGGATGACCGGCACAGGCAGAGATCCTAAGCAGTCAGGCTCTGGCGGGGGACCGCCGTCGTCCTCGCGTCGGCGACATTCGCCCTTCCGGCTCAGGGCGGCCGGGGCCTGGGACTCCCCGCGGAGGAGCTCGGCAGGACGCTTTCCTTCACCGCGCCAAGATTCGACGGCGCGCGGCCCCGCTCCTAACAGGTTCGGGATGAGGCTTATCCCTCTAGGAAGGCGCGCTTGCTCGTGCTCACGAACAGGCACTCCGTCCTACCTTCCTTGGCGATTCTCCTCCTCCTCGTCGGCGGAGCCGCAGCCCCCCTGGCGCTGCTCGCCCCGGCCGTCCATGCCTCGTTCGGGACCACGGTCTCGATCACCACCTCCAACGGCTCGACGGTCTGCCCCGCCTCCCCTCTCGGCGGGACCTGGGACGGCGCCACGGACACCTGTTCGTTCTCTTCAGCTTCTGGAACGGCGCTTACAATCTCGTCCTTGACCACCCTGGACATAGGCGCAGGGGTGACAGTCTCGGCGACCAGCAGCGTCGGCGACGGCATCGACAACTCCGGCACCATCAACAACGACGGGACTCTGAGCGGCAGCTACAGCGGCGGCTGCTACTGCTTAGCCATCGGCATCAACAACAACGGCGGCACCATCAACAACCTGGGGACTATGACCGGCAGCGCCAGCGAGGGCTACTACGGCATCTACAACAATGGTCTGTCTAACAACGATGGGACGATGAGCAGCAGCTCCTTTTTTGGTTCTTCCAGTCTCAGCAACCCCGGCGCCATCAACGATTACTGCGGCGCCTCCCCGTCGCCTTTTCCCAGCGGCAGCACCGTCAACGCCATCTCCTGCTACACGGCCACCTTCTCCCCGAGCGGCCTCCCCTCAGGGGTCACCTGGGGGGTCACCACGTCCTGGGGCCCCTTCGTGCTGCCCTATCACAGCACCGGGTCCGGGGCCAGCATCGCCGTAGACGCTAACACCGCCCAGGGGTCCCTCAACTTCTCCCTCGACACGCCGGTGACCGCCTCTGGTGTCACCTACGACTGCTCCTTGGGGTGCTCCAGGACGACCACGTTGTCGTTCTCTGCGACCTTCCTCGCCGACTACGTCGTCGCGACCACGACCTCCATCTCCGCGTCCCCGACCTCCGTCAGCTACGGGTCGTCCGTCACCTACTCCGCCACGGTCACCCCCAGCACCGCAACCGGGACCGTGGCCTTCACCGTAGGGTCCACTGCCCTGTGCACGGCGACGCTTACTGGAGGCGCCGGGACCTGCACCGCCACCAACGCGCCGGGGGGCTCCGACACGGTGACGGGGACCTATTCGGGAGACAGCAACGACGGCGCCTCCTCAGGGACGGCTAGCCTCACTGTGAACGCCGTCGGCTCCTCCACCACCGTATCCTGCTCCCCCACTCCAGTCCAGGCCGGCTACTCCACCACCTGCACCGCCACGGTGGCAGGCACTTCGCCCAGCGGGGCCGTGTCATGGTCCACCGCCGGGTTCGGAACCTTCTCCCCGTCGGCTTCGTGCACCCTCTCCTCCGGGGGGTGCTCCGTCACATACACGCCGACGGCTTCGACTTCGCCGGTCACGATAACGGGAGCCTACGGCGGGGACTCTAACAACGCGGCCAGCTCGGCGACCTTCTCCCTCTCGGTCACACCCTCGGCGCCCCCCTATCCTCCCATCCCCTCCTATGCCATGCCTGCAGTCCTCGACTTCAGCACCTATGGGAACCTCTCCCTTACCGCCAACGAGGTCGGGATGATCGGCGGAGGCCAGGTCATCTACAACATCCCCTCCATCAACCAGACCCTCCTGAACGGGGAGCTGACCCAGGGGAACTTCGACCTCTTCCCGAACGCCATGAGCGTCTGCTCCACCCAGCTCTACGGCCAGACTTACATCAGGGTCAGCGGCTTCTCCGCGATGTCCTGGGGGGCGGGGCTCACCAACTCCACGGAGTTCGTCTTCGGCTCCTACGTGTCCTACCTGACAGGGGCCCAGGGGTGGCCGGCCGAGCCTGCCTGCGCCAGCTGATGAAGGACCCCGTCCCCCCTTTCCTCCACGTCGGTGGTCTGCCTCGGCACCGTGGTCCCGGGGGGCTCGGGTCGTGATTGACGAAGGTAGCGGTCCCCAGGCGGGGCCAGGGCTACAGGCGCACTAGTCCCGGCGCGAGGGCTGCGAAGACGTCTCTGGGCCGAAGCGGCCGGGCCTATCTCGCCGGCTGCGCGGGCGCGCTCCCCCTTGCGAAGAGCTCGTAGGCCTCGTCCGCCCCCTTCCCATCGTGGACCACCCCCCTCACCGCCCTGATCATGGCCACCGGGTCCGACGACTGGAATATGTTCCGCCCCATGTCCACCCCAGCCGCCCCTTCAGCCACCGCGCTGTGGGCGAGCTGCAGAGCCTCGCGCTCGGGGAGCTTCTTCCCCCCTGCTATGACAACTGGGACGGGGCAGCCGTCGACCACCTTCCTGAAGTCGGCGCAGTAGTAGGTCTTCACTATGCTGGCCCCCAGCTCGGCCGCTATGCGGCAGGCAAGCCCGAGGTACCTCGCGTCCCTGGCCATCTCCCTCCCCACGGCGGTTACAGCCAGGACGGGCATACCGTACCTCTCGCCTTCGTCGACGAGCCCCGCCAGGTTGGCGAGGGTCTCCTTCTCGTGCTCCGAGCCTACGAACACCGAGACCGCGACCGCAGACGCGTTGAGCCTCACAGCCTCCTCGATGGAGGTGGTGACCACCTCGTCCGAGAGCTCCTTCAGTATGCTGGTCCCCCCTGACACCCTGAGCACTATGGGGACGCCCTGGTCGGGGTCCACGGACGTCCTGAGCACCCCGCGGGTCAGCATCAGCGAGTCCGCGTAGGGCAGGAGGGGGGTTATCGTCCTCCGGGGGTTCTCAAGCCCGGTGGTCGGGCCCTGGAAGTAGCCGTGGTCGACAGCGAGCATCACTGTCCTCCCCCCATTCATCACCCTCTCGACCCTGTTCTTCAGCCCCCAGCTCATGGAGGGCCTCGCCTCCGGCTCCGGTAATAAAGCGTCCGGGCTCAGGGTGTGACGACGACCTTCATGGCTGTCCCGCCGGAGGCGGCTTCGACCGCCTTCCCGAACTCGTCCAGAGGGAACCTGTGGGTGACCAGGGCTCCGAACTCCGCGCCCCTGGACTCGAGGACCCTCAGCGCCCCCTTGGTGTCAGTCTCGGTGGCCCCGTAGCTGGTCTGGACCTCCCGCTCGGCGTTGTACAGATCGCTGACGTCGTAGTCGAGGACCGACCCCTTCGGGGGGACCCCGAAGATGCAGACCCTCCCCCCCTTCCTGACCGACCTCAGCCCCTGGAGGATCGCCGCCCTGCTCCCGGAGGCGACCATGGCGACGTCGGCTCCTCTCCCATCAGTCTCGGCCCTGACCTGGGCCGGGACGTCCTCGGCGGCGGCGTCGATGACCCTCCCCACCCCCGCCTTCTCCGCGAAGCGCAGCCTCCACTCGGCTACGTCGCTGACCACCACCTTCGCGCTGGTGGGGGCGAGGAGGAGGGCGTGCATCATCCCCACCGGCCCGGCCCCGGCTATGAAGACCGACTCCCCAGGCTCGACGTGGCACTTCCTCACGGCCCTGACGCAGCAGGCGAGGGGCTCGATGAGGGAGGCGACTTCGAAGCTGAGATTCCCGGGGAGCTTCAGGACCCCTCCCCTCTCCACGTTCCACTTCGGGACGGCGAACACCTCGGAGAAGCCGCCGGGGACCAGGTTGCTCCCGCGATAGTGGTCGCACATCGTCTCGTTGCCTGCACGGCAGAGGTAGCAGGTGTAGTCGGGGACGTGGTGGTGCGGGAAGACCCTGTCGCCGACGGAGAACCCCCCGGCCCCTTCGCCCAGCTCGGCGACCACCCCCGCCGCCTCATGGCCGACCACAGGCATCGAGGCTGTGTACTCCCCCCTGATCTTCTCCAGGTCCGTCCCGCAGAGCCCGCAGGCCTTCATCGACACCGTTACCTCCCCCTCCCCCGGGCGAGGCGCTTCAGACTCGGTCCGCCTCGGCTCGTAGCCGTGGCCCCCTCTCGCCGGCGCGAGGACTATGGACTTCAACCTGATGCCGCGGTCCCCCCCGGGGCGATTTAAGCAGGCGCGGACCGCCCGGGCGGCTGAAACTTCATATCCGATGCCGCCAGCTCGGCCCAACGCCATGGGGGTCCCGGAGAAGATCAAGAAGATAGAGGAGGACATGGCCAAGACCCAGGTCAACAAGAAGACGGAGCACCACATCGGGCTCCTCAGGGCGAAGCTGGCCAAGCTGAGGGCGGAGCAGGAGGAGCAGCGCACCAGGAAGTCCGGGACGAGGCTCGGCTTCGACGTCAAGAAGTCGGGCGACGCCACCGTCGTCCTCATAGGCCTCCCCAGCGTCGGCAAGTCCACCCTCCTCAACAGGCTGACCAACGCGAAGTCGAAGGTGGCCGCATACCAGTTCACGACCCTGGACGTGGTCCCCGGGGTGATGGAGCACAACGGGGCGAGGATCCAGGTCCTCGACCTCCCTGGGATAATCAAGGGAGCCTCGTCGGGGAAGGGGCTGGGGAAGAGGGTCCTCGCTGTGGCGAGGAGCGCCGACCTGATACTTTTCGTGGTCGACGTCTTCCAGCCCGAGGCCAGGGAGCTCCTGGAGCGCGAGCTCAGGACCACCGGGATCAGGGTCGACGTCCGCCCCCCGAACCTGGTGATAGAGAAGGTGGACTCCGGGGGGATAAGCGTCGCCGCCCAGGTGAAGCTCACGAAGGTGAGCGAGGCGCTGGTGAAAGACATCCTCCGGGTCTACGACGTCAACGGGGCAAGGGTGGTGATCAGGGAGGACATAACGGACGAGCAGCTCGTCGACGTGCTCTCGGGCAACAGGGTCTACGCCCCGTCCCTCACGGTGATGAACAAGATCGACCTTGTCAACACCGGGTTCACCAGCGAGCTGGGCCGGAAGCTCGGCTACGGGTTCGTCCCCGTCTCCGCCGAGACCGACGTCAACATCCAGGCGCTCAAGGAGGAGATCTACAGGAGGCTCGACTTTCTCAGGATATACATGCGGAGGAGGACCGGGGAGACCGACTTCGAGGAGCCGATGATGCTCCGCGGGGGGGCCACCATCGGCGACGTCTGCGACAAGGTGCACAGGGCCATGAAGGACGACTTCCGCTACGCCCAGGTGTGGGGGAAGAGCGTGAAGTTCGGGGGCCAGCGGGTGGGGATGGCCCACAGGCTGATGGACCAGGACGTCCTCACGATAGTGACCAGGTAAGAGCGGCGGGTCGAGGATCCGTGGCTTCATGCTTTTATATCCGGACGCGTCCCTGGGTGGCTCAACTTGACTCCGGGCCCGGACATGGCGCTCATCGACGTCCTGCTCCAGTTCATCGGGGTGTTCGTGTCCTTCTCGGTGGCCTACGTCGCGCTGAAGGGGGTAAGGCAGACGGAGAGCACCTCCCTGCTGAGGCTGGCCCTCGCCTTCGCGTTCCTGGGCTTTGGTTTCTTCGTGGAGAGCCTGGTCGGGCTCGGACAGCTCTTCCCGTCCCTGTCCATAACGGCGACCGACGTGGTGGTGGGGGGGCTGCTGCTGGAGACCACCGGCTACTTCTTCCTGGCGTTCTCCCACGCGGTGGACGTCGTCCTGTCGAAGCGCATGGGGGCCGCCCTCCTCATCTTCCCGGTGATGTCGCTCAGCGGGCCGGACCTGGCCAACATCCTCTCGATCCTGTCGTTCTACTTCGTGACCTATGGGGTGGTCGAGACCCTCTACTCCTACGCCAGGACCAGGAAGCCGGACACCCTCCTCATAGCCATGGGGCTCTCCATGCTGGGGATCGGCACCTTCTTCCAGTGGTTATCACTTCTGTACCAGTATGTCGGCGTTCTTTCACTACTGCAGATTATACTCCAGGTGATGGGTCTTACGATATTGTTCACCCCCGTGCTCAGGTTCGCGGTGGGAGGAGTGAAGGTGGATGGCCCAATATAGGACCCAGGTAAGGATCATAGCGGACGTGCTAAGCACGGCCAGGGACATGAACACCGAGGGGACCGGGGTGGGGGTCACAGCCCTCCTGCGCAGGGGGAACATATCCTACACGAGGATGACCAAGCTCCTGTCCGAGCTCGTAGGGTCCGGGCTCCTCCTGGAGCTCACGGGGGATAAGATCTCAAAGTACATGATATCCGAGAAGGGGATCCAGTTCCTGGCCGCCTACTACTCCTTCGAGGACTTCGCCCAGTCTTTCGGCCTTAGGCTGTAGGCTTCGGCGAATCAGCGGGGCTCCTCCAGGGCCGCCAGGGCGATAGGGGAAATCGGTTTATACTCCGGCCGGAGGGCGGAAAACGATGATAGGGGTAGCAGGAGCGGGGAAGATAGGCGCCCAGTCCGCGTTGGAGATCGCGTCGATGGGGCTGGACGACGTCGCCCTGGTGGACATAGTCCCAGGGCTGGCCGAAGGGGAGGCTCTGGACATCAGCCACAAGCTCTCGGACCTGGGGGTCGACGTCGACGTCTCGGGGTCGACCGACTACTCCACCCTGAGGGGGGCGAGCCTGGTGGTCATAGCGGCCGGCATGGGGCGGAAGCCCGGGATGACGCGGATGGACCTCCTCGCCAAGAACGCCGACATAGTCGCCCCGGTGACCAGGGAGGTCGCGAAGCACGCCCCCAGCTCGGTCCTTCTCATGATGACCAACCCCATGGACGTCCTGACCTACGTCGCCCTGAAGGCGTCGGGGTTCCCGAAGGCGAGGGTGGTCGGCCAGGGTGGGCTCCTTGACAACTCGCGCTTCAAGTACGTCCTGGCCAAGAAGCTGGGCGTCTCTAGGGGGTCCGTCTCGTCGCTGGTGATCGGGGAGCACGGGGAGAACATGGTCCCCCTCGCCAGCCACACGTACATCAGCGGGGTCCCGCTCACGACGCTGCTCAACGAACTTGAGATCCAGGAGGCCATCGAAGACACGAGGAAGGTCGCCGCCGACGTCATAGCGAAGAAGGGGGCCACCGTCTTCGCCCCAGGGAGGGTGGTCGCGCGCATGGCGAAGGCCATAGTCGACGACACGAAGGAGGTCCTCCCCGCGTCAGCCTACCTCGAAGGGGAGTACGGGGTCAGCGGCATGTGCATGGGCGTCCCGCTCAGGCTGGGGGCCGGGGGGATAGAGAAGATCTACGAGCTCAAGCTGACGGACAAGGAGAGGGACTGGTTCAACAAGGGCGCGGACACCCTCCGCGAAGCCATAGCCAACCTGAAGATCGCCGAACGAAGCGGCTGAGCCCTCGGGGACCAGGCGCCCGAGAGGCGGGGGGTCATCAGCCTTATGTCCGCCCGGCGGCCGGGAGTGGACCTTCATGGCGGGCGCGAAGAGGCGGACCAGGGGAGCGGCCAGGGCGGGGCCCGGGTTCAGGCTGAGGGAGGCGACGGCGAGGGACATACCCACCCTGGTGAGCCACAGGAGGATGATGTGGACGGCCATAGGCCACGATTCCGCGGCCTCCATCGAAGGGTCTGACGCCCCCTACGAGAAGTGGGCCCGCCGGATGATGGGGGAGCGGAGGTTCGTGGGCTTCGTGGTGACCAGCGGGGACGAGGTGGCGGGGAGCGGGGCGCTGTGGCTCCGCGAGGAGCAGCCCCGTCCGGGTTTCAGCTCCGGCTTGGCCCCCTACCTCCTGTCGATGTACACCGAGCCGAGGTTCCGGAGGTCGGGGGTGGCGACGGCCATAGTCAAGGCGGCCATCAAGTGGAGCAGGGCCAGGGGCTACCGCAAGGTCGAGCTCCACGCTTCAAGGGCGGGGAGGCCCGTCTACGAAGCGCTGGGGTTCGAGCGGACCTGGGAGATGAGGGCCCCCCTGGGTTAGGCCCGGAGCGAAACCCTACTCCATTAGGGGGCGCTTACAGACGGGAAAGCTAAAGAACCGTCCACTTCGGCGTCCACAAAGGCCTTGCTAATCATAGTCCTCCTCAAGGGGGTCCCAGCGAGGACCACCCAGGCCATCCAGATAGGGGGCGTCCTGAACCGCGAGGCCATGGACCTGGTGCTCAACCCCCACGACGCAAAGGCCGTCGAGGCTGCGGACTACCTCAAGCGGAGGGCCGGAGGGAAGGTGGTCGCCCTCAGCATGGGCCCCGACATGAAGCTGATACCGCTGATGAAGCCCCTGTACGACGCCGAGGTGTCGGGGGTCGACGAGGAGTACATACTCAGCGACAGGAAGATGGCGGGCTCCGACACCCTGGCCACCTCCTACGCGGTGTCCCTGGGGGTGAAGAAGCTCGTGGAGAGGCACACGGCGCCCCTGGACGAGCTCTCGGCGGAGATCAGGAGGGCCGGGTACTCCGACACCGTGAAGGCGAAGGCCGCGGCGCTCTACGCCGCCAACCTCCTCCCCAACAGGGTGTACAGCGAGCTCCCGTCCGTCAGGGACAGCATTGTCCACAGGTTCATCGAGGGGAGGCTGACGGCCGACGCCGCCCTGGCCGAGCTTGCAGCGGAGAGGGAGAGGGCCTCTCGGTTCATAGTGCTTTCCGGCGTGAAGACCACCGACGGGGAGACAGGGAGCGTCGGCCCCCAGGTCGCCGAGGGGACCTCCGAGCTCCTCGGGACCGTGGTTCCCCACGCCACCTACGTCGAGGACTTCGACTTCGACCCCCAGACCGGGACCCTGTCGTCGGAGAGGAGGATCGGATACCTCTCGCAGAAGCTGGAGATGAAGCTCCCCGCCCTGCTCACGGTCTCCGCCGAGTACCGCCCCAGGGACGCCCCGGCGTCGAACCTCCTCGAAGTGAGGGGGAGCAACTACAGGGGGAAGGTCCTGCAGGCGACGAAGTGGACCGCCGACGACCTGGGGGCGGACATCAAGAGGCTGGGCCTCGCCGGCTCCCCGACCATAGTCGGGGCGGGGATCGACATCGGCAAGCCCCCGGTGCAGAAGAAGGTGGGGGAGAGCCTGGTCTTCCTGAAGGCGTCCCCGCAGCTCGAGTTCGAGTCCAAGAAGTACGGCCCCTTCTCCCCCGGGGACCTCGTCACGGGGCTCCCGGACTCTGCGGTGGAGAAGCTGAAGGCCGAGGGGGCGGTAGGGGCGTTCACCATGGAGATGCTGGCCGGGGAGCTCTTCCGATGAGCGCCGAATCCCGGGGGGTCTGGGTCTACCTGCAGCACAGCCGGGGGGACCTGACCAAGGACTCCTTGGAGCTCCTGGCCGCGGCCAGGGGGGTCGCCTCGAAGCTCAGCCAGCAGGTGGTGGGGGTGCTGGTGGGGAGCGGCGTGGAGGACCTCGCGCGGAAGGCCATAGCCTACGGCGCAGACTCGGTGCTGGCGGTCGACGACCCGGCCCTGGAGAACTACTTCAACCTCGCCTACGCCGACGCCATCTATTCGCTTGTCTCCGAGAGGAAGCCCTACGTCCTTCTGTTCGCCGCCAACGAGATAGGCAAGGACATAGCAGCCAGGGTCGCCTTCCGCATCCCCACCGGGCTGGCCACGGACAACGTCCAGCTGGCGGTGGAGGACTACAACAACCCGGCCCTCGGGCAGTTCAAGGACCTGCTCATCCAGATCAGGCCGGACTTCGGCACCAGGCTCGCGAGGATCTACACCCCCAGGCACAGGCCTCAGATGGCGACGGTGAGGCCGGGGAGCTTCTCCCCCCTCGAGCCCGACCCCGGGAGGAAGGGGGAGGTGGAGAAGCTGGGCTTCGCGCGGAAGGAGTACCCCGCCAGGGTGGCGGAGGTCAGGGAGCTCCCCCCACAGGTCCCGGACCTGGCGGGGGCGGACGTGGTGATAAGCCTGGGGATGGGGATACTGAAGGACGGGTCGGGGAGGGCGAGGGACCCGGCTGAGGCGTACAGGTATGCGGAGAAGCTGAAGGACGCCCTGGAGAGGAAGTACCACCTGAGGGCCGAGATCGGAGCGACCCGCGCCCTGGTCTACGCCGAGGTGAAGGAGCTCGAGGGGCTGATAGGAAAGTCCAACCAGGTCGGCCAGACCGGGGCGACGGTCAAGCCCAGGGTGTACGTCGCCGTGGGGATAAGCGGCGCCCTGCAGCACAGGGTGGGGATGCAGAACTCGGCCAAGATAGTGGCGATAAACACAGACCCCGGGGCCCCGATATTCAAGATAGCCCACTACCCCATAGTGGGGGACCTGTACGAGGAGCTCCCCAGGCTGATATCCGCCATCGGAGGGGGGGAAGGCGCTGCCTGACTTCGACGTCATAGTGGTCGGCGCCGGCCCGGCGGGGTCCGCCGCTGCCCTCAGCCTCGCCAGGAAGGGGGTCAACGTCCTCATGCTCGAGAAGTCGAGGGTCCCCGGAGAGAGGAGCATGACAGGGGGGGTGCTCTACGGAGACTCCCCGGGAGGCTGGGGGCTCATCCACCTCGTCCCCGGCTTCGAGGCGACGGCCCCCCTGGAGAGGAAGATAACGTCCCACGAGGTCGTGGTCCTCGACGCCCCGGACCCGGCGAAGGGGACGGCGAGGTACTATCGGCTGACGAAGGACTCGGTCCCCGCCCGGGCCAGGCTCTTCTCCATGGGCTTCGAGACAGGCCACGACTACTCGGTCCTCAGGCGCAGGTTCGACCGCTGGTTCGCGGCCCAGGCGGTCCAGGCCGGCGCCATGCTCTCCACGGAGACCACGGCCGAAGGGCTGACCATCGAGGGAGGGGCCGTCGTCGGGGTCCGGACCCCCAGGGAGGACCTCAGGGCGAAGCTTGTCATCGACGCCTCGGGGGTGACGTCCAACCTGGTGGCCGAGGCGGGGCTGAGAGGGAGGCTGACCCCCCGGGAGCTCTACCACGGGATAAAGCGGGTCTACAGGCTCGACGCCGGCGCCATCGAGCAGAGGTTCAAGGTGAAGCCTGGGGAGGGGAAGGCCGTCTTCTACCTTGGGAGGTTCATGAACGACATCAGCGGGGGGGCCTTCGTCTACACCAACAGGGACACCCTGTCCGTGGGGATGGTGGTCTCGCTGGGCTCGCTCATCAGGAGGACCACCGAGCACTTCGACCAGGTCGGGAAGCTCCTGGACGTCCAGGACGCCTTCGAGGCCCACCCCATGGTCGCCGAGCTCCTGGACGGGGCCCAGGCAGTGGAGTACGCGGCCCACAACATACCAAAGGGGCACAGGGCGATGCTGAAGCGCCCCTACGCCGACGGATTCCTGGTGGCCGGGGACGCCCTCGGGTCCTTCGTCAAGATAGGGCCCATGATCGACGGGATGAGGAGGGCGGTCAGCTCAGGGATGATGGCGGCGTCCGCCTACATGCTGGCCGCGCCGTCGGGGTCCTTCAGGGGGAAGGAGCTCTCCAGGTACAGGGACCTCCTCAGGCCGATCTACGAAGACGTCGGGAGGTCGGGGAGGGACAGCCTAGTCACCGAGAGCTCGTTCACCTACCACACCCTCCCTGGGCTCCTGTTCTCCACCAGGGTGATGTCCAAGGTCTACAAGTTCGAGCCCAGGGCCGCCCCGGGGGCTCACCGGGACGCCATAGCCAGGGTCCAGGAGGGGACCGGGCTCCTCGCCTACGACGAGGACGAGGCCTACTCCCACATCGCCGTGGACACAGCCCTGGCGTCAAAGTCGCTCACAAAGCCCTGGGTCCCGGCGTGCCCGACCAACTGCTACACCATATTCACCCCGAAGGGGGTCTTCGCGTCCTTCAAGGACCTCTACGAGCACAACCTGGCGCAGAACGGCGGTGACGGGAGGGGGGCGATGTCTGAGGCCCTGGCAGACATCGGTGCCGCCGAGCTCCGGTTCGACCACGTCCCCTGCGTCGCCTGCGGGACCTGCGGGGCCATCGGCCCCACGGAGATGGTGAAGTTCGGCCACGAAAGGGACGGCCACGGCGTCAGGTACAAGTTCGGCTAGCCGCGGGGCCGGGGCCTCGATTTTGGCCGGCAAGACGGAAGGGCAGAGCGCCTGGCCGGGCGGGAAAGTAGGGGCTTCAAATACGGCGACCAGGGGCTCCCGGCCATGGACGTCCCCAGAGTGTCCCTGGCCCAGATCGAGGACGCAGCAGCGAGGATCAAAGGCTCCGTCTACAGGACCCCGCTCCTCCCTTCGTCCCGCTTCGACGAAGGCTCGGTCCTCCTGAAGCTGGAGTGCCTCCAGCCCACCGGGAGCTTCAAGGTCAGGGGGGCCTGGAACATGATGAGCAGGTCCACGGCCCAGGAGAAGCAGAAGGGGTTCCTGACCATATCCGCCGGGAACCACGGCCAGGCCGTGGCCTGGAGCGCGAAGAGGCTGGGCGCCCCCTGCACGGTGTACGTCCCCACGGACGCGGTCCAGCGCAAGGTCGACTCCATGGAGTCCATGGGGGCGAAGATCGTCCGCCGCCCCCACAGGGAGATAATGGAGGCCATGGCCGACGACAGGATGGGGAAGCTGGGGATGACATTCGTCCACCCCTTCGGGGACCCCCTGGTGGTCGCCGGCCAGGGGACCGTCGGCCTCGAGGTCTTGGAAGACCTCCCCGGGGTGAAGAGCATCGTCGTCCCCATCGGGGGCGGGGGGCTGGCGGCCGGGATAGCCCAGGCGGTCAGGGCGAAGACCCCGGGGGTGAAGGTCTACGGGGTCCAGGCGGAAGGGGCTGCGCCCGTCCCAAAGTCCCTGGCCACCGGGAAGGCGGAGGACGTCGGCGAGCCTCACACCATAGCCGACGGGATCGGGGCGACCAAGGCCTACGGGTACATGCTCCCCATCCTGCGCGAGCACCTGGAGGGGGCGTTCACGGTCAGCGACGACGAGATGAAGGCGGCGATGAAGAGGCTGATGCTCGAGTCCCACGTTGCCCCCGAGCCCGCCGGGGCCGCGTCCCTCGCCTGCGCCCTGAAGCACGCCGGCGAGATACCGAAGCCGACGGTCTGCGTCGTCAGCGGGGGGAACGCCGGCCCTGCCCTCCTGGCCTCGCTCCTCTCCTAGGGGCTCGGCATCCTTGAAGACCCTCTTCCTCGGCGCCGGCGCCGTCTCCGAGGTCCTCGGGATGCGGGAGTGCATCGAGGTGATGGACGGGTGCCTGAGGGCGATGGCCCGGGGGGAGGCCGGGTTCCCGCCCAGGTTCGCGATGCCCCACCCCTCGAGGAGGGGCGCCCTGGGGATGATGCCGGGCTACCTGAAGAGGGAGGGGGTCCTCGGGCTGAAGGCGACCTCCGTCTTCCCCGGGAACGCCGGGACGAAGTACGAGTCCCACCAGGGGGCGGTGCTGCTCTTCGAGGCGGAGCACGGCAGCCTCCTGGCGGCTGTGGACGCCGGGACGATCACCAGGGTAAGGACCGGGGCCGCCAGCGCGGTGGCGACCAGGGCGCTGGCGCGGAAGGACTCGAGGGTGCTGGCCATCCTCGGGTCCGGGACCCAGGCCCTCAGCCACCCCGAAGGGATGGAGGAGGCCATGCCGGGGCTCTCGGCCGTGAGGGTCTGGTCGAGGACCCAGGCCAACGCGAAGAGGTTCGCCGGCTCCGCGAGGGGGAGGGGGGTGGACGCGGAGGCCTTCGAGGGGGCGGCGGAGGCGGTCGAGGGGGCGGACGTCGTCTGCACTGTCACCGGGTCGACCTCCCCCGTCCTCCTCGGACGGTGGCTGGGCCCGGGGGCCCACGTCAACGCGGCGGGGGCGTCGAGGCCCCCGGCGAGGGAGCTGGACAGCGACGCGGTGAAGATGTCCAGGCTGTACGTCGACAGCAGGGAGTCGGCCCGGCTGGAGGCTGACGACTACCTGGTCCCCCTGAGGGAGGGGGCCATAGGCGAAGGGCACATCGTCGGGGAGATCGGGGAGGTGCTCGAGGGGACGGCCCCGGGGCGCGGGGCCGACTCAGACGTGACCGTCTTCAAGTCCCTGGGGCTCGCCATCGAGGACCTGGCCGCGGCCAACTTCGCCTACAGGCGAGCCGCCGAGCTGGGCCTGGGGACGTCCCTGGAGTTCGGGTCAGAGAGGGAAGGGAGCGGCTAGCCGAGGGGCCGGCCATCGGTCCCCCTGCGAAGGACAGATATCCCCCTCTTCAGGGGGGGCGCTGAATGTCTTCGGGTTACCTGGAGAGGCTGAGCAGGACAGTCAAGCAGCATCAGGACTGGCGGACGAAGGAGTGCCTGAACCTGATCCCGTCAGAGAACCGCGGGAGCGCGCAGATGCGCTCCATGTTCCTGTCAGACCTGGGGAACAGGTACACGGCCCCGGACAGGTTCTACAGGGGGACCAAGTTCGCCGACGAGCTCCTCTCCCTCACCGAGGAGCTGGCGAGGAAGGCCTTCAACGCGCGCTACGCCGACGTCCGATCGCTCTCCGGGCACACCGCGGACATGGCCGTCCTCCTCTCGCTGACGGAGGCCGGCGACAGGATACTCTCTGTCAGCCCCGAGAACGGGGGCTACCCGGGGATAACCCACCTCGGGCTGGGGAAGATCCTCAGGCTGGAGAACGAGTACTTCGCCTACGACGACGACGCCGTGAACATAGACCCGAAGGAGTCCACTCCGCTGATGGGGGGTCCGAAGGTGGCGTTCTTCGGCTCGAGCTACATCCCCTTCCCACACCCGACCAGGCAGCTCTCCTCCCTCGCCGACGGGGTCTGCGTCTACGACGCCTCCCACGTCCTGGGGCTGATAGCGGGCGGGGAGTTCCAGGACCCGCTGAGGGAGGGGTGCTCCCTCATGATAGGGTCGACCCACAAGAGCTTCCCGGGGCCCCAGGGAGGGATCATCCTCTCCAACGACGAGGAGGCGTTCACCAAGGTCGCAGGGAACTTATTCCCAGGCATAGTCGACAACGTCCACCTCGACAGGGTGGCAGCCCTCGCCGTCTCCCTGGTGGAGATGATGCAGTACGGGAGGCCCTACGCCCAGTCCATGGTGAAGAACTCCCAGGCGCTGGCGAAGGCCCTGGCCGACGAGGGGGTCAGGCTGAGGGGGGCGGCCCACGGGTACTCAAAGTCCCACCAGGTCCTCCTGGACTACGAGCAGCCGCGGCTCAAGCTGCTGTCGACCCGGCTGGAGCAGGCGAACATAATCGTGGACGAGGGAGGGAGGGTCGGGACCACGGAGGTCACCAGGATGGGCTACGGCCCGGGGGAGATGGAGACCATAGCCGAGCTGTTGGCGATGATCATCCTCGGGAAGAAGGCCCCGGACTTTGTGCAGAAGAAGGTGAAGACCCTGGTGAAGCAGTTCCAGCAGCCGAGGTTCGTGCTGTCTTCGTCCCCCAGGCTGTTCGAGTGACCCCGGGCGGGCGGCGCTCTTCAGACCCGCCGGCTACCTGTGCGCTATCCCCAGGGACTCGTCCGTGAGCTTCATCGACTCTTCGCGGGCGTAGCCGCCTACCATGGCCCTGATGGCGTCTATGTTCTCCGGGACCACTATGGACTCCTGGTGCACCCCAAGGAAGAAGTAAGCCTCCCCGTCCACCACCGTGACCGAGTCCTTCCATACCGTTGCTTCGTAGACGTCGTTCCTGTCCCTCCCCTTCTCCCTGGCCCAGTCCATCACGTTGGCCGTGGACTTGAACCCGGACCTGCCGTCCACCAGGCTCATCCTCGGGGCCGCCTGCAGCGCCTTCACGACGTCCTCCTTCGTGGCCTTGGACTTTAGGCTCAGTATGACGCTGTGCAGATGCATGTGGGTGGTCGGGACCTTGAAGGCCATGGTGACTATCTCTATCCCGGGGAGGACGGTCCTGACGTCCGGGCCGTGGTGCGACGGCAGGGTCGTCGGGTCCAGAACCACCGCGTCGATGGGGCCCTTCTTCACGTCGTCGGGGTCCGCGGCCCTCCTGGCCAGGACCGCCCTCGCCCTGGCCACCCCGGGGCCCTTGTCCACGGCGTCGATGGTCCGGCAGAGGCCCGTGGTGTTGCAGGAGACCACCCTCACCGCCTGCTTCCGCGCCGCCTGCTCGAAGTTGCACTGGGCGACGAAGGACGTCCCGGTGAGCTCGTGCTCCTCCCCGCCCTGGAAGACCGCCTTCACCCCGGCCTGGGAGTAGACCGCCTTGTTGGCAGGCCCGCTCTCCTCCGGCGCCCCGTCGACTATCACGTCTACCCTCTGGAGGAGGTCGTTCAGGGTCCCCCTCAGGTTGTACCCCTCCTTGTTGAACGCCGCCAGGCTCTTCATGTCAAGGGCGTAGAGGGGGATCCCCTTGTCCCCGGCCACGGCGTACTTGTAGTGCGGGTGGGCGGCGGTCACCCCGACGAGCTCCATGTCCTTCTGCTTCCGCACGGCGTCGGCCACCCTCCTCCCTATGGTCCCGTAGCCGTTGACCCCGACCCTGATCATGGCGGCCTAGGCCCCTCCAGGCGGCTTTAGAGCTTCGCCCGCGCCCTCCCCTGTCCGGCCCCACTTTTCCGCCGCCCTCTCCAGGGCGTCGATGAGCGGGAGCCGCTTCCCGGCCAGGTACTGGACCAGGGCTCCGCCGGCGGTGCTGATGTGGTCGATCTGGTCGTGGATGCCGTACTTGCGCAGGGCCGTCGACAGGTGCCCCCCGCTGATGATGGTGGTCCCCAGGGACGACGCCATGGCCCTCAGGAGCCCCTCGGTCCCCAGGCTGAACTCCTCCCACTCGAAGGCACCGGGGGGGCCGCTCATGAAGACGGTCCCGGCCCCCTTGATGTAGCGCGAATAGTGGTCGACTGACCTTGACCCAATGTCCAGGACCTGGGCGGCGGACCCTATCTGCCAGGGCTCGACCTCCTTCCGTCCCCCGTCCACCCTGGTCGCCACGTCCACCGGGAGGACGAACCGGTCCGGGTCGTCGTCCATCAGCTGCCTGGCCCTGACCACCAGCTTCTGCTCGCCGTCCACCCCTATCTCCCCCCTCAGCTTCCCCGCGGCCCTCAGGAAGACAAGGCCCACCACGCCGCACAGGAGGACCCTGTCCGCCCTCCCGTTGGCGATGAGCGCGTCGATGGCCTCCAGGCGGTCGTTCACCTTCGCTCCCCCGAGGACGGTCACGTAGGGCCCCTTCTCCACCGTCGCGATCCTGTCAAGCATCCTGAGCTCCCTCCCGACCGTCCTTCCGGCGCAGGTGGGGACGAGCCCCGCGAATCCCACGATGGTGGGGGAGGCCCGATGGGCGGTGGAGAAGGCGTCGAGGACGCAGGCGTCCAGGTGCCCGCTCAGCCGCTTCACCAAGTACGTCTTCTCCGCGTCCGCCGGCTTGTACTCCTGGTTCTCCTCCGCGGTGAACCTCAGGTTGTCGAGCATCAGCACCCCTCCGTCAGGGAGGGAGTCGATCAGGGAAAGCGCGTCCGGCCCGAACACGTCGGGGACGAACCTGACCTCCCTGCCGAGTATCTCCCCCAGGGCCTTGGCGTGGGCTTCCAGGCTCGTGTAGTCCGACCTCCCGACCCGCCCCTGGTGCGACGCGACCACTACCTTCGACTTTGGCAGGTCGTTGACGGTCATCGCGGCCTCCTCCAGCCGCGCCCGCTCCATCAGCGCCCCGGTCTCAGGATGGATGGGGGTGTTGACGTCGACCCGCAGGAAGACCCGCTTCCCCTCGAGATCGAGGTCCTCGATGGTCAGCATCTTGATCGGCATGGCGCCATCGAAGTCGCCGACGTCCAGCGATTATATGCGTTGCCCTCGTCCGTCGCCCCGGGCCTCTGGGAGGCGTTAAGATAGCGCGGCCCTCACGAACGGAACGGCGCCCCCTTAACTTAACGGCACTGCCTAGCCGCTGATCCCCGTCGCTATGCTGACTATTCCGCTGGCGAGGGCGAGGATGCCGAGCGAGATGGTCAGGAGGGCGATCCTCTGGCTCCCGGCCGCCCTCAGGAGGAGGCCGATGAACGCCACGCCTATCAGGACGCTCACGAAGATCGCGAGGAGTATCACCTGCGGGGTTATCGCGCCGATGGCGTTGGTCACGGAGACGTGGGAGAAGAGGACCGTGACCCCGGCGGCGCCGATGGAGGCGGGTATCAGCGCGAGGAAGGACAGCTTGAACGAGTCCTTGGGGTTGATCCCCAGGAGCAGCATGACTGACACGGTTATCCCGGATCTGCTCACCCCCGGAAGGGCGGAGACCCCCTGGACTATCCCCACCAGCACCAGCTCCTTGAGGGAGAGGTCTCGAAGCCCCTTGGTCGGGACGTACTTCCCCTTGGCATAGGTGATCAGGAGGCCGTCCCCTATGAGGACGCAGCCTAGCAGGATCATTGGGAGCCCCAGGGCAGGGCCCGACACCGACTGCACCGTGGTGTAGATCGCCACACCCACCAGGGCTGTGAACGCCGTCACCACGACCAGGAACTTCAGGAGAAGCCTCCCCTCCTCGTCCCCCTTCCCGACCAGGGCGAGGAGGACCCTCCACACTTCGTGCCTGAAGTAGTAGGCGGCCGCGACGAAGGTCCCGGCCTCCAGGAAGAGCCCGATGGCGTAGGCCTCGTTGAAGTTCAGGCCGAAGAGGTACGTCGACGCAATTATCACCTGGGTCTTGCTGCTTATGGGGAGCCATTCGCTCACCCCCTGCACGATCCCGAGGACTATGCCTAGGAGCCAGTTGGTCATGAAACGCCTGCCCGGCCCGCCCGGCGCGGCTTAAAGCGTTGCCACTTGCCCGTCTTCTGGGGTCCGCGAGGCGATGGTCAGCTCGTCCCCGGGCTCTATGTCCTTCAGGGCGACGTCCCCGCCCGCCTCGAAGTCAGGAAAGACGTTGGGGTCGTCCGACCTGTTCACGTGCCTTTCCGGGTCGGGGTAGAGGTAGGTGACGTCCCCCCTCCTGTGGGTGAACTGGGCCCTTTCGTCGGCGGTGAGCCCTTCGTACTCTTCCGGGGTGATGGCCCTGAGGTTCCACCTGAGGACCAGCTCCCCCTTCGCGAACCTCCTGGCGGCGAAGACGCCGAGCCCGTCCGCGAACTGGGGCGCAGCCAGCCTGGACGGCCTCACCAGCACCTCGTCTTCGTGGCTCTGGGGCATGGCAGGCGCCTCGGTGCACTGTTCTTAAAGCCTCGAAGGGGAAGGTGCTCCGATACCTCAGTGCAGAACGGGACCCTGACCAACATCTTCTGGGGACTCCTCCTCATCTGGTTCGGCTTCGTTGCCGTACTGCTGAGAGGGGACCTGGGGGCCACGGTCAACTCCCCAATCTTCGCCTTCGGGACCGGCGCCCTCCTCCTCCTGTTGAACCTCGCCAGGACGTTCCTGAGGCTGAGGCTGAGCATCCTCACCCTGGGCCTCGGCCTGATACTCACCATAGCCAACGCCTTCGAGCTTGCCTTCCGCGAGGCGGTCCCCTTCCTCCCGGAGCTGCTGATCATAGCCGGCGCCGCGCTCATCATCGGCGCCTTCAGGACGAGGAACTTCCAGACCTACTAATCCCGCTCACGCGAAGCCGTGGGACCTGTAGTGGACGACGTAGAGCTCCTCGTAGGGGGTGACGAAGGGGCAGAAGGGGCACTTGAACAGGTTGTCCGGGAGCATCTCTCCGGTGTCCTTCCTCCCCCGGGACCTCGAGAGCGGGTCTGAGGAGTGCACCACGACCGACCCCCCCGACGCCTCGACCGACCACTCCGCCGAGTCCTTGCGCTTCGACGCAAAGTCCCTCACCAGCCGCACCACCTCCTCCGGGGCGGCCTTGCCGGACACCTCGTCGAGGACGATCTTGCTGTCTTTGATCAGGGCCAGGGCTCTCCCGGCCAGCCCGTCAGAGATGGCGGACGCCAGCGCGAGCTGCTCGTCGACCGTCATCTCGGCGCACTCGACTTCGATCATCACTTCGTCCGAGACCGCCGGGGGTTAAGAGTTCGCCCCCGCATCTACGTCGATATCGACGTCGAGGAGGGCGGGCCGAGGGGCTCCCCTCGTTTGCGGGCCGTTTTCACTTCCTGCGAGTCTCCGCCCGCGGACCTAGCTTGTCGCACTCGCTTTTGGTGACCACGAAAGGTGAGCGAACTATAAACATCCGCTCCGACGCGGCCAGCCGCTTGAACAAGAACGTCCGCCTGCTGGGAGTCGCAGCAGCTGTCAGGCTCCTGGGGGCGGCGATGGTGTACCCTTTCCTCTCGCTCTACTTCAAGAACGTGGTGGGGCTCGGCTACGCGGAGATAGGCGCGCTCCTGGTCCTCGTCGCCGTCCTCCCCCTCGCGGTCTCACCCTTCGGCGGCCTGATAACCGACAGGGCGGGGAGGCGGAGGGTCTTCCTCGCGGGGCTCACGGGGGAGGCGGCGTCAGTCTTCCTGATGGCGGTCAGCATGCGCTTCGAGCTGGTCGCCGGGGTCCTCCTCGGCGGGACCATGGCCGGGGTGGCTGGGTCCCTGGCGCAGCCCGCCATCCAGGCCTACGTCGCCGACATGACCGACGTGAAGGAGAGGACGATGGGGTACACCTGGGTGAGGATCGGGTTCAATGTCGGCTTCACAGTGGGGGTGGCGGTGGGGGGCGTGCTCATCGGGTTCGTCGGCTTCCCCGATACCGCCCTGGTCACCACGGCGATCCTGGTCGGCGGGATCATCTTCATGCTCGTCATGCTCGACCCGTCCCCCTACGACCTGGCGCGCTCGAAGGGATCCTTCCTGGCGGAGGCGGCGCACCCGGCTGCGAGGCCGGGGTCCTTCCGCGAGAGCCTGAGGATACTCGCCGCCGACAGGACGTTCCTCATCCTCTGCTTCGCGTCCCTCGCGTCGGGGCTGATCTACGGCAACTGGGGGACGACGTTCATCCTGTTCACCAACACCGTCCTCCTGGTCCCCACGGGGATACTTGGCATCGCCCTGGCGCTGAACGGGGTCATAGTCGTCTTCGCCCAGATGCCTATGACCAAGATGATGACAGGGAGGAAGCACACCTACTCGGCGGTGCTGGCCGTGGTCCTGATGGGTGCCTCGTTCCTCGCCCTGGGCGGGATCAGCCTGGTCACCGGAGCGGCCCTGGTGGCGGTGTTCACCTTCGTGGTCCTCCTCACCCTGGGGGAGAACATGGGGGCGATACCGTCCATGACCCTCGCCTCCAACGTAGCCCCGGCCACGGAGATAGGGAACTACAACGGGGTCTTCGGGATGTTCAACGGGATTGGGAGCAGCATCTCCCCGCTGTTAGGGGGGATCGTCCTCGCGACGGTGGCGAACCCCCTGGGGGTGTGGGCCCTGCTCGCGATACCATGCATCCCGGCGATACTCCTGTTCCAGTGGGCGGGGCGCAGGATACCCATCGCGGCCAACACGGTCTGAGCCTGGGCCTTCGCAGGACCGGGGACGGCGCGGCCCTTGGCTATCAAGTTCGATATCTACGTCGACAGGGCCCCCGGCCGTGGCTGACTGGCGGGGCTAGAGCCCCTGGATCAGGTCGTTCCACCCCTTGGCGACGTGCCAGGCCTGCCTGACGAACCCCGACTGCGGGGGCCTCTCCGGGATGGTCTGGAGCTTGAGCTGGTACACGATGGCGGTCTTCTGGTGCTTTGCGTCCCAGACCGAGACCCCGCGCTCCAGGAAGCCGAGGTCGAGGAGCTTCCTGATCAGCTTGGTGTAGAAGTTGTGGTAGCTGTACTTGACCCCCAGCTTCCCCGACTCCAGGTCCTTGGCGAAGAACCTCATCTCCCTCCTGGTCATGGACAGGGTGTTGGTCTGCTTCATCCTGTCGATGGTCAGCCTTGCCGCCTTGATGGTCTCGTCCCTCTCCCCGAAAAGGAAGCTCAGGACGTTCCCCCTGCCTATGGAGTCTGCGTTCCACCAGAGTTTGAAGCTCTTGGACGACATCTCCCTCGTTCCCCTCCGGGGTCCGAAATTAGAGGCGTGGTAAGAAACGCTCAACCATCATGTCAAAACGGGGCGGCCACGGTGGGAGCCAGCACGGAGGAAAAAACCGGATCCGCTCGGCCGGCGGGACTTTCGCCTGCCGACCCCCCTTTCCGCGAGTTCCCTCCGAGGGGGACAGGATCTGCCTGTCCCTCTAAACGTTTAGTGCATCCTAGAGGGTCACAGAACACCCCCTGGGACCAAAGAATCCCCCTTGCGCAATGACCGCTTTTTCGAGGGCAGCTGGTGTCCCTCAAGGGACATATCCACGACCCTCCGCCCCGGGCCGGGGCCTCCGCGGGGGGGGCGCCTGGGCCCCCGAACAAACCTGGCCGGGGGTGACAACTTGTTAAGCAATGACTCCACCCCTTTGCAGCCGAGATTGTAAATCACATAATCATATATTTGAGCACGAAATGGCAAAGAAGGTCGCGATCTCGGTCACCATCGACGGCGACGTCCTCAGGTCGCTGGACAACGCCCTGCGGCAGGTGCAGTCGAAGGAGCTCGCCCGGGGGAAGCTTTCCTCCAACCGGAGCAGCATGATCGAGAAGATAGTCAGAGACTGGGCCGACGGCCAGGGCTAGCGGCCCGGCGCCCCGGGAGGTCCTACTCCCGTCGAGCCTTCGGGCTATGGCCTCGGGGTGGCCGATGCAAAAGCCGAGGCTCCCTCCGCCAGGGCGGGGGTTGCTACTTCGGTTCGTCCCGGGTCGCGTCCCTGGACTTCGCGCGCTGCCGCGTCGACCTGGACGGAGGGCGACCCCCGCCATGGGGGGTGAGCCGCTCCGGAGGAATACTTTGGGCCTGTGGACACCATGGCTCCACGCGGCAACAAAGGCATGGCGCGGAAGCGTTCTGTTCGGGGGAGCCTTCAGCGCTCGGAGATGTGGCAAAGGCGACCGGCGTCCGCCAGGAAAAGCGCGCCGCCGGCGGCGAGGGAAGAGCGGCCGGTGGGGGGTATCGAGGTTGGTATCGACGTCGATGCCGCGTCCAGTACTTGGATGCTACTGTCTATAGAGACTCTGGCCAACATGTTTTTATCCTCCACCTCTCTGTACTGTGCTTGTCCAGTGGGGCAATCAGAACAGCCCGCCGCCTGAATAAGGACGGAGACGGTCCGTAAAATCGGACCCGGACACTTCCGATTATCAAAGAACGAGCGACGGCGCCCTATGACGCCGGCACAAGCGGACAAGAACTGCGAGACTGACTTACTAGGGTATCTTCTTCGCCACTCGGAGGGTGCGCCTCGCGAGGTCCGAGACCCGCCTGTCGTGGGTGGTCACGAATATCGTCCTCCCTTCGGTCATGTTGTCCCCCCTGAGTATGCCGAGTATGACCTCCGACATCAGGGGGTCCAGTGCCTCGGTCGGCTCGTCCAGGAGGAGCACAGGCGGGTCGTTGACCAGGGCCCTCGCGAAGGAGACCATCTGCCTCTCCCCTACGCTCATGGTCCCGACCACCTTCTTCGCGTCCTCCCTTATCCCCACCTTCACCATGGCCGCCTCGGCCTTCTTCCTCCTCGCGTCCCTGTCGACCTTGAGGAAGTGGAGGGGGAGCTCTACGTTCTCGTAGGCCGTGAGCTCCGGGATCAGCGTCTGCGACTGCGGGACCAGCCCTATGTTCCTGGCCCTGAAGGCCGCGGCCTCGTCGTCGTCCAGGCTGGTGACGTCCTGGCCCATGACTATGATAGAGCCGGAGGTCGGCCTCTCGATGCCGGCGAACATGTTGATCAGGGTGGTCTTCCCGCTCCCTATGGGCCCAGCCAGTGCGACGAAGGTCCCGCGGAGGAGCTGGAAGTGCAGGTCGGTGTATACCTCGCTCTCGCCGTAGGACTTGCTGACGTGCTTGACCTCCACCGAGAACCTTTCGCTGGAGACAGGCTGCGCGGGCCTGGTCTCGGCTAACTGCGCCAAGTCGCCCTTCCTCCGGCGTAGGTCCCGATGGCCAGGGCCGCGGACGAAGCAACGACGACGGCGAGGACCCCATAGGCTGTGGACAGGGCGAGGCCTGGGCCGGCGAGGAGGGAACCGAGCAGGGCGCCCACCACCGCCCCCAGGGCCGAACCTGCTGCGCCGTAGACCAGGACCGATCCGAATATTGCCGAGGATATGCTCGAGCTGGACGCCCCTATGGAGCGCAGGTCAGAGACCGTCTTCCCCGACCTCCGGAGTATGTCGACAGAGATCGCAGCGGAGCACGCCGCCAGGGACGCGAACACCACCGCGGTGACGGCGGCCAAGCCCCCCGCCCCCAGCGCCTGGGCGGCGGCCGCCCCGTTCAGGGCGACGGCTGCGGAGAATGTGGCGACCATCAGATGGGTAGAGCCTGTTATCTTGAGGCTGCGAGCGATGGGGCCCCCCCGCTGCATAAGAGAGCCTGCCTTCAACGGCCCGGCGCCTCCACCGATAGATGCAAGGGGATACCCTCCGGGCTAGCGGGACTGCCTATTCTGCCGTGGCCTGGACCGCCTTCTGCACAGGAGCCTGGGCAACCTGCTTCTGTTGCTGCTGCTTCTCCTCCTTCCTCTCCTGCTGCGAGAGGGGCTCCGTGGCGGCCTTTAGCATCCTGGCGAGGTCCTCGGTCTCCTGGGAATTCCTCCTCAGCATCGCCTGGCACGACTCGGCCGCGACCTTGAACGCCGCCTCGTCTATCTCTCCGGCCCTGAACTGGACCTTGATGTCCACCAGGAACCTGTTGAGCGTCTCTCCCTGGCCCTCGAGCTCGCCTATCCTCACGGCGATCGACTCGGCGAGGGACTTGTACGACCCCTGGATCTTCGACGCCTCGTCCGAGTACTTTGACATCATCTCCTCGAAGAGCGTTCGCGGGATCTCCCCTTCGCGGGCTAGGTCCTGGAGCGCCTTGGCCCTCCTCTTGACCCCGTCGATCTCCTTGCCGAGGGCGTCGCTCTCGACCCTCCACGCAGGTATCAGGACGAATCCTTCAGACGTCGACACTATCCTCTGGCTAGGATACTCGGTGAAGTCGCCGTTCCCCTGGTCGACCCCGACCGACTTCAGCTCCCCGGAGGTGTCGACGGAGAACCCGACGACGAATCCGACGTACCGCCCGTAGGTGTCCTTCACGGGCTTGTCCACAAGCTTCCCCAGTGCTTCTGCACGCATGCGGATGATAACGCTCCGCGCGGGTTATAGTGGAAAGTGTGAATTTCGGCGAGCCAAGAGGTCAATTCGTTTGACCTCTTCGCAGTGGGCGTGGGATATCGACTTCGATATCGACCTCGACAGTAGGGCCCGGAGCACCACCTCGCTGCAGCCGCCCCCCTCCTTCGCCCTGAGCCTCCTCCGGAGCGCACGGAAGACGACATCGACGGCCCGGTCGCTCCCCAGGATGGTCCGCATCGTCCCCCTGGCCCCGGCGGGGTCGGCGGCGAGGACGGTGCAGAACCCGGCCCCAGCCATCACCCTGAAGTGGTGCTCGATCACCCTGGAGAACTGCGAGCCGAAGAGGACGTCGAGGTTGTCGTCGACGAGCCTGGACTCTTCGGCCCCGAAGACAGCCCTCCCCCGGGTCCGGGGACCCCGCGGCCTCCTCCCCTGCATGCATGGTCAGGGGCCGTGCGGATTTAACGGGCCGCTGAGACCCGGGGGGCCGGCCTGGGAGGGTGGGCCTCGGGTTCTCTTGCATGTGCGCCCGGGTCGCTGTGGTTCACGGCCAGGGCGGCGGTGTAGTCACGGGGAGGATCTGTCGCATCGGCTCTAGGCGCTGCACGCGCCAGAGTCGTGGAGCCTCGCCAGCGCCCCGTAGGCGAAGGCGGCGAGCCCGCGGAGGGTCCCGCTCGACAGCATCGCCCTGGACGCCAGGGCTCCCCCCGGGAGCTGGGAGGCGAGCGCAGGGAGGGCGTCGGCGCCGCTCACCGCTCCTCCGTCGTCTGATATCATGTGGAACGACATGCGCCTCTTCGCAGCTGGGATGGAGTCGAGGGCGCCCTCCCGCTCCGCTTCGGTCAGACCCACGTATCTCATCCTCCGCCCGGGGTCGAGGAAGCCGACCGCCCGCCTGAACGCCGTGCAGGGCCCGCAGTCAGAGTCGTAGGCGAGGGTGTAGCGCATGGCTGTTCTCGGAGCGCCTCCTTCTCTTAAGGGGTCCCCTCACTGCGGGGCGCCGAGGAAGAGACGCCCGAGCTTGACTATGATGGACTGGCTCGGGATGGTCTGGAAGTAGAGGTCGAGGTTGAGGAGCCCCCTGGGGTCGTTGGGCCCCACGCCGAGCTTCAGCAGCGGCCTGTTGGTGCACTGGGCCGCGACCCCCGCGAGGAACCTGGCGCCGTCCGCCGCCGAGGCGTCAGGGGAAGCCTGGAATGCCATGATCTCCCCTGTCTCGAGGTCCCGGGCCAGCCACAGGTGATACCCCTTCCCGTCCACGGGGACGTCGGCCCCGTCGATGGCGACGGAGCGCCTGTACCGCCTCTCCTCCCTGGGGAGGCTGGTCACCAGCGAGACGTAGGCGTCCCTGGCAGCGACGTAGGACATCCCGCCGAGCATCTTCGAGACCTCGCGGTACGAGTAGCCTGAGTTGCAGAGGCCGGCGGCGACCACCTTCTTTTCGACCGGGACCTTGTTCCTCCTGAAGGCGTGCACCGAGACCGCCCACTTGCTGATGATTGAGAGCGGCCCCAGGCCGGTCGCGAAGGTCGGGACAGGCTTCAACGATGACATGTGCGGTCGTTAAGATGCGACAGGGGGCGCTTAGGATAGAAACTCGAATTATCTTAACAGGCTGCTGAGTCAGATTCGACCTGGCCAGCCGCCGGCTTCGGCTAGTCCGTCGACCGGCCCCCGAGAGGCCGGACGGGCTCGGTCCTCCCGCTCTGCATCGACCTCAGGGCCGCTTCGCAGATGGCAAGCGAGGTGTACCCGTCGGCTGCCGTCGCCCCCTGGGGCCCTCCTCCAAGGACGGCGGCCACGAAGCTGCCGAGGGAGGCCGTCAGGTCCGCCAGCTGTCCGCTCATCTGTATATTCGTGGTGCTCGTCCTGTCCCCCCTGTCCCTCAGCTTCAGGTAGCTTTCCACGTCGGGGGAGTCGTCGGACTCTGACCGCACGGCGCCGTTCAAAGCCCCCATCTCCCCGGCGATGCTGAGCGAAAGGTCGGACCCGAAGCCCTCCAGGGTGTCCGCTACGATGAACCTGCTGCGCTCCCCGAACTCGACGACGAAGAAGGCGCTCTTCAGATGCCCCGTCGCGAAGGGCTCAGTGCCGTCTATGAACCCCGAGACCGCCAGGGGCTTCGCCTGGGCGCCGAACAGCCAGTTCGAGAGGTCGGCGTAGTGTATCGCCTCTTCGAGGAGCTGGTGGCCCACCCTCTGGCCGTCGTACTTCCAACCCCCGGACCCGCCCCGCATCGGGAACCTCCAGGATTCGATCTTTCCGAAGACCGGCGCCCCGATGTCTCCATTCTCGAGGACCGCCTTCACGGACCTCCAGAAGTTGGAGTACCTGTTCTCGAATCCGATCTGGACCACCCTCCCGCTGCTCCTCTGCGAGTCGACGACCTTCTTGGCGTCGTCGAGGGTGGTGGCGATGGGTTTCTCCAGGTAGACGTCCTTCCCTTCGGAGAGGGCCTTCAGGGCGAGGCCGGCGTGGGTGTAGTTCGGGGTGGCGATGATGACAGAGTCGACGTCCCCGGACCTGAGGAACTCTGAGTAGTCGATGAACCCGGGGAGGCCGGTCTCGTCCTCCGCTTCCCGAAGGCTCTTCTCGCTCCCGGCGCAGACGGCCGTCAGCGAAGCGTCTGGGATCTGCGAAACCGCCTTGACGTGCATCCGACCGAACCTGCCGTATCCCACGAGGCCTAGCTTTACCTTCGACGTGACTTTTCCGCGAGGGAAATTCCGCTTATAAGAATTCGAGGGGCCCGCCGCCAGGCCCCGTCGACCCCGTGGTCAGCGGCGGCCTGACTCGCGGACGAAGCAGGCCACGAAGTGCCCCTTTGTGACCTCGACGAGCCCGGGCGCCGAAGGGGCGCACTTGTCCACACCGACGGGGCACCTGGGGTAGAACGGGCACCCCTGGAACTCGTCGGGGTCCACGGTCTTGAAGACCGCGGTGTCCTCCTCCGACCATGTCTGCTCCCCCTTGAGCCTGGGGGCGGACCTGAGGAGGAGCTCGGTGTATGGGTGGAGGGGGGACTCCACTATCTCCTTGGAGGAGCCTATCTCGACTATCTTCCCCCGGTACATGACCGCGATCCTGTCGCTGATGTAGAGGGCGACGGCCAGGTCGTGGGTGATGAATATGATGGTCAGCTTCCCCTTCCTGTTGAGGTCCTTCAGGAGCTCCAGGATCCCGGCCCTGAGGCTGACGTCGATCATGGAGACGGGTTCGTCCGCGATGATCACCTCGGGCTCGACCATCATCGCCCTCGCGACCGAGACCCTCTGCCTCTGGCCTCCGCTCAGCTGGTTGGGATACTTGTCCCAGATCTCGCGGGGGTTCAGGCCGACCCCCCTGAGGGCCTCTTCGATCCTCGACTTCGTCTCTTCGTCCCCCTTGGACAGCTTGAACCTCTCCAGCGGGGTCGAGAGGGTGTCGTAGACCGTCGACAGCGGGTTGAAGGTGCTGTACGGGTCCTGGAAGACCATCTGCACCTTCTTCCAGAGGCCCTTCAGCTCCTTCCTCCTGCCGAAGTTCACCTTCTTCCCGTCGATGATGACCTCCCCCGACGTCGGCTTGGTGAGGGCGACGACGGCCCTCCCGAGGGTGGTCTTCCCGCTCCCGCTCTCGCCCACCAAGGAGATGACCTCCCCGCGCTTCACCTTCAGGCTGATCCCGTCCACCGCCCTGACGAGCCGGGGGCCCCCCTTCCTCGCGGCTGCGGGCTCGTTCTTGATCTGGAAGTAGACCCGCAGGTCCCTTATGTCCACGGCGACGTTGTCGGAGCTCATTTCGTCCTCAACCAACAGGCGACCATGTCTTTGCCGTCGCCGACCAGAGGGGGCTCTTCTTTTGTGCATCTGTCGAAGGCGTAGGGGCAGCGGGGGGCGAACCTGCATCCGGCCGGCGGCGATATCAGGTCAGGGGGGCTCCCTGGGATGCCTTTGACCACTGTCGTCCCGCTCCCTATGGCGGGGACGGCGCCGAGGAGGGCCTGGGTGTAGGGGTGCTGCGGGTCAGCGATCACCTGCTGGGTGGGCCCGACTTCGACTATCTTCCCGGCGTACATTATGGCCAGCCTGTCGGCGGTCCCGTTCATGATCGATATGTCGTGGGTGATGAGGATGGTGGTGACCCCGAGCTTGGCCTGCAGCGCCTTCAGGGTCCTCATGACCCCCGCCTGGACTACGACGTCGAGGGCGGTGGTCGGCTCGTCCGCGATCAGTATGTCCGGGGAAAGACAGAGGGCGAGGGCGATGACCACCCTCTGACGCATCCCGCCGCTGAGCTCGTGGGGGTAAGACTTCGCCCTCGCGGGGTCGATGCTGACGAGCTCGAGGAGCCCCTGGACCTTGGCCCTGGCCTGCTCCTTGGTCTCCTGGCTGTGCTGGACGATGGTCTCGACGATCTGGGACTCGACGGTCTTGACCGGGTCCAGGGTGTTCATCGCCGCCTGGAACACCATGGCGACCTTCTCCCATCGGAACCTCCTCAGGGCGTCGGCGTCCAACGACAGGAGGTCTATCCCCTCGACCTTCACGGAGCCCCCGGTCACCTTCCCCGGTTCGTTCATCCGCAGGAGCGTGAGCGCCAGGGTCGTCTTTCCGCAGCCGGACTCTCCGACCAACCCGAGGAACTCCCCCTTGACCACCTCCAGGGTCACGCCGTCGACGGCCTTCAGGCTCCCCCTGGCCGAGGGGTAGGTGATGACTAGGTCCTCGAACCGGGCGACGGGCTGGGTCATGTCCCCGGAGCCCCCCGCGCTCAAGACCTGACCCTCCCGATGCGCTCGACGCCGTGGGCCAGGAGTATGAATCCGATGCCGAGGACGGCTATCAGCAGGCCGGGGGGGATGAACCACCACCAGGCGCCGATGAGAAGGGCGTTCCTGCTCAGGGCGAAGTAGAGCATCGTCCCCAGGCTCAGGTTGGTCACCGCGCCGAGCCCGATGTAGTCTAGCCCTGCCTCGATCACCACCGCGGTCACGGCGGCATAGACCCCGTACAGCACCACCAGGGGGAGCATGTTGGGGAGGAGGACGGTCAGCATTATCTGCGAGTCGCTCATCCCTGAGAGCTTGGCCGCGTCGACGAAGGGCCTGGTCTTGAGGGTGAGGGTCTGGGACCGTATCACCCTGGCCATGGATGGCCACGAGAGGAAGCCTATGACCCCGATGACGAGGATGACGTTGGCGGGGAAGACCGAGGCGATGACCAGCAGGAGAGGGAGGAGGGGGAGGACCAGCACCACGTCGGTGAACCGCATCAGCCCCTCCCCGGTCCGGCCGCCGTGGTAGCCGGAGAGGAGCCCGATCCCGGTGCCTATCACCGTGGCTATGGCCCCGGCGAAGACGCCTATGATGAACGACCCCCTGGCCGCCCAGATCAGCTGGCTGAACAGGTCCTCGCCGATGTCGTCCGTCCCAAGCAGGTGGGCGAAGGACGGGGGGGCGTAGGCGACGGGGAACTGCCTGGTCGGCGAATAGGGGGCGATCCACTGGGCGAAGAACACGACGATCACGAAGGCGGCGGTGATCGCGAAGCCTATCTTCCCGGACCAGTTCCCCGTTATCACCCCGAGGTCCTTCCAGCGCCGTACGAGGAACTTCTTTACGTCGACCACTCCGATCAATACTCCACTCGTGGGTCCAGGTACAGGTAGGCTATGTCGGCGACCAGGTTCGCCAGTATCACCATGATGGCGGTGACGAAGAAGACCCCCTCTATGACGGGATAGTCACGGACCAGGGCGGACTGCTCGATCAGGAACCCCATGCCTGGGTACGAATAGATGATCTCCACGAGGTAGGCCCCGGCGAGGATGTTCCCGAAGCTGAGGGCGAGGTTGGTTATGCTCGGGAGCAGGGCGTTGCGGGCCGCGTGGCCTAGGACCAGGGTCCTCTGCTTCAGCCCCCTGGCCTTGGCGGCCATCACGAAGTCCTCCTCCAGGATGTTGACCATGTTGTTGCGCATGACCAGGGCCTGCAGGGGCATGTTGAGGATCACCAGGGTCAGTATGGGCAGGAAGGAGTGCCCCAGGATGTTGAACACCTGGGACAGGTCGAGGGTCGTGGCCCCGCCGCTGGTCGAGAGGGACGGGGGGAAGATCTTCAGCTGTATCGCGAAGACGTAGATGAGGATGGTGGCGAGCCAGTAGCTCGGGACGCCCCACATGATGTTCGAGACGCCGAACATGGCGTTGTCCGCCTTCGACCCCCGGTGCCAGGCCAGCCAGGAACCCAGCAGGACCCCGAGGGGCCACGAGATGAGCTGCGACGCCCCGACGAGGAGGAGGGTCCATGGCAGGGCGGCGGAGATCAGCGTCCAGACGGGGAGGGGGTAGTGGGCGAAGGAGATCCCGAAGTTCGGGGGGAAGGTGAGGAAGGTGTCAGCCAGGTAGGTCTCGAACTGCCTCCAGAGGGGCTGGGTCAGCCCCAGCTGCTGCAGCAGCTGCTGGCGCTGCAGCGGGAGGAGGTCCGAGGACGCGATGACGCTGACTATGTTCCCCGGCTCGAGCCTTGGGATGATGAAGTTGATGAGGTAGGCGACGAAGAAAGCGAGTATCGAGACAAGTATGCGCTGGCGGAGGTAGGAGCCGCGGACCCGGCTAGGAAGTCGGAAAGGAGATCTTAACTTAATCCCCCTTTTCGCGGCATTTGTGAGTTATATCTCTCTTTCCCGCGACGCGCCAAGAAACGCCATGTTTCAGCCGACCGGACGGCCCGGTTGACGGAGCGAAGAGAGGGACGACGCGCGGCTATGGGACGCTGCTGATCTCGGTCGGGTCCCCCTTGCGGCTTATCAGGCGCCCGCCGTCTACGATGACGTAGCTCCCAGTAATGAAAGAGTTGTCGTCCGAAGCAAGGAAGGCGATGGCCTTCGCCACCTCTTCCCTCCTCCCCATCCTGCCCAGGAGCGGCGCCGCCCTCTGGTCCAGGGACGCGGGGACGTCCCCTTCCTTGATGTAGATCGGGCCCGGGAGGACGGACAGGACCTGGATGCCGAACTTCCCAAGGTCAGACGCCATGCTCTTCATCATGGAGATGACGCCCCCCTTGGTCGACACGTAGGCGAAGGAATCCTGGAGAGGGAAGAGAGCCTGGATGGCGCCTATCAGGATTATCTTCCCCCTGACGTGGTCCGCGACCATCTTCTTGGCCACCCCCTGGCACAGGAGGAAGGGGGAGGTCATGTTGAGCTGGACCATCCTCTTCCACTCCTCGAAGGGGATGTCGAGGACGCTGTAGCGGCTGTCCCTCGAGGCGTTGCTCACCAGTATGTCCACGGTCCCGTGGTTCGAGGCGAACCACCCCAGGAACCTCTGGACGTCCTCGAGGTCCTCGAGGTCGACCTGCATGAACTTGATCCGCTTCGAGCTCTTCTCTATGGCCTCCCCCCGCTTCTTGTCTCGCCCTATGATCAGTACCTCCTGGGCCCCCAGCTCTTCGAAGAGCCTCGCGACCGCTTCTCCGATCCCCCTCGTCCCCCCGGTGATGACGCATCTCTTCCCCGCCAGGCTCCCCAATTGCATTCTCCCCATCTACCCCGGGTTCTCCTCCGACTTTGATTTCCGTATTTAAGAGTGACACGCGACGGGATTCGCCAGACCCGGGGACCCCGGTGGTCCGCGGCCCGAAGGGGGCCGGCGCGCCGGTCGTCAGCCCTGGCGCATGACCGCGGAAATGACGGCCCTCAGCGACTCGGCCAGGACCCTGACCTCGTTCTTCCGCAGGGTGCGGAGGTCCAGGGTGATGCTGTTCTTCGCCTTGATGACGTCGTTGGAGGGCCTGACAAGGACCTGAGGGCTCCCCTCGGCCAGCCTGCGCTTCGCCTCCTCGGCCCTCTTCTCCCCGTCGGCGGTCTCGAAGTAGATCCCGACCCTGGGGACAGGCTGAGGGAAGTTAAGCCTCCAGGGAAACACGACCTCGGTCCTCAGGTTGGGTATCCCTTGCAAGGACGCCTTCACCCGCTCTGCCCTCTCCCGCCATTCGTCTACCAGCTTCTCGTCGTCGGACGCCGCGGCCAGCTCCACCGCCTTCATCAGCCCCACGACCTGCTCCTTGCTGACCTTCATCCCCCTCCCGGGCCCGTAGTTGGGGAAGGAGAGGTCCCTGGCCCTCGAGACGAAGGCCGCCCTCCCTACCAGGAGCCCCGTCGCGTTGGGGCCGTTGAAGCTCTTCCCGCCGCTCACCGACACCGAGTCAGGGCCGTAGGCGAGCACCTCCTTGATCCCCCTGATGGCGGGGTCGACCACCGCGGCGTCGACGATGGCAGGGATCCCCGCCCTTCCGCAGGCGTCGACGGTCTCCCTGAGGTTGAACTCAAAGTCCTGGTCGTTCAAGACGTAGGCCACGGCCACGGTGGACGGGTCGATGTGCTCGGCGAGGGACTCGGACTCTGAGCGCCTCTTCACCTCCTTGAGCCCCAGGCCCCCGGCCACGTAGGACTCCGCGTACTTCGTGATGTGGCACGACTGGATGACCACGTTCGGGGACTTCGTCCCCCTCCCCCGCTCCCTGGCCAGGGAGAGGGCGGCCTGGGCCGCCATGGCGTTCGCCGCGTAGGCCCCCGATGTCACGAAGCCGTCCTCGCACCCGAGCTGGGTCGCGAGGAGCTTGCCTGTGTTCCGCTCGAGAGCCCTCATGTCCACCCAGCGCCCCGAGGCCTCGTCCATGGCCCTCACGACCCGGGGGTCGGGGCATGAGCCGCCGTATACCGTGATGTGACCCCCCGCGTTCAGGGTCCTCTTGAACCCCAGCTGCTCCAGGAGCCCCTTGGCCATCGCAGGTGCGCGCCGGCCAGTCCCAGCGTATTAATCAGTTTGCGGCGGGGCGGGTCCCTTCCGGCCAACTGAATTAATTAAGAGAATCTTTCACTGAGCATCTCTCCGAAGAGGGTCCTCGGGGAGAGCAGTTCAGTATATCGTGTGCGGGCCACACCTCAGGAACACCACGACCCTTTCAAGAGGATCGACGGAATAGAGAACCCTGATTGCACGCCCGACGTCGTAGCCATAGGCTCCCTTCCACTTGCCATACTTGGGCCTTCCAAGAGCAGCCGGGTTGCCCGAGTTCAGAATGCCGCTGATGGCTTCGTTCACCCTCTGCTGGTCTTGGCGACCGAGGCTCTTGTGGTCTCTTCTGAAGGTCGGAGTGTATGCAGAGGACCACGGCAAGGTTGCTCAGCGGATCTCTAGGTCTCGTATCATCTGCTTTGCGTTCTTGAATCGCTTGATTCTTCCCTCTTTCATTTCTTTGATTGCCAGGTCAGTCCTCTCACGGTAGTCTGAGTCGAAGATCTCCCAGGTCTGCTCTCTGATTTCCTCGTCGGTGGCGCCTTTCTCCACTCCATCCCTGAGCATGGCTACCAGGTGTTCTACAGTCTCCTTATCGACTAGGTACCTCTGCTCCGCCCTTACCATTCTAATTGATATTCACCGCCAGAGGTAGATAAAGCGATTGGGCAAACCCCGTCTCTCGTCGGAGGCTCGCCTGCACCAGCCGACTCCCTCCAGGCTCGGCCATCGCTCCGGAGCAAATTCACCCCCCGCGATGCCTACCGAATGCACCGCTCGCCTGCCGGCTCGCTTCGCTCCCCCCTCTTTGCCCCTCCGCTCGTCCTTCGCCTTCACCCCGCCTCGAAGCGGGGCCCTCGCTCACGTTGTTCGCTCGGGGGGTGTCGGCTGGTGCAGGCTCGCAAGTGAGGGGGGAGAATTGAGCTCCAATCGGGAAATGGAGGAGAGAGGAAGGAGCATACCCTCTGAAGGAGGAAAGTGCCGGTCTATTCCGACACGCCGCATATCCGGCGAATGGGGGAGGCGAGTGGTCCGAAATCACCTGACGTCTTCCCTCGCTGTTCGACAGGACAGTGTATGGGCGGTGTCATATTGCACGTGCGGTCGCCGGGATTTCCGTCCGCGCTTATCTTCGTTCTATTGTCGTATTCAACCATGTGTACAGGTAGATGAACCACTGATGAGAGGGGTCAATCCTCTTAGGAGTTACGCGGTTGAGCCGAGACGGTATAAGGAACGTAAGAAGCTACAAGATAGATAGCAAGACGTTACTCGATTCGATGGATTTCCTGCAAGGTTTGTCATCTCGCATTCCAGCCGCGTAACTCCTACAATAGTAGAAAGTGGGTTGATTGGTAGCCGCCCACCCCACGATGTCGAATCCTTCAGAATCGGCGCGCGGCGAGAAAGATCGAGAAGGTAGGTGGGCCGTTTACGTCTCCAGGGCGAATAACCGAACGTGGTGAGTGTGGCTCTGAGTTCCAGGGCGCTACCTCGGCAGGGACAAGTAGATTGATGACAAAGCTGATGATAAGGACCGCGCTCGCGTTCAAGACAACGGAAGGTGTCGTAGGATCTCGAAGTTCCGCGAACCGTTCCAATTTTTCCGGGACAGTCAAGTCGCAAGACTTTCCATCTAGGGAGACACGAGTAGGGAGTACGGATTCAGGCCAGGAGGCGTTGTGAGCTACCTGGTTCATAATGTGGTTCCATACATGCCGTTCAGGTTTAGCAGGAATCAGACAGCGATACTCACAGTCACCTGTCGTCGGCTAAGACCAACTCAGCATGGGAAGTAGTAAGTCGACGCTTCAATGCAAGCACCGAAACCTACCAACACTTTGGTTGCTGAAGCGTAGTACGAACCATGCCCGCCCAGTGCACAGGAAAAGCCACACCCACTTGGTGCGGCTGCCGGAACATACGCAATTGGGGCAAAGACCGCCAGCACCAATATTGCGAAAGCCGCTCCTGGAATCACGATGCTGATTGAATACCTCGTGCTCTCATCACTTCGGTGCAATCTTAACTTCGGGTGCGAAGGGTGTCACCTGGGGAACGAGGTTTCGAGATGTCATGGATATGATGACGAGAGCCAGCTATCACTCCAAGTACTGCCGTGCGCCCCATTGCTCGGGGTTGTGCTTGAGACCAATTCCGTTGTAAGTCCTGTGTTGTACAAGTTCAGTTTCCAAGTGTTCGAACCGGAGTTCAAAGCGACCTTGTTGCCATAGTTGTTAATAGCCCCCCAGAAGTTTTGGGTACCAAACTCTGGGTTTTGGGCCAGATGCCCTCCTGATAGACCGGGCCTTTCTTCGAGGAATTGCACGTATTGATTGTCAGGGAAACATTCGCCTGAACTCGTATACTGGCCAGTGGCTCGGTTTGTTATCTTCAATTCTACCACCCAGTCAGCCCCCCCGCTGACCCCACCTGCGGGAGAGCAGTTGGCTGTGGGCTGAACCCACTCCATCGTAACAGCGTCACCGGAAGTCCAATCGCCTACGTTCGGAGTCGTTGTCAAAAGCGTTGTACCATCTAGCGCATATTGGAAGAAGACGCAGTTTGATGCATAGGAATTCGATCCGCAGTTTGACGGTTCGGCTTGGTTGCCTCCCCAGTAGGCTAGTATGACCTGGAAGAAGAATGGGTCACTAGGAAGACTACTACTCAGCCAGTTGTAATTACTCGTCCCTAACCAATTCCCCCAATCCCAGCAATAGCTACCACAACTGGAAGGACTGGCCAGGTCGGAGAAGACCGTTGTGTTATACTCGGCCCCGTCCATTGGGTAACTTCCACCAGAATTGGAATCTTGCGCTTGATGTCCTGCCGCAAGATCGTTGTTAGCTGTGGATCCCCCATATGAAACAGAGTTGTTCTGTGAAGCGAAAGTGTATATCGACTCTACAACCTTCAGACTCCCTTCAGACGCCCATACGCCGATAACAGTGCCGTTTGGAAGAATGTATTGGTAAACCCCGTACACTGTGTTGTTGTCTGCAAAGCCTACAGTTGTCTGAGCGTAATCGTAAGGATTCCCTTGTGAGGACCATAGACTGAGGTACGGCCTGAGCTGGTCCTTAGCGATATCATGCGAAGTCAGCCACACGGATAAAGCTGGCAATGCAAGGATTGTAGAGGACGCAGCTTCAGACTGGAATGGATACGAGCTGTTCAACCAGAGTTCTCCTCCCACCAAAGTGCTTGCGGAAGAGGACAGAGTTACTTGTGACCCGCCGCTCGCAGAAATTGGCTGAACCAAGTTCAAGCCCGTTATCATGGAGGTGAGACCGAGCAGCCCAAGGACAAGAAGGGAAACAAACCGCCCACGAGTTGCACATGACATTTGATGGTTACCGCGTTAATTGAGGGGCAATATCTGATTTTGTCGGAATGTTCCGACAAAAACTTAACTGTTTGTACCGCTACAACACGTTATGTCTATTCGTTCCGTCCGTCTCTTACTTTATCTTATGGTTACCTTCTCGGTTCTCACTACCGTCACTGCCCTATTTTCACTACTTGCGCCTCTGGGCGTTTCAATTCCACCGTGCACAGGAAGTGGGATCTGCTACGTCATGGAATCACCTGGACTTGGATTGCTTCAGATGTTTGTGAAACAGAGCCCTGTCCTGGCTTCAGGAGGGTGGGGGCTGGTCGTCATCACGTCACTCTGGTACCAACGAACGACTTCGACCTGGAGGAAGATGGGCTTCGACTCCGACGTCTTTCAGCTTCTGATGCGGACGAAAGGGGGCCCGACAAGGGTCCGCCTGCTCCGGTCCCTGACGACGTCGAAGAACAGGTTGGAACTCTCCCGGGAGCTCGGCTACGACTGGAATGTGATAGACCGGCACATCAAAATCCTCCTCAAGCACGGGATGATAGAAGAAGACACAGCCTATGGGAACGTAAAGCTGTACCAGCTTACTGGCGCAGGAAAGAAATTGATGAGCCTAATAGAAGAACTCCAAGGAGCAGACGCGCACTCTGTACCACCTACCGAAGGCAAGACCTAGAGACATTCTGGTACCATTCGACAGCATGGGAGAGTGCAGCTGCCCGGCGAGTCGGTCGGTCGGACGTCCCAGAACTACCCGTCTACCTGCGTATCCTGTGGGCGTTCTCGAGTTAGCCGTATTTTGGACGTTAATCTCAACACATCACGACGTTCTCGGATGCCATCGTGTATCCACCCACATTCCGCGTTAATCAGAACGCATCAAACTTCGGAGATAAGGATTCGCTCAAGAAATTAGTTGCATCCCTTCCGACTCCCCAGGGCCGGGTCGCCAGGCTTCAAGGGGCAAAGCCCGTCGGGGTCTGGCGGATAGCTTCAACTGGGGGCCCCGGCCACGCCCCGCCACGAGACCATAATGGGGCTGCGAGAGTCAGGCTTCGCATTCTTGATGGTCGCGTTCCCGATATTCCTGATCGGGCTCTGCGCGAGGGCATCGAGCAACATGGTCCAGACCACCCTCCCCATCCTGGGGAGGTACGTCTTCGGGCTCGGGCCTTTCTACGGCGGGCTGGCGATCTCGGTCTACAACGTCCTGGGGATCTTCGGGAACTACGTGGTCAACCCGCGCCTGTCGGGGAGGACCCAGAGGAGGAGCGTCCTGGCGCTGACGGCGGCGGTCGCCGTCTCGTCCCTGCTCCTGACGTTCTCCGGCCCGGTCACGGCGGTGATACTGGGCGGGGTCATCGGATTCTCCTTCGGCATAATCTTCCCCAGCGTGATCACCACGGTCTCCCTCACGGGGGGGAAAGACGGGGAGCGGCTCCTGGCGCTCTTCACGACGGCCCTCACCATGAGCCTGGTCCTCGGCCCGATACTCGAGAGCTACATCCTCACATTCAGCTACAGGCTCGTCTTCCTCTTCTTCTCCTTCGTCGCGGCCGCGATGTTCCTTTCGTCGTTGAAGGTGCGCTTCGCGACCACCTCGAAGCAGAGCCTGAAGACCACCCCGGCGTCCAGGAAGGGGGTCTACGCGGGGACCCTGGTCACCTCGGTCTTCTACCTCCCCTTCGCCGCCCTCACAGCCTTCCTCCCCCTCTACGCCGCCCAGGTCTTCGGCACCGACGCTTCGGCATCCTACCTTTCGTTCGTCCCCCTGTTCGCGGTCTCGGTCTGCGTCAGGGCCTTCATGACCATAAGGCCGTTCAAGCGCCTCAGGCTCCCGATCCTGGTCTCGATCCTGATCTCAGCCCTGGGGCTCGCGGCCATGGTATACGCCCCGAGCTACGCCGCCTTCCTGGTAGTGATGGCCTTCTTCGGGATCCCTCACGGCATCACCTACACGGTCTCCCTGATAGTGGTCTCAAGGACGTCGGCCGAGGGCGAGAGGAACGCGGCGGTCAGCCTCCTCTCTGCCTACACGAACCTGGTGTACGTCGCCGTGCCTGTGGTCATGGGCTACATCATAGAGCGGGCAGGGATCCAGCCGGCGTTCCTCCTCCTCCTCGTCCCCACGGTGGGGTTCTCCATCCTCCTCCTGCGAAGGTACCGAAGCCAGCTCTTCTGAGCAGGATTAGGGACGGCGTCGCGGCCGGATGTGAAACGCTAACCTTAGAAGTGCCACGGGTTAGACGAGCACCATGCCCCAGTTCCATATCTACGTCACGACCAACGAGGTCCCGGCCCAGGCCCTCGACCTGTTGAGGTCTTCCGGAACGGTCAAGGTCTACGGCGGGACGGCGGCCCCGCCCAGGGACGTCCTCCTGAAGGAAGCGGCGGAAGCGGACGCCCTGTTCTGCATACTCACGGAGAAGGTCGACGCGGAGCTCCTCTCCAAGGCGCCCAGGCTGAAGGTGGTAGCGAACATGGCCGTCGGCTTCGACAACATCGACCTCGCCGAGGCCACGAAGCACGGGGTGCTGGTCACCAACACCCCCGAGGTCCTCACCGAGACCACCGCGGACGCCACCTTCGCGCTGATACTCGCGGCCGGGAGGAGGATAGCCGAGGGGGACAGGCTGATCCGGAGCGGAGGGTGGAAGCTCAGGTGGAGCCCCATGATGATGGTGGGCCACGACGTCTACGGCAAGACCCTCGGGATCTACGGCCTCGGGAGGATAGGCGCGGCGGTGGCAAGGAGGGCAGCGGGGTTCGGGATGAATCTGGTCTACTACGACTCGTCCAGGAACAAGGACCTGGAGGAGAAGCTGGGGGTGAAGTACCTCCCCTTCGACGACCTGATGAGGGAGAGCGACTTCTTGACCGTCCACGTCCCGCTCCTCCCGACGACGCGGAAGAGCCTGGGGGAGAAGCAGCTGGGGCTGATGAAGAAGACCGCCTATGTCATCAACACGTCCCGGGGCCAGGTCATAGACGAGGCCGCGCTGACCCAGGCTCTGAGGGAGAGGAGGATAGCGGGGGCCGCCATCGACGTCTTCGAAAACGAGCCCCTGGGGCCCGAGAGCGGGTTGACGAAGCTGGAGAACGTGGTCCTCACCCCCCACCTGGCGAGCGCCAGCATCGAGACAAGGACTGAGATGGCGATGATGGCGGCGAGGAACCTGGCGGCCGCCCTGAAGGGGGAGGTCCCGCCGAACCTCGTGAACAAGGACGTCCTGGCAGTAAGGAAGGCTCGCTAGGCGGAAGAGTCAGGGAGCCCTCAGGGCCTGGACGGCGTCCCTGGCCGCCGACAGCATGAACCCCGAGTCCGTGGAGTACATCAGGACCCGCATCCCCCTTTCTCGCCACTCCTTCAGGATCTTCATGTCCCGGATGTGGTTCCCGGCCGCGACGCCGTGCTTCTCGGCCGCTTCGACCACCTTGGAGATGGCGCTCACCATCTTCGGGTGGTTCAGCTCCCCGGGGCACCCGAGGGATATGGAGAGGTCGTTGGGGCCGATGAGGGCTACGTCGACTCCTTCTATGGAGACCAGGTCCTCGATGTGGTCGATGGCCTTCTGGCTCTCAATCTGGATGATGACGACGGAGTTCTCGTTCGACTTCGCCAGCTGCTCGGGGACGGCGGAGGTCTTGTAGTCCGTTATGACTGACCTGATGCCGTAGCTCCTCTGGCCCATGGGGGGGTACTTCGTCGCGTCGACGGCCATCCTCACCTGCTGGACGTCTTCGGTGTGAGGTATCATTATGCCGTGGACCCCCTGGTCCATGGTCTTGGCGACGTGGAAGTAGTCGGCGGTGGGCACCCTGGCCAGTACCATGAGATCGGTGGACTTCGCGGCCCTGACCATGTCGGCCACGGTCTCAAACGTGAACGACCCGTGTTCGGTGTCTATCATGGCGAAGTCGAACCCCGCGGCAGCGAGGACGCGGACGACCTCGGGGTTGGTGAACTCGTTGATCATCGTCCCCAGGACGACCTTGCCCTGCTTCAGGTCCCTCTTCACCCTGTTCCCTTCGAGCAGGTTCATGAGCGAAGTCGTCCCCCTGGACGTTAAATGGGTTTCCCAGGATCGGGGCGAAGGGCCGGGGGCGGCCTGGTTCACTGGTCTCTTCTGGCCGGCGGCCCCGCTCTGCTCCAGTTGGGGGGGAGGCCCTTCACGCCGGGGTCCACGACGTAGACGTGCCCGGCGTCGGCCTCTCCCAGGAGTTCGCTCGAAGTGGTCACATAGAGGCGGTCGAGCCCTTCCCCCCCGAAGGTCAACGAGGTCGTGGCCTTCACCGGGAGGAGGCACTCCTCCAGCTTCGTCCCCCTGTCGGGGTCCCACCTGGAGATCCTGCCGCCGCGGGCGTGGGCGATCCAGAGCATCCCTTCAGAGTCGACTGTCATGCCGTCGGGGCGGCCGCTCTGGCCGCGGAAGTCAACGCAGGTCGCCTTGTTCTGGATTTCTCCTGTCCCCGGGTCGTAGTCGAACCTGAACACCTTCAGCACCGGGGTGTCTATCAGGTACATCCGCCTGTCATCCTTGGACCAGGCCAGCCCGTTGGACACGGCGAGCCCCCCCGTCCTCCGCTTCACCTTGCCGTCGAGGTCGAGGACGTAGAGCGAAGCCGTGGGGGACCTGAGGTCGGGGTTCATGGTCCCGGCCCAGTACCTCCCCGACGAGTCGCACTTGCCGTCGTTGAGCCGGTTGCCGGCCATCTCTTTCTCGACCTCGGCCAGGACGCCGAAGGCGCCGGTACCGAAGTCGACGCTGCAGAAGGCGTGGCTCAGGGTGCACGCGAGCCCGCCGGGCTTTTCCGCCAGCTGTACCGAGGTGACGAGGTCCGGCGAAGCGACGAAGGACTCGGAGCCGGTCTCCATGTCCTTGCGCACTATCCTCTTCGCCAGGATGTCGACCCAGTAGAGGGCCTTCGAGCCGGGGTCGTAGACCGGGCTTTCGCCGAGCTTGGCCTGATATTCGCTGAACCGGGCGGCTGTCATCCCCATGGCGCAGTCCCTGACCGCCGGCGGACGGGAGATAAACTTGGAGCGGATGAAGAGTTTATACCCACGCGGGGTCCCTGACGGGGAGTATGATGAAAGAAGCGACCATCGAGGTAGTCAACCCCGCGTCGGGGAAGGCCGTCGGGAGGGTCCCCGACCTCACGCTGGAGCAGGTGAGGGCCGCCATAGGCGCGAGCCAGGCCGCCCTGGGCCAGATCCAGGCGCTCACGATAGCGGAGCGGGCGGCCATGCTCAGGAAGGTTGCCAGGCTGATACAGTCCAACGCCGAGGAGCTCGCTTCTACCATGACCCAGGAGATCGGGAGGCCCATCTCGAGTTCGAAGGGGGAGATGGCGAGGACGGCCCAGATATTCGAGCTGGTGGCCGCAGACCTGCGGGGGGTCTTCGAGGGGGAGTTCATCCCCCTGGAGTCCTACGAATACCCCAAGGGGAACAAGAAGAGGATAGCGTTCGTGACCCGGGAGCCCGTAGGGGTGGTGGGGACCATAACCCCGTTCAACTTCCCCGCTTCGAGCTTCGCCCACAAGGTGGCCCCGGCCCTGGCCGTGGGGGACACGGTGGTCCACAAGCCGACCGTCCTGGCCCCGCTCACCCAGCTGAAGATGGCGGCCCTGATAAAGGAGGCCGGGTTCCCTGACGGCTCGGTCTCTTTCGTCACCGGGAGGTCCAGCATGATAGGGGACGAGTTCGTTGAGAACCCCAAGGTCTCCATGATATCCTTCACGGGCTCGGAGAGGGTCGGGCTGGAGCTGGCCAGCAGGGCCATAGCGAAGGGGAAGCGGGTGATAATGGAGCTCGGGGGGAGCGACGCGCAGATAGTGCTGGAGGACGCGGACCTGGACAGGGCGACGGAAGCGGCCGTCTTCGGCAGGTTCGACTACGCCGGCCAGTTCTGCAACTCCACGAAGCGGCTGGTGGTCAGGGCAGAGGTCGCGGCGGAGTTCGGGGAGAGGCTGAAGGAGCGGGTGAAGACATTCAAGGTCGGGGACCCCATGGAGCAGGACACCTCGGTGGGGCCCCTGATATCCCGGGAGGCCCTGGAGTCGATGCGGGGGTTCGTCGCCGAGGCGAAGGGGGCCGGGGCGAGGGTCGTGTACGAAGGGAGCGTCCCCCAGGGGGCCAGCGGCCACTTCTTCCCCCCCACGATCATCCAAGGGGACGAGAAGATGCGCATAGCGAAGGAGGAGGTGTTCGGGCCCATACTCCCCCTGATAGAAGTGAAGTCAGACGAGGAGGCGGTGTCTGTCGCCAACTCCACCGAGTACGGCCTGGACGCCGCGGTGTTCACCAGGGACTTCTCGAGGGCCTACAGGATGGCCGCGAAGCTGAAGGCGGGGACCGTCATGATCAACGACACCACCAGGCTCAGGTGGGACGGCCTCCCCTTCGGCGGGTTCAAGAAGAGCGGGATCGGAAGAGAGGGGACCAAGAACACCATGATAGAGATGACCGAGTCGAAGATCGTCGAGTACACGCTGGACTGAGACCATCCGATCCCGGGACGGCTCCGACGGCCTCGTCGAACCTATTTCAAAACTGAGTTAATGGCCTAGCCTAGCCCTTCTCTCATACCAGCTCTTCCCCCGTCGCGGCCCCCGTGACCGCATGAGATTCAGTTGCATCGACGACGAGTTGTGGGGGTTCATCGAGCCTCTCCTCCCTCCTCTTGCAAGCGAGGGGAGGCCTAGGGCCGACGACAGGAGGACCATCAACGCAATCCTCTACATCCTCAAGACAGGGATACCCTGGGACGACCTCCCCGAGGAGTACGGGGACGACGTCACAGCCTGGAGGAGGCTCAAGGAGTGGGAGGAGAAGGGGGTCTGGACCAGGCGTTCCTAGTGGGGAACATGAAACAGACAATCCCCATGCTTGAGGAGTCGACCGGCCTGAGCTTCAAGACCGTCCAGAAGGTCCTCCAGAGACTCTCTGGAAAGGGGTTCGTGGCCCCTGGAGGGAAGATTGGGAACGCCCAGGCCTACCAGTTCAGGCTCGAGAAGGAGCTACGCGAGTTGATCGAATGGGCGACGAAGTACCAGTTCACTGGGGCTGACTAGACAGCCCCAGATCAAAGTTGTTTCAGAGCTTCTGAGACCGACAGAATCCTTGTCCTCTTGAATCCCTTCAATTCGAGAAGGTGTCTGTCGCCAGTCACAAGGACATCTGCGCCTCCGTCGAATGCCGTGTTTAGAATAGCGTCGTCCGCCGGGTCGTCTTCGACAACCCTGAAGTTGGACGTCACCGTCGTTACGTCGCCCGACTGCATCAGAGTGAGGATCGTGTTGCTGATTTCGTCGTCGCTGAGCTTGAATTTCGGTCTTCGTAGGACTGTTCCGACCTCTTTCAGGATGAACTCGGACACCACAATCTGGAGTCGGCCGTCAATCCCCTTGTCCAACAGCTGACGCGGCTTGCCGCCGGAGACTACAGCGCTGACTATGACGTTGGTGTCGAGGACGACTCGCATCCTCTCGTCCTATCTGCTCCGGTGCCTCTCTCTTCTGACCGCGGCGACTTCATCAAGAACCTCCTTCTCCGAGATTTTCAGCTTCTTTGCGTCCATCCCCCTGAATATCTCGTCCCACTCCTTCCTCAGGTCAGGGAGCTCCAGCTTCTTCATTATGACCGTGTCCCCCCTTCCGTAGACGAGGAACTTGGTCCTGGGCTTTATCCCGAGCTCCTTCCTCAGAGACTGTGGTATGACCACCTGTCCCTTTTCGCTGACAGTGGTGACCTCAGGTTCTTGTGCCATGCCCTACCAGTAGGAAAGTAAAACATTCTTACTATATATGGATTTTCGGCAGAGAACCTATTTCAAAACTTGGGCATATAATCTGCCCTTCTTCGCACAGGCGTCCCTCGGCGATCCCGTCCTGTGGCGACCCATGAAATTCAACCCTATCGACGACGAGCTGTGGGAGTTCGTCGAGCCCCTCCTCCCCCCTCTTGCGAGTGAGGGGAGGCCGAGGGCTGACGACAGGAGGACCATCAATGCGATCCTCTACGTCCTCAAGACCGGCATCCCATGGAACGACCTCCCCGAGGAGTACGGGGACGACGTCACAGCCTGGAGGAGGCTCAAGGAGCGGGAGGAGAAGGGGGTCTGGAAGAGAGTCATGGACGCCATGGTGGCGAGAGGCTACTCGACCGGTGCGGTGGACATGGACTCCCTCTCAATCGACAGCGACACCATCCCTGCCAAAAAGGGGAGCTCTTGTTGGCTTTGATGGCCACAAGAGGGTCAAGGGGACGAAGGTCCACGCCGCGGTGACCGAAGGGTCCCTGCCTGTCGCCGTCGACATCAGTTCGGGGAGGATACACGAAGGGACGAGACTCGTCTCTCTGATGGAGTCGGTCTCCATAGATACGGGGCACAGGCCGAGGAAGAGGCCGAAGGTCGTCTACGCCGACACGAAGCATGCCACGCCGCTGAACAGGATCTACCTCGACAAGCTGCACGTGAGGTCGCAGATTCCCGACCCTCCCCAGGAGACGAAGAAGAGGCCCGGGAGACCGAGAGTCCTCGACAGGGAGACATACCACGGAGTGAGGTACAACGTGGAGAGGTTCTTCGGGTGGCTGGAGAACTTCAGGAAGGTCTCGGTCAGGTATGAGAGGCTGCCGAACGTGTTCCTGGGGCTGGTCAGGCTCGCCTGTGTCATGATCCTAAGGAGGGTTTTGAAATAGGTTCGTCGCGGCGAATCTTTAAATCGCCTCGGACGGTCGCGAGGTTTTCATGGCGCGGAAGTTCCTTGTGCATGCAAGACGAGACCAGGTCGGGGTCGCAGTGGCTGACATCCTGAAGGGAGAAGAGGTCGAAGGGACCTTCATGGACGACGGGAGCAAGGTCACGGTGAAGAGCCAGGACGAAGTCCCGCTGGGCCACAAGATAGCGCTGATGGAGATCGGGAAGGGGCAGAAGGTGATAGAGTACGGCGAGGAGATAGGGGTGGCGACCGCCGGGATCCCGAAGGGGAGCCACGTGCACGTCCACAACATAAAGTCGATGAGATGGGGGAGCAGTTGAGATGACAAAGATACTCGGATACGAAAGAGAGAACGGGCACATAGGCGTAAGGAACCACGTCCTCATCATCCCGCTGGACGACCTCTCCAATTCGGCGGCGACGGGGGTCGAGAGCCTCATCAAGGGGACCAGGGCGATACCGCACCCCTACGGGAGGCTGCAGTTCGGGCCCGACCTCGAGCTGATGTTCAAGACCCTCGCCGGGTTCGGCAGGAACCCCAACGTGGCCGGGGCCGTCGTGATAGGGATAGAGCAGAACTGGACCCAGGAGATCGCGGACAGGATCGCGAAGACGGGGAAGCACGTCGAAGCGCTGAGCATCGAAGGGAGCGGGGACCTGAAGACCATCGAGAAGGCTTCTAGGATCGCGAAGTCCATGGTCCAGGACGCCACGGAGAAGCCCAGGCGGGAGTACGACCTTTCGTCCCTCCTGATAAGCACGAAGTGCGGCGAGTCGGACACGACGTCCGGCCTTGCTTCCAACCCGACCATCGGGGCGCTCTATGACAGGCTGGTGGCCGAAGGGAACACCCTCCTGCTCGGAGAGACCTCTGAGCTGACGGGGGCCGAGGCCCACATCGCCAACCAGATGGCGACCCCGGCGCTGAAGCTAAAGTTCCAGAAGATGTTCGACGACTACACGAAGGAGATCACCAGGCAGGGGGCGGACCTCCTCGGGTCGCAGCCCACCCAGGGGAACATCAAAGGGGGGCTCAGCACCATCGAAGAGAAGGCGCTGGGGAACATACAGAAGGCGGGGAAGAGCAAGTTCGTCGACGTGCTGGACTACGCCGAAGAGCCGACCAAGAAGGGGCTCAACTACATGAACACGTCCTCGGCTGCGGCCGAGTGCGTCACCCTGTTCGCCGCAGCGGGGGCGGTGGTGCACCTGTTCACCACGGGCCAGGGGAACATAATCGGGAACCCGATCATCCCCGTGATCAAGCTCTCGGCGAACCCGAAGACCGTCGCCACGATGTCGGAGCACATAGACCTCGACGTGTCCGGCCTGCTCAGGTTCGAGTACGACCTGAAGGAGGCCGCCGACAGGCTGTACAAGCTCGTCGTGAAGACAGCGTCCGGGAGGCTCACGGCCAACGAGGTGCTCAGGCACTTCGAGTTCGTGCCGACGAAGCTGTACATCTCCGCCTAGCGAAGGCGGAGGCGGCCGTGCTCCCGGGGCCGGACCAGTCCGCGTCCCTGGGCCACCGGGGCCGGTCGGCCGCTCACGCGTAATAATCCCCTCCTGAGGGTCCATGAGAGGGGTGGTGGTCATTGTACATCAAGATCGCCGACTGTAGGATGGTGGATACGCGCTCGAGGAAGGTGGAGCGGGTGGACATCGGCGTGAAGGACGGGGTGGTGGACGCGGTCGGCGAGGTGAAGGCGAAGGCTGACAAGGCCCTGGACGCCCACGGGGACTACGTGAGCCCGGCCCTGGTCGACCTGCACTCCCACGTGTACCACCTGGGGACCAGCCTGGGGGTCGACGCGGACGAAATCGCGCGCAGCTGGGGGACCGGGGTGTTCGTGGACGCCGGCAGCTCCGGCGCGGGGAACTTCGCCGGGTTCAGGGACCACGTGATCAGGCGGTCCGGGGCGAAGATCTACGCCTTCCTCAACATCGGGTTCGGTGGGATCCCCTTCTTCGGCATCCATGGAGACCAGCAGGCTGGGGAGATACCGGACATCAGGGTAGCCGACGAAGACGCCTGCGCGGACTGCATCGAGAGGAACAGGGGGGACATAGTTGGGGTCAAGGTGAGGGTGAGCGAGAACGCGAACGGGACCCTGGGGGTGGAGCCGCTCAAGGCCGCCAGGCGGTGCGCGAGGAGGGCGAAGGTCCCCCTGATGGTCCACTTCGGGAGGCCTCAGCCGACGGTCAAGGAGGTGGTCTCTCTCCTGGACAAGGGGGACATCCTGACCCACGCGTTCAGGGCGGAGCCGAACTCCATCGTCGAAGGCGGCCACGTGCTGCGGGAGATAGCGGCCGCGCGGAAGAGGGGGGTGGTGATGGACATCGGCCACGGGAGCGGGAGCTTCTCATTCGACACCGCCAGGAGGGCATTGGCCGACGGGTTCAAGCCGGACACCATAAGCACGGACATCCACACCCTGTCGCTGGCAGACCCGGTGGTGAGCCTGGAGACCACCATGACCAAGCTCCTCGGCCTCGGGATGAGCATGGCCGAGGTCGTCCTGGCCGCCACCTACTCCCCGGCGGCGGCGATTGGGAGGCCAGAGCACGGCTCCATAACGGTCGGGAGGCCAGCCGACCTGGTGACCCTCAGCCTGTCGGCCGGGAGGAAGAAGCTGAGAGACGCCGCCGGGGAGGCGATGGAGTTCGACGGGGAGATCAGGCCGGTGCTGCGGCTGAAGGGGAACAGGGTCTCCCGGCCTGGCGCCGGTTGACCTGCCGGAGCCGCGGACCCCCACGGGGACGAGGATGCCCCCGGCCAGGGGCTACCTGTGGATCACAGGCTTGTCTGCCGGGGTGTGCCTGAACGTGAAGGTGGAGTTCTCCTCGTTCTCCCTCCGGAGGATGAGGGTGAAGTCGTCCCTTTCGACGTAGCCTTTGCCGTTGAAGGGGCTGTCGTGGCCGGGGATGACCAGGTCGGGGTGGAGCCTCTTGACCTTCTTCACGCTCTCGGCGGACTTCGCCTTGTCGTAGAACGAGATGTCAGGGAACTCCCTAAGGTAGGCCCTGTAGTTGGGGACCGCGTCCCCGGACATCACTGTCAGCTGACCCTGGTCTCCCTTCAGGACCACGGAGATGTGCCCCGGCGAATGGCCGGGGGTCAGCAGGGCCGTGGCGTGCTTCGATATCCTGGCTCCGTCCCCCACGGTCTCGAGCTTCATCTTCCGGAGGGCGTCTTTGAAGGCCTCGTTCTGCGGCCGCCCCGGCTCCGCGAGGAAGCCTTCCTTCAGCTCGTCCTCGCCGAGGACTATCTTCGCCCCGGGGAACATCTCGACGTTGAGGCAGTGGTCCCAGTGCAGGTGGGTCAGGACGACCACGTCGATGTCCTGGGGGGAGACCTTGCGCCTGGCGAACTCGGCCTTGAGCCAGTCCCTGGTGCCGTAGTGCCCCGTGTCGACGAGCACCCTCACGTCGTCGTTGATCAGGGTGACGCCGGCGGCCCCCATGGTCCCGACGTTGCTCCTGACACCCATCCCAGGCATGATCCTCACGACGTCCATGGAGCCGGAACCCCGGCCCCGCCGATTTAACCTGAGCGGCGGCCTTCAGCGCTCGTGGAAGACGAGCATCTTGGATCCGGTGGAGGTGGGGATCGAGCCCAGGGGCGCGACACCTAGCCCCTTCCCCCCCGGGGTGATGGTGGTCTTGTCCATCGAGCCCTGGAAGGAGAAGTACTCCCGCGGGACCTCGTTGGGAGGGGTCTCGACCAGGGCCCGGGGGGAGAGGGCCGAAGCGAGGTGGGCGCTCCCTATGGTGGAGACCCAGCCGTTGTCCGGCCTGTTGTGGAAAGCCAGCCTGGCCCCGTGCTTTTTGGCCAGCTTGATGATGTCGAGGGCCGGGGTGACCCCGCCTATCTTGGCTATGTCAGGCTGGTAGAGGGACAGGGCGTCCATCTCCATGACCCGCTCGAACTCGAAGAAGCTGAAGAAGTTCTCTCCGGCGGCGACGGGCCCCACCCTGTTCAGCTTCTTGAGGGAGTCGAAATCGTCGGGGGGCCAGACAGGCTCCTCCGCCCACTTGAGCTCCTTGCTGTGCACCTTCTTCATGAAGTCCAGGGCCTTCGGGTAAGGGAAGGCGCAGTTGAGGTCGGCGGCGAGGTCGAACCCGAAGCCGAGCGCCTTCCTGACCAGGCCTATGGTCTCGAGGGAGTCCTTCCCCGACTGGTGCAGCTTGATCGAAGCGTACCCCTGGTCGAGGAGCCGGCCGACGGCAGCCGCGGCGTCGGCGGCGCGCGGATATCTGGAAAGTGAGGCGTACCTCCCCACCCGCCGGTGCTTCCCCCCCAGCAGCTCTGAGAGCGACCTGCCCGCCTTCTGAGCCTTCAGGTCCCAGAGCGCGATGTCTATCCCCGAGATCGCCCCGGTGGTGACCCCGTAACCCCCGGAGAAGGTGAGCCGCCTCATCAAGTTCCAGAGGTCCCCGATCTCTGACTCGTCCTTGCCCTGGATGGCGGGGGCAAGCCTGTTCACCAGGGCAGCGTAGGGCTCCCTGGTGCTCCCCGCCGAGGGGAGTATCTCCCCCCACCCCGTGCGCCCGCCGGCGGACACCTTGACGTAGAGCTGGAAGCTCCACTCGTCCACCCACTGCTGGCGCGGCTCCGTCTCTGTGAGCGGGATGGCCCCGTTGACCACTTCGACCTTCTCGATCAATGTCTTGTCCGCCTCACTCCCTCGTCTTGGCGACGACGTCGAGCTCCACCAGCGCCCCGGGCCCCGGGAGCACGGCCTGGACCGTGGTCCTCGCAGGGTATTCGCCGCCGAAGAACCCGGCGTAGGCCCTGTTGAACCCTTCGAAGTCCTTGATGTCGCGCAGGTAGGCGTTGGCCTTCACGACGTCCGAAAGGCCGAGGCCCATCCGCCCCAGGATCGACTCTAGGTTGCGCAGCACCTGTCTCGTCTGCTCCTCTATCCCACCTTCGACGTAGCTCCCGGTGGCAGGGTCCCTGGGGCCCTGGCCCGAGACGAAGACGAAGCCCCCGGCTGCCACGGCCTGGGAGTAGGGCCCCATGGCTTCGGGTCCTCCCCTTCCGGCAGCCAGCCTTTCGATCCGCTCGCCCCCCCGCTCCGACATGAGGCGCCCCGTCCGGGCCCGCAGTCATAACAGTATTGTCGGCGAAAGCCAGGACGCGTAAATCTTCGAAGACGTTATAAGACCGGTTTAGGTGATTCTCGCGATGAAGAAAAAATTACTGTTCTTAGCCCTAACATTCATCCTCGTTGCATCTTCCGTGAGTGAAGTCATCCCCGTCGCCCTGTCGGCGACGTCAAGCACCCTCACAGTCGGCATGGAGTACGCCCCGCCGTCGACCTTCTTCCAGAACCCGACCGCAGCGTCGTTCGGCAACACGGCCATCGACGTGCCTTACCTTCCGGTCGGACATCTGTCGATCAACGGCAGCGTCCTTCCTTCGATCTGTACCGTCCCGGTCCCGGTCCCAGGCGTGACGAACGACACCCAGTGGATCGTGAACCTCATCTCGCCCAATCTCAAGTGGTCCGACGGAGTTCCGATAAACTCCACCGACCTCGCCTACTCGTTCGGCATCTTCCTGCCGACCGGCCCCTACGCTAACACCTCCAACATCGACAGATGGGGTGCGATCCGCGGGTCGGTCCAGAGCGTGACCATCATGAACTCCACCGCTGTCAAGCTGACGACGTTCAAGACAGACGCGAAGTTCCCACTGCTGGTCTTCCTGTACTCCATCTATCCATACCACTACTACAAGCAGTTCGGCTTCGGAAACAACGTGCTGCAGTCGAAGTCGATCCTTGCGGGCCCGGGTGACTCGTCCTACGTCCCCGTCAGCTACACCCCTGGCAGCTATTCGATGACGCTCCAGGCCAACCCGTACTCTCCAAGCTGGCACGGCAAGACGCCTACCATCAGCACCCTGATCATCGACTTCTTCACCAGCGACGCTGCACAGACCAGCGCCCTGGCCGCCGGCACCATCGACGCCGGTGTGATCACCCCAAGCGACATCCCGGCCTTGGTGAATACGCCGAACCTCAAGGTAGCCCAGGTGCCGAGCGACTATCAGCTCCAGGTCTACATGCGCACCAAGGGATATCCTTGGAACACAACCTCGTTCAGGCAGGCCCTGTTCTACCTGCTCCCCAGCAACACCATCAAGAGCTCGCTCTACGCTAACCAGACCGCGACAGGCAACCCTCAGTTGCTGCTGCCGCAGGTGGTGCCTACCTACTACTCTGCAGGTGGGCCGCTCTACAACTACAGCGTGTCGCAGGCTAACACCCTCCTGACACAGGCAGGGTTGGTCCAAACCAGCGGACACTGGTACTACGCCAACGGCACCCAAGTCACCATAACAGTCGAGTCGCCCAACAACGACCCGAACTACGTCCGCGCGTCTCAGTTCATCCAGACCAGCCTCGAGGCTGACGGGTTCAACGTCAACCTGCTGAACCCAGCCTACGCCACGGTCCACACCAACTGGACCTCTCTCAACTTCCAGCTGATGGTGTTCCCGAACAACTACGCACCCGTCCCATTCAGATGGATGCGCAACCCCAGCAACCTGAACGGATGGCAGAACTCCACATTCACGACAGACTTCAACGCGGCCCTCAGCAACCCCAACGCGGCCCAGTCGCTGACAGAGATCAAGGCGGCTGAGCTGGTCATGGCCCAGGCTGCGGTGCTCAACTACCTCGTAGTCCTGCCGCAGTACGTGGCCTACAACACTGCGGCGTTCTCCAACTGGCAGCCCGCGCTGACCCAGTCCGCGTCCAACGACGTGTTCTGCACCTACGTGGTCTGCGAGAACGTATTGGCCTCGGTCACACCCGCTTCGACGGGCCCGACAGCCAGCACCACCCAGACAACTACCACATCAGCACCTAGCACCTCTACGACCTCGACGTCAGCGCCCAGCTACACGTACTACTACGTGGCCGCCATAGTCGTGATCATCATCGCGATCGCGGGAGTGGCGATATGGGCAAGGGGCAGGAAACCCGCTCCGACAAAGACCTAGTAAGCCTAGTCTACAATCCGCGGGCCTTCTGGGGGCAGACCCCCGGAGGGCTCGTCCCCTGATTTTGGAAGCAAAGCAAACTGGCGTGCAGCGGCGGCCCTCGGAGTCCGCGTCATTGAGGCTGAAGGAACATCTGAGAGGGGGCGAGGTTTTCGGCTCTACTCTTAAGTAGCCTGGCCCGGCGTTTCGCCCGAATTGAAGCGTTGCCTCTACGCCGGCGCCCTCGGTCTCCCCCCTGAGCTGGGCGGGTTCCTGGAGGAGCGGGGGATAGAGTTCACGTACAACCCCCTGAAGAAGCCCCTCGGCGAAGGGGACCTCGTCTCGATGCTGAAGGACTACGACGGCGTCCTCGCTGGAGGGGAGCCCTACACCGAGAAGGTGCTCGCGTCGGCGCCGAAGCTGAAGATAATCGCCCGGACGGGGGTGGGGTACGACCAGATCGACGTGGCCGCGGCGACGAGGCACGGGGTGGTGATCACCACCACCCCGATCCCCGAGCTCAGCTACGCGGTGGCCGAGCTCGCCATCGGGCACATGCTGGCTTCCGTCAAGCGCATCCCCCAGCTGAACAGGGCCATCAGGAGGGGGGAGTGGAACAGGCAGAAGTGGACCCAGGAGGTGGGGGACGCGTACCATCTCACCCTGGGGCTGCTCGGCGCAGGGAGGATCGGGTTCGAGGTCGCGAAGCGGGCGAAGGCCCTCGGCCTGGGGGTCATCTACTACGACGTGGTGAGGATGGCCCAGGTGGAGACCGAGGCGGGGGCGGAGTTCGTCACCCTGGACCAGCTGCTGTCCAGGGCCGACGTCATCTCGATCCACACCCCGCTCACCCCGCAGACCACCGGGATGGTCAACGCGGAGTTCCTGGGCAAGATGAAGAAGACGGCGATCCTGATCAACACGGCCCGGGGGAAGATAGTGGACGAAAGGGCCCTGGCAGACGCCCTGAAGGAGGGGAGGATCGGGGGCGCCTGCCTCGACGTCCTCAACGAGGAGCCCCCCACGGAGAAGAGCCCATTCTACAGGCTCGGGGACGACATACCGAACCTGGTGCTCACCCCCCACGCGGCCAACGGGCCGCACACCTTCGGGAGGATGGCCATGACCGCGGCGGCGGACGTGGCGAAGGTCCTCGAGGGGGGGCGCCCGAGCTATCCGCTCAACAAAGAGGTCCTGGACCAGCCGGGGCGCTGACCCCCCTCGGCCGGGGGACGGGGACCAGGCTAGTGGAAGTCCTTGCCGGCGCCCCTCATCCGCTGCACCCTGGCCTTCAGCTCGTCTAGGCTGAAGTCCCTGCGGCGCGCCAGGTCCATCACCTCCTTCTCCCTGTCGGCTATCAGCATCGCCGCTTCAGGGACTCTGGGGGCGACCCCCTTGGGGACTGTGAGGACGCCGTGCTTGTCCGCGTGGATGAGGTCCCCCGGCTTCACTTCAAGGCCCCCCACCCTGACCGGGACCCCGAAGTCGACTACATGGTTGTAGGCGTGGGAGACGGCGACGCTCCCGGCGAAGAGGTGGAACCCCAAGGCCTTCACCTCGTCCAGGTCCCTGACGCTCCCGTTGGTGACTGCGCCCACGCAGCCCAGGGCCCGGTGGATGTTGGCGTTCACCTCCCCCCAGAAGGCGCCTAGCCCCGGCGGGTCGTCCAGGTCCTGTACGACGACCACCCTCGGCGCCGGGACTTTGAGTATGCTCTTCCAGTACCTGAAGCTCCTCTCCAGGCCGTCGGGGGGCGGAGGGGCCGTCGAGCTCATCCTCAGGGTGGCCGCGTACCCCGTCATCACGCCGAGCTCGGGGAAGATGCAGCGGACGGACGAATCAGTGAACCCCTCTTCGCGGCCCCGGACGTCGAAGAGCTCTATGGCGTTGGAGACGGTGGGGGTGGACAGCTTCCCCAGCTCTTCGAGCAGGTGGCGCTTCGGCGGGGTGGATCTGGAGCGGCTCATCCGTTGGTCCTGCGGCCCCGGCGCCGATATCTCTTAAGGCTCTGCCGGCCCTTCGCCCTCGCCCGGAAAGACAGGGGGAGAAGATTGAATATCCCTCCGGAGGGGCGACGGAGCCCGAGGGCATGGCAGCCTGGCGATGAAATACAAGATCGTTCCGTTGGTGACTGGCTTCAAGGGAGGGAAGATCGACCCCCTCCTCCTGGAGGGGCACGCGAAGAGGCTGCTTGACAGCGGCGTCGACTACCTGTTCGCCATGGGGTCGACGGGGCTGGGGCCCGCGCTGTCCTTCGACGAGAGGAGGCTCTGCCTGGAGACCCTGGCGAAGTTCCAGGACAGGCTGATATGCCAGGTCGGGTCGCTGAACCTGGACGAGAGCGTGAGGCTGGCGGAGCTCGCGAAGGCCAGGGGGGCCAAGTACATCTCTGCCCTCCCGCCGTACTACTTCCCGAGGGTGCCGGAGGATCAGATGGTCAGATACTTCACCAAGATCTCCGCGGTCCATCCCACGCTGCTGTACAACTTCCCGCTCACGACGGGGTACGACGTCTCCCCCTCGGTGGTGAAGGCGGTGAACGCCGGGGGAGGGGACATCGTTGGGGTCAAGGACACGGTCGCGGACGTCCCGCACATGATGGCGTTCAAGCGGGAGCTGGGGTCCGACTTCCTCGTCTTCAGCGGCCCCGACGCGGTGATACTCCCCGCCCTCGGCTCGGGCATCGACGGCGCGGTGGCGGGGAGCGGGAACTACATCCCGCGGATATTCGCCGCCCTGCTGCAGGAGTACCAGACGGAGAAGGGGGAGCGGCTGCAGAGGTCGGTGACGTCGGTCGCCAAGCTGGCCCAGAAGTACGGCCAGTGGTCGGCGAACTACTCGCTGGTGAGGCTGGTGAAGGGGTACGACCCGGGTGACCCGAGACCCCCCATATTCCCCCTCTCCCCGGAGGACGAAGCGAAGATGGGCTCGGAGCTGAAGGAGATCCTCCCTGGGGGTGATTCGCCTGCATAGAGTGCTGATAACGGCGCCCTGGTTCACGAAGAGACACCTCGAGTCCCTGGAGGAGCGCTTCGAGGTGACCGCCAACACGAAGACCAGGTGGTTCACCGAAGACGAGCTCGTCGCCATGATAGGGGGATACGACGCGGTCATCGCCGGGCTGGACCCGTTCACGGACAGGGTGATAGCGGAAGCCGGGAGGCTCAGGATCATAGCCCGCAGGGGGATAGGCTACGACAAGGTCGACCTCGCCGCATGCAAGCGGAGGGGGATCTTCGTCACCAACACGCCGGTCCCGGAGGAGCACCAGGCGGTGGCGGAGTTCACTGTCGCCCTGTTGTTGGACGTCTGCAAGAACGTTACCAGGTCCGCCAACTCCCTGAGGTCAGGGTCCTGGGAGAGGGGGGCGTTCCTCGGCAGGAACATCGAAGGGATGACGGTGGGGGTGGTCGGCCTGGGGAACATAGGGAGGCGCGTCGCGAAGATACTGTCGGGGTTCGGCGCCCAGGTGATATACCACGACCCCTACGTCCACTCCTCGGAGTTCAAGGGGGTGGGGCTCCAGGAGCTCTTTTCTTCCGCGGACGCGGTGTCCGTCAACCTGGTGAAGACGGACGAGACCCAGGGGCTCATCACGCCGGAGCTGCTGGGCTCGATGAAGCCCGGGAGCTTCTTGGTCAACACCTCGAGGCCCGAGGTCCTGGTCCCCGGGGCCCTGAAGAGGGCGGTGGAGGGGGGGAGGCTGACGGTCGGCCTGGACGTCTTCGACAGGGAGCCCCCGGAGGACGACCCCCTGCTGGGGTTCGAGAGCGTCTTGCCCACCCCGCACGTCGGGGCCTACTCCGCCGAGGCCTTCGACGCCATAGACAGGACCTGCGTCAGCAACGTGGTCAAAGTACTGGAAGGGGCGAAGCCCGAGTACGTCGTCAACCCCTAGGGGCCCCCGAGGGCTTCCTACGGGCGAGATCATCCGCTTTTTGGCCGAATGATAGTCGAGCATCTGGTCAACTGATTCCGCCTTGGCCGCTTAGCTCGCGGCCTGGTCCCTGCCGTGACCCATGGCCTATCATGGCAGGCCCGGGGTCAAGAAGAGCGGCCTGAGAGGCTCCCGCAGGGGCGCCGGGCCGTCCTTCTCAGCAGGGGCCCTGACCCACGCCAGGGGGGTCCTGACCGCCTACGGCCTGGGGGCGGGTCACCTCGGGGGAGGACTCCGGCTGGGGTTCTCCGAGCGATGGAGGCAGCTCAAGGAAGACCTCGACGCGAAGGAGAAGCACACCGGGGACGTGAGGATGGAGGTCGTCAGGGCGGTCCGCTGCTCCCCAGAGGAGCTGGGGAAGAGGCTCGGCATCTCGGCCGACGGCGCGAAGGAGCTGAAAGACATGGTCGAGTTCTGGCACGTCAAGGGCCTCGTCTGACAGGATCCGGGGCAGGGCGGCCGCAGCGCCGCGGATTATCGGCGGGTCGCGCACCATGTCCCCAGGACAGACACATTCGCCTGACGCCTGGACAGGGCGGGGAAGGAATGCGGACGGAGAGCGTCAGATGAGCCCGAAGAAGAACGCGAGGACCAGGGCCAGCGGGACGAAGACCACCCCCCAGAGGAACAGGTTCCAGCGCCAGACCTTCGCCCCGTCCAACGGACCGATGGGGAGCATGTTGAACATGGCCAGGAAGATGTTGACCTGGACCCCGATGTAGCCCACGGCATAGAGGACCCCGGACCCGAAGAAGAAGAACGGGAGGAAGAGGGCCGCTATGGCGACGTTGGTCAGGGGCCCGGCCAGGGAGATCTTGCCGTTCTCGGCCTTCGAGATGTTCGCCCCCGAGATGTAGGTCGCCCCGGGTGCGGCGAAGACGAAGCCTATCAGGGAAGAGAAGAGCGCCAGGGCCAGCCCCATGGGCCACATCCTGAACTCGGCCCAGAAGCCGTACTTCCGGGCGACGAACTTGTGGCTCAGCTCATGGAAGACGAAGCCGGGGCCGACTGTCACCAGGGCGACCCCCACCAGCAGCCCCGCGTAGGAGAGCGGCTCCGACCCCGAGAAGAAGCTGAACGCCCCGCCGGACAGCGCGAAGGAGAAGGCGATCCCCAGGGCCAGCCAGGCGATGACTATGTCCCTGAGCTCGATGGTGGAGAAGACCTTCGCCTGCCTCGCCGGCTGAGGGGCCGAGGTGTAGGCAGGGGTCTGCCAGGTGAAGGTGGTGGTCTGGGGGGCTGTGATGGTCCGCCTCTGGGTCAGGTCGCCCTTGCACTGGTGGGCCTCGGGGAGCCTGTGGTCGGCGCAGAAGGCCCCGCCGCAGTAGTTGCAGACGAACGGGAGCGCCTCGTCCCTGCCGCAAAAGTCGCATTTCAAATCAAGAACACTCCAGGAAAGACGAAGGGGTTCGCCCTTTTCCCTGTTTTTAAGGTTGCTCGGATTGTTTTAGGCGATGTCGTCTTACTCGCCGAATGGTGATCATTCGCCCGGGAGACCTAAAGAGAAGTGGCGAAACCAGCAAACCAAGCGACATCACCTTCGTGTCGCTTCCCGTGGGAGAGGGTGGCCTTCCCTCAGAACGTCCCCCTCGACGAATGGGCCCCCCGGGTGCAAGGGCGCGAAGGAGGAGGGAGCCCCCTCTCCGAGGACAAGCGCCACTGCTCCAAGGGCGGCCCTCTTGTCGACGCAGACCTGAACGCGACGAGGAGCCTCAAAGCATCCGTACGGCGCGGTCCCGCCGGTTCGCCGGGAGGGCCAGTCTGATGCGCGAGGCCACAGGCGAGAAGAAGGCGGTGCCCGGATGTGGATCGGGCAGGGTCGAGCGATCCAACGTGGCCCAGACGAACATAAGGCCCACAAGGGTTCTACCATCAATCATCTTCCGGAACAGGTCGTCTTCGTCAGCGGGGGCCAGGTTCGTTGGCGAAGATCAGGCCTTCCCCCTTCTGCATCCGCTTCTTCAGTCCCTCTCGGTCCTGCCGCGGCTCAGAGCAGCTGTCCCGCTCGGTCCGTTCAAGCCCCCTGCCTCCCCGAGCCGCCACATCGGGACCGTCAGGATGGAGTGGCCGTCGACCTTCCTGACTCGGCTCTCCGACTTCGACACCATGTAGCCAGTCGGCACGTCGTATTTTTTCAGGAAGCGGTCCAGGTGCCTGTAGTCCCCGTCCGAAATCAGATTCTTCCACTTCACTTCCACAGGGGCCCCGTCGACCACGAAGTCCACCTCTTCCTGGCCCTCCCTCCAGTACGCGTGTGCGTCCAGCAGTGAGGCTGCGACACACTCCTCCAGCTTCGGCTCCTCGATGTCCTCGTTGGACACCTGGCAGAAGTGGTACGGGTAGACCCGCTTCAGCTTCCTAGAAGACGATTGTGTGGAGGGTCTGTAGTTCCTCAGCACGCGGACCGCGTACGAGTCGGTCATGTACTGCACGGCGTCCAGGATGGTCCTCTTGCTCCTTCCCATGTCTCTCGCGAGGGAGTCCACGTTCAGCGTGTAGTTCACCTCGGTGTAGAAGAGCTGGAGCAGTTGCCTGAGAAGCTCGGTGTCTACCGGATGCGCTTCCGGTATATCCTTGTACAGAATCCTGTCCACCAGGCTTTCGCGGACGTACCTTCGGAGGAGCCCGGGCTGCATGTCCACCATCTCCGGCAGCGGCCGCCTCACGTAGTCCGAGAAATAGGCGGGGAGGGTGTCCTTCCAGATCCCCCCGCTCGCGTCCTTCAGCCCATGCTTCATTTCGATGAACTCCTGAAAGGAGAGCGGCTCCACCCTGATGTAGAACGCCCTGCCGGCCAAGACCGTCTTTGCCTCTCTCTCCAGGGGGAGAGCGGCCGAGCCTGAGGCGAAGAACTTGATCCCTGGCACCGAGTCGTAGAAGACCTTCACCTGCTCCGCCCACCCTTTCAGTTTTTGGACTTCGTCGAGGAAGACGTACTTGCGCCCGGACTGGAAGTCTCTCCCAGTCGCCTCGCCGTAGGATCCCAGGAGCTCGTGGACGGTGGATACCCCTTCGTCGAAGGAGAAGTAGAGTATGTCGAGGGGGTCTACCCCCCTCCCGATCAGGGACTGGACCAGCTGGAACATCACGGTGCTCTTTCCGACCCTCCTCATGCCGGAAAGGATGATCGTCTGTCTCGTCCCGCTGAGCTCCTCTGCCTCGTGGAAAGCGGGCCGCCTGTAGTCCTTCGCCACCTCGGGCCTGACTCGGCCTTCCCTCCACCAGTGGTTTTGGACCGCGAGCGTGCTCATCTTCATTCGTTCCCATTCGGAGACGAATATATCAATCATTCGTCCCGTGGAGGTGACGGACGGGCACACATGGCGCTCGTCCGCGTCTGTTGGAGCGGTATCACCCGACGGTATGAACGGCACGCCAATGACAGTTATTCGCGAAACGTCCCCAGAAGCAGGCCGTCACTAAACACGGCGACTGCCGGTATAACTCCTCCGGAGAGTTTATGAACGGAACGGCGGGCTTCGCCCTTCGTGGGGGAGCACTCCGAGACATTCACCCTGGACGTCGGGAGGAAGACGGTCAGGGACCTGGTGGTCAAGCACTTCTCGGGGTTCGGCTACAAGCTGACCAGGGAGCAGGGGTGGATCCTGATCTTCGAGAAGGGGTCGCTGAGGAAGAACATCTACACCACCTCCTTCGACTCGGCCTACAAGCAGGTCATAGTCTCCATGGTCGGCGACGAGGCGGTCCCGGTGACAGCGATATCCATCTCCTTCTCGCTCCCGTTCCTCATGCTCAGGAAGAACGACATGCTCGCGATAAACAACGTCACGAAGGCGCTGAAGGACTTCATCGTCATCACGACGGGGTACCACGACGTCGCCGAGGGCGCTAGGCGTCCCCTTCGACCGAGCTCCTGACCGCCGCGGCGGCGTCGACCGCGTCGGTCCCGTCCACCAGCGACACCCCCAGCAGCGTCGCCAGGGCCTTCGTCTGCTCGTCGGGGGCCGGACTCGCGATGACCACCAGGCCCGCGTCCCTGAGGTCGAGCTTCTTCAGGGCGGAGGCGGTGATCCTCTCGGCCACGGGCGAGCCCCGCTGGCCGAAGACCACGTCCAGGCCGAACTTCCTGCCGTCGGGCCCCGTGAGGACCGCCGCGAACTCAAAGTCGCTCCCCGAGCCCCCCCTGATGGTCCCGGGGGCCTCGACGCTCCAGCCGTCGTCTGCCAGGGCGTTGCGCACCACCGCGACCATGGCCGCGATCCTCTCCTCGAACTTGACCTGGCCCCTCACCTGGGCGAGCCTCCCTGCGGCCGCCTCCGCCCTCTCGAACGACACCCGGTACAGCCCCTCCATGGTCTCGGCGTAGTCCTTGCTGTCCGTCCATATGGCGACGTCCCTCTCGTTCTTCACCCCCTTCGAGTCGTCGAGGACGAGGGAGACCAGGGTCTGGACCCCGTCGGCTATGACCAGCCTGCTCCTGGGGGCGTCGTCCGAGTGGCGGAGGTCCGTCGACTTCGCCAGCCTCTCCATGGCCTCCAGGGTCGACCCGTCGACGGGGGCCACCACCCTCACCTTCACCCCCCTCCGGGCCGCCTCCACCAGCTTGTCGGCGATGCCGAGGACGTGGGCCTGTATGACGTCGTTCCTGGTGAGGACCAGCTCGAGCGACGAGGAGGCGAGCTCGGCCATCTTCCCCATGGAGTTGTATATCTGCTCCCTCCCCTGGATTATCCTGAACCGCTGCTCGAAGCTCTCCTTGGGGGCCCTGGGGAGCTGCTTCCAGAGGCCGGCGAGCTCGGACCTCGCCCCCTCCATCCGGCGGACGAACCCCTTCTGCTCGTCGGTGAGGAGGGACAGCACGCCGTCCAGGGTCTCAGCCTGGTACTTGATCGGCTTCCCGGCCGTGGAGACCACTATCCCCCGGTCGAGGAGCCGCTTGAGCAGCCTGTAGGCCTCCATCCTCCGTATGCCCACCGCCTTGGCCAGGTCCCCGGCCCCGCAGGCGCCGTTCTTGGTCAGGAAGACGAAGGTCCGCGCCTCCCTCTCGTTGAGTCCGTAGATGCCCAGGAGCTCGACGAGGCGCTCGTCCACGCCCCTGCGTGGCCCCGAGGCGAGATAAGAGTTGCCGGTGAGGGAAGGCTGCGCGGCCCGGGGGCGTCAGGGGAGGACGATGAAGTAGCCCAGGGGCTGGGTCGACAGGTAGCCCCCGTAATGGGCGAAGAGCCAGCTGGGGGACCAGAGGACCAGCTCCGTCGTGGCTCCGACCAGGATGTCAGGGCAGAGGCAGGTCTCCGACGGCGGGCAGACGCAGCTCGAGTACTCCTGGACCGGGTACATGGGGACGAAGAGGACCGCCACCACAGCCGCAGCTGCAACGGCCGCGGCCACCATGGCTGCCTTTCTCCTCTGCATCGCGTCCTCGATATTGTGCGCCCAGCCCTTTATCCCTGTCGGAGCGTGGCGCAGCGCCGACGGGGTGTGTCTGCACCATCTGGAGATACACCTCCTCTAATCGCCTGGCTCCGCCCCCAGCTGCCATGCTACCGGCGCTCCAGACCGAGGAGAGGGCACAGCACCAGCAGCAGGCTGCCCTCAGGTCGAAGCTGGCCGCCCCTGCGAAGAACAGGGGGAGGCTGGACGTGGTGGCGGACGTCCTCGAAGCCTGCTCGGCGACGGCGACGAAGAACACCATCCTGATCAGGGCGAACGTCAACTCGGTCACGGCGACGTACCTGCTGGCCCAGCTGATGGACACCAGGCTCATAGACACCGTGGTGGACGAGGAGAACAGGGTGTCCTACATAACGACCAAGCAGGGGGCCGCTTTCCTGGATTCATACCGCAGCCTCGTCGGGATGCTGACCCCGGCGCTGGTCCCGGAGACCAGGGTAAGGGAACCGGTAGGGCTCTTCCTCTAGAAGAGCTGTTCCGTAGGGAAGACCTCGATCCCGCCCTCGGATATCTTGTAGGGGTGGGGCTGGCTGTCGTTGTCTATCCCCCTCATCTTCTCGACGCTAAAGACCCGGGTGAAGCTCTGGCCGCTCAGGACGCGGGTGAGGATCAGGACCCCGTCGACTATGAACTCCTCGAACTGATACTTGCGCTCCAGGGACGGGTCGCTCATCTCGGCCACAAGCAGCGTGGTGCACTTGCTCTTGACTGTCGCGGCCATCAGGTCGAGGAGGGCGATCCTCCTGTCGTAGTCCTCGGAGTAGTGGACCACTAGAGTGGAGATGGGGTCGATGACGACTCGCTGGGCGTCCACCTTCTTGATGGCCTCGGTCACCGAGTTGATCAGCGTCGCGACAGCGAACTCCTTCCTCCCTATCTCGGTCGTCCCGAGCCTGACTCTGGCCGGGAGGAGCCGTATGGGGGAGGCGTCGACCATCGCTATCTTCTTGGCCGCCACGGCCTGCTTGACCCCGAGCCCGAGGGACTCGGTGCTCTCGAGCAGCCTGTCTGTAGACTCGTCGAGGGATACGTAAACGCCGTTTTCTCCTGTTTTCGCGCCGGCCACGAGGTACTGGAGGCCGAAGGTCGTCTTCCCGCTCCCGGGCGCGCCGAGGACGAGGACGTTGTGGCCCCTGGGGATACCCTTCCCGTCGAGGAGGGTGTCTACCCCCTTCACGCCCACCCGGGTGTGCAACGGACCGAATCTGAGCTGCAAAGTCTTTAAGCGTTTGCAGGCCCCCGCGGGTACCATGCAGAGGCTCAGTCTCGGCGTCCCGGAGCTGGACCAGGCGATACTGGGAGGGATACCGAAGGGTTCCCTGGTCCTCGTGCTCGGCCCGCCGGGGGCGGGGAAGAGCATACTGGGGAAGCTGTTCCTGCACACCGGGCTGGTCGCCGGGGTCCAGACGTTCATGGTGTCCACGGCCGAGGCTGACCAGGCCATAGCCGAGACCATGGCGATGTTCCGCTGGACCGCCGGGGTCCCCGAGAGGGTCCACGTCCTGGACTGTTACTCCTGGAGGCTGGGGGGGAAGAGGTCGAAGTACTCAGTCCCGCTCACGTCCCTGACCGAGGTCTCGGTCTCCCTGAGCAAGCTCTTCGACGACTACAAGATCCACCCCGAGGGGAACGAGCGGCTGGTGGTGGACTCGTTCACCGACTTTGTAAAGTACGTCGGCGTGGACAAGTCCCTGAAGTTCCTCGACTACCTGAGGCAGAAGCTCAGGGAGAACGGGGTGACAGGTATGCTGATGCTGGAGGAGGGGGTCCACGCCCCCAGGACCATCGCGGCCGTGGAGTACTCGACGGACGGGACCATCAGGATGAAGGTCTCGGAGCAGGGGAGGTTCATGATGGCGAGCAGGATGCAGGCCACCCCGCTGGCTCAGAAGTGGATCCAGTTCACCATCGGTAAGTAGGGAGTCCGCTCCGGGAGTCGAAGGCGGTCCCCTCGCCGGGGGCCCCGCCCATGTCGAAGGAGCCGTCGTCCTCTATTGTCTCCCCCCTGCGCCTGCGGAGGACGAACATCACCACGACCACCGCAGCGACCGCCCCCCCGACTATCCCCCCGAGGTAGAGCTTGTTGGAGAGGATGCGGGTGAGGACCGACGGGGTGTGCTTGACCGGGGGCGGGACCACGAAGATCTGCGCCGTGGAGTTCACTGTCCCCACCACCGGGTCCTTGGCCGTGACGGTCACCTCGGCTATGCCTGTCCCGGACGGGGTGAAGGTCGCCGACGCCGAGCCGCCGGAGCCGGTGGTCGAGCTGGCCGGGGAGACCGTCCCCCCGGTGGCTGTCCAGGTGAGGGACGCCCCTGCCAGGGGCTGACCCTGGAACTGGAGGGAGAAGTAGACGGCGTCCGTCTGGTTGGGGTAGATCGTCTGGTGGTTCGGTCCGATGTTGTCCGTGACCCCTAGCTTAGAGGCGGAGAAGGCTGCGGAGGCGGAGTAGAGCCCGTTGGCTATGGCCGTGAAGGTCCCGAGGGTCCCCCCGCTGAGCGGGACGGTGGCGTAGGCGAGGTCCGCCCCCTTGGGGATGGTGAGGGTCAGGGGGGACTGGGAGAGGGTGGTGTTGGAGAAGGAGACTATGATGCTCTCGGCCGACCTGGCGTCGGCGGGTATCCCGTTGGCGTCCTGGAGCTGGACGACCATGTTCAGCACGTCGGCCGTGGCGGAGACCAGGGCGTGGCTGTCAGCCAGGTACACCCCGAGCTTGGTGGGCGGGATGCTGACCGTGTTCACCTGGACGGTGGAGGAGACGAAGTTGGGGGACGACGCGGTGATGACGGCCGTCCCCGAGCTCTCCGAGGTCGCGATGGGGACGGTGACGAAGGTCTGGCCGGCCGGGACGAGGATGGACGTTGGGCCAACAATCGAGACCAGGTCCGGCCTCGAGGAAGTGAGGAGGACGGAGGTCCCGGTCTGCGAGACCGCGGGGGTGGTCCCGTTGTAGGTGAGCGACACGGTCAGGACGTCGTAGGTCTTGCCGTCGGCTGGGAGGTCCGAGGGGACGCTGACCTGCAGCTGGTTGGGGTTGTCCACTATGCCCGCGACCGTTATGGTGGCCGTGGCGCTGACCAGGCCCGAAGCTGACGCGGTGATGGAGACGGCTCCGCCGCTCTGGCCGTTGACGCTGACGGACCCGAAGCCTATGGTCTCGTTGGCCGGGATGGTGGTCCCCGTCGCCTCGAGGATGGAGGTGTCCGAGGAGGTCATCTGGACCAGGGTGTCAGAGATGGTCCTGGCCGGGAGCCCGGCTGCGTCGAGGACCTCGACCGTGACGTTGGCGTTGGTGGGTGTCCCCGCCAGTAGCTCCCGGGGGAGCGGGAACAGGACCAACTGGGTGGGGAAGCCCCTCGGGAGGTAGGTGGTGAATGTGGTCGACGTGGCCTGGAAGCCGGGCGCGACCGCCGTGACCGTGCTGCTTCCAGGGGTCTCCGTTGTGGTGACGTTGGCGATGGCGTACTGCTCCCCCGCCATTATCGTGACCGTGGGCTGGACCCCGAGGATTACAGAGGCCGAGGAGAGGTAGACCTCGGTGTTGACCGGCAGGATAACAGGGGTCCCCTGAGCGTTCGTCACGGAGACCACCAACGCAGGGAAAGAAGTTGTGCCCGTCGAGCTGGTGGGGAGGTTCGGCGGCAGGGCCGTGAGCGAAAGATATCCGTACTGGGTCCCGGAACTTGAGGCGTAACTCCTGGCGACGACGCTGAGGAGGAAAAGCGCGATTAGTATTGCGATTACCGCTCTGCCAGGACTCGCCTTCATAGGGAGGTTTCGGCTCTTCAAGATATTTCAGCTACAAGGAATCCGGGTAAGAATTGTCAGTCCATGTCACCGGCTAGAGTATGCTCATGTGCATCACGGCCTGGGCGACGACGACCGACACCACCGCGATGACGACAAGGGCGAAGGCGTGCTTGAACCCGTCAGCCACGCTCCCCTCCCCCATCTTCCCAGCCACCATGCCGATGAACCAGCTCTCGAAGACGGCCACGGTGAGGAGGATGTCGATGTCCGCCTTGTTGAGCGGCTTGATCGGGGGGGCGAACTTGCTCGCCGCGCCGAAGTTGATCGGGGTGGCGATGAAGTAGACCATGATGAAGGTGGTGACGACAACCATGATGGACGCGAAGTAGTTGATGAACAGATAGGGCCTGAGGGAAGAGCGCTTTTCGCTTTCTAGGTCGTTCATCTTCCGCGTGAAGTCTGCCATATCAGAGAAGCTCCTCACTGTACCTCCCCCGACGTCGATGACCTCTGTCAGGAGCATCCCGGCCTCTCTGGTCACCCAGCTCTTGACCCCCTCTGCGAAGGTTCTGATGACCTGGACGGTGGAGACCCCCCATGACACCTGGGCGCTCATCTTCTTGACGTGCTTGGAGAGGAGGCCGTAATGCTTGTCGGCCAGTGACTGGATGGTCTGCTCCGGGGAGAGGCCGATCTTCCTCCCTTCCGAGATGTCTCTTATGAAGTCCGGGAGAGCTTTCTCGAGGGCGCTCTTTTCCCTCCCGGCTCTGATCGCGACCACCATGGGCGCGGCCGTCGCAGCCAGGAGCGCCAGTGAAGTGTGATAGAAGAGGTTCAGGGGAATTGGGAGGACGAACAGCAGTATCCCCGCCGGGGCCGATAGTCCGAACGCCTTGTATGGCCCGTAGTCCACGTATGGGTACCTAGCCTGGATGGCGTTCAGCATGTAGATGAAGAGGACAGAGAACGCAGGGACCCCCAGCAGTCCGAAGACTTCGATTCCCTGGATCCCCGACGTGCTGTTGCTGATGAGCGACTCCGCCTGGAAAAGTACGAAGAGGCTTATCCCCAGAACCGAGGTGATGGTGACGTAGCCCTCGGCCATTGTCCCGATGCTCTCGGACGATTTCTTTACCTTGAGGGAACGGGCCTCGTAGATCTCCTTCAGCTTGTTGCTTAGGAAGGAGTTCATGTCGCCCCCCGTCTTGATCACAGTGGTGTAGCCGTAGAGGAGCTCGGCGAAGGGCTTGTTGGGGCTGGTCTCGGCCGCCTTTTCGAGGGCTGTGACAGGGTCCAGGCCGAAGACGTCGATGTCGAGGAGGATCCTCTTCGCCTCCTTGGCGGCGTTGGGGAAGATTTCGGTCATCCCTGCTATCCTGCGTATGGACGCGATGGGAGAGATGCCCCCGCCGGCTAGGACGACGATGAAGCCAACGACGAAGGGGAGCTCGTTATCCAGCGCGGCCGAACGGGACCCCTGGCTTATTCTCGGCGCCCGCATTATGAAGAGGAAGACCAGGGGAGGCGTGGCTGCGAAAGCTCCCGAGATAAGAAGGAGAAGGGGATTCGCCAGCACAAGGGCTATCCCGATCTCTGCGGCGAAGGCAAGCGCTGAGAGTACGGTCCCGAAGAAGGCGAGGGCGATGAGCCCCTCCGGGGTGATGCGCATGTTCGATTTCAGTATCTCTTCCCTCAGCCAGGGGCTGTCCTCGGCGATGCCGTTGGAGTAGCGCCCGAAGATCCTGTAGGCGAGCCCTGAGACGACGTCGAGAGGGCCGAGCCCGGGCTTGGGCTCGGCGGCGGGGAGCTTGGCTCGCTTCAAAGCTTGAACCCTTCAGCGGCAACTGCCTCGGGGGTGCCGGCGATCCCCAGCTCCTTCACCGCCCTCTGGAACACCGGCGCGGGCTTGGACGCGTAGTCCTCGAGGAGGGCGGAGACCTCCCTGAAGTTGCGGACCCCCCTCTCCTGCAGCCAGCGGAGGACCACAGACCTCCTGTTGAGCTCCTCCGTAAGGTCTGCCATGCTCATGCCCAGGTCTTTGGCCAGCCTGTTCAGCTTGGGGCTACCTCTGATGTCCGACGCTCTGAACGCGTCTGTCGCGGCGTTCCATTTGAAGACGTTGAAGTACTCGCCTGCCTTGACGACTTCGTCCACTGAGACGATCCTCCTGACCGCGCGGAACCCCCCTCCAGGGTTGGGGACGGAAATCCTGCGGACCGTGAAGGTCAGGTCTAGGAAGGGGATGAAGGCCGGAGGGACGTCCATGGGCTTGGAGGTGAGCCTTTGGACGGCGGACTCGACGTCGTCGGCGTGGAGGCTGCACATGCCCCCGTGGCCCGTCGAGATGGCTTGGAAGAGGACGTATGCCTCTTCGCCTCTGACCTCTCCGACTACTATGATGTCGGGCCTCATCCTCATGGCGGCCTTCACCAGGTCGAACAGGTTGACCTGACTGGAGACGTCGCCGCTGGTGCCATAGTTTTCCCTGGAGAGGAGAGCGGTCCAGTTGAAGTGAGGGATGTTGACCTCCTGGACCTCCTCTATGGTGACTATCTTGGAGTTGGTCCGGGTGAGGGTCAGGAGGGCGTTCAGGAGCGTGGTCTTCCCGCTCCCGGTGGACCCCACTACGAGGGCGGTCGACTTGTTCTCCATGAGCATCCAGAAGTATGCGGCCATCCTCTGGTCGATGACGCGGGAGTTGAGAAGGTCGACGATGGTCAGGGGGTCCTCCCTGAACTTGCGTATGGTCATCGTGGAGCCATAGGGGGAGATCTCCCTCCTGAACGTGGCCATCAGCCTGTGGCGTCCCGGCAGGGTGCCCTGCAGTATCGGGAAGGCGGTGGAGATGTGCTTCCCGGCCATGTGGGCCAGCCTGGTGATCAGGCTGTCGAGCTCCGCGTCCTTGGCGAACACCACGTTTGTGCCGAGGCTCTCGAACCTCCTGTGGTAGACGAAGATTGGCTTGCCGATGCCGTCGATGGAGATGTCCTCGATGTTCGGATCCTTGAGAAGGGCGTCTAGGACACCGAAGCCCACCAGGTCCCTCTCCGCGAAGTAGATGATCTTCGCCCAGGGGAGCGGCGCGACCTTGATGCCGTACTTCGCGACGATGCGCCTCGCCTGCTCGGCGAAGTATTTCTTGGGGTCGACCTCGGTGCGCGGGATCGTGAGTTCGGTCTCGAGCTTGTCCAGGATGTAGCTGTAGACCCGAGCTTCGCTGGGAGCGAGCGGGACCTCGTCAAGGTAGTACTTCCGCCCCCCGCTTTCGTCCTCCACCACGGCGGCGTAGGCGTAGGGGTTGGTGAGAGGGTACCGGTCGAGCAGCCTGCCGCCATCTGGGACAGGGGTGCCCGTGAACGGGAACCTGACCACGTAGCTCCTCCTCTGCTTCTGTGGCTCGTCCAGGGACCCGCCTTTGCTCCCGCCGACTTTGAACTTCAATTCAACACTCCCTTCTATGTGTACAGGGTCGAGACGAATGGCGCGTCTTGGCCGTAGTTGACCTTCGAGTATGACAGAGAAGAGAGGGAGACTGGCGGTGGCGCCTCCCAGCCGTGGCTGATTATGAAGTTGGCCGAGATGGTGTAGGCGGAGGAGGGGGACGAGCCGACCGCGAAGGCGTTACCCGAGCAGTCGTTGGGGCCACTTGATGCGGAGATGCACTGGCTGGAGGCGAACACGACCGTGGTGGGTATGTCGTAGGCCAGCACTATCGGTGCGTAGGTATTGTCGATGTTGTTGGACTGGTTGGAAACGACGTACCAGGCGACGAAGTTCTGGTGGGCGTTGCCGTAGAACGAGTTCTGGTAGATGAGGGTGAACTGGTCCAGGACTATCGAGTCGTGCTCCGGGTTGAGGTTGGTCATAGATACGGCGAACCCGATATCCCCGACGCCTGCCGGGATGACGAAGCCTGACCCGGAAGTGCCAAGGCAGTAGCTCGAAGTTGAAGTGTCGCACCCTGTGATTACGTAGTATGTGAACGAGTGGAACGTGAGGTAGAGGTCCCCGATGGCCCCGCTCGAGAGGGCCTGAGAAGCCAGTGATACGCTGTTAGGAGGGTAGGTGGACGTGAAGACGCTCCCGTCGGAAGCGAGGAGCTTGATGATGACAGACCCGGTGCTGTAGGAGTAACCCGTCACTATGTAGCCTGACCTTGGCGCCCCGGCGCCCGGGTTAGCCACCTGGGGGAGCGCAGGGGTGGTGTTGCCGCAGCTTTGGGAAGACGGGAGGCTCACCCCGTAGCAGTCAAGGATCGCGCCTGATGAGCTGAGGACCATGATCGAGGTGATGTTGACAGCTTGGCCTCCGGTGTCGTTGTAGTAGAACTGCAGGTAGCCCTTCGGGCTGAGCGAAGCGGTCACGCCTATGTTTTCTTCGATTTTGGTTGCGATGGCGTTACCTCGGTTGACGAGCGACTGGGTCTCCAGGTTGTTGGTGTTGTTGACGAAGATGAAGTACTCGGTCCCTATGGTGAAGAGCATGGTGAACAGAATCACGGCTCCGATGATCCCCGAAATGGCGCGCTTGCGGCGGCTCCTGGGCGAGAGGTCCAACTATCATGCCACCTGGCTGTAGGTGTTGGTGTTGCCGTACAGGCCGACCGCCGTGGCGTAGTAGGTGTCGCTGTGCACCAGCTGGCCGAAAGACGGGCACGTCGAACCCGTAGGGGTGGCGCTGGTGGGTGGGACGATGAACTGAATCGTCGCAGTCATCCCTATCTGAGCCGAGAAGGCTCCGGTCCCTGTGAGCACCGGTGTCTCGTAGGAATTAGTGTCTATGGAGCACTTCGAAGCGCCGGCGGAGATGTCGTGTACCCGGTCTACGGTTGTGCCCCCGATCGTGGAGTAGTTGTACATGAGGTCGAGGTTCCACTTGGACGGGGCCGCCGGGTCGTAGAGCCTGACCTGGACCAGAGAGAGGTCGATCCTGCCAGTGTTGTAGATCCAGAGGGTGAACGACGCGCAGGTGGAGGTGCCGCAGGTGACGTTCGAGGCGACGATGTCGACCACCGTGAACTTCTCCTCTAGGTATTGGACGCTGTTCCCCACAGCCTGGCCGTATGCCCGGGAGGCGACCCCGGCCTGGCCGTTGACGTAGCCGAAGATGGCTGCGCCCGCGATGAGGGTCATAGATGCAACCAGAACGGTGCCAATGACCTCTGACAGGGCACGCCTTCTGCATCCCGACAGTCTCATCTCATGGAAAGTTGAAGCGGTCGAATATTATCGGTTATGGACTGGCACTCCAGATTTGGCGTCTTGCGTCTGAAGCCAGGCTGGCCCTAGATTGTAGTGCCCAAGAAGTAGTATGAGTATAGCCACGGGGTGCCAAGTATGAGCAGCCCCATGAAACATACCAAAACTACCTTGACCAGTGAGATGTCCTTGGCTTTGTTTTTCCCCGAGAGCCTACTTAGCATTAACCAATCCGCGATCGGGATGACGAACAGTGCATATTTGAAGAGCGAAAGCGGATAGTTGACCCACACCCCACCAACGTAAGTAAGTGCGATGGAGTTCACCAGACTTGCGACTAATGGCGCATAGAGGGCACCATAGACAGCCAGCCCTCCTGGAGTGCCTAATTTTGCCAAGTAGCCCACGCCGCCGCCGACTGCGATGGCAAGTATTGGAAAAACGCTGATCACCTCGTACGGTGACATCCCCCAGATTGCAACCTGCAAAACGAAGTAGAGGACCATGACTTCACTCAGAATCAGTCCGGCCTTGGACCTTGCGAGAACAAGAGCCGCCAGGCAGACGTAGGCAAAGATGTACCAGAACTCTGGCTTGAAGTATCCTCCAGCGACTACATCGTATGCGGAGGGGAGAGCCTGGATCACCATGAAGTCAAATGAAAGTTCTCTCCCAGTCGTGCCGAACCCCCATTGACTCACGAAGGCGCTCAGAGAGCCGGTTAGACCGAGGATAACAATCCCGGCCAAAATCATTGGTACCCACACCACAGCCAAAGACAGTAACCGCCCCCTCGACTCTTTCCTCGATGAAACCCACAGAGTGAAGAACATGGGAATAAACAATCCGTCCTCCTTGCTGAAAACAGCTAGGAGCGATGCAAGAGCGCCGATGTAGATCCATTTCACTCCGCCGGCACCCTCAGACTTTGCGACAGAGAGAATCACTATCGCGAGAAAGAGGCCAACCAAGTTTTCGTAGAAAATCATCCTTCCGTAGATGAGGGCAGGCACCATGGTCACAAAATACAACCCGGCTACTAACGGAGGCACTCTGCCACCATAGAGCTGCTTTGCTGCCAGGTAGACCACCACTGCTGTCAATATTGAAGCGAGCGCGCTTGGGAGCCGGTCCGCAAAGTAGCTCTGTGCAATTAAGAACTGGGATATCTTTACAAGGAGAATTTGGATAGATGGCTCATAAGTGGTGAGAGAATGCGGAAAGAGCGCAATCTCAGAAAGCCTTGCACCCTCGTCGGTGTAAAGCCCCGGATAGGCGGTGCTCCCGACCCACGGAGGCTGCGCTGGGAAGTATGGAAAATCCCCCAATCGGTACAGACGGGTCAACGCTGCGAGAATCGTCAGGAGGGCGAGGGCTATGGGCTCTGACAGGATTATTGCCCTCATTCCGCGCTGGTGAGGCGCACCTCCCCTGTCGACTTCGCTCAATGTCTGAACAACCTCGGTGGAAGCCAGGTTTGACCGCCTTGCGTCCATCTCGCCTTGCTACGCGGCCAGAAGGTCCAATAAATCACAAACCAGACTGCACCCTGCCACATCAACTCCCAGGTGAGGACGCCAAGAGAAGGAGGATCAACTGCATAGCTCGGCATTCCGAATATTCCAGCGTACACGATGACATAGATGAGCATGCAAGGCCAAGTCCAATTGGGAGTGATTCTCGGCCGCAGTAAGGCATAGCTCACTAACACGGTAGTGACCACCCCAGTGATGAAGACTTCCCAGTCGGAAGAGACTAGAAACGTCAAGACCTGAGTGCTGCCACCAAATCTTATGTATGCAACTGAATTCCAGAGAAGCTCGTCGATCCCGTACACCAAAGCGAATGCGATCAAGAATCTTGGGCCAAACCTCGGCCGAAGGACCAAGAGCGATAGGACAGACCAGATAACCAAATTGTACGCATGAGGAATATAGTATAGAAAAGGAATCAGCGGGACACCGATACTTGGATTAGGCTGCACGATGTATTTTGCCAGTCCCGTACCAATGAAACCGATCATTAGACCGACAGAAACCGAGTCGGCAGCAGAACCCAATGTTTGTTTGCCTTTCAGTGCGAAGAAGACAATGGATGCAATGGCAGTCAGAATGCCGAGCAATGCGACAGACGCGTAAGACAAATCAGTGCTCTCTATTCGGTTGGGAATTCATGGAAATGAGAGCTTGTGAGACCACTAGAGTCACGATAGAGAACCCCAGCACATCCCAGTTCGTGAAAATGGCAAGCGACGTTCCCCGAACCGCGTTGATGACCCACTTATCCATGAAACCTGGCACGAAATAGTAGACACCAATTTCGAACACTATCAACACGGCAGAACCGAGCCTGAGCGTGCCCAATAGAATGCGAATTGGCCGTTCATTCCTACTGAGCAAGGCAAAGGAAGCCAAAAAGAACAAGAAATACACCAAGGCGCCGAGACCCCAGTAGTTCACTGGAAATGGAATGATCCACCTCAAGGTCATCCAATAGGCAAGAGCAACAGAGCCCGCAATGGGCGTCGCACCCCAATTGAAATCTATCATTACGTTTCCAACGAACCCGAACAAAGATACCACCATGATTCCTATCGCAATTGCATTCAGACCGTTCAAGTCGACAAAATAGCGATTGTTCAATTTCTTGATGCACCATTAGATGTGTCCATCTGTCAAAAGGGGAAGAAGCGCCGCCACGTCGAACTCGCGTTCCAACATGGGAGCGCCTCTGACTGTTGCTTAGGTGAATGCCCCTGTGTATGTGCTAGTAGTTCCGTCCGAAAGAACTACCGAGAGCGTGTATGCTTCGCCAGCGTTGGCGGCTGCACAGCCACTGCTGGTGAAAGTTACTGGTGTGGTCGCGCCTGCAGACAATGTGGTAGACGTTGCACTGATCGCGCATGAGGTACCGCCGTAGTTTAGGCTTCCAGATGAAGTCGCGCCATTGGCGGTTCCTGAGTTGATTAATGACACGCTGAAACTGGCAATGCTGGAATGTGAGATACTAGTAGCAGTGCTTACTGTGATGTTTGCCTTGTTGGCTGCGCTGCCGAAGATGCCGAAGATGTACCCCAACACTGCCGCGAAGGCGATCAGGGTGGCTGCGATGATGAGGACTGTTGCGATGATTGGCGAGATAGCTTTTCTTCGCTTTCCCGAGATTTTCATTAGGCTTCCGTGCTGGCCGAGAATATTAACACTTCAGGAGAGCGGCTATGGATGCCGAATCCATATCCCTCAAAAGTTTCACGTATCATAAGACCCGGCGTGCCTGGAGCGAGCTTTGAGCCCTTCGACAGGGAGCGCCGGTTCGTGTCGGCCCTGGACATCCACTGGATACAGAGGGCCCTCTGGCCGCTTCTCGCGACGTTCGTGATCCTGAACTTCTCGGACGCGCTCACCACGCTGTTCGCGGCTGCCATGGCTGAGGGCTTCGTCGAGCTCAACCCCCTGGGGGCCCAGCTCTTCAGGCTCGGCCTCGAAGGGTTCATGCTGGCGTACCTGCTGAAGTTCGTCGTGATCGTCCCCCTCTTCTACATGGTCGCCCTGCGCAGGTCAGACCCCAAGGACGACTTCCAGGTGAGGCTCCTGAAGTTCACGGCCTTCGTGGTCCTCGTGGCGGCCGACCTCGGCCTGGGCGCCATCGTCCTCGGGAACAACGTCCCCCTCCTCCTCAGCCACCTTTAAGCCGCGCTAGACTGCCCTGAAGTTGGCCGCGAAGGCGAAGACCTCGCGCTTCTCCATCCCTTCGACTATCACCCCCTCGGGGACCCCTTTGTAGACGAACAGGGTGTAGGACTTCGTCCCCTGCTGGCTGAGGGTGTCCACCTCCTGGAACGACTTCAACGCGTCCGACAGCTTCTCCACCCGGCTCTTGTAGTCGTCGACGATCCTGAGGGTCACCTGGGCCAGCGCCCCCTTCGGGTCCGAGGAGTTGACCGGCAGAGAGCCCACCTTGAACCACCCCTTCGGCGCCTGCTGCCCTCCTTTCTCCTTCTTGGAGTCCTTCTCCTGCTTCTCCTTCCCCTGGGATGACCCCTGAGGGGACCTAAGCTGCTCGCCGAGCTGGTGGCCGTACTCTTCCTGCCTCGTCTTGTAGTACTGCAGCATCGCCTCCATGTACGCTATAGCGCTCTCCTTGCTCGGAAACTTCACCAGGCCCGAGTTCAGCTCGAGGTTGTCGCGGAGCATCGCGGGCCGCCTATTCCTTTTCTAGCGTGTCTTTCACGAGGTCTGATTCGACAGAGTCGTAGAACTGCTTCCTCGAGTCCTTGACCACCGAGGTCCCCTCCTTGAACTCGCGGAGTATCTTCTCCACCAGGTAGAGCCTCTCCTCTGCCCCCTTCTTCCTCTCGGTGATCTTCACCCTGAGCTTCGGCGCCCACTCCTGGACCACGTTGAGTATGTCCACGGGCTTCAGGTCCGACAGCGGCTTCGAGAACGGCTTGCCGTCGGCGTCCAGCCCGATTATCACGGCGTCGGCCCCTATGATCGCCTGCTTGACGTGGTTCAGCGGCTCGCCGAGGGAGACTGGGCGTATGGATATCGCCGTCCCGACCCCGGCCTGGATCACCTTCATGGACTCGACCAGCTTCATCGTCTGAGAGTATTCCAATTCCTCTATCTCCGACAGCTGGGCCGCGTCGCTCTGGATCTCGCGCATCTCCCGTATGACGGTCTGGGGGTCGGTCGCCTCCTCATCGGCGACCTCCTTCTCCTTTGCTTCCTGGGCCGCGGGCATTTGAAGACAGAATGCCCCGTCATTAATAATAGGTTTGTGAACCAGTAATCCATACGGCGAGAACTGCAAAATCGCACGGCGCATTCTCGCGTCCCCTGTGCGGGTTCCCAGGGAGGCGCAGGCCGCGGCTTGGCCCCCTCACGCCTCGCCCACTCCCGACAGCTCCATGTACGCCTTCGTGAAGAACTTCATCATCTCATACGGGGTGCTGAGGACCGAGTTGACTTTGAAGTACTTCTTCACTTCGGGGCTTTCGACCCCTATCCCCACCAGCATGATCCCCATCTTCCCCGTCTCCTTGATCTTCTCCGCGAGCTCCTCCTCGATCCCCGCGTAGCCCGTGGGGAGGCAGTCAGAGACCACCACCAGGTACTTGCTCTCGACGGGCCTGGAGTTGAGGGCCCTCGATGCGACGGCCAGGGCGTCGGGGAGGTAGGTCCCTCCCTTCTGCGAGAGCCCGCCTATCCTGGACTTCGCGTCGATGGAGTACGGGTCGTCGAAGTCCTTCACAAGCTGGAACGTGTCGTTGAACCCGAAGAGGCCCCACCTGCTCTTCTCCCTCATGACCGTGCTCGCGACCTCAGCGAGGCACGTCGCTATCCCGCGTATCTCCAGAGACGACTTCGACACGCTCTTACTCGCGTCCACGAGTATGGCCCAGGCCTCGTCCTTCAGTATCGGCTCCTCCCGGACGAAGACGTCTGACCTCTGCGACCCGGAGGCGACCACCTGCATTGCCATGGGCATGTCCACCTGGCCGCTGAGCTTCCCCGGTTCCTCGTCGGCCACGTTCTTGATGGCCAGGAGCTGGTTCTTGATGTTCCGTATCGGCCCCGCCAGCTCCGCCCTGGCCCTGAGGAAACCGGCGTAGTCGCCGTCGGGGAACACGATCCCGTTCAGCCTCGTGCTAGCCAGGAGCTTGGAGTAATAGTCGGTGACCTTCTTCCTCCTCGCGAACTGGTCCTGCAGCGCAGTGAACGTCTCCTTGAACTCGGGCTCGTCCGGGAGCTCCACCGACGCCCCTCCCTCGACCCCTATGGCCGCCAGGGCCCCTGCGAGCCTGGGCTTTCCCTTCCCCTTCGTCGCCTCGAGGTGGTCCCGGAAGAGGGAGTCCCCCGAATGCGCCTCGGTGTGGGGGAAGGCAGGGATCTGCGGCAGAACCACCTTGTCGAACTGCTTGTAGATCAGGTTGGCCGCCTTCAGGAGGAGGGGGTTCTCGGGGTCCTCGGCCGAGTTCTCGACCATCCCCCGAACCTTCTCGGTGATAGCGAGGATCGCCTGGTCCTCCTCGACCCTCCCCGCCTTGGCCGGGGCGACCCCCCAGAGGGCGACCAGGAGCTTCGAAGCGGTCCTGAGCCCCCTGCTCTCTATGTCGTCGAGGTCGGGCATCCTCATGGCCGCCACCAGGTTGGCGTAGGCGATGTCGGTCATCACCCCAGGCCATTTCTCCCTCGCCGCCAGGGTGATGCGGTAGTCCTCGAGCAGGGACAGGGTGAATATCGCCGGGAAACGCTCCTTCTCCTTCGCCCACTTCGCGAGGGGCTTCAGGTTGCCGTGGGCCAGGTGGAAGGCGGCGTGGTAGAGGGACGCCCTGAAGAGCCTCCAGAGGGTGGCCCACCCCTGGCCGTCCGCGTCGGTGAACAGCCCCTGGACAGACACCACCCCCTCCTTCTCCTGCCTCGGGACAGGTATCTTCGCCAGGAACCCGTCCCCTTCGAGCCCCAGGGTGGGCCTCGGCGCGGTGGCGCTCAGGATCAGCCTGAACCTGCTCTGGTCTGCTCCTGACACGCTGGAGAAGTTGGTCCAGGCGTACTCTAGGATGTTCATTTGGACCCGGCTTTTGCGTCCCCCACGACCATCCGGACGATCCTCCTCACGTTGTTCTGGACCTCGGGGTCGTCTGCCGTGAGGGCGATTATGGTCTCCTCGGCCGCCAGGGCGGGGGTCAGCCCGTCGGCCACGAGGGTCCCCCAGTTGACCAGGTCCCCCACCGACGGGGCGTAGGGGAGGTCGCCGGTCTTGTACTGCCTGCGTATCTCCGCGGCCACCCTGACCAGCTTCTCCGCCACGGGGCTGCCTATCTTGGCGCGCTGGGCTATCATCTCCACCTCGTCGGGGGCTATCTTGCTCCCGACGCTCAGGTAGTCGAAGTCGATCCAGACGGTCATCCTGCGGCGGAAGGCGGCGTTGAGGGGCTTGGTCCCTGCGAACTCAGCGGAGTAGGGGTTCATGCTGATCATCACGAAGCCGTTGGGGTGCCTGGGGATCACCTCGTTGTCCCTCTCGTTGAGGACCATGTGGCCCCTGGTGTCGAGGATCGGGTTGAGCCTGGTGGCTATGTCCTGCTTCATCATGTTGGCCTCGTCGAGGTAGAGGATGCCGCCGTACCTGCACCAGGACACTATCTGGCCGTCGACCCAGTTCTCCTTCCCCAGGCCCACGAACCTGCCGAAGAGGTCGTAGACCGAGGTCTGGAGCCCGCAGTTGATCTCCCAGAGGGGGAGGCCGGCGAGCTCGGCGACGAGGTAGGTGATGTGGGTGTTGTGGGTGACTATCCCGTCCCCGGCGACGAAGGTCTCGGTCCCCGGGACCTCGAAGTCGTAGACCCACCCTTCGTGCGCCTCCATCTTCACTTCGACGACCCGCTCCCACTTCGCTATGGTCCGCCCGGACTGGAGGGCGGAGGTCCCTCCTATGGCCATGACGATGCTCGGGGCCGGGGTCGTGTTGACCACCGGGAGGAAGACCCCGGGCTTCAAGTCCGACGCCTTCACCGTCCCGTCCAGGGTGACGAAGGAGTGGTCCGGGGTGGCCGCGAGCTTCCGCCCCGTGGCCGTGGTGACCACGGCGATGGGGCCGGCGTAGGCGCTGCGCGCGATGGCCGCAGGGGATCTCCACACGATCTCGCCGGCGCGCCTGTCGAAGGAGAGCACCAGCAGCTCGTCCCTGCCGACCCGGATCGTCTCCCAGCTCCCGGCGGCGTCCACCCTCTTCCCCGCTCCCTTCAGGGACTCGAAGATGCCTTCTATCGTGCTGGACCCTCTCTTGCCGTTGCGGATCACGTCCACCTCCTCCGTCCCCCTGACGCTCTTCCCGGTCCCCGACGGCCCGATGAGGGCGCACTGCTTGAAATGATAGAGGGCGCGCATGATCCTCTCGACGTAGTTCTCCCCGTGCTCGACGTAGTCTGGGGTCCCCTTGGGGACCAGGGCCTGCAGCGAGGGCCCCATGGAGTAGCCCTCCGACAGGCTGTACTTCCCCACCTTGTACTTCTCCTTCAGGTTCTCCTTCCCGAAGCGGGGCTTCAGCGAGATCTTGACCGTCAGCCTCGCATTGTCCCCCTCCGCACGGATGTTCGTGGTGCCCGGGACTTCCTCTGCAGAGGACATGCTCGCGTCCGAGGTGTGATTTCGCATAAAATGGATTGCGAACCTCGGCTATGAATTTGCAGTCTATGACCGTTAAATAAGGTGGAGGGCCGTTCCATCCCAGCGCTTGGTCGACATAGCAGTATCAGTCAAGGGGATAGAGGCGAACAAGACCTCGGACGAGGCCAACGAGTCGACCCCGGTGACGTTCAACGTCAACTCCTCCATCAACGAGGCCGACCGCGGCCCAGGGTTCCTGAACCTGAAGTTCTCCATGGACGTGGAGACGCAGCCGGCTGCGGCCAGGGTCTTCGTGTCAGGGACGGCGATGTTGAAGGGGAAGGACGACGAGATCGACCAGCTCCTGGCGGCGAAGGAGGCGGACGGGAGCCCCGCGCTGTTCATGAAGATCTACCAGAGGGTCTACCCTACCATGTACCTCCTCTGCGGGACGCTGAGGCTGCCATATCCGGCGCCGGGGCTGCTGAAGCTCAACAGGATGGCCTCTGCCGAGCAGGAAGTGGCAAGGTAGCTCCGGACTACAGAGACTCCATCTGAATCGGGAATTCCCATAGATTTAAGTGTCAAAGGTGCTGAGGGCGCTAATAACGAAGAGCAGTTGAAGACCCCAAGCGTAGGAACCCGGGACACCAGCGCGAGGACAGCCGAGCTGGTCAAACTCATCTCAGAGATCGGCCCGGACATACCAGAGATTGCGAGGCGTCTGGACCAATTCAAGGAGTCGGTGAGATACAGGTACAAGGAGAAGGTGCTGAGCAAAGGCTTCGGGGTCCAGGCGATCGTGGACCATGAGAAGCTCGGGCTGCGAAGGGTGTTGTTCGTCGCTGACTTTGGGCCCGAGTTCAAAGGATACACCAATGCGATCCTCACCGCGATGAACGAGCTCTGCTACGTCGTGTATTTCGAGAAGAGGTTGCTTTATGACGACTATGTTGTTGCCGCCAGCGTCCCTTCGGAGCATGTGGCTTCCTATGTGTCGTTCTTGAACTCCCTCAAGGAAAGCGGCCTGTTCAAGAGCCTCAAGGTGGTCCCGTTCGACTGGTTCAGGACCAATCCGATGCGGACTGAATGCTACGACTTCGACACGGGGAGGTGGGACTTCGACTGGTCCACCCCGCTCAAGACGTCGGACCAGGCCGCGTATGCTCCGTCAGGGCACACGAAGTTCGACTACATGGACCTGCTCATCCTGAAAGAACTGCAGATCGACGCGACCAGGAGTTTCGTCGAGATCTCCGAGAAGCTCAAGCTCAACTACAAAGTGCTCGCCTGGCACATGAAGACACACGTAATGGAGAGGAAGATGATTTCAGGATATTACCTGAGATGGATGGGCACGACCTATGACACCGTGCTGGAGAAGGCGCTCCATAGGCAGCACAGATACCAGCACATCAGCCTGCTTTCGACGGGGCTCTCGGAGAGAGAAAGGATGGAGCTGATGGCAAAGCTGCACACGATACCGTTCCTTTGGTCCGAAATGGTCGGGGCGTCGGATTATTTCGCCGAATTTTACTTCCCCACCGAAGACACCGTCGAGGGGTTCCAGTTCCTGACCAGAGCGATCGCGGATGTCAAAGTGAAGACCGAGGTCATGGTGCTAGACCAGTCTGAAGCGCTTTCTTTCACCATCTCCCACAACCTCTACAGCAAGGACAAGAAGGCCTGGGGCTTCGACGAGCCGGCTTTGCTTTCTCGGTTCCAGAATCTGACGGCGCAAATAAAAGGATCGGGTGGATCCTAAGCTTGACCGGATCCACCGATGATTTCCAGAGGCCCTAGGTGCAGACCGAGCGAGGCGAAAACAATGCTCGCTCCTGTCAGGGCCACCATGCCGAGTCGGATTTTCTCGTCGAGAGTCATTGCGGCAACGGCTGGGGGGCCGGCTGATTTAAACTATGAGCAATTCAATTGATACGCCCAATGCATGTCTATGTGTTTTCTAAAGGTTATAATCATCCGTTCCCCTGAGCATGGATTCCGACGATTCACGTCAGGAACGCTGTCAGGGTCAGTATCGCGAAGATCGCGAGCTGGCCGAGAAGGGCCCACCTGAGTATCCGGATCCCGTCGTAGTCGAGCTCGCCCCTGGCGTAGCTCCTGGCGGCCATCCTGTAAAGGACCCCGAACACGGAGAGGAGGGCCCCTGCGAGGACGAGTATCGCGACCAGGGCGCTTGTGTTCAACCCAGCCCTCCTAGTATACGGCCAGGTGCGCCATGACCAGGATGATCAGGACCTGGAAGACAGCCTGGCTGGCGGCGAGCCTGACGTTGCGCATCGTCAGCTTCGATATCAGAGCCGGGTCTGGCTTCACCTTCGCGAGCTCTAGGAATATCCTGACGCCGTTGGGGAGGAAGACGCCGAACCCCTGGACCGTGAGCACCACCACTATCACCCCCGCGGCGAGTATCCACGGGTCCGCGAGGTTGAACTTCCCCATCGCCTGGGCGAGGTAGATCCCCGAGGTTATGGCCACGGCCGCCAGGGACGGGATGATGAAGAACGTGGTGGGGGTGAGCCTCTTCGCCACCTCGACCCGCGCCGGTATCTCCAGGGACCGCAGTATCCTGGAGAGGACAAGCCCGGTGTACAGGTCGAACCCGGTCCAGCTCCCCCCGGTAATCACATGGACGTAGTCCAGCAGATAGAGGCTCTTCAGGGCCAGCCCCAGCACGAGCGCCACCGGCGGGATGACCCCGATGGCGAAGCTCCACTTCAGCAGGCTCCGTGTGAACGGCGGGAGCCCCGGTTGGTGCGGGCTCGTCGAGGTCTGGGCCAGGGCACGCGGTTCCCTCCCCGGGTGATTTATCCCTGCGCTTGTAATCCTGCCTGAAGCCTCTAGAACGCCGACGAGAACTCGGTAACGTCCTCTTCGCCGACTTCTTCGAGGATCTTCTGGTAGGCGTACATCACGCTGGAGCCCTTCAGGGTCAGGTCGTAGCGCTTGCGGGTCCCCTCCGTCACCCACTTCAGCAGCCCCCTCTCTATCATCTGGTTGAGGTGCGTCTGCAGCGCGACCCAGGACAGGTTCGCCTTGTACATGATCTGGGTGGGCTTCTCGGCGCCGGCCTTTATCACCTTGAGCATGTCCATCCTTATCTCAAGCTGGGACCTGCGCGCGAGGACCTTGCGCTTCTCCGCCATCGAAGACGAGCCTTGGACCTCGGTCGTCTCCCGGGTTTCGCCGTAAAGGCCTAGGTTGGGCATCGTTGGTACCAACGCATAGGGGAACAGGAGATATCTCGGTGTGTTCGCTCAAACTGAGCATACAGTTGGACGGCCCGTATAGGCCCTGGATATCGAGCCGGAATCCATCCACGACGCGCGGCGCCAGGAGCGGCCGGGGAGGCCGTCAGAGCAGCGCGGGGATGTACGCGACCAGCCCCACCAGCACCTGTAGCCCCACCGCCTTCTTCACCGACAGCCCCTCCTTGGCCGCCATCCTGAGCGCGAGGAGGTTGGCGAAGGACGCGACCGGTCCGAGGTTCCCCGCGAGGCCCGCCTCCACGGCTATCTTCGGGGCCACGTGGGCGGACACCCCCGTGGTGTTGACGAGCAGCTGGGTGACTGGGACGTTGCTCATCAGGTTGGACAGCACGCCGATGAAGACCCCCGAGTACGGCTGCTCCCCCAGCGCGGCGGGCGCGACGTAGGGGGCGATGTAGCCGGCGAGGGCGTAGGCTGCGACCGTGACGGACGCGATGAAGGCGTACAGTATCAGGAGCGACCTCACGTCGAACTCCTTCCACAGGGTGCGGAGGTCGCGCCTGGTGGCTGCGAACCCCCCCAGGAACCCGGCCGCGAGGGGGACGTAGCTGGGGAGGCCGTAAAAGTCAGCCAGTAGGACCGCGACCGTCACGTAGGCCAGGTACAGGGCAGGGGTGTAGGAGCCGAGGGGGGACGGCGCGTCCCTGGGACCTCGGAACCGGCGGGAGAGCGGGATGAGGGCGACCGAGGCGAGGACGGCGGAGGCGAGGACAGGGGCCCAGGTCCCCTCCACGAACCTGATGAAGCCTATCCCCGAAGACGTCCAGAGGATGATGTTCTGCGGGTTCCCTATGGGGGTGAGGGAGCTCGATATGTTGGTGAACGTCACCTCGGCGACGATGAGGGGGACGGCGTCGAAGCCGTGGTGCTTCGAGTACCTGATCAGAGCGGGGGTGAGGATGAGGACCAGGACGTCGTTCAGGATGAACGGGGAGACGACGAAGGTGACCAGCGACACCGCGAAGAGAATCCCCACCCTCGGCTCGATGGAGGCCAGGACCCTGCGGAGGAAGGAGTACCCGTCCATCGCCCGGAACTGGGCCGCGATGCCGAAGAAGAAGGCCAGGGATACGTAGACTGAGAGGTCGAAGGGGCCGATGGCGAAGCCTACCAAGTAACACCGTGTCGGGCATCTATCTTGTTTTATAAGCGCGGAAGCCCGCTCCGCTACATGCGAGCGGCAGCAGCTGTGCTTCTGGCGCTCCTCCTTGCCGGGTTCGCTGTCCCCGCCCTGGCGGCCGCCGGCCAGTCGGCCTCGGGGCGCGCCCCCTCGGCCCTGGAGGTCACGGTCATACCCCCGGTGCTCCCGGCGGACTCCAGCACCCACCAGGCGCTGGTGATATCCCTCCTCGACTCGTCAGGGAGGCCCACCCTGTCTCTCGCCAACCTGACCGTCTTCCTCTCGTCGTCCAACGCATCGGTGGGGTCCATCCCTACCACCGTCACCCTCGGTGCCGGCCGCTCGTTCGTCCAGGTCCCGGTGGTGACCTCCTCGCGCGCCGGGTCGACCACCCTGGCTGCCACGAGCGCTGGTCTGCAGCCAGCCTCCTTCCCGCTCAGGACGGCCGCGCCTAGCTCGAAGCCGGTCGCGCTGGCGCTCTTCCTTGCCCCGCCGTCGTCGGTGGCCGCGCTGTCAGGGCCGGACGAGGCCTACGCGGTCCAGGCGGTGAACTCGGCAGGTGAGCCCGCTTACTCGTCGGCCGGGACGAACCTTGTGATCACGGCGTCCAACGGGACCGTCCTGAACGGCCCGATCAACGAAGCGATAGCGCCGGCGACAGACCTCACCTACGGCACCTTGGCGGTGCAGACGGCGGGCTCGACCACCCTGACCGCCCTCGCCCCCAGGCTCGCTACCGGGTCGGCCCAGCTGAGCGTCCTCCCGTCTTCTGCCAGTCTGTCGATATCGGCGAGCCCTCCATACATCGGCCCGGACGAAGAGGCCACCCTGACTGTCTCGGTCGCCGTGCTGGGGATGCCTGTCCCAGGGGCCGTAGTGACCCTGGCGGCCAGCCAGGGGACCCTGGTCCCTGGAGGGGCCGTGGCCATGGGCCCTGGCGGGGAGGCGGTGGTGCACTTCATCCCAGCGGGGCCAGGGGCGGCGACGATAACCGCCTCCTCGAACAGCACGCTGCTCGGCCCGCTGGCCGCGACCACCACGGTTGTGGTGACTGACCTCACGACCACCGCGGCCAGCTCCCCCCAGCCTGGCTCGGCCCTGGGGCTCTACGACTTCATCCCGGTGATTGTGATAGCGGCGGTGGTGGTGGCCGGGCTGCTGTTGGTCAGATACACCCTGAGGAAGAGGGGCGCCGCGCCACGGGAAGACTACGAGGCCTCTGAGCAGCCCAAGGCCTAGCCTATGCGGGCCGTGGTCTCTATGGCTATGCCGTCGGCCTGGACCGTGTGGCGGAACGTCTTGGACTTTGGTATCACGCGCCTGAGCTTCTGAACCTCTACCTCCCCCTCCGCCTGGCCGAAGCCCTGGGCGAACTTGAACGACATGACCCCGTCCACCAGGCTCTTGATGAAGTTCACGTGCTTCTCGTCGTGGATCCCCTCGGGGAGGGTGAGGAAGTGCACGCCGCCGTACCTGTGCACCGCGTTGACCCAGAACATGACCAGGTCGGTGATCTCCTGGTGCGGGTAGGCGCCCATGAGGTAGCTGAAGTTGAAGATGCTCCAGCGCCCCTCCCTCAGCTTCTCGACGAAGTCCTTGGTGAGCCCTGCGAGAGACGAGCCGAGCTTGATCACCTCCTCCATGGGGTTCTCCTCCAGCACAGCCGCGAGGCTCTGCAGCTGCGGGGGCATGGGCCTCGAGTAGACGAAGGACCTGTCGTCGAGGTAGGGGCGTATCCCCCAGTGGTAGAGCGCCATGTCCTCGACCACGTCGTTGAGCGGGGTCTCTGGGTTGTAGTAGACCGCCTTGCCGCCGGTGGAGAGGTGGTTGTAGACCGCCTGGTCGGCGAAGGTGACGTAGTGGGTCCCCGGCCCTCCTGTCAGCAGGTAGACGGAGCTCTCCGGGAGGCCTCCCCCCAGGACGTACTCCAGCCCCTGCAGGCCGAGGTTGGTAAGTTTGATTCCAGGAGCAGACTGCTCGGTATCTGCGCGCTGGCCGTCGTAGGCCAAGTAAAGAAAAGCGGCTTTAAGTCTCCTATATATGTGCTACGGATTTTGCCGGTCCGCTATCATGTGTTTTCCGGGGCTTTCGGGGCCCCGTTTTCGGCGCCAGGCCGCGCGGGGGCGACCGGATGGGCGCTGCTCTCGCGCGCGAGCTCGAAGACCATGCGCTCCCCCTCGAGCCTCGTCCCGTTGACCCAGTATTCTCCGCCGTAGGCGCGGCCTATGGCCCCCCTGATGATCCCCGCCAGGAAGTCGTCGGTGAGCTTCGCGCCGTCCCCCTGGCGCAGGATCGACTCCGTTATGGAGACCCTGAAACTCTCGCCGTCGTCTACCTCGCTTATCTCCACCAACCCGAGCCCGCTGGCTTTCACCAGGGCCTTCAGGTTGTCCAGGACCTGGGCCGGCTCAGGGTCGGCGAGCCTCTTCAGGAGCCTCTCCGCGACCTCCTGGCCGAAGGCGGCCCCCTCGTCGTGGAGCATCGACTTGCCCGCGCTCCCGAACTTCCCCAGGACGTTCTTCACGAGCCCGGTCCACCCTAGGGCGTCCAGGACCATGACCCGCCTGTGGCCCCCGCTGGTGAGGGGGAAGGCGAACCCCTCGAAGTAGACCCTCTCCCGCTTCTGCGAGCGCGCCTCCAGGACGAAGTCTTGCTTCTTGAGCTCGGCGACGAGCTCGGATGCGGACAACGTGGCCGCGCTCATCTCCATGAACATGTAGAAGTCCGCCGTCTGCTTGTCGTCGGACGCCTGGCCGTTCATCCAGAGGATGTCGACCCCCTTGGAGCCGACGAGGCTGGAGACCCTGCCGAGGACAGAAGGCTTGGACTTCACCCTGAGGTAGAGCTCGTAGACGTCCTCCCCGTCGGGGGCGGTGATGCCGAGGGAGCGGGACGTCGCCAGGCTGGGCTGTTCGGGAAGCGGCGCGTCCGTACTCACGGGATCTTCCTAACCGGTCTGGCCGGCGACCACGTTGAAGATGAACTTGCCGCCGTCGACGGTTGCTATGGTGACCTGGTAGGAGGTTCCGGCCGAGGCCGTCATGCCGAAGACGTTCAGCTGGCAGGTCTGCTGTGCCGTTTCGGTGGCTGTGGTCGTTGTGGCCGCGAGAGCGGTCGACGAAGAAGTCGCAGTCGTGACCGTAGTGGCTGTTGAGACCAGATACCCGCACGTCCCAAAGAACTGTGCGGCGACTCCGTTGAAGTAGACCGCCGAGACCGACACCGACCCTGTCCCGGTGTTCCTCAGGTACATGGTGAGGTAGTTATGCGGTGAGACTTGGAAGTTGTAGGCGTCAAGGGAGACCTGCTCCGTAAGCTGGTTGACGTGGGCGTTGGTCAGCGACCCCGCCAGCCCGCTGGTGAAGACGTAGACCACTACTCCAAGGGCCACAGAGATGGCTATCAAGAGGAGTGTGGCGACTATGGGGCTGACCGCGGCGCGCCTGCGCTGCTGGATCTTCATGTCTACCCGGTGCTCCCTGCTACTACGTTGAACGGAAATATGCCGCCGTCAGACGTGACTATCCTGACCTGGTACGACGTCCCTGCGTCGGCGCCCACGATATTGTAGACGTTCAGGGTGCAAGTGCTCTGCGGAGACTGGCCCGTGCTGGAGGCTGTGGCGACAGTGACAGCGGTCGTAACTGTGGTAAGGGTGCCGGTTGAGGTGGAAGTGTACGTGCCTGTTGTTGCCCCGCAGCTCCCGTAGAACTGGGCCTGGACCCCGTCGAAGTAGACCGCCGAGATCGTCTGGGCCGATGTTCCCGTGTTGCGCAGATACATGGTCAGGAAGCTGGGCGACTGGAAGTTGTACGAGTCGAGCGAAATCTGCTCCGTCACCTGGTTCCCTCCGGACTTCGTCAGGTTCCCGGAGAGACCGGTCACGAACACATAGACTATGACCCCCGCGGCGACCGTGATGGCTATGAGCAGCAGGGTCGCTATGATCGGGGAGACGGCCCTCCGCTGCGAGACGTTCATCGGCCTTCGTCGGCGCCGAGCCAATATAACGGCGGTGAAGAAATTCTTCAGCCGCCTGAGGGGCCAGCCAGCTCGCCCCTGAGCGCCTGGGCCCTCTCAAGGACCTCCTTCGCTTCTGCCAGGCTCGCCTCGGCTTCCTCCTTCCCGAAGATCTCGCTCGCCCCCTTCCCTTGGGCCTCGACCCCGTACATGGCCGCCGCCCGGTTCTCCGCCAGCTCCTTCGAGACGTCCGCGAGCCTTTCGATGCGGTCGGAGAAAGACGGAGGGAACCGCCTCCTCTCGGCCTTGAGGACCTTCCCGACGTCGTGGACCTTGGGGTACTCCACTCCGACCATCCTCAGGGACGCCTTCAGAGACAGCTCGACCAGCTCCTGGCTGTACCTGACCGCCTCGGGGTAGTCACCCCTCCCCAGGGCCGCCGTCGCGTCCTTCCTCCTCGCCTCCGCCCTTCTGAGGAGGTCCTCAGCCAGCTTCAGCCAGTCCGAAGCCGGGGCACCTCCAGGGCCCAGTACCAGGAGCCGTCGGCGAGTTGGGTGCGGACCGCCCCCATCTTCTCGAACTCCCGCTTTATCTTGAGGAGCTTCTCGGCCGTTGAGCCGTCCCTGTCGTAGAGGATGACCCCGTCATTGACGACGTCCAGGAGAAACGGGTAGGGCTCTTCCAGCTCCGAAGGCCGCAGGAGGACGAACCCCAGGTCGTGGAACGCCCCAGGGGGCTCCCCCTCGGCTCGGATCGGCACGCCGCGAACCATCTGCGCCGCCTCCCTGACCCTCTCGCCGTAAGATTCGGGGAGCCCCTCGACGAGGGCGATGATGTCGATGTCGCTGGTCTCCTTCGCCGTCCCCCTTGCCACGGAGCCGTAGAGCACGGCCCCCTCCAGCCGTCGCTGGTACCCCGAAAGCATCGAACCGAGGGCGGACTCGATCAGGGCGACGAACTGCTTCTGTGGGACCTTCGACCTCCAGTCATCTCCGAAGCAGGAACGGATCGCGACCCTGGGGTCCGCGGTCGAATACACCCCCCGCCCGTGGCGGTGCAGCCACCCGGCCTTTTCAAGCCTGGGGAGGACCACCTGTGGCTTCGCTACCCCCGCCCTGGCTGCCTCTTCTGACGTGAACGAGGACCCCTCGAACCTTTCGAGGAGCGACTCGTACGAGGCGGCGAGCCATCGTGGGATCCAGGCTCCCATAGATACCTATGGAGTATTGAATACTAGATAAGTATTTTCGCATTCCGTCCAGCTACGGCGGGCTGGTGACGAAGGTGTACTCCGCGCCGGTGGAGGTCACGATGATGAAGGTGTACCCCCCGCTCACCCAGTGGTAGTTCAGGGTCAGCGAGTAGGTCTCTCCGGGGCTGAGGTACACGTCGAACTCGGGGTTCGACGCGGTGTTGTAGTTCACCGTCGCGGTGGAGTTCACGACCCACAGGCTGACCAGGTGCGACGTCGCCCCCATCAGGTTGCTGAAGTTCTCGAGACCGACCGTGACGTGGCTGTTGTTGGGCCAGGCGTCGGTGGTGGCGCTCCCGGACGACACGGTGAGCGTCAGGGTGGACGGGTTGGTCGCCCGCGGCTGGATCACGTAGAACCTGAACTCGACCGACCCCGCCGGGATCGGAGGGATGGCCGTGTTCCCGAAGACCAGCCGGTTCTGGCTGACGAAGAGCCTCACGTCGAAGACCCCGTTGTTCCAGCTGAAGCTGAACGGGCCGTTCGATATGGTGGACGTGTCTATCTGGCTCCAGTCGAAGACATAGCTCGCGCTGGCCCCGGTCCCCACTGGACGGGCCTGGGCGAACTCGTTCACGAAAATGTAGATGTTGGCCGTCGAGGAGGCGCTCCCCAGGAAGTTGAAGGAGACCTGGGAGAGGACGCCGGGGGACTCCCCAGTCGCCCCGTTGGGGCACTCGGTAGAATTTGTGGCGTCAGTGGATGTGAGGCACGAGGGGATGATGTAGTCCAGGGTCTGGTCGACGACGTTGGCGTGATAGTAGAGCCCGATGCCGATATCGTCGAAGAACATGCGCACCTCCTGCAGCGCGTTCCCCTTCCCCGACACGCTCTTCAGGCTGAACTCCGCCCGCAGGGTGAGTATGTAGAATCCGGTCTTGGTGAACACCCGCTGGGTGCTCCCCGCGTTGGGGCCGCTGTTGGCAGTGAGGGTGGTCATGTTGATCCCGGTGGACTCGGACCACTGCGTCTCCACCGTCGACGACGTCGAAAAGCAGAGCTTCCCGGTCGCGCAGCTGCTGCCGGGGTTCGTCGGGATGGGGATGGTGTAGTTGTTCCCCGCCGGGTCCTGGATGGAGAACTGGACGTAGAGGTCGTTCAGCTCCGGGACCCCGAGGTAGAACCCGCTGAGGAACTGCGCGTAGCTGAAGTAGGCGTTGGGGCACCCGCCGGTGCAGGGGGAGGAGACCCCGAAGGTGCTCATGGCCACGTACATCTCGTACTTCCACTCGACGATGTACCCGCTCCCGGTGCTAGGCGGGTTGATGTTCGAGCTGATGAACAGGACCCCCGGCCCCGAGGGGGACCCAGGGGACGCCAGCGACGTGTCCGTCGGGTCGTAGCCGGCCAGCAGCCCCGAGCTCACCCCCGACCCCGACGGGTAGGAGACGTCGGACGTCCACCCGGAGGTGCTGGTGGTGAAGTTCTCGTTCTGGATCGGGGTGTACTCCGCGAGCCTGTCCTGGGAGGCGAAGCTGAGCGGGAGCGGGATGGCCTGGGGGTAGGTGGACGGGGGGTTGTGCGTCGCCGTGTGGCAGAGGGTGGCGTAGTAGGGGGAGTTCTTCTCGCAGACGGGCTGGTACCCGTTGGTGTAGTTGTACGGGAGCAGCGGGCTGGCGACAGTGGGCCCGTTCCTCGCGTCGTAGGGCCCCCTGGTGGCGCTTGAGCCGAAGCTCACCCCGGTGATCTGGGTGTTGCCGAGCCCCTTCGCCTGCTGGGCGGCGTCGTATTGCTTCACCGCCATCTGGTAGCCCGTGTACTCCTCGAAGACCACCAAGAACAGGCCGGCGATCAGCAGGGCCAGGACGAGGAATATCGCCATCCCCACCACTGTCCCCACCCCCCGCCGCTTCATCTTCATCTCTCGCTACGCCTTCCAGTACAGGGTGACCGTGTTCCCTCTGGCCGTCGAGACCACCACGTTGTAGGCGGTCCCCGAGACCCAGTGGTAGCTCACCCTGAAGGAGCAGGAGTACCCCACCCCCACCACGAAGTAGTTCTCCCCCGCCGGCGCCACGCAGGCGTTGGTGTCCGTGGGGTTCGGGGGGGCGGCCGCGATCTGGGTCGGCCCGCTGAACTCCAGGAACTGGGACCCGGTCCCCGTGAAGCTGGTCAGGTTGCTTATGGCGATGCTGGCGACCTCCGTGGTGATGCTCCCCACGTTCCTCACGGTCACCACCACGGTCTGGGTCGGGTAGGTCCCGTTGAACTGGACGTACTCTACGATGAAGGTCTCCTCCAGCTGGCTGGTCTTCAGGCCTATGAGGTTGCCGAACCCCTGGGACCAGCTCGTGAACGCCGCCGAGCCGAAGGCGAAGACCACGGTCCCCAGCACGACGACGATGGCGAGGACGAGCAGGGTGGCGATCATCTCGCTGACCCCCCTCCTTCTGTCCATCTTCATTGCCTAGGGCCCGCCTCGATGGGAGAGCGGTCCGGGGGAGGGGGACGAGAGAGTCCTGGCTTCGTTGATACAGCCCCCGGTCATCTCATCATGTCACTTTGTCGCGAGGGGCATGAAGTTGACTTAAGGAGGTGTAACATCCGCCGGTGCAGCCAAAGGAGAATCTCGCCCGCCCCCGTCTCCCCCGCGGAGCGCGAGACCGCGACGCCTTTACAAGCGGATGGCGCGGGAGGTATGGTGGTTTGACGCCTGCGGGGGCCTACGCCCAGGTGGGCGGCGGGAAGCTGTACTACGAGGTGGCCGGGGACGCGAAGGACAGGGCCGTGGTCGTCCTCATGCATGCGGGCTTCCTCGACAGGAGGATGTGGGACGAGCAGTTCGAGCTCCTCCCGAAGAGGGGCTACAGGGCCCTGAGGTACGACCTGAGGGGGTCCGGGCTGTCCGACAGGCCCGCCGGGCCCTACGACGACGAGCGGGACCTCAAGGAGCTCCTCGACCACGCCGGGGTGAAGTCGGTCATCCCGGTGGGGATCTCCAACGGCGGGAGCGTCGCCATCGACTTCGCCCTGACCTACCCCGAGCGGGTCAGCGGCCTGGTCCTCGTCGCACCCACGGTCGACGGCTACGAGTACGGGAGCCCCCAGGAGGAGCAGATGGACCACGCCAGGGACAGGGAGTGGGAGCGCTGGGAAGAGGCCATGAAGCGCGGGAAGGTGGAGGAGGCCATCGACGTCCACCTCGCGATAATGGGGCAGTCCCTGGGGAAAGCGAAGCCCAGGGTCGCGTCCATAGCCAGGGACAACTACCATGTGTTCACGACGCCTTTCGCCGAGCTGAGGCGCCCGAAGGCCCAGCCCGCCTTCAAGAGGCTCGGGGAGATACGCGCCCCCACCCTGCTGATCTGGGGGGACAGCGACGTCCCCGGGCAGATCACCCTCGCCGAAAGGGTCCACCAGAAGATACCCAGGTCGTCCAGGATACTCGTCCGGGGGGCCGACCACCTGGTGAACATCTCTCAGCCCGGGGCCTTCAACGAGGCCCTCCTCTCCTTCCTGGGCTCCAGGCCCTAGGCTGACCTGGTCGCGGCCTCGAGGACCTCCTTCACCTTCCTCACCACGCCGGACCCGTCGAAGTCCTCGACCAGGGAGACGCCGTAGCCCGTCTCCAGCCTCTTAGCGTCCTCCGACGCCGCCGGGATGGTCACCAGGACCGCCCTGTTGGGCTTTATGTCGAAGGCCTTGGCGAAGAACGCTATGACAGCGCTGGGGTCGACGGGCTTCGTGTCGACGGCCACCTGGAGGGCCACGGTCTCCCCGTCCTTCTTGGCGTAGACGTCCAGCGAGTGGACCGACCCGGACTGCCCCTGGACCTTGGCCGGGGCCGAGACTTCGTACCCCATCCCCGTGAGCATGGCAGCCAGCTCCGGGTCGAGGAGCAGGGTGTTCCTCAGCTCCACCAGGGCCTTCTCGTTCACCGAGTAGGCGTCTATGGCGACCAGGGCGAGGTCGGCGGTGGAGAACTCGTGGTTCCCCTCCTTGCAGACGAATACAAGCCTGGGGGTGCTGGTCTTGGAGAGGCAGTTCTGGCACTCGTACCACACGCCGGAGACCCTGAGCTCGTTCTGGGCGCGTATGGGCCTCCCGCAGTTCGGGCACTGGAGGGTCCCGTTCTTGTCGAAGCGCGAGTCGTCCCCTATGTAGCCGCAGTAGGTGTGCTCCACCAGGGACCTCTTCACCGACGTCTTCGACCTGCACTTCAGGCACTCCACCATGACCATGGGGTCGGCCCTCATGTGGGCCGGGCACATTATCACCTGCCTGCTCGAAGCCTTCCTGAGTATCGCCTGCTCCACCATCTCCCCTATCCACCCCTTCACGTCCACTTCCAGCCCCAGCACCTCCTCGGCCAGGAGGTAGTGGACCCGCCCGTCCCCGCCTATGACCGGCTCCAGGAGGACGTTCTCGGTGAGCATCCGGCGCAGGAGCTCCCTGGCGTTGGGGTCGCTGTAGAGCCGGGTCGCTTCTATCCTGGGGGCTGGTGCCTGCACTCCATCATCACCCTACGAAGAGCTGGAACGCCAGCACGGTGGCCACCACGAGTATGATGATGTGTTTGATCCCCGCTGCGAAGGACGCTTCCCCCAGCTTCCCCGCCCCCAGCCCCCCTATCACAGCCTCGACCAGGGCGACCTGGAAGAACGCGCTCTTGATGGACGAGAGGCTTATCCCCTGCAGGCCCTGGAAGGCGACGGCGGCCCCGGCGGCCGAGCCCTGGGTGCTGATGAGGCCTGCGAAGAACGTGTCTATCATGACTATGGCGATCCCGAGGAATATGAAGACAGCGATATACGTTGTGAGGGTGAAGGGCTTGAGGGAGGTCCTGACCTCCTTCTCGATCTGGTGGAGCTCCATGGTGTGCCTCTGGATGGCCTCGAGCATCTCCTCCACCTTCCCCCCGGACCTGTTCGCCTCCAGCAGCACCCCGAATGTCCTCTTCGCTATCCTCGAGTCCAGGCGCTTCATCTCCATGCGGATGGCGTCCTCGAAGGGGACCCCCCACGAGAGCTGGGTCCTGATCCTGACCAGCTCCCTGGTGAGGGGCCCATAGTCGTTGTCGGCCGCCATCTCCAGGGACCGGGTGAGGCTGAAGCCGGTCTTCGTGTTGCTGGTCACGTCGGAGAGGAACGTCGGGAGGGCGTCGTCTATCTTCCCCCTCCAGCGGTCGAACATCCAGTCGACCATCCCAGGGACGGCCATGAACCCGACCCCGACCAGGAGCATGGTCGAAGGGAGGGGGAACGGGAAGCCGACGCCGAGGAAGAGGTTCAGCACGGCTATGGCCGCCAGGGCCGCGGCCGCCCCGGCTGCCGCCCCCAGGTACACCGCCCTGCGCCTCTCGTGGAGCTCCCTCACCCCCAACCTAGTCGACCTCCTTCCTCACAGTCTGGTCCGCCAGGATGAGGCTGACCAGGCCGCCGAACGGGACGAAGAGGTACCCCACCAGGTACATGAGGGTGAGGACGTTGAGCCCCCCCAGGGACCCCACTATGGCCCCCATCACTGAGAACATGATCAGGAGCAGCAGCGGCGCGACCACGAGGACTATGGTGTAGATCTCGGCGACCATCCCCACGTTCTCCCCGACCGCCTTGGCCTGGAGCCTCCTGTCGAGCATCATGGCGGAGGCGGCCCTCCCCAGGTAGGTGGTGAGGTCGCTGCCCGACACCGAGGCCGACCTGAACCCGTCGAGGAAGTCCCCGAACCTGTCGGACGGCGACCTCCTGATCTCAGCTTCCACCGCCTGGGAGAGGTCCATCCCCATGGTGGCCATGTCCCTGACCAGCATCCTGGACTCGTGGGCGACGACCCCCCCTTCCTCCTCCCTGGCGAGGACGTCGAATATCCTCTCAGGGGTGACCCCGGCCGTGGCGAGGACCGACATGTGCCCCACGGCGTAGGGGAGCTCGGCGTCGAGCCTCCGCCCCCTGGACCTCGCCCTGGTGGTGGGGAAGAAGTAGAACGCGGCCAGGCACCCGGCGAAGGCGAGGGCCCCGGACCCGACCGGGAGAAGGAGCATGAAACCAAGCGGGAGCCCGCCGTAGAACGCGGTGGTGAACCCGGCCAGGGCCCCTGCGACCCCGGCGACCGTCGCCGTGAAGAGGGCCCCGGCGACGTAGGCGTGGAATGTGACCATCAGCCCGCTCTTCGCCAGGTCGCCCCGGACGTCCCTGAAGACCCCTTCGAAGCGCCGGGCGTAGGGGGCGTAGAGGACGTAGGACGCGCCCCAGAACCCAAGCCGGGCGCCCTGCTGGCGCGTCAAGGCGTCGCCTCGAGCTCGGTCCTCGCCCTGCTGGCCATGGCGTAGGGGTTCCCGTAGAACTCCTGCACGTAGCTGGTGACCTCCTTGTAGGATCGGTAGTTCTTCCCGGCGAGCCACTCGAGGAAGACCTTCCTGGACTCGAGGTCCCGCCTGATCTCGTCGGGGCGGAGCCCGTACCTCTGGTTGATCTTGTCGACCAGCCTGCTCCTCCCGGTCCCGAGGAGCCTGTCGGTGACGGGGTCCCACCTGTAGACCTCGTTCATCACCATCTCGTTGGTCCTGCTGTCGTAGCCGAGTATCTCGTTGACGCTCACGATGCGTCTCACGGACCTGTCCCCTATCCTGAGCTTGAGCTGGAGGACTATGCAGTCGAGGCTGGTCCCCACAAGGCTCCGGGGGAGGCTCATGGGTTCGGTGGTGAGCCTGTTGAAGACAGCCTCCACGGAGTCGGCGTGGATGGTCCCCATCCCCCCGTGGCCCGTCGAGATCGCCTGGAAGAGGGTGAACGCCTCCTTCCCCCTGATCTCCCCCACTATGATGACGTCCGGCCTCTGCCTGAGGGCGTTCCTGACCAGGTCGAAGAGGGTGATCTCCCCGACGCCCCCCTCCGCCCTGCTGACCTCCTGCACCCAGTTCTCCTGGGGTAATCTAAGTTCGGCGGTGTCTTCAATGGTTATGACCTTCTGGCCCGGGGAGATGAAGGTCGACAGAGTGTTCAGGGTGGTCGTCTTCCCGCAGGCGGTGGCACCGGAGACGAGCATCGCCAGCCTCTTCTCCACCAGATACCACAGGTAGGCCGCGACCTCGGCGTTCAGCGTGTTGTACTTGATGAGGTCGATGACGGTGAACGGGTCCTCCTTGAATTTCCTTATGGTGAAGGTGCTCCCCCTCTGGGTGATCTCCTTGCCGTAGGTGAGGTGGAGCCTGCTCCCGTCCTGGAGGGAGGCGTCCACCATCGGGAGGGCCAGCGAGATGTGCTTCCCCGAGACGTAGGCGAGCTTGGAGACGAAGGTGTCGAGCTCCTTGTCCGTCTCGAAGGTCACGTTGGTCGGGATGGACTCGTAGTCCCTGTGCCAGACGTAGAGGGGTATCTTGGAGCCGTCGCAGGAGATGTCCTCTATGAGGGGGTCGAGCATCAGCGGGTCGATCTTACCCAGGTGGATGAAGTCCCTGGTGAAGTAGTACTGGAGCTTGCGCATGCTGGGCCTGGGGATCTTGAACCCGTAGGTCTGGGCCAGCTTCGCGACCTTGTCGGAGAGGAAAGCCTCCGCCTTCTCCCTGGTCTCTATGCTCCGGAGGTCCACGTCCATCTCCTCTATGAGGAGCTCCTTCAGGCCGGCGAACTGCTTCTTCTCGTCGGCGGTCAGCTCGGGCTCTATCACGACGTACCTGTACCCCTCCACCCCCTCCTCCTTCGCTATGGCGCCGTAGACGTTCAGGGCCCCGGTCTTCAGGGGGAAGACCTCGACGAAGTTCTTGGAGGCCGACTCGGCGAGCATGAGGTCCAGGGAGGCGCGGCCGAGCCCCTTGGGTTCCGCCCTGGCTGGCCCCGGCGCCAGGGGCGCTCGCCCCCGCCCCCTGGCCGACCCCAGGACCACGGCCTCGAAGCCGACCACCACTACCACGGCCCCCGCGAGGACGTCCATGGCGCCGCCTGTCCCGAGGCCCAGGGCCTCCCCGAACAGGAGCGAGAGCGGGAGCACCGGCCTCTGGAAGGCTGCCAGGGCGGAGACCTCGGCCAGCAGGTAGACGAGGGCCCCCCCGAGGGCCCAGAGCGAGAGCCCGTCCGGAACCGACCCTAGTACCCGCTTCATGGAACCCGTCCGCGCACCGTTGTCGCTTAAGGATGTGTCACAACGGAAGGTGCACACACCAGCGCATCACGCCCCCCGTCCCCCTGCAGGGCCGGGCGAGGAGAACTTCTTCACCCCCCTTAAGAACAGCCGGAGGACCTGCGCTTCGTGCGTCTGCGAAAGGATGTCAACGTCTACCTCTTCGACCCCACGAGGAAGTACTTCCACATCGTGATAGAGCTCGAGAACGTCCCCGGGGCGCTCAGGAGCGTCCTCGAGGTGATGCACGGCCTCAACCTCAACATCCTCGGGAGCTTCACTTCGGTGGACAGCGCGGCCAGGCTCGGGGTCTGGAGCGGGTTCGTCGAGGACAGCGACCACAGCGCCATGGACCTGAAGAGGAGGCTCGGGGCGTCCCCGGTGGTCCACGACGCCATGGTGGTGGAGAGCAACAAGGGGTTCCTCGTGGACAGCCTGCACTTCCCGGTGACGTTCAACACCGGGACCAGGGCGGTGATGATGGGGGCGAAGTCCCTGGCGAGCATGCTCAGCTCGGTGACCGAGAGGTTCGGGTCCGGGGGGAACGTGATACTCTACGAAGAGGGGGCGTCCTACGGCAGGGAGCTCGGCCAGGAGTACCTGCTGCGGATGGGGGCCGACTTCATAATGGCGAACTTCGAGGACGTCGTCAAGCTCTACCAGGCGCTGGGGTGGTTCAAGGTGGAGGGGGTGAAGGCGGGACCGAACTGGGAGCAGGTCGTCGTGAGGGTCGCCGAGAGCTTCGAGTGCTCCGGGGTGGAGTCCAAGGTCCCCCACAGCCACTTCGTCAGGGGGCACCTCGAGGGGATGCTCACCTCCTGGCTGGGGAGCCCCATGGAGTGCAAGGAGACGCTCTGCATCGCCCGGGGCGACAAGGCGTGCGAGTTCGTCCTGACGCCCAGGCCGGCCTAGGGGCCGCAGGTCCGGCTCCGCTCAGGTTTTTGTAGCGCACACAAACGAGGACCACCATGGAGATCCAGGGCGGCCGCCCGCCCTCTCGTGCCCTGCTGCTGGGGCTGGTGGGGGGGGCCATCGTCACCCTGGTCGCCCTGACCCTGGTGATACTGGCCCACGCCTTCACCAGGAGCCCGGCCCTGCTGCTCCCAGCCGAGGCCCTGGCAGCGCTGCTCGCCGCCCTCAGCGTCGGGTCCATGGCCGACGGCGTCTACTTCTCCTGGCGGCGGTACCCGCAGCACAGGCGCGCCATACTCTTCGTCGTCGGGATCACCATGGCGACCCTGATCGCCCACGCCTACATCATCAACGTCCCCGCGGTGAGCAGCGCCGGGACGGTCACCGGGGCCCCCGGGGCCCCCTTCGGGGACAGCAAGGTGTCAGTCACCAGCTCGCTCGTCGGGCAGCAGCTCGAGGTCACGGTCCAGGCCGAGGCCGGGGGGAGCGCCATAGCCAGCCTCTCCCTCCTGGGCAACGGCGCCCCCCTGGCGGGCGGGGCGTTCTCCCCCCTGCCGAGCTACGCGTCCCCCCTCCAGCCGGGCTCCACGGCCGCGGGGGCATGGACCATCCCCTCGGGGGAGAACGTCACCCAGCTGACCGTCGACTACCGGTACCTCGGCTGCTACGACACGACGGACCAGGTCTACGGGTGCGTGATGGACGAGGTCTTCTACGTCCCCGCCTCCCAGCACCTCCTCGCCGGGGACCAGTGCAAGGTCGGCGCCCCCTCGGGGACACCGGCCTACTGCAACCCCGAGCACCCCCCGCTGACCAAGGCCCTCATGGCCGCCGGGATGGCGGTGCTTGGGGAGTACGACGCCGCCGGCTGGAGGCTGATGCCCGCGGTCCTCGGCTCCTTCTGCGTCCCCCTGCTGTTCGGGACAGCCTGGGAGCTGTCGGGGGACAAGAAGGTCGCCTACGTCTCGGCCCTCCTACTTTCCATGGACGTGATGTTCTTCTCGCAGTCGAGCATCGGGGTCCTGGACGTCCCCCCGGTCTTCTTCGGGCTCCTCGCGTTCTTCGTCTACTTCAAAGGGGTGCGCTGGTGGAAGCTGGACAAGTACGTCATAGCCGGGGCCCTCCTGGGGCTCGCGGGGCTGGCGAAGGAGACCGCCGTCTTCGCCGTGGCCGCCCTCGCCACCTTCATCCTGTTCTTCGGGGAGGGGACCAGGCTCAGGCGGGTCTACTCCATCCTGAAGGTGGTCCTGGTGGTGGGGCTGGTCTTCGCCGCGGGGATGCAGGCCTTCGACTCCTCGATGGCAAGCGCGTCGTTCCCGACCTTCGTCTCCCACGTGGGGTACATGCTGAGCTACGGGACGTCCCTGGTGGCCGACAAGCTGGCCTGCCAGCCGACGACCGGCTACTGGTGCATGTTCGCCAACGACCCCGGAGGGCCGCCCATACTCCCGCTGGGCTGGCTCCTTTACTACAGCCCGGTGGCCTACTACCTGGTGACAGTCACGGTCAACCCGGGGAACCTGACCTACGTCTCGGTGGGATACTACGGGGTGACCAACCTCCTGATGACCTGGGCGACCTTCGTCTGGCTCCCGCTCCTGGCCTACGCCCTCTACTCGGAGTACAGGAGGAGGGAGCCGAAGCTGGAGGACTTCGCCGAAGCGCCGGCCGGGGCCGGGCTGTCCGGGGACGGGAGGCTAGCGGCGTTCACCCTGACCCTCTTCGCCTGGAGCTACGTCCCCTACCTGTTCCTCTTCCTCGGTGGGAGGGTCACCTACCCCTTCTACATCATCCCAGCGATCCCCGCCATGGCCATGGGGACGGCGTTCTGGGTGACGAGGAAGTGGTTCCCGAAGTGGCTGGCCGCGGTATACCTCTCCATGGTCTTCGTCTTCTTCCTGGTCTACTTCCCGGACAAGTCGTTCCTGCCGGTGTGGCTCAGGGCCCTGATCGGCCACTAGGCCCCCGGCGGGGACCCGGGGCGCCTTTCGATTAACAAACGTTATAGAGGGGTCGCTTATGTAAATGGAAAATCGTTGGGCTTCCTGCCGCGCTTCCTGATGTCCACCAGGCCCCCTGGGGACGAAGTCTACGAGCTCCTTGTTTCTGGGAAGGACTCGGTGGGGGTACTCAACAAGATCACCTCGGTCATCAGCGACTGCAAGGTGAACTTCGTCTCCACCCACGGCCAGGCGGACGAGTCAGGGGAGACCTTCATCAACGCCTTCTTCTGCGATTTCGCCGGCGCCAAAGCCACCCCCGAGGAGCTCGTCGGCCGCCTGCGGAAGCTCCCCTTCGTCACCGAGGTGCTGCTGGAGCCGATGAAGGGGCTGATGTTCGAGAGGTTCATGTTCCCCATGTCGTTGATGTACGCCGACAGGGCCCTGACCCTGGGGGCCCGCGCCTTCGTCGAGATGGAGCAGAGGCTGGTCGAGATATTCGGGACCGCCGGGGAGACCATGTCCTACGAGCAGGGGAAGGCCTACGCCGAATCGACCATGGAGAGCCTCGACAAGTACAGGGAGAAGGTGGGAGCCAAGTGGGACCTCCCCAACATAGAGGGGCTGTTCAGAGCGGAGGGGTGGGGGATCGCGACGATCAATGAAGTGCCGGAGGGGTACGAGGTCTCCGTGAAGTCCCCCCCGACCATCGGTCGGGCCGGCGCCCCCGAGGGGCCGGGGAAGTTCGTGGTGGGGATGATAGTCGGGATGCTCAGAGCCCACAGCGGCGGCCACCTGGCCGCGGGCCCGGTCGAGCGCGACCCGGCGGCAGAGGAGTGCCGTTTTTCTGTCAAGAAGGTAAAGCACGGCTAGCTCACCGTTTGCGGAGGCAAACGCGGTTTGCAGTCAGACCCGCGCGAGGGTCCCGCTGGAGAGCCTGTACACGGCGGCGGCTGCCCTGGCCTCCTCTTCGCTGGTCGAGACCATGACCACGGTGGTGCCGAGCTCCCTGTTGAACCTGGAGACCAGCTCGATGAAGACCCTGGCGCTCTCGTCGTCCAGTGACGAGGTGGGCTCGTCGGCCAGGATCACCCCCGGCCTGTTGGCCATGGCCCTGATGGCGGCCACCCTCTGCTGCTCCCCGTGGCTCATTTCTCGGGGGTAGCGCCCTGCGAGGCCGTCGAGGCCGAAGTGCTTCAGGTCCGCCAGGGCCCTCTCCCTCCGCTCCTGGCCCCGGACCCCGGCGAGCCACATGGGGACCTCGATGTTCTCCAGGGCGGTGATGTGGGGGATGAGGTTGAAGCCCTGGAATATGTACCCCAGCTTCTCCCTCCTCAGGGACGCCACAGAAGGGTCGTCGAGCTTCGAAGCTTCGGCCCCGAGGACCTTGACGGTCCCCTTGGAGGGCCTGTCGAGGAGCCCCATGATCCTGAGCAGGGTCGACTTCCCCGAGCCCGAGCGCCCGAAGATGCCGACGAACTCCCCCGGGGCCACCGAGAGGCTCACCCCCCTCAGCACCTGGCTCCCCTCGGGGTAGGCCTTCCACACGTCCTCGAGGGCCAGGGCCTGGTCGGTGGTCATCGTTCCTCGCCACCGCCCCGGCGCCGCGCGCTTAAAGTGGACTCCTGCGTGAAACCCATGCAAGGCTCTAATATCACACCCCTCACGGGCCGGCGTTTGAAGCGCTCAAGGGTGGTCCTCGCCCTCAACGTTCTCATCCTCATCACAGTAATCGCCTGCGGAGCGGTCCTCGGTCTCATCGCCGTCGGGGGGTCCGCGTCAGCGTCCGCCATCTCCATCGGGTCCCCGACGACCTCCAGCTCAGGGGGGGTCACCACCATCGTGGCCCCGATCCAGATAGGGAACCGCGGCTACTTCAGCTTCTCCGGGGTCAACGTCGACGTGGCCGTGAAAGACTCTGCCGGGGACCAGCTGCTGACCGGGACCCTCGGGCCCTTCACCGTCGGCCCCGGACAGACGAAGGACGTCACTGCGTCCCTGGTCCTCGACACGGCGGGGCTTTCGCCGGCCGCCCTGCAGGAACTGGCGACCACGGCCCAGAACCTCACTGTCAGCGCCACCCTGGCTGCCTCGATGCCCCCCTTCGTCGGGGTGTCCGGCTCCGTCAACGCCCAGCTGGCCTGGGGGGCGCCGGTGTCGGGGCTGACCATCGGGCAGCCTTCGTTCTCGCAGTACAACTCCACCACCATCGAGGCGGTGGTCCCGGTGACGTTCACCAACGACAACGGCTACTTCACAGTCTCCGGCAACGGGCTGGTCTCGGTCCTCGACTCCGCCGGCCAGAAGGTCGGCTCGGGGACGGTCAGCCTCAACGTCCCCCCCCACAGCCAGTTCAGCCAGAGCGTCGACCTCTACATCTCGGTCCCGCCGAGCCAGGTCCAGTCCCTGCTCACCCAGGACCAGACACTCAGCTACTCCGCGGTCCTAAGCCTCCCCGCGGGGGGGAGCACCTTCACCCTCATCGAACCGATCACCTATCACTGGGGGGCGCCGCTGAGCGGGCTGGCGGTCGGGAGCCCCACGGTGTCGGCCAAGAACTCCACCGCCTACCAGGTAAGCGTCCCGGTGTCCTTCGCGGACCACTCGAGCTCCATCGGGGTGGCCACGGACCTCACGGCGACGCTGCTGAACTCGACCACCGGGGCTGTGGTGGGGGAGGGGACCCTCCCGGTCTCAGTCAGCCCCGGAGGGACTTTCTCCGGTGACGCGGTGGTCTACGTCGACATCCCGACGTCGAGCCTCTCCACCCTGCTCTTCCAGGACGCCACTTTGCACTACTCGGCCCAGATCTCCGGGGTCTCGTCCGGGGTGTCGTTCAACATCGGGGAGTCCGTGGCTGTCCCCTGGGGGGCGCCGATGAAGTCCCTCACCCTGGGGACCCTGGCGGCGAGCTTCTACAACTCCACCTACTCTGCCGTGTCGGCGCCCCTGAGCTTCACAGACAACTCCGCGTTCCTCAGCATCAGCGGGACAGTGTCCGGGACGATAACAGACGCGGCAGGGAACGTGGTGGGGACGGTGTCCTCCACGGGCCTGTCTGCGGTGCCGGGGCAGTCGTTCTCAGGGACAATATCGGGGTTCTTGGAGAACTCCGCGGCGGGGCAGAGCAGCTACGTCCTCCACCTTACCTTCGACTCGCAGTACGGGACGGTGACCACGGAGGTGATGGTGAGTGGTTAGGCTCCTGGGCCTCGAGATGAGCGGAGCCAAGTTCGGGCTCCGGATCTTCCTCGCCGTCGTCTTCGGCGCCCTCGCCTTCGCCGTCTTCTACCTCGTCCCTGCCTCCATCGGACCCCTGGCGAAACAGGTGGCGGGCCCGGCCAACGCCTCCGCGGTGGGGGCCCTGGTCGACTCCCTGGTCAGCCCCGGCCTCCCGCTGGTGGGGATCGCGGTGGCTGCGCTGGTCTTCGTGGGGGTCTTCCTGAGGGGGACCAAGGCCTACGGGCCGGTCCTGGTGGTCCTCGGGCTGGCGCTCCTCGCCTACGTCTACGCCCTCTTCCAGGGAGGGACGGTCCACGTGACGATACCTCAGCTTTCGCAGTATGCCGCGTCGGGGAGCATCGCGGTCGACCTGACTGACCTCATGTACCTGTTCATGGTCCCGGCCGTCCTCACGCTGTTGAAGGGGGTCGTCCTCACCGCAACGAAGCCGGACGGAACCCCTGCCCCTCCTTCTGCCTGAGGTCCGCGTCCGGGAACCTGGAGTGGAGGGCGCTGAGGAGCCCCTCTCTCTTCGCCAGCTCGGGCTCCCTGATGGCGTAGCCGCTGGGGCCTGCGAGTATCACCAACGCATGGGCCATGAATATCTTCATCATGTAGTCGAGGCTCCCCGAGTTGTACAGCTCGACGAGGTTGTAGGCGCAGACCCCCTTCCCCGGGAAGTCGAACTTCGTCGTCAGGGCGAGCTCGTAGTCCATGAGCTCCTTCGTCTTCTTCTCCCTCAGCATCGGGGACATGTCGGCGGCGGCCCGGACCCCCCCGAGCCCCTTCTCCTTGTACTTCCAGGCGAGCTCGGAGAACCCCTCGACCACCCCCTTCACGTCCACGGCCCCTCCCTTGAGGTAGACGTCCTTGGAGTCCTGTATGGTCAGCTCCCCGCGGGCGATGAGCTCCTCGGGCCCGATCCCCCTCCGCGCCATCTCCGCCTCTATGGCGTTGGGCGACTCGTCGGCGTAGGCGTAGACGAGCCCCTCCCTCCCCACCCCGTGCTTGATGTGCTGTAGGAGGACGTCCCGCTTGTGGTCCTGGGTGTCGTAGATCAGGACCGCGTGGGTACCGCTCGCCATCTCGCCGAGAGACTGGTCTATGCTTGCTGAGACCAAAGGGCTTGGCCTTCTGCTTTACACCCTCGAACGATATCTAAACCTATCGCGCCGGGGCCCTATTCTGTTCTAACGTCGGGAAACAGAAGTATTCCGATGCTGAACTCTAGGGCTTCTGAGAGGTAGCTCCCGTTTGGGGTGCATACGGGACTTCCGTGTCAAAGTAGGCAATGGGGGCGCTCGGACTATAGACGAATGTGAGCTTATTGTCTTCCAAGAAGTCCGTACCAATCAAGCTTGGTATATCCTGAACCTCTCTGATGGTGACTTCGTCCAATTTCGTCGGGATGAGAATGCGTATCGTGTGGGTGAACCTTACGACCTTGCTCTCTGCGTCCCTGAAGCTGAGCGTCGCTTTGACATTCTTCCCCCAGAACTTGAAGCCGGCGAGTTGTGTTAGCAAATCCCGGTCAAAGCTCCTTATCGGAAGACTCATGCTCAACGCGTCGCGCGTGGCGATCGAAGTGAATGGGCTTCCGCTATCGACTACCGCGCTAAGGGCGCGTGTTACCCGCATAGAAGGAATTTGAAGGAAGAAGTGAGCAAAGACAACTTTTCTGTCGCTATAGAAGTTCTCTATGCTGAGCGGTATTCGCAAGAGAACCCCTCAGAGTATGTAGGCGACTCCCTTTCGAGGAATTGATTCGACCGTGATGAGCGCCATGTCTTCCCCTTTTTTTGCGACATCTTCCAGAAGATGCTCGACGTTGTCGCTACTCTCCAGCACCCTCTGGTCTTTGACAGCGAAGACTCTTCCCTCATACTCCGCACGAAGTTCATCGTAGTGCTTTGCAATCCAGCTACGATTTCTCTCGACCGTATCCAGGGCTTCCAAGATTTCTGTGTCGCTTTGTGGTTGTTCACTCATGTGCGCGTCACTACTGTGCGGTGTCTATTAACGCCTTTGTCTGCCTCAATGATGGTTCACAACGGACCTGGCGGAGCGCTTGGGCTCTCCTTTATCGGAAGACTCTGCACCGACCCAAAGAATGATTGCGTGTTCTACGGCATCCGTGAGACTACCCTTCTTCCCACCGAACTCCTGAACCGCCTTCATCCGTAGCTTCTTCTCAAGCTCGTCTGGAATGATTGCGTCTATGCGCCCCACTTCGACCCGATATGCTTTCAGAGATTGTGTATATATGCGTTATGTGTGTATCCGTGTCTGAGCGGCTGGCTGGCTGGTTGGTTGGTTGGTTGGTTGGCTGCCGCCGTCCCCCGCCTTCTCCGTCCTCCGCCACCCGACCCTGACGTGGAAGAGGAACGCCCCCAGGGCCCCCAGGGCCACGCCCCCCTGGACCAGGGCGTAGGGGATGGAGAGGAGGAGGACCCGCCCCCTCCCCCGCCCCAGCTTCGATGCCGAAGCCCAGGCCGAAGCGGCGTAGACCAGGGCGACCCCGAGGAGGACAGGGACCAGGGCCGAGGGCCAGAGGGGGGAAAGGAGGGCCAGGACGACGAATCCGGCGGGGGCCAACGGGGCCAGGAGTGAGAGGGCCACGTCCGCCGCCAGGGCGGGCCTGAGCCTCGCGACCGCCCCCCGGTTCGTCCACAGGGCGTCAAGCATCCCCTTGTACCACCTCAGCCGCTGGCCGGCGAGGGCCCCCAGGGTCCCCGGAGCCTCGATCCCCACCCTCGCGGGAGACAGCCGCACCCTCTTCCCCCTCGCGAGCTGCCGCAGAGACAGGTCCGCGTCCTCGGCCAGGGCGTCGTTCCAGGCGAGGCCCCCGGCGTCGGGGTCGACGGCGGCCCTCGAGACCAGCGAGAAGAAGCCTGTGGCTGGGAGGAAGAGCCCCAGCCTGTCCTTGGCCCTGGCGGTGCGGGCCCAGGCCTCCGCCTCGAGGCCGAGGGTCCGCTGCAGCGCCCCTGCGCCGGCGTTGCTGGCGTAGGGGACCCCCACCACGGCCCAGGTCCCGGGGTCCTCGGCGAAGGGGAGGAGCCTGCGGACGCAGTCGCTGTCCACCAGGGAGTCCTCGTCAAGGAGCAGAAGGTAGGGGGACCTGACCCCCCCGACCGCGGCGTTGAGCGCCTGCGCCTTCCCCTTCCCGGCGATGGGGAGCACCCTCACCGACCCCCCGCCCGGGGACGGGGTCGGGGCGGCCTCGCCCAGGGCCAGGGCGACTTCGAGGGGAGGGTAGTCGACTTCCGCCAGCCTCCGCAGCGTCTCGTCCAGGGCCGGGGAGCTGACGAGCGAAGCGACCAGGGCGGTCACGGCCGGGGTCCCCCCTGGCTCCAAGGGGGGCGGGTCGGGGAGGGTCCGCCCATAGGCGAAGAGGGCCAGGGAGTAGGCGGTCAGCCCGAAGAGGGCCGCCCCCGCGAGCCAGCCGACGGCCGCGAGCCCCAGGTGGAGCAGGTCCAACCCGCTGCCGCCGAGGCGGGCATTCTTCTACGTTCGCAGGGGGGTCCCTAGGGGCGGCAGTAGGTCGTGTCCTGGCCGTTGGCGTACACCCGCTGGAGCGAGGTCTGGGCGGGGAGGTCGGCGACTACCGTCATGTTGACAGGGTGGCCGTAGGTCCCCCCGATGTACCCGATCTGCGCTATGAGGCTGTCCACGATAAGGCACCCGCTCCCCAGGGGCTGCAGCCCGGCGAGGTAGTAGAAGCCGGGGCCAGAGCTGACGTTCCCGCCGTAGTACCTGGAGAGGTACCCGAACCTGGCGTCCGCGTAGATGGTCCTCCCCGAGGAGGCGTGCCCCGCCCAGGCCAGGGAGGAGACCTCCGCCGGGGTGTAGACCCTCTGGCTCCCCCCCAGGGGCCCGGACCAGTAGGCGGAGTAGGGGACGACGTAGGCCGATCCGACGACAAGCAGCAGGACGGCCGCGCACCCGGCCCCGGCCAGCAGCCTCCGTCCCCCCATCAGCTTCGACAGAGCCAGGGCCCCGAGGACAGCGACCCCGGGGTAGACGAAGTCGAGGATCCGCATGGTGGTCCCCACGGCCCCCGGGGTGGCGAAGACGGAGAAGCCCACCACCCCGAGGACCCCCAGGGCCCAGAGGGAAGCGAAGACGGCCCCCCTCGAGTGCGGGGAGCCCCTGGCGGAGTACATCCCCCAGGAGGAGAGGAGGGCGACAGCCAGGTATGGGACGGCCAGGGCGACGAGGTAGGGGGAGACGATGGGGGAGTCGAGCAGGGTGTGGAACGCGAGGGCGGAGGCGAAGAGCCCGGCCACCCCCAGGCCCAGGAACCCGAGCCAGGCGGCGGTCCACCTGTGCAGGTCGAGGCTGAAGGCCCCCGCGACCCAGACCGGGGCAGTGAAGAGTGCCTCGTAGGCGAAGACCGAGACCAGCCCCGACGGCTGCAGGTCGTAGGGGAGGCTGGACACGGCGTAGACGTAGAAGTAGAGGTAGGAGAGGAAGGAGAAGACGAGGAGGAGGACGACCGTAGGGGCGACCCTACCGCGCCCCCCCGGGGTCAGGGCGTAGGCCATGGTCAGGTAGCAGCAGAGGAGGAAGCCGACGACGCTGGTGAGGCTGTGGGCGGCGAGGAGGACCACGAAGGAGAAGGCGGATAGGCCGAGGGCCCCCTTGTTCCCGTCCTTCAGCCAGAGGTTCAGGAGCAGGACCACCAGGACCATGAGCGGGAGGGCGAAGGCCTCCTTGGTGACCCCGGCGGAGATCATGGTGCTCCCTCCGGCCACGGCGAAGAGCAGGGTGGCGACCCCCGAGGCCCGGGGGCCGATGCCGAAGGACCGGAGGAGAGCGAAGAAGAGGACGGCCATCAGGCTGGTGACCAGGGGGCCGAGGAGGGGCATCAGCTCGGCGGGGCCGGGGCCGAGGAGGACCGAGGAGACGGCGTAGAAGAGGGTGTCCGCGGGCCAGAGTATGTTGTATGGGCCGAACCCGTTCCCCGGGCCGAGGGGGACCGGGGAGGAGGCGACCAGGTTGCGGGCGTTGGCCAGCTGGGGCCAGGTGTCTGTGTGGTAGGGGACGCCGCTGGAGAGGTAAGGGAACGCCCTGAGGGCGAAGGCGAGCAGGACTATGGCTGCGGCGACGTAGACCCCCTCCCTCGGACGGCTCACTCCGGCTCGCTCCGGCGGGGGGATTTCAAGATGGCGTCAGGCCGAGACCGAGAACTCGCAGCAGTCGTCCCCCATCGAAAGGCACTTCGTCTCCACCACATTCACGCTGTTCGTCCCGTAGACCACGTCGAACATCCCCGCCAGGTGGCCGCGGAAGAAGTTGCTCCCCCGGGGGGTCCTCTCCGGCTTCGCGGCGCACTCGAAGTTGTCCCACAGCCTGACGACGGCCCGCTTGGCCGCGCGGTCGAAGGAGACCACCTCCGGCCTGGCCCAGCCGACGGCCCCGTAGTACCCCAGGGCGACCTGGAGGTCGCGGACGTCCGCCACCTTGTAGTCCCGCAACAGGTCCCGCCAGGACGGCTCGCCGTGGTGGTAGCCCATCTGGTAGAGGACGACGTCGGCTCCGGTGGCGAGGATCGAGCGGATCCCCTCCTCCATCACGGCGAAGAAGTGGGACCTCAGCATTATGGCCCTGTCCCCGGAGTTCCAGGCCAGGGGGAAGTTCAGGGTGTCCGTTATCAGCCCCTTGTGGGCCTCCACCACCTCGACGCCCCGGACGTAGCTGGAGCCCTCGACGGCTTTCTTCAGGTCCTCGGGGCCCGGCCTCCCTTCGGTCGCCTCCACGAAGAAGCTGCACCTCCCCTGGGGCCCCCCCTCGGGGCTGGAGATGAACCCGGAAAGGATGCTGAACTTCCCCTTCTCCAGTCGGTCCGAGAGGCTGGCCAGGGCGCCGACCTCGTGCCTCAGCTGGACCGCCACGAGGAAGAGCTTCCGCCCCCCTTCCCGCTGGAATACGATTACCTCCTTCTTGGTCCCCATGGTCGGCCGCGGCTGTAGGACGCGTGAGTCGGGTTAATGCTTTTCGCCGGGGGGGCCCTATCCCACTCCCCTCCCCATTTGCCAGCCTGGACCGACCCGCCGGGTCAGTCCCCCCGTCCGAGGACAGCCCGGAAGGAGTAAGCCAGGGACGCGAGGACGGCCAGGGCCGGGCCCAGGGTGGAAGCGGCCCCCCCCTGGATGCTGGGGGCCACCAGCAGCGGCTGGAAGAAGAAGCTCAGGGCCCCCGCCGAGGAGAGGTATCCGACCCCCCAGTAGGCTGCAACGTAGCCCAGGGCGCCGCAGGCAGCGGCGAGGGGGACCGACGCCCCCGCCAGCCAGAGGAAGCGCCTCCGCCTCCCCATCCCCAGTGCGGCCAGGGTGTCGGAGGTGGGGCCGGCCCCCTGCAGCCAGTAGGCGGTGGCGAAGTAGACGGCGAAGAGGGACACGGCGAGGACAAGGATGTCCAGGGAGGAGAGGACAGACTGGACGATGCCTGCCCCGCCGGCGAGCTCGGTCGCCAGGGACGGGGAGCCCCCCTGGGGCTCTATGGACACCAGTATGGAGTAGGGGGCCAGCTGCAGCTGCTGGACGTAGGGGTTCGAAGGCTTCGGCGCCCCCCCGCCGCCGGCCCCGAGCGCCGCCAGCATCGCCGGCTCGCTGAAGACAGCCGGGTCGACCTTGAGCCTGAGGAACGTCGCCTGGTCAGGGGAGAGCCCCCGGAGGGACCTGGCGGTGCTCAGGGTCGTGAGGATCTCGGAGTCGAAGGGGGTCCCCGCAGAGACGATCCCGACGACCTTCAGCGCGGCCGAGGAGTCGGCCAGGACCCCGGAGACCGCCAGCGTCTCCCCCACCTTCACCCCCGCCACCCTGGCCAGCTGGGCTCCCACCAGGGCGGTCCCGTTGCCGAAGGCCGCGGCGCTCCCGGCCACGACCGACGTCGGCTGCATTGCGGAGAAGTCCGCGTAGTCAACTCCCCTGACCACGGCGACGCTCCCCCCCGACTCCACCGGGGCGTACACCTCGAAGCTGTAGGCGAGGACCCCCGGGACCCTGGTGGCGTTCATCGCCTGCGCGAGGCCGATGGCTCCGGTCTCCGGGACCCTCCCCCCGCTGGATACCACCACCACGTCCTTCCCGGCCCCCGGTGCCGCGAGGAAGGCGCCGGCAGACCCCGAAAGGAGGAAGGAGGTGGACGACATGGCGACCGAAAGGAGGAGGACGACCGCGAGGAGACCCCCCAGCTCCCTCCACCTGGTGACCCGCCTTAGCGTCTAGGGCCCCCTCCAGGTCCTCGAGGAGAGCCCCGCCCCGGCCCCTCCCAGCAGGACGGCGGACAGGGCCAGCGCCGCCGTCGTCCCCAGCGAGGCAGGGGTGAGCTCCGGGACGTAGTAGGGGGCGCCGGCCAGGACCACTGCCGCACGGAAGACCACCTGGGCCGCGACCACGCCCAGGGAGACGCCGAGGGCCAGCGAGAGGGCCCCCAGCAGGAGTGTCCTGAGGGCAAGGAGCCTGGCCGTCGCCGAGGGGGGCGCCCCCAGGTCGGAGAGGAGCCTCCCGGAGCCCGCGAACTCCCTGGCGTAGCCTGCGGAGACGACGAAGGCGGCGGCGGCCGTCAGGGCCCAGACAGGGACCAGCCAGGCGGAGAGGAGGGTCCCCACCTCGCCGAGGAACGAGGAGACGAGGAGGGCTCCGGCGCCGCCGACCGGGGGGACCGCCTCGGTCACGAGGCTGTCGAGGGCCAGGGACCCGGCCAGGAGCGCGACCAGGGACGCCAGGGCGAGCATCCTCGCCACGAAGGAGGGGGGGTGCCCCAGCGAGAGGCGGACGCTCATCAAATCTTGGACTGTCGGCGCCGGGCCCCCGGGGTTAATGCGTCTTTGCCCAGGAGGGAGCCGCCCGTTAAATCCAGCCCACGGCAGCCTGCAGCCGTTGGGACAGGGGAGGGCGGGGCGGGGGACAGCCTACGCGGTCGCGCTGCTGGTGACCGCGCTCTGGTCGTCGTCATTCGTCCTGATCAAGTGGGGGCTCGCCGACATACCACCGCTCTACTTCGCCACCCTCAGGTACGCCCTCGCCTTCGCGATCCTCCTCGCGATCATGGCGGCCACCCGGGGGAGGCGGAAGGAGCCGCTCCCGGCGGGGCGGAGGAGGTGGGCCCTCCTCACGGTGGCGGGGGTAGCCGGGTACACCGTGGCCCAGGGCTTCCAGTACGTCGGCCTCTACTACCTCCCGGCGGTCACCACCAGCCTGATCCTCAACTTCACCCCGTTCTTCGTCCTGCTGCTTGGGGCGAGCTTCCTCGACGAGAGGGTGTCGGTCGCCCAGGTGGGGGCGCTGGGGGTGGCGGTCCTCGGGGCCATGGTCTACTTCAGCGCCAAGGCGAGCGGGGGAGGGGATTGGTTCGGGGTCCTCGTGGTGGCCTCCTCGGGGGCTGGCTGGGCGGTCTACGTCGCGGTGGTGAGGAAGATACAGAAGTCCGGGGCCATGGGCTCCCTGAGCCTGACGACCATCACCATGGGGGCCGGGGTCGCGGGGATGGTCGTCCTGTCGGCTGCCTTCGGGGAGTACGCCCCCCTCAGCGCCGCGGGGGCGGCCACGGTGGTGGTCCTCGCGGTGGCGAACACGGCCTTCGCGTTCCTCGCGTGGAACTGGACCCTGAAGGCCATCCCCGCCTACGAGCTGACCGTCCTCCAGGACCTGATGCTCGTCGAGATAGCTGTCTTCTCCCTGGTCTTCCTCGGGGAGGTGATCACCCCGGCGATGTACGCCGGGATCGCGCTGGTCCTCGCGGGGGTGGTCCTCGTCCAGCTGATGGTGAGGCGCCCCGGCGCGCAGAAGCCAGGTTTTTAACGAGGGCGGCGGCCCGGGGTGAGCCGTGGCCGGCAGGCTGGTGATATTCTGCGGCATCCCGGGGAGCGGCAAGACGAGCGTCGCCCGGCTCGTGGCCGCCGGGAGCGGCCGGGCCGTCCATCTGCAGACCGACGCCATGAGGGAGGCCATACCCAACCCTGACTACACCCTGGAGGAGTCCGAGTTCGTCTACGGGGCCTGCGTAGCCGCAGCCAGGACCGCCCTGGACGCGGGGTACGACGTCGTCCTGGACGGGACCTTCGGGAGCAGGAGGCGGAGGGAGAAGTCCCTGGCCGCCCTCGACGGCCACTACGACGAGGTCACGTTCGTGAGGGTAGTCTGCGACGAGGAGACGGCCCTGAGGAGGAACAGCCAGAGGGAGAGGGTGGTCCCCCCGGAGAGGCTGGCTGGGATAGCGTCGTCCTTCGAGGCCCCGCCCGGGGCCCTGGAGGTGGACACGTCGAGGATGACCCCGGCCGAAGCGGCGGAGCGGGTCCTGGCCGCGCTCTCCTACCCCTTGGTCCCGCCCGAGTAGAGCCCCTTCAGCAGGTAGCTCTGGGCGACCAGGGAGAGGATTATGACAGGTATCGCGAGTATGATCCCGGAGGAGGCGAGCTGGGTCCAGACGTTGTTGGAGATGGTCCCCCCGGTGCTGTCGGGGTCGAAGAGGATGGCGAAGGTGGTGACCGTGTTCGAGCCCACGGTGGAGAAGCCGAAGGACCATGGGGTCTGGGAGAGGACCAGGGGGAAGAGGAGGAGGTGCCACGAGAAGATGAAGGCCACCATCCCCGCGGCTATGAGCCCCGGCCTCGCCAGGGGCATGACTATGGAGAAGAAGGAGCGGATCCTCGAGTAGCCGTCGACCAGGGCCGCCTCCTCGTACTGCCTGGGGAGGGAGTTGTAGAAGTTGGTCATGGTCCAGACGACGAAGGGGATGGTGAACAGCGGCTCGGTGAGTATCAGGGCCCACCAGGTGTTGAGGAGCCCCAGGTTGACTATGATGTAGAAGGCCCCGTAGACGAAGACGATGGACGGGAGGGAGAAGACGTAGATCATCAGCCCGAGGAGGGCCTTCCGGCCGTCCCTGGCTATGGTGTAGGCGGCCGGGGCCGCCAGGAGGATTGTGATGGCGGTGACAGCGCAGGCGACCGCCAGGGTGGTGATGATCTCCGGCATCGCCTGGCTGACGGTGGAGAGGAAGACCCCGGTGATTATCTTGGTCGGGTAGAGGATCGGCGGGAGTAGGTAGTCCAGGGACTGGGGCCTGAAGGCGACGAGGAACATCCAGTAGACAGGGAAGAGGACGAAGACCGAGGCGAGGGCGACGACGGCGTAGATGACGAACTTGAAGGGGGCGCCGGGGAGCCGCGGGAAGCTGGGGCGTGGGAGCCGGGGGAGGCGCCTCTTCCCCTCCCCGGGGCGGCCGATGGTTGTCCTGACCAGGAGCAGCCCGGGGATGCTCGCCAGGAGCGCCAGGAATATCGCCGCGGCTATCCCCTGGGACGAGAGCCCCACGTAGAACATCTCGGCGTAGGCGTAGACCACCAGGGTCGCCATGGTGACGGGGGGGACGCCGCCGGCCCCGCTGAGGATGAAGGGGAGGTCGAAGTTCCCGAAGGCGAGTATCATCGTCATCAGGAAGGCGGTGACCACGGCCCCCTTCGCCAGGGGGAGGGCGACCGAGGAGTAGTAGTCCCACATCCCCATCCCGTCGACGTTGGCCGCCTCCTTCACCTGCTTGGGGACCGAGGTGAGCCCCGCGAGGACTATGAGGAAGGCCAGGGGGATGGCGGCCCAGACGCTGACCAGGGTGAGGGAGTAGAGCTGCAGGGACGGGCCCATCCAGTCGACGATGGGGAGGCCGACGGCCTTCAGGATCGGGTCTATGGGGCCGTAGCCCGGGTTGAACAGCGTCGCCCAGATCAGGGCGCTGGCTGTGAACGGGATCATGTACGGGAGGTAGGCGACCAGGGAGAAGATGCGCTTCCCCCGCCTGCGGCTGTCGACGAATATGGCGAAGGCGATGCCTGTGGCCAGGGAGAAGACGGCGGTCCCCACCGAGAAGAAGAGGGTGTTGTAGACGACCTCGTTGAAGTCGGTGAGCTGGAAGAGCCGGACGTAGGAGCCGAAGTCCGAGCTCGGGGCTGAGAGGACGACTGAGATCAGGAGCGGGACCAGGGCGAAGCCTACGAGATAGGCGGCGGCCGGGATGTAGAAGACCCTGCTGGAGAGGAAGTCTCCTAGCCGGGACATGAGGTCACCGGGACCCCCCTGCGAGCACCCTGACCGCCCCGGGGAGGACGGCGAACCTGACCTTCTGCCCTATCTGCAGGCCCCCGGCCTCCTGGACTATGGACCTGACCTCGACCCCTCCGACCTTCAGGTACACCACCGTCTCCCTCCCCGCGAACTCCAGGGCCGTGACCTCCGCGCCGTTGGGCCCCGACCCCAGGGTCATGCTCTCGGGCCTGATCCCGACGCGATACTCCCCGTCCTTCATGCCGTCGACGGGGATGAACAGCGGGGAGGAGGCGCCGTTGGCCACGGCGACAGTCAGGACGTTGAGGGGGGGGCTCCCGATGAAGGTGGCCGTGAACTCGTCGGCCGGGGACGCATAGATCTCCTTCGGCGTCCCCACCTGGTGCACCTCCCCCTTCCCCACTATGGCGACCCGGTCCGAGATGGAGAGGGCCTCGGACTGGTCGTGGGTGACGTAGATGGTGGTTATGCCGAACCTCCTCTGCACGTCCTTCAGGAACTTCCTGGAGGAGAACCTCAACTGGGCGTCGAGGTTGGAGAAGGGCTCGTCCAGGAGGAAGACGTCCGGCTTCTTCACCAGGGCCCTGGCCAGGGCGACCCTCTGCTGCTGCCCCCCGGAGACCTGGCCGGGCCTGCGGTCGACGGTCTCGCCAATGCCGAGGAGCTCGGCCATCTCTCTCGCCTCCTTCACCGCGTCGGCCTTCTTGACCCCCTTCACCAGCAGCGGGGAGGTGATGTTCTCCATCACCGTCTTGTTGGGGTAGAGGGCGTAGTCCTGGAAGACCATCCCCACGTTCCTCTTCGCCGGGCCCAGGGCGTCCACCGCCTTCCCGCCGATGTAGACGTGGCCCTTGTCCTGGGTCTCGAGGCCCGCTATTATCCTGAGGAGGGTCGTCTTCCCCGACCCCGAGGGCCCGACCAGGGAGAAGAGCTCCCCGGCTGAGACTTCGAGCCCGACCCCGTCGAAAACTGTAACCTTGCCGAAGCGCTTCGAAATCCCTTCTAGCCTGACTCCCGTCCCCCTCTCGCCTGAGGGCGCAGCGGAAAAATCAGGGGCAGGCACTGCGATTCAGCCTACGGCTGTTACCCACGACTGGGCGGCCGAATTCAGCGCCTGCTGTGCTGCAGATGTGCTGTTGGTGTTGCCCGTGAGGAAGCTGTAGACCGGCGTGTTGAAGGCCGGGATCAGCGTGGACGATGTGATCGGGAGGTTGGGCGGATTGGCCCATCCGACGGACGCCGTGTCGAAGACGCTCTGGATCACGCTCCTCACCGGCTGCGAGAGGGTGGAGTCAGAGGTCAGGATGGCGGTGGCCGCCTTGGATATGGGGAACTCGCCTGAGTAACTGTAGATCTGGGAGTTGATGGTCGGGGAGACGAGGTACTGGATGAACTCGGCCGCGATGTTCTGGTTGGCCGAGTACTTGTTGATGGCGTAGAAGTCTGTCCCGGTCTCGGCATAGCCCCCCGGAAGGGTGGTGACGCCGATGGAGGACGAGATGTTCTTGGAGGAGAGGAGGGTGGAAGCGTCGGCTGTGAACATCAGGCTCCCTACCGCCTCGCCGGCCTGCAGCGGAGCGAAGACCGTCCCGTAGTTCACGGTGGTCCCTGCTGGCTGCGGGTCGTACTGCATGAGGTTGTACATCATCTGGAGGGCCTGGACGCCTGCCGTCCCGTTGAACGACGGGGCCGGGATGCCTTTGCTTCCCGCGAACCCGTTGAACATGATGTTGTAGTTCAGGAGGCCGCCCTGGGGGTTGTTCCCGCTGATGGTGTGGTCGTTCATGTAGTAGTACCCGAAGATGGCTGGGTAGGTGTCGATTATGTCGTGACCCTCAGAGCCGTCGACTATGATCCCATAGGGGACGGTGTGGGTCTGGTGCACGAGGAAGTTGTCCACGTTGAGGACCGCCTGCCAGCTCGACCACGGTGGGCTGAGGCTGTAGCCGTATTCCTTCTGGAACGCGGCGTTCAGCGTCGGGTTGCTGAGCAGGGTCTTGTTGTAGAAGATGGAGAAGGTCGAGGAGTCGTAGGGCATCCCTATGAACTCCTTGGTCCCGTTGGGGAGCTGGTAGTATCCTCCGAAGTTAAGCTGCGCGGCTGGTATGTCAGAGGAGTTGAGTGCCACCTTCCCCTGGAGGTTCGTCACGTAGTTGGCGAAGCCGAGGGCGCTGGTGGACGTGAAGGTGATGATGTTGTAGGTGGGGGAGGCCGCCTTCAGCGAGGTCAGCTCCGTGGTGGTGTAGCTGCTGAATCCCTGGGCGGTCACCGAGATGTTGACCCCCGGGTGGCTGGCGTCGAACGAGGCCGCCGCCGCCTTCAGCCACGCGTTGGACGGGTCAGTGAAGGTGATGACGTTGAGCTTCACCGTCTTGGGTGCCGGGGCGCTGGTGTAGTAGAAGTACACGCCTACGCCTGCGACAATGATTAGGATGATGACTATGGCTACGATGGCTGTGGTTCCTATTGCTCGTTTTTTCGTATACAAATGAGCAACCCCCCGCCCGTCCACCGGATATATTACGCTATGGGCTCACGGCCTTGTTAAATCTCCGGGGGCGGAGCAGGCCCATCTGGATGCGCGCCGCGGCCGAAGCGCGCCTTGACCCCGGGCCTGTCCAGGTAGAAGACCGCGGCGACTGAGACCAGGAGGTAGATTATCCCCGCCTGGAACTCGGAGTAGTCCCCGCTGTACTGGGCGACGAAGTAGGAGCCGAAGCCGACGGCGAAGACCATGTACGCCACCCCGAGGTATGAGCCCAGGGTCCACCCCCACCTCTTCCCGGCCAGGAGGCCGTAGGCTATGACCACGGCCGCGCAGCCGACGGCGAAGAGTATGGCGAAGTAGGAGAGGAAGTCAGGGAAGCGCAGCGGGTCGAGGCCGTAGGACGAGATGAAGGAGTAGACCACGTTGAAGTCGTAGGCGGCTATCGCAGCCGTGTAGACCCCCGCGGCCGCCTCGACCAGGGCCAGGACCGTCACTCCGACGTGCCTGGGGGAGCTCAACTCCGTCGGTGGCGGCGCGGAGGCTAGTTAAGGGTGGCAGCCGCTGCGGCCCCGGGCCGGGGCTGGAAGTCCGGAGAGCAACACCCACGTGATGATTTTAGTTATTACGGCTGTTTACACGCAGGTGCCAGACCTTCGGGACGACGTTGAGGCCGACGGCGGCGGCCATGAAGACGGGCCAGGTGGGATAGGAGAACGCGTAGGCAGCCAGCGAGAGCGGGGAGAGGATGTAGAAGACGCCGTTCCCCGCGAAGACGTCGTAGCTGAAGTGGGCGGCGACGGCCGAGAGGGTGACGAAGAAGACCCCCTTCCCCCCCATCCGGGCCCTGTAGGAGAGGTAGCCGAGGAGCGCGGCCGCCGCCAGGGCGAAGAAGACGGAGTGGGCTAGGCGCCCCGCGACCGGGTATCCCAGGGCGGCGAGTATGTGGTCGGCGTCGATGAGGACGCTCTCCCCGCCGGCCAGGAGGACCAGCCAGCCGTCCATGGTGGGGAGGGCCGCGGCCACCCCGAAGAGGACGTGGCCGCCTATCTCCGTGACTATCTGGGCCGACGAGTACTCGCCGAAGTGGACCGGAGCCACCGGGGACGCGAAGCCCATGGTGCTCCAGAGGAAGGAGAGGGCGGCGTAGGCCGAGGCGAGGGCGACCACCCACAGGAGCTTCTCCCTGGCCCGCCAGACCCTCGACAACGATCTTCCGGGCACCGGGTGGAGGAGGGCTCCTTAGGCGTTCGGGGGGCCGCCCAGGTCAAGCCGTTGAAGGGGCGAAGAGTCCGCCCGGGGGCGAGGCGTCAGCTCGAGCAGGCCGGCTGCGACGGCCATCCGGCCGCGGGGGTGAGGAAGGACTGGTAGTCGCTGAAGACGTACTCCGTGGAGTTGGTCCCGGTCCCGCCCCAGGTGCCGCCGAAGAAGCCTGCGACCCTGATGTAGTCCTGCCCCCCGACCTGGGTGGAGCAGGTGGTGACCGCGTTGAGAAGAAGGGTGAGGTTCCCCTGGGCCAGCTCCTGGTTGAGCAGGGTCTGGTTGATGGACGGGACGTTGTACACGACCTGGGTGTCCCCGATCAGCCCGACGAGGCTCCCCACGACCGTGGAGTTCCCGTAGGTGGAGAAGGTGAGGAGGCGGGGGACAGCGCTCTGTGGAATCGGGGTGCCGGACTGGGTCGGGCTGCTTCCGGCGTACTCTAGGATCTTGCTTATCCCCCTGTCAGCCACCCAGACGTTACCGCTCGAGTCGGCGCGCACGGCGGTCACGTCTATGCTGAGGCCGGAGGTGAGGGTGACCGTCGGGGTGTTGTAGGGCGGGGCGAACTCGACCACCTTGGCGCCTGTGTTGCTGACCACCCACACGTTGCCGCTGGGGTCGACGGCGACGGAGTTCGGGCTTGTCACGGACAGGACATTCGTCGCGAGAGGCGAGCATGGGGAGTGGCCCACGCAGGCCGCGAGGGTGGAAGCCGAGAACTCTGCTACGTTGTTCGAAAGGTAGTTCGACACCCAGAGGTTGCCGCTGGAGTCCATGGCGACGTCCGTGGGGTCGTTGAAGCCTACGTTGATGAGATTCTTGAGGACGGGCGAAGTCGCAGGGTTGCCTATCTCCACCACCTGGTTGGCCGGGCCGCCGCTGGCGATCCAGAGGTTGCCGCTGGAGTCGAAGGTCATCTGGTTGGCCGCGGAGATGTCGAACCCGCCCGACGCAACGGACGTGGCGGTGATGGGCGCGGTTATGACAAACACATGGGACCCGGAGTAGTCAGCCACCAACATGTTCCCCGAGGGGTCGAAGGCGATGCCGCTGGGGCTGAAGGAGAGGCTCACCGTCAGGGCCGGGGTGCTGGTGCTTGTCACCGGGGCCGTGTATTCGACTACCTCGTTCTGCGGCCCGTCCGACACCCAGAGGTTGCCGTGTGAGTCGAAAGCCAGAGAGTAGACGCTCTGGGTCAGCGTCAGTGCGGGGGCCTGGGACGCGCTGAAAGCCACAGCCCTCGATGCGACGGGGAGAGCCATGAGGATGAAAGCCGCGACCGCGAACGCCCGGACGAGCGTCGGCCTGTCGTGCATTAAGAGCAAACAGGGCGCGGTCTCAGGGTGCGTATATATTATTTTTCGCCGTTTCCCGGCCGGGGACGGGAGGTGTCCCCCTAGGTGAGCTTCTTCCTCAGGCGCTCCGCCCTGTCGGTCCTCTCCCAGGTGAAGTCAGGGTCTTCCCTCCCGAAGTGGCCGTAGCAGGCGGTCTTCCTGTATATGGGCCTGAGGAGGTCGAGCTCCTTGATGATCATCCCCGGGCGCATGTCGAAGATCAGCCCCGCCGCCTCGGCGATCTTCTCGTCGTCCGCCTTCCCTGTCCCCATGGTGTCCACCATGAAGGAGACGGGCTTGGCCACGCCGATGGCGTAGGCTATCTGCACCTGGCACTTGGCTGCCAGTCCGGACGCGACTATGTTCTTGGCTATGTACCTCGCCATGTAGCTCCCGGAGCGGTCCACCTTGGTAGGGTCCTTCCCGGAGTTGTGGACCACGAATCCATTCGCGGTGAAGGTCTGTGACCCTGGGACGCTGATGTCAAAGACGTGGTTGACCGATGGCGTTGTGAGGTCGACCCTAGAGTAGTAGTGGCCCATCTCGTACAAGTATTCGAGATATGCGAAGTCGTCCTCGGAATGGAGGAGGCCTCGGTAAGTGTCGAGGAACTCTCCCAGCTTGGCGTATGTGAGTTCCCTGGCGGCCTTGCCGGTGGTGGCGCGCGTCAGCCTCCCGATCTTGGCCGCGTCTTTCTTCCTTTCCGCCTCCGGCAGCTTGGTCCAAAGGCGGGCCAGCCTCGCTAGCTGGTGGGGGACTGCCTGGGCGTGCCTCTCCGCACCGAAGTCCAGCTCCCTGAGTGTCTTTTGCTTGCTCGGCAGGCCGAAACCGATCTCCTTCTGGAAGATCCTGACGGAGTCCGCCCCTTTGACCCGCAGCCTGTACTCGGGGAACCTGCTGAACGCCTTCCGCCCCTGGATCTCTGACACTCGGGCCCCGCTGTGGAACAAGGCGACCGATGCCACGATGCCGAAGCTCAGAAGCAGCGATTGGACGTTCGATATCAGACTCCGCGAAGTCGACCCGATCCAGATGCCTGCAGAGTTCTTGCCCCTCCCGGTCCTCCCCACGTGACCATCCGTGTCGAAGAGTCCCCTGAGAAACGCAGCCACCACGCTCCTGGGGGCGTCGAAGATTGTCGGAGGCACGTCTTTTTCTGGCGCCAGGCTAAGATCGACCCCGAGGTACTCGAGGAACGCTCTGAGCTTGACCCCAGACACGGACCACCAGTGGCCGTAGATTTTTCCCTTCGTCCCGAACAGGCGGAGAGAAAGGTCCTGCACCGTCTTTTTCATTTCAGGGTCGGGGACGCAGACCTGGATCACGTCGTATCTCTTGCAGTAGCCGTCGCCGATGAGGAGCCCCATCAGATAGGCGTAGTCTTCCGTGACGACCCGTGGAAGGCTAAGGAGGTTATGGTGAGTGGTCCCTTTCTGATAGCCATGGTCGAAGCCGCCGACGTCCGCGTCTCCTCCAAAGAGCCTGTTCTTCCTGTGGATGGCCACGTAGTCCCCTTTCTTCAGCTCATCCAGCCTGCGCCACTCGTAGCCCCCGGACTCGTCGATTATCCTGACGAGCTGGTGCTCCGAACCTTCAAGGGAGTAACCGTCTTCGGTGGCGACCCGCACGGTCTTCATCACGCCGTTGTCCATCCACTCTGTAGCCAGCATCGGGTGAGTGTCTGTCTTCACGATGAGAGTGGAATCCACCTTGCCGTGGAGGTCTTCCAGCCTGGACAGCCCGCCGATGTGATTGACGAGCGCGTCCCCCGTTATGCAGTAGCACCCACCGCCGTGGGACCCGAACCCCCCGTAGGTGTCCACTATGATCTTCCTCCCGGTCAGCCCCGAGTCGGCGAGGGTGCCGCCTATCACGAAGCGCCCGGTCCCGTTGACTATGAACTTCGTGTCGCCGTCGATGAGGTTCTTGGGGACCACCCGCTTCACCACCTTCTCGACCACGTCCTTCTTCACCTGCGCCTCCCCGACGCTCTCGTTGTGCTGGGCGGCGACGACCACGGCGTCGACCCTCTGCGGGGTGCCGTCGTCGTACTCCACCGTGACCTGGGACTTGCCGTCGGGCCTGAGGTATGGCAGGGTCCCCTGGTGCCTGGCGTCAGCCAGCCCCTTCACTATGCCGTGGGACAGGGTGATGGGGAGGGGCATCAGCTGCTTCGTCTCCCGGGTGGCGTAGCCGAAGACGAGCCCCTGGTCCCCGGCGCCGATCTCCTCGATGGGCCTGTTGACCCCCCTGGCTATGTCTGGCGACTGCTCCTCGATGGAGGTGAGGACCCCGCAGGTCTCCCAGTCGAGGCCGTCCCTCGCGTTGTTGAAACCGATGTCCTGGAGAACCCCCCTCACGGTGTTCTTGACGCTGACGTAGCCCTTGGTGGTTATCTGGCCCGTCACGACCACCGTCCCCTGCATTATCAGGGTCTCGGCGTCTACTCTGGCCGACGTGTCCTGCCTCAGGACATCGTCGAGGATCGCGTCCGAGATCTGGTCGGCAACTTTGTCCGGGTGACCCTCGGCCACGCTTTCCGACGTGAACAGATGATGCTTCACCATCGCAATCCCTCCCTCTGTAGCTCCCGACCCCCCCACCGCGCCCCCGGGCGGGGCCTTCCGAGACGAGCGCCATGGCCAAGGGTCCGGAGCCGGCCGCCCTTGTCTCCCCTCGTTGGCACGATGTTCGCCTCCCTGTAATCAGATAAATAGCTTGTTGGGGATGTTATTCCCGTAAGAATATGTCGTCAGCGCTGATAGAGCCGAGGCAGCTCAAGAAGATCCGGGTCCAGCTCGGGTACACCCAGGGGAGGCTGGCGAGGGAGGCGGGGGTGAGCCAGTCGATAGTAGCCAAGATAGAGGCGGGCTCCGTCGACCCGACCTACAGCACCCTGGCGGCCATCTCGAAGGCGCTCAACTCAGGGAGCGTGGGGAGGGTCAGGAAGGCGGGGGACGTGATGTCCACCCCGGTGGTCGGGGTCCAGGAGGACGCCAGGCTCAGAGAGTGCGCCGCGCTGATGAAGAGGAAGGGCTTCTCCCAGGTCCCTGTCTTCTCCGGGGCGAGGATCGTCGGGACGATCACGGACAGCCACATCATGGACGCCCTCGCCGCTGCCCCGGACCCGAAGAAGGTCCTCGACGACAAGGTCCGGGACCACATCCAGCCCGCCTTCGCCGTGGTGGGGAAGGACACCCCGGTGGACGCCCTCTTCTCGCTGTTCAAGTATCTCCCCGCCGTCCTGGTGGAGTCTGAGGAGAAGGTCCAGGGGATAGTGACGAAGATAGACCTGATGACAGCAGAAGCCGCGGAGTGAGGGACGGCGCGGCGGGCCCGGCCTAGGACGGGGGAGAGTACTCCTCTATGTGGGTGACTTCCTTGACCTTCGCCGCCTTGGCGAGCAGCTTCTCGTCCGCCGTGTACATCTTCCTCCCCATCGTCTTCGCCAGGGCGACGTAGGCCGCGTCGTAGAGGGTTATCCCGAGGTCCACCGCCGCCGTCGCTGACACCTCTGCCATTTCGCCCAGGACCGGGTGCAGCGCGAGCCTGTATTGCTCCAGGGCCCTTGCCGCAGACTTCAGCTCGTCCAGGCCGAAGCCCGGGTTGTACCGCAGCGCGTTCAGGACCTCGAAGGGGAGCAGCTGCGTCGACCAGATGTCGGTCCTCCCGTCCCTGTAGTCGTCCCGTGCCGTCAACGCCGCTTCCGTGTGCTCTTCGTCCACGAACCACTTGACGACGACGGAGGCGTCGAGGATTACTATCTCCTTGCCTCTCTCCATCTCCTTATCTCCTCGGTGGAGCTCCACCCTTCGGCCGACTTCCTGATCGCGTCGGTCAGCCTGGACGCCTCCCTGACCTCCTCCGGGTCGACGCGCCTCCCCTTGAGCTCCTCCTCGGCCACCGTCCGCCTGATCGCTTCCCTGATGGTCTCGCTCCAGTTCACGTTGGAGAAGCGCCTCATCTTCTCCCTGAGCTCCTTGTCGACCTTCACGCTGACTACTTCCATGCCTTGAAACGCGTATTACCGTGGTGGTAATTTAAAGATTACCGACCAGCAGACCCTGCCGGCCACACCGAGCCGTCCGATGCGGAGACGTCCAGAGAACGAGGACAGACACCAGAGACGGAGCTGGTCGCCAGCTGACCTCGAGGCGGCTGCGCCACGGCCCTTTACGCCCCGGCTTTGACCTGGAAATAGACCACCGACAGGTGCCCCCAGGCGTCCCCGACGACCAGGGTGTAGGGACCGGGCTGGAAGGGGTGGTGAAGGACCCCCTCCGAGATCCCCCCGGGGGCCAGGGTCTCCCCGGCTGTCCAGTAGCCGTCGAGGTACGCGGCCATCGTGGCCGACCGGAAGGGCCCGAGCGAGAAGGGGCTTATGGAGGTCATACAGAAGGACACGCCGAAGTCGTTGAAGATCGTCACCGCGCTCGCCGCCGACAGGTTCCCCAGGGTGTAGTGCCCGGCGTAGGCCGCGACCCCGAAGGGGTAGATGGAGCCGCAGAACCCTGAGCTCAGGTTCATGCGGTCCAGGAAGACGAAGCCGCCCGGGGGCTCGTTGGGGAACGGGAGGTAGTTCGAGTCGGTCATGGTCAGCTTCAGCGTCCCACCCTGGGCCACCGACGTGGAGTTCGTCGAGACGGTGAAGGAGACGGCGTAGGGGGACTGGAACGAGTAGGTCTCTGACGGAAAGACCTCGAGGGCCCCGACCAGGGCCGCGATGACTACCAGGGCCGCGACTGCCACAGCCTTCCCCCGCCCGAGCCTCGGCCCCCGCACCACCATCTCCGGTCTTCGAAGGGGCGCGACGGCGCTATAACTCTGCGCTCCGCCGGAGTTCCCGCCTCTGTCCGGCTGGGAGAGGCATATCCACGACCATCCCATCGCCATGATGACCCCGACCACGAGCTCGACCGCGCCCAGGACGCCCCCCGCCCTCGGACGCCTAGAAGGAGAGCCCTCCCCGCTCACTTCTCTGCGAACAGGGGCTCGGCGCTCTTCAGGAGAGCGTCCGTGGCCGCCGCCAGGCTCAGCCCCTCCAGGTCCCTGTGGGCCGCCCCCAGCTTCTCGAGGAACTTCTGGGCCTTCGAAGCGCCCTCCGGGTCGTGGGCGAAGACGGCGTCCTGCACCGCGGCCCCGGCCCAGTGAAAACTGTGGGCAAATGGACTGGAAATCCATGTTGCTTAATATCGCGAGAGACCCTCCGGTTGGATATCGCATGGGCATCAGCGCAAACCACTCGGAGTTTTTCGAGAAGTCTGTGGCGAGCATGATCGACGTCGCCAGCGTGCTGATAGCCTACAACATAGGGATGGACCGGCTGGGAATTGCATACGGCTTCATCTATGCAGGGATGGATGCGTTCGTGGTCGTCTGGCTGAGCAGGCCAATCACCGGGATCGTCAGGCGGCTGAACCCCGCCCGCAGGAGGAGGGGGTCACGGGGCGGGACCGGAACGCAGCAGGCCGTCCCCGATGTCAAGGTCGACGAGTCGGGCGCAGTCGCGGGCTGAGGACGCGAGCCGGACGCGGTCGATGGGCGGAATACTCGCTTTGCCGGGTCGGTCTGTATATTCCGGTCGCCTGGTCAGAGCTTCCCTAGCCTCTCGAGGCCGGAGATGAGCTCGTCCACGCTCTGCTCCGGGGTCCCCCTGGTCGTGTCCACCACCAGGTCTGGGCGCTCGGGGGCCTCGTAGGGGGCCTGGACCCCGGTCATGTTGGTTATCTCCCCCCGCCTCGCCTTCGCATAGAGCCCCTTGGGATCCCTCTCCTCGCAGACGGCCAGGGGGGCGCTCACGAAGACCTCGACGAAACGGTCCGGGCCTATCATCTCCTCGGCCTCCACCCTCGAGCTCCTGTAGGGGGAGATCAGGGCCACGACGGCCACCACCCCGTTCCTGGAGAGGACCTTTGCGACGTAGGAGACCCTCCTGGCGTGCTCCTCCCTGTGCTCCTTCGACAGCCCCAGGTCCCGGGAAAGCCCCCGCCTCACCTCGTCCCCGTCCAGCACCTCCACGTAGCGGCCGTGGGCTTCCCTGAGCCTCGCCTCGAGGAGCCTGGCAAGGGTGGACTTCCCCGACCCGGGGAGGCCCGTCATCCACACAGTGAACCCCACGGGGCCCTGGCCGCCTGGCCGCGAGCCGTCCATTAGCTGCATCCCTCCACAACCTCCGGGACCGGCCTCCCGTCCAGGCCTGCCTCGTCCTTGTACCTCAGGCCATAGAGCCGCAGCAGGGTCGGGCCGACGTCCTGTATCCTCAGCCCCCGGAGCTCCTTCCCGCCGAGGTCCCTCCCGGGGGCGTGGGCCATGAACACCCCGTCCATGGAGTGGACCGAGTCGTCGGGGCCGGTGTCGTTCTCCGACAGGTAGAGCGACCCGTGGCCGACGGTCCCGGCCGAGCGCCAGTCGAGCCCGTCGAAGTACACCATCAGGTCGGGCTTGTCCCCCAGGGCGGTCCCGTAGAGCCTGTCGGGCTCGAACACCTCGTTGGACATGGCCCTCCCGTCGGGGTCCTTGATGGACATGACCTTCCTCGCGAGGGCCCCTTTCTCCGCGTCCAACGCGGCCCGCGGGACCACCCCCTTCGGCTCCCTCCCCTCGACGTTGAAGAATATCCTGGCGTAGTAGCCCCCCCACCCCCACGCCTTCGTCTTCCCCCAGTCGATGTCGGCCTTGTCCAGGTCCGTGGCGGGGGCGGGCTTGGCCCTGAACTTCAGGTACCCCTCCTCCTCCAGCCACTGGTTGACGCAGAAGCCCCCCTTCATCCCCTTGGAGCCGTGGTCGGAGAGGACGAAGGTGACGGCGTCCCCGGGGAAGGTGCCGAGGAGCTCCCCGAGCCCCCTGTCGAACATCTCGTAGTACTCCTCGGCTATGTGCTCGTACTTGTTCCCCCTGACGTACTTGGGGTGCGAGGGGTCGAAGTACTTCCAGAACGCGTGGTGGAGCCTGTCGAACCCGATCTCGTGCATGATGAAGAAGTCCCACTGCTTGCGGCTGGCGAGGTACTTCGCCACCTCGAGGCGGGTCCGGGTCATCTCGAAGAGCTCCTTCTTGATGGCGTCCCTGTCCTCGGTCCGGAAGGTGACGTCGAACCCGTAGCTCCCCCCGGTGAGGTCGAGGATCTCCTTCTTCAGCCCCTCGGGGTAGGTGAACGGCCGGTCCTTGCTGGGGGTGAGGAAGCAGGAGACCACGTTGCCGTCCTTGAGCGGCCTGGGGGGATAGCCCGGGGGGACACCGAGGACGACGGACTTTTTCCCTGCGGCGGCCAGGGCGTCCCAGACAGTCTCCTCCCTGACGTGGGTGGAGTTCACGATGTAGCCGTCGGTGTAGGACCCGGCCTTGCGGTGCCTGAAGCCGTAGATCCCCAGCTTCCCGGGGCTCTTCCCTGTCATCATGACCATCCATGCGGGGACGGTGATCGGGGGGTCGCAGGTCCTGAGGGGGCCGTGCAGCCCCTCCCTGTAGAGGCGCCGGAAGTTCGGGAGCCGGTCCATGAGCCTGTCGAAAAGGAGCGAAGGCGGGACCGAGTCCAGCCCGATGACCGCCACCCTGGTCATGGGAGACCCCCGCCGGCCTTGGCTCCGCCAGAGCGGTCAGAGTCTTGGTCCAAGCCACGTCCCCCTACAGGTAGCCCAGGGCCTTCAGGCGCTCCTGGATCTGCGCCACGTCCCCGCTGGTGAACGGGACGGGGGAGCGGTTGGTCTCGTGCATCTCGACGATCTCGCGGAGGACGTAGGTGACGTAGTCGGAGACCGACTTGAACCCCGACTTCCCCTCGAGCAGCTTCTCGATCCTCTCCTGGAGGGCCCGGGGGATGGAGACGGTGGTGTACTTGTTCAACCCGGAGGAGGTTCAATTATATGTAATTAAGCGCTGCGGTCCCCCTGGGTGATTGGGGCGCTCACACGTAGTCGAAGACCGCCCTCCTGTCGGGGGAGCGCGGGAACTCGACGTAGGTCAGCCCATCCTTCCAGTCGGAGAGGAGCCACCCTTTGAACAGGGCCCTCTGCCTCTCGCTGGCCCCTGCGAGGGGCTGGATCCTCCACTCAAAGTCGGGGCGGGGGCCCAGCCTCCCCCTCGCCTCCATGAGGGTCCCGTTCCTCGCCAGGGTGAGGGTCACCCCCCTCCCCGGCCCGGCCGTCCCCGCGTAGAAGGACAGCCTCTCCTGGCCCACCCTCAGGCCGTCGAGCGCTATGACCTCGTCGCCGAAGGACAGCCCCATGGCCTCGGCGGGGGACCCGGCGAGGACCCCCCTGACCACGGTCTTCCCGCCGTCGGAGCCCAGCTTGACCCCGAGGAACCCCTTGTCCGCCGCCGCCTGGTCCTTGGGCTCCAGCCTCAGCCCCGCGTAGGCAAGGTACCTGCCAAAGTCCACGTCCTCGCGCCCCCTGACCCTGGCGTCGAAGACCTCCTTCGCCCCCTCGCCCCCCAGGGAGACGCACGCATCCTCGAACTCCTCGTCCGTGTACCCCCTCCCCTTGAGGTAGGTGTCCGAGTACACCCTCCTCATCACGTCGTCCAGGGTCCCCTTCCCGCCGTCGCGGATCACCATGTCGAGCATCCACCCGATGACAACCCCCTGGTTGTAGTAGGACGAGACGACGTTGGGCGCGTTCTCGTTCGGCTTGTCGAACTTCGTCCACGTGTCGAAGCTCGACTCCTCGGCGCTCTGGTGGGCCCTCCCCGGGAGGGACTTCAGGATGCTGAGGTTCTGGGCGAGGGAGTCCAGGTACTCCTCGACGGTGTTCATCCCCGCCCGCCTGAGCACGAGGTTGGCGTAGTAGGAGGTGAGCCCCTCGGCCACCCACAGCGACTTCGTGTAGACCTCCTTGGTGTAGTCGAAGGGGCCCAGCCCCACCGGCCTCATCCTCTTCACGTTCCAGACGTGGAAGAATTCGTGCGAGAAGAGGGCCATGGAGCGGTTGTACTCCTCCCGGGGGAGGGTCCTGAACCTCGGGAGGAAGCAGACCGTGCTGTTGAGGTGCTCCAGCCCCCCCTGGCTCGTCTCCGTGAAGTTGACAATGAAGACGTACCTCTTGAACGGGACCTGGCCGAAGACCGGGACCGTCCCCTCGACCATCTTCCTGATGTCTTCGACGAAACCCCTCTCGTCGGCCAGGGCGCCGCCGAACATCGAGACCTCGTAGATGGCCCCGCCGGACTCGAAGGACTCTATCCTCTGGTTCCCCAGCTCCACCGGCGAGTCCGCCAGGACGTCGTAGTCAGGGGCGGCGTACTCGAGGTCTGAGACACGCTCCAGGCCGGTGGAGACGGCCTTCCACCCCGGCCAGGGGACGAGCTTCAGCTTCGCCGGGGCGTCCTTCCTCCCGACGACGTAGAGGTAGACCCCGGGGCCGCTGATCAGCGCGTGCTGGTCGTCGACGTAGGTGGCGCTGTCGGAGTAGACGAACCCATAGACCGAGTACTCCACCCTGACCCTCCGCGACCCGCCCGAGGGGACTTGCCAGAGGCTCTTCTCCAGCTTCCGGACAGTGAGCTCCCGCCCCGTAGCCTGGTCGAAGGCCCTCACCCGGTCGACGTTCCCCGAGTAGTCGTTGACCCGATAGTGCCCCGGGGTCCAGGCCGGGAGGGCGAGGCGGAGCTCCTCCCCGGGGTCGGGGACCTCCATGGCCACGTCCAGGTAGTGGGCGTTGGCCCGCAGCATCGAGACGGTGTATGCGATGGGTTCAGGCACGCGACAGCGAGCCGGGGCGGCGGAGTTAAACCGTTCTGTGCTTCATGGTCGTCTGGACGACGGTCCCGCGTCTCCCCGGCGTCCGACCTTGCTGCAGCCTCAGGTCGGCCCGCGCGGCGTCCTGTCTCTCCTCTGCCTGGCCCCCTCACCCTGCGAGGAGGCAGCGAGCCTGCCGCTCCCCAGGGCGCCATCCATGGAGGGGGCCTGGGACCCCTTCCTGCGCTCCAGGGATTCTTCCATCGAGTAGCCCGCCGCGGCGACGAAGACCCCCAGGATCCCCAGGGGGAAGGCGACGTAGAACATCGTCGGGGAAGAGAGGAGCAGCGAGGCCGTGGCCGTCCCCCCGGCCGCGAGTATGACCGCCCCCCCTGCGATGAGGACCCCGTCGGACCGCGTGAGGCTCAAAGGCGCGGCCTCCGCGGACCCCTGGCTCCCTCATGCTTCGTGTGCGACATATGGGGCCTTCGGTCGCCGCGGTCGGTATAAACCGGGGACAACCACGCCGCGTCACCTACACCCGGGCGCGGGGAAAGTAAGATAAACGGGGGCGGGGGTCGGACTTTCCTCTGGCGAGCGTCCCTGTCGAACAAGTCTATCGGCCCTGCCCTCGGGGATGGAAGGACCCCAGGCTCGGTGGACGGGCTCGCGGCCGGGCTGCTCTCCTGCGGGCTGACCCTCAACCAGGCGAGGGTCTACGTGTACCTGGTGCTGAAGGGGGCGTCACCTGTGATCGCGATCTCCAGGGACCTGGGGCTCCACAGGGTGGAGGTCTACAGGAAGCTCAAGGACCTGGACGGCGCGGGGCTGCTGGAGACCTACCTCGACGACCCCAAGAGGTACGCTGCCGTCGAGCCTTCGGTGGCGTCGACGCTGCTCCTCCGCAGGCAGGAGGAGAGGCTCTCGGTCTTCGGGGAGCAGCTCAGGGCGGTGATCTCCAGGCTGGACAGCGCGAGGACCGCGCTCGGGCCCCGGCGGGAGGGCGCCCGGGGGCCGGGGGAGGGGAGCTACAGGTTCGTCAGGGGGAGGAGGAGGTACTACAACGAGATGGCCAGCCTGGCCAGGGGGGCCCGCACTGAGATACTCAGGATAGTCTCCCCGGGGGGTGTGGCGAGGACTGTGATCGCAGGGCTCGACAGCGAGTACCGGGAGGCGAGGGGGCGGGGGGTCTCCGCCAGGATGATATGCGAGGTCAACCCGAAGAACAGGTCCTACGCGAAACGGCTTTCGAAGGCGGTGCAGCTGAAGCACCTGTCAGGGGTCCGGCTCAGGTTCACCATAGTCGACAGGTCGGTCACGATACTCGGCGCGAAGTTCGACGAGACCTCGCAGTCCCTCGACTCCCCCGTGGACAGCTACATCGTCTTCGACGACCCCGGGCTCTCGGAGGCTTTCCGGATGTTCTTCGAATATCTGTGGGACGAAGCCAAGCCGACGGCGTAGCGGGGCGGCCGGGGACGGGTCAGCCGGTCCTGTCTTCGAACTTCCGGCCCAGCTCAGACCGAGGGAGGGATTCCTTGATCAGCCGGATCTGCTCGGCCCGCAGGCCCCTCTTGGTCGACAGGACGAACTCGTGCTTGCGGACGTAGGGGCTCCCGTTGGGGGCCAGGTCCGTCCGGCCTGTGAGGTCTGTCTCCAGGTAGAGGACAGGGGGCCGCCCCCAGGGCTTCGTCAGGGCGACCTTGACGACGTTCTTGAACGGGATGAGGATCCCCTCCTTGTCCCCCTGGATCCTCTCCTCTATGGTCATGGCCTCGATCAGGTCGTACTGCTCCTTCAGGGCCCCCTTCCCCCCTCTTGCCAGGGAGCCCAGGAACCCGCCGCGGTAGGAGAGGCTCCCCGCCCTCAGGACGAGGATCCTGCTGTTGGGGAAGTCGAAGCAGACGTCATAGGGGAAGGCGGGGCCGTTCTTAACCCAAAGCGGCTCAGCTGGGCCGAGCAAGCAGCCCTGCCGGGGCACCGGTCGCTCTTAGACATTGTTAGCAATCGGGGGGTGTGAGACCCCACGGCTTTAGCCGCGGGATGAAAACTGACGGCGCTTCGTCAGACCCGCCAGGCCCATGGAAAGGTTTGACTTCTGCCCCCGCGACGGTGGGGTCCATGGTTCGCACCTGCGAGGTCTGTGGAAGCCCCATCGATGGCGCGTCGAGCTTGGTGACGATAGACGGGGCGGTGCTCAGCGTCTGCCGGCGGTGCGCGGCGCGAGGGAAGCCGTTCGTCCCTCCACGGCCAATGGCCCGGCCGTCAGTCGGCAGGCCGCGGGCAGGCCAGGCGTTCAAGGAGCCCGAGCTCGATGTGGACCCCGGATGCGGGGCCATGGTGAAGCAGGCCAGGGAGAAGCGGGGGCTGACCCAGGAGCAGCTCGGGCGGGCGATAAACGTGAAGGCTTCGGTGATCAGCCACGTCGAGTCGGGGAAGATGAAGCCGGACCTGGTCCTGGCGAGGACGCTGGGGAGGTACCTGAAGGTCGACCTGCTCGTCCCGAGCGACTCGCTGGGGGCCTGACCCCGGGGTCGCCAGAGCGGGCGCTAGGACTGGAAGGTGGCGGTGGGGGACGCTGGGACGACGTACCAGTACCCGCCGTTGATGTTGATGCCATTCCCGTTGGTCTGGCCGGGGCTGGAGTCGCCCAGGTACAGGTAGAGCGGGTGGCCCAGGTAGGCCGTCTGGCTGGTCCCGTCTGACCGGGTGAAAGTGGTGAAGTCGCTGGCGTTCAGCGAAGCCGGGACCACGATCGCCGGGGAGTAGAACACGGGCCACACCTGGATGCAGCTCAAGGCGCTGGTGCAGTGGCTGACCGGCGGGGACGTGGCGTTGCCCACCTGGTCAGGGACGAAGTAGTAGAGGGTGAACCCCGAACCGTCGACGAGGTACTTCCCCAGGGTGCTGCTGGTGGCGACCCCTATGGTGTAGGCGCCGGTCGCGCTCGCGGTGGCGTTGGTCGCCGTAGTAGCGCTGCTGGTCGAAGTGACCGTGGTGGCCGCGTGCGGCCCTCCGTAGAGGAAGCCGTAGACCCCTCCGCTGGTCACGGCGTAAAGCAACCCCCCGGCCACTATGGCGTCCACTATTATGACGACTACAAAACCGCGGCCGATCCTCAGCGCGTTGTGCTGGTTGATACGCACGGGGATTTTCCATCTCTTGGAGCTGGATTTAATGCTTGCTGGTGATGATGCGAAGTGTCGCCTGCCCCTCGACCTGTCGCATGAACGGACAGCACCGACACAACGGCCGGAAGCGGCCGGGCCTGGACTAGCTCCCTTTGCTCCTTCACAAAGTCCTTTGCCGGCCCCGTGAACGAAAATTGCTCGTCCGCAAACGAAACGGCGTCGACACAATAAATAAAAGCTGGGAACAGTCGTTGCAAAAATCGATTTGCCAAACTACAAGGGTGTCGCCGTCGCGTTCGTGGTGCTCACGATAATATTCGCCGCCGGGACCGGATATCTACTCGCCTTTCCTCAGACGCGGACCACGACCACCACCGAGGTCAGCACGGCCGCGAGCACAGGATACCCCGTGAACATCGCCTACAAGCCCAGCCTGGGGTACTACCTCACCAACGGCACAGGCTTCACCCTGTACATGTTCAGCGCGGATACCCCCGGCAACGGCTCGAGCGTCTGCAACGGCTCCTGCGCGGGGTTCTGGCATCCGTTCTACGCCGCCACCACGAAACTTCCGCCGGGGCTGAACGCGTCCAGCTTCGCCACCATCACCCGCTCCGACGGGAGCAAGCAGACGACATACAACGGGTGGCCGCTCTACTACTTCGTGTCTGACACGAGCGCAGGGAGCGTCGCCGGGGAAGGATTCTACCAGTTCGGGGGCTCGTGGTATGCGATCCCGCCGACCTTGCAGCAGACGGGCGGGCAGATAATAGGCGGGCCCGCGTACAGTGTGGGGATAGCATACAAGCCTTCGATAGGGCTCTACCTGACGAACAGCACCGGCTTCACCCTATACTTCCGGTCGACCGACACCCCCAACAGCGGGAAGACGACCTGCGACGTCCCCCTCTGCGAAGCGAACTGGCCCCCCTTCTACGTGGCCAACCTCAGCCTCCCTCCGGGCCTCGCCGCGTCTTCGTTCAGCACCATCAACCCCTACAACTCGACGAGGATCGTAACCTTCCACGGCTACGCCCTCTTCACCTGGGCTCATGACGCCGCCCCCGGGGACACCACAGGCGAGGGGATAGGCGGGTTCTACGCCGCGACCATCCCGACCCCCGCAGCCCCGAGCGCCGCGACCACCAGCACCACCTAGGACGTCGAAGACCGCGCCCTGGCTGGCGCGCCGAACCTGGAGGCTTGTAGGGATACGGGTCTAGATGGACGGTTGCGGTCCCTGGGCTATCTCTGCGGCGCCCACAGCTCCATTATGTTCCCCGCGGGGTCCGTGAAGTAGACGCTGGCGGACTTCGCGGCGCCGTGCCAGCCCGGGGAGGCCTCGACCCTGGGGCTGACCTTGACCCCCTTTGAGCGGAGGAAGGCGGAGCATTCGTCGAGCTTGTCCCCCGGGACCTCGAAGGCCACGTGCAGCGGGAACCTGGCGCGCTCGTCGCCGTAGCCCGTGAAGAAGCCGCGCTCTTCGTCGGCGAACCCAAAGTACTGCTCCCCTACGTCTGCGAAGTGGATGTGCTTCCTGTCCGGCTCCTCGTCGAAGGGGAGGCCCAGCTCCCTGTAGAAGCCGGCGCACTCGGCCACTCCCCGGGTCAGGAAGGCCACCTCGGCCACGCGTATCAGCGGGAGTCTGTCCAATCTAAGCGCCTGAAGGCGCGGTCAGGTATAATCGTTTCCGAGCCCGGCGGCGGCGCCAAAGGACAGCCGCGCCCGACACTGCGAGGGCCAGGACCAACAGGGCGGACGCGACCCCAAGCAGGTCGTAGGCGGAGCTCCCGGTGACGGCCAGGGGCCCGTCCACGACGACCCCGGCGCTCATGGAGGTGGAGTTGCTAGCCCCCTGCCACCCCGTGAAGCTGGTCCAGAACGGGACGCTGGACCCCGTCAGGGTGAGCAGGGACCCGGCCGGTACGTACACGACCTTCTCGGCCCCGGCCGCGACGCTCCCGGAGACCTGGCCGTCCCTGTAGGACACCGGCGACGGGCCATTGGCCTGGACCTTGACCCCCGGGTAGAAGACCGCGGTCTCGTTGGAAGGGGCCCCCGGGCCGACGGTCATGCTCAGGCCAGTCTGGCTCCCCGACACCGAGTCGGTCCCCGCGCCCTGCCACCCCTCGAACTGCCACCCCTGGGAGGGGACAGCCTCGAGGCTCAGGACCGTCCCCGAGTCGTACCACCCGGTCCCCGGGGTGACGGCGCCCCCGGCGGCGGTCCCCTCGACCTGCACGTAGAACTGGTGCTCGTAGACCACGGCCACCGAGGAGCTCCCGGTGACCGCCCCGGTGGAGGTCCCGTTCAGGAGGAAGCGCTGGCCTGGCCCTATGGCGAACGACTGGGGGAAGTAGTAGGCCGCCCCCGAGTCTAGCCACACCCCGTTGGGGCCCCCGACCACCCCCGCAGTGTAGGAGGACCCCGCGAAGGTCGACCGGACCGAGAGCGCCGGGATTATCCCTGTGTCCCTGAAGCCGACGTCGAAGGTGACGAAATACTGGCGATAGTAGGTCGCCGAGATGCTGCCCGCGCGGCCTATGACGCCCCCGGACGCCGTGTACCACCTCTCACCCCCCGTGGATCCCGGCAGCGGGTTCTGGTACTGGTACCTGCTCCCGGAGTCGGCCCAGACCCCCTCCCCGACGGGAGCGGTGGCAGCCCGCCCGAACAGGGAGTAGCCGATGTGTGGGGGCGAGAAGCCTGACCCTCCCCCGTCCACGGTGAATCCGAAGGTGACCCGGGCCTGCTCGTAGTAGGCGAGCGCGCTCGAGGCGGGCTGGGCCGAGACCCCCGCCGTTGCCTGGTCAGTCGCCCACCTCTGGGTCGAGTTGGAGCCGAGCAGCTCTGGCGAGACGCTCCACCCCGTCCCGTTCTGTGGGAAGTAGAGGGTGGGCTCGGCCGTCAGGGTCGTCGACTCGGCCTTCCCCCCGAACGTATAGTTCAGGACCGGGGGGGAGGCACCGGCCCCGCTCCCCCGGACCCCGTAGGAGAGGACCAGGGGGACCCCCGACGACACGGCAGCCGGGTCGGAGATGGCCCCGGTCACAAGCTCCGAGGCGTCCGCGTACTCCGTGGTCCCGTTGAAGGAGAACTCCTGGAGCCTGCTGGCCCCCGAGAAGGAGACCGGGGCGGTCGTGTTGCTGGCGAAGACGGGCTGGAAGTTGCTCGCGTTGAACTCGTCCATCCACATCCAGGCCGAAGTCACGCCGGCCCCGGCGTCGGTGTATGCGATGGGGGCCTCGTTGGCGAAGTACCGGAGGCCGTGGTACCACTCGGTCATCAGCCCGGTGAAGAAGCCGTTGGAGTTCGCGACCGAGCCCGGGAGCCCGACGAAGTAGGAGGCCCCCATGGCCGGGTATGCCTCCGATGCCGATGCCCCGGTGTTGACGTCCCGGGCCAGCATCACCACGTCCCCGGTGGAGTTCGAGAAGTAGAGGTGCAGGGTGACGACGTCCCCGGGGTTCACCGGGCCGGAGAAGGCCAGCAGCCCGCCCTGGCCGTTGGTCGGGAAGATCGAGCTACCGTGGGTGTCGAATACCTCGTAGCTCATGTCGAGGCCTGTCCCCGGTGTGTCGCCTGGGGCCCAGTTCCACGAGACCCCCACCTGGTACCAGTAGCCCGTGTCGGAGAGGCCGTTCACCAGGTAGGCCGGGCCGGTGCTCAGGGCCGGGTCCGTCTGCTCCAGGGCGGTGACGTTGTATTCTATCGAAGGGAAGCTCTGGGTGAAGGTGACGCCGAGCTGCTCGTCGTAGTTGTGGTAGATCGGGGGGCCGCGGATCCCGAAGCGCGGGGTCCCGCCCCCTGAGCCGGGGCCCAGGGGGAAGCAGGAGCAGACCCTCGTAGGGACAGCCTGGACCTTGGCCGAGGAGGGCGCGTGGGACGGGAGGGGGGCGAAGACCAGGAGGGCGCAGGCCAGGGAAGCGGCGAGGGCGACTGAAGTGGGGAGGGCCCTGGCGAGCTTCACACAGGCGAGGGGCGCCGTCGGATATTAACGAATTGTGATGGGAAGGGCGTACCGCGCGGCCCCCCTAGCCCTGCGCGGGCTCGGCTGTCACACTTCGACCTGCATCAGGTCGGCGGCGACGTAGGCCTTCCCCGTGAAGCCCCTGCGCGCCTCGGCGAGGTAGTCGGCGTCCCTCCCCTCGTTGACCGGCGAGACGTGGACCATCGCCAGGGACCCGGCCCCGGCGTCCCCCGCTATCCTCCCCGCGTCGGCCGCGGTGGAGTGGTTTGTCTTCGATGCGAGGCCGGCCTGGCTCTCCAGGAAGGTCGCCTCGTGTATCAGGATGTCGGAGCCCCTGCTCAGCCCGACCAGCCGCGGGGAGTAGGCGGTGTCCCCGGTGTAGACCAGCCTCTTCCCCTGGACCTCGACGGCGTAGGCGGCGTTCTTCGGGGCGTGCTTCGTGTAGACGAACTCGGCCCCCGCCTCCCCCGGCCCGACGAAACTGACGTCGAACCCGAAGAAGCTGCGGGGGGTCGACTGCAGCCGGAGGATCTCCTTCAGCCGGGCCCCGGTCTCTTTCGTCGAGACGACCTCCAGCCCCTCCTCCCTCCCCTCGAGCTGCATGGCCCAGAGGAGGGCGGTGAAGTCGCCTATGTGGTCGGCGTGGGTGTGGGAGACGAACAGCTTCTCTATGGACGCGAGGGGGACCTTGGCCTCCCTGATCCTGGTCATCACGCCGAAGCCTATGTCGAAGAGATACGGCCCGGCGAGGGTCCCGCTGCAGACCCGGCGAGGCGTGACCATGGACCCGCTGGTCCCGAGGAAGAGGACCTTCAAGCCGGGCCGCCTTCGCCGAAGGTCAGTATTTAGCGATGAGCGCCGGGGAGGTTCACTTCCGCCTCCCCCTGAACAGGAAGTTCCCCTTCGCAGGCCCCTTGTACTTCTCGTTCCTCGGGCAGTGGTCCCCGCACTTCTCGTCGGCCGGATGGTTGTGCCCCTTCTGCTGCTCCTTCTCCTTCTCTTCCATCCGCTTGCGATAGGCCGACATCGGCCTCTCCGTCGTATCAGCCCCCAAAAAGGATTGCCGGGGTCGCTCGGCGCTCCCCGCTCAGCCAGGTCACAGGAGGAAAAGGAAGATTATCAGCGGTATGGCGAGCTGCAGCAGCAGGGCGATTATCGTCTTCAGCCTGTTCCTCCTCTTCATCCTCCGCTCGTATATCTGCTCCGCGGTCTCGTAGCCCTGCCCCCCTGGGCGCCCCTTGGCCGGGCCCAGGCTGCCCCGGCGCAGGAGCTCCAGCATCCAGGCGAAGTCGTCGCGCTTGTCCATGGACTTTCCCCCCAACCCCCGATGCGATATTTACGAGTTCGACCCCACGCCTAGGAGACCACCTGGATGTAGTACGACTCGGTGAGGCCGTTGGTGCTGGCCACGACGCCGAAGTTGGTGCTGTTCCCCTGGGTCCACTCGTAGATGGTCTGCGCGTGGTTTGGCGCCGCGTACTTCGAGACGAAGGAAGCGACCGCGGACTCCACCGACGCGGACGTCGCGTTGGCCAGGGAGATGGTGGCGGTCCGGTACCCCACGTTGACGTTGAACAGGCTCGGCTGGCTGACGTTGTACCCCGCGGCCCTGAAGGCGGCCGCCACGTCCCCCACCCCGATCCCCCCGGCGGAGACCGGGGCGGTCCTGTTCTCGGTGGCGAGGAGGTTCGCGAAGGCGATGGCCGAGGAGCTCCCGTAGGTCGAGACGCCGTTGCTGGCGTCGACGACGGCCATGAACGCCAGCTTGGTGATGACGTTGGCCGAGGAGCCTGCGTTCACGTAGTAGGGGATGAAGTAGTAGAGCTGGCCCCCGATGAGGTAGGGGAGTATGTTCCCCTGGGTGGGGTTGCTCAGGAGCGTCATCTGCTCCTTGATCTGTGGGTTGGTGGTGACCGCGGAGAGGGCGGCCGACGGGCCGAAGAGCTTCTCTGTGGAGTTGGAGGACGGGTTGACCTGGTAGAGGTACATCTTCCCCAGCTGTGACCCCCCGTAGACGATGTAGATGCCCCCCAGGTTGTGCCCCGGGGAGTTGCTGAACTCCGCCAGCTGGATCCCCACGTAGGAGACATTGGTCCCGTTGTTGACCAGGACATAGTAGACGTAGGTCCCCGAAGGCCTCTCGAAGAAGTCTGAACCCGACCTCCAGACCTGGGAGGTGTCCACGTGGTAGAGGAAGCTCGCGTCGAGCTGGCCGGGGGCCGTCTGGGTCCCCAGGAGCTGGTCAGGGTAGCGGAGCTGCGGGACCAGCCAGCTGGGGGGCGCCTGGCTCCAGCTCGGGTAGTACTGCTTGAAGAAGCTGCAGAGGAACGAGGCGCAGTTGTTGACGAGGTAGGGGTGCATGCTCCCGTCGTTCACGTTGACGAGGACCACGGCGAAGTTCCTGAGGAAGTCGGCCTGGGCGAAGCCGGTCTGGAGGGGGTAGTTGATGTAGACCATGACGGCGTAGTAGAGCTGCGAGCCGTTGGTGACCAGAAAGGTCTGAGGGTCGACGGTGAGCCCTGGGACCAGGGTCTGCGACACCCTGCTCAGTATGTTCCTGTTGTACAGCATGTCGATGCTGTTCTGGGGCGGGCTGAAGGCGAACCCCCAGGTGGTCGGCCCCCGGGTGAAGAACCAGAGGGACCGCTGGGCCCCGGACAGGACGTAGTCGGGCTTCCCGCTGTAGGTGACGTTCCCGACCTGGGCGGGCTCCCCCTTCACGTTGACGTAGACCGTGTTGCCGAAGCCGGAGCCCTCCCCGTAGTAGATGAGCGGGTTGTTGAATGAGCTGTTGGCCTGGAGGCCCAGGGCCTGGTCGAGGGACGCGTAGGCGCCTGTGTGCGCGTTGAGGACGATGACCCTGTCGGCGTGGGTGTAGATCAGGTGCTCGCTGATCCAGTCGGTGTGCCCCGGCGGGTAGCTTATGGTGGTCGGCTGGACCCAGTACTGCTGGCCGTTGAGGTAGACGATCTCTGAGTTAGGTATGGACAGGTAGTTCACCCCTATCTGCGCCTGGCTCCTGATCAGGGACGCGTTCTGGTCCCACTGCCTGACCAGCCCCAGGATCTGGCTCACGTTCCCCTGGGGGACCGAGGCCACGTCGCTGGTGGTGATCCCCTGCAGCCCGGCGGCCCACCTGGTGACGTTGATCTGCTTCTGCACCTGCGGGGTCCAGGAGTACCCGAGCCAGTTGTTGTTCCAGTTCAGGCCGATGAAGGCCACGGACCCCAGGTTGACGACCAGCAGGACGACAACGACCACCGCTACGCCCCGGGTCAGCATCCGCCTCCTCTTGTTTATCGGGACCAGCCCCTTCCCGGAGAGCCGGAAGTAGAGAATCCCGTAGCCCAGGCCGAACATCACGGTGAGCAGGAAGCCGTAGAGGTAGGGGGTGAAGGCGTTCATCAGCCAGTAGGGGGCGCCCAGCCAGACGGAGGCCCCTATGAGCAGCCCCACCACCAGGAGGTCGATTATCCAGGCGTTGGTCTTGCGGTACAGGTAGTCGGTGGCCAGCCTCAGGGAGAACCTGGCCGCGAGGACAAGGAGGACGGCGCCCACGGCGGCCACCACGAGGTAGTACTGGGTCTCCATGGTCGGGACCAGGGCCACCAGCTCGGTCCCCGAGGCCGGGCGGAGGGGGAGGGAGAAGAGCCTCGGGACCAGGGACCAGGAGCCGATGCCGTGGAGGTCGAACTCCACCGTCTCGGTGACGTTGGGGTAGAAGAGGAACCCCTGGAAGGAGTAGGCGACGAGGTAGGCCGCGACCCACTTCACCCCCTGCCACGCTGCCCAGATGTTCCTCGACGTCGCGCCGCCGGCTGACGGCCCGTCGCTGGCGACCTCGAGGTTGCTGTACTCGAGCCGCCTGCCGTTCACCGCCCTGAGGAAGGCGAAGAGGTCGCTCCGGCGGGGGAAGGGGTAGACGACTGCGAAGGCGAAGACGGCCGGGACGATGAAGGCGTAGCCCCCGAAGAACACCGTGCCGAACCAGTCCAGCCCGAGCTTCGCGGAGTACATCTGCTCCATCACGTGCCAGACCAGGAGCTCGTAGGAGACGTAGATGGCGACGGCGGCGACCAGGACGGCGAGCAGGGCGATCCCCGCCAGCAGCGCGGTGCGCCGGGGCTTCCCCCCCTCAGTCTCGTATTCGGCCGCCGAAGGTGACCAGTTCCCCAATGGATTAGGGCGGGCGAGCGCGCGTCCCTATTTACACCGTTCTGAAGCGGCCGCATGGAAGCCCGAGGCCCGGAAACGGGCCCGGAGGGCCTTAGACCGCCGACGCAGAGACGGAGAGGACGGGGGGGAGGCCGTCGGTTATCTTCGTCCAGTGGTTCCCCTGGTCGCTGCTGGCGAAGAGCTGCCCGGTGGTCGTCCCGAAGTAGAGGCCGCAGGGGTCCTCCTGGTCGTTGACCATGGCGTCGCGGAGGACCGTGAAGTAGGACACATTGGGGAGGCCGGAGTCAAGCGGGGCCCACTCCTTCCCGGCGTTGTCCGTGGCCCAGACGGCGAAGTGGCCGGCCAGGGGTATCCGCGCGAAGTCCCCTTCGAGGGGGGCCGCGTAGAACCTCCTCGGCTCGTTGGCGTCGACGGCCGCAGGGAACCCGAACCGCGAGGGGAGGTTGTTCCTGATGTCCTTCCAGTTCTCCCCGGCGTCGTCGCTCCTGTAGACGCCGCAGTGGTTCTGGTGGAATATCACGTCGGGGTGCCCGGGGTGGATGGCGAGCTTGTGGACGCACTGGCCGTACTCTGGGTACTTGTTCGGCGCGAAGTCCTGGAGGACGTCCTTGTTCTTGAACTTCCAGGTCTCCCCGTCGTCCTCGCTCTTCATTGTCCCCACGGCGGAGATCGCTATGATGATCCTCTTCGGCCTCTTCTCGTTCACGAGGACGGTGTGGAGGCAGAGCCCCCCGTTCCCGGGCTGCCACTTCTTCCTGGTCTTGTGGTTCATCATGGCCTCGTTGACCTTCCAGGTCTTCCCCCAGTCGTCGGACCTGAACAGGCAGGCGGGCTCGACCCCGGCGTAGACGACCCCGGGCTGGTCCTCGGTCCCCGGCCTGATCTGCCAGACCCTCGCGACCGACAGCCCCGAGCTCTTCGGGAACTTCGGCGGTGTCTTCGAGATCTTCCACTCCCCGCCCTCCCCCTTCCTGGTGGCTATGGTCGGCCCCCAGTGCCCGCTGATGACCGACGCCAGGTAGGTCTCGCTCCGCCGGTCGTAGGCCATGTTGTAGACCTCCTCCCCCTTGAAGTAGGGCCCCGACGACTTCCACTCCCTCCTCCCGCTGTCCGAGGAGAAGACGAAGGCCCCCTTCCTCGTCCCCACCATCAGGCTGACTCTATCTTGTTTCAATCTCTCCCCTCTACCCCCCGGACACCGCCGGCAGGATGTGCACAGTGTCCCCGTCCCCGACCTTGGCCCGCTCCTTCCCCAGCTCCTTCGAGTTCTCCGAGTTCACGAAGATGTTGACGTGGGGCCTGATCCTCTCCTGGTCGTCGACTATCCTCCCGCCCAGGCCTGGGAACCTCGCGTCCAGGGCCCTCACGACAGAGAGGACGTCGGGGCAGGGGTCGAGGTCCGTCCTTGAGAGGCCGCCCGCCCAGTCCTTGAGCTGCCCGCTCAGCCGGACGCGGATCAACGCGCCCCGGCTCCCCCGCCCAGCTTATTGGGGTTTCGGGCGTTTCTTAGCACGAATCCCTAATGGCCGCATCGCCGGGAACGCGTATATTCCCGGGGCCGGCGCGAAAGCACATGGAGGTCGCGGCCGGGATACACAGGATCGAGGGGGTCCGCGGTGCCAACGCCTACCTCGTGGTCGGGGGGGAAGGGGCGGTGGTGGTCGACGCCGGGATGCCTGGTAACGAGGGGAGGATCGTAGGCTACGCGAAGGGGGCCGGGGTCGAGCCCGGGGCGATAAGATACATCGTCCTCACGCACCCTGACATCGACCACTCAGGGAGCGTCGCGAAGCTGAAGGGCCTGACGGGGGCGAAGGTGGCCATCCACGAGGCGGACGGGCCCAGGCTGGCGGGGGAGAAGAAGCTCAAGGAGGTTAAAGGAGCCGCCGGGGTGCTTTTCGGCCTGGCGAGCCCTTTCATGCGGTTCACACCGGTGAAGCCCGACGTCCTGCTGAAGGACGGGGACAGGGTTGACGGCCTGTTGGTGATCCACACCCCCGGGCACACGGACGGGAGCATCTGCCTGTACAAGGAGGGTGAAGCGATCTTCGTCGGGGACGCCCTGAGGACAGGCTCGGGGGGAGAGCCGCTCCTCCCCCCCGGCTCCATGACCGCCGACATGCAGCGGGCCAAGGAGTCGGTGAAGAAGATAGCAGGATACAGGTACGAGGTCCTCCTCCCCGGCCACGGGCCCCCGATCACCAGGGACGCCTCCAAGGTGATGGCAGGCTTCGCCGAGAAGTCGGCCTAGCGCCAGGGGGGGCTACCCTACGATGGTCTTCTTCAGGACGTAGTCGAAGAACCGGTAGGTCGTCCCGTCCTCGGTCTTCCACTCAGAGCGGAGCCGGGTCTTCTTCTCGGCCCTCCTCAGCGCCGACAGGACCGAGCGGTTCAGCTCCTTCACGTCGGTCCCTTCCACCTCCGCCTCGAACACCAGCTCGTCCCCCTCCTTCCTGACCGGCGACCCCGGAAAGAGCCCATCGAGGACGGGCCTGACCGCCTCTGGCCTGTCGCTGCTGACCCTCGCCGAAACCGCCACCCGTTTGCTTTTCACTCAGAATCACTCGCGGACCTGCCGCTGCCATACGCCGGGGTGGCTAACGTATAAGCTCGCGATTGGAGCCGGCGTCCGTGGAGTTCGGGGTGGTCGTCCCCAGCGGGTGGAGGGCGGACCAGGTCATGGACGCCGGCCGGGCCGCAGAGATGCTCGGCCTCGACTTCTTCCTCGTGACAGACCACTACATCACCCCGACCTCCGACAGCTCCGTGGACGCCTGGGCCATGCTCGCGGCCCTGGCGGCGATGACCCAGGAGATCACCCTAGGGACCTGCGTGACGCCGATACCATTCCGCCCCCCGCAGATGCTCGCCAAGGTGGTCGCGACGGTGGACCAGATCTCCAATGGGAGGGTGGTCCTGGGGGTCGGCGCCGGGTGGAGCAGGGCGGAGTTCGACGCCTACGGGACCTGGGCGGACGACAGGACGAGGGTCGCGATGACGGTCGAGGGGCTCGAGCTGATGATGAAGCTCTGGGCGTCGGACGAGCCCTTCGACTTCGACGGGAAGTACTACAGGTCGAAGGGGGCGATACTGAGGCCGAAGCCTGTCACCAGGCCCCACCCGCCCCTGTGGTTCGGCGGGATGGGGAGCTACGTGCTGAAGAGGCTGGTCGCGAAGCACGCCGACGCCTGGCTCCCCCCGGTCCCCGGGATACCGGACGAGGAGTATCTCCGGGTCCTGGCCGCGGTCCGCGGCGGCGACGGAGTGGAGCGGAAGCGCCCGGTCAGGGTGATGTTCAACGGGACCCTCTCGGAGATCAAGTCCGGGGTCGAGAAGTACGAAAGGATGGGGTGCGAAGCCGCGATGCTCGTCAGGACCCCCTACGAGGAGCTCCCCGGGGCCATGCTCGAGCTGAGCGAGTTCTGCCGCTCCTACGGCCGCTAGAAGGGCGCCGGGTGGCCGAGGGCCTCACTCCAGGTGATTACCTGACGTGACCTGACTATTTATCAACGGTCGCGGGAGCCGGTCCCGAAGACCTTGGAGCCGAGCCAGCCTGGGACGGTCATAAGCGTCGAGGGGCTGAAGCACACCTACGACGGGAAAAACTACGCCCTGAAGGGGGTCAGCTTCGACGTGAAGAAGGGGGAGGTCTTCGGGCTCCTGGGGAAGAACGGGGCGGGGAAGTCGACCCTGATCAAGATACTCACCACACTCATCAGGTCGTCGGAGGGGACGGTGAAGGTCCTCGGGATGGACACGGCCAGGGACGGCAAGCGGATACGGAGGAGGATAGGGGTGGTCCAGCAGGACGAGTCCTTCGACTTCACCACGGTGCAGGGGAACTTCGACGTCTACGGGGTCCTGTGGGGGGTCCCCAAGGCCGAGAGGGTCCGCCGCAGGGAGGAGCTCATCAAGAAGTTCGGGCTTGAGGACGTCAGGAAGAAGCGCGCCTTCGACCTCTCCGGGGGGCAGAAGAGGCGGGTCCAGGTCGCCAGGGAGATGATGCACGACGTGGACGTCCTCTTCCTGGACGAGCCGACGGTGGGGCTGGACGTGATAATGCGTCGGGACCTCCTCGACTTCGTGAAGGAGGACGTCAAGAAGGGGCTGACCGTGGTCTTCACCACCCACAACCTGGAGGAGGCGGACTACCTCTGCGACAGGGTGGCGGTCATAGACTCGGGGAGGATACTCGTCATGGACACCGTCGAGAACCTGAAAAGGCGCTACATAGGGAAGAAGACAATCGAGGTCGCGGTGAACGGGGCCGGCTCCGAGGCGTTCTATCAGCGCCTCGAGTCTTCGCTGGGGGGGACCGGGACCCTCAGGCAGGGGGACGGCTCCGCCCTGGTCCTCACCGACACCCCGAAGGAGGCCCTGGCGCTCCTCCTCGGGATCGCGAAGGAGACCGGGGCCCAGATAGAGTGGCTGAACGTCAGGAAGGACACCCTGGAGGACGTCTTCCTGGAGTCGGTCTCGAAGGAGGAGGGTGGGAGATGAAGGCCCCGGACATACTCAGGCTGGTCTACCGCAACGTTGTCGTGAACACCGACGTGGGGACCCTGATCATCCTCGTCGGGCTCCCTGTGTTCTACCTGGTCTTCCTCGGCTACGGCTTCCAGGCCTTCGCCCCGGCGAGCAGCACCCCTCACGCCGTCCAGCGCTTCATGGCACCGGGGATAGTGGCCCTCCAGACGGTCATGGCCGGGACGGTCGGCGGGAGCATGCTCTGGGCCGACAGGAGGTGGGGGATGCTGGCCCAGCTCCTCGTGGGCCCCTTCACCAGGCTGCAGTACCTCCTCGGCATCATGCTGACGTCGGTTGTCTTCGGCCTCGTGGGGGCAGGGGTGATGATGGGGGCGGCCTACCTGCTGATAGGGAGCTCCTCCGTCACGGCCATCGGCGCCGTCTCCATCTTGGCGGCCATCCTGGTGGGGTCCCTCCTGTTCGGCTCTCTGATGCTCTTCATCTCGGCCCTCGTGAAGTCCAACAACGCCTACAACAGCATACAGATCCTCATACTCTTCGTCGTGAACTTTGCCAGCACCACCTTCTACCCCATCAGCTCCAGCCTCCCCGCGCCCATCAAGGCCCTGTTCGAGGTCAACCCGCTGACCTACCTCGCCAACACCGTGAGGGACGGGTACATGGGGACGGTGACCACCGGGGACGCCTACCAGCTCCTGGGGCTGACCGCGGTCATGTTCGGCTTCCTCGTCCTCGCAGTGAGGTCGTACATGCGGTCAGGGGTCTCGTTCAGCTAGGGGCCGCGCCTTCCGGGATAGGGCTGGCACTCGCGCGATAAGTAAATAACGCAAACGAATCGGCGCCCTCCATCCGTCATGCCCGCCCGATGCAGCCCCCGGCCCGCACCGCAGCCCGGGCTGAGGAGCGAATAGAGATGCGCCGTTCCCGCTACGACTCGTTCAACTCGTTCATCAGGAGGCGGCGCCGGGCAATCATAGCTGCCTGGGTCCTGGCGGTCCTGGTGTCCGTCGCCGTCATCCCGTCCTTCTTCTCGTCGGTCTCGTACAACATCACCAACGTCAGCCTCGGGCAGAAGAGCTCAGAGTCGCAGGTCGCCCAGGGGATACTGAGCGCCGAGTTCCCGTCCGCCAACAGCACCGGCCAGGAGAGCATCGTCCTGGTCATCCAGCCTTCGGGGGGGACCCCCTACTCCGGGGAGATCCGGAGCGCCCTCCTCGCCCTGAACAGGAGTATCTCGTCGGTCCCCGGCGAGGCGAACTACACCGGGATGTCGAGCATCTACTCGACAGAGTACGGCCTCCTCAACTCGACGGTCCCAGCGCTGCTCCCCGGGGTCGGGGCCCTGGCTTCCAACGTCACGGCCATGAGCCGGTCGCTCTACACCCTGCAGCAGAGCCTTTCGACGCTGAACTCGAACCTGTACCTGCTCAGGCAGGGGATGAACCAGACGTCTCAGCTTGTGTACGGCGTCCCCAGCGGCTTCGTCCAGCTGTGGGGCTCCCTGGTCCAGGGAGGGGCCACCCCGGCCCAGGCTGACGCCGCGGCCAACCAGACCATCTACGCAAAGCTCGCCTCGGAAGGGGCCCAGGGGGCCGAGGGGCTCGCCTACTACCAGGGGTTCTACGGCGCCTGGAACTCGAGCTTCAGCTCGCAGCCTGGCCTGGCCCCCCTGGCGAGGGAGGCGCTCTCGGTGAACGAAACGGTGACCCAGTTTGTGAAGTCCCCGTCGCTGAACAGCGAGACCCGCCAGCTGATGATTGATGTGGCGTCGGGGCTGAACGTGACCGACTGGTACCAGGGGAGCGCGGTCTCGGACCTCGCGATCACAACCCTGGCGGCGCAGATCCCGGTGAGCCTGACAACGCCGCTGAAGGTGACCCCCCAGGGGCTGGCAGAGAGCGTCTACTCCCTCGGCCAGGCCCCGACGAACTCTTCGCTCGGCGACCTGACCATAGGCCTCGTAGCCAACGCCTCCTCCTCTGGGGCCCCCTCCGGGGTGTCCGTCCCCCAGCTTGTGAGGTCGACCTATGCCCTGGGACCGGACCCGAGCGCTGGGGCGGCCTGGAGGCTGGCGAGCTCCTTCGTCGCCAACGCCACCGCGTCCTCCCTGGCGGGCTCCCCCCTGTTCACCGTGGACACGGGGTCCCTCTCGTCCCTGCTCGGCGGGTTCACGAACCAGACCACGGCCGGCCAGGTCAGGGCGGCCCTCCTGTCCGTCGCCGACGGCCAGAGCTACTCCAGCTACCCCCTGGTCCTGTCCAGCTCGCTCACGAAGAACTTCGTCAGCCCGGACAACCAGACGATGATCGCGGTGTTCAACTTCTCTTCGCAGCCCGGCCCCAAGACCATCGCAGGCTTCGACGGCGCGGTGGCGGGGTCCAACCTCTCGACCCTGGCGACCACCTACGTGACCGGGGGGTCGGTGATCACCAACGACGTGCAGCACGTCTTCTCCCCGTCCCTGGGGGTGACGGTGGTGGCCGGGGTGATCGTCTCGATAATCATCGTGGGGCTGCTCTTCATGTCCCCCCTGGCGGCGCTGGTCCCCCTGCTGATAGGCGGGCTGTCCATCTCCATAGCCTACGCCGCCATCTACCTCGGCATCGTGAAGCTCGGCCACGGCCAGATCAGCTTCCTGACCCCCACCCTGACCACCCTGCTGATGCTCGGCCTGGCAGTCGACTACTCGGTCCTGCAGCTGAGGAGGACGAAGGAGGAGAGGGGGAACGGGAGGACGAAGGAGGAGAGCGTGGCCACCTCGGTGCGGTGGGCCGGGGAGGGGGTCCTGACCGCCGGGGTCACGGTGATAGTCGCCTACGTAGTCATGGCGGCCGCCAACGTCCCCATATTCAGCGACGTCGGGGTGGCGATAGCCATCGGCGTGTCGGTCCTCCTCCTGGCGTCGCTCACCCTCCTGCCTTCGCTGGAGCTGACCATCGGGGACAGGCTGTTCTGGCCCGGGCTCCGTGGGAAGGAGGCCCGGCGCGGCCCCAGCCGCCTGGAGCGTGTCTCGGAGAAGACGATGAAGCACAAGGTCGCCGTAGCCGGGCTGGTCGCCCTGATCGCCCTGGGGGCGGTGTACGCCACCACCAACACCCCGACCAGCCTCGACTTCCTGAGGCTCGTCCCCAACTTCCCGAGCAACCAGGGGCTCACGGTGATAACCGACAGCTTCGGCAGCGGGACCATCTCCCCCTCGGCGATACTGATAGTGACCCCGACCCCCATCGTCAACGGCCACGGCCAGTTCAGCCAGGCCGCCCTCAACGAGATAGAGCAGGTATCTTCGGCGGCCGCGGGGTCGGCCGGGGTCGAGAGCGTCATCAGCGCCACGAGGCCCTACGGCGTCCCGTTCAACTACTCCTCGGTCCAGTCGATGGCCGGGCCCCTCCGCTCGCAGTACCTGAGCGGGATGATGGCCCAGGTGGGGAAGGACAACAGCACGGCGCTGGTCCTGGTGGGGTTCTCGAGCTCCTCCGAGAGCTCCAAGGCTGTCAGCTCCCTCAAGGGGGTCGAGGCGGCCGTCGGCTCCCTCCCTCTGGCGCCGGGGACCAAGGTGTACTACGCCGGGGAGACCCAGGGGACCCTGGACAGCGAGCAGTTCATGAGCTCCCTCCTCCCCCAGGTCCTGGTCATACTCGCCGCCGCGGTCTACGTGATATTGTTCCTCCAGCTCCGGTCGGTCTTCACCCCACTCAGGCTGGTCTTCACCATACTCTGCAGCGTAGCCTTCGCCCTGGCCCTGCTTTCGGTGACCTTCCTCCACCTGCTGGGGATGCCGATATTCAACTTCGCCCCCCTGTTCGTCGTGGTGACCATGCTCGGGGTCGGCATCGACTACGACATATTCTACGTCACCAGGATCAGGGAGGAGGTGCTCAACGGCAAGTCGGACTCCGAAGCGATAAAGACGGCGACCACCAAGGTGTGGGTCACCATCGTGGGCCTGGGCCTGGTCCTCTCGAGCGTCTTCGGGTCGCTGCTGCTGACAGGGATCGGGATGCTGCAGGAGATAAGCCTGGCAGTCTCGTCGGCGGTCATCATCGACGTGACCGTGGTCATACTGTTCTTCGTCCCCGCGCTCATGGCCATAGCCGAGAAGTACAACTGGTGGCCCTCGAAGCTGGGGAGGAGGGTCAGCGGGAAGGCCGAAGGCGGAGCGGGTTCACCCCCGCCAGATGATTCCTCAGGGTCCGCAGCGGCCAGGCCTGACTGAGCCCCTGCCCGCCGGGCCGGAGCCTCTCCTCTGGGGGCCGGGCCTGGCCTGCGGTTTGTGAAGGCTACGAACCGTCAAAGCCTTATGTTCGCGTCCGTGAAGACCGCACCGTTGAGACCAGGTCTTGCGGCGGTCTCCAACTCTGTCTCTGTCTTCGACGGCAAATACCCCGGAGGGGGGAACGTCACCGCCGCGGTGTTCCACTCGGGGAAGGAGGCCTTCGTCTTCGACTCCCTGCTTTACCCTGATGACACCCATGCCCTGCTGCAAGAAGCGAAGAAGTCGGGCCTGGGCGTGAAGGGTCTGATCAACACCCACTGGCACATCGACCACACCGCGGGGAACCAGCTCTTTCATGATACCCAGCACATAATCTCCCACAGCCTCTGCGGGGGACTCATGCGGACCGAAGGAAAGGACGACCCGGAGTGGGCATTTGGGAGGCTGAAGCTGGAGGAGAAGGACAGGATCCGGAGCACCTACCCCAACGAGGCGGTGGGAGACGGGTCGACGCTGCAGGTGGGAAGTCGGGAGATCGAGATCATACACGCCCCCGGTCACACCCCTGACTCTATCATCGGCTGGGAGAAGGAGGAAGGGGTGCTGATTGCAGGCGACACGGTGATGGAGCTCCCGTTCTTCGGCTACGGGGATAGCCAGGCGTTGATCGAGTCGCTGAAGAAGATCCGGTCGATCGCTGGAGCCAGGGGGAAGATAGTCCAGGGGCACGGCGGCGTCTGCGCCGGCGAGAGGATCGTCGACGACATCAGGTATCTCGAAGAGGTCAGAAGAAGGACGGCCGAGTACGTCGGCTCCGGGAAGTCCGCGGAGCAGGCGTCCGCGGGGATAAAGCTCGAAGACTGCGTCACAAAGGCGAGGTTCGCCCTGCTGTCCGAGCGGTTCGGCTCGCTGCTCTGGTGCCACCCGTCGAACGTGGAACGAGCCTTCTCGGAGTTGGCGGAAAAGAAAGCGTGAGGCGACCGCCAGGATCGCCGCCTGCAGGGTGGTGACGAAGCCTGCCATAGTCGTCTGCGGATTCGAGCGCCTCCAAAGGAGAACGAACGGCAAAGGGTTATCAGATGACGCCACACCTGCGAAGCCGTGCCGAATCAGGGTAAGAAGAAACCTGACTCCGATCCCCTGCTCGGCTTCAAACGGGGCCCACCCGTGGACCCATTGGACGGTCCCAAGAACTCAGGGGAGGCAGCAGACAGGGGGTCAGCTCCGGGCGTGGGAGGGCGACGAAAGAGGTCTGACAAGAGCGAAGGCGATGAAAGTTGAGCACTTCGGGCTTCGTTTGGAAGCGTGATTAGGGTTGGCTCAGCACGTGCCCGACATACCCGAAGAACCAGTGAGGCCAAAGAAGAGGAGGAACAAGAAACGCCCCGGAAAGAAAAGCCAGCGTCCCAAGTAAATTCGGCGTTCAATTGGCGCAACACCCTCTCTGACTACGCAGCAACGGCGGGGTTCTTGGCAGGTTTCTCCATCACATTCATCACTATCATCGTATCGACCAGCTTCGCAAACACTGTCCTCGTCTCTCCCGTGAGGTGGGGGGACATCGCCATCCTTCTCTTCGGTCTCGCGTCAGTGGGGTTCATCACAGCTACCGAGTTCTTCCTCGGGGCGCGGAACTACAACCTGTGGGAACTGCCCGGCGACTATCGCAAAGCGCTTGAGGATGCGGAAGGGCAAAAGCAGTGGAAGGTGATTCTTGATGACAGCACTAGGATGGCCAGGAGAAACGAGCAATACGCGCGCAAGTCGTACAACTCGGCTATTTTCTTGCTCTTCGCCGGTCTGTTCTTTGTGATCGGCCCGTACAACCTGGTAGTCGCGTTCATAGTCGCAGGAACCGGAACCGTCCTTGAGGTCTTACAGGCGCTGGGACTTGGGTCGTCGAGACAGAAGTCTTGACTTTATGCCTGGAGCGGCGATCCGGCTTGATCTGGCCGTGCTAGAATGGGGGCAGGCGGGAGCATGCCGAAGGCTGCGAGGTCGGGCCTAGGGTCAGTTGTCTAATCACGTTGCAGTCTTCTTTCCCCCGACCAACGCCCCCTGTCCAGGCCGCGGCCACAGCCAGCGCCCGTAGCGCCGCCAAGGTCATGTCGTAGGCGTTGTCAAAGTCGACCGCGAAGTTGACCAGCATCCCGATTGACGGCAGGACGCCGATTAGCCGGCGGAGAGCAGGTTCGCAGCAGAAGCGCTTTCCGGCACTCTGGTGGTGAACGGGGACTTCGTTGTGGACTACCACTAATACAAGCTGTTCCTCCTCGTCCTGGAGAAGGGGCCGTCGGAGGGGATCTCGGTGGCGGGGAGGGAGACGAAGTTCGACCTTGTCACCTGGCTTGCGGCCAGTGCGGCGGTTTCCTAAACGAGCATAAAGAGACAAACTGGCACCGAAAAACTGTCTTGAATGTGCCTATCGTACCTATCGTATAGTCTATCTCCGGGTACTGACTCCCGACAGCCAGCACTAAGCCATCGATGGGCCGCCCAGCAGTCGAGTTTTCGACGCTGACGTGATTAATCCGCGATTACACTACAAGCTAGTTGCTGCAAGGCTGTTGAGAAGGAAACGGGGATAAAAAATCTCAATGAAATCGGTCTCTTACCAGAACGTGCAGCAAACATGCTGAAGAAACAGATGTGATATGGAGACTCTCGCCTAATGTAAAGGTCAGTCTTAACGAATCAAGAGTTCCTTGAAATCGTCGAGAGCGTATAGGGGGTCAGTCACACGCAGCGACAGGAGATCCCTAATCTTCTTCGCACAGTCTTGAATCCCACTGTCCAGTGTTGCTAAGATGACGCTATGTTTGGACAATAGCTCCGCAGCCTCCAGGACTATCTCCTTGTCGTTCCCAGAGACACAATCGAGCGCGATGCCTTTGGTTCTGGTTCCGGGGGAGACCTCAACTTCCCAAGCTGAGGCTAAGAGGCTAGTTAATTTGATATCGTATGACTCCATCGTGCGCTTTAATTCCTGCATCACGATGAGGGCAAAGGATCCTATTGTCTTAATCGCGAATTTCCTGGAGTCTGAGAGGGCACCTTCGAAGAATGCTTCGACTTTATTGTTCATGACTTTTCGCGTTTCGCTAGAGGTGGACTTCTTTACCCTGCGGAAGAACTCTCTTAGAATCTTGTAATCGCCTGGCGCGAGGTCTGCATCTGCTTCCGGGCCGGAAGCGACACCCTTTTGCTCCCGCAGATAATCTAGCGCAGCTCGGACCACACCAAAGGTGTCCTCCGACAGCTCCCGGAATCGCCGCCTGGCTTCATCTGTGGCTGTTTTCAGTACTGCAAGTTCGATTCCCGCCCTCCGGCACCCTTCTTTCATTCTCTGTACCCGATCAAAGTTGGTGCCCTCAAATACCTCCACCAGAATCACGTTCGTATCAACTACGAGGTAACGTTCTGGTCTCAAGCCGCAGGAACGATTAGCTCATGAAGACCGGAAGCGAATTTCTTGGTAGATTCAAACACGATTTCGCGGAGCTCGACTTTCAGTCCTTGTTCCTTTATTTCGACCATTGCCGCTGCCATTGCGTTCTCGACCTCGCCCATATAGCGATCAAGAACTCTGGGATCGACGCCCTCAGACTTCAGGATTGGACCTTCTAGGAGCTCATCCATGCAGGAAGAGTTCATCAATGCCACGTAAAGCTTGAGTTTTAGAGTAGCCAATGAAATAGCGTCACACGTCTTCACCAGTTCTTTGTAACGGTCTTTGTACAATGAAAACCGCCTCTCGGCCAGACGTAAGTTTCGTCTCTCCTTGAAAGATGCCGCAGTGTGAGAAAGCATATTTATTGTCGCATTGGATTGAGTCTTGAGGAGAGTGTTCGCTTCGTTGAGTATCATCGAGAACCTGAAAGGAAGGTCCGAGAAAATTAGCAAATAGGTAGTCGCATCTTCTTCCTCCTCGCTTATTTTGTCGAGAGCCTCCCTGAAATCAGTCGCATATTTCGCGTCCTCTAGAAAAGCGTGGCCATCCGTCTTCCTGAAGAGATTCTCAAGCAATGGACCAATCTCTTTATCATCCAGCCATCCGTCTACCATATTCTTTGCGCTCCTGCTAGCATACATTTTCTCGTTGAACCAGATGGGAAAAGAAGAACCAAGCTCTTCCCGGAGCTTTTCTGACGCCCTAAGCCGCTCAGACTCAGAGACCTTGGTGAAGTCGTCGGGGCCGACAATTGGGAAAAGAGACATCCTCACTTCCCGTCTTGTAACGCCGTGCCCTTTCACATTCTCAACTTGGACCTGTGGTGAGAGGTTCGAGAAGAGAAAAGACGAGAACATTCCTGTGGCTCCCGTCGTTAGCAGTTGACTCATCTGTCGTTCCTCCCTCGGCTTGGTTATATATGAAATAAGCCTTGTGAACACCACTTCTCTAGCGGCTCCATCCACCCTCTGAAGCGGCCGTCCTCCTCCTTTCAATGGAAGTATGGGGATAGATTCAGGCTGAAATCCCGCAACCCGCCTATACACCCTATCAGAGGAGGGTTGTGCCATTTAACAGAGACCCTGATGGATATTGGCGTGGTTACCTCTCAATTCGCATAAGGGGCGTCTAGAAGAAACTGATTGCATTTCCGACAAAATCCCTGTCAAGTACCAGCGGCCAAGCTAGCACGAGAAACCGCCGTGAGTGCGCCATTCCAACTTGGTAACTCGCAGATATCAGCGCGCCTTCCCGCTCTGCGCGACCAACGCGCAGGCGGCCGTGGCAGGACCTACCGCGGGTCGGCCCGCACCCTTATCAATTCCGTCGGTCCAACCGCGTGACCGGAGCGAATCCCTGTGGGCACCCCCGGCCTCGGCGTAAGCGTCACTGGGAGCCTCACCCATGTGGCCAGCATGGCGGCCGCGCTCTTTGTGCTGTCGGTCGCGGCGGGATACACGGGACAGCCGGGCGCCGCGGTCCTTCTCTTCCTGTTCGGGATCGTCACCTGGGTCGTCTACATGTCCTTGGCACTAGGGGCGTATCGGGACGACAGGAAGAAGAAGACGAGGGCCTGGGCGAATGCGCCCAAGGACGCCTCTCTTACAAGGATGGATGTCCTCGAGTCGGTACTGAAGGCGAGGGAGAAGTACACCCCCGACGATCTTGCGAAGATCTACACGTGGCTGAACGAAAAGGCCTAGTCGCTCGGGCGCCTGGAGTGGGATCCGGGGCCCCGGGTGCGGCCAGTCTGGCTTCTCTGTGCGGCCGATTCCAGGCCTTTGCGGCTTCGCTCTTCCTCCCATACGAACCTCCCCTTCTCGTAGACCGCCTCGCCGTCCAAGTAGATCGTCCCTGTCTCCTTCATGGACTTTATCATGTCGATGTGGATCGCGCTCTTGTTGGTCCCCCCCGTCTCGGGGTAGGCCCTCCCGACGGCCATGTGGATCGTGTCCCCCATCTTCTCGTCGAAGAGGATGTTCCTGGTGAACCTGTCTATCCCGCGGTTCATCCCTATCCCCAGCTCGCCTAGCCTCTTCGCCCCCTGGTCGACCTCGAGCAGGTCCTTCAGGGTGTCTCCTCCCTCCTCGGCGCTCGACTTCACGACGCGGCCGGACCGGAAGGACAGCTGGGCCCCCCTGATCTCGCGCCCCTGATACAACACCGGCAGGTCGAAGTAGACGTCCCCCCGGACGGCTGTCTCCACCGGAGACACGAACACCTCTCCGCTGGGCATGTTGTGGTCCCCGGCGCTGACCTTCGGGCGGCGCCCTTCGACGGAAAGGGTGATGTCGGTCCTCTCGCCGGTGATGCGGACGCTCTTGGCCTTCGCCAGCCTCTCAGAGAGGACGCTCATCTCGGAGGCGAACCCGGCCCAGTCCCTTATGATTGCAGAGTAGACGAAGTCGCAGTATGCTTCGTAGGTCATCTTTGCCTCCTGGGCCAGAGCCTTCGTCGGGTGGAGCGTCAAGTTCCACCGCTTCCCTTCCATGGCCCCGCCCAGAGCCCCGCGCGCCCTGGCCGCGACCTGGAGCTTCATGGGGGGGACGTCCCCCATCTCATGGGTGTTGGAAGGGGAGATGACCTGGATTATCGCGTCCGCCCCGCGGAACAGGTCGAGCTCCTGAGGGGGGAACGAGGAAAGGGTCTCGGCGTCGGCCGCGAGGATGTAGGCCCTGTGGATGCTCTCGTCCATGTCCGTGACGACGAAGCCCGCTCCCGCCCTACCGATCTCAGCGGCGAGGGCGACGACCAGCTCCCTGGCCTCGGGGGTGGCACCGATGACGACGAAGTCCCCCCGTTTTATCTTGCACGAGTAATTCACGACTATCCTTGCGTGCTCCGCAACCCTCGGGTCGGCCAAGCTGGGCGGGCTTCCTGGACCTCCTCCTATGAACGTTTGGAGGGACCGCCGAAAGCAAGCCGATCATGGACGCGCCCGCGGACGTCCGGTCTCCTTGCTCCGGAAGCGAAGATGAAGCTCTCGCCGTCTTTGAGAACTTTCTGCCGCAATGTTTTAGTACGAAAATCACGCGGAGGGGACATGAGCGACTGGAACAGGAACATCGTCCAGATACGGGACTCGATCGCGCAGCTCCGGACCCAGATGGAGTCCTACGAGCCCAGGGACCGCCTGGACGCGATCAGCAAGGTCGTCGAGTGCCTCAACTTCATGAGGCAGACCAACCTGGGCTGGGCTTCGTTCCTCGGCAACGCCACACTGGTGAACGGCTTGGAGGAGGAGACGCTCAAGGACATATTCTCCAGGTTCAGGAAGATGACCCTGGAGCGGATAGACAACGACATCGACTGCATCAACAGGTACATGCTGAACCTCGCCCCGCCCTCGTCTGACCCCCCGCCCGGCGGAGAGTGATCGCGGGACCCCGGGTCCGGCGGGAGGGCCCCCGGACGAAACGCCATCCGTGAGCGAGAGGCCGCAGACGGAAGCGCCGGTCCAGGGGACGGCTGGCGTCTGGCCTACAGGAGCAGAATGCGTCGAAATTATATTTATCTATAAGTATCATTCATTCAGAATGTGATTCGGGTCCCGTTGAACAGGAGGCTGAAGCGCCAGGCTCACAGGGAGGTCGCTTTCGCACAGGACGTCCTGCTGGCCGAAGCCTACGACGCCTATCCCGGCTGCGTGCTGCATGGAGGGACGGCGATATGGAGGTGCTACGGCGGGACGAGGTTCTCCGAGGACCTCGATGCCTACCTCCCCGACCACACGGACGGCTCCGACGCCCGGCTCCGGCGTGGCCTGGCCGCCAAGGGCGTGAAAGAACTGAAGTTCAGAAGGACAGCGAACTCCGTGTTCGGGAAGTTCGAGATCGGGGGAGGGGTGGTCCGCTTCGACGGAGCCCTGCGGGAGCCACCCGCACGGGCGCTCGCGGCCTGGGAGACGATAGATGGTGGGAGGGTGATAGTCTCCGCCCTGCCGGCCGACGACCTGCTGGCGGAGAAGGCTGCGGCGTATGCCGACAGGAGGAAGGTGAGGGACCTGTACGACGTGCTGTTCCTCCTCGGCAAGGCCGAGGACGAGGCGAAGGTCGCCGTCGCGGTCAAGGCGCTGCTCTCGCGGTATCGGCCGCCGGTGGACGAGGCAAGCCTGAAGGCGCTGGTCGTGACCGGGGCTTCCCCCAGCCCAAGAGAGATGGTGGAGGCGCTGGAGAGATGGGCAAGAAGGTACACATAGACGGGGTCAGGGCGTTCGTCAGGGGGACCCCGGTCTTCAGGGCACGCGACGTGGAGGCCCTGGTGGGGGACAGGGGGTACGCGCTGCTGATGCTGCACAACATGGTCGCAGGAGGGGAGGTGCGCAGGCTGACCCGCGGCTGGTACACCCGCCTCGACGACCCGGTGCTTTCCGTCTTCGCCTTCGCCCCCGCGTACCTGGGTCTCCAGGCGGCGCTCAGCATGAGGGGGGGATGGGAGCAGGAGACCAACGTCGTCGTGGTGACTTCGGGGAAGGCGGCGCCAGGGACGAGGGAGGTGCTGGGAGGGAGGGTGGTGGTCCACAGGATAGCCCCTAGGTACTTCTTCGGGTTCGACCACGTCCCCCAGGGCGAGTTCGACGTCCCTGTCTCGGACGTCGAGAAGACGGCCATCGACCTCGTATACTATGGAGAGTCGCCCGGGAGGGATGTGCTGAGGGCCGCGGTCAGGGGGGCGGACATGGGGGTCCTCGAGGGGTACCTGCGCCGCTATCCCCCCGCCTTCGTCTCGAAGTTCAGGTCCGCCGCCGGCCTGGGCTGAAGCGCGAAGCGAGGGCCTGGTTGCTCCCTGATACGCGGTCGCTGCCCGCTTCGGGAAGCGGCCTCAGTGCGCGCCCTTCGGGTTCAGCTTCTTCTGCTCCTCGTCGCTCATCCATCCGAACCTGCACGTCCCGACCTTGTCCAGGGGGAGGGTCATGCTCGGGAGCCCGCAGATGTGGATGTGGACGATGGCCGGGTCGAGCCGCTCGACCGGGAGGCCGCACTTGTGCCACACCCCGTCCTCGAAGTGGAGCCTGTTGCAGAGCTGGACCATGGGCGGATTCGGCGGGCGCGGGGAGATAAGGCGCCCTCGATCCGCCGCGCCGGATGGGAGAGTGGGGTCCGTGAATGTGACCCCGGGGGGACAGCCGGGGCTACCCCACGGCCCGGCCCGCAGCCTGACGCTTTCTCCGAGCGCTACGCCACATCAGTGCCAGGCCGCAGCCAGCCGCGACCAGGAGGACGGCGGCCACCGCCCAGGCGAGGGTCAGGGGGCCGTAGGGAGAGACGACGGTCGAGTTCGAGGCAACGAAGTCGGGGGCGCCCATGGACGCCAGGGTGCCGTTGTACGAGCCCACCCTCTGGTAGGGGAGGCTCCCCAGGGGGACCTGGAGAGCGGCCGGGAACGCGCTCCCGTTCTGCAGCACCACCGGAGGCCTCGCGACCCCCCCTCCGGGGTAGCCCTGGCCAAAGTCGAACATGTCCAGGGGGAGCCCCGAGGCCGCGACGAAGGGGTTGAGCGCCGGCAGCCTCCAGTTGTAGTCTATGAACGCCAGGGTCGAGGCGTGGTTCATCACCGTGTCGGAGACGTAGTTCTCCTTGGCGTAGGGGGAGATGACGAAGAATGGGACCCTGAACCCGAGCTGCACCCCGCCGACGACAGGCGGCGGCACCTGGTCGTAGTACCCTCCCCCCTCGTCGTAGGTGACGAAGATGGCGGTGGAGCTCCAGTAGGGGCTCCTCATCACGCTGTCCACCACCCCGAGGAGCCACCCCTCGCCGGCGGTGACGTTCCCCGACGGGTGCTGGTCGTAGACCCCAGTCCTGGCCCCTCCGCCCACGGGCATCACCCAGGACACCGAGGGGAGGGTCCCCTGCCCCAGGGCCCCGCGGAAGGCCGACCATGACTGCACCCCGCCGGAGTAGGGCCCGAAGCCGCTGAAGTACTCGAGGGGGAAGTCCCCGGCCGAGGGGTTCAGCACGTAGTACCCCCAGCTCACGCCGTAGCTCTTCAGCTCTGCGAAGATGCTCTGGGCGGCTGGGATGTAGGGGGGCGGCCCCAGGTCCCCGGACAGCCCGGCCCCGTAGCCTGCGAGGGAGTAGAGCCTGTTGGGGTCGGTCTGGCAGAGGCAGCTGGAGAAGTACCTGTTCGCCACCGCGTACTCCTCGGCCCAGTCCCACTCGACGGCCAGCTGGGACGAGCTGAAGTATGTCATGGACTGGCTCCCCCCGTTGGCAGCGAACCCGTCCATCTTCCCCCCGGCGAAGTCCTGGGGGTAGACCCCCTCGTTGGGGTCGGCGGTGGAGTAGGTCCCGTTGGGGACCTGGGAGAGGGCCTTGGCCGCGGTCGCCGGGGCGCCGAGGACGTCCTCGGGGGCCTGGAGGGACGACAGCAGAGGGCCGGGGTTGGAAACGTTCATCGTCGGGTAGAGCCCGAATATGTTGTCGAAGCTGTGGTTCTCCATCATGACGATCACGACGTGCTTGATCGGCGTCGCTGTCCCCCCGGAGGAAGCGGCGACGGGGAACCCCCCTGCGAGGGTCTGGAGCGCCAGCAAGGAGAGGACCAGGGAGCAGGAGAGGGCCCTATGCCATGTCAATCTGGTTCGCGGCTTCCTCGGGGCGGATTATATCGGTTGAAGCCTGGCGGGGCCGGGGAAGGAAATAAGAGGCGCCGATGGAGAAAGAATCTCCGTACAACGATGCGAACGTCATGCAGACGCCGGAGCCTGAGGGTCTCTCGTCAGGGAAAGGCCCTGCTCCCGGCGTCCCTGTTGCTCCTGCTCCTCGTCGCCGCCCAGGTGGCCCCGGCCGCGGCATCTGCAGGCCCGAAGGCAGCCGCTCCCCAGGCTGGTCCCGCGGCGTCCGTCACGCTTACAGAGTCGGTCGGCCTGCGCCAGTTCGACTACCGGGGGTACCAGGTCGAATCGTTCTCGAACTCGACCACCGTCCTCTACGCGGCTACGAGCGACGCCCCTGTCTCCACGGCCCTGATGACCGCGGCCCAGTACGGGGAATGGCAGGCGAACCTCTCCGACCCCATCTCGAACTCGTTGGCCCACCAGAACGGCACCCAGGTGCAGAACAGCGTCAGCGTCGGCCCCGGGAGCTACTACCTTGTCTTCTACGCCTACTACTCGCGGGCCCTCGTGCAGTTCGGGTACCGGGCGGACCCCAGCACACCGTTCAGCTACGGTCCCCTCAGCACCCCCCTGGGGATGGGGCTGGCGTCCTTCGGGATCACCAACAAGTCTGGGACGGCGTCGGCCTACCAGGTCCGGACCCCCGAGATCGTCGGGGTGGCGAACGTCTCCTCGGTCCAGGTCGACACACCCAACGCCCAGAGCTACGGCGTCTCGGTCACGGGGTTCTCCCTACAGCTGAACGCCATGCTCGTCGTCAACGACGGGACGGGGGCCGCGAAGGTCTACTGGGTGCAGAACGTCCCGGAGCTCCTGACAGGCCCCTCGACGGCGGCCTTCGGCGACCAGATATGGAACGTCACCAGCCCCTCGGCGGTCCTGACCAACCAGACGATCACCTCCACCAACTTCAGGGACGGGGGCTACGTGTACACCACCGGGCGGAGCCGCTTCAGCTCCGGACAGACCCTCTACGCCTACACCACGGGCAACGCCACCTACGCCCTCCCCCTGGACTTTGGGCTCCTCATGTCTGAGACCGTCGTGCCTGGGACAGGGGTGGAGGTGCGCCTCGGCTACAGCCTCATCTCCAACGGGACCGCGGGGGCCTCCCCCACCGTCTGGTTCGACAGCGTCACCATCCACGACCCCTCGGTCGCGTCGGCCTACTTCCTCGTCTCCGGGAGCAAGACACCCCCCATAGGCCTCTACTACGACGCGGAGCTGGTCTTCGCAGGCCAGGGCAACCTCGAGCCGGCGTTCTTCACCCAGCTGGACGCGTCCCTCGGGCTGTTCTATCGGAACGGCACCGCCCTGACCTCGTTCCCGAGCTACTACGGGTTCAGCGGGGACACAGGGGAGGCGGCCGACAACCTCGTCGAGACATACAGCAACGGGATCGTCAGCCTGGCCCCGGGGAGCACCCCGTCCTACCCCTACCTCGGGGGCGCCTCGCTCACCCTCCCCCAGGGCTCCTTCGGGGCGGCGGGCTCGACGACGGGGCTGACGACGTCCAGTGGATCGGCCCCCACCGGGGGTCAGGCGCCCGGGCCTGGGCTCGAGGCGGCCGCGGTCTCTGCGGCAGCGGTCGTCGCCGCAGCGGTGATAATATTCGTGATAACCCGCCTCGGCCCGTCGGGGGAGCGCGAGACGGCGCAGACCGAACCTTCCCCGGCCAACTGGAACGTCCCCCCCTACGCGTAGACAAGTCGCGCGCCCTTGTTCGGGACCGGCTAGCGGGCCCCGGAGTCGCCTGGGCTAGGGCCCCGTTTCCTCGACGTCCCTTGGCTTCGGCCGCGGCTGCGCGTCCGGGTGAGACTCGATGTAGGCCCGCTCGAAGGCCTTCGCCCTGGCGTCCGCCTCCTGGCTAAGCCCTCGGCTCAGCGGGGGCGACAGACCAGGCCCCGGGGCCACCAGGCTGGGGTTCCGGGCTTTCTCCCTCAGGGCCCGCCTCCTCGCCAGGACCCTGACCGCGACCATCGCCAGCCCTGTTGGGACCCAGAGTGCGAGGCCGAGAAGCGGGGAGTAGGTGGTGGTGGTCTCCATGGTGGCGGCCACCAGGAGCACCCCGACCACCGCCACCACCTCCAGGGCGAGGACCTTGAGTTCCTGGCGGAGCCTCTTCCCCCTCCAGGCAGCGAGGAGCATCACCCCGGCCCCGGTGGCTATGGCGTAGCCCGAGAGCTCCACGAACGAGTAGGGGAATGCGAAGAGGAAGAGCGCCGACGGCCCTGGGAGCCCCTGGGCAACGACCAGGGCCTGGGCCACGAGGCCGGTGGTGTATATCGAGAACAGAAGGAGCAGAGCCCCCAGCCCCGGGACCATCTCGCCCAGGGCGATCGCGAGGTTGTGGGAGAAGATGAGGGCCACCTCCGGGCCGAAGGCGGCCGACCTGATGGGGCCGAACTGGCTGCTCGCCTGCTGGTTCAGGCCCTGCAGCGTCGACGCTGACAGGGGGGTCAGCAGCCCGCCGGCGAAAACGACGAGCTCCACCAGGAGCACCGCCAGGACGACCAGCACGCGCCTCCTTTCGAAGAGCTGCTCCACCAGGCCCCTCGAGGGCGCCCTGGGAGGGGCCGGCTGCTGTTCTGACATGGCTGTGACCAATGTCCTCCTGCTGGTTAATGAACCTGAACGGCGCCGGGACAGCGCCGGCGAAGGTGGCGTTATTCCTTTGGGAATCCCCCGGACGGCTAATGTTATTACCGCCTGATGGGGAAGTCTCCTGTGGTCAAGGTCGGAGGGGGGCAGCTGACCGGCAGGCTCGCCTGGACCCCCGAGCGGACGGAGGCGGCGAGGAGGTACACCAGGGAGAAGACCGACGCGAACCTCGCGGCCTACGAGGCGGCCGAGCTGAAGGCTGCCAGGGAGGCGGTCGCGCTTCAGGCTTCCTTCGGTTTCGGGTATCTCACCGACGGCGGGGCCGGCGTCACCGACATCTTCGCCCCGTACACCGAGGGGCTCGGGGGGGTGAAGGGTGGCGGGAACATAGACAAGTACCCGGGGACCCGGAACTCGTACTTCCACACCCCCGTCGTCGAAGGGGACATCAGGCCGACCGCCGTGGCGTTAAAGTTCCTGTTCACGTCGGAGCTGAAGGGGAAGAAGAAGGCGATACTCCCGTCCCCCGCCGCGCTGGCCCTGGCCTCGGAGGACACGCACTACAGTTCCAAGGAGAGGCTGATGCTCGCCTTCGCCGAGGTGCTGAAGAAGGACGTCGCGGAGCTGGCGGCCGCGGGGTACGAGTACATCCAGCTGACCGAGTGCTTCTTGAACAACGAGAGGTTCGTCAAGGCCTCGGCCGGGCTCGCTCCCTCCTTCGGGGGGTGCGTGAGGGAGATATTCGACGGCTACTCCGGGAGGTCCTGCGTCTACTTCCACGCCGGGGACGCGTCGGGGTTCCTCCCCCTGCTGGCTGAGTCGGGGGTGACCGACCTGGGGTTCGACTTCAACACCCCGGCGTCCGCGGCCAAGGGGAAGGTCCGGGGGGAGGGGGTGATACTTGGGGTGCAGAACTCCACGAGGAAGCTCCCCGAGGAGTGGCTGGAGAGGGAGCCGGAGGCCCTGGCGGCCCGGGCAAAGGAGTACGTCAGGGAGCTGGGCCTGGGGGAAGAGACCGAGGTCTTCCTCGCGCCCAGCCAGGACTACGACGGCCTCCAGACCTACCCCCAGGCGAAGAGGCGGCTCGCGAGCCTGGCGAAGGCCATTGAGATCCTGGGAGGGAGGGCATGACGGACCCCCTCTTCGCCACCATGGACATCGGGAGCGGGCCCCGGGACCCCGGGCTGACCAACCTGCTGATCGGCAAGCCGATAGACCAGGACCAGGCCGCGAGGGTGGAGTCCTTCGTCCGGCTGGTCGACCCCGGGCTGCTGAAGTCCTACGGGGAGCTCGTCAGGGCGCCCTTCCCCCAGAGGGTGCCGGCCGCCGAAGACTTCCTGACACGGCTCGCCGTGGGTGCCCTGGAGGGGCTGGGGTACAACTGGGTCTTCGACCTCGAGTGGCCGAGGACCGAGATGGTCGACTGGGAGCGGGCGGACGTCGGGGGCTTTGAAAAGTCCGAGGCCTGGCAGCACTCCTACGGGTATCGCTTCTGGAAGCCTTCGGAGATAGCGAGGCCCTTCGAGTACCGCAACTCGGACAGGCACGTCGAGGAGTACCTGCGGGTGGCGAAGCACGCGAAGAGGGAGGTGAGGTTCCCGATAACCGACGCGCACTGCGAGGTCCACGCCAACGACAACCTGTACTACTACGGGAGGTGGCTGGGGAAGGAGAAGGACGAGGTCCTCGCCAGCCTGAAGGCCGACCACGAGGCGACAATGGAGTTCTCCCGCGAGGTTACCGTGAAGAGGGTGAGAGAGCTCGCGAAGCGCGTCCCGTCCGGTTCGACACTCGCGATCCAGCACGACAACTTCATCGTGACCTGCGAGGAGAGGGAGTACGGCGCCGGGTACCTGAAGCGGCTGGGGTTCGACGCCCCGTCGTTCATCCAGTCCCTGAAGGAGATAACCCCGAACGTCCCCGGGGTGAGGTACTTCATCCACAACTGCCTGCAGGACTACTCGCTGTACGCGAAGTATCTGGTGGAGGTCCCCAGCGTGGACAAGTTCTGCCTCGAGATGTCGAGCCACGACACCGAGCTGCTGGGGACGACGGACGAGGTGAGGAAGGGGCCCGGCTTCAGGTCCCTGAAGCTGTTCAAGGAGTACGGGCTGCGGAAGAACCAGGTAGTCGGCGTCGGGGTGGCCTCGACCTACGAGGGGGCGACGGCGCCCAGGCCGGAGCTGGTCAGAGATAGGATACTGTACGCCGTCAAGGTCCTCGGGGACCCCTGGAAGGTCCAGCCCGTCCTCGACTGCGGGACAAGGAACCTCAGCCTGCAGACCATGTGGGACATCGGTGTGGCTGTCCACAGGGGGAGGGACCTGGCGCTGAAGGCCGTTGGGAAGGACTATGGCATCGACGTCGAGCCGTTCCTTACAGGCGGGGGAGGGAAGTGAAGGCCCCCAGGACCACCACCATAGGGAGCTACCCCGTCTTCCCCTCGGGGGAGGACGTCGAGTACTACCAGAAGATGTCCAGGACGGGGGTGGCCGACGAGGTCCTCGACCCCTACGTCTGGGCGACCCAGGAGGCGGTGTCAGACTTCGCTGCCGCGGGGGTGGAGGTGGTCTCCACCGGGCAGACCAGGGGGGACCTGTACTCCCTCTTCCTGGACGCCAGGTTCGTGAAGGGGATAGAGTGGAGGGGGGCGGAGGCCTACGCGACAGGGAAGATAGAGAGGGGGGCGAGCAGCAGGTCCGCGGACCTGAAGCTGGCGAGGAGCATGCTCCCGGCGCACCTGTCCCTGAAGGAGCCTGTGACCGACGCCTACACCCTGGCCAGGTTCACCAAGATAGCCTCGCGGTCATACAAGGACACCAGGGAGCTCGCCAGGGATATCAACAGGAAGATAGTCGTCCCTGAGATAGAGGCGCTGCAGGGGGCCGGGGCGGACGTCGTCCAGCTGGACTCACCCAACCTGGCGGCCGAGTCGTCGGTGCCGACCTACGTCTCGGACTTGTATGAGGAGGCGGCCTCGGCTGCGAAGGTCCCCCTGGCGATGCACGCCTGCGGGGACACCACGAGGATATTCAGGTTCCTGACAGGGCTGAAGGTGCAGGCGCTGGAGCTTGACTTTTACCACCACCCCAGGCTCTTCGACGAGGTGGCGAGGAAGGGGTTCGACCAGGCGATAGGCCTCGGGGTCCTCGACGGCCAGGTGCTGAGGGTGGAGACCGTCGACGAGATAGCCGCGCTCATAGAGAAGGGGAGGCAGGCGATAGGGGAGAGCCGCATCGGGTACGTCCACCCCCACTGCGGCCAGAGGAGCATAGACCGCGACACCGCGTTCAGGAAGAACGCCAACCTGACCATGGCCAGGGACGACGTGTTCTTCGGCGAGGCGGCGGAGCCAGAGGGGGTAAGGCTGAAGGGGGGGCAGGCGGACTCCAAGGGGTACTTCCTCGTCACCGTGAACAGGGAGAGCAGGGAGCTGGTGGCGACGTTCTACACCTACAAGCACGAGGTGGTGAAGAGGTACAGGTCGAGGTTCGCCGAGCGGCTGATGCAGGCGCTGAACGCCGAGGCGGACTCCCTGGGGATAAGCAGGAGGCACCTCGCCTACCTGACCCTGGAGCTCGGGAGGGCCGAGGCGTCCCTGGGGCCCAGGTCCCCGCCATACAGGCAAAGGATGATACAATGACCGAGGGGCCCAGGGGCTTCCTCAGCATAGTGGAGGTCTTCCCGCCGAGCTTCGGGGGGGCGGAGAAGGAGCCCGTGCTCGGGCTGAGGCAGAAGACCAGGGACTTTGTGGAGAGGGTGAGGAGGATCCAGCCCTACGCCGACGTCGTCCTGGTCGCGGATGTGAAGGACGCCTCGAGGGCCAAGTTCTCCCCGGTCCACGCCGCCGCCCTCCTGAGGGACGAGACGGGGGTGGACGCGGTCCCGGTGGTCACGGCCAGGGACTCGAACAGGCAGGCGGTGACGTCGTCCATAGTGACGGCGCTCTCCCTGGGGCTGAGGGGGGTCATGCTCGTGTGGGGGGACAGGTATGGGGAGGAGGAGGGGGTCAGGAACGTCTACGACTTCGCCTCGCTCTCCGAGGTGGTGGCCCACGCCCGGGGGCTGGCCGACAGGGCGGGGGGGAAGTGCAGGATATTCGCCCCGGTCAACATAGCGAAGCTCGACGGCGCCAGGGGGGTCGAGCTGGCGAAGTCCAGGATCAGGGAGGGGGCGGACTATCTGCTCGCCCAGCCTCCGACCGTGGACGCGGGGCCGACCCTGAGGTTCCACGAGAAGATACTTTCGAAGCTGGGGCTGAAGGACAGGGTGATACCCAACGTCTTCCCCTTCAGGGACCCCGCCGACATCGAGTATTGCAGGAAGAGGTTCGGATGGAGCATCCCCCCCAGGATGGACGAGATCGCGAAGGGAGGGGAGGCGGAGCTGCTGAAGGAGGCGAAGAAGGCGGCGGCGGGGCTGGCGGAGAGCGGGTTCTCGGGGGTCTACGTGTCCACCAGGGGGAGGCCCGAGCTGGCCCGGTTCATACTCGACTGACCCCGGGGGCGGGGCGGCCGGCTCAGTCGCGATTTCGCCTGAACCGAAGGACGACGCTCCGGTGCGCGCCCAGATAGTCGAAGGAGCCGATGGAAGCGAGCAATCCTAGCGAGACGAGCAGCAGCACCTCGTTGGTGATGAAAGGGGCTACGCCGAAGAGCGCCTGCACCATGGTGACGTGGACATCGAACTCGGTGGGGAGGAAGAAGTAGACCCCCAGCCCCAGGGTGACGCCGACCGAAGCTGCGAGGCTGACCCCTCGCCCGAAGGCCCTGAGGGGAGATGCGCCCGCCCTCCAGGTCGCCGCCATGACGATCAGGCAGCTGGCCACCAGGAGGGCCCCGACCTCGACGTCCTGCACCGACTCGTACCTGAACGCGTCGGAGAACGTCAACGGGCCTAGCCACGACGTGTACCAGAGGGTCGTGTAGGTCTGAGGGACGAGGGGGCGAAGGAGCGCCAGCGCGTCGGTGGTCTCGTAGACAGGGAGCAGGACGAGGGACAGGATGGCCATGACCATCGCCCTCGGGCCGAGCTTCAGCCCCCTCAGTCCGAAGGACCAGACGAACGCGGCGGTCAGGACGATGAAGAGGGCAGCAAACGGGTCAGGGGCCTGCTGCGGATGGACGACAGGGGCGACCCCGACGCCCCCTAGGCTGGTCCCTCCCCCTGCCATGGTGCCAAAGCCAGCCCAGAAGCCTGCCGGAAAGGCGACGCCACCGATGGTTCGATTCGTTCTCCCAGATCCTGAGCTTGGTGCTCTGACGTGCGATAGGGAAGTTCCCTCATTTAGATGCTCGGCATCCCTGTCACCGCTCCGAGTGAGAGGACGACGACGCCCCGGCACCGGGCTGGGCCCGCCGGGCCAGGAATTGCGTTGAATGCGAAGCTCTAAATCTGATGCGCGAATGACACACCCCGGAGCGGCCTGAAAGAGTGGTGCAGCCACATTGAAGCTGACGGCTGATGCAGGCCCAGGGATCCCCACCCTGGAAGAGGCGTTCCCGACGCTCTTCTCGCGGTCCACGCCCGTGATCGAAGGCGGCTCCTTCCTGTTCCACGCGGCCTCGCTGCTGCGGTTCCATCCCTTCGAAGCTTCGTTGATGCTGATGAACGGGAGGGGGCCGGCGCGGACCGAGGACAAGGTCTCATTCCTCAGCGGGCACCCCCTGCTCGCGAGGATCCACAGGACGAAACCTGAGGACTCCTACAGGTCGCTGTTCGAGCCCTGCCACAGCTGCGCCGTCGCCCTGAGGCCCATGGCGCCCACCGACGACCTCCGCGCCCTGCTTCTGGCCTTCCAGACGTCCGGGTTCGGCTTCGCCCCTGTGACCAGGGGGGAGATGTACGCCACAGCCGGGCTGAGCGACGTCCTCGGGCTCTACAGGAGCGGCACGCTAAAGTCCAACATGACGGCGCGGGAGGTCGCCTCCCAGACAATCGCCATGGAGCCGCGGGCCACCGTCAGGACCGCGCTGACCCTGATGCTCGAGAGGAGGATAAGGAGGGTTTTCGTCCAGGGGACCAACGCCTTCGTTTCAGACAGGGAGGTGGTGAGCCACATCTTCAGCCCCCGGAGCCTCGAGGACACCAAGCGCTGGCCCGGCGCCATGCTGGAAGCGACGCTGCTGGAGGTGGGGCCGGTGGACGCGGTGGAGATAGACGGGGACATGCTCCTCGACGAGGCCGCGGCCTATGTCCTCCGGTCCCAGGGGGGCGCGCTGGTCTGCGACGGGGGGGTGGTCTCGGCCTGGGACCTGGTGATCAAGCCCTTCGCCAGCGGGCGCCTGAGCATAAGGTGACGCCGGGCCTGCCGGAGGGGGCGGCCCACAGATATCGTTTTAACCGAACAGGTCGCGTCCGGCCTCACGGATGAAGTTCGGAGTCTGCGTCCCCAACTACGGGAACTACTCGGTCAGGGACCTGCGGATGGTCTCCCTCGAGGCCGAGACGCTGGGCTACGACTCGCTGTGGCTGACCGACCACGTCCTGATGGCGAAGGGGTCGGGGACCCCCTACGAGCGGATCCTAGAAGCGGTCACGTGCATGGCGTATCTCGCGCCGATAACGGAGAGGGTGAAGCTCGGGATCTCGTCGCTGGTCATCGCCATGAGGAACCCCGTGGTCGCGGCCAAGCAGCTGGCCACCGTCGACAACCTCAGCTCCGGCAGGGTGATGCTGGCGGTGGGCGCGGGGTGGAACGAAAAGGAGTTCGACGCGCTGGGCGCCAAGTTCCAAGGCAGGGGGAGGAGGGTGGACGAGTCGATCAGGCTGCTCAGGGCCCTGTGGGGCGGCGAGGACCGGTTCCAGGACGGCGGGCACATCGGCGTTGGCTTCACGGGCGTGTCCTTCGAGCCCAGGCCAGTCCAGGAGAGGCTCCCCCTGTGGGTCGGCGGGGTCAGCGAGGCGGCCATGAAGCGCGCCATCGCCCTCGGCGACGCCTGGCATCCGAATGTGTTCCCCATGGACGAGTTCAAGAGGATGGTCGCGAGGTTCAGGAGCATCCCCGGGGGGGAGAGGAAGGAGGTATGCGTCCGCATCGGCATCGACTCGAGGAGCGACAGGTCGGAGTTCGTCGGGGCCCAGGGGGAGAAGAGGATAATGCTCTCCGGGGACAGGGAGGGGAACCGCAGGATAATCGAGGAGCTCGACAGCCTCGGGGTCGGCTACATGGTACTCACCACCAGCCCCGACGGGAAGGTCCCGGTCGAGAGCCAGCTGGACTCGCTCCGGATGATCTACAGCAAGGCGTGACAGCGTTCAGGGCCGAAGCTGAGGGTTTATCATCTATATGGACCTCAATTCGGCGCTGAATCTCGAGCAGTGGCCGAAGGCCAGTCGGACACCATAAGGACCTGTCACGCGCGGACAGCCTCAAGGCGGAGCCGAGCCGCTCTATGAACCAGGAAAACCCCATCCCTCCCTTCCGGGCAGGGTTAGCCATCTCACAGGAGGCGAATGACCCACTGGAGCCCCGTGGGAAGTAGGTGCGAGAGATACGATTTGTCCTCCTCAGAGAGGAGCCCGAACCACTTGGCGCAGGCCAGGAAGAGGAAGACCCCCAGCAGGGTGTAGGGGACTATGGTCATGACCTTGTCGGAAAACATTGAAGCCAGATAGACCGCGGCCGCGGGTACGGCCGAGGACAAGAGGGCCTTGCCGAGAAACGTGAGGTCGGCTCTGGGCAGGTGGTCGCGGAGGAAGTACATGGAGAGGGCGCAGCCGACCACCATTATCGTGACCCTGCTGTAGGCGGCGCCCGCGAGGCCGAGGTCAGGCACGAGGGAAAGCGAGAGTGCGATGTCGGCGAGCGCGGTGGCCGCCCCGATGGCGAGGACCGCGCGCGTCCTCCCGACCCCCTGAAGGATGTTGATGGCGATGGACTGGACGGCGACGAATGTGTAGAACACCGTGATGAGCCTGAGATAGGGGATTCCGCCGGCGTAGAGTCCCCCCCCGGAGAAGAGGTCGAACAGCTGGGCGGCCATGGCGGCGGCGAGGAGGGAGGAGGGGAGGACGCTGAGGGCCCCGAAGCGGAGGGCGAGAGCCGTCCCCCTGGAAATCTCGGAGGGGCTGGCCGCACTGAACGAGGTCTCTGCGAATAGTGCGGTTGTGAGCGGCCCCAAGAACAGGGCGGAGACGAGGCTGGAGATTACCACGGCCGCGTTGTACACTCCGAGGTATGTGGGGCTGAGGTATCCCCCGACCACGATGATGTCGGCGTTGGAAGCCACGGTGCTGACGACGGCCGCCACCGCGAGGGGGGTGGCGTAGCCGAGCACAGGCCTGTAGTAGCCCCTCGCCTCCGCTGATATCAGGGGCCCCCGATAGTAGGAGAGGACGGCGAGCCCGACGACCCCGTAGTAGAGCGCCCACGACAGGATGGCCGCCTCAAGGCTGCGGTAGACGAGCAGGCCCGCGACTGCCGCACCCACCCCGGCGAACCGCGCGACTACGGTCAGGCGCGCCATCAGCGGGTATCTCCGGACCGCCTGGAGGATGCCGAGGAGGACTGAGGACACGGACGAAGAGAAGAGCCAGAGGGCACCCAGGTAGAAGACCCAGGACCAAGACGGTGATTTCATGAAGTAATCCGAGAGATAGGGCGCGGCCCCGGCCAGGGCGAGGGACGCTGTCCCGGAGAACAGGGCCACGAGGATGACTGAGGCCTTCGCCGGACCCCAGCCTGAGCCCTTCTCGTGGTCGGCCACGGGGGCGAGGAACTTCACCACGGCTGCGTTCAGGCCGAAGGCGGCCAGGGTCGAGGCGACCCCCACGGAGACCTGGAGAGAGGCGTATGCGCCGTAGGAGAGGGACGGGAGGAGGCGGAGCAGTGAGGCCAGAAGGACGAAACCCAGCAAGGCGCCGAGGACCCCCTGGATGGAGAGCCAGCCGATGCCTCTGACTATGTTCTTCCCGCGGTCAGCCCGTGCTCCGCCCTGGAGGGGGGGAGAATCCTCCTGCAATCGGAGCCGCCTTCCGTAGATTGGTTATAAGAAAATGTCGGGTCGCGGCGGATGGAGATCTCGCCACCCTTCTCTTTCCAACTGCTTAGGATCGCCGCTTCTCTACGAGCAAGGACCTGGGCCTCTCGGTCGGGCGCCTGGCGTCGGGGCTGGAATGGAGGTTGGGGAAGTTGAAAGGCGTGCCGTGGATCATCCTCCTCAAGATTTTTCGGTTCGTAAATCTGATGGCGGGACGTGCACCGAGCCTCAGCTCTTCGTTGCTCTCCGATCTGAGGGAACTTTCCACGAACAGGGCGGTGACCAAGAGGGTGACGAAGAACGCTCCGAGGACACTCGGTGTCGCTACGGTTGTGTTATAGACACTGAGGGCCCCCGAGCTGAGATAAGCCCCCACCACGATGATGTCGGCATTGCTTGCGACCGCAGAGACGATTCCAGCTAGCCCGAGGGAGAGGGCGTATCGCGATACCTGCATAATGTGGGACCTGGCGCTCACCCGATGGAGAGGACCGAACACGACCGGGAGTGCGGCGAGGCAGATGAGGAGAGCGAATGCGACTTGGGAAAAGACGACTATCGCCAGGCTCCGATAAAAGACCACTCCGATGACGGCTAACGTCACCGTCACGACCCTGGTCCCGAGAAGCATCTCGGCGAGGAGGGCATACATTCGCATCCCCTGGATCATCGCTGGAAAGGGTCGGAAACGTCATTCGTGAAGTGCCACAGGGCGCCGAATTCGAAGACCCAGGCGTAGGACGTCCCATTCGTGCAGCAGCTCGTGGGATATGGGGCCATGGCCGCGATGGTAACCGAGGCGAGCATGGAAAGGACGAAGGTGGTCAACGGCGCCCCTTTGGCCGGGCCTACCCCGAGCCTCTCTGCGGCGACTCCCGGGCCGGGTAGCGGACGACTGCATGGCCTAGGCCTAGCCTCGTCACGACACTAGCCATTCCGACGGCATCTGCATGGAAGCATAGACACCGTGGGTGGGCCAGGGAAGGAACAAGGAAGACGAACGCAAGAACGGCGCTTAGCGCGCTCTGAACTGTGAGCGAGCTGAGGCTTCGGACGATGTGGCGGCTCCGGTCGGTCGGGGGCTCTTGGGTGTTCAAATCCTACTACAACCGGAGTCCTCGAGCCTGAACCCTGCTCTAAGGGCTGAAGTTTGTGCCTAAAGCTCGCCTAGCCTGCGAAGGGCGGCGACGAACTCATGGGAACCTTCCTCAGGCGACCCATGGACGGTGTCGACGATGTTGTCAGGGCGCGTCGGCACTTCGCACGGGTCCTGGCTCGAGCCCAAGACCACCCCTGTTGGGAATGTGTCAAAGCCCAGCGTATCCCTTCCCCAGATGAAGGAGAGTTCAGCCACCTGCGACACCAGCAAAGCGGATGCCAGGGTGGAGACGTTCGCTGAAACGACAACCATCATTGAGACATAGACGTTCCAAGAGTCTGTGTTGTATCTGCTATAACAGCCGATGGATGCCCTCTGAGGGTCAGCGCTGCTCACCTCTACCTCCATGTGGGTGATGTTCCCAGACGTCGCGCCACCCACCAAAGACGGGAACGACTCGGTGCCTTTTTCGTAAGTCCCAGTGTGAGACTGAGGAGGGCATTCGGTGCCCAGCCTGCTAGTCCAGTTTGAAATCGTGCATAAGCCGCCCAAATCCAGGGCGCCTAGTCTGCATTTGTTTGGATTTCACAGTTCTCCTGGTACCAGGTCAGGTACTCCCCCACGCCCTTGCGTAGTTCAAACGTGGGCGAATATTCAAGGACGCCCCTGGCCTTCGAAATGTCTGCGTAGCTGGCTTTGATTTCGGCCTTCCTCGCCGGGCCGTGCTCGATAGGTACTCGTTTGCCCCCTGCTGAGATGAAGAGTTCGGCCAGTCCGTTAATCGAGGTGGGGACACCGCTGCCGATGTTGAAGGTCTCGCCGACAGCCTTGGGATTGGTCATTGCTGCAGCTATTGAAGAAACGACGTCGCTCACATGGACAAAGTCTCTCTCTTGCTCCCCGTCCCCATATATCATGAGTCCCTTGCCCTGTTGGAGCGCCTCTGCGAACTTGGTCATCACGCCGCTGTATGGCCCTCCGCTTCTTCGGGGGCCATACACGTTCATGAACCTCAGAATGACGGTTTCTAAATCGTACGAGTTGGCGTAGGCGTGACAATATGCCTCTCCCGCAACCTTCGATGCGGCGTATGGCGAAAGAGGCTTGCAAGACATGTCTTCCTTCAGTGGAGGATTCGACTCCCCGTAAACGGCTGCAGAGGAGGCAAAGATGAATTTCTTCACCCCGTTTATCACACATTGATCAAGCAGCTTGATGGTGCCCTCGGCGTTTGTGCGCCGCGAAGATTCGGGGTCGGCTACGGATTTAGTGACGCTCACCAGAGCGGCGAGATGTACCACAACGTCAGAGCCAGGGAGAAGTTCTGCCAGCGCCCGGGAGTCAGCAAAGTCTGCCCTGACCAACTCGACCTTTTGGCTCTTTAAGTGACCAGCGACGTTCCTGAGGTTGCCGTTCGACAAGTCGTCAATCATGAGCACCTGGTGTCCGTCAAGGATTAACCGATCCACAAGGTGGCTTCCGATGAAGCCCGCTCCGCCGGTCACAACTACTCGGATAACAGCTCACCAGCCTCCCTGTGCGTCGCACTTGATTGGCAACGCAGCAAGACTCTGAAGCTGGCGAATAAACCCTCCGTCCCGTTGCAGCTCGGTTCCCACGCTTAGTGACACCTTGCTACCACGCCTCGATGGGAAAGTTGCTCCGCCTTCACCGGGAATCGACAGGCAGAGACAGTTGAGTGATGCCGTTACAGACCGCATCAGGAAGCTAGCCGGTCTTGCACCTGCCGCATCTCGAGGTTTGCTGCATTCCCAGGTAAAACAGCTTGAGAGCATGGAGCTTATACCATTCTACGCCCTGGCTTCGACTTCCCATCCTTCCATGTTGTCCTAGGAGCGATCGCGTCTCTCTTCGCGTCTATCCTGTCCTTGAACCGCAGAAGATCCCTCAACATGATGTCGAGCTCATCTTCGAGGGTATGGGTAGGCCTGAAGCCGAGCTTCCTCAGGTTGTCGTGGTCAACCTCATAGAAGTGCTCCTGCGACTCGAATCTGGGGTCCGCAAGTGCTTGGATGCCTACATCTAGGCCAAGTGGGCGGCCTGCCCTCTTGACCTGCTCTGCGAGCTCATAAACGCCGTAGACTTCGTCAATCTGATTGAATACCCTGTACTCGCCCTGCTTGGGAGGGTTCTCGACGGCCAAAGTGAGACACTGCATGGAGTCGACCAGCGCTATGAATGCTCTCTTCTGGCGCCCCGAACCGTATGGGGTGAGGGGGTAGCCGATCACCGCCTGGGCGCAGTACCTGTTTATCGCCGTCCCAAATGCTTCGTCGAAGTCGAATCTCGTCAAGAGAGAGTCGTCGTCTATGTCGTCGGTCCTGGTGCCATAGACTACTCCCTGCATTATGTCGGTGGAGCTGAGACCCCACACTTTACAAGCGAACATCACATTGGCGCTGTCGTGGACCTTGGTAAGGTGATAGAAGCTCCCGGGTTGCCGGGGGAAAGGCATCCAGTCCTTCCTGCCCCTGTATTCGACCTCGAAGAAACCTTCTGGGATGGCGATGTTCGGGGTACCATATTCGCCCATGGTCCCGAGCTTGACGAGGTGTGACTTTGGTGCGTACTCCTTCATGGCGAAAAGGAGGTTCAGGGTCCCCAGGACATTGTTCTGCTGAGTGTAGAAGGCGTGCTCCCTGTCGGCCATACTGAAGGGAGCCGAAGGCTGCTCGGCGAGGTGGACTACTACATCGGGATGTGATTTACCCATTACTTTTGAAAGGAAACCGTAATCGAGGGTGGAACCTTCCGCGAATGAGATTTCATACCCATGCCTCGACTTTGCTGACTTCAGTCGCTCGTTAATGTCACTGATTGGAGTGGCGCTCCAAGATCCTACTTCCTCGACGTTTTTCCTCCTTTCAAAGTTGTCGAGTCCGATGACTTCGTGCCCTCTGGAGCTGAGGTGAAGAGCAAGAGTCCAGCCAAGGTAGCCATCAATCCCACAAATCAGGACCTTAGACATGCGTTGACCTTCATGGACTGGCGCTAAAAACACTAGTCACCCATTTTCGGAGTGACAGATGCCCTTTCCCAGAGGGCCTCGAAGTAGATACGCAGCATTCGCAAGATAGCTCCGTTGCTGGTCACCGCCGCCTCCCGCAAGAGGAGGGGAACTCCCCGTTGCTGGGAGACGAAGACAGCCCTCCCAGGCAGATTTTGCGCATCACCTAGGGACATTCGGACAGGCACTTCGACTGAATATCGGATTTCCGTGTTCGGGTGATCCCTCTTGAAAAGGGAGACGACTGAACTCTGGATTTCTCTTTCGCCTTGATCTATTAGAGATGGTTCCACCAGGATCAATCTGATTTTGATTTTGTTTCCCCGAACTTTCGCGAAATCTCCTTTGAGCCGGCTGTAATACTCCAAGGCCTGAGACGCTACCAGTATCTCTCGTTTGGCCCCCGATATTACCCGTCCAGTCTCGTGTTCAGAAGAAGCTCCAACCTGAACCAGCCGGAAAAGCTCTGGGACCAAGGCCTTGGAGTCAAGAAGAGGGAACCCCAATAACTCTTTTTCCAAATCCAAGAGAGCCTTCCTTTCGTCCTCGTAATTCTTCTGTAACCAGATTCCGAGGATGCGGGGAACGTCTTTCGGGTCAACGGAGTGGTAGACAGCGCTCGCTCGGCTTTCGTCTTTCGCCACCAAGCCCATCCTGAACAGGACACCCAAGACATCATAAACTCTGCTCCGGGGAACTCCAGACGAAGAAGCGATTCTGCTGGCGGTTGTAGGACCGAGGAAAGAGAGAGAGGAAAGTGCTCTCGCCTGATACACGTCCAGACCTAACTTAAGGAAAATGTTGTATAGACGCAGTTGTTCATCGGACGCTGGGGTGATTGGCAACCTCACGCCGCGCCAGGGAGGGAAGAATTGGTTTATGTGTATCCCTGTCTGGATTGGCCAACCCCGTCGCCACCTGAATTGTGTTATCGCCCTGGCGTAAGACTCACAGCAACTGGGTGACCCATCTTAGTTTTGTTGGCAGCCGATGCGGAAAATACAACCTGTCGTCCGATGTAAATAGTTGTAAGGCTTTCACATTCCACAAATATGACGAGTTACAACAAGGTATAAGGAACCAGGGTGACGACCCAATTCGATATCAAAGTCGTCGCGAGGTACATTACCAGCGCAGGCGTCGCTGACGCTAGGAGTGCTTTCGCCAAGAGGAAGTACTTCCTCATCCCCTGAGTGGCAGCCTGCAGGACTCTAGCGAGAGGTTGCAAGCAGCCAGAGGGCGCCGAGGTAGAAGACCCAAGCGAACGAGGCCGCCTTCAGAAAATAGTCCGTGAAATAAGGGATTGGGGCCACCACAGCCCCGGAAGCAGAAAGCGATAAGAGCATTGAGCAAGATTGTGGCCTTGGCAGTTCCCCAGCCGGGACTCGCAGGCTCTGCCGAATCAGGAGCAAGGAATTTGACTAGCACAAATCCGAGGCCAAGAGTGGTAAGAATCGACGCGAGGTCAACGGCGACCTGGACAGCTGAATAAGCCCCGTAGAAGTACGATGGAAGGAACCGCAGTGGGGAGCTGAGGCGTACAAGGCACAGTCGCGCAGGAGAAGACCCTGAATTGAAAGAGAGCCCATTCCATATACCATGTTCTTTGCTCTTTCAGGCTCGCCCGATTCCCTTGTGCGCTCGGCAGGCAACCGTCAAGAGCCCCTGATTTTCCGCCTAGTATTGATGCTTAAGTCAACGTGACGAAGCAAGGAATTAAGGAGAAGTCCTCAAGATGGTGGACGCCAAGATTAGAACTTCTGCGATATCCACGAGTTTCTCTTTCTGTCGTATTCTTTTTTCGTGTAGACTACCTTTGCTGGCGTTCCCATGACTACCCTCCGTCGGGGGACATCTCTTGTAACCACGGATCCCATGGCTACCACTGATCCCTCCCCAATCTTGATTCCCGCTTTGATGACTGCTCTTGCGCAAATCACCGCGTTATCCCTGATCGTAACCCCAACGAGGCGTTTACTTGGCGGATAAGGATCGTTAGTAAGTACAACTGAAGGTCCAATGAAGACGTCTTTCCCAATTCTGGACAGAGGGGGTATGTAGACGAGTCCTTCTATTTTTGTCCCTCTCCCTATTCTCACCCCATAGTCTATGTGAGAAAGCGATCCGATTTGCACCGAGTCACCAATAACGCTTCCAGAACCGACATAGACGAAATTCCAAATCCTGACATCCTTTCCAATCCTCGCGTCAGGGGCTATGTAATTTATCAGGTGCATTTTGCGACGCTTCGAGAGTTCAGACTTGACTTCCATATTAGGTCACGAAGAGAGAGTCCCTCTCCCAACTGCATTCCAGTTTTGTAATTGCTTTGCAGTCATCAGTACCGCTTCAGCGCTACTGTGTTTGGGTTGCCAGCCAAGTGATTGCATCTTTCGGATGTCGAGAATCATATTTGTTACGTCGCCCTTCCAGCCCCTCCCGCCGTCTATGCCTCCGGTAAACTTGTATCGTGGCGTGAGGCCCATTACTTTAGAGACGATGGCCGCTACCTGCTTGACATCTATCTGGTCCTTTGACCCCACATTGTAGACTGTAAGCCCACTTGCTGATTTCTCCGCCAAGGTGATGGCCGAAACACAGTCATCTATATACAAATAGGACTTTGTTTGGAGTCCATCGCCAAGAATCTCAAGCGCGTTCGGGTCGGCTTTGAGCTTTCGAACGAAATCAGGTACAACCCCATGATTACTTCGTGGACCGATGACGTTGGCGAAGCGCAAGATTGTGGCGTTAAAGCCGTACGTCTTGGCGTAGCCCGAAATCAGAGCCTCCGATGCCAGCTTACACGCCCCATAAATTGAGATGGGTGCAGAAAGACAATATTCTTCAGGCGTGGGTTGTACCCTCGCTTCTCCGTACACTGTGCTTGAAGAGGCGAAGATAAGGGACCGAACTGAGGATTTTCTTGCCGCTTCTAGTACAACCTGGGTTGCGGCTACGTTCTCTTCGAAGCAGGTCTTTGGCTCGGACTTATCCAGGCGGACCTCGGGATTAGCTGCGAAGTGGAAAACGGTATCCAAACTCCTGACGAGGCGTTCAATTTCAGGTTGCGATTTGACATCACACCTTACGACTGCAAAGCTGTTTCGAAATCCAACGGCCCAAGCAAGGTTTGAATTCGAACCAGAGGTAAAGTTGTCAATGACGGTCACCTCGTCACCCCTTAAAACTAGGGACTCGCATAAGCTGCTTCCAATGAACCCTGCTCCGCCCGTCACAAGTGCCCTCACAGTAGCGCTCTCTCATGGGCGATTGTAAACTTTTCTAGATTCGTACGTGTTGAGGTCTACTTTGAACCGGTAGAGCAGACACAGCGTAAGGGAACATACCTCTTGCTCAACATCATACGAGATGGATGCAGGACGACCGCACTTTCGGATGACATCACCCCGTGCCCTTGGCTCGTCGTTACGAGAATGAGAACGAAGAAGATAGGCATTGCTCCCTGCGCGGAATCCCTCCGGGCACCCACCGGATTCTGAACGACAGGGGTGAGGAATACTCTTGAGAGGAGTGAAAAAGGCGCGAGAGAAAGCCGAATCGAGTCAGCAGTTCTCACACTAGGAGAAGTCCGGTCCGCCTGCTTTGAGGAACGTTCCCTTCTACAGAGAGTTGGAGAACTGGCAGTAAGAAGAACGAGCCAACGACGACGAGAAGCTGGAATACAGAGCGGATGAGAGCTCCCGCACTCGAGAGGCCCGGAGGGAATGATGGTCATGCCCGCGCTACGAAGCTCTTCATCCCGACAGGAAGGCCTGTCGTCCACAAGATATACATGTGCACGAAGCGTGACTCAGAGACTGGTGGTCAAGGCCAGGGAAGGTTAGACCGTGGTGAAGGTGCCAGAGCCCTCCCTACACCATGAAAGATTACGTGCTCAAGGTCTGTCTATGCACGGTTTACGGCGCTTCCGGATTTGACAGACAGGTTTCCACTTCGCGGTGCTCATGCATCCATAGTAATCCATAGCAAGCGATACAGGTACTACTTCCATAGCCATCTTTGGGAGTATGGCCAAGTACCGAGCCTGAGGGGCCGGTGACTGGGTTCTACGCGAGGATAGGAAGGAAGAAAGGGGGCCAAAAGGCGGTAGCGACTGCGTCGGTCAAGCTGCTTAAGGTCGCGGACTGGGTTCTGATAGAATGGAGACCGTGTAGCAGTTATGGGGTTCGGCCGCGGCCTGAGCTGTGAGGTAAGCTTCGATTCTCTAAGCGTGGTAGGGCCCTTCAACAAGGTGCCTGAGACACGACAGTGTGGGAGAGCCCCGAATAGGTAGTCGGTATACCACGTCTTCCAGAGAAGCGCTGAAGAAAAGTTCACATAGGTAATCCCTTATGAATTGATGTCAAGGACAGGAGTAGTTCATAGGATGATGGCCCACCAAGCCGACCCTTGGAATAGACCGGAGGGATACCCAAAAGTCAGGGTCCGGACCATAAGTGTTGTCTTGGCTGTCGCGCTTTATCTCGTCGTTATTCTCGTTTCGATACTCGTATCGCCCAAAGGCAACCAAGTACAGAATTCTATCTACTACGGGCCATACTTGGGTATGTCCTTGGCAGTCCTAATTCTATTCGCGACGTACCTGACGCTTTTCCCCGTGGGGGTGATTTCGGCGTCACGGAGTCCAGTACATTACAGTTTTTGCGCTGCGATATTGCTTGTAGCCGGTGGAGTGTTTTCAATTCTCCCTGCGGCGGAGGGATATTTTTTTTATGGCGGCCAAGGTGACATGTCGAACCACGTTGGTTCAATCCTCACTATCCTGAGAACAGGAAACACCTACCCTGGCGATATATATCCTCTGACGCATGTTATTGGCGCGGAACTAGTCAGCGTTGCTGGGGTGCCATTGTTCGCGATTCCGACAGTTTTTGAAGAGATAATTTACGTTGTAACAGTTGCAGCACTTTATCTTGCCGTCAAACGCCGCTCTGCAGCGAATTCTTCTTACAGAATAGTCCTGCTGCTCCTTCCAGCGATCGTACCTCTAACATATCCAATCCCTCAGGATTTCGCTCTAATATTTGCTTCAATCATTGTCTTGCTTCTAGTAGTCGACAGAACTGGAGTCCCATTCGTGATTTCCATGGTTGCGCTTACACTCACCCATCCACTCGTGTCAGTTTTCATTAGTGGGATAATTTTAGCCTGGGGGGTCTTTCAGAGGAAAAAAAATCTGTACCTGGCGCTACCCTCAGTACTTGCGTTGGCTTGGATCGCCTACACTGCTGCCCTTGCAAACAGCTTAGCCACGTTCATTAATGGGTTCGCGGTTTCTTTGAACGCGACTCCCGCTGTCGCGGAGGCCTTATCGAGTCTTGGGATTCTAGAGTCCTTGGAGATTTTTGCTCGACAGTTTGGACCTTTGATTGTCGTCGGCGTGGTCGAGTGGGTAGTGCTTTTGTATCTATGGCTGAAAAGAGTACAGCCTTTTGATTCGTTTCTCTTCTTTATGCTCTCGTTCGGCCTGGCCCTCGTCCCAACATCGTTCCTAATCACGTCGTTCAGCCCTGGCTACTCGAGGTTCTTTCCGTATCTTTTCATGGGTGTGATTCTTTCGGCTCCCGCTTTGGTTTCATGGAGTTCCAAATCGAGATCGGGTAGAGCCATCGTAACATTAGCAATGCTTGCTTTGGTCTCGAGTTTGTTTCTTACATCCTATCCGTCTTGGTATACATATTCGCCGAACAATCAGGTGAGTCAAAACATGTATGTCTCTGATACTTGGTTGATTAATCATTTTTCTTATGGCACATCCATCGGTGGTCCTTTGTTTCCGTCAGGAAATGTGTGGAACATGGTCAAAGGCACTTATACGGTCCCAAGTCAACTCTACTTCAAATTTCCGTTCTATCAACTGACTTTTGGTGGACACTTTCAGGCGACTAACGGAATAAATGGGAGCAAGGAGATTCTTGTTTTAACAAAACTGGCAGTGTTGACATATGAGGGGATATATCGAACCACAGGCATGTATAACGCGACTGACATCCGGAATTTAGGGAATTGCCCGTGCATCAACCTTATCTACTCTAGCCAAGATGAATCGTTGTATTTGAGTACATCCGTGGTATTCCTGCCGCAGTAATGACTTTTCTTCCCTCCTCCGACCAGCAGCCTAAACTGGACGGGAGGGCGTTTGGTAGGTGGTGGTTATGGTACGTCAGATAGTAGGGAAATAATCACCCTAAGAAAGGAGCACTTTGTTTACACCAACCATGCTTCGTCGATAGAGTGCGTCGAAATTGCGCAGTAAGAAGAAATGCGAGGTGAGCAAGTCCAGTACGACCAAAGGCTTAGGGCCGTCGAAAAGTGCAAGAGCCAGGATCTCTACCGCTTCCCCCGCTAGAGAATATAGATAAGCCAAGAGGTTGAGGATTGAGTGGTCATAGAAATCCTTGAAGAAAACGTAGCAATTGTAGGCAAGTTTCATCCTAAGGAGTCGGCCACCCGTCATACGTCCTTCCGCAGACTCGTTGTGACGCACGCTGGTAGCAGGTAGGGCGACAAGGGAGTTGGGATGCATCTTATAGACCCTGAAACTGAAGTCCAAATCCTCATTGTATGAATAGGACTCTAATTCTTCGTCAAATTCGAATCGCAAGAATACGTCACGGCGGAAGCAAAAACAACAACCCGAAAGCCTCTGCGCGTATGTAGTCCTTGCAAGCGCTGACGGAAACACCGAACGACCTGATCTTCTGACGGCAAGCGTGTTAGGTTTGCAATAAGAAAGCCACAAGGACTTGTGGAATGCATTAGCGAATTGACCCTGCGGACGAGGTGTTACCACGAAAGGTTGCACACCAAGAACCGACGGTTGACTTTGGAGAAAACTCACGATGAGTTCTACTGTCTTTTCCTCCAGCGTGATATCATCATCAACGAAGAGTATGTATTCAGCCTGTGAAACGGCGATTCCTCTGTTTCGGGCTCCAGCAAGTCCTTGGTTCGTACCCCTGATGTACTTTAGCCGAAACCCTTGAGCGTCAAAAACCGAAACCAGCTCATGGACTAGGTCGCGAGACAAATTATTGGTCGAGTCGTCAACTACTATGACTTCTAACAACGAATATGATTGGTGTAGAACTGTTCCCAGCAAGCGCGTCAAGTCCTCGGGCCGGTTGCGCGTGGGAACGACCAAGGAAATCATTCCCTTGATGAAGCCCGCTGGTGTTCTGCGCTCAGTTTTCATGGCCTTTGGCCGTTAAACGTGAGTACTGATGTTTGTCGCGGATTTCTCGCACGGCGCCATTTATGATTGGTTCTTTTGTGGCAAGTGCACCCAAGTATTCGTAGTCATTAACACTCCAGATTCGCTCATTGAATCCTCCCAAAACTCTCATCTGTTTGCCATAAAGGACTATTCTAAGAGCGTCATACTGATTAAATTGCGATATGTAGTTGCTACACAATCTGAATTTTGTTACCGGGTTGAATCGAAGCATTTTAGGGTGCATTTGGTGACCTGACAGGCCTATGTCGAGGTAGCCGGCCCTGGATGGCGAGTGAATCGCGTACGGCATATCCTCATAGAAGTGAAAGTTTAACCCCGAGTTTTTACGCGTTGCAGTTTCTATCCCAATTTTGGAAACAATCATGTGGTCGACATGCCGGCCGATTGCAAGCGGAAAGAACACGTCCTTTGCATCTCGTATTCTGTCAAGTATCCTCCGCTCCGCCTCGATTGCAACCTCGATGTCCCGCCTCGACGGATTATCGCCCCAAATCTTGCCATCTGCCCCAATCTGATACCCTCTCAGTCCAGCTTCTGGCAAGCCAGAAAATTCGACGGCGCATCCTACCGCGGCTGCATTGATCAACTCTTCACGTCTTCTCTCTTTACCTATTTCCTTAACGGAATCGCCATATCGTGGCTTCGCGTATTTGCTCTGAGAGAACAAATTAAGGACCAATGCAGTTCCAAATTGCTTCTTTGAAAGCAAGCCGCCTAGTGAAAGAAATGCATCGTCAACGTGTGGAGAGACTATAACGCAATCCAATTGTTCATACCCTGGCTCAACTTCTAAGTTTCGTGCCGGATGTTCTTTGCAACCAAATCCTTCAAGGTTGACTCCGCTTCTTGTATCGTATAATTCGTCTCAATTAATCTTCTCCCTTCAGTTGAAAGAACCCGGGCAAGTTGTACATTGGAAGTTATCTCGCTTAGGCACTTTGCGAGATCAAACTCGTTTCCCTTCTCAAACACCAATCCATTCTTTCTATGGCTTACAATTCTAGTATTGGGAGGAATATCTGAAACCAGGCAAACACACCCTACAGACAGTCCTTCCAGTAAAGCTGAGGACATTCCTTCGCGTCGAGACGGCAGGATAAAGATTGCAGCATCCGCCAGAAAGTGGGGGATAGATTCATGTTCCATAAAACCCATAATGGTGACAATGTCTCCAATTTCGCTTTTCAGGATAAATTTAGTGAGCGCCTCTTCCTGTGGTCCCGAGCCGACCAAGAAGAGGTGAAAATCCTTCTCCCGAGCTTCATCACTGAAAAGAATGATTGCCTTTAGCAGAGTGAAGATATCCTTCTCTTCACTGAGTCTGGAAACCGCAACAGCCTTCCAAAGCCTTTTCTTTTCGAACGAAAAGAACCGAAACACCGATGTGTCCACTCCGAAGTGCCGAACTACAGAGGGTTCACTTTTCAAAAGACGCTTAAGTCGCATGGCCCTTTCTTCGTCAAGCGCCGTGAGCTTTACACCCTTTCCAGTAAAGAACCTCAACAAAGCAACCACAGGCACGTGCGAAAGTAGTACATCCACATCGCCTCCATCAGTGTGAATGATTACAACGCGGCCAGTAATCACCCCAACCACGGAAGCAACTAGTCCATTCGGTACCGCCCACACTGCGACAACGCAATCTGGGTTCAGTTCTCTCGCCGCGTTCAACGAGGTGATTATTGTTTTCAAAGTGTAGATTCCAAGACTCGCAATGTAAAGTGCCATCCTTTCGATTTGGCCATAATAGGTGCCTTTCGGACTCCTAATCAGGGAGTTTATGCGAGCCTGCAATATTTCCCTAAGCCTGCTGCCGACTACAACCACACCAAAGTTTTCACGTGGCGTTATGGACGCGTTTCTGGTGACATCGGTTACCTGAAATGTGAAGCTGCTGCCCCGTTTGTACATCTCTACTCCGGGATTGTTGTCAGCTATTAGCAGAACTCGAAAGGTCATTCGTTCTATGGGTCTTGACACTCTCCACAACTGGTATATTGTGCTTTCGCAGCAAGCCCCTTCGGGAAAGTACTCTCAGTTTTCCAACAGGCGGCTATATTCCAACCACTTCTGAGTCACTCGCATGCCATATTCAAATGAATAGCGAGGATGATATCCTAGAAGTGACTCCGCCTTCTGTGGATTGAACTTCGCCCTACTTGTGAAGATGTCCATCATCCCTGACGATGGTGCTTTGTGGACAGTGTCTCCAATAACTCTCAAGGATTCAGGCCCCCTCAAGAAATGGTCCTTAAGACTTGACGGAACAAGAGCCGCCAATGCCTGAACTCGCTTTGTCATACCATATTCGTTTAAGAAATTAATGATTTGTCCTAGTGCATCCACTTGTTCCACCAGAGACGGCAGGACACCAATGCTAGATTTTGGTCCTTGCAAGAGGTGCCTAATACTAGACTGGAACTGCCTTCGAGTTTGTTCCTCAGCTTCTCTCCTAGTGGCACTATAGACTGGGAGTGGTGGAGTAAACATTCGCGCGTAAGAACCGAAGAAGTCACGCCACGACATCAATTCTGTATCGGCGATGATGAATGTATGTCCAACCGCGGATTCGCTCGTAATCGCGAGCAATATCGCGTCAACTACATTGTCGACGTATACTGCGTTGGAAGGAGTATTACCCCCATCAATCAATACGACGTCGCGTCGTTTAAGCATGGAGATAGGACGAACAGTCCAGGGGCGGGAATATGGCCCGAAGATGTTTGTCGGCCTGAGAACAATGCCCGGAAGATTGTTCTCCCGAATCGCGTTCTGCACTAGTCTCTCTGACTCGATTTTAATGCGACAGTAAACATCACTTGTCTTTGGAAGAGGGGAGTTCTCGTCAGTATTTGGCGGCGCAGAGTAACCATGAACCGCAACTGAACTTATGTGCACGAATTTTTTTATCCCTTGTGACAATGACGCTCGGACCAGTGCTCGTGTGCCACTGATAGTTTCGAATTTTGTCCCAAGCGCACAATGCACCACCACTTGGGCGCCTCTAAGAGAATCGGATACCGACCTCTCCGAAGCAAGATCACACTTTATTATCTGGACCGGAAGTCTGCCCAATCTTGTAGCATGTGAGTAAGTGTGGATTAACCCCCGGATTTCACAATTGGAGTTAGCAAGTACCAACCGTTCAACAAAGCGCCCGCCAAGAAATCCTGATGCCCCAGTTACAAGCACTCTTAAATTCTCAATCTTCAGATTCAACGACCCCCTTTTAACGACCCCCTCAAGTCGTGCCGCGTACCCACTCTAAGTCCATGAGTTGTTTTTTCGAGTATGCTGCCTCAATAATTGACAAACTGCGCAACCCCTCTTCGCCGCTTACGAAAGGGGTTTTCTTGCTCCGCAAGACGTCGCGAAAGTCGGTGAGTTGGGTCGCAAAATAACGTAGTTTCTTGTACCCTGATGGGACAAGCTGGCGTTTAGTACAGGTTCGATTTTCTTTGCGAGATATCGTAATATCTTCGGTGCTATGTGGTGAATACTCTATAGAACCCTCCGTACCATATATGAGGTATGTATTCCGAAGTTCCCGATCTCTACTCAATTCTACGCGGCCCCGAACATTACCCGATTTCGTGTGGAAGGTCAAGTGCATTACGCAATTAGCTTCCACGCCCCCGAGATTGTCATCTTTGTATTCGTCAATAGTGAAAGAAGGCGCCAGCCACCAAGAAAGAAGATCCAAGACATGAGACCCGGTGTCAACCAAGACTCCGCCTCCCGCCTGTTCCTTGTTAAAGAAGAAACCCGATTCGGTAGGCCACCCATAGGGCGAACCTTCTTCGGCGTCAAAACCTAGAACCGTTCCAATCTCTGCCTTTTCGATAGAATTCTTTACAAGCCTTGAACTGTTGTAAAACCGCCTGACGAAACCCACAGCCAGACTTGCACCGGTCTTTCTGGCCGCTGCTATGGCACCTTGAGCCTCTTGAACTGATAGTGCAAGAGGCTTCTCCACCAGGACGGAAGTTCCCTCATTAAGGAATTCGCGAGAAAAGCGTGAGTGCAGGTAGTGTGGCAGGGCTAGAACGACCCCATCGACCTTCCCGATGCAGTCTCGAAAATCACTAGAGACTACATCGGCACCCAAGACGCTTCCGATGCTTCTAGCTCGGCCAAGGTCAGTGTCGACAACTGCCTTGACCCGTATGCCTGTTGTCAAGCGTAGAGCCGGCACGTAAACTGTCGAAACTACGGCGCCACAACCAACTATGCCCAGCTCCACTTCTTTCAAGAATTCCCACTAATCCCGAAGGGCATTCTCTGCCCGTTATTTGTCTTGTGTGGCACCCCATAAAAACCCCATGGGTGATTTACACCTGTGATGAGGCCTACGTTTCCGAGTTGGTAACCAACCCGAGGACACTCGAGTCCCTCTCGAGCAATTTAGGCGATGCGAAAAACGCGATGTCTGATGCTTCTTCCGCAAATTTTGCCCCCAGATATAAGCACAGGACGATGATTGCAAACTCACTTAATTCGTTGTTTTTCATTGGTATTCTTTTCCATGAGTTGAAGGATGTGGCCTGAAGAAGTAGAAGTAAGACACGCAACTATGTTAGTATCCCTCTGGATGGCGTTGACGGGCGACTGTTCCCCATGCGATTTGCCTCCAGGCTCTCCTTGAGATTTCATAGTGGTTCGTTGGGCGGAGTTCTCTGTGGCGAGCGTCCTCAAAAGCCCTAAGTCGGTTCTGTCGGATTCAGCTTGGAGGCATTCCTGGGAACGATTGCGAACTCGATATTGTGTTACGAAGCGTGGTTGAGTACCCTGTCCACGATGTGAGCAAAAGCACTGTCGTATGGTATATAGAAAAGGACGAGTGCTGGATAGAAGCTCCTGAGGATCTTGAGGAAGGCGAGGAGCTCCGAGTTCGTCGATGGAGAGCACGGCAAAAGCCTGTCCGTTACTATCGACAGAATAACTCCTATCGGCGCGCTTCCAGGCGTCCTTAGGGACGTTACGCTTCAACTCTACCATCCTTCTCTTTCCTATCAAGATCCTGGTCGCTGGACGCCTTCCAGACTTCGTCCTCTGGTGGGATATCACGCGCCCCTTCAGTCGCCTCGCTATCGCCTGGGCAGTGGAGTCCGGGTTCTAGGATTGCATCACCTGCAGCCTCCTCCTCAATATGATCAAACCATCCCTGTGCCCTATGTCGTGTTGCGCCCTCCCTTCCTTTGGCGTCAAATCCCTAGCATAGATGCGCATGAACCAGAGAGCGTCGTATATGTCAGCAATTGAACGAGAGACCCACTCGCTTCCCAAACAACTGAGAATGTTGGATGAGTCGTTTGGAACGGCCTAGGTCATAAATTCAACCTTAAAGCATGAGCCAAAGCGGAGTGAAAGTGAAAGGATTGCGAATTCTAGTCATTGATGACCTTGGTATCGGAGGGTCGATTCAAACCTACGCAAAAATCACGAAGATTGTGCTAATTACAAAACGCGCTGAGCTTCTAAAGCTTCAAAGTCCTGGTGTGGCGGTACACAGGATTCCGTCACGAAGATTTGTCGAGAAATTCGAATTGCCAAGTGTCTTGGACTTCGTCAGCTACTTCGCTAGCGCCACTGCGATCTCCATCATAGCAGCTACAAAATACAGGGTAAAGAAGATAGTTGGAGTCTACTCTTTTCCCCAGGGCTTAGTAGCTATGCTTGTCGGCGCTCTGACCAAGAATGAGGTCCTGATCGATACCGACGGCGGAGACATTGACCTGCTTCTTCGTAATAGATTCATCAGAGCAACTCTCAGAGCTTTCACGAAAAGGACGACCACCATACTAGCTCTAAATCCAAGCAAAGCCAAGGCCATTAAACGATTACTTGGTCATGACGCCCATGTCCTAAGCACAATAGGTGTGGATGCTGAGCGGTTTCCTTTCGTCCCATTTCGGTCTAAATCCAAGTGGAAAGCAATATGCGTAAGTAGATTCAGTCCAGAGAAAGGATTATTTGTACTACTCAACGCCGTGAAAGGTCTCGCCCCCCTCGCGAGACAGAGCAATATCGAACTTTCCTTGATTGGATATGGTCCAGAGGAGAGCAGAATTCGTGAATACATTAGATTTAATGCGATCGAAGATATCGTACGAGTAGTTGGCCCAGTGGATCATGACTCCATATCAACTCAGTACTCCGAAGCCGCAATCTTCATTCTCCCCTCGTATAGAGAAGGTCTTTCCGTCGCCCTACTTGAAGCGATGAGTTCCGGCTGCTTGTGCGTGGTATCTGATATACCCAGTAACATGTATGTTATCAGTCCCGGCTCGAATGCAATCACTTTCCGCAGCGGCGATCATGTTGATCTTACAAAGAGGTTAAATTGGATTTTCAGCCACCAGAGTGAAGTTGCACTAATCAGTAAGAACGCAAGCCAGCATGTTGCGGAAAATTTTTCTAGGGAAAAGGCGATTAGAGACTTGGCAAAACTCCTGAGTCAGTCTCCATCCATTAGCAAGTAGGTAAAGGTGAGTCGAAGTGGACCCGTCAATTTACATATGTTTCTGAGTGCTCCAAGCCTCACAAATTCCATCGTCACCGGATTATCTCCGCTTCCTCCAAAATGACATTTCCATGGTTCCAAGCGGTCAGTTACTCTGACGGCACGAGCTACCCCGGAGACGAATGAAACCTCCGATGGTTGAAGTCCTCGAACGTTTCGAGGATCGCGATTTCTGCCTCCTAATGGCTGTGGAAGCCTCTCGCCCAGGCGTACTCCTTTTTCAGCGTCTTAGCGAACGATGCAATGTACCCGTTCTGCTCAATGATGTGGTAGAAGATGCACTTACCCAGAGGCCGAGGGCTTCAGCGTGCCCTCGAATGCGTGAGTGGTGTACTGTGACCCGTTGTCTTCTGGCACGGCTTCGTCATGAGAGGCGACCGCGTTACTGACTGCCATTGAAGCGGGCTCCGTCACCGCTGACTTCTCTAGGGCGTAGCCTCGGCACTCCTTGTGGAAGACGTCCGGGACATTGAAGAGATGGCACCTCCTAGCGACATGTTCGTGATAGGAGTCAAGGCCGCATCAACTTCCGCCCTTCGACTAGTATGCTGGTGATGAGAGAATTGGCAGGCGCAGGAGGAGCCCTCCTTAGGTCTGGTGCCGTTAACCATCTCCGCATCCTTCTCACCGTGGAACATGTAGTTTAGCCAGTCTAGGGTGCCAGTGATAGGCCGGTTCAGGGTCCCTTCTCCTCAGCTCTTCGACGACAGAGTCGCTACTCTGCAGTTCGTACCTGCCGATGGTCTTGAAGCGCATAGAGCTGTGTCCGAGTTAGGGGCCTTCGTCCCGATCTTTTTCGAGGCGTTGCTCATTCCTTCGGCGTACCGGTTGAGTGCAGACGAGTTGGGCAAGGGAGCGTACACTGTTGCTTTTCGCGCGCATGCTACTAGGTTTCACCTCTAAGCAAGATAGCTCATGGAGACATCTCGGCGGGAAGGGTCGAAGCCTTTGACTAGGTCGGTGACCGTGGCCGAGGTTTCGGAGTGAAGGTTCCATTCGCCCGTGAAGCAAGCCCCGTTGGGCGACCACTAACATCCGAACTCATTCGGAGATACAATTAATCGCTTTTCTGATGGGCTCAACGTATCTCCAGTTATGTCATCGCGTAAAGAAGAGCCTCGTATTGCCTTGCCAAAGAAGACCAACTCCGCTTATACGCTAAGGAAATCTCTTCGGGTACCGGCGACTTACTGGACACCACTAGTTCTCTTATGACTCGATAGTATTCTTCCGTTGTCGTTGCGTATTTTACCAAACTACCACCGGGCGATGACATTATCCCAGGTAGCTTCGTAGAAATAACTGGCTTTCCTAACGCGAAATATTCCCAAAGTTTGTTAGGGACTGCAGCTTTTGAGACATCGTAATTAAGGTTAAAGGGAATGAGGCAAGCGTCCATGCTCTGTATGAATCTCGGAAGCATTCCATAGGGTACCCAACCATTTGTCCAACGAAGATGGTCTTGAATCCCAGCGCGCTCTGCTTTTTCTCTTATTCTACTCATCTGATTGGTATGGAATTCTCCACCGACGAGAAATAACTTAATCTCAAGTCCTTCTTCAATCAAGTACTTCATGGCCCCAATAACGGGGTCAAAATCAAGCCAGAATTCGATCATTCCAACGAACCCTAGCACAAAGTCGAGTTCACGCATACCAAACGAAGCACGAATGTCGGGGTGGTCCTCGGTATCCTTGTCGAAGAATATGTCGCCCACACCGTTGGGTATCATACAAGTCTTTTTGGCGCCCATCTTGGTAGAATAATCCGCCAGGAAAGGCGCACAAGGGACAACGACATCAGTGTGACGAATTATGTGTCGCATGGCAGATTCAAGAGTGAATACTGCGGCCTTACCAACCGGGCTGCCCAAATTCACAAAATATCCCACAGCCGAAGTGGGAAAATGATCTGCAAGGTCTAGCACTGTCACGCTTGATCTCTGAACGTGTTTGATTGTCGAGAACACTGGCAGAATGTTGGAATTAATCACAGCGTCGAACTCGAATTCGTCACATAATTTTTGAATTGCAAGTTTGTGAGAAAGCAGATTTAAGGAGTAGTAGACAGCTGGATTGGAATTCAGGTACTCGTGAGGGACTTGGTGCACCTTGCAATTGGTTATTTGGGAGGTTCTGTTACCCATATTGAAGCGTAACACATGAACATCGTGGACGAGCGACAAGCAATCTGCTATGTGATGAAGCCTTCCCCTGTGAGGATGGCCTAACCAGTCGAACATTGGAATAATGAGGATCCTCAACTTGTTTGCAGCAACCTCAGCGCGTGATCCGCAATCTTCTTAGGAGCGCCTTTCCTGAAAGGTACTCGCCAATTTCGCTTTCTGCTTATCATGCGCAAAGATTTCCTGAGTATATTTTCTGGATCAACGCCAGCCACAACGTTCGCCCCTACACGCAACGTTTCGGTCCACTCAATGTTGTCTCTAATCGTTACGCAGGGGACTTTCAATATGCAAGCTTCTTCTACCGCTCCTCCGCTATCTGTAAGCAACAAACGAGAATTGGACACAAGAACAAGAAAATCCATGTATCCTAATGGATTGATTAATTCGACACCGTCCGGCACTGCTAAGGAGAACTCCAAGATTCGCTTCAGTGTTCTCGGGTGAACCGGAAAGATTGCCCTAAGATGGGTTCTTTCACTTACCCTGGCCAAACCATTCAAAATGCTCTTGAGATTGTTCTTGTCATCTACATTCTCCTTCCTGTGAGATGTGCATACCAAGTACTCATCCTGGCGAAGACTTAGCAGCGACATGACTTTGCTCTTGCGACTCGCAATCTTGAGGTTTTCTGATACTGCCTCGACTATTGGGTTTCCGACTACGAAGACTTCGCCATGAACTGACTCGCTTTCTACCTGTCGTTTTGCTTCTGAAGATGGGACGTAAAGGTAGTCAGAGATATGATCTATGATTATTCGGTTGTGTTCTTCTGGCATGCGCCAATCGAAACTCCTCAACCCTGCTTCAACATGACCCAAGATGAGGTCAAGTTTCCTTGCTGCTAGTGCTCCTGCGAGGTTCGTATTTGCATCTCCTCCGACCAGAACCAGCTTCGGTCTCACCTCCATCAAGATTCTTTCAATCCCTCTTAGCATCGCCGCCGTTTGTTCCCCTGGATAACTCGATGGCTGAAAACATGCTCTAAGTCTCGGGGGCTTCAGATTCAATTGGTCGTAGAAAATTCGATCCATATTGTAAGAGTAATGCTGGCCCGAGTGAATTAGAAAAAACGGAATCTTCCGAGATTCGAATTCGCGAATTAGAGGACTGAATTTTATGATGCTAGGTCTTGTTCCAGTTACAATCGCGACACTGTTCTTACTCAAGAGAAGCACATCAGATTACACGATATTGGAAGCAAGAGTGGAATTCGACTTACTCCCGGATTTATTACTTGTAATAGGCATAGACAACTTTCGTTAGAGCTTGAATTTCCCAGTCTAACTCCTTCTCGGACAAATGGGGATGAACTGGAATCGAAAAAATCATTTTTGATAATGCCTCGGAGTTGGGCAGCTTAGTCTTAGGAAGTTGTGAAAAGATTGGTTGTTGACTTAGTGCATGGGGGTAATGCACACCACAAGACACATTCTCAGCCTCGAGAGCCGCAACAATGCCGTCCCGATCCATTTTGAAACGACCCAAATCAACCTTCAATGAATACTGATGGAAAACGTGAAAAACATTAGGCGGAACTTCTTGCGGATGCAGGCCCTCTAACTTCGAAATGGCATCACTCAATTTCTTTGCATTTGCACGTCTCTTCATGTTAAATTCTTCAAGACTCTGGAGCTGACCTCGACCAAGTGCTGACTGCATCTCACTCATTCTGAAGTTGTATCCTATGGCAGTATGCCAATATTTACTAGATTGCCCCTGATTCTTCAAGAGCTCTATTCTTTCGAAGACGCCAGAATCTTGAGTGACAACCATGCCACCCTCGCCGGTAGTCATGTTCTTCGTCGGGTAAAAACTATAACAGCTCGCATCTCCGAAGAATCCAACTGGTGTACCATCACATAAAGCTCCGTGAGCTTGTGCCGCATCATACACAACCTTAAGATGATAATCAGAAACGAATTCAGAGATTTTCCTAATCTGGACAGGCTCTCCAAAAAGATGAACGGGGACCACTCCTTTGGTTGCAGCGCTACGAGATTTCTCCGCTGCTTCGCATGTAATTAGGTAGGTGTCCTCGTCGGTATCGACGAGCTTTGGTTTCAAGCCGCTAGCAACAAGCATTGAGGCGGTAGAGACGTGAGTGAAATTTGATACGAGAACTTCCGAACCTTTGGGAAAGACTGCGCAATATGCTAGGAATAGAGCTGCAGTTCCAGAATTTACGGCGCTCCCGTATTGTGCCCCCGAATATTTCGCGAAGTCCTCAGAGAATTGTTTAGTGAGTTGCCCCTCTCTAAGCGTGCCATTTCTCATCACTTGGTCTACTAAATCTCTTTCCATCCTGTTGATTCGTACCCTTGAAATTGGGATCTTATACGGAGCAATGGATCGGCCACCATCAATAGCCAGTCTCTCAGTTTGTCCAGTCAATTCTGACCGCTTCTCAACCCTACCGCCAATTCGGAGCGTCTCACCTTTGTTATCACGTTCGCAACGTCAGAGGAAGAATCAATTGGACATGGATTAGTGACAGAACTGCCGCCAACATAATTGACAAAGGATCCGATTTCTTCGCTAAGCATTTGCGTTGGTTCAAATTTCTTTAAGTTGAATCCCTTTGAGAACGGACTCCTAGCCTCGGTTAAGTAGACACTAACCGGCATATGCTCCTGAATTCCTGCGAGAATCGACCCATTATCTCCCTGAATCTCCATGACATTCGAGTAACTAGGGGTCAGTTGGTCTGACTCAACAATAACTCTCACGCCATTTTCACAATCAATGGAAACCAGCGAGTAATCTGCAGCAGTGACATCAATGGTATTTCCCGCGATTTTCCGCTTTGGAATAATTATACCACTTTCCAGTAAATCTGCGTTGACGATGTGCCCAAAGAAGAACCAAGTCAGATCAATCATGTGGACGCCGAGTTCCAATAATGCACCCCCGTCCATGTTGACCATATGTGTCCAAGGCCTTTGGCCCCCTTTCCCCCCGATGCGGAACGTTGCCATTCTGGGGGAACCTATCACATCAGACAGGAGAATTGCTTTCATGTATTTTGCCACCGGGTGACTTCGGTACAAGTAACCGATTGTTAGCCGCTTTAGGGACTCCGAGCTAAGTCTTGCAAGTGATTGTGCTTCAAGAATATCTGCGGTTAGTGGCTTCTCACAAAGCACGAATTTCCCGCTCTTCAGCAAACCATTGACTAGTTTATGATGAAAACCAGTGGGCACGCAAACACTTACGGCTTGGATTTCAGTGTCTAGCATGATTCTCAGGGGATCGTCTGTAAAGTTGGCGACTTTGAATCTCTTGCCTGCCTGGTCAGCCAAACTAATGTTTACGTCACAAAAGGCAACAAGTTTCACATTGGGTAGCGAACTGTAAATCTGAGCGTGTCTCATGCCCATTCGCCCGCAGCCAATTATGCCTACTGTAACCTCCTCTTGCAAGTGAAGTTCAAACTCCTAATCGAAACTTTCTTTGAATGCCATACCGCGATTTCAATGCCTAATATACCTTAGACTTGAAGGAATACTCGATTTCATTTCTTTCAACGACGAGATTAATTGCTTGTAATCTCCGAGTTCTTGCGAGAACGCGTAATCTGGATGGACAAGAAGAACTACGTCACCACCGAGCGAGAAGATTCGCGATGCCTGTTGCGTCCAATACTTGACGGCCGCCTGGGTGCTCAGTCCAAATATCATTAGCAATTGGTGATCTTGCGGCAATGACAGAGGGTGCTCTACCATTTTTCCGATGTGAAAGGGAACGGATGTCTGAATTCCGAATCCCCCCATAACAACAGGATTGCTACTCTCCCATGAGGGTAGGGAAAAGTCTTCTTCATAACCAGCAATTTCAAGCGCGTTCACAATCTCTCTGCTGAATTGCATCAAGGGAGCCCTGAATAGCTTGATTGGCCTGCCCGTTTTTTCTTCTAGTTGCGTTCTGCTCTTGGCCAGTCTCCTTGCTAGACGTGTCTTATCTCGCATATGGACAAGTGTGCCATCATGCTTCGTGTCATGGGAGCCGATTTGTGAACCCTCCGCCAGGTCCCGTATTACGATACCGTTTAATGGGAATTCCTCCGACGGAATAAACCAGGAGCTCTCGACGCCAAGGTCGTCCTCCACCGACTTCATCGCTTCAGCTCGCTCCAGCCCCTTTCTCGTATCTATGTCGTGTGTGATGATAAGGTCGGGGCTCTTCCTAGCTCTGAGCTTCATTCCTAATTGAGCGAAACAGTCCGTTAATGCGAGCCTGGTTTCATCGATCTTTATGAAGTTCTTCGGAATCCCAAAGCCGCTGGATTGTCTGAGAAGGGCACTCCGAATCTGAGGCGGAGCCCTGTTATACTTTATCGGAAGCCCTGTAAGAAGTCGGTAGATCAACGCGACGTTCGGGTTCATTACAGTGGTTATTATCTCGCGACATCTAACAATCTCACTCAGTGGAAAGAGGACGCACCCGGCCGTAGCTGAGCCCACACTTCCATTGTGCGTCCAACTCAATTCACACCGTCCACTTGATATCGTCAAGTCTCTTCCGTCCTTGCTAATCGAGACTAGAAAGTCGCATTGCTCAGACGTCGCTCTAGGATCTAGAGAGTACGGATGCAGTAGGAACCGTATTGTTTCAATCTCGGGCACATTCGTTCGAATGCAAATCCTGCACTTTGTCACACCAATTCACTTCCTGACACCAAGAAAAAGAAGAACAAGTGGGGATAATATTGGCCACCAATCCTTCAAAGGTTGTATTCTTGAGTAACCGCCCCTGTGGCCGAACAAGTATACCTTTGACACTGGTACCTCGATAATCCTGTAATCGAGGGTCAAAGCTTTGTAGTGAAGATAGTATTCGAGGCTGTATCCATTCAGCCATTCTTGGCGTAGATTGATTCGCCTATCCTTGAGCATGTCAAGCCTATAACACCGGTAACCGTTTGTGACATCGGTGCATTTCCTATCAGTCAGAATGGTCCACAATAAAGGGTAGAATCTGTTGAATACCTTCCTCACGAAAGGCATTCTTTCAGTACGACCGCCCTTGAGGTATCTCGAACCTTGGACATAATCGACCCTACCGTTTACGACGGGCGTGAGAAGTCGGTCTACTTCTCGGGGGTCATCCTTCCCATTCCCAGAAATCGTAACTGCGATCGAGTGGTCTGTGTTGTTCAAGTATTCCATTCCTTGCCTCAAAGCATATCCCACCCCTCGCCGACTCTCGTTCTTGATGATATGAACCGGAACTCCAGCTTCCTTCGCGGCAATTCTAATCTTCTCCATTACCGATTTAAGGGGAACATCTATGACAACACAAACGCTGCTGACCGGCAATCTCTTCAATTTCCCAAGTACAGAAATAATTGTTTCCGTCTCTCCGAAGACGGGAATGATGACTCCAGTCTTCGGGGGTCTCTTGAACGTTGGACTACTTGGAAGATTCACGACTCATCATCATATTCTTAAGGGTCGCCAATCCCCAAAACTCTGTATCGATTGACGCGTTTTGTAGCCTTTGTTACGTACAAGCGCTCAGAAGCTTGTCCTGTTGACACTGGACAAGTATTCCGCAATCCCCCTAAAGATCCCGCGTGACCAAGCTCGTCCTTCATCACCGAAGGGAAAAAGCATCATAGCTAAGATAGGCAACAACCAGTAGAAGACTCTGACTGTTGGGCGAGGTCGCGCATATTCAAGGGCCTGGAGTATCCCAATCGTGGTGCGCGCCTTGTAAGCTACTTCATCTTTCATATACTTCGTCCTCGTGGTCGTGACAAACGAGTCTCCGCAGAATCTTGTGCTGTATCCAAGTTCTGACGCCTTGAATACAAAATACGAATCTTCCGCCATGCATGGTGGGATGGGCATCAATTTGTCCATTGTGTGCTTCTCGATAACCATGAGTTCACCCATCGCAAAAATACTGAGAACCTTGTTCAATGGGTTGGCTATCCTGTAGAACCTCACCTGTGGCCCCTCGACTGGTTTCACTTCACCATACGTCACTGAGATGCCTTCAGAGGCTAAAGAAAGAATGCCTCCCAAGTTGTGTATGTGGGTGTCGACGTCGTTCAAAACTACCACGCCAGTATCTGATGGAATCAAGCCATACCCAAAATTGATGGCGTCCCACTTTCCTGCGGGGTGTCTGAAAACCACCTCGGGTATTCCGGTAATACTTTTGCCACATACGACGATGAAAGGAAACCCAAGATTCCTAATTTCGTCCACCTTCTCTTGTACGTGCGTCTCGTCGCGAGCGAAGACCAAGATGAACACTTTCAGCGCGGGTAACTCTCAAACGCCCCTTCGAAACCGATGATGAACCGGTTCACAAATGTGTCCTTGGCGGAGCAAGAGGTCATTAGTTAGACTCCCGCACCATCTCTCGGGCAGGATTTCCTACCACAGTCGAGTTGTCCGGCACATCCTTAGTCACGACAGCACCGGCGCCTACGAGTCCATTCTTTCCTATCCTGATTCCTGGAAGTATGACCGAGTGTGCCCCAATCGAAGCGCCTTTAGCAACCAAAGTCCTGTTCAGCGACCATTCTCCCTTCGCATGTGGCATCTTGTCATTGGTGAAAGTGACATTTGGCCCGACGAACACGTCATCCTCGAGAGTGACCCCTGTCGGAATGTATACATTTGGTTTTATTTTACAATTGTTGCCGATGATAACTCCCTCTTCAATATAGACAAAGGACTCCACCTTGCAATTCTCCCCAATCGTGCACTTGTACAGATTGACATGGTCTCTGATTTCGGTCCCCTTTCCTATTTTGACTCCTTCTACCCGCGAATGTCCAAGCCCAGACAACTTGTTGTCATCCAAGCCGTCAGGAAGAATATCCTCTGGTTCGAGATTCTGTTCGGGTTCTTCCTGCAAGTGAGCAGGAGGAGGTTCTGTGAGCAAAGTGTAACCAATCCAGGTAGTTATGACCAGCACAGCCAGAATTGCCAGAAGAGCCGTCAGCTGAAGAATTGGAAGAGCGGTGAAAAACACGCCGTAGAAGTACAAGATTGCTAGAACTGGGGAGCCGACTAGCATGGTGAAACCGACAACCCTTGAACTAGGGAGTCTGGGTATGAGTTGTCACCTAGGTCCCTGTCCTACAGGCGTGAGGGGAAGTCGGAGGCTCAAATCATTTTTCCTCATGGCCGCCACTATGGCCTCCAGGCAGGAGACAGTTCTCGCTCCAACGAACCCGCTGTTGTACTGGGGAACCCGTCCCCTGGTGCTCTCGATGAAGTTGAGTTCCATATCGCGAATGGTATTGTTGGGAGCGTCGGTGGACTTGGCGCCAGCATCGGCCCCGTTCCTAGGCCCTGACGAAGGGAATTGGGACCTAGAGACGTTGGTTGGCCCTTGTTCGTTTGATATCATTATTGTCTGGTTTAGGGCATCACAGACTATCGTCCCTTTCTCTCCGACGACCCTTATCATCCTGTCCTTCACGCCGTGCTGAATCCAACTGACATAGATGCTGGCCAGGATCCTGTCTGGAAACTCGAGGTTGATGAATGCCATCTCCTCCGCATGTTCAGTCTTTCTAAGGTATGACCCTCCAGTAGCTTCCACACTCGATGGCCACTCATCCAAGATGAAATTCAAGGCATCTACAGGATGAGGAGCGAGGTCGAAGACAATGTCTGTGTCTCTCGGCGGCGTGAGAGTGGCGGCCCAGTCGAGTTTCAGATAGAACGCCCGTCCTATCTTACCCTCACCAATCAGTCTTCGTACCATTCTCACTGCGTCATTAAAACGAAAGATGTGTCCGACCTGCAGGACTAAGCCGCTCTCTTCGGCAAGAGAGACGAGTTTGAAGGCATCACGGGAATTCAACGCCATTGGCTTTTCAATCAAGACGTGTTTTCCTGCTTCCAATGCATCTCTTGCCACTTCATAGTGGAGCGAGTTGGGCAGGGCTATGTGCACGGCGTCGACTTTAGTATCTAAGACGGCACGGTAGTCTGACTCAAACCCTGTCTTGGTCCCTATTTCGCCCTTGATCCTTTCGAGCGCCAGCGTAGATGAATCGACGACGTACTCGAGGTTGAAATCGGGCTGCGAAACTCCCAATCTCGCATATTCCCGTAGAATCTTTGTTCCCCAGTAGCCGGCCCCAAACACTGCAACTTTGGTCAGATGAATCAGTGACCTCCTTTTCGGAAGAACTCTTTCGTTGTTTCGCAGATGTACTTCACGTCATCAACAGAAAGGAAGGGGTGCATTGGAAGGCTCAAGCAGGTCAACGAGAGTCTCTCACTCTTGGGATACGCCCCTTTCGTGTAACTGCGCTCTTTGACATATAGGGGTTGAAGGTGTATAGGGATGGGGTAGTGCACTCCAGACTCGATTCCGGCCGACTGAAGGAATTGTCTGAGACCCTCCCTTTTCTCGGTTGTAATTACGAATTGGTGATACACACTCTCAGCACCTTCAGGTTCATTTCTGGGGAGGGATATGACTGGAATGTTTGACAACTCTCTCTTGTAGGCTGCTGCTACGCTGCGTCGCGCCGCGTTCCAGCCATCTAGGTAGCGTAATTGCACCCTACCAATCGCAGCGTTGACAGTGTTGAGTCGGCAGGTGTAGCCTAGTAGATCGTGTTCGTAGCGTGTAACCCGCCCGCAGTCTCTCAACTTAGCTATTTTCTTCGCCACCTCGCTGTCATTGGTGGTGACCATGCCGCCATCTCCTAGGACAGTCATGTTCTTGCTCGGATAGAATGAGAAGCATCCAACATCGCCGAGGCTACCGACTTTCTTCCCTCTGTATGTGGCTCCGTGAGCTTGACAAGCATCTTCTACGACGAACTGGCCAGCTGACTCCGCGGTCTCGAGCATCGGGGCGATGTCGACAGGTAATCCGAACAAATGTACTGGCAGGAAACCCCTTACACCTTCTCCCGCTGCGCGTAGCGCTAGAATGACGTCGATGTTGTAATTCTGACTGTCGATGTCGACGAACCTGGGGAACCCCCCTGCTTGGATTACAGAGTTGGCGGTTGCTATGAATGAAAACGGAGTTGTGACTACTTGATCACCATGAGATACCCCCAAAGCCAAGAGACTTAATTGCAGGGCCGCTGTCCCTGAGTTGGTCGAGACTGCGTACTTCACCCCGATGTAACTCGCAAATTCCTCTTCGAATTTGTAAACGTTCTCGCCCATTGTGTATCTGTCGTTTTGCAGGGCTTGAACGGCGGCCTCTTTCATTTCTTCGTTGAACATGGGCATTCCCTGCTGAATCCTAGTCACTTGCGTTACCAAACTAGTATTGGACCCCTCCTTGGGTCGACGAGCCAAGACTTTGCGTTTGTGACCCGAGATACCACGCGTAGTCCAGGTCATTCCTCCACCCCTTCGCGGCGTCGTTCCCCCAGGAGACGGCGGCCGACGAGAAGGCCCAGGCGAGCCTCATCCCGTCCATTATGGCGGCGTAGGCCCTGTCCCCTGCCTCCTTCATCTTCTTCAGGGCGCCGACAAGCGCCCGGAGGAGCATCGCGCTCTCGAGCTTTACGTCCAGCCTCATGGCGAGGCCGTACAGGGACCGCTCGACCCTTCCGAGCCTGAACCAGGAGCCGTTCCTCTTGGCCGCGAACATCTCGTGCTTGAAGAAGTCTCTGAGGTTGGGAGTGTCGCTACCCTTCAGTGTGTTGGTGGTCTGTGCGCCGAAGGCGCGAATGTGCCGTCGAGGACGTCTGTCCAAGCTCTCCTGTCTCTTCCCGCCGGAACCTGCTTACTTAAGCGCGATGCCGAAGAGCGGTGCTCGCCCTTCCTTAATTCAGGGCCTGTCGACCGCCCCGCGAGTCCACCCCTAGGCGTCGGCCGGCAGCGCCAGGTCGTTCTTGGCGTCGACTTCCGGACGCGGCGCCGCCTAGGAGACTCGCCTGACGATGCCGTCGAAGCCACTGTCGAAGCTGACGAGGCTGTCGATCCCGGCCTGGCGCATGAGCGCGACCGTGGTCTGGTCGGTGAAGCTGAGGCCTCGGGACCGCTTCGACCGGAAGGCGGCCCAGGCGTCCGAGAAGGCGGCGGCGTCGACCCTGAGCAGCCGGGCGAGCGGCTTGACCGAGCTTTCCGGGGAGCCGAGTATGAGGCTCCCCGCCCTGACCGCGAGGTCGGGGTTGCCGGTGCGCGAGAGGGCGGTCGTGACGACCTCGTCGAACACGTAGTCCGACGTATACGGGACCCCCAGCTCCCCCCGCCTTAGCCTGTCGGCCAACTCTTCCGCGGCCGCGTGGTCCCTGTCCTTGACGTTGGCGAAGGCGACGAACACCCCGGTATCGACGAAGGCGCTCATCGGAGGCCCCTCCGCTTCGGCTCGCCGTACAGGACCCCGTCGATGTCCTCCCACCTCGTCTGGACCCCCCAGTCTCCGCAGAGGGAGCGCATCCGACCGAACTCGTCGTCAGCGAGAGGAGCCCAGGCGCCGAAGCGGGTCCCGATCTCGTCCCCCTTTGCGAGGGCGTCGTCTATCAGGGCAGAGAGTATGTCCTGCTGCGCCATCTTCTCGCCCAGCTTGAACGTGATCAGCGCCTGCAGCCGGTCGAGCTTCTTCTTCGCGTCTTCCCCCAGCTTCACTGACGTGGGCAAGGCAATTAGGTAGAATAGTATTCCTAATATCTTTTTCTACTGGCGAGGGCCGGCCCCGTCCGACCATGTGCGTCCAGCCGCCCGTCCGCGCGGTCCGGGAGGGAGATGGTGACGCCCTAAGCCCGACGCGCGGGACGCCCGCTCATGGCCCGAGCGCGAACGCACGCGCCCGAGGCTCCTCGTTCATGCCGGGACGAAATCAGAGGCGGCGCCCTCATCCCGGAGGGGCGGGAGCTTCACCGAGGTCACACCCCGGCTCCCCGAAGGGACGAATTGGCGTCCTTCGGCGGGACCATGCCGGGTAGAGCGGGTTCGCGCATGACGTGGAGGACGGGGCCTTGATGAAGACGGCGCCCAGAGACTGCCCCGCCTAGACACGACGGTCACAGCCTGCGTCCTCCGCGGGGAGGACTATGCCGTCTCGACGGTGGAGCCGGCAGGGCGGTCCGGAGAAGCCGCCGCGCTTTCCGCCGCCAGCTTCAGCCCGAGCACTTCTGCCAGACCAATCCTCGCCTCCATGAGCTTTTCCTGAGAGACCTTCCCGAATGGCTTGACCACCAGGGTCTTTTCGAGGGTGAAGACCTTGTCGTACTTGATCCTGCTCTTCAGAGGGAGCCGTCCCCTCACCATCCCTGACTGGTCCTCGACAGCTGTCGCGTCCGTTCATTGTCTTTATATACATAATAGTCAATATTATCATTGATTGAAGTACTACAGGACCGGCTACGTTGCGAGGACATTGCGGGTGTCGCCGATAACCATCTTCAGGTGGATACATCAGGGGAGAATCAAGGCCGAGATGACCCCTGCAAAGAGATGGCTCATCCCTGAATCAGAGCTGAACAGGCTGATGGGGGTAGAGCCCTCCGAAGTGAAGAAAGTGATAATCTACGCGAGAGTCTCTTCGAGCGAACAGAAGGCTCACTTGGCAAGCCAGGCCAGGCGGTTGGAGAAATATGCCGATGAGAGGGGGTACGAGGTCGTCAAAGTATACGAAGAGCTCGCGTCTGGTCTGAACGAGAACAGGAGGAAGCTCGAATCTGCGTATAGGATGCTGAAAGAGAAGAAGGCAGACCTTATCCTCGTCGAGTTCAGTGACAGGTTGTCGAGGTTCGGGTTCAACTATCTGGCGAGGCTGGCTGAGAGCTATGACGCTTCCGTGGAGGTTGTCAATGGCGACGCGAAGAAGGACGCCATGCAAGAGTTGGTTGAGGACATGATTTCAATCGTTACGATATTCTCGGCGAGGCTGTACGGGCTGAGGAGCCAGAAGTTCAGGCAGGTCACAAGGGTGATGAAGAGTGCAGTACACGGTTAGGGCGTTCGTAGAAGGAAGTGACGCGAGGATCGACGAAATCTGTAGGGTGTTCTCCTCGATGGAGCGGGCCGCATACAACCTCCTACGAGAGGACGCGAAGGAGGGTCAGGTCAAGGCGGTCCTCCGTGACAGGTATGGGGTGACTAACGCCAGGTGGTGCCAGTCAGCGACCAACCAGGCCAAGGCTGCGATGGAGGCACAGAAGGAGGGGTTACGGTACCGGATAGAGCAGTGCACAGCGAAGGCAAGGAACGAGAGGGAGAAAATGAAACACGTCTCCAACCCGCTCAAAGTCCGTGGGTGCCTGATGAAGGTCAAGAAGTACATGGCGAGGGCAGACGAGTTGAGGAGCCAGCTGAGAGACGGGTCTTACCCAACGGCCGTATTCGGCTCAGCGAGGCTGCTGCGACAGCTCGCCGTCGCTAGAGGCGAAAAGTACTACGACCTTAGGAGAGAATGGAAGGAGGCGAGGTCGAACCACCTCTTTTCAGTCGGGCAGGCAAACCAGCGCGGGAACGGGAACACAAGATTGTCGTATGACGACGATGGCAAATTCCACCTCGAGTTCAGGAACTGGCACCAAGAGGATTTCATGACGACGTTCCACGTCCCTGAGCATACAGGAGACATAATCAAGGATGTGGTCGCTAGAGCATCGTCCGTCAGGCTCGGCAAGAAGGGGGGAGGGCTGCTGCTAGGTGGCCGGAAGGGGCTCCCATACTCCGTGAGGCTTATCCGCTCCAAAAAGGGGTACCAGGTCTTCGTCTCCTTCGAGCTTGAGGCACCTGCCGTCGTAGAATGGACGGGCCGGATTGCGGGAGTAGACATCAACCCAGAGGGGCTAGCTTGCACGGCGGTTTCGGAGGACGGGAACCTCGTGGCGACCAGATTCTTGCGGGACAGCAGGCTCATCACTGCGTCGAAGAACAAGCGGAAGTGGGTGCTCGAGAATCTCGTCAACAGGATGCTGAGGTGGGCGAGGGACACCCACGGGTGCGACGCCATCGCCCTGGAGGAGCTGAAGTTCAAGGGCGCCTACGACTCCTCTCCAAGGACGAACTTCAAGCTCTCCAACTTCATGAAGAGGAAGATGCTCGAGAGGATCAGGCTTAGCGCCTTGAAGATGAGAATGCTGACAGTGGGCGTGGACCCCGCATACACGAGCATGGTCGCAACTGCGAAGTATGGTAGACGGTTCGGGGGCTTCAACAGGCACCAGCTCGCGGCGTTCGTAATCGGGAGGAGGGCGCTCGGGTACGGGGAGGCGCCCGTGATGGACTGCCTCCCGAAGACTGGGAGGGAGAGGGCGATGTGGAATCACTCGATCAGGCATTACGGTCATCAGCCCGCAATCCGAACTCTGACCCGGCGCGAACCTTTGGAACGGAAGAACGCCGGGGATGCCAACGGAGGAGGGCTGGCGACGAAGCTGCTCACAGCACCCCCCGCTAACACCCCATCTCAGATGGGGTCAAGCCACTCTACTTCGAAAGAAGGCGTCGTTGCAACTGAAGCCATCAGCCGGCAAGCGGGTAGGGCCAGTCCAAATCCCCCCACCAGGGAGGGAGGCTGGGCTAGAGGGCGTAGAGCGAACCCTCCTGATACCACCAGGCATCAGTCAGCAGTCATCTTCCATGCTAAGGAAGATAATGCAATTAGCTAGCTCTAGCAGGACAGAGTTGCGGCGGTTCGAGAGCTTCGATGTGATTCCGCAGCAGACGAAGCCTCTGGAGGTCCGGTTGTGCTCGGATTCAGACAGCACCAACAACGGGCGCCTCCTCTTCCGCGAGAGGTCGGTGAAAGGAAACGGAACCAGGAGCACTCCTCCAGGTTCAAACTCTGTCCCAGATTTCATCCTCGGGGTTCTCCCATAGGGCGGCCGCGGCCTTCTCGGACAGGCGGACCATGTGGTCGAACTCGCCCTCCATCAGCTTGGCTAGGTCCGCTGACTTCTCCATCAGGACCTTGTTTCCCTTCACCGCGAGCAGCAGCTTCTCTCCCTCCTTGATGTCGAGCTTCCGTCTGATGTCGATGGGGATCACGACCTGTCCCTTCTCTGACACCGTGACCGACACCATCTGGAGCCCCTTTTCTGTCATGCTGGCTGGTAAGAAAATGCTTACTTAAGAGCGCGTCATTCCGCTGTCTCCTTCACCGGGGAGGTCAACGATGGAACCGACGACCCTCTGGTCGACCGTGAGGAGCCTTAGGCCGTTCTCCACCGAGGACGCATAGGGGATGTTGTCTATCATGTCCTGGCGGCCCAGGTCCCTGAGCTCGTTCGCCCTGCTGAACGAACCCGCCCCTTCCTCCGACCGCTCGTAGGTGCCTCCGTCGATGACGCTCCTAAGCCCGTCTTCGAACCTCGCCTTGTCGAACGTGGAGCTCCTCTTGAACTTCGCCACGTCGTAGAGCGGCTCCAAGACGCTGAACTTGGAATAGTACACCTGCACCTTCGTGCGGGCAAGGTTCTCGAGGCCCTTCGCGACCTCGCACTTGGCGTCGATGCCGATCGCCTAAGCCGCGTAGCATAAGAATCGCCCAGGCGTGTCACAGATGCTACGAAAGTCGAAGGCAAGCTAGAATATTCGCCTCGTCCCTTCGATGGCGTCGAAGTCGGAGTCGTTCGAATACACTTCCTTCGTCCCCGACCTCTCCATCTGGGCGGCGATGACGTAGTCGTCCCACGCCCTCCAGTCCCCTCCGTCGCCCATCTTCTCCCGGGCCCTGACGAAGTCGGCGAACGTCGTCTCGACCTTGGACATGCTCGGCATCGACCTGAGGAGTGAAAGGAACGCGGGGATCCGGTCGGCCTTCTTCTTCCACTTCATGTAGCCGCACACCTGGGCTATCGCCAGGGTGGAGGTGACGGCCGCCTCCCCGTCCTGTATGGCCTTGAGGATGGACCTCGCCCTCTCGCCGTAGGCGGGGTCGTCGGAAAGGTGGTACACGAACACGTTCGAGTCTACGAACCTCGTCAGGCTTCGTCCCTCCCGAGCGCACCCTCGACCTCTTCGAGGTCCACCTTGGAACGGCCGATGATCCCTCTCACCTCGTCCACGTCGACGGAAAGGTCCGGCCTGAGGACGATGGCGCCGTTCTCGAGCTCCACTTCAAAGACGTCCCCCTCGTGGAGGGCCATGGCCTCTCTCACCTGAGCGGGCAGCGTCAGCCTCCCCTTTTCCCTGATAGCCACCTTCATCTGTTCATTCCCACTGCTCGTTGGGAAGAGCAAATTGGGATAAAAATATTCCCACCGCTGCGCCAGCGACCGACGGGAGAGGCCGGGGCGAAAGCGTAGATCTTCAGCCACGAAGCTCCGTCGTTGCGGTGAAGGTGCGCCTGGCCACCAGGAGTATCCCGCGCTCTTCTTCCCGCACCTCGAGGGTCGCGCCTTCCTCCAGCCCCAGGCCCCTCCTTATGTTCGAGGGGATGGTGACCTGCCCCTTGCGTTTGACCCCACGATCGGCGACTTTGGTATGACGTTCTGAATGTTCGATTTAAGGACTGTCTGGCACGGGCCCACCGTCAGGCCTGCCTTCATCCTGTTGACGCTCATCGAAAGTCCATCGAAGTCATGAACCTGAACTCGGGTCTCCGCTCTCGGACGAACCTGAGGAGCCCCTCGTCGGTCGCGAAGTCGTCTTCCGACACCAAGGCGTCGCAATGCTCCATTGCCGACGCTATTATCAGGCAGTCTACGAAGTCGTTGTGGAAGCGCCTCAGACCGATCGAAGCCGCCGCGACCTGCTCCCCGTAGGCCGACGCCTTTTCCACTGTGTCGTCCGCCATTATGCTCCTGACCCCCGCCATCAGCTTCTCCTCCGGCAGCTTGCCGGCCTTCACCAGCTTGGCGCCCTTTGCGAGGAGCTCGAAGAGAGAGATGTCCGAAACCCAGGTCTCGTGGCCGGCGTCCTGGGCGGCGGCGAGGGTGTGGTCGAGCCGCTCTCCGACCCCCACGCCGACCGCAGGGAGCATGTAGGTCGTATCCAGGAGGACGCGAGACAAGGGGTCACGCCCGCCTCTTGCGGCCGTCCTCGAGCCTGCGCGAAAGCTCCCTTCGGTCCTCCCGCAGCTCCTCCAACGTGACGGTCGTCACGGGCTCCATCTCCATCAGCTCCCTGACCTTGGGGATGGGCTCCACGACGAGGCGGCGCCCCTCCACCCTGAAGCGGACCTTCATCCCAGGCTTGAGGCCGAGGGCATCCCTGATGCTCTTTGGAGGGTAGAGCTCTTCTTTCGACCCGACGACGCTTTCGGATTGGGTTGACATGTCCGGATTCAGTCTATCTTCCGGGTATTTAATCGCTTGCCGGACCGAGTGGCCTGCTCCGGCCGACGACGGGCCGGCGGCCGCGAAAGGTCGAGCGCCAGAGTTTAGCTCTCCCCCCTCGCCCTTCCCCGGGCGTGGACAACCCTTAAGTATACACTATTGAATATCGTATACCATGTCAGAAGTGCTCTCAGTGAAGGTCGAGAAGGAGAAGCTGAGGCAGCTCGAGGAGATAGCGAAAGAAGAGCAGAGCGACCGGTCGACGGTGGCCAGGCGTCTGTTGGACGCGGGGATACGCGGGTGGAAGGTGGACAGGGCCGCTGAGAGGTTCCAGAGGGGGAAGGTGTCTCTCTGGAAGGCGTCGCAGGAGTCCGGGCTGTCGCTGAGGGAGTTCATGGACGTCCTCGAGGAGAGGAAAGCCCCGACGGTCGGGGTCACGGTGGCCGAGCTGGAGAAGGAAGTCGGGGCCCTGGCCGGCGAAACCGGGTGAAGACGAAGTTCGTCTTCGACGCTACCCCTCTGATACACCTGGCCAAGGCGGGGCTGGCCCCACTCCTCGTCGGCCTCGCGGGGGACAAGTTCACGGTCCCGGCTGTGGTGCGGGAGGTCGTGGGCAGGGTGGAGGAAGAAAGAGAGTTCGAGCATCCAGATGCCGGCATCGTTTCTTCCCTCATCGACCGAGGGGTCATTCAGGTGAGAAGTCCCACCCCCAAGGACTCGGAAGTGGTGGCCCGCCTGCACAGGGACGTGCATGCCGGGGAGGCCGAGGTGTTGGCATTGGCCAAGGCGCTGGAAGCCATCGCAGTCATCGACGACCGGGCCGCCAGGTCGGCCGCGAAGATCCAGGGGGTGAGGCTCGAAGGGACCTACGGGGTCGTCTTCCGCGCGGTCAAGGAGGGCTCGATCACGGCTCGCGAGGCTGAAGAGGACCTCGACAGGCTGGTGTCGTCCGGGTGGAGGTGCGACGCGGAGCTATACGCTGCGCTGTTAAGGTCTCTCAAGAGGGTCGCGGTCAAGTGAGGTCTCGCCACCGAAGTCCTTCACGAGGTTCGACGGCCGGACCTGTCCGCTTCCCCTCCCCTCGGGAACGATGACGGAACCCAGCCTAGCCAGGAATCAGCGCTTTGATGCCCTGCCCCTCTCTCGAAGCCATCAGTGAATCCGGGTAGTCAGCCCGTCGAACCCTGAGTCGAAGCTCATGATCCCGCCGAGCCCGCGCCTCTCTATGTGGGTCAGCGAGACGCAGTCTGTGAAGCTCATCGGCTTGCTTCCAAGCTTCTGGAACCGCTTCCATGAGCTTTGGAACTCCGCGGGTCCTGTGTAGAGCTTCTCGATCCTCGGCGAATCCAATGCCAGCCGTCCTACGTTGACGGCAACGCGGAAGTCCCTGGTGCGGGACAGGGCCGTGGTGACCGCCTCGTCTACGACGTAATCAGAGGTGTAGACGGCCCCGAACTCCCCTTTCAATGCCCTCTCGACGAGCTGGGACGCCCTTTTGTGGTTGGTGTCCCGGCTGTTTCTTGCGGCGACGAATATCCCGGTGTCCAGGAAGATCGCCAAGTCAACTCTTCCCGTAGACATACTCGTCCACGCGCTCCGAAGCGTCGTCGACCCCCCAGTCTTCGGGCCGGTGGAGGAGCGTCCAGGCAGGGTCCTTTTCCAGGGGCGGGAGCCTCTTGAGCCGCTTCACTATCTCCTCTCTGTTCTCCATCGAGTAGTCCACCATGAGTCCCAGAGCTTCCTGGAAGGTCACCTTCACCCCTTCTTCGAGTATCAGGGACGCCACGAAGCGCTCTACTTCATCCTTTCTTCTTCTGTCCAGCTTGACGGTCAGGGACATGACTCGCCTGAGGCTTCTTCTACTATTATACTTTGCTACTAGTAGCGATACTATGTGACATGAGATGGGCACTTGAAACTGGGAGCGATGCAAGCTTGTCCACCGCCGTGACCTCGCATCCCTCCTCGGGCAGCCTGTCGACGACGTGGCTCCCGATGGACCCTGCCCCGCCGGTCACCAGCGCTCCCATGCTAACGACCCCCCTTCGCCCCTTCATGCCTCCTTGCCGGGAGCCCGCCAACGAACGACCGGAACTCCTCCAGGCTCCTCTCTGACCCTATCTCGTAGAACCTCTCCGCCACCTCGAAGGCCCGGAGCTGCCCGTCCTTCACCAGCCCGCCATAGAAAGTCGGCTCGTCGCAGACCCGCCCCCTTTCCACCCTGTCGAGCGCCCCCCTCTTCAGGGCGGTCACGCCGTAGTTGATCCACTCCATCCCGGGGGCGCCGTTCACCTTGTCGTAGGCGGCCACGAAGCCGTCCTTCACCACCACGTCGCTCCTCCCGAACCTCCCCTCGTTCCTGTACACCGCCATCAGCCCAAGCTCCTCCTGTCCCTCGAGGGCGTCCATCATCCCCCGGTAGTCCAGCGTTAGGTACGCGTCCCCATAGGTCACGAAGAACTCCTCCCTGAGCATCCGCTCCGCCATCTTCAGCGCCCCCACGGGCCCCAGCAGCCTCTCCCCCTCGGAGGAGTAGCGTATCCTCACGCCGAAGCCCGACCCGTCCCCGAAGTGCCCGCGTATCGCCTCCCCCTTGTACCCCACGCAGAGCACTATGTCGTCGACCCCGTGGCTCGCCAGGAGCTCCAGCTCGTACTCGAGGAACGGCCTCCCGTTGACCGGGGCCATCGCCTTGGGCATCCTGTCGGTGAGGGGCCTGAGCCTTGTCCCCAGCCCTCCGGCGAGTATCGCCGCCTGCATCTGTGCTTCACCGCCTCCCTTCGGCTAGAACCACTTTGACCTGGCCCCGAGCTCGCGAAAGTGCGGGTCGTCGGTGACCACGTACTCGGCTTCGCCGGCGACGACGAATGATGCGATCAGCGCGTCGGCCACAGGGGCGCCGCGGCTCGACAGCATCAGCCTGCCCGCCTCCAAAGCGTGCCCTTCGTCGATAGGGACCACCCTCATCCCCCGCTCCTTGAACTGGCCTATGCGGGCCCTGGCGGCGGACTCCCCCATCCTCCCCCCGGCGACCTTCATGAACTCGCTCAGCACGACGGAGGGGGCGATCAGGCGCGACGCCAGCTCGTTCCGGAAGAGGGCCCTGACGCGGTCCCTGGACTCCTCGTCCGCAGGGAACTCCAGCTCCAGGAGCAGGCGCGTGTCTGCGACGGCGGTCATCTCCAGTTTCTCCTCAGCTCGTCGAGCTCGCGCATCACTCTGTCATGCTCGGCCTTCCCCACCGGCTTCCCTGCGTCTATCGGAGACCGGGCTTCCAGCCGGATCCCCCCATCGGATACCTTCACCTCAAGCACAGAGCCTTCTTCGAGGCCGAGCTCCTCCCTCATCTCGGCCGGGATGGTGACCTGCCCCTTGTGTTTGACTCTTACCAGGGATGACTTACCCATAGTCTGACTTTCTTAGAGTCCAACTTAAGCCTTTGCGCCCTGAGGAGCGACCCGCGGGGAGGGAAGGGTGAAAGCGTCTCCGGCGCGGTCTCTTTGAGGTCGGCCCCGTCCCCAGCCACTCCGCCCGCGAGTCTTGCCGCCTGCACCTTCTCAGCCCCTACGGGACCCGCAGTTCCTCAGGCGGCTGCCGTCTGAGGCCCGGGACTTTCTCGAAGACCGCGTCGGTGGAGATGATGGTGTGGTCCGGGACAGAGGGAGAAAGGGCGGTCGCCGCGTAGAGCGCGTCGAAGACGGAGGAGATCTTGTAGGTCTCGGCCAGATGCAGGGCGGAGAGACATGTTTCGGCGTCCGGGTTAAGGAACTTCAGGTTCTTCATTGTGGTTACGCGGGCGAAGTCGACCAGGATCGTGTGCAAGGGCGCGTTCCCCGAGAACACGTAGTACATCTCCTGGAGGGTGGCCGCGGAGCAGGCGACCTCCCCCAGCCTCCCGGCCTCGACCGCGCCGATCACACGCTCTGCCGTTGGTTTGAGCCAGTCGTCCTTCTTGAGATAAGCTATGAGCATGTCCGACTCGAGCAGCATCGGGTTTCACCCTGTACGTCTGCGGCGCCGCTCCGACGCGTCCTCCCTGGCCCTCGCCTCGGCCCTCGCCTTCAGGGCCCCGACGCCTTCCTTGACATCGATGGGGATTGGCTTCCGGGGGACAGGGATGAGGAGGAGGGCCTCGCCCTGCCTCACCATGACGGCTTCGTCGGCGTCGAATTCGATGTCCCTGGGGACGTATACCCGCCTATGCGCGTCAATCTTTACCACAGACATATGTTTTTCCCACTGATAGCGGTCTTGTGGTTCTACTTAATGGTTTGTGGTATGCGCTGGAGTCGGAGCAGCTGGCTTCGTGATCCAGAACCTGTCGCGCCCGTCGCGGAGACGAGGGCCACCCCTGGGGTTCCCCCATCGCCATTTCCACCCGGCTCGTCAGGCTCGCGGACGAACCTGTCGCGCTCTGGGCGCCCCGCGACTTCCGGCTAAGCCGAGGTTGGGACCTGCACTTCGTTCCTGGGGGGATTCACTTCTGGCTCCCCTTCTTGATTATCTCCACCGAGTTGGCGAGCATGGTGTAGTCCACCCCCGAGCTGTTGAGGGCTTCCTCCACCTTCTTTCGGACGCTCTTCTCGTCCCTGTTCTCGCAGTCGACCCACACCTCGATGCGCTTCAACGCGAGGGCATCCCCGATGCCATCTTCTTAACGATATCAGCCGCCTCGGCGACGTTGCGCGCGACGAATTCAGGCTGGGCGCCCAGCTCGTCCATCTTGCTGCTCAGGGTCCCGTTGAGGGTCGCCACCAGGATGGTCTTGCAACCGGCCCTCTTCCCCGCCAGCACGTCGTACAGGCCGTCCCCGACCATCACCGAGCGTCCCAGGTCCAGCCCGAGGTCGCGGGCGGCGTCGAGGAGCATCCCGGGCTTCGGCTTCCTGCAGGCGCAGTCGGCCTTGTACGCCGCGACCCTCGCCTGGGGGTGGTGGAAGCAGTAGTACTCGGCGTCGAGGCTGACCCCCTCGGCGGCCAGGAGCCTCCGCATCTTCGCCTGTATCTTCCTGAACGCTGCCATGGTCATGTGCTTCTTGGCCATGCCCGGCTGGTTCGAGACCAGGACCAGCTTGTAGCCGGCGGCCCTCATGGTCCTCAGCGCCTGGCCTATCCCCTCGGCCAGGACGAACTGCCTCGGGGTGAAGGGGCTGTCGACGATCCCGGGGTCGGGGTAGTAGACCATCTCGTTGACCACCCCGTCGCGGTCAATCAGCGCCGCTCTGGCCACGTTTTCCGCCTCGTTCGGGCGGACATGACCCCGGGCCTCCTTTTCGGCATTCATCCTGGAGCCATCGACGGACCCTTTCGGCCGGTCCGCGAAATCGAGGGCTTCGGTCTTCATCGGGGTCAAAGCCGACTCTCTTCCAGGAGCATGTCCATCAAAGCGGAGTTACGCCCAACCGCTGGGCATCTCGCTTTAGGCCCGCGTCGAAGGTCAGGATAGAGGCGCCCAACCTCTTCGCGTGGGAGAGGATCAGGTAGTCGTTGTATCTGGAGAACGACGAGGCCTCCCGCGTGGCGAACAGGATGTCGTCCTGGGAGTCCGAGCTGTATTTCGCCTTCTCTGACAGCAGGTATTCTTCCGCCTTGTCCCGGGCGAAGGAGAAGTCTGCTTTCAGGCCCCGGAGCGCCCACAGGTACTCGTGGAGGACGATCGCCGGCAGGACCCAGCCGTCGGCTTCCTCCAGCTTGCTCCTCGCCTGCTCGTGCTGGTCGCTGTCCTCATAGGTGTCGAAGACCAGGACGTTGGTGTCCACTACCGCAGCGATTCTCTCATCCCCTCCGCGATGGCATCTTCTATCTCCTTCAGGCCTATCCTCCTCCCCAGCCTGGCGACCCGCCTCGGCCCCCTCCTGGGCGGCATGAGTCTGATGGTGCCGGAGCCTTCGTCGTAGTCGACCAGGAGGATGTCCCCTTTTTCGACGGCAGCCCTGCTGCGGACGTCTGCCGGGATGGTGACCTGGAAGTTGCGCGTCACCTTCGTTGTAGGCATAATTGGCATAGTAGGCCTCCTAGTATATAACAACAGTTGGGAGGGAATCCCACGCGAGGCCCACACCCTCGTCGAACGTGTTAGGCGAGGCGTTCGGGGACGCTCCTTTCAATACCGCTTGCTCTTGTTCCCTATGGCTTCCTTGAGCCTGGACGCTATGAGGTGCGTCAGGACCAGGTGGAACCCCTCGACCTGGGGCGTGGAGTCGGCGGGGACCACTATCGAAGCGTCCGCCAGCTTCCTGAGCATCCCCCCGTCGAACCCGATCAGCCCGACGACCTTCCCCTTCTTCTCCTTCGCCACCTTCACCGCCTTCAGGAGGTTCTGGCTCCAGGGCCCCGCCTTGTCCCCCCCGGAGCCGCCGGGGCGTCGGCCACTGACACGATCTCTATCCCTTTCTTTATCCCGACCACGTCCAGCCCCTCCCTGACCAGGGGGTGCTCCAGCTTGCTGGCGTCGTCCACTATCTCCGTCTTCGAGTAGCTCACCCTGATGCTGTCCTGCTCAAAGCGCGGGTTGACCGCGACGTGGACGTACTTGTCCACGGCCCCGCTGACGAAGAAGCCCCCCCGCTGAGAGTAGTAGCTGGGGAGGTCTGTCCCGCCCCCGCCCAGTGAGAGCCTGAAAGGCGTCTGGGTGATGATCAAGAAAACTCTTCGCTCGCCAGGAGGGTCACAGTCGCGACCCCCAGCACATGTGCGAGCCCAGGTACTTGGCGTACTCCAGGTCGTCCTTCCACTCCTTGGCGCGGAGGTTCCCCCACCGGGCGCAGTTGCTCGCGAACGCCCAGGCCATCTGGACCCCGCGCGTGAGCGGGGTGCACACCGCGTCGGAGGCTTCCGCGAGCTTCCTGAGGACGTCGAACATCGCATTCAGGAGCCGGCTCCCCTTGAAGGTGGCGTTGAGCCGCAGCGCCAGAGAGAACATGGACCTCTCCCGCTTCTCGAGGCGGAACCACCCACCCCTCCGCTTGGATACGGTCATCTGCTTCTTGAGGTAGCTGTGTAGCAGGTTCGACGCGCTTTGTGATGCGTCATTTTGGAGTCGTTGCACGGTGTCGGTCGCAGATGGTCCGCTCCCCATCAGCCTGGGTGTGGGCGTGCCCATGCGAGCGCGAGGTGCGAATGTGGTGACAAAAGCATTCGTGGGCTCGATGGCGATTCCGCTGAACCTGGCGGGAGCAGGGGGAGGGGCCCCTCGGAAGCGCGGCGCCGGGGGTCAGGCGGCGGCCGAGACAGCCCAGCTGGGTATCCCCTTGACCCTGGGCAGCTTGAGCGGGATGACGCCCATGAGGCACCCGGTCCTGGCGGCGTAGTCCAGCATCTTCTCGTGGGAGGACTGGAGGGTGTACGCCTCGGCAAGGCTCGAAGCGTCCTTCCATGGCTTGGGGGGGTACACCAGGGTCGTCTCCACACGCCTGAACCTGAGGTCCTCGATTATCTCTGCGAGCACGTCCCTGTTGGACACCAGGCTGCTCAGGATGATGAAGGAGGACTGGACGTCCGGGGACGCGAGGCTGGCGACTAGGCTGCGGAAATCCGAGACAAGGGCCTGGCGCTTCCCCCCTGCCCTGCCCAGGAGCTCCGCGAACCTCCCCTTCCCCGCGAGTATGAGCTCCCTCCTCTCCCTGCTCAGGGACGAGACGTCGAGCATGGAGTAGAGGTCGTCGTAGGTGATGCGGCTCTCGGCCATGACCAGGTTCAGGGTGTTGATGACGACCTCCCACCCCTTCCCCTGCAGGGTGGTGAGCCTGGACCCCCCCTCGTAGGCGGTCACGGATATGGGGGTGATCCTGGCCGCCGAGGAGACGACCAGGTCCAGGAGCTGGGTGGCGAGCTCGTCGTGGGTCGCCCGGCCCGGGGTCTCGACGAAGTAGATGACGTGGACCGCGCCGCCCCCCTCGCTGTAGTACTTCTTGATCATCAGCGAGCTGGAGCCCGACCGGGCCGTCGCCTTCCAGTCGACCCTGCGGAGGCTGTCCCCGGAGGAGTACTCCCTGGTCTCCGCGTACTCGAGCCCCGCCCCGATGGTTTCCTTCTCAACCTCCCCCTCGGCCCCGGCGCCGACCCGGGTCAGGTACTCCAGGGCCGCCACGGCGGCGGCTATCAGCCTGGGGTAAGCCCTCCCCTTCACCTCCGCCGGGATGACCGCCCTGGAGGAGAAGAGGCCGTACCTGCTGCTCGCCCGGGCAGGGATGCCGTCGAGGGAGTAGGCCCCGGCGAGGTCGAAGGTCAGGGTGAAGCGGAAGGGCCAGGTCCCGGCTGGGTAGGACCCGCGCTCGGCCCGGAACCAGCCCACGGAGCCAAGGTCGAGGGTGACGCCCCGGGACGCCCGGAGGACTGATACGAAGCTCCTGCTGTTCCCTCTTAGAGCCCTGGCCTCGAAGGCAGAGGGCTGGAGGGCGAAGCTCCCGGCCCGCCTGGGGGTCAGGTACCCGTCGAGCAGGTCGTAGACGACGAAGACCGACACCGAGGCCGCGGCCGCCAGGAGGAGTGGGTCCACGAAGAGCGCCCCGGCGCCCAGCAGCAGGAGGAGCCCAGCAGCCACCCGCTTCCCGCGGTCGGTCAGGTTCATTCCTTGGGGACCGGGACCGTGCTCAGGGCCTCGGCGACGACCCTCTCCGGGGTGACCCCCTCGCTCTCCGCGTCCGGGGTGAGGATGGCCCTGTGGGTGATCACGTCCGCCGCCACGAACTTCACGTCGTCTGGGAGGGCGAAGTCCCGCCCCTCGAGGACTGCCTTGGCCCTGGCGAGCTTGTAGAGCCAGATGGTGGCCCTGGGGCTGGGCCCGGACCGCACGCTCTGGTTCGAGCGGAGGGCGTTGACCAGGGAGACGGCGTAGGCCCTGACCCTGTCGGAGACGACGACGGAGCGGGTCTTCTCGGAGATCTTGAGAATCTGGTCGAGCTTCACCGCCGCCCTGGTCGTCCTGCTGTCGAGGGCGTCGATGTTCGAGAGTATCAGCCCCTCCTCCTCGGGGGACGGGTAGCCCATGGATATCCTCATGGCGAAGCGGTCGTTCTGCACCTCGGTGAGCGGGTAGGTCCCGGCGGAGCCCGAGGGGAGCTGGGTCGCTACGGCGATGAAGGGCTTGGGGAGGGCGATGGTCGAGCCCTCGATTGTGACCTGGCCCTCGGCCATGGCCTCGAGCATGGCGGCCTGGGTCCGCGGGGTCGCCCTGTTCAGCTCGTCCAGCATGACCACGTTGGCGAAGATCGGCCCCTCCCTCACCTCGAAGGCGCCTGTCCTCTGGTTGAAGACGTTGGAGCCGAGGATGTCGGCCGGGAGGAGGTCCGGGGTGAGCTGGAGCCTCTTGAAGGTCCCCCCGATGGTCCCCGAGAATGTCTTCGCTATGGTGGTCTTCCCTATCCCAGGGGGCCCCTCGAGGAGGACGTGCCCCCCGGCCATGAGGGCCATCAGCAGCTTGACTATCACGTCCTTCTTCCCGACTATGACCGACTCCACGCTGTCGGTGATCTTCGCGGTGACGTCCGGCTCTGCTACCGTTTTTGTTTCATCTCCTCTCTTAGCCTGCGGAGCCTCTCTTGGCTCCATTCTGGGTGGTCACGGAGTAGCTCCTTTAACTCCTCCTCTTCGGCCGGGGGCTCCTCCCTGAACCTGTAGGCGACGACCCCGGCGAGGCCGACGAGGACGAGGGAGTACTTGAACTCCCACAGGGAGACCACGGAGTAGACCGAGACCTCGAAACCCCTCGCCACGGTCGCGGGGCTGACCGCGAAGTGTGAGGTGTCGAGGATCATGGTCCCGGTGGTGAGGTCCTTCAGGAGGTTGGCGTTGCCGTCCCTGTAGATCATTGAGTTGATGAAGACCGAGTCGTCTGAGATGAGGTAGACGGTCCCCCTCCCGTCGGGGATCTCCGCCACCACAGGGAAGGGCCCGTGGGGGGCGCTGGCTATGCTCTCCCCCGGCTGGGTGGGGTAGAGGTAGGAGAAGTCGCTGGAGTAGGCGAGGACCCTGGCCCCGGGGTCGGAGACGGTCAGGGTGGTGGCGTAGTTGAAGGCGATGCTCGAGACGTTGTGCATGTGGACGGTGGGGGCGACGACGAGGAAGGAGTTCCTGAAGTTGAACAGGGGGTCGGTGAGGACCCCGCCCGTGAACCGCGACGAGAGGCCCATCCCGGAGAGGAGGGTGTTGGCTATGGCGGCCTGGCCGTCGGCGACGACGAGGGTCCCTCCGCTCGCGACGAACGACGAGACCTGGGCGGCCTCGGCCGGGGTGTAGGGGCTGGAGGGGCCGTCCTCCAGCAGGACGTAGCCCGTCCCGTCCCGTGGGAGGGAGGAGACGTGGTTGATGATCGTCGGGTGCTCGACGGCCACGAAGGTGCTGAACCCGTTCCAGGCCGTGTTCGAGGGCCGGAAGTCCCCGGGGTTCCCCAGGAGGCTGACCGTGGCGGCGAAGTAGACGAGGACGGAGACGAACAGCAGGGCGACCACCACCCCGGCCAGGACCGCGGTCCTAGGCTTCATCCTCTCTCCTCATCGCTTCGAGCTCGGCCTCGGCCCTCCCCTGGTCCCCGGGGTCGCGCGCCCCGGCGTAGAGGTGGCGCTCGAGGAGCGAGGATATCGCCCGGAAGTGCTCGAACCCCTTCAGCTTCCCCAGGAGGGCGGCGAGGTACTCGCGGACGGTCATGTGCGGGAGGAGGGGGACCCCTGTCGCCTTCTCGGCCAGCTCGGCGGCCCTGTAGTAGACGGCGGGGAGGCCGGTGAGGGGTGGGCGGGGGGTCTGGGCAGCCCGCGGCTCGGCCTCCTCCTCGAGAGGGGCGAAGGCGAGGCCCTGGCCGGCGGAGCGCCTGCGGCGGACCACCAGGAGGAGCATCCCCGCGCTGGAGGCGGGGAAGACCAGGACGAGGGGGTTGATCACGAAGACGGTCACCGACACCGGGGCCGAGGATATCCAGGTCTGGGAGGGGTAGACCCCCAGGGAGTAGGTCCAGGCCCCGTTGGAGGTGGTCAGGGGAGGGGTGACTGTGAAGCTGAATGAGCCGGAGGCCGAAGTGTTGGTGTCGACCCCGGGGCTGGGGGTGGTGTTGAGGACCTGGGCCCCGGAGAGGGCCAGGCCGCCTACAAGGGCCGTGCCGGATACTGTCACCGGGAGCCCGGCGATGGCCACCGTGGGGGCGCTGGAGGTGACCTGGACGCTCTCCTTGGTCACGTTGACGTCGAAGGGGTAGCTGAGCGGCCCCACGGTGCCGTTGCTCGGGGTGGCGAGGGTCAGGGCGTAGGTGCCGCCGCTAAGGCTCGAAGGCGGGGTGATGGAGAGGGAGAACGAGCCGTCTGCCGAGGTGACCCCCGTCGCGACCTCCTCGGGGCCCAGGGGGGACGTGCTGAACCCTGACATGGACACCGTGTAGCCTCCGACGGGGAGGCCGCCGACGGTGAGGGTGCCGTTCACGCCCATGGGCTGCCCCGCGTAGGCCCTGTGTGGGAGAGTGACGTACGGCGTCGGGGTGGCGAACTCGATGTGCACGGAGACGGCGGCCGAGGTGGCGGGGGCGTAGACCAGGGAGTCGGCGCCGGAGGGGACGAAGGAAGCGAACATGGTGGCGTTCGCCCTGTAGTATAGAGGGGTCGACAGCACGGCGGAGTACAGGCCGGACGAGCCGGTGGTGGCGTTCCCCACGGGGGACCCGCCCAGGTAGACTGTCACGGTCCGGCCCGCCAGGGGGACGGAGCCGGCGGAGAGGGACCCGCTGACCGTGACGTTGGAGCCGACCTCGAAGGACCGCTGGCCGACCCCCAGGGTGACCGCCGTGGGCTCGAGCTTCGTGAGGCCGGTGAGGACGACGAGGAGGCGGTTGGCCTCGGCGGAGTACCCGGAGTACTGCACCTCAAGCGGCTGGAGCTTCTGGAGGAAGAGGGAGGAGGGGATCCCCGTCAGAGAGGCGAGTGCGGGGGCCGCAGCGAAGAGCTGGGTGAGTGTCTGGTTGACGCTCCTGAGGCCGGCGACAGCCGCGGTAAGGTTCGCCCGGGCGAGGGCGACCCTCCCGGTCTCAAGGTAGGTCGACGCGTTGTCGAGCTGGGAGTCGATGACGAGGAAATGTCCTGCGGTGGAGTTGACCAGGCCGTTGAAGGTGTCGACGGCGCTGAGGATGTCAGACGGTATGTGGATGAACGGGGCGACGTGGAGGAGGGCCTTGGCTCCGGAGAAGTTCCCGCCGCTGATGGCGGCGACGACGGAGCCGTAGAAGAGGTAGAGCCCCTGGCCGTAGACGGGGTCGGAGGGGGCAGTGGCCGGGTCCACCTGGCGGGGGAACTGGATGGCGATGGCGACCGGGGCTGAGATGAGGATGAGGGCGACCAGGAAGAGCGCCACGAGCTTCTTCAAATCAGATCGCCAGGATCGCCAGCACCCTGAGGGCAACAATGTAGGCGAAGACGATGAAGAGGACCACCCCGACGAAGTCGAAGGTGAGCCTGCGCGGGCGGAAGACGGTGGAGGCGACGAAGTAGCATATCGTGAACATCGAGACGTAGACGTCCAGGGTGTAACCTCCTATCATGGACAGGCCGGCCGTGGAGAGGAGGAGGAGCGAGGCCAGTGTCATCAGGTAGAGGTTCTGGCGCTCCAATTCCCCCTCGGCTCCGGCCGATGATTATTTTAGCCTCGCGGGGCCGGTCGAGTGGAGGATCCTGGGGGTCCGGCTTGTCCCCGGCTCATCATGAGGAGGTCCCCATGTCTCGCTCGAAGGCAGCTTCCGCCGCCGGATGATTAGGGTGGTTCGGTAGTCTTGGTCCGTCGGCCAGGCCCGTGGTTACTGTTATGAGGCGTCGGGCGCCGCTCAGCCTGGTCAGCTGCACGCGGGCTCGGACGGCCAGCCCTGGGCGGGGGTCAGGAACGACTGGTAGTCGCTGAAGACGAATTCAGTGGAGTTCGCGCCCCCTCCCCCCCACGTGGAGGAGAAGAAGCCGCTGACCCTGATGTAGGCGGTGCGGTGGATGGTGATTGAACAGTCGGACACGGCGCTGGGGAGGAGGGTGAGGTTCCCCTGGGCGAGCTCCTGGCTGAGGAGGGTCTGGTTGATCGACGGGAAGTTGTAGACGGCGTGGGTGATGTCAAGGGAGACGAGGTTCCCCGTGACGCTGCTCCCCCCGCCCGTGGTGAGGGTGTATTTCGTCGGGGCGGCTCCAGGGGGTATGGCATTAGGGGGTTGGGTAGCCTGGGAGAACCCCCGGTACTCGTAGATGGCGTTGTTCGAATAATCTGAGACCCAGACGTTCGACCCTGAAACAATCGCGTAGTACGGGGCGGACAGGGCGAGGGAACTGCTCGCGTTGGTGTAGACTTTGATCGGGGACCCGGTGTATGGGGCCGAGTACTCGTAGGCGCCCTGGGGGCTGTAGCCTGTGAGGGAGTCGTAGTTGCCGATCCACATGTTCCCCGAGGAGTCGAAAGAGATGCCCCATGGGCAGTACATTGGGAGCCCCCCGGAGCCTTGGAGGGTGACCGAGGTCCCGGTGCTGGAGCTCGTGATGGGCGCGGCGAATTTCAGGAGCGCGCCGGTACAGGCTTCGGCGCCCCAGAGGTTCCCGTTGGAGTCGAAGGCAAGGGTGTACACAGGGGACGAAGGCGTCAGGGTGATCGCCGCGTTGGCCGTTGTGATCGTCCCTGACCCGGAGAGGGCGCTGGCCGTGAACTCGTAGACGGTGGAATATGCGCTCACCCAGAGGTTCCCCGAGTTGAACGCCATGCCGTCGGCGCTCATGCTGATGGTCTCGAATGCCGCACCCGTGTAGGGGGCGTGGTACCCGTAGATGCTCCCGTCGTAGGCCATGACCCAGAGGTTCCCGCTGGAGTCGAAGCCCACCTCCCAGGCGTTGACGACGGTCTGAAGGACGGTGGGAGTCCCGGTGTAAGGAGCGGTAAACTCCAGCACCTGACCGCTGCCGTACGAGGGGACGTAGAGGTTCCCGCTGGAGTCGAAGGCTAACTTACCAGGATACGAGAGACCGCTGCTTATCGTGAGGAGAGGCAGATTGGGGTTGGAGCTGGAGTTGGAGCTAGACCCGGCGTACTCCGAGATCGATGAGTTGCCGCAGTTGGACACCCAGATGTTTGCACCGCTGGCCGTCACATCATAGGGACGGTTGAGCCCCGAGGTGATCGAAAAGATGGGCGCACCGGTGTAGGGGGAGGCGTATTCGTACACCGCGTCCCCGGAGTAGTCGATGACCCACATGTTGCCGCTGGAGTCGAAGGCTATGCCGTATGGGTAATAATAGGTCCCGCCGACCCCGTTAGTCTCAGTCACCGTCATGGTCCCTGTGCTCGTGTCAGTGATCGGGGCTGCGACTTCTTCCACCCCCTTGGAAGAACTCGGGCCGGTAGTGGATGTCCCCCAGAGGTTCCCATTGCTGTCGAATGCCATCCCGTAGAATATCCCGGTGCTCGCTGTCACAGCCGCGTTGGAGCTGGTCAGGGTCCCGCTCCCTGCGAGCGAGCTCGAAGCGAACTCCAGAAGCTGGCCGGTGCTTGTGGAGACCCAGAGGTTCCCGCTAGAATCGAAAGCCATCGAGATGGCAGCGACGCTGATCGTCTTGAAGGGGGAGCCGGTGTAGGGGGCGGCGTACCCATAGATTGCCCCCGCATAGCCAGAGACCCACATGTTCCCCGCCGAATCGAAGGCGACGCTCCAGGCGTTGGTGAACGACGACAGCAAGACGCTGGGCGTTCCTGTGTAGGGAGACGCCAGCTCGGCCACGTAGCCGGAGGATCCGCTCGCGTAGTTGGTGATGTACATGGTACCCGAGTTGAACGCGATCTGCCCGGGGCAGTTCAGCCCGGAGGTCACAGACATCGTCGGGGTCGTAGAGTAGGCGTGCCCGACCCTGACGGTGGACGAGACGGCGAGGAAGACCATGAGACCGATGGCGAATGCGGCCCACCCCGCACCCGCGCTGCGCGCAAAAAGACGCACTTTGATACGAAGCGAACCCTCTTCTGTTCGGTAATTAAGCATCGCGTTTTCGAGGCCCGAAAAAGAGTCGCGACGCATTGGATATCGCGGAGCCCCCGGCGGGGACGCGTCGCCTGCGAGCCGAGCCAGCCATGGCATGCCGGGTCTGGGGGAGCGGGAGATGGTCCGCGCCTGTCCCGGGGCCAAGCGGCACCCCTAGGACCGGGGTCTCGATGAGGACGACCCGACAGGGCCCCGCCTGGTCCCACTAGAGCAGCCTGAAGGTGGCGGCCGAGTTCTTCCCCTCTATCGACTCCGAGGCCAGGGACACCCCCCTCTTCAGGACGGCCGAGGCGACCGACGCCGCTATGCTCGCGGGGATGCTCCCCAGGGTGACGAGGTACTTCGCCGCCTCGGTCTTCACCTTGACCCCTTTCATCTCCACCACGAGGGTGTCCCCGGTGACCACCGCCTTGGCCGATGAGCAGAGCTCTGAGACCTCGGTGAGGACGTACTGGATGGCGTCCTCCAGCCCCGAGGCCTCGGAGAGCTCGGAGGCCCTGACCAGCTCCGAGCCAGGGGGGACAACCAGGAGGACCGGGACCCCGTCCGCCTCGGACACGAGCCTCCGGGGGGCGTCCAGGAGGGAGGCGACGGAAGGCGCTCTGGGGTTGGCAGCCAGGGGGACGTAGGCAAGGGACTCGCCTTCCTTGGGCGGGAGGTAGACCGCCTTCTCCCGGGCGTCGAACTCCTCCAGGAGGGCCTCCACGTTCATCACCGAGGCGTGGATCACCCCCCTGACCGCGCCGCTGGGGACCGGGGACTCTGGCAGCGTGAGGGTGGCCCCGCCGAGTATGACGCAGGCGACACCCAGGGCCGCGAAGGGGGCGCTGAAGAGGACGTAGTAGGAGATGAGGGCCACGACGGCGCCGAAGGCGCCGATGCCAGCGCCGAAGGAGAAGTACCTGATCTTGGCCAAGGCCCTACCCCGCCCTCGCCGCGAGCTTGACGTAGGACTCCTTCCTCACGGCCGCGACCAGCGCCAGGGCCAGGCCGAGGGCAACCAGGGAGACGACTATGGGGTCGAGGCGTATCCCCCAGGGGGTGTAGTTGAGGAGCAGCCCCACCAGTGGGACCAGGGCCAGGCTAAGGCCGATGGAGAGGGCGAGGCGCTCCAGGCTGTCGAGGTCCTCCTTCTTGGGGTAGAGGGCCTCGATGAGGGTGTAGCCCGGGAAGTAGAGCACAGCTATGGCGCCGAAGACGTACCTGACGTAGACGAAGGGGGGGTACTGCGGGAGGAGGTAGATCGAGCTCACAGTCACCGCGAGGAACGCCACCGTCACCCAGAACCAGGAGGAGTAGGCGCGGCCCAGGTACTCGAAGGTCGAGGCCGGGGGGGATGGGTCGGCGAGCGCAGCCTTCTTCTCCTCCAGGAGCGAGTAGAGCGCCCTCGAGGCGTCGACGGGGGTGGCCCCGGTCCCCTGGGTCGCCCTTGAGAGGGCGTCCTTGACGGACATCTCGCTGGCGAGGACGGAGCTCAGGACCTCCTTCGCGCGCTTCTGCCTGGGGTTGACCTGGTCGCTCATACCGAGGGCCCCGTGACGTTGAGGTACAGCCAGTTGGAGGTGTAGAACTGGAAGGAGCTCGAGTTCGTCTCGTAGATCCAGAGCTCGAAGACGAGGCGGACGTTGGTCCCGTTCTGGCCCAGGCTCAGTGTGATGGGCTCTGTGACGTTCTGGTTGTTGAGCAGGACCATGCCGTAGGAGGCTATGGGGGGCGCGGCGAGGGGGACGCTCTGGTTGGCATTGGCCCTGGTGCCGAGCTTGGTCAGGACCTGGTAGTAGGACACCTGGCCCTCGTGGTTCCCGACGTAGAGGTAGAGGGAGAAGTTCTGGCCGGTGAAGACGCTGGTGGGGTAGTTGGCTATCTTCTGGCCGGGGCCGAGGATGCCCAGCTCGGAGAAGGGCTCGACGTTCCTGTTGGCGAAGTAGTAGCCTGAGACGTTGAAGACGGCGATGAGGACTATGACCCCCACGGCCGCGACCTTCATGTCGTCGTCGATCACGGCTTCTTCACCCTCCAGTCGCTGTGGGTCCTCGACCAGTAGCGCCAGAAGAGGCGGGGGATGTAAAGATAGGCGAGGGCCGCCAGAGCAACCAGAACGACGGTCTCGACCCCGAGTTCAACCTGGGCCGTCCTGACGGATGCGGCACCAGCCGAAGCCACCCCCGGGGCGGCCTGGAGCACGTGCGAAGCGCTGTTGTACGCTTGGGTGTAGAGTGATGCTGCCAGTGCGGGGTCGGTCGAGTTAAGCCGGTCGGCCTCCTGGAGAAGAGAGATGGCTGTGTTAAGCTGAGCCACGAGCGATGTCACATTGCCCCCGCTCCTCTCGGCTGAGAGGACCGCGGCGTAGGCTTGGCTTACCTCACTATCTGCCTGAGAGGTCTGCGAATGGACAGCTGGGACCATTACGAAGGCTAGCATGACCGTTACTGCGGTAAGAATTGCGAGGCACCTGCGTCGTCGGAGTCCAAAGGTAGCCGCTGACCGACTCACCATTCCCGCCCGCCACCGTTTCCACGCATAAAACTATGATTATAGAGAGAATCCGTCACGATAGGGCTTAAGTGGGCCCACCCTTTCACGCGTATAGCTCAGCCTAGCTTGAACCACGTCAACCAGAATCTATCTCGTCTGTGGCCCCTGGTAGCGGCTGTCGCTTTCACTTTGGTCGTTTATGGCGCGCCGGTGTTCCTCCTCGTCTCGAAAGTGGGCGAAGTGCTCGGGGGAGTCTTCGATACCTCTGTCCCGGCGTATCCGCTTGCAGGGATGTTCTTCGTGCTTGTGTTCGTGTCATTTAGGAGGAAGGAGCTAGAACGGCTTTTGGCAGACCAAAGTCGCGACTGGGCCACGACTCTGGCAGGGGTCGTCATAGCCTTCGCTCCCTTCGCAATTCAGCTTACATTGGGAACTCAAGTCGACGCCTCATACTCTTATGCCGGACTGGCAGTTGTCTGTTCGTTTTTCGGGATCCTGACCGCGATCAGGCCTTCACTTTTCCGGTTTCTGGCCCCCTACTTCATGCTCTATGCACTGGCGGTGGGATTTGTCGGCGCGCTGACGGCCTCGTTCGGAGACCCACTTGCAGTCGTCGTTGCGGTGATAAGCAGCGGTTTCACAAGAGCGCTCGGAGAACCTGTTCAGTGGTCGTCGGTCTACATAACATTCACAGGGGCGGGAGGGCAAGCCGTCAATCTAGAGATCTCCCAGGAGTGCTCGGGCATCGCTTCGATGTCCATATTCCTTCTCATTCTCGGGATGATGCATCTCGACATGAACTCGAGCGTGACCAAGAGCGCCTTCTTCGCCTTTGGTGGCTCTGCGTTATTCGTCCTCCTCAACTCTCTCAGGGTAGTCGGCCTCGTGACCGCTGGCATCTATTCGGGCACCAACCTCATGTGGAACCTGCATGGTTGGCTCGGGTATGTACTTTACATCGTCGGGTACACTCTTCTTCTCTTTCTTTACCTCGGAGCTAAGAAGGTTCCAGGACGCTCGAGAAACGCCACTGAAGCAGGGACGCTCGTTGGCCAGGGGCTGGGCAATGGCCAGGAGGACAAAAGGGGTTTGGATCCTTTAGAATCCAGGGAGGGGCTAGACGACGATTGAGGCGGTGTACACGAGGGTGCCGTTCTGGTCGGAGCCGTTGTAGACCTGTGCTGTTGCGACGGTCACTCCGTTGGACGGGGCGGGGATGTTCACATATGCCCGGAACACCGCAAGGTCTGAGACCGAGGCAGTCCCGTGGCCTGCTACGATGTACCCGCTGGTTGAGTTGTAGCTGATTACGTAATAGTATTGACCCATCCCGCCTCCGGTGTAGTTGATCTGAAGGTAGGCTGTAGGTAGAAACGTCCCAGGGGTGTACAAGGCAGGCTGCGCCCAGTATGATTGGAAAGAGTACGCGACGTGGGTCCCAACAGCGTTGTCGTAGGAGCTCAGACCGATGAACACTATCGCAGCTACAGTGACTCCTAAAGCTAGGAGTCTCTGCTTTCTCTTTTTCCCGTTCAAGTATCGCGTCATGGGCTCTCTCCGAGGACGGGTTCTGACTTCCTCCATCGAGCCGCTAGGTAGTAAAGTAAGGGCAACGTGACAAGAATCGGAAGAACCCCTGAAGGAAATAGTGGGACGGCCGTCGGCGTCGAAGATTTGACCGCAACCACGCCTTCGCTCCAAGAGCCCGATGCAGCGCTGAAGGCCAGAGTGTAAGATCCCCCGCCCCCTCCGTTCTGATAACCAGCTGCGGTGTACACCGTCCCCGTGTTTGCAACGATGAGCGTAGTTGCCCCCGTCGCGGAGAGCGTGCCACCACTGGTCGTTACACCGGCGAAAATGAAGTCGTTGCCATCCGACAAGGAGCTTACCGTCTGAGACGGCGTAGTCCCGCTCCCAGCTACCGGGGTGCACGTCCCGTCAAATGGGCTCGCGTCGGTCGTGTCATAGTTGCTTATCCCGAACGCGACCATCCCTCCGGTGGCGCTCCCCGCGTTTCCGCTTTCTGTCTCTGAAACCGTAGCACTGGAAAGCGTAGAGGCCGCCTTGCCTGCGTAGATGGCGATTATCGGCGCGCTGTTAGTGAGAGTGCAGACGCTTGAGAATGTTACTCCGGACAGAGTTGGAGTGGCAGGAGTGTCGCCCGTCACGTCTCCGGTGACAATGACGACTATCAAATCGGGCGAACTGGAGGTGCTGAGGGACCCTGACATCGTTATGGGATGTGATGATCCCCCACTTGCCGAGCCTACGGTCGCAACACATGCAACCCCACCGCAATCTAGCGCAGGGGTCGCAGCTAGAGTGACAGGAACCGCTGCCAAGGTTGAAGTGGCGAACAATGCCACTACCAACAGCACGATTGGGATGTTTCTTATCTTTGGTTCGCGCCTCGAGGGACTCATCTTCTACGTTTGATCCTCCTCTTGCTGACCATCCCCCAGATCGACTCCGTCGTCCCGTTGCCTTCGAAGTAGTCGTCCAGGATGGCGTTGACTATCTCGCTCCGGTCGACCTGAAGCTCCTCGAGCTTCTTCGCATGAATGTCCAGCGCGACCACCACTTCTCCGTCGAATGAGACGCCTGCCCGGATCTTCTTCGAAGACATCATGGGACCCCCTTCGCGGACTTGTCCGGCAGCCCGCCGCTCCTCGGTTCGAGCCTGCGCGGCAGAGCGCCGTGGACCGTCCAAGGTGGGTTGGTCATGAAGCCCTCCGCATGGTCCACCGCCCGCTGACGCCCTCCCAGCCCGATTCCGTTGTGCATCCCCCCGCCTCGAAGAATTCGGTCAGTACCGCGTTCACCGCCTCGCCCCGATTGGCCCCGAACCCCTTCGGCTGGGGAGAGCGCTTCCCGATTGGCTCCGCTAGTCCGCTGTCGAAAGAGACTCCTGCGTTCGCGGTCATTCTGGTAGCCACTGCCCGCTGCTGTGCACGTTATGCACACCGTGCACAGTATAGGCACGAGGTGAAAAATGTCTGATAATTGCATCAAATACGCCCTTTTCTGGTAAAGGCGGCGAAAAGGAAGGTATTTATCTGTTTAACAATTCAACAGGAAACAAGCAAACTCGTGGGCGGTCACGGCTCTTTTCCCACAAAATCAGACAGAACCCGGCTCGATCATCCAGTTTCCCCGCCACGCAAGGGTACCAAGCCTATTGACATGGGCACCGCACACCCATCATATCAGGCACAATGGTTATCTTTCGGCTGCCGACGCTACCTAACAGGTTGGGCTTTGCCCTCGGCCTGCTGGATGCCTTTGACCTGGTGGTCGTGCTCGTGATGTTCTTCTTCGCCGCGAGGCTCGTCTTCACGTTCCGCGGCGGGAAGCACCAGAGGCCCTGGACCCTGCTTGCCGCCGGTTCCGGGTGCATCGCAGCCGCCACCCTCGTCTTTGCTCTGTCGACGGCGATCGTGGGAACCGCCGCCAGCGACCTCCTGTACGCCGGGGCGTTGATCGACTCCATCGCAGGCATCTTGTTCACCATCGCATTCGTCGACCAGTACCGAATCTGGAGCCGGCGCGAGTAAGCCAGGACGGGGTCTTGTCTGACGAATCGCATACAACCGGGGTCTGACTTGTGCAGGACGTAGACGACGGAGTAGGGCGGGCGGCTGTCGCGATGACCGGAGAAGAAGGGTTGGGACCCAAAGACGTGATCGCGGTTCTCTACGACCCGGGGAAGACCTTCTTCCATGTGGTGGTCACCATGAAGAACGAGCCAGGGGCCCTGGCCGACGTCGCGAAGAAGGTCAGCTCTGCTGGCATCAACGTCCTCGGGGGGTTCACGAGGGCATCCCCCCAGGAGCCGACCGGGGTCTGGAGTTTCTTCGCCGAGCCCCAGGGGGAGGGTCAGGACTCAGAGAAGGTCAGGCGCGCGATCGAATCCTCAAAGTATTGCGAGAGGGTGGACGTGAACACCAGCAGGTCGGGGCTGCTCGTCGACTCCTATCACTTCCCGATCAGGTACAACCCCGGGGAGAGGGCGGTGATGATATCCCCGGCGACCCTGAGGCTGATCTTCGACCGTCTGATATCCTGGTTCGGGACCGGAGGCGAAGCGATCGTGTACGAGATGGGGCGGACGGCAGGGCTCTATGGAGGCCAGAGGATGATCAGTCTCATGGGAATGGAGGCCTATGGCGCGCTTCGCGCAGAGATGGTCGGGATCTATGCGGCGGTGGGATGGGGGAAGGTGACATTGGTAGAAGAGGGGGAAGACAGGGAAGTCTACAGGGTGTCGGGGAGCTTCGAATGCGCCGGGGTAGAGTCGGCGAAGCCCAAGGCCCAGTTCATGCGCGGGGCGATAGCAGGCTTCGTGCAGGCGAGGAAGGAAGGCGTGCCGAAGTGCGTGGAGACGAAGTGCGAAGCCATGGGGGAATCCTTCTGCGAGTTCGTGGTGGAGTCGAAGAGGCACGCCGGCTCGTAGAGCCTGGCGTCCTGGCAGCCAACCCATTAGGTAGCGGCGCGACCGGGCCCCTGACTCCCGGCGCGGGCTAATGCGCGTCGAGGCAGGAGTAAAGCACTGCTCCGCCAGGTGGAGCGTCATGTGGTTGGCCTCCCAGCAGGGGAGTGCGAAGGACCCGTCGAACGCAAATATCTATGCCGGCTATCCCCGGAGGCGCCATGTGGGACATACTGTACGCCATCGACGCCTCATCCAGCATGGCCGACACCCACAAGTCCCCCAGGGGGACAAGCTTCGTCAAGATGGGCCTGGTGACGGAGACCATAGTCGGCCTCCTCGACGGGGGCCAGCTCCCCTTCGGGAGCAGGCTGGGGGTGATGACGTTCCAGGCGCCCACGAGGCTGGGTGGGATGTTCCTCAAGGGCGGGGAGGAGATGACCAAGGAGGCGATACCCATGGCCCCCATCGACTCCCTCGCCAAGGACGCCATGAAGCAGAAGCTGGCGGCCATACAGGTCGGTGGGGCGACCCCTTCGGGGATCGCCATCGAGGAAGGGCTCCGGGTGCTTTACGCCGCCGACGACGGGCCCCTGCGGCGCATCAAGAAGCTGGTGATGATCACAGACGAGAAGTCCAACGTCGGCCCGAAGCCTGAGAGGGTGGTCAGCGACGAGGTGGCCCTGAAGGCGATAATCGACGTCATAGCCATCGGGAGCAAGATCAACAGGTCGACCCTCGAGAAGGTGGCGTCCAAGACAGGGGGGAAGTTCATGGTGGTGGAGAGCGCCGAGGAGCTCCTCCAGGCGATGAGGCCGAGGATAGACGTGAGGGGGCTCGGGGTCGACGCCGGGCTCCTGGCGGACGTGGGGAGGTCCGAGCTGGACCTGGACAAGGGGAGGGGGCTGGGGACCACATCCATGGAGTACCGCCAGGCCCTGGAGAAGGCGAGGGAGGTGAGGGCGAGGGCGAACAAGCGCCTGATGGAGGTGATGATGCTCAGGGCCCAGGCGGACTCGGACGTGAAGGTCCTGGTCTCCGAGCTCCAGAAGGGGATGCCCATGGCCGACTACGCCCGCAGGGTCTGGCCCAGGGCCTCCGAGCTGGACCAGGCTGAGAAGGTGGAGAAGGAGCTGAAGGCAGCCATGGATAAGCTGGCAGCCTAGGCGCAGGGAGACGGGGGGAGCGCGCTCGGGCAGGCCGTGAGCGCCTGGTCCACATCTGCGATGCGGCTCCATTCTACCCTCCTGACTCTTCCACCAGCTCCCTGAGCCGGCGGACGGCTTTGTCCGGGAGTTAGGGCGCGATGCTGGTCATCACACAATCAAAACACAGATGCAAAGCCCCTGCCCCGGCCCCAATGAGAGATTGAAGCTCTGAGCTGGCTCAGTCAGATGCGGCTCCGCTCTGAGTACTTAAGCCGGGACCACTTCGTCATATAAGCCGGCCCTAACATCTTAGGGGAGTAGTGTAAACGGAGCCTCCGAGCCGGCAAAATTAGGGGATTAGCATATACCACCGCGTAGGGTGCATCCTAACTCATTAGGTGGCCATGCAGTGAAGTCGTTTTCCTTCAACGCGGCGGCGATGTTGGTAATCTTCGCTTTCAGCGGACTCATTTTCCTCGGCCTCGGCATCCAGTCCCCCCTGGTCGTCTACGGGACCGGGGGCACCCTAATTCTCGTCACGATAGCCTTCGCCCTCCGGAACGCGAGGCGGGGCCACCCTGCCGAAGGGGAGTCGGAGAGCGAGAGGACCAGGGAGATCCTCCACAGGCTGTTCCTCCTCCTCTACGTCCAGTACGCCTACTACTGGGGGACCTTCGCCGCAGGGATGTTCACCAACTACTACTTCGTGGTCCCGCAGAGCCTGCAGTCGACGGCCCCGTCCATAGTGACCGAGGTGCTCATGGCCCCGGACCTCTTCACCCACGTCCTGATGGCGATCCTCAGCACCAGCATGAGCATCCCGGTGATCTACCTGGCGAGGGGGATCAAGCTGAGGGACGTCACCAGGCTCCACATGAGCGCCATCAGCGTCAGGCTGATCGGCTTCGTCATGGGCCCGCTCTACATCTACTACATGACCTCCTCGATATCCATCGCCTTCTCCGGGAGCGTGGCCTCGCTGATCATGGTGTCCGTCTTCGGGGTGGCCGTGTTCCTCACCCTCCTGAGCAGGATATTCATCGTCAGGGAGGACGTCCGGCTGAAGTCCGTCGCCATATCCCAGCAGGCCCTCAGGGCGCCGGCTGGAGGGGAGGGGAGGTAGTTGGGAGCAGACCAGTCCGCCCGGCTCATCGAAGGTGAGGAGCTGGGGAGCCTCGGGCTCCGGGGGCTCAGGATGACCCTCAGCCTGAGCTACGCGAACTTCGTCATGTACTTCATGCTGCTCGTCACCGGCATGTTCGTCAACATATTCATCACGTCTGGGGTGAGCACCGTCGGCATCAGCAACCCGTCCAACCTCGTCCACATGCTCTTCGCCATCGGGAACTTCTCGCTGACCTTCGTCATCATGATGGTGGGGCTGGTCTACGGGATGAAGAAGGTCGCCATGTACAGCTTCGGCGCCATCGTCGCCCTGGTGGCGGCGACGGCCGGGGGGGCCCTCTTCCTTGTCACCGGGGGCTCCAGGGTCTCCGGGTCCATCACCCTGGCCGCGGGCTGGGAGATGTCCCTGCTGTTCATGCTCGCCATATTCCTGTCCTACTACGCCACGCTGAAGATCATGAGGGCGGTCAGGCTCATCGAGGCCCTGGCCCCGAAGACGGAGGCCCCTTAGAGATGGCTAAGCAGGGGTTCACCAACACCTCGGTCGAGACCCTCCCGGGGCTCCTCGTCCGCCAGTCGAGGCGCCTCCTTCGCATCATGTACCTCCAGGCCCTCCTCCTGGCGGTCACCTACGTCATGGGGGTCTGGCTGGCCACGGTGATGGCGGCCCAGATAACTGTCACCGAGCCCGAGGTGGTGCTGCACGTCACCCTGGCCTGCACCTTCGCCAGCATCACGGCAGCCCTGGGGTTCCTCGCGATGCTGCAGCGGCAGAGGGACGTGGCAGTGCTCAACCTGCTGCTCTTCCTGGCCATGGTGGTCGCAGGGGTCACGGGGTTCGCGCTCCTCGGCGACCTGTCCAGCGGGGCCCAGGTCACCATGACCAACCTCACCATGGCGACGGTCGCCGGCTTCGGGATGCCCGTCACCGGGTACTCGATGGCCAAGGAGGCGAGGATAGTCAGGTCCGGGAGGGCTGACGTGATGGTCGAGCCCTCGGCGGCCTCCGCCCTGGCCATGATTGCCCTGGTGGCCCTCGCCCTGACCGTCGTCGCCGGGGTCTCCACCATGACCATCGCCCTCTCTGCCTCCCTCGCGGCGCTCTACGCCACGGCGGTGGCCATCCACTTCGGCCTGGCCGCGGTGACGATATCACTCTCCCTCGGCGTCTTCGTCCTGGCCATCCTGGAAGGGCCCAGCAACGGGACCCGGCCTTCGAAGGTCACCATGCAGAGGGCCCTGTTCGGGATGTTCGCCCTGGCCGCCGCCTCGCTCGCAGGGGGGGCGGGGGTGATCGCCGCGGGGCTGGTCCCCGGGGCAGGCGGGGGGCTTTCCTACATCGTGATGATGGGCGAAACCGTCTCGGTCGTCTACGGGTTCCTGATCCTGGTCCTCGCCTCGCCCTTCGGGGGGCCCAGGGCGCACGAAGGGGACGCGGCGGGCGGGGCTCCGCGCGCGAGGGCCGCTGATGGCGACGGGGGCTCCCCATGACCCTCTTCGACCTGCTGCTGTTCCTTTTCCTGTTCTGCACCGGGTTCTTCTCCTTCCTGGTGGTGTTCTACCAGGCCTGGAGGGGTAACAACGTAGTGAAGGCGAGCCCCGGGGCCGGCCGGGCCCGCGAAACCTCAAACACTTAAAGGGACTACGAGAACGCTGGGAGGAGAGGTTGTCTGCACCAAAGGAACTCTCAGTTTTCGGCGAGGACTACGGGACTTCCGAGCTGAAGTTCGGCCCCGCGACCCTGGGTAACATCCCCGACGTGATCGAGAACCGCGGGTACTTCCCCGACACCAGGAGCTCGATGGTCAGGATGACCGGCGGCCCCGACAAGAAGCTCCTCGTCGTAGGCCCCGACGTCTCGAACTTCGTGGAGGCGAAGAGGGACATAGCGGAGAGGATGGTCTACCCCATGCGCAGCGGCGTCATAGACAGGGACGACGACAGGTCCTGGTCCGTGGTGAAGGAGCTGACGAGGTACGCGCTCCTCAGGCACGTCCCCGACAGCCCGGGGTTCGAAGGGGTGAAGGCCGTGGCGGCCCTCTCTGCGGCCGCGCCGAGGTTCATGTACGAGAGGCTCTTCGACATACACCGGGAGCTGAACCAGGAGGAGGGGAGGAAGGTGGTGAAGGCGGTCTCTGTCATCCCCCAGCCCTTCGCTGTGGCCATCTCCCAGAAGGTGCTGGCTTGCACCGTCCTCGAGGCCGGGGCCGGGAACGTGCAGATCGCGCCTGTCAGCAGCGGCATGATATTCAACGCGCTCATCACCCTCAACAGGGCCGGAGGGGACTGCGACCTCGTCGCGGCGGAGATACTCAGGGACGCCGGCTACGGGGACCTCGCCAGGGAGCCCAAGCTGGTGAAGCTGTTCAAGGAGTCCCTGGGGCTCGTCCCGAAGAGCCTGAAGGACGTGATGGCCGACAAGAGCAACCCGAAGTACGGCGCCGTCTTCAGGGTCCCCAACACCAGGATATCCATAGACCTGGACAAGAACAGCTGGCAGCGCTTCCTCATCGGGGAGTACTTCTTCGACCCGTCCAACGAGTACTTCTCGTCCTACTACCGCAGGGGGTTCCCCAAGCCGGCCGACTCCTACGCCGAGGGGAGGCTTGTCTCCGGGACCACGGACATGGCCGAGGTGATCATCCAGTCGGTCCAGAAGTGCAGCTTCGAGATCCAGCCGGCCCTGTACCGCTCGATATTCCTCTCCGGAGGGGGCTTCTCCTGGCAGGTCCCCCAGGGGATGGAGGGCTCGGCCGTCGACTCGTCCACGAAGCTGAAGCTGATGCTGGAGGCGAAGGGGATCCAGGGGGTCAACGTCACCCTGACCAAGAACCCGGTCTACAACGTCTGGCAGGGGTGCGTGGCCTACGGGATGTACATCCCCGACGACTTCACCTGGGACTGGGACGAGCGCGAAGGCTGGCAGTACCTAGACAGGTGAGGCCGCGTTGACGTTCGAAGAGACGGAGAAGAGGCGGGCCGCCCTGCTCCGGGGCCCCAGGAGCCCGAGGAAGGCCGCGAGGCCCCTGCTGGTCGTCTTCGTCGCGCTCACCCTCGCCCTGATCTACCTCATCGCGGCCCCCTACGTCGGCCAGCTGTCCAACGACTACGCGGCCACGGCCGGGGTGGGGGCCCTCGGCGCCCTGGTCCTCCTGGGCCTGAGGTACCCGTACTACAGGAAGGTCCACACGCCGTCCGGGTCGCTGTCCATCGCGTTCCTCGACGTCATGGCCTGGGTCGGGGTCGTGGGGGTCCTCGTCTGGAGCTTCGTCTTCCCCACCCTGCACTCGTTCCCAGCCAGCATGGTCCTCTACCTGTTCTACCTCCCCCAGTTCCCCATAGGGGTCTACTCGCTGACGTTCATCTGGGCGATGCTCATCGTCCTCAGGGTGGTCCTCCAGCCGTTCACCAAGCCGCCGTCGGAGAGGGTGTACGCAGACATCGAGTCGTCCCTCCGCAAGCTCACCGAAACGGTGAACCAGGTCGGCCTGCAGATGAGGGGGACGGACCGCAAGGTCGACCCGGCCCTGGCGGACAAGGTGTCGTCGATAATGTCGGAGATAACCGCCGTGAGGAAGGACCTCTCCACGATAAAGACCGCGGGGCCCGCCGTCTACTCCGCCCCGGCTCCCCCCAGCGTCTCCAGCGTGAGGGTCGTGGCCACCCAGGCCCCCCCGCCCCGCCCGAGGGAGCAGGTCGCGGTCGTGAGGCCCGCGCCCCAGGAGGTTCAGCCGAGGGCGGAGGGCGGGACAGGCGTAGCCGTCCCCGAGTCGGCGGTCAACAACCCCTGGCTCGACGTGCTGTCCAGGCGGCGGGCGAAGAAGGACTGAGGGGCCAGGCAGGAGGCCTGTCCTTTTTTCGGATTACGTGGAATATTGGGGTCAGTTCCTATGTGAATTCTGAACATCGACCTGAAGCTGCCTCGGGTCGGACGCTCCCCGACTTCTGGTCGGATTTGAGCGGTAATTAGCTGGCAAATTGAGAACGACTTTGGCCAAGGGCCCGAGCCGCATGGAGACAATACTCCACTACGCGACGACCTGGGCCAGAGGCAGGCGAACGGAACCGGATGTCCTAACTGAGGTCTGATAGGAATATACCACGAATTCGTCCGGTCCAGGCGAAATTGGCAGAGCTGCTGACTTATGCGCCTGCCGAATAATTGGTCATTGTATTGACCAAACCATTATAAAACAATGGTCAACGAAGTACCTAATGACCATGAGCACTCCAGAGTTGTTCGACAGCAATCCGTGGTGGGTCGACCCAAGCTCGATAGAGCGGGACAAAAACGTCCAAGAATGGGCGAATGCGAAGTTCAAGTGGAATCCAAGACTCGGAGAAACGATACGATGGGACGTTGATGTCATCTATGTATTGCGCGGGCCTCGGCAAGTAGGGAAGACCACCCTATCTAAGCTAAAAGTCAGAGAACTGCTTGGGAGAGGAACTCCGCCGAGAGCCATCCTCTATTGGGCTTGTGACCTGGTCGAAAAACCAGAAAGGTTGGTGGAAATTGTAGATGCGTATCTAACCTTCTCGCGCGGAATCAAGGGAAGACGCTACATCTTCCTGGACGAGATATCCTCCGTCAAGGACTGGCAGAAGGGCATCAAGTATCTCTATGATCGAGGAAGACTGAAGGGCTCTACCTTGATATTGACGGGCTCTCACAGCATTGACTTGAGAAGGGCCTCGGAAAACCTAGCAAGGCGGAGGGGGGACGTTCACAAACTCGGGGACAAACTGCCCGACAAGATTCTATTGCCCATGAAATTTTCGGAATATGCGGAGACGAGAAGCGAAAACATAGCGATGCTGATTAGCAGTCAGAACATTCTGAAGAGGGAAAGACGGCACCAAGTGATTTCGCAGATTGCAAGTGGTAACCTTCCCGAAGAATTACAGGAAGCATTTCTCCACTTGAAAGAATTGAACCAACTCTACAACGAGTATCTGATAACTGGAGGAATCCCAAGTGCCATCAATGCCTTCGTCTCAGATGGCACCATAACAAAGGACATCTACGAGGGATACGTCGAACTGCTTCTCAGAGACATCAGAAAGTGGGGCGGAAATGACGCGCTAATGAGGCAAGTGGTAAGAAAGATAGCGGACACTCTTGGGTCTCCCGTCAGTCTGCACAATCTGCAGGAGGATACAGAGATATCATCGCACAATACCGTCTCTTCGTACCTAGAATATCTGAAGGATAGCTTCGTCTTGGCCGGAATTTACCGGCTAGACCAGAGCAAGGACTCACCCATCCACAGGGGGGAGAGGAAGATCTACTTCGAAGATCCGTTCATGTATCACGCCCTAAGGTCGTGGTCCCTAGCTGTTGAACCGTACGAGGAAGCTCTCGATTATCTCAAGAAAGCCGAGAACATCGGGAAGCTAACGGAGAGCGTCGTCGCGAATCACCTCGTGAGACTACTCTTTAGCTACTCGCCTTCCACTCAGTTCGACTATGCCACCCTGTTGTTCTTTTCACAAAGCAAGAAGAGACGCGAACTCGATTTCGCTGTCAGACAATCAACTCGATATCTGCCGGTCGAGGTTAAGTATCAAGCAAAAGTTCGGAAAGAGGATGGTTTTGGTATCATCGACTTTCAAAAGGGAGGTAAGGCCTCGAACGGCTTACTACTTACAAGGGACTCACTGGAATCCCGAAGAAGCTACTTGGAGATTCCTGTTTCCATATTCTTGCTGCTGGTGTAGTGCAGGCCATTGATCGAGGAAATTCCAGTTTGTCTCCTCTGCTCCACCTTCTCTTGGAATTCAAAGAACCATCTTGTCTCTTCTAGCGTATTTTCACCAGCCCCGCAAAGCTCGGCCGCCAGCTTAGCGATATCATTCCACACCTCTGTTGACTCTTCATGATCGGTTCGAACGGAAGGCAACGGAATCACTTGGCGCCTACAACGTGATAAGGACATGAGAGAGCGACAGAATCGAGCGAAGACTGACGAAGGACCTATTCGAAAGGCTCGTAGGAAGACACAAGGCAAAGACAGCGGTCTGTCAGGATTGCCGGCGCTTTCGTCTGCCGTTGCCGGTTCTCAGTCGATTGGGGTTCTTTACGTAGTACCGATCACACTTACGAATTCCCAGTCCTCGCCTACTCCTGCTCCATTCCAGCAGATGATTGTGGTGGACAGCGCCGCCTATGCGGCGCATGAGGCTCCGAACCTTCAGAACGTCGAGTTCCTCTATCCCAATGGGACAGCGATTCCCAGCTGGCTAGAAAGCGGCAACTCGAACACGGCGACTGCAACTGTGTATTGGCTCAAACTCTCTGGCGGCATCCCCGCTGATTCCAGCGTCACCGTGTACATGGGATTCGCCGATGTCAATGTGAACCTGTTCAGCATCTCCTCACACATGCATTCAGGTTTGGTAGGAGAGGCACCCGAACTCAGCCCCACCTACGCACAATACGACAACGGTAGAAGCGTGTTCAACTTTTATGACAACTTCGCGACTGCATCCAGCCTTTCATCGTGGACATACAGCCTTCCAGGAGGATCGTTCACCATCAACAATGGGCTAACGGTGAACTTCGCAACGTCAGGCCAATACTTCGTCACCACCGCCACCTATGGACCTGGGACAGCTTTCGACGCTTCCATGACTTACATCGCTGACACCGATAATGTAGGATATGTCAACGTCAACCAGCCAGGGTTTGGGATTGGAGGTGCCGTATGGTCAGGGGCTTTCATCAGGTTGGCCTGCGGAGTGACCTATCCTGACCAGCTCAGCGCCGGCGAAGTCAACGGGTGCGGCGGAGGGGGATTCGGGTACATCCTCCCGAGCGAAGGAGTGACGGGAGTCTATTCGGTCGACGTTCTGTCAGCCAGCTCCTCGATTCAGTATGTCGGTTACTCCATGGGTTCTTCGACTCAACCGATTAGCGGCCAGGCGCCCAACTATCCAAGCAATGTCGGGTTCCAGATAGCCAACTGTGGAGGGGGCCCCAACTGTTCTGGTTACGGCAACTCGCTATCTGTCCAATGGGCCAGAGTTAGGGGGGCTCCGCCTAACGGCGTCATGCCAAGCGTATCTATCGGCACTCTAGAAGATTTTCACGGCTAATGCGGCAAAATGCTCAAGCGCTAGGCCAACCTAGACTACCGCGTGATGATGTATTTCCGGTGGAGGCGCATGCGATCTTTGAGGGAAGGAGCGCCGAGGGTCTGATTCGATGCCACATCTGTTATATCAAATCCTAGCGTAAACAGCCAAAGTGGCGAACTTCTGGCGTTCGCCGTCAGGGTCAAGCATTCGGGACTTGCCAAACATTCCCTGCAAGACATTTCGAGACAGTCCGGGAGCAATTGCAGATTAGGGCGCGATGAACTCTCCGTACAGTTTCAGCGGTCCATCTTCTTGGGGTGTCATCGCTTGGAAAGGGCACGGCTTTCGTACAACCTCTTCACCACCGAAGCCGCACCTTCCCTTGTGACCAGGTTCCATGACCTTGCGTAGCTGTCCTTCATGCCTGGGTTTGCCTTGGACGACTCCCACCACCTCTCCTGCTTGAGATATCGCTCCGAATCCTTCCCGAAGGCGGCCCTGAACGTCTCCACCATCAGTCCATGGACCGGGACATGAACGATAGTTGATTCGGTCTCTCCTCCAAGGGACTCCCTCAGCCTCTTCCAATAGCCTTTCAGCACACCGTCGTTGTCGTCGAACAGCGTGTGGGCCAACTCGTGGACGAGCGAGGTTATCTGTCCGTCTAGGTTCTCCCCTTTCTCCCCTATCCACAGGGTCAGGGGCTCAGAGAACGGATATCTGACCGAGGAGACGACGTAGGCCCTGATCTCCTTTCTCTTCCATTCGAGGCCGGAGATTCTCGCCATCTGTGAGAGGAGGCACTTCGAGTGCCCATCCCAGGTCCGTTGGATTCTTGCCGCCTGCTCTCTGCCCCTCCGAATCCCATCAGCAGTGAGTTCGCGCTCTTCATAGCCGCTGAGCACCCGATTGTAGATTCTGGAGTAGGTTACCAGGACCTTCGGAAGGTTTCGCATCGAAGCGGAGGCTGGACGCCTTCTCTTAACCATCTCTCAGCGGGGACGCATGAACCCTAGGCGCGGCCACCGAGCCTGACAACCTCTCTCGTGGTCCAGACCCTGACCTTGCTCTGGCGTTTCAAGTGCCTGTCGTCGCTCCATATCCCATCGCAGCGCGCAGCCAGGGCCGCGGCCACAAACGGGACGTCGTTTTCGTCCACCTTGTTCATGGCCTTCTCGGCTTCTCTCCACCGCGAAAGCACCTGGCCCTCTTCGACAAATCGAGTCCGCCCGAGCAGGGCGTCCAGGACCGACTCGATTTCACTCCTTGAGAGGCCCGATTTCTCCTCCACTTCGTCCAGATGTTCCCTGGTTTCATCGATGAGATGGGCTGGGACGAGGAACTCATGGTTCGAGCCCATGATGATCCCTCTGACGGTCGAGTTCTTGATCAGGGCCTTGAGGAACACGTTCGTGTCGAGCACGAACTTCAATCGCTTCTTCGTTCCATTTTCTTCCTGTATCGGGATGCCAGAGCCGCGTTCACCCTGCGCCCCACTTCCAGGGCGTCCTTCTCAGTCAGTCTGCTCCTCCTTGTCACTTCGTCCATGAGTTCAAGCTTGCTCGCATACTCCCACATGGCCTGCCTGGCTACTTCGCTCCATTTTATCTCGGGATGACTTCGCATGATCCTTCGGAGTTCTTCCGGAACTGCCAGGGTCACGTTTGCCATGCTCCTTCTCCCGTATTTGCGTTATGTGTATTCACATATTATTAAACAAGCTGGCTTCGAGCCCAACTCTCCTGTGCTACTCATGCCCAACGCAGGCCGAGGCGTTCGCGCACAGGTGCAAGGACCACCTCTACGGGACAAAGGGTGCCGCGGGTCGGACACTCCCCTTCCCCTTCGGGTCGGACTTGGCCCGACGTGCACTGGCGCAGATCTTGGCACGAACGCCAAGAGTGGTAAATTTCTGGCGTTCGCCGTCAGGGTCGAGCATTCGGGACCTGCCAAACCTTCCCTGCAAGACACATCGAGATAATCCTGGAGCAATTGCGGGTGGGAGCGCAATGAGCCCTAGGCGCGGCTCGCCGGCACGAATATGACCTCGTCCTTCAGATCTCTGAAGTGCCTATCCCCAGTCACCACCCGGGCGCCGCATTCCCTCGCCGTGGCGAGCACAATCGAATCAGCCAACCCCCAGTCCTTCACCAACAGTCTTCTCTCGACGTCGAGCTCGCCCGCCTTGGTGGCCAGGTCTCCGTTAAGCGCCGTCACATCGGATGATGACGCCACAAACGTCAGCTTTTGCAGCCTTCCCTCCTCGGTCTCTCGGCTGTGGCGAATCTCTTTCAGAAGCTTTCTGCTCAGCTCTGCGACAACGATCGTTGGCGTCGCGCAGTTCTGACCTTCGACGAAACTTCTCACCTTCCCCCCGGCGTCGCTACCGGCGAAGTACTCGACCCAGGCGTAGGTGTCTATCACGAAGTCAGAATTCATGGAACTGCGACTCTTCTTCCTCGGTGAACGGCTTGAGACTGGGATTCGAGCCGAACATCGACTTGGGGACCTTCAGCTTCTCCTTCGCCAGAGCGGCGATGACCTCGTCGTAGCTCTTCGCCCCGGTCTTCTTCATCAACTCCTTGAGCAGATTGGCCGTCCTCTTCCTGGTCTGAATCGTGGTGCTCATCGAGGTAACTATGGCTATAGCCATAGTTAAAGTGAGCGTCCGAGTGCCAGGAGAGGCAGCCCTGGATGATGCAATGAAACTCCCACTTGTAATGTGGGTGCCGCGGGTCGGACGCTCCCCGACTTCTGGCCGGATCTGAACCGACATGTCAGATTGTGCAAGAACTCGACTCTGCAGTTCGCGCTGTAGACTACTCTGGCTCTGTCATGCGACCCCAACCGAGCCCATCAGTCTCTTCGCTCCCAGGACGTTGACCGCCCGCCGCATGTCGTAGGCCAGCATCGTGAAGCCGACCTCCCCGTTCACATTCCTCATGCCCTCGAGCAGCAGGCATCCCTGGTTGGACGCCCTCTTCATCGTGTCGAACGGGTGCTCGACGGTCTCCTTCCTCCTGCTGTGCTCTTCGAGCCCCTCGGCTCCGCGCGGCCTCGCCCTGGGCCTGCCGATGACATCCTGGTGCTCCGACCTGGCTATCACCCGCCCCAGTTTGTTCCTGGTGCACCTGCTCCTGAACCAGCAGGTCCCACATGCCGTAGTCCTGTGGAACCCCCCCGCCGCCGCCGCGTCCTTTCGCGTCCAACCCACAGATTTTCTTATCCCTATAGGATAAGCTTTTATCGCCCTGGGGGCCTGTGGGTTCCATGTCCAGCCTGGCGGTCCTCCTGGGGAGCGCTACGAGGGCGAACATCATCCGGGCCCTCGCCCAGTCAGGCGAGCCGCTCGGCCCCTACAGGGTGGCGAAGATGTTCGGCATGAACGTGGCCAAGACCTACTCTGAGATGAAGAGACTCGCCGCCCTCGGCGTGGTCGAGGGGGTGAGGGGAGGAAGGGGGACGGAGTACGTGCTCGTGGACGAAGACCTGAGGCGCCTCTCCCTCAGGCTGTCTCAGCGTGTGGTTCCTCTGGAGCGCTGGAAGAGCCCCCCCTCGAAGGCTTCGAGGTTCATGATGGGGATGCAGGCGGTCCCCGGCTTCGGCCTGGAGGGGGGAGAGGAGGCCACCTGGGCGAAGGCGTCGAGGCAGGAGGGGGAGCTCGACGGCCTGGCCGAGATGGGGCGGAAGAGGTTCGACGCAAAGTACCGCAGGGTCGGGGAGAGGGCTTTTGCCCGCCTATAGCACTGTGAGGAGGGTCGTCCTGCAGACAGAGGACCCGACCGAGAGGAAGATCAGGTTCATGGCGCTCCTGACGTCGGGCCTTCCCAAGCAGCCCAGGGGGCCCATCCTCGTCGGCGGCTCGGCCATAGAGGTGTACCTCGACGGCATGCTGAGGACCGGGGACATGGACGTCGTGCACGACATGAAGGCCCTCGAGAAGGCGCTCCGTGGCTGGAGGTTCGAGCTTGGAGGGCTGAGGGCCTGGACCAACGAGGAGCTCGGCCTCGCCGTGGACATCGTGGGGGCGGACTACACCGGGTCGCTGGATAGGACGACCACGATCACCACCAGCTATGGCCCCGTGAGGGTCGCGGGGGTCGAAGACCTCATCCTCAGGCGGTTGGCGTCTGCGAAGCATTGGAGGTACCCGGCTGACATGGAGCAGGCCTACCTCCTGGCGAAGGCGCACTACGACAGGATCGACTGGGCCTACGTGTCGATGGAGGCGGAGCGCGACCTGACCTCGGACTACCTTCGGAAGCTGAGGCGCGCGCTCAGGAAGGAGGGAGCCCCGCCGGCGGCAGGCCGCGGTTAAGCATCCAGGGACGCCATTGTCGTCCACTATGCCGAAGAGGAGGCCCCAGAGAACATGCCGCACTCAAACCTGCAGCTGGACCTCGTCCACGCCGCCAGAGGCTCCCGGCCTTGAGGGCATGAGAGAGGCTAAAGCGAATTAGTTCCAGTTCAGCCCCGTAGCCTGGCCAGGTAGCCCTCAGGCAGATTCGGAAGAACGAGGAGGCAGCTTCCTTCTTCGCTCATGCCTGGTGGAGAGCGGACGATGACTTATTTGGTCATCGTGCATCAGAGTCTCAGAATTGAGACATGCATATATAGACACAAACTGCCCAGAGTCGCAATGATCAGACCGGAGCTCTCAATCGCGCAGACCATGGGGGAGAAGCCAGCGTACCGCCTGGACGAACTGATGAGCGTCATGGGGTCGCGGGCCACCGCCTACAGGACCCTGCGGGAGCTGCGGAAGGCCGGATTCGCCGAACAGATCAAGGAGGGCTATTTCACCATCCGTTCGAGCCTCTTTCAGCCGTTCTACCTCTGGCAGCACTTTCTACCGTCTCTGCGAGCATTTCAGCAGGCCCGATACTTCGGCCGCTCCTACAACGAGAACGACGTGAAATTCGCCCGCCGAGCCCTTGACGGGATGGTCACCCTGGACTACCGCGCGTATGAGCTCACGGGGTTTCAACAGCCGCATTCGCTCTTCCTCTACCTAGGGGACCTGGGCAGAGCCGCGGCGACGCTGAAGAGCCACGGGTTTTGGGAAGGCACGCGGGGACGAGTAGCCCTTCTGCCACGAGCAGGGCCGATTCAAAACGAGCTCCAACGGGTATATCTTGACTGCCTCGCCTACGGGGGGAGAAGCGCCCTCGACGCCATCGCAATCGAGGCGCTGTACGCGGATAGGCTGGACCCTAGGGTGAGAGGGGTCTTCAGATCCGAAGACATCCTGAAGGTGAGAGAGGAGCTTGCCCTGCTTAAACCTAGAGCGTGAAGCAGCTAAGATCGCCGAGCTTCGAAAGGTAGCGGAGGCGCTGGCGACCTAGACGATCGCGACCCAGGCGCCTTCCGTTTCAATTCGACTCGCGCCGCCGGGGCAGATAGACAGACAGGTTACCTCCTTCGCTTACCTGATGGCAGGGAACCTCTGCGCTGATGCGACGGGCGAAGGCCCGCAGGCCAAGGGGTTGCTTGGGCAACTCCAGCCACAATCCGCCAGTAAGCAAGAGCCGAAACCGCTTCGCTGGCCGAGATGTCCGCAAGGGGTGAGGTGCCGCGGGTCGGAGGCTCACCGCGCCCTTTTCGGGCCGGATTTGTCCCGAGGCACATGGTCGTAGATGACGTCGTTGTCGCGAACCTCGTCACCACGGAGCATAGGCGGTGAAGACGAAGGGAGCGAAGGGTCGCCCCACGGGTGTTGCAAAGGAGGACAGGTAGGACCTCAGGGGGCCCGCTTCTTGATGCGCCGCCGGCTCACCGCCTCCCACACGGCCTCGTTGGAGGCGTCGGCGTCGAAGAAGTCTGCGAGTATGGCGTTGACGACCTCGCTCCTGGTCACGCTGAGCTCCTTGAAGGCATCAGAACCCCGGTCCAGCGCGTCCACGATCTCTGGGTCGAAGGAGACCCCCATCCGGACCTTCTTGGCCCTCGGCCTCGTCAGGGGCGCATGACCGGAGCCTGACAACGCTGCTACATCTCATAGCACGAGGTAAAAAGAATTATGAATTTCACAACCACCTAACGCCTCGCTCCGGGCCGTCCGATGAGTTGCGGCCCAGGGGGTGGGAGAGCGTGGGCCCCGTCGCGGAGGGTCGACGATCCGCCGGGACTTTCCCCCGCGGCCCTGGCGGCAGACCCCGGCAGAGGGCGGGGCCGAGGATCGCCGTTCGTCGGACAGCGCCCTCCATGGCCCGGCCAAACCTTAATTCCAGCATGGGCCGCAACAGCTGCCCTTGAGCCAGGCCCGCCCGTGGCTAGCCCTCTTCAGGTTCCACGAGTACGGCCCCCTTTTCCTCCTCTGCGGCCTCGCGGGTGCGCTCTACGCCGGGGCGGGGGAGCCTCTCGGCCTGGCAGGCCTCCTCTGCTTCATCGCGCTCTTCTCGTCGTCGGCCTTCGTCCTCAACGACGTCGCCGACCGGGAGGAGGACGCCGGATCCGCAGAATCCAGGAACCCCATCGCCAGGGGGGAGATAGGGAAGGCGGCGGGGGTCGCGCTGTTCGCGCTCCTTGCCGCTGGCTCCCTCGTCGCCCTCCGCTTCGTCTCTGCGCCTGCGCTCTACGCGGCGCCCCTGGTCTACGGCCTCTACTGGGGGTACAGCTGGGGGCCCGGCTTCAAGGCGCGGCCCTGGGTCGACGTGGCCGTCCACGGCGCCGTCCCGGCCCTCTTCGTCTTCATGGGGAGCGCCCTCTACGCCCCGCCAGACCTGGGAGCCGTCCTGCTCGCGGGGGTCGTCTTCTGCATGGCAGCCATGTCCGGGGTCCTCCAGGGTGTCAGGGACATGGGGAAGGACGCGGCCCACAGGAGGACCACGGCGCTGGCCCTGGGGAAGGGGCGCTCCGTCGACCTGTCCCTCGCGCTCCTCGCCTCCGGCGTGGCGCTGTACATCGCCGCCGTGGCGTCCGGGTCCCTGCCGCCGGTCATGGCCGCCCTGGTCCCATGCTCATTGCTCCTCGTCTCCCCCCTGCTCAGGCTGAGGGCCGGGACAGAGGGGGCGGGGGAGGTCATCAGCGCGGTGAGGCTCAGGGGGGTGCTGCTCGCCCTGGCCGCCATGGCCCTCTACGTCGTCTGGGTCCGGCCAGCATAGCCGGTCCGGGCAGGCTCCCGTGTTCGAGAAATCCAGTAGAGGTGGGGCCTAGACTGCCGGGTCGGCGGGCGCCGTGACGTCCACGGGGGGCCTCCCCTCCCCAGCGCGGAGGCCAGCCACTTCACGAGCGAGTGCCCCGTCCCCCCCGCCACGGAGAGACCGAGCAGGGCGAGGCACCCTGAGCGGAGGAGGGCCATGGCCTGCGGGAGGGTCCAGGCGTAGGTCGGCCCCCCGGTCGGGGTGGCCGGGACCGTGAACCAGGTGATGATGATCAGGGCGTTGAAGACGTCGAAGAAGTAGAGCGCCGGGGTGCTCACCACCATCACGGCGAGCAGGGGGATGAGGGTGACGTTGAACTGCGGGGCGTAGATGTAGGTCCCGAGGAGGTAGGCCGTGAGGGCCAGGAAGCTCCTGGGGACCAGGGGCATCTTCAGGGTGTAGACCCTGAGGAGGAGCAGCCCCATGACGGCGTAGCCGAAGAACTTCGCCGCGTGGGAGAACGGGTTCCCGAAGATCCAGATGTACCAGGCGTCCTCCAGCCCCCAGTTGGCGAAGAAGGAGACGAACTGGCCGAAGAAGCCGAAGTTGAAGATGGCGATGGGGACCAGGGTGGCCCCGGCGACCGCGAGGGACACGGCCAGGTACTTTCCCTTCGCCCTCCCGCCGGCCAGCTCCAGGAGGAGGACCGGGAGGAGGACCACGGCTATCCCCTTCGTCGCTATCGCCAGGCCGAGGAAGAGGGCCGACCACCCGGGCCTCTTCTCCACGAAGAACTGCAGGCAGAGGACCACGAAGAGGGCGTCGAAGAGGTCGAAGTTGTAGACCCCGTAGATTATCATGCTCGGGAGGAAGAAGTAGACCGGGTTGAGCTGGACGCCGAGGGCCTTCGCGAGGCGCCAGGTGGACCATCCCATCACCGCGGCGGCGACCAGGCTGAGGGCGCTGAAGGAATCGTAATAACCTGCGTATAGACCGCCGGCGGCCCCTGCGAACTCCCCGCCCAGCACCCTCGCCGCATAGAGGAAGAGCCCGGACATCGGGGGGTACTCGAGGAAGGTTCCGGGGGAGGAGTAGGGGACCCGGCCGGCGGCAACCCAGCCCCGGCCCCAGAACGAGGCGATGTCGCTGTAGAGGGACGGGATCGCGAAGCTGGAGTGCAGGAAGGTGCTGAGGAGTATGGCCGCGACCGAAGACGCCACGGCCCCCCAGACGGCGGTCCGGTGGTCCATGGTGGCCGGGCTCATTCGCGCCTTAAATCGGTTGGCTCGGGTCAGGCTCGAGTGCCCGGGCCCGCCGTGAGGCGACGGCGCGCCAGCAGATAGGAGCCGGCCAGGACCGCAGTCAGGACGCCGACCCCCAGCGCGCTGAACGGGAACTCGGGGACCCCGCCGCTCCCTGCGGAGGAAGCCGAGGAGGTGATCGCCGAGGAGCTGGCGGTCGTCGTCGGCTGAGCTGTGGTGGGGGTCGTGGTAGACTGTGAGGTCGCGGAGGATGTCGTGGACGTGGTCGGCGTGTAGGTAGAGATGGTCGACGCCGCGGTGGAGGTCTCCGTCGCACTGGTGGTCGACGACGTGGATGTGGTGGACACCGCCGCGGGGACGAAGCTCGTCCCGAAGTTCACCGTCCCGAGGGTGACCACGAACTGGCCGTTGACCAGGCTGGTCTGGAGGTTGGTCGCGGCCTCGGCGGTGTCGCTCCCGAACTCGTAGAGGGAGCGGGGGAGGGCCGACTGGCCGTTGGTCAGGAGGTACGACATGCTGAGGACGGCGTGCATGGCCGTGTAGGTGGCGTTGGCGCCGTTGGCGTCCCCGCCGAAGTCAAGCTCGCTGTCGAAGTAGTTGGCGCTCGGGGTGTAGGCGTTCCCCGTGATGAGTATCGCCGCGGACTGGATCGCCTTGGGCTCGGTTATCGTGACCAGGTCGTAGCCCGACGGGGTCCCGCTGAGGGGCGCGCCCCCCATGGCCTGCAGGTAGCTGAACGAGACCTGGACCGCGTCCCCGGAGGACGAGACGTTGATCGGGAGCTCCAGCGACAGAGGGAGGGTGTAGCCTGCCTCGGCGGTGCTGTAGCCGTAGAACGACTGGTTCCCGGACTTGCTCACCGACCCGAGGCCCGAGGTGATGTTCGAGTTCATTGTGGAGGTGGTGGAGGAGGAGTAGTTCCAGACGTTGGAGACGTAGTAGAAGGTGTCGTTGTTGGTGTAGAATGTCACGGTGTTCTGCAGCCAGTAGTCGTAGCTCGCCGACGTGGTGTTCACCTGCATTACCACGTTGAGCTGGAGGCCGGCGCCGTAGGGGCTCGAACCCTGGGGCGGATTCGCTATGGTGGACTGCATGCTCCCTATCACCGCGGTCCCCGTCACAGCCGTGGCCCTTTCGGTGTACGAGCTCAGGGTCCCGGAGCTGTTGAGGATCCCGTAGTCGGCTATCCCCGTGGGGACCGGCTCCGCGGAGTAGCCGTAGTAGATGTTGATAGGGCTCCTGACGGCGCCTGGTCGGCGGCCAGGGGACTGGAGGGGGTGGGCCGGCGCCGCGGCGGCGGAGAACGCGCAGACCTGGACCACAAGCAGGAGTCCGAGGACAAGCGCCGACGCCCTGGTCTTCTGTAATCTCAATTACTGGAGGAACCTCGGATTCTCGCACATTTAATTTTTCCACGGCGGTGGGCGGATTCCGCGTCGTCGGGGGGGTCCGCCAGGCAGCGTGGACCCCTCGAAAGGGCGTAGCTTCATAAACGACGCACCGACAAACAAGCTCGTGACCGGGATACTCCCGCCTGACCTGTCCACGACGTTCCTCATAGCTGCGATACTCCCCCTGATAATCGGCTTCGTGGTGGGAGTGGTCGTCCGGAACGCCCTGAAGGTCGGCATCGCCCTGGCAGTGCTGGTGGTCCTCCTCATCGCCGCCGGGATAATCACCCCGAGCCAGGTCATAGCCCCCCTGGCGGCGCTGGTGAAGTCGGGGGCGACGCAGGCGACGATCACCGCCTACGCCGACAGGGTCGCTGGGTACCTCCCCTACTCCTCGCTGACGTTCATAGTCGGGCTGGCCCTAGGCCTCCTGAAAGGCTGAGGACAGGACGGGCTCCTAGAAGGCTGCTCAGCCCAGGAGCCACTCGGCCGGCGGCCCCCGGACCCCGGCGCAGTCGACGGTCCCGCTCACCCTGCGGAGGAACGACGGGCAGGCGAAGCAGACGAGGAAGGCGACCTCCTTCTTCACCACCGGGCAGTCCACGCTCTCCTTCTTCATGCGGGATATGGCCTTGGCGCTGGCCGCCCCCTTCAGCTCGTCGGAGACGACTTTGGGGACCCTCTTGGCCTTGGCCGCGGGGTAGATGTCTACCTTGAACTTGGTGTCCTGAGACACGAGCCTGGCTCATCCGGGTGGGGATAAAAGCCTGCGCCGTCGCCGCGCGCCTGGCAGCTACTGCGGACCTCCCCGGCGACGTTTCAGCGGCGGGGGCCGGGCTACTTGCCCGTCAGCCCGAGAGAGCCGGCGAGCCCCTGGACCTTCGCCTTCAGCTCCTGCCTCCCTGCCAGCGCCGAGTACACGGCGAGGAGCCTCAGCTGGCGCGCGACGTCAGACTCGGTCTCCTTCGTCAGCCGGGACAGCTCCTCCTTCCCCCTGCCGGAGATGATGTACCTCCGGACGTTGCCCTCGCGCTTGGGGAGCTCGGTGATCAGCCCCTTCTTCAGGAGCTCGCCGAGCATCAGATAGATCGACCCTGGGCCCGGGGCCCACTCCCCCCCTGTGACCCGGCGTATCTGGTTGGCGAGGTCGGTCCCGGACAGGGACGACTCGGAGAGCATCTTGAGGGCTGCCAGCCTGAGGACCCCCTTGGGGACGCTTATCATGGCGAGTAGCACCCTGGGCCCCGTCGACCAAAGCGTCCGCGAGCATGACCAGCCTCAAGGCGTCCGCCTCCGCTGCGAAGGCCCTCAGCCAGGGCGCGCCGTCGACGGCCTCCTCCTCGCACAGATTGCACTCTCACGTCCACAGGGAGGACAATCGGAGGTTTCTAAAGCCATGTCAGCCTGTGAACCTTTTCATAATCCATCGCCGCCGCCCGGTGGAGAGACCTTTCTGAAACCATCAATCATAGTGCATGGAGGGGCGGGGAGCGGCAGGTATCGGGAGGAGGACCCGAGGTTCGCAGGCCTGGTCGGGGCGGTGGAGGCCGGGCTGGCGGCGATGAAGAAAGGGTCAGGGACCGACGGCGCGGTGGCGGCCGTCGGGAGCATGGAAGACTCAGGGCTGTTCAACTGCGGCAGGGGGGCCTGCCTGACGGCCGAGGGGCGGGTCGAGCTCGACGCGGCCGTGATGAGCGGGGACGGGCTCGCCGGGGCGGGGGTGGGGAACGTGACGTCGACGCACCGGCCGGTCGCCCTGGCGAGATGGGTGATGGACAACACCGAGCACGTCCTGCTCGTGGGGGAGAGGACCAGGGACTACGTGAAGCTCGCCAGGCTGGAGGTGGAGGAGCTGACCCCGTCGGAGGCGTCGGCCGCCAGGTTCGAGGCGATCAGCAAGGAGGCGAGGCATAGGGGGGCCCTCCGGCTCGTCAGGAGGTTCAAGACTGGAGACACTGTCGGCGCGGTGGCCGTGGGCTCGGACGGGGTCCCGGCGGCCGCGGTCAGCACCGGAGGGAGGTGGATGAAGCTCCCGGGGAGGGTGGGGGACTCGGCCATACTGGGGGCCGGCCTCTTCGCCGACTCGAAGCTGGGGGCGGCCTGCGCCACCGGGACAGGGGAGGATATAATCAGGGTGGGGCTCTGCATGAGGGCCTGCGAGTACATGGAGGCGGGGACAGCACAGAGGGCGGCCGCCAGGTCCATAGACCGCATCAGCAGGGTCCGCGGCAGGGGGAACGCGGGCATAATCACAGTGGACCTGAAGGGGAGGGTCGGCGCGGCCTTCAACACCGAGGCCATGGGGAGGGCGTGGTTCGACGAAGTGAAGGGGAGGGTCGTCGCCACCGTCGGGCCGGACCGCTAGGCGCAGAGGGCTCTCGAGCATAGAGGGTGATGGTCGTTTGAAGCGAAGGACGCCGAAGGGGGTCTGGGCCCTGCGAGGGGTCACCGTTGCCGTCGCCCTGGTCGCCCTGCTGGTCGTCGGCTCCGTCGCCTACTCCGCCTACGAGGACTACAGCGCCCTGAGGTCAGGGCTGGCGTCGGGGAACAGGCCCATAGCCGGGACCGCCCTCTACGACCAGGCGACCGGGGCGGAGACCGTGTCCATCAACGTCACCGTCTCGAACAGAGGGCTCTACCCCCTGAACGTCACGATCTCCTGCTCGTCGTCCAGCCCTGACGTGCAGTGCCAGACGGGGGGCGGGGTGGTCCCGCCGGGGCAGCAGCAGGTCGTCCGCTTCGAGATGACCGTGTCCGACGTCCAGCAGTTCCTCGCCTCCGGCAATCACCAGGTCAACGGGACCGTGGACCTGGCCCTGGAGCCGTTCGCTGAGCTGTCGGTGGGGGTGAACTTCACGGGGCTGATCCAGGTTCCAGGGGGTCCCTGAGATGTCATTCGGCAGGCAGGTCACGACGAGGAGGAGGGTGCTCAGCGCGGCCTGGGCCCTGGTCGTCAACGTGATATTCTGGATAGTTGTCCCCTACTACCTCGGCTTCTTCCTGGTGAGGTACGTCCCGGGCATACCCCTGGCCATCCCCACCTTCGTCTACGAGTTCGGCATCATGTTCACGGTCCTCGACGTCGGCGCCGCCCTGCTCCAGGGGTTGGCCGCCTCGGTCCCGTTCCTCTCCGGGGCCGCAATCCTCAGCGCCGTCTACCTCTGGCTGGTCACCAACGGCGGGGACATGCGCGTCACTGCGGCCGGGGCGACCATCGGCCTGGAGTTCCAGCTGATGCTGTACGTCCTCATACTCCCGTCTCTTTGGGCGGCCCTGAGGGCCCCCTTGTCCTATCTCGCCTGGAGGGGCGCGGCCGTCGAGGAAGGGCCCGCCTAGGCCGGGAGCCCGACCTTCCTGCAGAACTCGGCGAAGCGCGGGTCCCTGCGGAGGGGCTCGGTGAGAGGGTCGACCTTGACGAAGGCGTACCAGGAGTGCCTCTCGGCCTGCTCCATCAGCGCGGCGTAGGCCTCGTCCATCCTCCCCAGGACCTGGTTGATCAGGACCATCCCGGTGCTCCGGATGTTGGGGGGAGCCCCCGAGAGCTTCGCCAGGGCGTCCTCGGCCCCCTTGGTGTCCCCCTTGACCCCGGCGATCACCCCCGTGATGACGACTGTCTGCGCGTCTCCAGGCTCGAGGGCCTCGACCGCGGCGTAGGCCTCCTCCGCCTTCGCGATGTCGCCGAGCTGCAGGTAGACGGTCCCGGCCCCGGCGTAGGCGACGATGGAGTTGGGGCTGAGGGCCTTCAGAGCGGCGTAGACCTGGAGGGCCTCGTCCGTCCTCCCAGCCATCCGCAGCATCGTCCCGAGGGAGTTCGCCATGCCGGCCGAGAGGGGGTCCAGGGAGAGGGCCTTCCTGCTGGCCGCGATCCCCTCCTCGAGGGACCCGTGGGTGGCCAAGTTGACCCCCAGGATGTGGTGGGCCACGGCCAGGTTGGGGTTCAGCCTGATCGCAGTCTCGAGCTCCGCCATGCACTCGTCGAAGCGGTCGAAGGCGGTGTAGACGTCGGCCATGGCCGCGTGGGCCTCGGCCAGGTCGGGGGCCAGCTGCAGGGCCTTCTTCGCGGCAGCGTCCGCGCTGGCGACGGCGGCGGCGAGGTCCTGCTCCGACGAGGCAAGGAACCAGTAGGTCCGCGCCAGGCAGGCGTAGGCCCTGGCGAACGAAGGCTCCTTCTTCACCGCGGCCTCGAAGAGTGACCTCGCCTCCCTGAGGTTGGCCGGGCTCCCCTCCCCCAGGCGGTGCAGCCCCCGAAGGTACAGCACGTAGGCCTCGGAGCCCACCTTCGGCTCCCCCAGGGCGGCTGCGTCGTCCACCAGCTTGAGCTTCAGGGCGCCGGCCACGTTCTCGGCCACCGAGCTCTGTACCTCGAAGACGTCGTCGAGGGTCCGGTCGTAGTTCTCGGCCCAGAGGTGCCCCTCGGTGTTGGCGTTGATCAGCTGGGCCGTGACCCTGATCCTGTTCCCGGCCTTCCTGACGCTCCCCTCGAGGAGGGTCCCCACCTTCAGCTCCCTCCCTATCAGCGCGGCGTTCTTCCTCTCCTTCTTGTAGTTCATGGCCGAGGTCCGCGCTATCACTTCGAGCCCGTTCACGAAGGAGAGCCTCGTGATCAGCTCCTCGGTCAGGCCGTCGGCGAAGTACTCGTCGTTGGGGTCGGGGCTGAGGCTGACGAACGGGAGGACAGCGACCCGCCTGGGGTTCAGCCCCGGCGCCTCTGCCCCGCCCTCCTTCTCCCAGGGCATCACCATCCTGTAGACCTCGGTCGCCCCGGAGACGTTCTTCAGCTCCCTCGCGCCGACGCTCACGAAGGGGAGGCCGAGCTTGTTCGAAACCGACTCGTAGACCATGCGGGTCACGCAGACCCCGCCGTCCTGGGCCAGGGGCTCTATCCTCGAAGCGACGTTGACCGCGTCCCCCGAGATGTCCCCCTGGGACTCGACCACGTCCCCGAGGTGGACCCCGATCCTCAGGTGGACCCTCCTGTCTTCAGGGAGCGAGATGTTGAACTCGCGGACCCCCCTCTGGATGTCGTAGGCGCACCTGACGGCGTCCAGGGCGCTGCCGAACTCAACCATGAAAGCGTCGCCTATCGTCTTCACCTCCCTCCCGCCGTGGCGCGCGAGGATGGGCCTGACCACCTTGCGGTGCTCGTCGACCAGGGCCAGGGAGAGGGCTTCGTTCCTCTGCCCGAGGGCTGTGTACCCGACCATGTCCGTGAACATGATCGCCGCGAGCCGCCGGGTCTGGGACAAGGCGCAGGGCCTTGGGCGGATGCTGGCGTTAAATCCGTTGTGGGAGGATTCGGGCGGGAAGGGGAGATTTGTTAAAATCCCCTCCGGGCGGCCGGTGGGTCGTTGAAGGCGTACTGCGTTTCTCACAGGAAGGACATCGACGGCCTGGGCTCCGGCTCCCTGGCGGCCGCGGCCACGGGGGGGAAGGTCATACTCACCGACTACGACGACATGCTGGAGAGCCTGAGGAGGGTCCCGGACGACGCCGACAGGGTTGTGATAAGCGACCTCGGGGCAGACAGCGCCGACTTCGCTGGGTTCCTGGATGAGCTGAAGCGGCTGGCGAGGCACGCCGAGGTGACCTACATTGACCACCACTACCTCTCCGAGCCGGCCAGGAGGAAGGTGCTGAAGACGGGGGTGCGCCTCGTCCACGACGTCAACGAGTGCGCCTCCATGCTCACCTACAAGACGTTCAGGGACCAGCTCCCGGCCGGGGCGGCCCTGGTGGCGCTGAGCGGCGCGGTGACGGACTACATGGACGACTCCCCCATGGGGAAGGAGATGATGGAGAAGATGGACAGGCACTTCGTCCTCGCGGAGTCGACGATGCTCGCCCTGGCCCTGGACAACAGGGGGTCAGAGGAGGGATACCCGGAGTCTCTGGTGGCCGAGATGATCAAGATGAAGAAGCCCCACGAGATGCCTGGGGTCCCCGAGGCCGCGGTCCGCCAGCTGGAGAAGGAGGCGAGCCTGGAGGACCTGGTGAAGGCGGGTGGGAAGAAGGAGGGGAGGCTGGCGTACATGGTCACCTCGGAGCACTCCACGGGGAACGTGGCCAAGGTCCTGATAGGCGCCTTCGACGTCCCGGTGGGGGTGGCGATGAAGCAGAAGCAGCCAGGGTGGTACGAGGTCAGCCTGAGGGGGACCAGCAGGTCCAAGGCCCATCTGGGGAGGACCATCTCGAAGATCGCCGCGGGCCTCGGTGGGAGCGGAGGGGGGCACCAGAAGGCGGCGGGGTGCAGGGTCCCCGCGTCCAAGGTCGACGAGATGATCGCTGCCCTGGCGAAGAAGGTCTAGGCCGCGCCCCTGGCGCCGCTGACGCACTTCGCGACCACCGCTCCGCCCATCTGCATCTCGTGGATGCTCGTCTCGCCGATGCAGCGGCCGAGGAGGGCCGTGAGCTCCGAGTTGTGCAGGAGCAGGTTGTAGGTGTCGAAAAGCGAGCCGTACCTCAGCCCCGACCTGCCGGTGGACGCGAGGCCTATGACGCTGGGGACGACCCTGATGTAGAGCGCCAGGGCCAGCGCCCGGACGGGGTTGTCGGGCTTGCCGAGGTCGCAGAAGGCGAACCTCCCCCCGGGCTTTAGGACCCGCCTCAGCTGCGCCATGGCAGCCGGGAGGTCGTGGGCGTCCCTGACCGCGAAACCCGAGACCGCGCCGTCGAAGGCGCCGTCCCTGAACGGGAGCCGCTCGAAGACAGCCTGGACGGCGTTGGTGTACCCCGAAGCCCTGAGCATCGCCCTGGACGCGTCGAGGAGGACGGGCTCGCCCCCCGCCTTCTCCACAACCCTGGACATTGTCCCGGGCCCGGCCCCGAGGTCCAGGACGAGGTCCCCCCGCCGGGCGGCGAAGGAGGCGGCCTCGGCGCGCATCCTCCCGTCCTGGAAGAGGGAGATCCTGCTGGAGGCGGCCTCGTAGGACGGAACTATCTCCTGGAGGGAGTTGACCACGTAGGCCCACTTCCCCTGGAGCCCCGGGCGCCTGCTCTTCAACGGTCTCGTCCGTGAGCGCCGCGGTTTTCAAACTTCCGGTCGGCCTTCGGCCAGAGTTTCAGGAAAGGGCCCCCCGACCTTCCGATTTTTCTCGCCAGGCTTATGTGCAAGCTGCGGAAGTTCGGGGACGAGCCAAGATGGATGACGCAATCGTGGACAAGAAAGGAAGGATCTTGGTCCCGGAGGAGGTGAGGACCAAGCTCGACCTGAGGCCTGAGACGAGGCTGAAGGTGCGGACGATGGGGGACGAGATAGTCCTCTCCACCACGACGAAGATGGACATGACCGTCGCCCAGGGGAGGGAAGACAGGACAGTGTCCGTGGACGTCGTGAAGGCCTACGCCTGGGCGGGGCACCCAAAGTACTGAGGGGACGGGGGTGCGGTCGGGCCCTGGGCTCGCGGTCTAGGCCGAGGACCTGGAGGGGGTCGAGCGGGCCCTCCACACCATCCCCGAAACGTCTGAGATTATCTTCTCCCCCCTCCTGGTGTACCTGACGTTCCCCGCGGTAGGGATGTCGTTCACCAGGACAGCGAGGGCGTAGGCGTCCTCCCCCCTCATCACGATCCCCGCGTCGTTCACCACCCCTCTGAGGGTCCCCGTCTTGTGGGCGAGGACGGCGTCCTTGGGGATCCCCCTCCGTATCCTGTTGGCCCCGGTCTCGCAGGCGGCCATGATCTCGAGGAACTCGTCGCTGAACTTCCCCAGGGCCCTCTCCGAGTACACCCGCCGGAAGGTCGCGACCAGGTCCCGGGGGGAGGTGACGTCGTCGTCCGTGGGGCCCTTCTGCCCCCCCGGCCGCTTGCGCTCCTCCTCTTTGAGGAGGGCGCCGAGCTCCCCCAGCGGGTGGACCCCCGAGAGCCTGTGGATGTTCCTCCGCAGCAGGCCGAAGGCCTCGTCCTTCGTCCCCCCGGGGTCGAGCCCCAATATGCGCAGGTAGCCCCTCACCTCGTCGGTCCTCAGCTCGTAGGCAAGGATGTCCTTGCAGGTCGACCTGACGGAGGTGTCCCTCAGGCCGAGCCAGGACACGGTGTCGGCTATGCTGTCGGGGCCGAGGTATCCGAAGAGGACGTCGGCGGCTGTGTTGTCGCTGATGATCATCATCAGCCGGGCGTAGTCCCTGAGCCTGAGGGGGGCCCCCTCCCCGACGTACTGCAGCACCCCCGACCCCGTCGCCCTGTCCGAGTCCTTGAGCTCGACCCTGGCCGCCGGGTCGAGGCGCCCCTCGTCGAAGCGGCGCAGCAGGTCGGCGAGGACGAAGACCTTGAAGACGCTGGCGGTAGCGAACTTTGAGCCTGGGTCCACCCAGGCGCTCTCTCCGCCGACGAGGGACATGTATCCGACCCCCACCCTCGCCCGGGCCTTCCCGCAGTACCGGGTCAGGGCCGCCTGGAGCCCCCCCGAGGCCTTGGTCATGACAGCCTATCGAACGGTTTCAGAGCGTTTGCGACCTCGTTTGCAACGTCGGAGGCGGTGATGTGCAGGCCGAGCCTCTTCACGGCCTCCAGCCCCGCCGCGCCGTTGACGTAGGCCGCGGCGCAGGCCGCCTCGAAGGGCGGGACCTTCTTCGCCAGGAGCCCGGCCGTTATCCCTGTGAGGACGTCCCCGGTCCCCCCGACCGTCATGGCGGGGGAGTGGGTCTCGTTGAAGGCGACCCTGTCCCCGTCGGAGACGATGTCCGTGGGCCCCTTGAGGAGGACAGTGACACCCCCTCTCTTGGCCTGGGCGGCGACCACCTCGGCCCTCCCCTCCCTGTCGTCTGGGAGGGTGACGCCGAACAGCCGCTCGAACTCCCTGGCGTGGGGGGTGACCACCGAGCCCGTCCCCCTGATGGAAGGGATCACCTGCTCCCTGAGGGCGTCGGCGTCCACCACCAGCGACCTACCCTCGCCCTTCATCTGGTTGAGCGCCTGGGCCACCGACTCCGGCTTCTGGGGGCCGAGGCCGGGCCCCACTGCGAACACGTCCGGGTCGCGGACCCAGGACAGGAGCTTCGACACGTTCCCCCGGGTGAGCTTTGAGTCTGGGAGGGGGACGACGATGAAGTCCGGGGACAGGGCCCTGACCGAGCCCGCGATCTGGGCCGGGACGGCGAGGAACACCAGGTCCACCCCGGCACGCATGGCCCCGCTGGCGCAGAGGAACGGCGCCCCGTGGTAGAGCCTGCTCCCCCCGACAACGCAGACCGTCCCGTTCATCCTCTTGTGGGCGTCCCTCCTCCTCGGGGGGATGGCCCTGGCGACGAAGTCCGAGTCTATTGTGATGCTCATTGGTCCCACTAGTAGCTGTAGCGCCTCTGCTTCTGCTCCAGCGTGACCAGGGACTCGATGGGGCAGGTGAGGCCGAGCCTCTCCTTCAGCTTCTGCATGGACTGGTCCACCGAGGCTATGGCGAAGACCCCGACTATCTTTGCCCTCCCCTTCTCCGCCATCCTGGTCAGCGCCTCGATGGTCGTCCCTGACCGGACCAGGTCGTCGACCACCAGGAGGTGCTCCCCCCTCTTCATGGACGTCTTGGGGAGGTAGAGGTACTTCACCGACGAGGGGGAGTACACTGCCTTCTGCTCGACGAACTCCTCCACCCCCAGCTCCCTCTCGGACCTTGCGACCGCCAGCCTCACGTTGAACTCCCCGGCGACTTCGGTGGCAAGAGGGATGCCGTCCACCTCCATGGTCACCACCCTGTCCACGGTCGCCACGCTGAACTCGCTGTAGACCACCTTCGCTATCTGCCTCAGGAGGCCGACGTTGTTCACCACCTCGCTGATGTCGTAGGACCCGTCCTGGGAGATCTTGACCGAGTCCATGACCATCTTCCGGAGCAGCTTCTCCCTGAATGTCGCGATGAACTTCTCGGAGCGGGCCGCGCTCGGGAGGACGTGCCCCCGGACGTACCTGCTCAGTATCGGGGCCGAGAGCCCCAGGACCGCGGAGAGCTCCCTGTAGCTGTAGCTCTTCTTCAGCGTCGCGAGGAGCTCCACCGAGGAGATGCGGGTCTTCACGTCCGCAACCCTGCTCATGGTGGAGAGTTGGCAGGGGTGTGTAGATTAGTCTTGTCCCTATGGTACATGTTTTCGCATTTATTCTCCGCGGAGGCTCAGAGCGGAGCGGGCCACTCGTGGCGGGGGAGGAGGTCCCTGAGCTTCGCCGACTCCTTGCGCCCGAGCACCACCTCGGCCTCCAGGTTCCCTTCGTCCACCTGCCTCATGAACTCCCGGCACCGGCCGCATGGAGGGAGGACGTAGAGCGTCCCGTCTTCGTGCCTGGACACGGCGACGACCTTCCTTATCCTGTATTCCCCAGCGGTCACCATGGCCCCGATGGCCGAGGCTTCGGCGCAGAACCCGGTCCCCGACGGCGTGTCGATGCAGACGCCGGTGTACTCGTTCCCCTTGTCGGTGACTATGACCGCGGCCACGTTGCCGATGACGCGGTCCTCGATCCGGTGCGGCTTGACAGCGCCCGCCGCCTTCGACTAACTCCCCGTGGTCCACGGGCGCTCACGGCGGGGGGGACGACTAAAGGGTTGCCGGGGCCGACAGGTGCATCCGCCATCCTCGGGGGCGAAGGACTCTCCCAGAGCTTATAGCGCCCCTTCTCCCTGCGGCGCAGAGTTTGGGGCTGTCCTTCGAGGTAAAGGAGTCGGACCTGCTGGGGAGGATAGGGACGCTGCAGGTCGGGGGCAAGACCCTCGAGACCCCCTACATGTTCCCTGTCATCCACCCGGTGAACCAGCTGATCCACCCTTCGGAGCTCCTGTCCATGGGGTTCAGGGGGCTCATGACCAACTCCTACATCCTCAGGAAGAGGCGGAGGGACGAGGCGCTGGAGAAAGGGATCCACCGGCTCCTCGAGTTCGACGGGATGTTCATCACCGACTCCGGGGGGTACCAGGTGCTCGAGTACGGCGACCTCGACGTCGGCTACAGAGACGTGGCCGAGTTCCAGGCCGCCATCGGGACCGAGCTCGCGGTCACCCTCGACAGGCCGACCGGGTACCCCCAGAGGAGGCCGGTGGCCAGGGAGACGGTGGAGTACAGCCTGAAGAACGCCCGGGGGACCCTGGCCGAGTTCGGTGATAGGCCGACGGCATGGGTCGGCCCCATCCAGGGGGGGCTCTACCAGGACCTGGTGAAGAGGTCGGCGAAGGCCCTGGTCGCGGCGGGGTTCGGCATCCTCGCCCTGGGGAGCCCGGTCCAGGTGATGGAGAACTACATGTTCGCGGACCTGGTCGACATGGTGATAGCGGCGAGGCGGGCCATCCCCTACTCGGTCCCCCTGCACCTCTTCGGGGCCGGGCACCCGCTGACCATGCCCCTGGCCGTGGCCCTGGGGTGCGACACTTTCGACTCGGCCAGCTACGTCCTCTTCGCCAGGACAGGGAGGTACATGTCCAGGAGCGGGATCCTGACCCTGCAGTCGATGAAGCACCTCCCCTGCAGCTGCGCCGTCTGCTCCAAGACAAGCGTGAAGGAGCTCCTCGAGCTCGACCACCCGGGGAGGACCAGGGCCCTGTCGCTTCACAACCTCCACGTCCTCAGGGAGGAGCTGGAGGGTTGCAAGGAGGCGATCGTGGAGGGGAGGCTGTGGGACCTGGTGGAGGAGAGGTCCATGACCCACCCCAGGCTGAGGGACGCCTTCGCCAGGCTGGCGGAGTACTCCGAGGACCTGGAGGCCGGGACCCCGGCCATGAAGGAGAGGGGGCTCTTCGTCCGGAGCGACCTCGACCTGAGGAGGCCCGAGCTGGCCATGGCGGCCCGGAGGCTGGCGGGGGCGGCGCGGAGGTCGTCGAAGAAGGCCGTGATCGTGGAAGGGCATGGCCTGGGCTCCCCAAAGAGGGACGCGGACGCCTACGTCGTCCACCCGCAGCTGGGGCCTGTCCCGGCGGAGCTCTCCTTCCAGTACCCGTTCAGCCAGACCGAGGCGGCCCTTGCCCAGGGAGCCGGGGACGCGGCCGGGGCGAAGCGGAGGCTGAGGGAGCTCGGCTACTCGTCCGTGTCGGCTGGGGGGAAGGTCAGGAGTAGACGGAGCCGGCGGGGCGGTTCTCCTTCTCCTCGATCATCTTCAGCTCGGTCTCGATGACCTCCGCCCCCTTGATCAGCGGGGCGGTGTTGGCCGTGAACCCGTATCTCTTGGAGAGGAACTCGACGGCGACGGCGGAGGCCCTGGGGTCCACCCTCTCGGTGTTCGAGTAGGCGAGGACAGCGTAGGCTGGGAAGGAGTTCATCTCGAAGGCGTTGAGGAGCGAGGCCACCGGCCCGACTATCATCCTGTCCTCCTCGAAGACGGGCTCCCCCGGTAGGCCGCCCTGGGCCGACATGGCCCCGGTCATCGCCACCCTGTAGGTCCCGCCGTCGGTCTTCAGGGACTCGTCCAGCCCCCCCACCAGGGCGACCTCCTTCGCCCCCGAGGAGACTATCCACTCGGCCAGCTGGTGATAGAACTCGTTCTCCTTCTCCCTGACGGGGGAGACCTCGGCCTTCAGGAGGGACAGGGACCCGGCGGAGTAGACCTCGTAGGGGGTCGCGATCCTCCCCTCGGCCTGGGACGCCACGGCGGGGGAGTGCTCGTAGTCGATGAAGCACTTGCGCTGCGCCTTCAGCTCCGTGACGAGGAACTTCACCGTCCAGTAGCCCGTGGCCCCTATGCCGTGGAACCCCGCTATCAGCGAGGTGCCGTCAAGCCTGCTTCCCTGCGGTACGATCTTCAAAGCCTTCGGGTCGGCCCGGCCGGAACCGGTCTTAAACCTGCGGTGGCTGGGTCAGCCCGCCCTTCTTCCTGTAGGCGAAGACGGCCACCACCAGGGCGACGAAGGCCACGGCCGCAACCGCGTAGACCAGGTCTGACTGCGGCAGGGTCGAGGTCTGGGAGCCGTAGAACGAGCCGGAGGTGGTGAGCGAGGTGGACGACAGCGTGAGCACGCCGACGTCGGTCCCCTGGAGCAGGGAGAGCTTGGATCCCGTGGCCGTGACCTTGGACACCTGGGAACCGACCAGGGTGACGGTGGCGTGGTTGATCGTCAGGTCGCCGATGGAGACACCGGACAGGGTGAGGTTGATCCCGGTCACGGTCAGGCTGTTGGCGCGGATGCCCGAGAGGGTGTACCCTCCGCCGCTGGCCGCCACCAATGGCGCGCTCGCTATGTTGGAGGGGCCCAGGGTGTCGTTGGTGTAGTAGGTGTACGGTAGGACGTCGACGTAGGACTCGACGGGGACCACGCTGGCAGCCGACGCCGACTGGCCGCTGACGAAGATCGTCCATGGCCCCGCGGCCAGGGCAGGGGTGTTACCGATGAACGAGTTGTAGGATGTCAGGGCCGACGGGACCTGGATGTCCCCCTCCCACTCGCCGATGGATGAGTTGTACTGCATCGGGGTCCCGGTGAGCCCCAGGGCGTCGGTCACGTACGACTCGAAGGTGTACCCCGACGGGATGGCCGTCGCGAAGAACACCCCGGAGGTGACCTGGCTCCCGGTGGAGTTGGTGACCCGGGCGAGGACCCTGACGGTCTGGCCCTCGTACACCGCAGCCGGGGCCGAGACGTTGTAGGCGAGGGTCGGCGCCGAGACGTAGAACCCGGTGGTGTAGTTCCCCTGCTGTGTCCCCGAAGTCTGGTTGGCTTCGTAGGAGGAGATGAACTGGATCTTGTAGAACCCCTGGGAGAAGGCGGTCGGTATGGTGTAGTTCGCCTGGTTGTACCTGAAGAAGTTGAAGACGCCGTACTGGGCGCTGTTGGGGGCCGGCGCCAGGTCCACGGAGGCCATCAGGGTCCCCGACAGGCTGTAGATCTTCGCGGTGACGTTGGAGGTGTAGACGCCGGTCCCCTGGGCCGTCTGGGTGCTGGCCAGTAGGACCACCTGCTGCCCAGGCGCCGCCGAGGGGATGGCCGTGTCCAGGGGGGTCAGCATCACCCCGGTCACCTCCTCCCCGACGTAGAGGTAGGTGGACACGCTCCCGGCCCCGGGGCTCTCGACGACCAGGGAATAGGACCCCTGGGGCTGTGAGGTCGTGAGCGTCGTCGTCCCCGAGTACGTCCCCGCGCCGTCCGCGGTCAGGTTGACGTTCTGGACCACTGTCCCCTCGTAGATGAGGTTGGCCTGGAGGTCCAGGCTGTTGAGGGATGTCCCGTTGGGGAGCTGGGCCACGGCGGTGATAGTGAACGGGACGCCGGGCTGCACCGCGCTCCCGAACGGGTAGGGGACCGGGGTGGCGATGCCCAGGCTGTCGCCGACGGAGACGTCAGCGATGCCGTAGCCCGTCGAAGTCCCCGAGCTCCCGTAGACCTGGACCGTCCAGGACCCAGGAGGGTCGGCCGACCCGACCGTGTAGGACCCGGTCCAGGTGTTGCCGTTGAACGTCAGAGGCACCGAGGCCACGAGGCCGCTCGGCGCCAGGAGGTTGGCGTTGAACTCCCCGGACGTCACCGGGGTCCCCCCGGGCCCGGTCGCCACCGCCGAGACGGTGAAGCTCCCGCCGTACTCGTACTGGGCCGGGGCCGAGGAGGACGTCCCCCTGGTCGTGCTCACGGTGATCTGGATCCCCTGGGACTGGCTCTTGATGGCGGCGGCCAGGTTGGGGAGGTTCGGCGACCCCAGCCCCGTCACGGTGTTGTAGCCGGGGCCCGCCTGATACTCGCCGTTGAAGCCGAAGGTGACCTGGTTGAAGGCGCTGGCGTACTCCGCCTTGTTGGAGTAGATAGAGTAAAGGTACGGGTTGAGGAGGCCGAGGTCCCGCCCGACGTACTGGTTCATGTCCGCGGTCATCCCTGCCCACAGCGGTGAGGCGAGGCTGGTCCCGCCTATGGCGTAGTCCACCCCCTCGAGGACGATCACCAGGCCGGTGTAGGGGTTGGCCACGGCGGACACGTCAGGGGACGCCCTGGTCGCCGACGAAACCACCCCGGACTGGTAGTAGGGCCTGGCGAAGATGGTGCTGTAGCCCCCTCCGGAGCTTACACCCTGGGCCCCCACGTACTGCGGGGAGACGCTCCAGGCTGTCTCTCCCTGGTAGGTCGCCGTGGCGTTGGGGGACAGGGGCGAGCCGGAGGCGGGGGACAGGTACAGGGTCGTCCCGCCCACGCCGGTGACGAAGGGCGAGGTGGAGGGGAAGTCGGCTGTCACCGTGGTCGTCCCGTCGAAGGCGCCGTTGTCCCCGGAGGACGCGAAGAACGAGATCCCCTCGGCCGCGCCCTTCTGGAAGTAGTAGTCGAGGTAAGCGTAGTTCAGGAAACCGGCGACGGAGAAGCCCGACTCCCCGAAGGAGTTCTCCCCGAGCCCCCAGCTCATGGTCACGACGTTCCCCAGGTGCTTGTTGACGGCCATCTTCACCGCCTGGAAGAGAGCGTTGCTGGCGTTGGAGGCCACCAGGAGGTTGATGTGGGCGTAGGGGGCGGCGAGGTGGGCGGCTTCGACGTCCAGGGCGACCTCGGCGTCCCAGCCGAAGGTGATCCCGTTGGCGGGCTGGTAGGGGCCCACGGGTATGACAGTGAGGTTCACCGGCGGCAGCCCGAACTGCTTGTCGAAGGACGCCACGTCCTGGTAGATGGTCGGGTCACCGTAGGCGTCGATTATCGCGATCGTCTCTCCCTTCCCGCCGTACCCCTGCGAGATGAGGCCCGTCATGTTGTAGGCCGACTGGATCTCCTTGGGGGTGTAGAAGGTGGCTGCATACTGCATCCCCTGGGCGAGGGGGACGGAGTTCGGGAGCTGCGACTGGACCACCTGGGTCCCCTTCAGCTTCCCGAGTATCTCGTAGTGGGGGCTGAAGCTAGGCGCTCCCGTGGGTGCCGCCGGAGCGGGCGCGGCGGGCGGTGCACCGGCCTGTGAAGCCCTCGGGGAGGCGGCCGCGATGGCGGGGACCGGCTGGAGAACCATGAGCGTGAGCAAGGCGAGGGCGGCGGCCGGAAGCAGTCTTCGCCCCCCGGAAAAATTCAACGAAGAAAGCTGTGGACGTCCGAAATATAAGGTAATCCGCGGGAGGCCCGGGCCTCCCAGGGCCCAGCGGAGGGCACCGGCAGAGCGGACGTCTGGGGGGCACGGCCGCGGTAGCCGGAGGAGCCGTCCGTTCCCATCCGGCCAACCGCGTTCTGACATTCAGCCCAACAGTGTGACTTCCATGTCGGCTGGAATCGCCCGCGTGAAAAGCAGAAGAGCCTAGTATATCAGGCCCGAACGGAGGACTCGCCTGTGGGAAGGATAGTCGTGTTGTCCGCGCCGACAAATCTCGGGTTGCGTCCACCCCGACCCTCCGCCGCGCCAGGGTGTTCGAAGGCTCCTGAAGCGCTGAGGAGGGCGGGGCTCTTCCGGTCCTTCGTCGAAACGGGAGGGATAGACGCGGGGGCGATGATCCCCGGCAGGTACTCGGCCAAGGTCTCTCCGGGAAAGATACGAAACGAAGACGAGATCATAAGCTACTCCAAGAAGATGGAAGAGCGGATCGCGACGATCCTGGAGGATGGAGATGCGCCCCTGGTCGTCGGCGGAGACTGCAGCGTCCTGCTCCCGGTGGGGCTGTCGCTCAAGAAGCGAGGTAGCTACGGGCTCGTCCACATCGACGGCCACACCGACTTCCGCCATCCGGGTAATTCCAGCGAATGCGCGAGCCTCGCCGGCGAGGACCTGGCCGCAGCGGTGGGGCTCCACTATCCGAGGATATCCGACATAGACGGTCTGGGGCCTTACTTTGAGCCAGGAAAGGCGGTGCACTGCGGATGCAGGGACGAGGATGAGCATCTGTCTGAAGCGTCGGAGAAGCTCAGGCTGGTGGTTCCTGCGAGCGACGCGATGGCGGACGGAATGGCGAGGACAGCCAGGCGCATCGTAAAGGCACTGAAGGATTCTGGAGGGACGCCCTATTGGCTCCATGTCGACCTGGACGTCCTGGACCCCAGCGTGATGCCTGCCGTCGACAGCCCCGATGACGGAGGCTTTGACGGGAAGCAGCTCATCGAGCTGATAGGTGCCCTGGCCCCGGGCGCGATGGGGGCTGACGCCACCATCTTTGACCCGGACCTCGACCCGGACGGAAGATACGCCGCCTATGTTGCCAGGGTCCTCTCCGAGGGACTGAGGGATCTCGGCGGAGCGCGCGGCGACCCGGTCTGAACGTGTCATAGGCCTCCCTCGGAACTTCTCTACGGAGAGGGTCCTTTCGAGAACCTGCTCGGCCCCTCCCCCATCGACCCCCGAGATAATTTACCGTGGGCGGAGAAAGGCTTAACTAGAGAGAAAAAATCCGCAGTATCAAGAGTTTACGAACAGATGGAAGTGAAGGTTCTGGGAGCCGCCAGGCAGGTCGGCCGCTCCGCATTTCTTCTGACGCACAAAGACAGCAAGATCCTGCTGGACTACGGGGCCATGACGACGAAAGTGCCTGGTTTCCCCATGCACGTCCCCCCCAAGGACATCAAGGCGATCGTCCTTTCTCACGCGCACCTGGACCATTCGGGCGCGGCGCCGCTTAATTTCCTCAGCGGGAGCATGAAGCTCCACTCCACCCCTATCACATCAGAGCTGGCCAACCTCCTCATCCAGGACTTCATCAAGATCTCAGGCCAGTACCTCCCCTTCGAGTTCCTCGACCTGATGGCCATGAACTCCAACACGGTGCACCACGGCTACATGGAGCCGTTCCAGGTCGGAGACTTCACCATCCAGTTTTACGACGCGGGGCACATCCCCGGCTCGGCCATCATCGCGGTGGAGGCCGGGAACAAGCGCCTCATCTACACCGGGGACATCAACGGCGACGAGACCAACCTCATGCCCGGGTCCTGGAAGAACCTGGGGGAGGCTGACATGGTCATCACGGAGAGCACCTACGCCCAGGCCGACCACCCCGGGAGGCACAAGGCCGAGCAGGAGCTGGTCGAGTTCGCGCGGACGGTGGTGGAGAGGGGGGGCGTCTTCCTCATCCCTGCCTTCTCTGTCGGGAGGGCACAGGAGGTGGCCATGACGCTGGTGAAGAACGGGTTCAATCACCCCATAGCCATGGACGGCATGGCGCTGAAGGTCAACGGGATACTGCTGCGGTACCAGGAGTTCCTCCGGGACCCGGCGGCCCTCCGCAAGATGCTCGAGACCATCGAGGAGGTCACAAGCTGGACCCAGAGGAGGCGCCTGGTGAAGAGGCCAGGGGTCATCGTCTCCCCGGCGGGGATGCTGGTGGGCGGCTCTTCCATATTCTACAACGAGCACCTCTCGATGGACGAGAAGAACGGCATAGGGATAGTCAGCTTCCAGGTCCCGGGGACCCCCGGGAGGACCCTGATCGACAAGGGGCTGACGATATACCGGGGCAAGCCCACCAAGGTGAAGGCCGAGGTGAGGCGCTTCGACTTCTCGTCTCACTCTGGCAGGTCGACCCTGCTCAGCGACCTCAAGGGGGTCCAGGGGAACCCGAAGTTCCTCACGGTCCACGGCGAGGAGGAGTCATGCCTGGCCCTGGCCAAGGAGCTCCACGACGGCTTCGGCGCCGAGGCCACTGCGGCGATGCCCGGACAGGAATTCACCGTCTAGGCGGCGTTTGAGGTCGCCCCTCCGGAAATGAGCGACCAACAGCAGCCGGATGGGAAGCGGGTAACCCCCGTCAACCTCCTCGTGGCCGCAGCGGTGGTCATAGCGACCCAGGTCGTCGCCCTGCTGATCACCAGCCAGAACCTCCCGGTCTACGTCAGCGTGGTGGAGACGACGGGCCCGAGCTACGCCCCGGCGGGGACCTCCCTCGCAGGGTCCGCCCTGAACGCCGCGCTGCTCGTGGGCTTCGCCTTCGCGCTCACCCTGGTCCTGGTCTGGCTCCTGAGGAGGAAGCTGGTCCTCCCGTTCAAGGTGTTCGTCTTCGGGTCGGTGGCCTTCTCCGCATTCATACTGACCCTGGTGACGGCGGGGCAGTTCGCGTTCAACTACCTGCCGGCCAGCCTCGTGGACCCGGTGGCCTTCGGGGTCCCCGTCGTCGTGGTGGCCCTCATCGCATACACCATATTCGTGAAGAACGTCAACTGGCTGGCGACGATAATACTTGCCTTCGTCGGCGCCGAGGTCGGGAGCTTCTTCGCCGAGACACTCCCGACGTGGACGGCCCTGGCGCTCCCCATCGCGTTCGCAGTCTACGACATCTACGCGGTGTTCAAGGGTCCCCTCAAGGCGCTGGTCGGGACGGGCCAGGGGATCGCGCTGGTGGGGATGTCGATCAAGGCGGGGGAGTTCACCCTCGGGCTCGGGGACGTGGTCTTCTACACGCTCCTCCCGTCGCTGGCGCTCTTCCAGTTCTACGATGCCTTCGGGGCCCTCCCGGCCGTGCTCACCATCGCGGCCATCGACGTCGGGATGGTCATCACCCTCTTCCTCCTCTCGAGGAGGAGGATCCTCCCCGGGCTCCCCATCCCCATGCTCCTGGGGGTCCTGGTGATCCTGAGGTTCCTGGTCTAGAACTCTACGACAGGCTTCTTGATGCCCTTGACGAGGGCGTCGGCTTCCTCGGACGTGGTCCTGAGGGTGTAGAGGGCGTCCCTGGTCCTCAGCTTGACCTTGGCGCTGTCCCCCTGGCGGGCCACGCGGACCTCGGTCGCGTCCGCGAGCAGCTTCGTGAACTGTTCCTTGTCGGTGATTTCCTTGGGCACGTAGGCACCCCCACGCGGGGCGCTTATGAACACTAGCGGCCTCGCGCGGCCCCGAATACCGTTAAATAATCAGATTTCGCACAAAATGCGATGAAGAAAAGTCTGTTATTGACAACACTAGCGTTCTCTTTCATCCTAGTCGCAAGCCCGCTCGCGCTGGCAGCGCCGGCGAGCAGCAACAGCGACTTCAATTATAACCCCATGATCATCTACCAACTCGCCAGCACGAAAACGGTCACCGTCACGCCAAGTTTCAACCCCCTGACGTCCTGTTCAGCTGTCGGCCTCGTCTGCTACAGCCCAGCGTACATAAGGTCGGCCTACAACTACCCGGGTAACCTCGACGGCTCAGGGCAGACCATAGTCATAGTCGATGCCTACGGCAGCCCAACCATAGCGAGCGACCTCGCCCTGTTCGACAAGACCTTCGGCATAGCCGCGCCGCCCTCGTTCGCCATAATCTGCCCGCCCGGCGGATGCCCGACCCCGAGCTATACCTCCCTCAACCCCCTCGGGGCGTTCGGGTGGTCCATCGAGACCAGCCTTGACGTAGAGTACGCCCACGCCATGGCGCCGGGGGCCAACATCGTCCTCGACGTCGCATCGTCGCCCAGTGGCAACGCAATCAACGTCGCCGAGAGCAGGGTCATCCCCATGTTCCCCGGGGCGATCATGTCCCAGAGCTTCGGGGTCCCTGAATACCTGATCCACAACAACAACGCGCAGGTGCTACAAGCGGAACAGAACTACGCAGAAGCGAACGCGCTTGGATGGACCGTCTTCGCCTCCGCAGGCGACTCCGGCGCCACCAACGGCATCGCGACCCCCAACGCCCTCTTCCCATCTTCGGACCCGCTCGTGACGGCGGTAGGCGGCACCCAGGGCAACCCGTACCCCGGCGGCCTGGCCGCAGGCTCCTGCCCCCCCACCGGAGGCTGTAGCCCGTCAGGCTACGGAGGTGAGTCGGTCTGGAACGAGCACACATACGGTGCGGCAAGCGGCGGAGCGCCGAGCCTCATCTTCACCACGGTCCCGAGCTTCCAGTCAGGACTCGGCCTCAGCGCCAGGACCACCCCCGACGTGTCCTACAATGCGGCAGTCAACGGCGGAGTCCTCGTCGTCTGGAGCGCCTGTCCGTCGTGCATCGGAGCCACCGGCCCGGTCTTCTTCATAGTCGGAGGGACCAGCGCAGGGTCTCCGCAGTGGGCTGCCATCGCAGCCCTGGCGGACCAGGCAGCGGGCAAACCTCTCGGCGACCTCAACCCCTCGATCTACGAGATCGGCAACAGCCCGTCAGCCTACCCAAGCTCCTTCCACGACATCGTCGCCGGCAACAACACCCTATTCGGTACGAACTACGGATACTTCGCGGGACCCGGCTGGGACGACGCTTCAGGCTGGGGGACGCCCAACGTCGCGAACCTGATACCATACCTAGTCAGTCCACCATAACAGATTCGAGAGGAGGGCCCTAGGCCCTCCCACCCTCTGTTTTCCTAGGCTCAGTCAGATATGTGGGGGAGCACGCGAAAGTCTCCCATCCCCACAGGGGGAGGGGCAAATCAGCCCGGCGCTGTTCGCCCCCGGAGGGACAGCCGCGAACCTGACATCCGAGGCAGTCATCCTTAATAACTCGCCAAAGGGAGCAAGTTTTCAGCGGCACCGAACGCAGCTAGGATGTGAAAAGACGAGTTTCGGACGAGGAGGCTATGGGCGAAGCAGCAGCGGCGGAAGCGGCGGCGGCTTCAGGTCCTTCAAGCCAAAGCCTGTTGAGGTCGGGAAGGAGTACGACGTTACTATTTCCGAAATCAGCAGACGCGGTGACGGCATCGCGAAGATCGACGGTTTTGTCATCTTCGTGGCCGGCGCTAAGCAGGGCTGGCAGGGCAAGGTCAAGGTGACCCAGGTAGCCAACAGGTTCGCCACCGGCGCGGTCGTTGGCGGGTCTGAGGGCATGTCTGGCGCTGAAGGCCAGGCCTCCACAAGCGCGAGCGAAGAGCAGGGAGAGTAAGGTCCGCCAAGGGCCTTCGTCCCGGATTGGCGGCTCGTCTTCAACGACGGCCGCTCCGCTTTGATTTTTGATTTCCTCCAGGCTCGGCACCCGCACGGGGTGACCCCGCGGAGGGTGCGCCGGGCCGCCCCCGCCTGGGCCGTCCTCCCGGATAGGGCAAAGGCTTAATCGAGCCGCCGGCCGTCGAGGACGCATGGTTCTATACGCCAGGGACATAGTGGAGAAGGAGTTCCTGTCGCTCACAGAGGAGAGCACAGTCATGGACGCGGCCAAGGCCATGAAGGCGAGGAAGCGCGGCTTCGTCCTGGTGGGATCCGCCGCCAGCCCCCGGGGGATAGTGACGGAGTGGGACATCCTCTCCAAGGTGGTCTCCGAGGGGCTCGACCCGGTGAAGGTCACCCTCGGCGATGTGATGACCAGGGACCTGCTGAGCATCGACGGAGGGGCGGGGCTGGCCGCCGTGTCGCAGCTGATGTCCGAGCACGGGGTGAGGCGCCTCCTGGTGAAGGAGCACGACCAGGTGATAGGCTACATCACGTCGAGGACCATGCTGGCCCGCATGAACGACTACGTCGACAAGGTCTCTTCCCAGATAAGCCTCCTCCAGGCCCCCTGGTTCTGAGGTGGGCCGTTGACGGTCACGGTGTACGTCGACGGGCTCGCCGAACCAAGGAACCCGGGGACAGGGACCTACGGCTACCTCATCTACGACGGGGGGAAGAAGCTGGGGGAGGGCTCGGGGCTCGCCGGCCGCGGCGTGACCAGCAACTTCGCGGAGTACACGGCCCTCGCCGAGGCCCTGAAGAGGCTGAAGGCGCTGGGGCTCGCCGGGGACGTGCTGGTCAGGTCCGACTCGAAGCTCCTGGTCGGCCAGATGGCCGAGGGGTGGAAGGTCAAGGGAGGGATGTACGTCGGCAAGCTGAAGGAAGCCACTGACCTGCTGAGGGGGTTCGGGTCGGTGAGGTTCGAGTGGATACCGAGGGAGCAGAACAGGGAGGCGGACCTGCTGACCCGGGTAGCCTACGAGCGGGCCCGCGGGGACGAGGCTTCGAGATAGCCTCGCACACTTATCAGCGCGTCATCCCCGGTGAAGCTGGATTGCGGAGAGACACCGGCCGCAGCGCGGCCCTGGTCCTGGCCCTCGCCGCCCTGCTGGTCACCCCCTCGGCCGTCCCCCTCCGCGTCGCGCCGCGGCCCCACCCCCCTCCCCTGGTCCCCACGGCCCCGGCCCCCGGGGGCGCCCCGGCCCCGGCCGCAGCTTCCGCCCCCCTCTCCCCTGCGCCAGCCCTCCCCGCATCGCCTTCCTCTTCCTCGGCCCTCTACGACGAGCAGCTAGGCCTCACCTTCACCACCGGGTTCTACTCGATGCTCTACAACGTGACCGCAGTCCCCCAGGTCGACCCTGTGTCTGGGACCGGCCCAGCCTACCTCCTCAACGGGCTCACGTCGTCCGGCTACTGGTACCAGGTCGGTGTGTCGTGGGACTGGAGCCCCGGGGAGGGGTTCGGGATGAACTACGAGGTCTACGGCCCCTCCGGGGCGTCGGTCTACCCCTCGGCGGCCGGGAGCGGGATCCAGAAGTTCAGCGGCCCCGTCCACCCCGGCGACTCGGTCTCCCTCAACCTCTACTTCAAGTCCGGTGAGGTGGTGATGGTGGCTGTAGACAACAGCACCCACGCCTACGCCCAGGAGACCTACAGCGCCGAGGGGGCGACGAGCTTCGTGCAGCCCCCGTCGAGTACCGCGAACTCCAACGGCTACTTCACCGGGCTGATGACCGAGTGGTACCACGGGAGCCCCTACTACCAGAACCAGCAGGCGACCTCCTACTCGACGACCCTCCCGCAGAAGTCGGCCTGGATGTGGATCGACGAGTTCGCGTGCACCGACTCCAACTGCTCCACCCGGGCGACCCTCTTCAATGCGGCCACCTTCGGCCCTGTCTTCTACGCCGACCCCAGCACCCTCGTCCGGTTCACATCCCACGGGGCGGTCGAGGTCAGCGACGCCTACTCGTTCGTCACGGGGTCCCTGAGCCAGCCCACGGTGGAGCTGACCGTGGGATACTCCTACCTTGGAGGCGGCCTCCCCTCCCCCCCTGCCTTCAGCTACGTCCAGGGCGGGTCCGTCTTCACCGCGAACCTCACCACCGCAGGCTCCACCTACCTGGTCGACCTGGGGAGCGCTTGGAACGTCACCGGGGCCCTCTCGGGCGCGGTGGCCGGGGAGAGGTGGGTCACGGGGAACGCGACCAGCGGCGTGGCGGCGGCCTCGCAGACCCTCAGCTTCGTCTACCACCGGCAATACTTCGTCGGCACCGAGGGGGTCGGCGGGACGGCAGGCCCGGCCCCCGGGTGGTTCCCCGCCGGGGGGACCGTGGTCCTCCTGGCCACGGCGAGCCCTGGCTGGGAGTTCGAGGGGTGGTCTGGGTCCGGGGCCGGGGCCTACTCGGGGAGCGCCCCCTCCGCGTCCCTGACCCTGGAAGGCCCGGTGAACGAAACAGCCCTGTTCTACCCGGGGCTGACGGTGACAGCCGACCGAGGGGGGACGGTCGTCTACTCCTACGGAGGGAGCGCAGGGACCGTCGCCTCGGGCTCGGCGACGATCTACGCGCCGGTGGGGACCGAGGTGACCCTCACCGCCCGCCCGTCGTCCCTCCTCTTCGTGTTCTCCGGGTGGGGGGGAGGAGGGAAGGGGGCCTCGGAGACCCTGCGGCTGACCGCCCCGGCTGCCGCGGAGGCGCACTTCGGGTACAACTACGACGCGCTCTTGGCCGTGGCCGCGGCCCTGGCCCTGGCGGCGGGGGCGCTGCTGGTCTGGCGGATGCGGAGGCCGGCGCCCCCGAGCATGGCAGCCTGACCACCGGAGACGCTCTGGGGCTGGTGGGCCCGCCCGGACTCGGACCGGGGATTTCCGCCATGTGAGGGCGGCGTCATAACCAGACTAGACCACGGGCCCGGCGGTGCCGCCCCTGAACCCGATATTTGCCTTTGCTTCAGCCGGTCGGGCCCGGAGGCTCCGCCTGCAGCGAGGCCATGAAGTCCCTGAACCCGAAGGAGGACCTGTGCCTGATCCACGCCGCCCCGATGACCGTGACCACGTTGGTGAAGATGATCACGTAGGAGACCAGCCCCAGGAAGGTGGTCCCCAGTGGGAGGCCGTAGCTCAGGGTGAGGATGGCCAGGGTCGCCTGGGTCACCCCCTGGGCGGACAGGAGTATCACCTCGGCCCTGTTCTTGGACGTCTCCGCCCCGGCCGTGGCCGCGACCACCGAGATCGACCTCGCCCCCAGGAGCCCGGTGGTGAGGAGGACCCCGACCGTGACCCCCATGAAGACGCTGTGGAAGCCGAGGTCGAAGTTCAGCCCGAGGAAGACGAAGAAGAGGGTGTTGAGCAGGAACGATATCTCCTCCTGGATCCCCGAGACCTTGGACATCAGGGGGTCGATGTCCACCTGCTTTGTCCTGAGGAGGTTCAGGACCTTGTAGTTGCCGAATATCAGCCCGAAGATGAAGACGGCCAGCTCCCCGCTCCCGCCCAGGGCCTCGGTCCCGGCGTAGGTCGCGAGTATCATGCCGAGCATCAGGACGTAGGTGTACCTCTGGTCCTTGACCCTCTCGAGGATGAAGAGCCAGACGAAGGAGAAGGCCACGGCGGGGACTATCCCTATGGAGAAGGTGGAGGCGATCTTGGTCAGCGATATGGCGAAGCTCACCACCGGGGAGGCGTACAGCTGGACCAGGGCGAGGAAAGTGATGATCCCCACGATGGAGTTCAGCACCGACTCCGTGGTCACCAGGGCGACGGTGTCGGCCGGGAGCTTGAGGGACCTCGCCAGAGGGACCACCACCGGGGTGCTCGTCTGCCCGGCTATGATCGAACCGAATATCATCGCCTCCACCAGGTCCCACCGCATGATGTAGAACCCGAAGGCTGTGATCCCCGTCATGGCCAGGGTGAAGTAGAGGACCACCAGCGCCACCCCCCTCCCGCCCCCCTGGGCCAGGCTCTTGAGCCTCAGCTGGATGCCGCTGTAGAAGAGTATCATCATCAGGGTCAGCTCTGCGAAGAGCCCCAGGACGGGGCTCAGCTCCGCCCCGGAGAAGACGTGGAACCCTGGCCCCAGGACGACCCCTATGAGTATGAGGAAGAGGAACGAGGGGACCCCGGTCCTTCTGAACAGGAGCTCCCCCAGGAAGCCCATGAAGACTATGGCTGCGACCACGCCGAACACCAGTATGATATCGGCCAAAGACGAGTTCCGCCGAAGGGGGACGCCATTTAAGGCCTTGAAGCGCCCTCCCGCTCCAGGCTGGAGCCGACCCTAGCCACTGGGGAGGGTCTGGGCGGCCATCCTCGGCCCCAGGCGACCCTGGCGACGGAGGGGGGTGTGAAACACGCGACACAGCCGCTGGTGAGACGATGGAGGGGACGCTGCCCCGGGGGGACCCTTGGGACGGCCGGTGTCTCGGAGGGCCGCGGCTACTTCTTCAGCCCCACGGACCTGTTCTTCAGCCTGAGGTCCGAGGACTTGCACTTCCTGCACCTGTCGGCGTTGAGGGGGTTCCGGGCGCCGCACCTCAGGCAGACCTGGAGGAAGAGCCTCCTCTTCTGGGCTATCTGCTTCTTGGCGGCGTCTGCTATGGGCATGGCGACTTCGCTCCGCCTTCCGAGTCCCGACTATAAGTTTTCGGTGGGCGGCCGCTCAGCCCAGGGCCTGGCTGACGAGCCCCGGGACCTCCATGGGGGTCTTCGCCACCTTCACCCCGGCCGCGGTCAGCGCCCGTATCTTCGAGTCGGCGGTGCCGTAGTCGCCGTAGATTATCGCCCCGGCGTGCCCCATCTTCTTCTCCTTGGGGGCGTGCCTCCCGGCGATGTACCCGACTATGGGCTTCTTGTACCCCGACTTCTGTATGTGCCTGGCGAGGCGCTCCTCCGCGTCCCCGCCTATCTCCCCCACTATCACCACCGCCTCGGTGTCGTCCATCCCCTGGACGTGGTCCATCCACTCGATGGAGGTGGTCCCGTTGACCGGGTCCCCCCCGATCCCCACCGCCAGGGACTGGCCGTAGCCGGCGGCCGTCAGCTGCCCGGCGATCTCGTAGGTGAGGGTGCCGCTCCTGGAGTAGAGGGCGACGTTCCCCGGCGAGAAGGACGGGGCTGGCATGATCCCGAGCTTGGCCTTCTGCGAGGGGATGATGATCCCGGGGCAGTTGGGCCCTATGATGGACGCCCCCTTGCCCTGGGCCAGCTGGACCAGCCTGAGCTCGTCCCTGACAGGGACGTGCTCCGTGATTATCACGAGCAGCTTGATGCCGGCGTCGAGGGCCTCCTTCCCCGCCGCCAGGGTGTACTCGGCCGGGACGAAGCAGATGGACGCCTTCGCGCCTGTCTTGGCCACGGCCTCGGCCACGGTGTCGTAGACCGGGACCCCTTCCACCGACTGGCCCCCCTTCCCCGGAGCCGCCCCCGCGGCGACGTTGGTCCCGTAGTCGAGCATCAGCCTGGTGTGGAGCCGCCCGTACCTCCCGGGCATGTTCTGCACGACGACTGGGTCTCCTTTCCTGGGGAGAATCATGCCCCTTTCACCACCGCTGCCACCGCCTCCGGGGCGGTCTTGTACATCCTGACCGCCGTCCCCGCCAGCATCTGGCGGGCTGCCTCCTCCTCGGCGCCGCTGACCCTGGCGTAGATGGGCTTCATCCCCCCCTCGGATATCACGGCCTTGATCCCGGCGGCGACGTCGGTGCTGCGGGTGATCCCCCCGTAGATGTTGACCAGTATCCTGCTCGCCCCTGGGAGCCTGTTGACCAGTCGGATCGCCGCCTCGACCCTGTCCTGCTGTGCCCCCCCGCCCAGGTCCAGGAAGCATGCGGGCTTCCCTCCCGCGTCCCCGACCAGGTCGAGGGTCGAAAGGACCAGCCCGGCCCCGTTCCCCACCACGGCGACGTCCCCGTCCAGCCTGACGAAGGCGAAGCCCTGGCGCGACGCCTCCCCCTCGAACTCGTCCTCGGGGTGGAGCTTGGAGAACTCTGGGTGGCGGAAGAGGGCGTTGTCGTCGACGATCACCTTGGCGTCCAGTGGGAGGAGGGTCCCGTCCTTCCCCACGGCGACGGGGTTGATCTCGGCGAGCTCGCACTCCTTCTCCCTCGCGAGGCGCTCGAGCGAAAGCAGTATCTTGGCGAACTGGGCGGCCTGGGCACCCTGGAGCTTCAGCTCCGAGGCGACGTCCTTCGCGAACTTCTCGTCGATGCCGTCGACCGGGACCCTGCGCACCACCTTGCCGGAGAGGGACTCCACCTCGATCCCTCCCGCGCTGGCCGCGATGGCCACGAAGGACCTCTCCCCCCTGTCGAGGGTCACCGAGAGGTACATCTCAGAGTCGTGAGGGTAAGCTTCCTCGACCAGCAGCGCGGCGGGCCTCTCCCCTCCGATGGGGAGCGCGAAGATCCTCTTCGCCTCGGCCTCGGCCTTGTCCGGCCCGTCCACCAGTGCGATGCCCCCTGCCTTCCCCCTCCCCCCCGCCAGGACCTGCGACTTCACGGCGACCGGGGGCTTTAGCGACGCGAAGGCCCCCTTCACCTCGGCCGGGTCCCTGGCAAGGACGGACAGGGGGACCGGGAGGCCGTACTCCCTGAAGAGCTCCTTCGCCTGATACTCGTATAGGCGCATAGCAGGCGCGCCGATGACATGGGGATTAAACTTAGCGCCGGGACCCTCGTCCGACGGGGCGGAGGCCGGCCCCGGGCTCACCCCCTCCCGGGCCAGGGCGGAGCCTGATCCCGGCTTCGGGTCGACGCCGGGGCTTGAGATAGACCTTTCATTCATAGCGGATAAATAGGCCGTGAAAGACATCGAGTCCAATGGCCAACCAACCAGAACACGAAGAAATGCAACCACGCGAACCAAACACGATCTACGTCGGCAAGAAGCCCACAAACGAATAGAAGGTACACCCTTCGTTCGGTGGCTTGAACTACGTTCTTGCCGTCCTGACGCAGATCAACAATGGGTCCAACCCGGTCACCGTGAAAGCTCGAGGAAGAGCGATCTCGCGGGCGGTCGACGTGGCCCAGGTGCTGACGAAGAGGTTCGCCACAGACGTCCGTGTGCAGAACATCGCCATCAACACGGAGCAGGTCAAGAGCACCATGACCGGTGGCATGAGCAACGTCTCCTCCATAGAGATCAAGCTCGCGAAGTAGAAGCCCAGGAGACGGCGAGGGGAAGCCCCGCTACAGGCCCGTGAGCCAGCGGGAGCTGTGAGGCCGCCGAGGCGCCAGGAAGGCGCCCCAGATGACCGGCCTCCGAACATTTTTTATGCGCGCATAGCGGAGCATTCTCAGAGATGCAGCCGAAGCTCCCCATCTGCGCTTTCGACGCTAAGACAGGGATACTCTGCGGGAACTGCGAGTCGAGGCTGGCGAAGGGGGAGATATCGAAGGCGGACGTCGAAGCTTCCAAGGCGGTGGCGGGGCTGGCGGACCGGTTCCCGGAGCTCGCCAAGGTCACCCTGAAGCGCGCCTCGGAAGCGAAGGGGTCCTACGTGATGGAGTTCGAGCAGTCGGACATGGCGGCCCTGAGGTCGAACCCCCGGCTTCACGAGGAGCTGGAGGGGGCGCTGAAGGGGAAGGCCTACCTCGTCGGAGCGGGGGTGAGCGACAGGCAGTTCCTGGAGGAGATATTCTACCCGGCCAAGGTGCTCACGGTCAACACCGTCTGGCTCCCGGACGGGGAGAAGAAGACGAAGGTGGTGGTCCCTGCCAAGAGGAGCGAGAGGAGGATCGGGGACTTCGACAAGCTCAGGGACGCGGTCAAGCGCGCCAGGGGGATAGACCTGCTGGTGGAGACGGAGCGCGAGGTCGCGGCCAGCCTCTATTCGTGACCGGCGGTCAGCGTTCGCCGTCGACGCCTGGGGAGGGAGCGTCCTTCCTGGGCTGGGCGCCTAGGGCTGCAGCCTTTCCGGGTCCCTCGGGAAGAGGACAGCCTCCTTGACGTTCTCGATCCCCAGGAGCTTCGCGGTGAACCGCTCGATGCCGAAGGAGAAGCCGCCGTGGGGCGGGACACCGTAGCGGAACGGCTCGGTGAACCATTCGAGGGACTTTGCGTCCATCCCCTTCTCCCTGAGCTGGGCCATGACCTTCTCGTGGCGGTGCTCCCGTTGCCCCCCGGAGGAGAGCTCCAGGCTCCCGAGGAAGAAGTCTGTGGACCGGGCGAAATTCGGGTCGTCGTCGTACCTCATGATGTAGAATGGCTTGGGCTCCGAGGGGAAGCGGTTGACGAAGTAGTACTCGGAGCCCAGCTCGTCCCTGGCGTAGGATGCGAGGAGGTCCTTGGACTCTTCGTCGAGGTCCTCCCCCCTGGGGAGCTTCTTCCCCTTGGATTCCAGTATCCCGTAGACGTCGGGGAAGTCGATCTCTGGGAAGGGGATCTTCGGCAGCGTCAGGTCCTTCTTCAGGACGGCCAGCTCGTCGGGACAGCGCTTCAGCGCGTTCTCTATGCCGTGGACCAGCATCTCCTCCTCGAGGCGCATCACATCCCTCTCATCGGCGATGAACCCCATCTCCGGGGCTATGGTCCTGTGCTCGCTCAGGTGGCGCGGGGTGTGGGACAGCTCGGCCCTCCAGTTGGTCCCCAGGTCGTAGACGCGGTCGAAGCCCCCGGCTATGGTGAGCTGCCTGTGAAGCTGCGGGTCCTGCCTTAGGAAGGCCTCCCTGCCGTAGTAGTCGAGCTTGAAGACCTCCGACCCCCCTTCGGACACCCCCCCGATTATGCTCGGGGTGAAGGCGCGGATGAAGCCCCGCCCCTGGAGGTAGTCCTCGAACCCCTGCACCAGGGCGTTCTGTATGATGAAGACCGCGGCCGTCTCGGGCCTGCGGAGCTCCAGGGACCTCCACTCGAGGCGGGTGTCCAGGGACGCCGGGGTGACCCCCCTGGGGTCCAGGGGGAGCGGGGCCGCGGACCGGGCGATGACCTCGACCGACGACGGGAGTATCTCGAAGCCCAGGCGCGCCGCCTTGCTCTCCTTCACCTCGCCCAGGCACGAGATGACGTCCTCCTGGCGGAGCCCGGCGACCAGGGCGAAGAGCTCTGGGGGGACAGCCTTCTTCGGGACCGCGAGCTGGACCACCCCCCTGGAGTTGCGGATCAGGACGAAGCTGATCCCCCCGAGGGCCCGGACGTCGTGGACCCAGCCTTCGAGGCGCACCTGCCTTCCTATCCTGGCCTTGAGGTCAGCGGGGGAGAACGGCTCTTGCAATGGCAGGGGCTCGTCGCGGCGGTAGAAATAGATTCGATGGGCCTAGCCCAGCGCGCTTCTGGGGGCGGGCCTCTCCAGGGAGAAGAACGCGCCCGCGACTTCGGGGGTGAGGACCCTGAGGCCGTAGCTCAGCGCGAGCTGGCCCGCCTCGGCCGTCACCCTGTCCGCCGGGCAGACGATGCTGACAGAGCACCCGGTGTCCAGCTTCTTGGCGTAGGACTTTACAGCCTCGATGTCTGTGACCGAGTCGTAGATGTCGAAGGCGTACAGCCGGCGCCCGTCGGAGAAGAGGAGGTTGAAGGAGTGGACTACCCCTGACTCCCCCTGGACGGTGCGAGGGGTGACCGGCTTGAGCCCCGCCTTGGCGGCGCCCACTTCAAGGGTTAGTTTCTCGAACTCCATATGACTCTATGGGTCGGCGGCGTTCGGGGTTTGCTTATAAGCCCTATGGATGCCTGACCCATAATACCGCCGGCGGGCCCCTCTCGATGCGGACCCCGGCGTCAGCCGCTGGGACGACGCCGACCCCCGAGTGTGGAGCCGCAGCGAACCAGAGCCGGCCGCTTTTCCTCCTGTGACCCGCCCGCGGCCCGGGGCGTCCTCGGCCTAGAGGGCGCTGAAATTGTTCGTCCACTGCTGGTAGGCCCGGAGCATGTCGGGGGACACCGAAGGCTTCCTCGTCCTCATTATCTCCTTGAAGTCGCTCAGGTCGATGGGGCGCGGGGACGACTCCTTGTCGAGGGCGTTGCCGGACTTGAACAGCTCCCTGACCACCCTCAACTGGACCCCCTGGCAGATGTCCTTGATGTCGCTCCCCGAATACCCTTCGCTGAGCTTGGCCAGGGTTGGAAGCTCGACGTCTTCCGCGAGGGTGAGCGGCGCGGTGTAGAGCTTGAACTGCGCCATGCGGGCGTCGTTGTCCGGGAGGGGGACCAGGATCCTCTTGGAGAACCTGCGAAGGAAAGGAGGGTCGAGGGACCACGGCTTGTTGGTGGCTCCGATGACGTACAAGTGGAGGTTCTTCCCCTTGTCGTTGATGCCGTCGGTCTCCTTCAGGAACTGGTCCCTGACCCTCACCTCGCCCCCCACCTCCTGGCCCCTGGTCCCGAGGAGCGAGTCGATCTCGTCGACGAAGACTATGACAGGCTTGTTGTCGCCCAGCATCTTCCTGGCGTTGGCGAAGAGCTTGGCCACGTTCTTCTCCCCCTCCCCCAGCCACTTGCTCATGATGGAGGCCGCGTCGACAGAGATGAAGTAGCCGTCGATCTCGGCGGCCGTGGCAGCTGCGACCATGGTCTTCCCGCAGTTGCCGCTCCATACGGCCTTGCCGTTGCGCCTGACGTAGATGACGTGGTTCTGGACAGTCACGTCCCAGACCATGCCCGAGTAGTCCTCCCACTGCTCTATGCTGGGCTTGTCGACTCGCGTTTCGCCTCTGCGATATAGGATACTCAGCCTGTAGTTGGCCGTCGTCCGAGTTATCGTCCTCTCCTTTCCATCCGCCCCTACGATGGCGGCCGTGGAACCGGCATCCGTGTGGACCACATAGTTGCACGCCATGCCCGCCTTGAGGGTGATTTCCATCAGGTCGTCCCGCAAGCGCGGCGAGGAAGTTTGGCAACGCACCCTGGTGGCGCCAACCTCGGCTTCGTCCACCTCGTGCGTCCCATCGCCCCGCGCGTAGTACTCCAGGATGCTCCGCAGGAGGGCGGGGGACAGGTCCTTGATTTCATCCGGAATGTACTTGGTGTATTTGTCGCCGATCGGCCGGAGGAGCTCGTACAGTTGCTTGTTGAGGACCGTTACGCGCCCGTCTGAAGAGTAATGTGGGTTGAGCCCCCACTTCTTGAGGCTATCGTATGCGAAGTCGAGGAGGTCCTGGTCCAGGTTCCTTATCCCGACGTGGTAATTGCCTCCCCAGTAGGCGGTATAACCCTCGGCAAGCCAAAGCCCGAAGAACGGGGCCCATTCGGACATGGGTATCCTGATCTCCTCATGTTTTGGCCCGCTCCCTGATTCGCGCTGGGGCAGAAGAACGAATTCCCTGTCGATGCCGCGCCACTTGGCATCTTTCTTGTAGTAGGGGTAAGTGCCGCCGTTGCTCCTTCCGAACACATCACCTGGATGGGCAAAATCGTACTTCACCTTGCCCTGCTGAGCCTTCTTCCCTACCCAGAGCTGATGGTCGGGCGTGACCATCAGGCTGACCTGGGTGGACTCCAGGCGGTACATCTTTCCTTCGTAATGATATTGGATCTTTCGTACAATCGGGTGGTACTCGAGTTCGTTCGTGCCGGGGTTGAGCGTGGCCACGACCTCGTCATCGGCCAGTTCGGTGTATTTCTTCCATCCCCGCTTGGTAAGGATCTCCGTCTGTTCGTCAAAGCATCCTGGCGGGCCGTAGAGGAGGATGCCCCTGGGCCACCCGAGCTTGAAGAGGTCTGGGCGCAGGTAGGGGAATACGATGGACTCGCGTATCGCCTGCTTGCAGTCTTCCAGGCCGATGACGTCGTCCCACTTCACGTCAGGCTTCTCGGTGACCACGAGCTCGTTGAAGGACGCCTTCAGCTGCTGCACGACCTGGGGGCCGGCAGGGGAGTTGGGGCTCGAAGTCGGCGGTGCCCCCGAGCCGGGCTTCCCGACCACGGTCCCCGGGGTCCAGCCGGGCTCCTGTGACGAGTCCGGAGGGAGCAGCCCGTGGGCCGCCTGGATGGCCTTGACCCTCTCCTGATAGGCCATGGCCCTCTCCGTGTACTGCTTGTTGAGCCTGTAGTCGGGGTAGAGGTGGACCAGCTTCACCAGGGTGGAGATGGCCTTCTGGTACATCTGGATGGCCATGCCGTGGGCCCCCTGTGAGTCGAGCCTGATCGCCTCGGAGGCGTACTTCTTCGCGTCGTCCTCCAGCTCCTTGGCCGCGACCACGCTCAGTTCCCAGAGCCTCCGTCGCCTAGCTTGACCTTCCCCTGGGCCATCAGCGTGAGCATCGCCTGCTCCACCTCGTCGGAGGGCATCTTAAGCACAGAGGAAGCGTCCGTTATGTCGACGTTGCCGTCGTGGATGGCTGCGTACTGCAGCACCTGCTCCTCGGCCTGGTCCCGGGGGTGGGGCGCGTAGAGGGCGCCCAGGACCTGGGAGTCCTCCTCGTCGTCGTCCCCCGCAGCCAAGAGGGGCGTCCGCTCCTGGAGCTCCGGGGCCTCGCGCTGGAGGACCCTCGGGGAGACCATGAGCGTCCGCTTCATCTCCTCGGCCCTCTCCTCGGCCAGCTTCCTGGCCTGCTCGATGAGCTCCTCGCCGCTGTCCGTCTGGATGTTGAGCTGTATCCCCGGGGTGACGTTCCCCATGCCGGCCATGGTCTCGCTGAGGGCGCTGCTGATCTCGTCCGAGGCCTGGTCCAGGGAGGGGGCCATCCCCTGGACTGTCTTGTTGACCTTGCGGAGGACCCTGAAGGCGCTGCTCATGTGGGACATCACGTCCCCGACCTCAGCTATGCTCTCGAGCCTGAGGACGACCTGGGTCAGGGCGAGCTCGCTGGCGTAGACGACCTTCCCCACCTTCCTTAGCTCCGCCCACTCGTTGGCGTAGACGTTGGCCTTGGACTGGTCCTTGGTCTTAATGGCCCTGACTGTGGTGTCGAAGAGGGCCTTCCTCCTCTGCTCGAGCCTCATCCGGATGTTCTCCAGCTCCTTGCGGTGGTACTCTATCTCTTTGATCGTGGACGTGATCTTCGGCTTTATGGCGTCCTCTCGGCCTATGCCTAGTAGCCTCAGAGGTGCACGGGCGGACAAATACGCCGCTTCACGGGTCGCCCCCCATAATCACGGGGTTGGTCAACAAAAGCGATACAATATGGTGAAAGTTTGTTCGAACTGCGTTGCGCGGCGGTTGCGGCGCTCGGCTCCTCCCGAGGGGTGCGGCCGCGGCTGTGGTGGGGCGGGTCAGGTTCCTGCGAGGGGCATGGTGCCCACTGGGGCTCGGAGAAAAGAAAGGAGCGAGGGCCCCTTCTTAGTAGGAGGTGCCCTCGGTAGAGGTAGCTTCGGCAGACGGGAGAGACGACGGGATGTCCGGGAACTTCTCGCGCATGCGCGTCTCAGCCACCGCTGAGGCCTCGGCCAAGATTTTCTCGGCGTCCTCGTTGGCGGCTTCGAAGTTCAGGGAGTACCCACCGACCGTTCCTGCGTCCACCAGGATGCTACTTAGCAGCCCAGAGATCTCGCCGATCTCGCTCTCGGCCTCGGGGAGGACGCCCACCAAGCCTTGCTTGACGTTGCGTATCACCGACATGGCCGGGGTCAGGGTGACGACGATGTCGCCCAGTTCCGTGATTGTGTTGAGTCTGAGCACTATCTGCTCCAGAGCGAGCTTGGCCTGCGTGACCATCTTGTTCATCTTTCTGATCTCGGCCAGCTCGTTCGCGAAGACGGATGCGTGCTGAGTGTCGTGCTTCTGTAGAGAGCTCACGACCTTTGCGAAGATCGAGTTGTCCCTCTCTCTGAGTTTGGTGGATGTGGAGTCGAGTTTGGCTACTTGGACTTGGATTTGTCGGACTGCGAGGTCGAGCCTCGGCTTCAGGGGTCCGGGATTCCTCACGGAATCCTTTACCCGAGTTCCGAAACTCTGGGTGTTTTGCTTTTCCCATTTACCTGCGAACGTAGACATAGGTAGCTTCGAGCAATCACGCGGCCAAATTCTCTATGTGGGGTGTAGTATAATCTGCTTCACCAACGCATTAACTATTGTTCTTTTTGTTGACACGCGGCCCGGGCCGAGGTTTTTCTGGCCCCCGGAGGGGACCAGGGGGGTGAAGGTCGCCGTCCTCTCCGACGTGCACGGGAACCTCGAGGCGCTGGGCGCGGTCCTCGGGGAGGCCGAGGGGCTGGACGTCTACTGCCTCGGGGACTTCGTCGACTACGGGGCCCAGCCCAACGAGGTCATAGAGGCGCTGAGGGACCGCGGGGCCAAGAGCGTGGTCGGCAACCACGACGTCGCCGCCCTGGACGGGGACACCTCGGGGTTCAACGCCAGGGCCGCCATGTCCTCGGTCTGGACCGCGAAGCACATCACCCAGGAGAGCGCGGCCTACCTCAGGGGGCTCCCCCAGGAGCTCAGCCTCGACATCGGGGGGACCAGGGCCTACTTCGCCCACGGCAGCCCGGACGACAGGCTGTGGGAGTACGTCGACCCGCGGACCCACTCGAACCTGTTCGGATACTACCTGGGAAGGGTGAAAGCCAGGGCCATCGGCCTGGGGCACACCCACGTCCCCTACGCCTGGAAGGAGGGGGATGGGATGGTGTTCAACCCTGGCTCGGTGGGGCAGCCCAGGGACGGAGACTGGAGGGCCGGCTTCGCCCTGGTGAGCTTCGACGGTGGCAGGGTGGAGGTGGAGGAGAGGAGGGTGAAGTACGACGTCGAGGGGGCCGCGAGGAAGATACTGGACGCCGGGCTCCCGGAGTACTTCTCGAGGCGGCTGCGGACGGGGACATGAACCCCGAAGATGCAGGTCTCGCCCGGGGGAGCGCGGAGGGCGCCGGAAGCTAAAATAGCCCCCCGATTGACCGATTGGTGGCTTGAGTGGTTACAAAATTAGCCCGACGTTCTAGAAGGCGCCCAGCACTCAGCCAAGACTACGACTGGAAGAAGATCGAAGCGAAGGCCAGGAGGTTCTATGCCTCCCCCGGGGCCAAGGCCAGGATAGCGAAGGCGGTGTCAGGGAGCAGGCCGGTCGGCTACGTCGAGGGGCCCCCGACCCTGAACAACCAGCCCCACGTCGGCCACGTGAGGGGGAGGATGATGAAGGACCTCTGGTACAGGCATCGGACCATCCACGGGGAGAACATAGTCTTCCGGGGCGGGTGGGACACCCAGGGGCTCCCGGTGGAGCTGCAGGCGGAGAAGGAGCTGGGGCTCTCGGGGAACAAGTGGGAGGACCTGGAGAAGGTGGGGGTCGACAAGCTGGTGGCGGAGTGCAAGCGCATCATCGGGACCTACAGGAAGGACTGGGAGGAGGCGGACGGGCTCCTGGGGCTGATGCTGGACCACAGCCGGGCCTACATGACCTACCGCGACGAGTACATAGAGCGGGAGTGGTCCTACCTGGAGACGGCCTGGAAGAGGGGGCTGCTGGGGGAGGGGTTCAAGGTGGTCCCCTACTGCCCAAAGTGCCAGACGGCGCTGAGCGCCGGCGAGGTCAGCCTCGGCGGCTACGAGAAGCTCGAGGACCCCAGCCTCTACTACAAGGCGAAGGCCGAGGACGGGGCCTACCTCGTGGTCTGGACGACCATGCCGTTCACCGTGGTGACAGACGAGCTCGTGGGGGTGAAGCCCGGGGCGGACTACGAGTACGTCGAAGCCGGAGACGAGGTCTGGGTGGTGAACTCCGGGAGGAAGGAGGCCCTGGCCAAGGAGCTGGGGGTGCAGTTCGGCGAGACCAGGAAGCGGGTGAAGGGGGAGGCGCTGGAGGGGCTGAGGTACCAGCACCCGCTCCTGGACCTGATACCCGGGCTCAGGAAGGCGGCCCTGGGCGGGAAGGTGCACAGGGTGGTGGCCGAGGAGTACGTGGACGTCACCACCGGGACCGGGCTGGTGCACATGTCCCCGGCCAACGGGGAGGAGGACTTCGCGGTGGCCCAGAGGAGGGGGGTCCCGGTCTTCGCCCCCTTCGACGACAGGGTGAGGTTCACCCAGGAGGCGGGGAGGTTCGCGGGGCTCTTCGCCAGGGACGCGGACCAGGCGGTCGTCGACGAGCTGAAGGGGAGGGGGGCCGCCGTCGGCGCCGGGAGGATCGTCCACGACTACCCCGTCTGCTGGAGGTCAGACGACAGGCTGGTCTGGCTCGCCAGGCGGGAGTACTTCTACTGGGTCGACAGGATCAGGGCGGACGTGGTCAGGGCGGCAGAGAAGGTCGAATACTACTTCGACGGGCCGAAGAACAGGTTCCTGGCCGGGCTGGCAGAGTCCCCTCCGTGGTGCGTGACCAGGGAGAGGGTCTGGGGGACACCCCTCCCCATATGGGTCTGCGAGTCCTGCGGCGAGAAGACCGGGGCGTTCTCCAGGAAGGCGGTGGTCGCCCAGGCGCTGGAGCTCCCCGACGGGCCGAGGTTCGAGCTCCACAGGCCCTGGGTGGACAGGGTGGTCCTCAGGTGCAGGAAGTGCGGCGGGAGGGCGAAGCGGGAGCCCTTCGTCCTGGACACCTGGCACAACAGCGGGGCCGCCCCCTACTCGTCGTTCAGCGACAGGGAGTTCTCGGCCCTCGTCCCCGTCGAGTTCCTCACCGAGGCCATAGACCAGACCAGGGGTTGGGCCTACACCCTGCTCCTGCTGAACGTCATCAGGACGGGGAAGCCGGTCGCCCCCTACAGGGCGTTCCTGTTCCAGGGGCACGTCCTGGACGAGAACGGGCAGAAGATGAGCAAGAGGCTCGGGAACGTGGTCCAGGGGCTGGACCTCCTCCGCAACAACCCGGTGGACGTCGCCAGGTTCTACGTCCTCGCCAAGGCGTCCCCCGAGGACTCGGTCAACTTCGACCCGAAGGAGATGTCCGGGAGGGCCTACCAGGTGATGAACACCCTCTACCACCTGCACCTGTACCTGCAGCAGAACGGGGCCGTGGACGGCTACTCCCCGGCGAGGCACGGCCTGGCCTGGGCGGCGAAGAGGGGCGCCCTCACCACCGTGGACAGGTGGGCGCTGCGGAAGCTGGCCCGGGCGGAGCGGGACGTGGAGCGGGGGTACTCGACCGGGAGGTACAACGAGGCAGCGAAGAGCCTGGAGGAGCTTGTGATCGCGCACCTCAGCCAGACCTACGTCAGGCTGGTGAGGAGCGAGCTCTGGGACGACGACCCCAGGGGGAGGGGGCGCCGCCTGGCGATCTACGCCGTGCTGGGGCACGCCCTCAGGAGGGCCGACCAGCTGCTGCACCCCATAGCCCCCTTCGCCACCGAGTACCTCTACCAGGAGGTCTTCGAGGCGGGGGGGTGGACGGCCCCCATCATCTCGAAGGGGATGTGGAAGGGGACGGGCCACAGCTCGGCCGGGGCCGAGGAGGTGGTCGACTTCTCGCTCAGGGTGGAGGACGCGTGCAACTCTGCGAGGGCCAGGGCGAAGCTCAAGCGGCGGTGGCCCCTCAGGAGGGTGGAGCTCCTGGTGCAGCCCCCGGCGGAGGGGGTCGCAGGCAGGGCGAAGAAGACGGTGTCGCTGCTCTGCAACGTGAGGGGGGTCGGGGTGCGGACCGAGCCCGAGGGGTTCCCTGCTGCCTTCGCCCTCCGGGCTAACACGTCGAGGGTGGGCGCCCTGTTCAAGGAGAGGACCAGGGAGGTCCTCGCGGCGATCAGGCCCCTGGAAGGGAGGGCGGCGCTGGAGGCGTACTTCTCAGGGAAGCCCGTCAGGGCCGGGTCCTTCGACGTCCCCCTTTCGGTCTACGAGCTCTCGGTCGTCCCCGGGGAGGGCTTCGAGGTTGCGGAGAAGGGAGGGGTTTTCGTCGCCCTCCCCAGGGAGAGGGACAGGAAGCTGGTGGCCGAGGGGCTGGTCAGGGACCTGGCCAGGAGGCTGCAGGCCCTCAGGAAGGAGAAGGGCTTCGTCCCGACGGCGATGCTCGGGTCAGCCTCGGTGGCTGGCCTGGAGGCCGAGGACGTGGAGTTCGTGGAGCCGCTGAAGGACGAGCTCGCCTACCTGGTGAGGGTGAAGCGGGTGAGCCTGTCGACGGAGAAGGCAGGGAAAGGGTGGTCCGAGGCGGAGCTGGACGGGAAGCCCGTCTACCTCAGGGTCGGCTAGCCGGGCGCGGTCGACGCCTCCTCCCTCTTTATCCAGGTGAAGCGCACGCTGAGCCAGTAGCGGAGGAGGAAGGCCGCGGCTATGCCGAACAGGTTCGAGACAGCGTAGTTGATCCCCAGGTAGGTGGTGAGGCTGTAGAGGATGCTCAGGTTGACCACGAGGCCGATGATCATCAGGGCGTTGAACTTCACGAGGCGCACCGCGATGTGGCCGTGGCGCCTGTCCCTGAAGGTCCAGTAGTCGTTGAGGAAGAAGTTCGAGAGGATGGAGGCCTCGATGGCGACGGCGTCGGCGTGGAGGAGGTAGACCCTCGCGTAGACCAGGGCGAGGAGGAGCCCCTCGTTGACCATGACCCCCGAGAGCCCCACCACGTTGAACTTGATGAAGCTCAGCCAGTAGCTCAGCCTAAGGGTCTTCTTGAGGTCCAATGCGTCAACTCTGCCTCGTCCGGGGCAATGAGACGGGCCGAAAGCCGGGGCTATTTAACGGGCCGGGAGTCAAAAGTCAGAGATGGAGGACTGGTAGGGGGCAAGGGGCCTGGCGGAGAAGCCGAGCTTCCTGAGGTCCTGGGCGAACTCGGAGGCGAAGCCGTGGACGGTGTACACCGTCTCCGGGGACACGGCCCTGACCAGGCTTAGGAGCTCCTGGTAGTCGCAGTGGTCGCTCAGGGGGAAGGAGTAGTCCGCCCCCATGGTGAACTTGTACCCCTGGCCCAGGGCCCAGCCGCTGAAGGCGACCAGGATGGCCCCGTACTTCTTCTTCAGGTGGGACATCACCCTGCTCTTCCCGCTGGCCATGGGGCTGACCATCAGCCAGGGGCCGCTGGGGAGGTCGTCAAGGCCCTTGGAGGGGTCGAAGGTCGTCCCGCGCTTGAGGGGGACGCCGTGCTCGATGTGTATCCTGTTCATCGTCGCGACCTTCTCGTGGTAGATCATCGGCTCCCAGCTGGAGAAGAAGTAGGAGAGGAGCTGGGCCTTCCCCAGCGGGTACCCCATCAGGACCACGGGGTTCCCCCTGTCGTAGGCGGAGGCGATCACCGAGTTGACTTCCTTCACCAGCTTCGCTGTCGGCGGGAAGACATACTCCGGGGTCCCGTAGGTCGTCTCCATCACCAGTATCCGCGCCTGCCTGGTCCTGCACTTGCCGAGGAAGGCCCTGGTCCTCCCGGACGCGTCCCCGGTGTAGTAGACCTCGTCGGCGATGCGTATCGCCCTGGAGCCGAGGATGTGCCCCGAGTCCAGGAGCTCGACCCCCTCGACCTCCTCGGTGGTGCGCCCCAGGTCGTACCCCCTCGCCTTGGCCAGCTCCCCGGTGACCGACGACGCGATGACCTTCTCGGTCTTCGACGGGGCGTGCATGTGGTCGATGTGGGCGTGGGATACGAAGGTGTAGTCGGCCCTGACGTGGGAGTGCGGGTCGAGGGCGTAGCGGGTCTCCCCCAGGTCTACAAGGATGCCGCCGTTGGCGGTGACAGAGGCGCCCCCCAAGATGCGAGCCCTGACCGCGCGGGCGGGATTTAAGGTGTAGAGACCCTGTACGCCTTCCAGCCCGCGGGGCCGACGGCGGCTTCGAAGCCCATCGAGGTGGAGACCCTGACCGTCCCCAGCTTGGTCCAGGAGCCGGCGGCCGGGTCGAACTCCTCGAGGTTCGTGCTGAGCCGCCTCGCCAGCTCCGCCGCCCTCGGCGGGAAGGCGACGTTCAGCCTGACGGGCCCGGGGGACGAGTTCCCCAGGCAGACCACCTGCCCCGGCGTGTGGAATGAGATTCCGCGGACCGAGCGGACCCCCGTGTCGACCCGCTCCCAGCCGGCGAAGCGCGCGCTCCCCCTCGACTCGAGCTTCGTCCCGCTGTAGAACAGCCGCGCCCTGCCTCCCCCCCTCCCGACGAAGGCGGCCGAGTCCCCTCCGGCCCAGAAGCCCGCGGCGAGGACCCATTCGAAGTTAGACGAGGCGGCCGGGGCGATGGACCCCCTCTCCGCCCCCTGGGGGAGCCCCAGCTCCCCCTCGAGGAGGCACTGGAGGAACCTGGCGGCGGCCACGGGGTCGGGGCCGTCGCCGTGGGCTTCCCTGGCTTCGACGTCGACCCAGGACGGGAAGAAGCCGGGAGGAGCTCCTAGCCTGAGGGAGTCGTCGGCGACCACCCTGGCGGCCTTGGCCAGAGCGAGCCCCCCGACCCCGGCCAGCCCCGTCCTGTAGCAGAGGAGGGCGTAGGCGAGGGCGGCCCTGGTCCAGACGCCGCCGAGCTGGCCGTCGCCGTAGGAGCCGTTGAAGTACATCAGGTTCGAGGTCGGGACGGACCGGGGTCCGTAGGGGGTGTCGAAGTCCCTTTCGAGGAGCCTGTGGGCCGCGGCCTGCTCTGCCGAGGCCATGAACGGGTGGCGGAACGCCGCCACGGCCATGTCAGCTGTCTCGTCGGTGCGCAGGCGGCCGGCGGAGTCGCGGCAGAGGGAGAGGAACCCCCTTTCGTCGAGCAGCTTCTTCCTCACCCGCTCGGATATCAGCTTCGAGCGCTCGAGGAACCTCCCGGCGTCGTCGTGCCTCGACATGGCCCGGGCCACGAGCGAGGCGCCTTCGAGCCCCCCGGCGACGGCCAGCGAGACCTCGGGGATCTCGTGGGTGGGGTATCCCCTCCCCAGGCGCCTCCGCCACCCCTGGGGGAGGGCCGGGTCGGTGGCGACCGTGGCGTCCTTCGACGACGCCATGAGGAACGCCCCGAGCTTCTTGACGAAGGGGTAGGACGCCCTGGACGCTTTCTTGTCCTGGCCGAGCAGCAGGGCGGACGACGCGGCCTGGAGGAGGACGGCGGTCTCGAGGATCCCCGGCCGGGACCTGTCGAGGGAGTGCGGGAGGGCCCCGTCCCTGCGCGCCAGGGTCCTGGCCTCCGACTGGACCGCCGAGGCGAGCTTCGGCTCGAAGTAGATGAGCGCCTTCAGGGACTCGAGCCTGTCGAGGAGGTCGTCGGCGTAGGGCGCGGACCTGACCGCCTCCAGGGCCCAGGCCGCCGCCTCGGCGACCGACGGGTCGGAGCAGGCGAGCTCGGGGGACGGGGGAGGGGGACGGCCTCCGGCGGTGCGGAGCCGGCCGAACTCGGCCAGGGCCTCCTCGAGCTTCCCCGGGGTGTAGATCGACGCGAAGGCGATGTCCCTGGACTCTCCGGGGGGGAGGTCGAGCTCGTGGGCCGAGATGGTGAGCACCTGGCCGGACATCCCGGCGGTCCCTTCGGGGACCTCGCCGGTGGCGACGGCTTCGAGGGCGCGTGGCTTGCTGGTCGTCAGGTGGTATCTCGACGGCGGCGGGGACGCGCCCACCACCCGGGAGGCAGGCGGGTCGGACACCTCGTCCATGGCGACGTGGCTCTCCCTGTTGAAGGCGTTGACGCCGAGGGAGCCCCAGCGGGCGTGGGTCTCGAAGTGCGCTCCCGCCACGTCGGTGACCTCGAGGACCCTGAGTCTCAGCTGGGAGCGGCCCGCGTTCCTCAGGGCTATCCGCCTGACGAACCCCGGAGACGCGCCGGGGAAGAACTCGATGGACTGGGCCACTTCGACGTCGAAGACCCTCCCCAGGAGCCTCGCCTCCTCCGGGGCCAGCTTCACCAGCCAGTCGGGCCTCTGCCCCGGGACCACTATCCCAGCCTGGACCTTGTAGAACCACACCTGCTCGAGGCCGAAGAGCGCCCTCTTCTCCCGCTGCGACTCGAGGGACCTGACAGCCCCGTCGGGGTCCACCTGCAGCCTGCACCCCCCGGAGTAGAGGGACAGGGGGCGCTTCAGGGCGGAGGACCTGAAGCCGTCGGACCTGGAGACAGACTCGGCTGCGGCGGCCACGCCGGAGAGTGGGCGCGTGGCGGATAATATGTGGAGGATTTACTGTATTTGAGCTGGAGGAGACCTTCCGTTAACTTTCTTCCACCTGGTCCCCCCCGGGGTGTCCTCGACCACCACCCCCGCGTCCAGGAGCCTCGCGCGCAGCCTGTCGGACTCCACGAAGTCCTTCCTCTTCCTGGCTTCCTCCCTCTCCCTCACCAGGCCCGCGAGCTCCGGCTCCAGCTCCTCCTCCCCGAAGTCGATTATGCCGAGGACCGAGTCCGCCCTAGCCAGGGCGTCCAGGGCGGCCCTCGCCCCCTGCCCCCCCATCTCCCCCGAGTCGATCATGGCGTTCGCGTCCTTGGTGAACGTCAGCGCGGCTGCCAGGGCCCGTGGGGTGTTCAGGTCGTCGTCCATGGCTGACTCGAACTCGGAGAGGAAGGCGCCGACGGCTCCCGGGACCCGAGGCGTCCCTCCCTTGACCCCCCTCAGCCTGGCCACCAGCTCCTGCAGGCGCCCCCTCTGCGACTTCGCCTGGGAGAGCGCGGCCGAGGTCAGGTCCATCTGGTCCCTGTACCTCGCGGAGACCAGGAAGGCGCGTATGGTCAGGGGGTCCCAACCCTGCTCCTTCAGGTCCCTCAGGGTGACGAAGTTCCCCCTGGACTTGTGCATCTCCTCGCCGCGTACGTTGAGGAACTCGGAGTGGAGCCAGTAGTTGACGAACTTCCTCCCCGTGGCAGCCTCCGACTGGGCTATCTCGTTCTCGTGGTGAGGGAACTTCAGGTCCATCCCCCCTGTGTGGATGTCGAAGGTCTCGCCGAGGTACTTCATCGACATCGCGGAGCACTCGACGCTCCACCCGGGGCGCCCCTTGCCCAGGTCGGTCTCCCAGAAGACGTCGCCGTCGTCTGGGTCCCAGGCCTTCCAGAGGGCGAAGTCGGCGGCCTCCCTCTTCTCCTCGTAGTGGTCGCTGGCGACCCGCCCCGCCGGCCTCAGGGCGTCCAGCTTGACCCCGGAGAGGGCCCCGTAGGCCTTGAACTTCGAGACGTCGAAGTAGAGGGACCCGTCGGGCGCCGTGTACGCGTACCCCTTCTCCACCAGCTTGTGCATGAGCCCGAGCATCTCCTCAAGGTGCGCCGTCGCCCTCGGGAGGACGTCTATCCCCTCGATGTTCAGGGACGCCAGGTCTTCGAGGAAGGCCCCCGCGTAGAAGTCGGTGAGCTCCTTCAGGGACCTGCCCGTCTGCCTGATCCCCTTGATTATCTTGTCCTCCACGTCCGTGATGTTCATCACCGACGTGACCCTGTACCCCTTGAACTTCAGGTGACGCCTCAGCACGTCGTAGAAGACGAAGGTCCGGAAGTTCCCTATGTGGGCGTAGTTCCACACGGTGGGGCCGCAGTTGTAGACCCTGACCTCCCCCTCCCTGATCGGCTTGAACTCCTGCAGCTCCCGGCCGAGGCTGTTGAAGAGCTTGAGCAAGGTCCCGGGGGCTTCGGCCCGTTCTGATAAAAGGGGAGTGGGTGCGGGAGAGCGGCAAGGCTGGGGCCGAGGCCCGGGTCCGACCGCCGAACCTGCAGGACGCGTCCAATCTGGGTCCCTGGAGCGGCCATCTGGAGGCGCCGCGATGGTTTCTGTCCATCAGGGCAAGAGCCGGCGAACAGGGACGGCAGAGACGCGGCCACGGAAAGTGCGGACTGCGCCATCCTCAGCTGACGCAGGCAGGCTCGGCCGGCCACCCCTGGGCCCCTGTCAGGTAGGACACGTAGGAGCCGAAGACGAACTCCGTGGAGTTGGTGAGCCCCGCCCCCCAGGACATCGCGGAGAAGCCGCTGACCCTGATGTAAGTCTGGCCGTAGAGCTGGGTGGAGCAGACGCTCATGGCGTTCGGGAAGAGGTCGAAGTTCCCCTGGGTCAGCTCCCCGTTCAGGAGGGTCTGGTTGATGGAGGGGATGTTGTAGATGACCTGGCCTCCGCCGATCATCCCGACCTTATGCGCGGTTAAGGAAAGGTTCCCGTAGGTGGTGAGGTTGAGCACAGGCGGCATGGCGTAGGAGGGGATGGGAGGTGGTGGTGAAGGCAACGAGGACACGTCGAGGCTCGCCGCCCCAGAGGAGACCGCGTCGGTTGTGTCCCCCGAATAGGTCCCCGTCACCGTGTCAGATCCCACCGGGGCTTTGGTGGAAGCACAATTCCCAGCGCCTCCCGAGAGCGTCGCCGTGCACAGGGCCGTGGACCCTACGGTGAAGGCCACGGTCCCGGTCGCGGTGCTGGGGGAGACCGTGGCGGAGTAGGTGACGGACGTCCCATTGCTGACGGAGGTCGGGGACACGAAGACGGATGTAGTGGTCTCGGCGACGTAGGCGGCAAGGAAGGTCACAGCGGCCGACACCGTGGGCGTCCCGGTGCATCCGGTGATGCAGACGTAGGTCGCGACCGAGCCCGTCACCGGAGTGTCCAAGGAGTAGGTGAGAGAGCCCCCGAGACTGGGGACTGCTATGCTTCCCCCTGTGCCTGTGTGGTCGGTCGCGCCGAAGGGCCAGGTCACCGTGACCCCCCAAGTCACGCCGGTGGTGGGGATGCCGCTCTGGTCGAAGGTGACGGTATAGCAGGCGATGGCGTTGAGGGAGTTGCCCGAAAATGCCGGGGATGATGGCGTGACGCCGCAGTAGTCGTTGATGGTGCCGCCGTTGTATAAGCCGAGGTCGATGGCACCGCCGCTGGCGGTGCTGTCCATCGCCCCGTCGTTGTTGATGGTGCCGGTGTTGTAGATGCCGGTGCCGGCGATGAGGCCAGAGACGGCGCCGGTCATCGTCCCGTCGTTGTTGATGGCGCCGCCGTTGTTGCGGATCCCGATGCCGTTGACGCCGATGCCGTCCATCGTCCCGTGGTTGTTGATGGTGGCGGCGTTGAGGATGCCGTCGGTGCCGGCGGTGCCGCTTATCGTCCCGTAGTTGTTGATGATGCCGCTGTTGGAGATGCCGATGTAGTTGTTGGTGGCAGTGACATCAACCCCGGCACCCACATCTAAGGTGGTTCCTGACGGGATGGTGGCCTCAGGCATGGTGCAGGTCGAGCCGCTCCAGGTCCCCCCGAGGGAGCCGGGGCACACCGTCGAACCGTCGGACGTGGTGATCGAGATAACGTTCGCAGCGTGGGCCGCCGGGGTGAGCAGCACCAGGGGCGCAGCGGCTGCGCCGACGAGGAGGAGAAGGATGACCGCCATAGAAGGTACGACGCACCGCTCCGTGCGCACGGGCAGGGCGCGCGTTCCCGAGGAGATAAGCCTTCCCGAACCTGTTCGGGAACCGCGCACCGTCGAACCCTAACGCGGCGTCGACGCGTGGCGAAGCTCGAGCCTGGAGGGAGTCGGCTGGTGCGGGAGAGCCTGTGGAGAGAGTCGGCGCTCGGGTCGGCGAAATAAAAGGAACGGGAGATTGGAATCTACTTCAGCTTACCAATCCTGAAGATGGCCTTGCCGCACGAGGCGCAGATGCCCTTGATCGCGGGGCGGCCGTTCTTCAGTTTGATTTGCTTGGGATTCTTGATCTCCCGATTTTTCTTCTTCTCGTACACGCAGTATCCGGTTACCACTGCGATTTGCCTCGGCAGCCAATCCGAGCAGTTTGCTATATAAACCTGAGCCAACGGGGCTCAAATTGAGGTTTTTTCGGTTCTGGGGCGGTTTTGGGGGCGAATTGGGATTCTAACGCCTAGGTACCGAAGCAGAAGAGTTCCAGAATCTTCGAGATTCGGCGGCTTCGGGCATCTCCTACCGTCTCGCATTTCTGATTTCGACAATCGCGGCGCGGCCCGTGGGAGCGAGTCGCCTGGCGCAGCCTTGGCCGCGGGCCGATTTACAACCAAGGAACCATATTCTTGGCTCGCAGCTCTGGAGGAGCAAGATTCCACACCCTACGATTCGATTATAGGGCGACGGGGGCCGGGGGCGTCCCGCGATTGATCCGCTCCATGCAGAGCCGGCGTGCCCTCGGGTCGCTGGTCGTCGCCCGGGCCATCTACGCGATCAACTGGGTCAACGTCGGCGCGATCTTCTACCTGATGGGGCCGGACCTCAGGGCGGGGGTGACGGGGCTCGGGCTCGTCACCGCGACGTTCTACCTTGGCCTCGGGCTGCTGCAGGTCCCGGGCGGGTTGCTCGCAGCCAGGTGGGGACCAAAGAGGGTCGTGGTGGTCGGGATATTCCTCTCCTCGTCCGCGGTCCTCGCCACGTCCGTCGCCGCGGGCGTCGTCGAAGTCGCTGTCCTCAGGTTCGTCGTCGGGTCGGGGATGGCCTTCGTGTTCGCACCTTCTGTCATCATAATCGCGGGGCTGCTCCGCGGAGGCAAGTCCGGGATGGGGGTCGGGGTGATGAACTCCGCCTTCGATATCGGGGGAATCGCAGGCATATTCGGCTGGGTGGTCCTCGCGACGGTGACCGGCTGGAGGCCGAGCCTGCTGCTGGCTGGGGTCATGGGGTTGGCGACCGGGGTCCTCGTGGCTCTCTTCGTCCCCGGGGCGGCCGTGGGGAAGGTCCCCAGGGTGGACAGGAAGGCGCTCCGAGCTGTGATCCGCGACAGGCAGCTGATCCTCCTTGGGCTGGGGACGGTGGGGTTCGGGGTGGCGGCCACGGACATCGCCGGGTTCATGACCCTCTACGGTGTGAAGTCGCTCTCCGCTTCAGGGGCCCTCGCCAGCGGGGTGACGTCCCTGGTCTACGTCGTCCCCATCTTCACTTCGCTCTGGGGAGGGCGCGCCTTCGACGTCCTCTCGAAGCACAGGATGGTGATGGTCGCGTCCCTGGCGGGGAGCGCCGCCGCCCTCGCCCTGGCCGCCTACCCGTCGGTGCCGGCCGCAGCCGTCTGCTCGGGGCTGGGGGGCCTGGTGTCCGGGATCGGCTACACCTTCGCCTTCGCGGGGGCGAGGGAGCTCAACAGGGCGGGGAAGGAGTACGAGAGCCTGGCGGTGGCCTGGGTCAACAGCCTGTCCCTGACCGGGTCGTTCTTCCCCCCGATATTCTTCTCCTACCTGGTCGACGGGTACGGCTACCAGGCGGGATGGCTCTGGAGCGGGGCGCTCACCCTGGTGTTCGTGGTGCCTGTCCTGCTCATGGTGGAGAGCTGGCGGCCTAGAGCGGCGTAGCGATTATCTCGTCGCCCTTGTTCACGCTCACTTCGAGCCCCGCCAGGCCTATCTCCTTGATCTCCGGGACGGGTATCCCCAGCTCCTCTATCTTCGACCTGTGGCGTGATATGGCCTTCAGCCAGGCGTCGGACCTGTCCTCCACTTTGGGGACGCCCAGCCCGGACCTGGCGGCCAGCTCCTCGAGCTTCTGGTCGTACTCGAAGAAGTCCTCGGGGAGCTTCCAGAAGTCGCTCATCGGCTTGAAGAGCAGCGGGGAGAGGTAGATGAAGCCGTGCTTGAGCTGCCTGGAGATCTTCGACTTGTCGTCCTTGCTCATCCTCTCCGCGAGCCGCTCGAGCATGGCCAGGGTGCCCGTGAGGTGGCGGGACTCGTCCCTGGTGATGCTCTTGAACGCGGTCGCGTAGACCTTGTTGGTGGACCTCTCCCCCACCTCCTTGAAGATGAGCTGGGCGCCGATCTCGGCGAAGAAGAAGCTCGAGAATATCAGCTCCAGCGGGTACTTCCCCCAGGCCTGGTTGAAGGCGCTCCAGTAGCGGGCGCCGTTCTCGTAGAGGGCCATGATGTTCCGGTGTGCCTTTTCCTCGAGCTGGGACTTGGGCTTGAACCTGTAGGGGAAGTTGGGGCAGACCCGGGCGCAGGCCCTGCGGCACACCTCGTCGTGCCTGCATTCGTCGAAGGCCACGGCGGACAGGAACTTCTTGGTCGGGTCCTCGAACTGGTGCGTGGCGGCCTGGACGGCCGCGGCCCCGAAGGCTCCTATCCCCGACTTCTCGAAGAGCGCGAGCTTGGAGAGCCAGTATGCCTGGGCCACCCCCTCGTCCGAGGAGAAGTTCTTGGCGTCGCACTCGTCCCAGGGGAGGTCGGCCGGGGCCCAGTTCTGGGGGAACCAGAGGTCGTAGGTCCTCAGGAGTGTCTCGGAGACGACGTCCCAGTTCCCCGGGAAGACGTTCCCTTCGTCGGTGCTCATGGCCCTACGGGGGGCCGGGCCGCGCTATTACTCTTGCCTTGGGGGGTCCCCGGGCGCCCCGTGCAACGCATAATTATCGTCAACGGCGAGGCGCCCTCGCGGTGGGGTGGCGGAGCGGTTACGCGTGCGCCTGCAGTGACGGCCGTCAGTGAGCGCATTCACATGGGTCCGAAAGCGGCGGTGCCGCCGTGAGTCCCATCCCCACCTTCTGATTTGGAATAGGAACCCTGGCCGAGGGGGTCGCTGGGAAGGAGTGACTCCCACCCTCCCTCGGACCCCGCCAGCATGTCCCCATCGAACCGACGGCTGACAGTGCGAGGCGGACGGCCGCGCCTTCGCCGCCGCCCACTCGTCCCTACACGAACAGGGCGAAGAGGACTATGGCGGAGATGAACACTATGGAGATGGTGTTCAGGACCTTGATCAGCGAGTTGATGGCCGGGCCGGCGGTGTCCTTGAACGGGTCGCCCACCGTGTCCCCCATCACGGCCGCGGCGTGGACCGGGGTCTTCTTCCCGCCGTAGTTCCCGAGCTCGATGTACTTCTTCGCGTTGTCCCAGGCAGCCCCGCCGTTGGTCATCATGAAGGCCAGGAAGACCCCGGACGCGACGCTGCCGATGAGGAGGCCGCCGAGGGCCAGCGGGCCGAGGATGAACCCTACCACCAGCGGCGTGGCCACTGCGAGGAGGGCGGGCTTTGCGAGCTCCCTCAGCGCGGCCGTGGTGCTGATGCCGACGCACCTGGCGTAGTCAGGCTTCGCCGTCCCCTCCATGATCCCGGGTATCTCCTTGAACTGGCGCCTTACCTCGTTCACCATCTTGATGGCCGCCCGGCCGACGGCCTGGATCAGGAAGCTCGAGAAGTAGAACGGCAGCAGGGCTCCTATGAAGATGCCTATCACCACCCTCGGGTCGCTCAGGGCGAAGGTGAGGGTCGCCCCCTGGGCGAGGCCGTACTTCGCGAAGAGGTCGTGCTGCGCGATGAGCGTGTTAGCCTCGTCCTGGAAGGCGAAGAAGAGGGCCACCGCGGCCAGGGCCGCGGACATCACCGCGAAGGCCTTGGTGGTCGCCTTGGTGGTGTTCCCGACCGCGTCGAGCTCGTCGGTCACCTCCCTCACCCCCGCCTCCAGCCCCGCCATCTCGACGATGCCGTTGGCGTTGTCGGTGATCGGGCCGAAGGAGTCTATCGACATTATCACGCCGGTGAGCGAGAGCTCGGCCATGGCCGCCACCGCCGTGCTGTAGACCCCGACGAGTATCCTCGACGACTCGGCCACGGTCGAGGGGGTGGCGTAGTACCCTATGAAATAGGAAATGAGTATCGCGAGCACAAGGACCACGGCAGAGGGCGCCGTGCTCTGGAGCCCCGTGGAGAAGCCCGCGAGGAAGTTGGTCGCGGCCCCGGTCTGGCTGGCCTCGGCCACGAACTTCACCGGCTTGTAGTTGTAGGACGTGAAGTAGTCGGCCACCCTCTCGATGGCCACCACGACGACGATGCCCACTATCGAGCTGGCCAGCAGGGACCACCCCAGCGAGCTCCCCTTGAAGACGTACTCGCTGGCCACGGCGTCTATGGCCACGGCGATCACGGCGGAGATCAGCAGGGACGTGTTGAGCGCGCCCATGGGGTTCTTCGAGATGCTCTTCCTGATGTAGAGCCCCCCGAGGATCGACCCGACGATCCCCGAAGCGCCGAGGAGGAGCGGGAAGACGAAGAGCTGGTCGGCCGTCATGAGCGAAGCGAGGGAGCCGAAGGCCGAGCTCCCAGATGTGATGAGGGCCGCGAGGATGAGGGCCGCGACGGAGATCACGACGAAGGACTCGTAGATGTCGGCCCCCATGCCGGCGCAGTCACCTACGTTGTCCCCCACGTTGTCAGCGATGACAGCCGGGTTGCGCGGGTCGTCCTCTGGGATCCCCGCCTCGGTCTTCCCCACCAGGTCGGCCCCGACGTCGGCCGCCTTCGTGTAGATGCCTCCGGAGACCCTCATGAACATGGCGATCAGAGAAGCGCCGAACCCGAGCCCGGCCAGGATCGCCGGGGTGGTGACTATGACCCCCTGGAAGACTATGTAGAAGAGCGAGACCCCGAGCAGCCCGAACCCCACCACCGCCATCCCCATGACCCCCCCTCCCCTGAAGGCGACGGTCAGCGCGCTCCCCAGCCCCTTCCGTGCGGCCTCGGCGGTCCTGGAGCTGGTGCGGACGGTCATCGCCATGCCCACGTACCCAGCCAGCGCCGAGAGGAACGCCCCGACCAGGAACCCCGCGGCCGTGGCCCCGTTGGTCTTCAGCGGGATGTCGATGAAGACGAAGATCAGAACGGCGATGACCGCGGCGATGGGGGTTATCACCCTGTACTCCCTCCTGAGGAACTCGTCGGCCCCCTGCCTCACGGCGGTGGATATCTCGACCATCTTGGCGTTCCCCTGGTCCTGCTTCCTGACCGAGTACACCAGGTAGAGGGCGTAGAGGAGCGCGACCCCGGAGCCGCCGACCGCGAGGTAGCCGTAGTCGAAAGCCAATCGAACGGTGCGCCTTTGAAGTTCCCCTTAAAAGAATTAAGGAGTCTGCGGCTTCTTGCGCCTGGTCAGCCCGTAGGACACGATGAAAGGGAGGACGGTGGTCACCTCGGCGTCTATGCTCGCCTGCCTGGCCTTGACCTTCACCTTCCCCCAGGACACGGCCTCCCTGATGCGTGCGCCGCTGAGGGAGCCGTCGGTCTCCTGGGCGGTCGAGACGTAGCAGGCCCAGTCCAGGCCCCCCCTGAATTGGGCCCACCAGATCGTGTGGTGCTTGGAGATCCCTCCCCCCAGGACCAGGGCGCCTGTCTCCTTCGCGTCAGAGAATATGTCAGAGAGGCGCCTCTCGTCCCCGATCAGGTCCATCTGGAAGTCCCTGTGGCTCTCGGCGAAGAGCCAGGCCTGGCTCCCCACGGCCCCGTCGGTGATCCCGGGGACGAAGACGGGCACCCCCTTCTTCTGCGCCCAGTAGAGAAGCGACCGCTCCGACGCGAGGTCCCTGCCTATCTCGGCGGCGAGCTCTTCCGTGGTGACCGACCTCCGCTCGCGGTAGATCCGGCCGAAGAGTGGCTGCATCCTCTTCTCGATCAGCGGGCCGTAGTCCTCGAGGGGGACGAGGACGTTCCCCAGCCGGTGGTACCCCGCCTTCTTCAGCCGGGCGTCGTCCATTTCGAAGCTCCCAACGTAGTAGTCCCCGAGGGTCCTGGCGATGTCGTGGTCCAGGGTGCCGCAGGTCGTGATTATCGCGTCCACCATCCCCTCCTTCACCATGTCGATCAGGACGCCCCTCAGGCCGGTGGCGACAACGGCCGCAGGGAACGAAAGGAACTTCACGCACCCCTCCCTGGAGCACATGGCTCCGTAGGTGGAGGCGACCTCGAAGAGGTTCCGCCCCATGAAGCCGCCCCCCCGGCCCATCCCCTCCAGGAGGGTCGCAAGGTCGGCGGAAGGGGAGACGTGGTAGTCCCGGACCTTCTCCAGCCCTGGGATTCCTGCCATGGGTCGTTCCGCCAGGGCTTGCGATTTTAACCGTTCTGGGGCCAGTTTCGGGGCGCGTGTCCCTCCCCGCCCGCAGGGGCTCCGCCCGAGCGACGGCCGCGACCCTCCCCCGGGACCCCGACGCCCCGGCGGACCCAAGGCCCCGCCCCGCCAGGGGACGGGCATGCAGTCCCTGGAAACTGAGTCTTGCCCCGACTGCTCTGTCCCCCTCCTCGACGCCGGGGACGAGCTCGCCTGCCCGAGCTGCGGGTTGGTGAAGGAGAAGGCGGTTTTGTACGCCGGACCTGGGTCGAACCCCGGCCCCCGCCTCGGCCCCCAGCCCCTGGGGAGCTTCATGGGGACCATGTGGGGGACCAGGGCGGAGCGGTCCACCAGCGGGATCGCCGGCTCGAAGCGGAGCTACGGCTACCTCAAGACCGTGTCTGACTTCACGGGGAGGGAGAAGGGGTCCGAAGTGGAGTGCGCGAAGCTGATCGAGAGGGTGTCCGAGAAGCTCGCCCTCCCGAGGTTCGTCGGGATCCAGGCAGCGACCATAGCCAGGAAGGTGCTGGGCTCCGCGCGGACCAAGCGGAGGATGACAGTAGCCGAGGTCTCGGCCTACTCCCTCGTGGCCGCCTGCAGGATAGAAGGGGTGACTTCGTCGAACGTGAGGGAGATACTCTCCGCCCACGCTGCCCTCGGCCGGAAGGTGACCACGTCATCCATCATACAGCTCAGCCTGGCCTCCCCCGTGAAGACATTCGCCAAGGGGCCCGAGGACTATGTGACCAGAGTCCTGGCGAGGCTGTCGCTGAACCCGGGCCTGGACGCGAGGCTGGAGAAGGCCGGGGTCCCCAAGGCCGCATACTTCAACGCGGTCCGCTCCCTCGCCCTCGAACTGCTGTCCTGCTGCGACAGGGTCTCCCTGGCCGGGAGGAGGCCGTGCGCCCTGGCCGCCTCCGCGGTGTATTCTGCAGAGGCCGCCCTGTCTGTGGCCGAGGCCAGGAGGCGGAGGGTGACCCAGAGGGAGATGGCCGAGTGCGGGGGGACGTCTGAGTATACCATCAGGGAGCAGTGCGCCATGTTCTTCACCCCTTCCCTGGCGAAGCTGGCTCGGCGACGCTGACCCGCCACCCGTAGGAGAATCTCACGGCGAACTTCGAGGAGAGCCCCTGGATCCCCGCCTGGGAGAGGTGGACCTCGAAGCTCACAGAGCAGGCCGGGGCCGCGGAGACGGAGTACGAAAGGGAGAGGGCGAACCCCTCGTCCAAGGCGGAGCGGGCCTGGCTGCGGAGGGCGGCGGCCGCCTCCTCTCCGAGCGCCCCCGAGGAGCAGTTGGCAGCTGGGAGGGACAGCGCCCCGGCGACCGCCGCGGCGGCCGCTTCGCAGCTGGAGACGGCCGCCCGGAGCCGGAGGCCCAGGTGGACGTAGTGCGCCTCGGCCTTGGCGAAGGACACCCCGGGCCCCTCTGAGCCGGTGGAGTCGAAGCGCAGGAGGATGTTGACGTCCCCGGGGACAGACCCCTCCAGGGGGGAGAGAGCGGAGAGGTTGTCCGCCACGGAGGAGGGGCCGCCCACTTCGGCGTGGACTGAAAGGTAGACCCCGCCCGAGGCCTGGACGTCCGACAGGGCGGCGACCCCCCGGGCCACCACGGAGGAGGCTGTGGGACACCAGAGCGGGGCGGAGGCGAGCATGGCCTCCGCGCCTAGGAGGACGTCGGCGCCTCCGGCCGATTCCAGGACCAGGAACTGCTGGTACATGGCGTCCGAGGCGTCCCCCTCCGAGTAGAGGACGGCCCTGTCCTGCGAGGCCACGTACACCGCGAGGTCGCAGACCAGCAGGGCCGAGAAGACGACCGCCGCGACCATGGTCGCGCCTACGGCTCGTCGCTTGACCATGCTTCGACCGTCACCTGGAGCTGGGCCAGGCGGAAAGAGAGTGAAGCGCTGACCGCGCCGGCAGGGGGACCGCTCCCGCACGTGGCCCCGCCCACGGCGGCGAGCAGGTGGACGGTGGAGTTGGAAAGGCCCGCGATGTAGGAGCAGACGGAGGAGGGCGGGGTGCCGAGGAACCAGCCCATCCCCTTCGCGTCGATGAGCCCCGCCACCCTGTCCCTGAGCTCGGCCTTCGCCGCCAGGGCGCTGGCCTGAAGGTCGCCTGCCCTCGGTGTCCAGAGGAGGACGCCGGTGATCGCCGAGACGCCCACCAGGGCCGCCACGGCTATGTCGATGTACCTCAACTGGGGAGCAGCTCCGGGAGGAGAACCGCCAGGGCGAGGAGCGCCAGGGTGATCAGGACGGCGTACATGATCGCCACGTCGACGTAGGTCTCAACCTCGGACGACGCTGGTCACCTCCACCCTCCCTCCTACGAGCTGGGCCAAGTAGGGCTCGGTGGGGACGAGGATAATCGACGGGACTGGGTAGTCGGTCCTGAAGGTGAGGAGGCCCTGGCCGTCGTTGACGCTCACCGAGCTTCCGGCCAGGACCAGCTCGTCGGCGGAAGCCGAGGACCCGTAGGAGAAGGCTATCTTCACGCCGGGGCTCAGCGAGTCCAGGACGGCCCTCACCCCGTCGGCGTACCGCCAGTCCGCGCCCTCGCGGGAGGCCCGGGCGGCCGCCGAAATGGCTGGGGTGAGGACGAGGAGCAGCGCGGCCGCCGCGGCGAGGTAGGCTCCCCAGGAACCCTGGGCGCTGACGGACGACGCGGGCGCGCTACCCCACCTCCATGGACAGGCCGGAGCCGTTCCTGCTGAACACGACCTCGTGGGTCCCGCCCGGGACCGAAAGGTCGAAGCTGCACGGGGCGGAGAGGTGCTCCAAGGCGACCCGGCTCCCCGAAGCGAAGGCGAGGACGCCCCCCTCGCAGCTGATGGTCGAGGGCGGGAGGGCCACGGCGGCCCTGGAGGTGCCGTTGGTCAGGGCCTCCATCGCCAGGGCGGAGACCGCGGAAGACGCGGCCCTGAACTGCACCCCCGTGACGAAGCCGGAGAAGGACACGTAGGTGGCCGCGGAGCCGGCGACGAAGAGCGACGAGACCATCACCACGAGGCAGTACTCGAGTATCTCGGTCATCCGCAGAACAGGGGGACGGCGGATTTAACGGGCAACCTTGGCTGTTTTATTCCCCGGGCGCACTGTCTGTGGAGGCAGCGTGGGACCCCGGCTCACCAGATCGTTCCTGAGGGCGGTGCGCAAGCCCGAACCAGCCAGCGACCCCCCTCCCCTGCTGGTGGAGCTCTTCGGGAGGCCGGACTGGAGGGAGAGGCCCGACGGGGGGTCGTTCCCGTTCACCTACAGGGTGTCCGGGGAGAGCTCGACGCCGTTCTACGAGGTCGGGTGCGCTCTCCCGCCCCAGGCGGTCGCGGCCCTGAGGGTGGTGGTGAGGGAAGTCTCAGACGACCTCGACCCCAGGGAGGTGGACCCGCTCACCTTCGCCCGGCTCGTCGACGTGCTGGCCCAGGCCGCGGCCAGGAGGCTTGCGGCCGCAGGGATGCGGCACCGCATCAGGGAGCTCTCGGAGCTGGCGGCCTACGAAGCGGTGGGCCTCTCGAGGGTCCTCGCCCTGGCCAAGGACCAGAAGGTGACGGAGTTCTATGCCGACTCCGATTCGACGCCGGTCTACCTCGACCACCTGGAGGCGGGCAGGTGCGAGTCAGGCATCGTCCTGACCGAGAGGGAGAGGAACGCCCTGGAGACCCACCTTGACACCTTCAGCGGGTATACCCTGGACTTCAGGACCCCGTCCCTGAAGAACGACCTCTCCATCGGCGGGGCGATACTCAGGGTCTCCGTCGACCTCGAGCCGGTAGCCGTGAACCGCTTCGCCCTGGACGTGCGGAGGCTGAACGTCTCGACGCTCACCCTCCCCCAGCTCATAGGGATGGGCCTGGTCTCAGAGGAGGCTGCCGCCCTGCTTGTGGGGTGGCTGGAGGCCGGAGGGAACGTGACGATAGTGGGCGAGACGGGGACCGGGAAGACTACGCTGCTCAACGCTCTTGACGAGCAGGTGGACAAGAGGCTGCGGCGCCTCTACATCGAGGACGCCGTGGAGACCAGGGACATGCTCGCGGAGGGGTACCATCAGATGAAGGTGAAGGTCGACCCCTACGACCGTGGGGAGGGGTCCGAGAGGACGAAGGAGTCGGAGATAGTGAAGGCGCTGCACAGGTCCCCGGACATCGTCATACTGAGCGAGATACAGTCCGAGGGGCACAGCAGGGCGTTCTTCCAGGCCCTGGCGTCGGGGGCGAGGGGGGTGCAGACGTTCCACGCGTCTACCATAGAGCAGGCGGTGAGGCGCTGGCTGACCATGCACCATGTGTCGGAGCAGAGCCTGCTGGACCTGGGGGTCATGATACAGATGGCCAGGCCCGACAGGCTGAGGCAGGAGAGGTACGTGCACAGGATTGTCGAGGTCACCCAGGACGGCGGCTCGCCGAGGATCAAAGAGATCTACATGCGGGACCGCGACCACAGGCTGAGGAACGTGGCCGGCCCGGGCTGGCCCAGGCCCCCGGACGGGGTGCCGGCCGAGAGCCTCGGCGTGAAGGTCTCGCTGGCGTCGGACAGGATAGCGCGGGGGATCCGCGCGGGTTGAAGTTCGAGTCCCTCGACCGCTTCCGGCTCTCCGCCTGGAGGGTCGCGTCCGTCGGCCTCGCTACCTCGTCCGCGTCCTGGCTCCTCGCGGACTTCGCCTTCGGGGGAGCCCTCGGGAGCGCCAGCACCCTGGTCCTGTTCGTCCTGGCCGCGGCGGTCTTCTACATCGTGGTCACCACCCCGAGGCGCCTGTTGGACAGGCAGCGGGTGAACCAGGCGAGGGAGGCCGTCCTCCTCGCCTCCTCGTCGAAGGCCCTGCTGGAGGTGACCATGTCGAGGTCAAGGTCGGTGCTGCTCCTCCGCCCCAGGGACGGCGCCCTGGCTGCGGCCGTGGGTCGAGCGTCGAAGCTTCTCCTGCTCGGGGAGAGCGCCGGGCGTGCGGTCGGGGAGGCGTCGGAAGGCCTGGCCTCGTACACCGCCGCTGCGGCTCTGAGGGGGCTGGCCCAGCCCAGGAAGATGGGGGCCGAGCCGGACGACGAAGAGGCTCGGGGGCTGGCGGGGTCGGCGGCGCTCAGCAGGGAGACCAAGGTCCCTGTGTTCATGACGGTGTCGTTCTTCGCCCCGATCATGCTCCTCCTCTACGCTGTCCTTTCCCACACCTACGGCGCCGGGAGGCTCGCGGAGCTGGCGGCGTTCGAGCTGATCGTCCTCGACCTGGCGTTCTACCTCAGCTCCCCAGGCGGGCCGGCGGGGTGAGGGCCGAGCTCGACGCGATGCACTCCCTCGGCAGGGCGCTGAAGTCGGCGGGGGAGGGAAAGGGCCTGGCCAGGTCGGTCGCCGAGGAGCTGCGCACGGCGGGCCCCCTGGGGGAGGAGGGGGCGAGGCGCATCCTGCTCGGCCATCCCCTGGCCAGGGCGCTCCGTCCGCTGATGGAAGGCGGCGGGGAGGAGGTCTCGATGCTGGCGTCCCTCCTCGTCTCCGCCCCCAGGAGCAGCGCCCCCCTGGTCGGAAGGAGCGGCGAGGCCCTCGCCGTCACCCTTGAGCGCTGGGTGAAGGCCAGGGAGAACGAGGTCCTCGAGCAGAAGGTGATGAGGTTCAGGAGCCTGGTCACGTCGGCGGTGCTCGGGGGGGTGATGGGGATGCTGGCAGCCCTTGGCCCCATGGTGGGGGGGATCGGCCTCGGCATAGGCATCGGCGCCGGGACCGGGGGGACGGGGGCCCTGGTCTACGGGGCGGCCGCGCTGACCGCGCTGGGCTCAGGGATGCTCGGGGCGTACATGTCGGGGAGGAGGTTCTTCGTTAACGTCGCCCTCTCGCTGGCGGTCTTCGCGGCCATATCTGCCGCCGCCGCTCCCCTGGCCGCCCTCCCCTCTGTCGCGATGTAGGGCGTTAAATATCGAACCCGGACTATGCGGACATGAAAATCGGTCGCAGGCTGGGTCGGAGCAGGAGGGGGGTGCAGCTCATCGAGGAGGCGCTGCTGATCTCCGTGGCCCTGGTGGCTCTCTCCCTGTTGGTGGGCGGGATCGAGTCGATCCTGAAGCAGAGCTCGGCGTACACCTCCAACGTCTGGAACTCCATCACCAACTCGCTCAACGGCATCTTCGGCTCCCTGTTCCACTGGTGAAGCTCCGTGCACCCCGCCCGAGAGCTGGCGTCGCAGGTGGCCTGGAGGCTGAGGCCCCAGGCCGGCCTGGGCATCGAAGAGATGAAGGTCGCCGACGGCAAGTACGTAGCCTCGGTGGACGGGACTAAGACGAGGAGCATGGCGCTGTTCAGGGTGGGCGTCCCCGACGTGGCAGAGGACCCGAGGGTGGACTACTCGGCCGCCCTGAAGACGACGCTGCAGCAGCAGAGGATGAAGGGGCTCTTCGAGGGCCTCAGGAGGGCCGGGCTCCCCTTCGTCTACGTCATGCTGATGAACGAATCCGAGGCCAAGGGCGAGGCGCCCCCGGTCCTCGAGTTCGACCTGGTGGTCGGGACCTGGGTGGACGGCAAGAAGAAGGAGGACCAGAGCCAGGCCCTCGAGCAGAGGGCGAGCATACTCTCGGCGGCCGTGAGCGTGGCCCTCCCCACGGCCAACGTGGAGAGGCTCCTGAGGAAGGACCTGGTCGGGTTCATGAAGTCGATGCTCCTCCCCGGGGGGAGGGCCCTCCCCCAGAGCGGGTCGCCCACAGCGACCGGCGCCCTCTGCACCTTCGACGAGATGTCCCCCCTCTCTGCCAGCCTGGAGAGGGCGCCTGACTTTTACATCCCCAACGCGGCCGAGTCGGGGCAGGACGGGCTCCTCCTCGGGTCGCTGAAGTCGGGGGGGAGGGAGTATCACGAGCTCAGGCTCCAGCTGGACGACCTGAGGAGGCACGTGAGCGTCCTCGGCATGACGGGGTCAGGCAAGTCCACGACCGCTGGGATCATAGTGAGGCAGGCGGCTGAGGTCGGGCTCCCGGTGATGATCCTGGACTGGCACAACGAGTTCGGAGGGACGGCCCGGTCGGTCGGGGGGAAGGTGGTGGCCCCCGGGAAGGACGACTTTTCGCTGAATCCCCTGGAAGGTGGTCCCGACACGGACCCCGCCGAGCACATCGCCATGGTCTCAGACATCTTCTCCGACATCTACCACTTCACCCACCCCCAGGCGTACATGTTCCGCAACGCCCTCCAGAAGCGGCTTTCGGAGATGTCGTCGGACGAGGTACCGACGATCTCGGCCCTGGTGAAGACGATCGAGGCTTACCCCCTGAGGTCTGCCTACGACAACGAGACCAAGGTGGCGCTGCTGCGGAGGCTGGTCCCGCTCTCCGAGGGTCAGTCTGGGAGGGCCCTGGGAGGCTCCGGGCCCCTCAAGCTCGAGGAGCTGCTCGGGACAGTCGTCTGCGTCGAGCTCGGGCATCTCAGGGACGTCCAGTCCAGGGCGGTCTTCTGCGACGTCCTTCTGAAGATGGTCTACGAAGAGAAGGTGAAGCGGAAGGGCCCCCTGGACCACATGACCGTCGTAGAGGAGGCGCGGAACATCGCGCCGGCCAGGAGGCCCGAGGACCCGCCGACCGTCGGGGAGCGGATGATATCTGAACTCAGAAAGTTCGGGGAGGCGATGATGTTCGTCGCCCAGTTCCCGAGCCACGTCGCCGCCGAAGTGGTCAAGAACTCGGGGACCAAGGTAGTCCACAGGCTCGCCTGGCCCGACGACGTGTCCCTCATCGGAGACTCCCTGGGGCTGAACCAGAAGCAGCGGGAGCACCTGACGAGGCTGAGGGTCGGCGAGGCCGTGGTGGGGCTCTCCCGGGTCCAGAAGCCCATGCTGGTCCAGGTGGCTCCCGACGAGGCTCAGCCGGGCGGGAGCAGCGACCTCAGCTTCGCGGCGGAGTCGTAGTTCAGGGTCCAGTCGATGCGCGGCCCGCCCTTTCCCCCCTCTGAGAGCATGGCCACGGCGGCCGCCGCCCTGGCGGGGGTGGTGGACGTCGCGTCGAGGTCAAAGGCAACGGGGCCGAAGGCCTCGTGGGCCTCGGAGGAGACGAGGCCGATGAGCTCAGCCTCCAGGTTCTCTCTGACCTTCGCCGGCGGGTATCCCCTGGCGGCGAGCCTCCCTTTCAGGACGCCGGGCTCGCACCTGAGGACCACCACCCTCTCCGCCAGCCGAGGGTCGAGGACAGCCGGGAGCAGGTGCCCGTAGAGGACCGAGGGCCTGGGGACAAGCGAGGAGACCGCACGGCGGAGGCGCCCGGCGTCCACCTCGAACTCGTCCCCCTTCGCCTTCGCGAAGCCGTGAGCCAGGGCGAGCTCGTTGATCCCGAAGCACCCGACCCCGAGGAGGTCGGCGGCCAGAGGGGCGACAGACTTCTTGCCGGTACCCGGGGTCCCGGTCACCCCGAGGATTCCTTTCAATGCCCCCACCAGGCGCCAGCTCAGGCGGGTGGGACCTGGGCCGCCTTCAGCTTGGCCTTCCAGTGGGCCCTGAACTTCGCGAGCTTCGGGGCGATGACCGCCTGGCAGTAGGGCTTGGACGGGTTGCGCCTGAAGTACTCGCGGTGAAAGTCCTCGGCGGGGTAGAACGCATCCAGCGGCGCCACCTCCGTGACGATGGGATTCCGGAAGGCCTTCTCCTCCGTGAGCTCCCTGATGATGGCGTCGGCTTCGGCCCTCTGTTTTTCGTCGGAGTAGAAGATCACGGACCGGTACTGGGTCCCCACGTCTGCCCCCTGCCTGTTGAGGGTGGTCGGGTCGTGGGTAGAGAAGAACACCTCGAGCAGGTCCCTGTAGCTTATGGCGGCGGGGTCGAAGGTCACCTGGGCGACCTCTGCGTGCCCGGTGGCGTCGGTGCAGACGTCGTCGTAGGAAGGGTTGGGCTCCGTCCCCCCGGCGTAGCCGGGGACCACGCTGCGGACCCCCTGCAGCTCTGAGAATACAGCCTCGGAGCACCAGAAGCAGCCGCTCCCGAAGGTGGCGGTCTCGGACGCAGACATCGGGCTCAGCGCGTGGCTCCCCGGATTAAAGCTTGCAGGAGAGCCCACCCGCCACCCTGAGGGCCCCGCCGTTCAGGTCGATCACCGCCCCTCTCATCCCCGCCCAGGCCGGGACCTGCCAGGGGAACTTGGCGGACAGGCCGTCCCCCTCGGCCGTGAGCTTCGCCGGGACCATCTCCCCCGGGAGCTGGACGTGGAGGTCCTTCGGCGCCACCGGCTGCCTGTAGAAGGGGGACTTCGTGAACTCGAAGGGGAGCGAGTCGGACAGGGCCAGGGACCCGTCGTCGAGCCAATGGCTCCTTTCGAGGTCCTTGGGCTCGACCCCCCGCAGGGAAAGCCCGACCCTGATCCCCCGCCCGGCGGACTCGAAGTCGACGTCGTTCACCTGAATCCCCTTCACGTCGGCCCTGAGGTCGGGCGGGCCTGGGACGGGGCGGAGCTGGTCGTGTATGGAGACCGCGCCGGAGAGGACGAAGCCCAGCGCCACGGTCCCGACCCCCTTCACGCTGAACGCCCTGTCTATGTAGACAAGGGTCCTCCCCCCGGGGAAGTCGTCTCTGGGGACCACCGCGCCGAGGTCGATGGCCGATGAGCCGGACTGGCGCTCCTCCTGGCGGAACCCCGCCACCGACGTCCCCTTCAGAGCTGCAACTGCTGCGGCGGGGGAGACGGCCCCGTCAAGGAGCTCGATGGTCCCACGGAGGCCGAAGGCCCCGATCAGTATCGCGAGCTCGCCGTCGGGGGCAGCCAGGCGCCCCGAGCCCGGGAAGAAGTAGAGAGCGTGGTCCGCGATGGAGGCGATCCTGGCGTAGCCCTGGACTCTTTCTGGGTAGTCAGCCGTGTCGAGGAATGAGCAGCGCCTCCCCCCTTCCGTCCTGGAGAAGACCGCCATCCCCTCGGCCTCGCTCTTCTTCGCGACCGACGCTTCGAAGGCGGCCTTGACCCCCGGGTCAGCCCCGAAGACGCCGACTGTGATCCCGTCCATCCGTCCGCCCCGCGCCGAAGGGGAATCTTATGTGTTGCCGGCCGCGGAGCCAGGGCGCCCCTGGCCGGTGCTAGTCCCCGTACTCCTTCAGGGCCCTGCGCAGGACGGCCGCGCACTTCCCTATGGCCGAAGAGCCGAACCCCCACTCGACCCCGGCGGCGCCGAAGAGCTCGGGGAGGGGCCTCGAAGCTCCCAGCGATAGGGCCCCCTTGTAAGCGTCGATGGCGTCTTCCCTGTCGTCCGCGTAGCGCGCCCAGACCCCCAGTGCGCCGGTGAGGGCTATGCCGTACTCGATGTAGTAGAAGGGGGCCTCGTACAGGTGGAGCTGCCTCTGCCAGCGGTACGCCCGGCTGGGTTCGACCCCCTCGTAGCTCTCGAGCCCGCAGAACCTGTCCAGTGTGGCGAGCCAAGCGCGGGCGCGTTCCTCCGCCGAGTGGTCGGGGTGGTTGTACACCCAGTGCTGGAATGCGTCTATGGTCGCGATCCAGGCGAGCAGTTTGACGTTGGCCGCTGCCTCCTCCCAGTTGGAGCGCCTGGCACAATCCGCGTCGTAGAAGACGCCGTCGTAGTGAACCCCGGAGATGATCTCCATGGACATCGAAGCCACCTCGGCGAACTCGAGCGGGAGGCTGGCGCCGGCGTTGAAGAACGGGAGCCTGCTCTTCCGCATGAGGAAGGTGTGGAAGCTGTGCCCGGCCTCGTGCAGCAGGGTCCTCACGTCGCCGTCCCGCTTCGCCGCGTTCATGAATATGAACGGCAGCCTCAGCTCGGCGAGCTCGTCCTGGTATCCCCCCGGGGCCTTCCCCTTCCTGCTGTCAAGGTCCAGGAGCTCGAGCCCCGTCATCTTCTCGAAGTAGCCGGAGAGCTCTCCGTCGACGCCGGCCACCACCCTCCTGGCGCCGCGGACCAGGCCGTCGACGTCGGTGAAAGGGGAGAGCGGAGGCCTCCCCCCGGGGTCGACGCTGAGGTCCCAGGGCCTCAGGACGTCCAGCTTCATCTTCTCCCTCCTCGACCTGTCTATCTCCCTGCTGAGGGGGACTATCTGCTCCTCCACCGCCTCGTGGAACCTGACGCAGTCGCCGGGGGAGTAGTCGAACCTGTTCTTCCTCACGAAGGCGTAGTCTTCGTAGTTGCCGTAGCCCGCGTTCTTCGCCTCGCCGTCCCTCAGCTTCACCATCTGGCCGTAGAGGTCGTCGAGGGCGGCCCTGTCCCTGAGAGCCCTCCCGCTGGCGAGTCGCCAGGCCTCCTCCCTGACGCCGCGGTCCGTCTCCTCGAGGAACTTCGCCATCTGCTGCAGGGTCCTCTCCTCGCCGCGGTACTGGACCGTCATGGCGCCCATGGTCCTCTGGTACCTCTGGGCGAGGGTTGAGTCCTGCCTCTCCAGCTCGACGTTCTCGACCTTGAAGGTCCTGACAGCCGCGTCCCTCCGCCGGTCCTCCAGGGCGAAGGTGGAGGGCGGGAGCTCCCCCCTGAACCGCGACGACGCGTACTTCTTCAGGAGCTCGAAGGACGCGACCTTGATCTTCGGCTCGAGCCCCTCCACGTAGTCCTCGTAGGCCTTCGTGAACTCGGGGTTGTCGGTCTGCCTCGTGCTGTTGATGTAGCGGATCGTCCTCTGCTCGTAGAGGTAGGCGTCGAACTCGGACCCGTCGAGGATCCACTTCTCGAGCTCAGCGGGGCCGGGGATCTCCCTCGAAGAGAGCTCGTCGTACACCTTCGAGATGTCCCCCCAGTCGAACCGGATGCCGTCCGGGACGTACTCGCGCCTGAACTCCTTCGGCAGCTTCCCGTAGTCGAACACCACGTCTTCCCCGGGCTTCGCCCCTGAGATAACTATGCCTCGCGGAAGGGGGTCCGCTCGGGGCGAGGCGCCCAGGGCGCTTGGAGGGTTCATCTCCCGAGGGCTGTGGAGCAGCTTACCTGCAGGGCCGCCTGCATCTCCCAGCCCTAGGGCGCCCTCCGCCTCTTCGCCAGGGCGAGGACGACGAGGGTCCCCAGCACCAGCGCGACCACGACTGCCCCGAGGTAGACGGCTGTTGCCCCGGGGGCGCCTTCTGGGGGATGAGAGGCCGAAGAGGTGGAGCCAGCGGAGGTGGTCGACTGGGCCGTAGTGGACGACTGCGAGGTGAACGACTGCGAAGTGGATGGGGTCTGGGTGGTTGTGCTGGTGACGATGGTCAGCGGGGACCCGACGGCGAAGGGGGTGCCGGAAAGGGCGGATACAGGGACTTGCCCGCATATCCCGTCAGGCGTGACGACTACGCCCGAAGCCTCGACCCAAGAAGCTCCGTCCCAGTACTCCATCTCGGCGTCGGTGGCGAGCCCCTTCGATGTTATGCAGACCTTCGCGGTCCCGGAGGCGAGGCCCGTGACCTTCACGTCGTAGTAGTTCACCCCTGTCAGGTCAGGCAGGGCCGCCCCCGAGGGGGGCGAGGAGCCACCGCCCCTGGTGGTGACGTTGACCAGGGTCCCTGTCGGAGCGGTGGAGCCGGTTATCTCGACGAAGATCCCGGTGGAGGTCTCGTTGACCGAGGCGGAGCCGGAGAGGACGACGACCTGGCAGTCCTCCCCCGCGGCTGCGGCGCAGGCGGGAGCCAGCGGGGCGAAGGCGGCGGTGATGGTGCCGTAGGTCGTGACGTTCACCGAGACCGAAGGAGCATCGGGCGCTGACACCGACAGGCCCGCCGAGGCGCTCCAGGAGACGAAGGCGTAGCCCGCGGATGGGACGGCGGAGAGCGAAAGCATGGAGCCGGCGTCGAACCACCCTCCGGAGGGAGAGACCGACCCCGAGCCGGCGGGGCTGACGCCGACGGACACGAGATACTGGGGGGCGAAGAGCACGGAGACGGCGGCCTGGGAGGGCACGGCCACGCTCCCGGAAGCCACCGCAGCCTCGTACCTGACCCCCGGGACGCTCCCTGGGACGGCAGGGACGCTCCAGCCCCCCGTCCCCGAGGGGACGCCGGAGAACGATATCGATGACGACGTCGACGTCAGGGTCACCCCCTCGAAGGTCGCCTGCCATGCCGTCCCCGCCGGGAGACCCGTCTCGGTGACAGCGACCCTGTAGGCCGATGTGGACACCGACACCAGGGCGAAGGCGGCTGTCTCGTTGACCGGGCCGGACATGGTCACCGGGGCCGGGTCGGCGGAGCCCGTGTAGGACCAGGCTCCTGTGCCTGTCCAGCCAGAGAAGGACGACCCCGTCGAGGCCGTGGCCGTGAGTGAAAGCAGGGAACCGGCGTCGAACCACCCTCCGGAGGGAGAGACCGACCCCGAGCCTGAGACCGCCTCCGCGAGGCGGTACTGGGTGACGAAGGCCCCGGTGACCGTGCCACCGGCCGAAGGAGCGGACACTATCCCCGACATGGCGGTGGCCCCCGACCCTGAAGTCGAGCTCCAGGCGTACTGCTTGCCTGGGGACGTCGTCGGGACGGCGACGCTCCAGGAGTAGGTGTGGGCTGAGCCGGGGAGCCAGCTGAAGGTCGCCGGGAGCTCGGAGGCGGAGTAGGAGACCCCGTCGACAGTGAGCGCGACCCCGGTCGAGTCCGAGGAGACCCCGGTGGCGGCGAAGGTCACAGAGACCGGCTGGGCGCCGAGGAGTATGGGGGTGCCGGTGAGGTCTGCCACGGGGACCGTCCCACAGAGGAGGTCGGGGGCTGTGAACGTGATTGGAGTCGCGTCGACCCAGGAGGAGGTGCCGGCGTCGTAGTACTGCATGCTGGAGTACTGGGTCGCGGAGGGGTTCTCGATGCAGACCTGGGCGGTCCCGTCTGTGATCCCTGTTACGTGCACGTCGTAGTACCCCACCGAGGTGAGTATCGAGCCTGCCGTCCCCGAGGGCTGCGAGCCCAGGACGGTGGTGGTGATCGTCGTGCTTGTCCCGTCGGTGGCCGTGGAGCCGCTGATGTCGACAGAGACACCGGTGACCCCGGAGTCGTTGGCGGAGGCGGAACCCCCTGTGGTCTGGGCCACGGTGGACAGGGTGGCGGTGACCACGAACTGGGCAGAGGCGACGATGGCAGGGGTGGCGGCCGTCGACTCCAGGACGAAGTAGAACGGGCCGGCCGGGGAGGCGCTGGCGGGGACCGTGGCCGTGGATGACACTGAGCCGCTGCCGTCCGATGACACGTCGACGACCGCTATCCCCTGCTGGGCGCAGGTCTTGGTCAAGGTGGGGCTGAAGCAGTAGGCGTACTGGACCGACGGCTGGAGCCCGCCGGCGGCCAGTGAGAAGGTGGAGCCCACCTGACCCGAAGACGCGCCCAGGGACATGGTCGGCGTCACCGTGTAGGGCTGAGACGTGAGGAAGACCGGGACCGTGGGGTAGCTCGGGGGCGGGTAGACCAGCATCGAGACCGCCACGTAGTAGACCCCGCCTGAGTCAGACGACGGCACTGCGAGGGTTGTGGACCCGGGGATGGCACCCCCCGAGGTCGAGGAGAAGGTGCCGTAGGGGGACGCGCAGGCCCTGAGGTTGGAGCTGGAGATGCAGTACTCGTAGGCCTGGTCCGGCGAGTAGCCGGTCCCGGTGAGGGTGATCGAGGACCCGGGCGGGCCCTGGGACGCGGATATCGATAGGCCGGGGGAGGCGACGTCGTAGGATGCGTAGCCGACGAGCTGCGGGCCCAGGCTCAGGACAAGATAGTAGGTCCCGGGGGCGTTGTCCGATGGGAGCCGGGCGGTCACCCCGCCGGGGAGCTTGCCGGAGCCGCCGCTGACGTAGGCCCCGGAGTAGCCTGGCCCGTCAGGGTAGGAGAACACCACCGCCATGGCTAGGCCCGCCCTCGCCGTCAGCATCGGAGGGGCAGCGGCCCACATGCCGACGTTGGGGTTGAAGGTCTCGACTGCGGCGGTGTACCCGCTGAGGGTCTTCCCCCCGGCCGCGTAGATCAAGCCGTCGGCTTCGGCGGACGCCAGGCCGGCGGTGGGTGCCATGAGCGACGGGCCGGCGGCCCAGAGGTTCGTGGCCGGGTCGTAGACCTGCATGAGAGAGCTCGGGGAGCCCCCGGCCAAGGCGCCGCCGAAGGAGTACAGGAGCCCGCCGTCTGGCGAGGCTGCGAGCCAGGACGTAGTGGAGGTGGGCTGCGCGATGGGGGGGCAGATGGACTGGCCGCTCCAGCAGTTGGCGGCCACGGTGTAGGCCGTTGCCCGCGCCCCGCCGACCCCCCCGACCGAGTAGACCTTCCCCCCGAGGTAGGCGCCCGCCGCCGCCGTCACCGCCTGTGGGATGCTGGCCGCGGAGGGGCTGCACGTCGCCTGGGCGGTCCAGCAGTTCTGGGCCGGGTAGAAGATGTCCAGGGTCGACACGGGGCCGGAGCCGCCGTCCCCGCCGAAGGCGAACCCGGTCGTCCCGTTGGAAGCTGAAGCCAGCCCTGCGACCGCGCTGGGCAGGACCGAGGTGGTGGTCCATAGGTTGGAGGCAGGATTGTAGACCTGGGTGTAGTCCACGGGGTTCCCCGCGCTGTCGGTCCCGCCGACCACGTAGACCATCCCGCCTATGCTGAAGGCGGTGGCGTTGGTGACAGCCACAGGGAGGCCAGCCACCGCGGCCCAGGCGCCCGTTGCCGGGTCGAAGGCCTCGACGGTGCTCAGGGCCGGGGAGTTTGCGTTCTGCCCCCCTATCGCGTAGATAGTCGGCTGGCACCCCTGGGTCGGGGGACCGGACGCGCCGTAGGCCATGCACGTGTCGTACTCGACGCCGGGGGCGAGGCCGCTGGCCGCCAAGGAGAGCGGGGTCCCGGCCGACCCCGACGTCGGGGTGACGGTGACCGCCGCGGTGGTGACCGTGAAGAGGGCGGACGCCACGACGAGGCCTGTGGCTGCTCCGCTGACCACGAACAGCCCGGTGGCGCTCCCCGCAGGGACGGCGAAGGCGACAATCTCGAGCACGCCGGGGTTGGCGATAATCACCTGGGTGCTGTGGGCCGAGGAGCAGGCGTTGGGGGACGAGGTCACCCCTGACTCGAAGCAGTAGTAGTAGTTCTCCCCGGAGGAGTAGTTGGCCCCTGAGAGGGAGACGGGGGTCCCGCTCGGCCCGAAGGTCGGGGCGGGGACCAGGGTCGGGACCCCGAAGCCGCCGGTTACCTTGCCGGACGCGTCGGCGTAGACGTAGGTGGAGCCGGCCCACTGGTTGCCGATGACCAGCGAAGTCGTGTTCGCGGTCCACTGCAGGAAGTCGGCGGGCGCCGTCGGCGTGGCCGCGATGTCCACCTGGGCCGTGGCGTTCTCCCACAGGTCCCCGTTGAGGGTGACGGTCCCGCTCCCGGTGGAGGCGAAGTCGATGAGGTACTGGTGGTAGTATGTCACGTCGATGGTGGCTGGGGACGAGATGGTCCCCGAGGCGGAGAGCGCGTACCACCTTTCGCTGGAGGTGGAGCCGGTGAGGGGTTCGGTGGCAGCGTAGGTGACGCCGGCGTTGAACCAGGCGACCTTGGTGGACGGCGAGGGAGGGAGGGTCACTGACGAGGTCCCGGTCAGGTTCCCCGCCGTGAAGTTGGGGGCGGCTGGGGAGCCCCCGCCGGTGACGGAGTAGCTCAGGATGAGCTGGAACTGCTTGTAGTAGTAGATCGGGTTGTCCACGGCGTTGGCGGCGTCGACCGCCCAGGTCAGCTGGCCGTTGGAGACGGTCGCCGAGGATTTGGCCAACCACCGGATCCCGGTCCCGCCCGAGATTTGGAGAGGGGCGGCGGCCGTCGTCCCCCTGAGGGCCCATATGGTCTGCGGGGCGGAGCTGAGGTCGACGGTGGCGGCCGAGGGGTTCCCGTTGACGCTCCCCCCGCCGGGGATGGTCGAATAGCTCAGCACGACGGCAGTGGCGGGGGCGCCCCCCACCGCGGAGTACTGGACTGTCTGCGCGAGGAGGTCGTAGTAGTACAGGGTGGGGTTGAGCTGAGTCCCCTGGACGGTCAACCCCACGGCGGCGCAGGCGGGGTCGATGCACCACTCCTCCGATGTGGTGGAGCCGCTGGAGCCCCCGGAGACAGAGAGCCCGCCGGCCCCGCTCCCCGCGTCCATCCACTCGCTCAGGTTCTGGGTGCACTGCTGCGCCTGGTGGGACCCGCCCAGGGAGGTGTAGGTGATCGTGAAGCAGTTGGGGGAGGAGATGAGAGCGCTCGATCCGGCCGGGAGGAGGCTGAGGGTGGTGTGCCACTGCTCGTAGTATCCCACCACGACTGCGGCCGAGGCGGTCGCGGTCCCGGAGGGGGTCCCGGTGTAGAACCTCTCGGAGCTCCCTGAGCCTGCCAGCGGGTTGGTGGCCGACCAGACGCTCCCGGAGTCGACCCAGAGGGCGGCCGCAGTGGTTGTCAGGGCGACGGTCGCCGGGGATCCGTCGGAGGTGTAGCCGAAGGTCGGAGCCGAGAAGCCGGCGGGGAGGGCGGACGCGGAGCCGTCGACGCTGGCGGAGTAGCTCACGGAGAGGGAGTACTCCTTGGTGAACGCGATGGTGACCGCGGACCCTGCAGGGACCGTGGTTGAGCCGCTGCCTGGGCCTGGGGCGTAGCGGCACCCGGTCCCGCAGCTCACGGCAAGGACGGTCCAGGAGTAGGTCCCCACGGAGAGGTCCCCGGTGGCCAGCGAAGACGAAGTCGAGGACAGGGGCGCACCGTTGAAGGTGAGGCTCCAGCTGGTGCTCGCCGGGAGGCCGGTCTCCGTGAAGGTCACTGCCCCCGAGGTCACGGTGAACTGGGCGAAGGCGAGGGCGGGGCCCGACTTCGACAGCATCACGACGTAGTAGGTGCCGACGGCGGTGCCGGCCGGGACGGTGATGGTGCAGGGGGTAGCCGTCCCCCCCGACGGGGTGACCGCGCAGGACGCCACCGCTCCGTTCCCGTCGGTGGTGACCGTCCCCGAGGGATAGGAGCCGGAGCAGGAAGACGGAGCTGTGCTGACGCAGATGTCGAACTGCGAGCTGGCTGTGAATCCGCTCCCTGTCACCAGGGTGGAGGTCCCCGCCGGGCCGGAGGCAGGGTTGAGCGCGATCGAGGGGAGGCCGAAGACAGCGGTTATGGTCCCGGAAGCGCCGATGGTGGCGGTGGTGGAGGCGGACGATTGGCCGGCGAAGGTGATCGAGCCTGTCGAAGCGCTCCAGCCTGTGAAGGCGTAGCCGGAGTTGGCGGTCGCCGATATCGCGAGGGACGATGCGTTCTCCCACACCGCGGTCCCGGACGGCGTCGTCGCCCCCCCTGCGCCGGGGCTGACGGCGAAGGTGACCTGGTACTGGTGGTAGTATTCGACGGGGGCGTCGACCGGGCTCGCTCCGCCCGCGACCCAGACCGCGGAGCCGCCGGAGACGGTGGCGGTCGAGGAGACGACGGCCCACTCCTCCCCTGTCCCTCCGGCGAGGGCGTCAGGGATGGACACAGCGGTGCCTCTCAGAGCGTAGATCACGGAGGGCGCGGCGGAAGGGTTGTAGAGCGACAGGGGGACCGTCGCGGACAAGGGGGAGTCGCCCGAGGGCGGGGACGTCCCGTAGGTGAAGACCGAGGGGGCGGTGGAATATGTCATGGACGGAGCGGAGGGGGAACCACCGTCGACGACCTGGTAGACCGAAGACTCTGCGATGAGGTCGTAGTAGTAGAAGCTGGCAGACACCGGGCTCGCCCCGACGCTGATGACGGCTCCGTCCCCGCAGAGGTTGCCCAGGGCGGCGGGGCCCGTGAGGCACCACATCTCGCCGGGGGTGGACGCCGATGTGGCCGCGGATATCGTGACGGTGGTCGACTGGTCGACCGTGAGGAGCAGCGGGGAGCCGACGTAGTCGGCCGTTGCCGTGGCCCCGCCCGATGTGTATGTGATAGTGAAGAAGTTGGTGGGGCTGAGGGCGGTGCTCCCTGCAGAGTCTGGGGTCAGCGCGATGGAGACCTGGGTCTGTGAAGGGGCCGAAGAGGCGAAGGATGCGGTTATGGTCCCTGTCCCGTCGATGGTGGCGGTGGTGGAGGCGGACGATTGGCCGGCGAAGGTGATCGAGCCTGTCGAAGCGCTCCAGCCTGTGAAGGCGTAGCCGGAGTTGGCGGTCGCCGATATCGCGATCCCAGGGGTGCCGGCGTCCTCCCAGACGCTGGTCCCCGAGGGTGCCGTGGACCCGCCGGCGGACGGGCTCGAGGCGAACGTGATCTGGTACTGGTGCTGGAAGTTCATGGGGTTGTCGATCTGGTCGGCCGACGTGACCGTCCACTGGCCGACGGGGACCTGGCCGACTACGGCGAGGGCTGCCGCCGCCGACGACAGGACCCACTGCTCCCCGGTCCCTGCGCCGCCGAGGTACTCGTTCACGGTCGCAGTCGTCCCCTTCAGTATGTGGAAATCGAAGGCTGGGGTGTTGGGGAGGACCTGGCCCCCGATGCCAGGGGAGCCTATCGTGAGAGGCGCGTCGGAGGAGCCCGCGGTGCTCGGGGCGGTGGTGTACGACACTGATGGGGACTGTGGGGGCGACGGAGGGGTGTAGGAGCCGCCTCCCAGAAGGGAGTAGGCGACCGGCTCCGTGAGGAGCTCATAGTAGTAGTACGTCTGGGTGGCGCCGGACGCCCCTGCGCTGAATGTGGTGACCTGGCAGGCGCTGGCAGAGAAGGAGAGGCACCACTGGTCCCCGGAGGTCGACGCGGAGGTGGTCCCGGATATCTGGACGTTGGTGTTCGCGTCCGCCTGGAAGCTCAGGGGGCTCCCGACGTAGTCCGCTGTGGTGGAGAGCCCCGAGTAGGTGTAGGTGACCGTGAAGAAGTTCGAGGCGCCGACCGGGGCTGACTGCGCGTCGGCCGTGAGAGTCAGAGAAACTGTGACCTTGGTCGTCGACATCGTGAACGTGGAAGAAACGGCGTCGCCGACGTCGTCGAAGGCTGTGACGACGGGGAGGGTCTGGGCGGTGCTCGGGACCGCGAAGGAGCATCCGTTGGAAGCAGGAAGTACTCCAAGGCTCCCGCTGGTGCTGCTCGTGATGCAGCTGCCGCTGGTGCTGACCGAGCTCCCGGCGAAGTCGACCGAAATCGGGGCGCCCGCTGCGAACCCGGAGCCGCTGACTGTCACGGTGGCGCCGGCCAGCCCGGAGGAGGGGCTCAGGGTCAGGGTCACGGTCCCCGACACCGTCAGGACGAAGTTCCCGGCGCTCGCCAGGTTGTTGCTGTCGCCGCCGTAGGTGGCGGTGATCGTCGGGGTCCCGGCGACGGAGTCAGAATACGACACGGAACAGGACCCGCTGGACAGGGTGCACGCCAGGGACGAGCCGAAGCTGACCCCGAACGAGAAGGTCCCCGTGGAGCTCGAGGAGGTGAATGTCACCGTCCCTGTGGGGGAGCTGCCGGAGACGACGGCCTGACAGTTCGTGGCCGAGCCGGTCGAGCCCGACGGGACAGGGGTGGTCCCCGGAGAGCAGGAGACCGAGGTGCTGGTGGCGCCCTGGGCGAGGGGGGATAGCTTCGACTGGACTGAACCTGTCCCGGGGGCGGGGGCGGAGCTGGCCTGGGCCACGCGAGCGGAGCCGGGGACCGAGGAGACGAGCGGGGAGATCGTGCTGACGATGAAGAGCGCCGCGAGGACGAACGCCTGGGCGCGGGCGGGACGCCGGATGTTCACCCTCGTCATCTTCGGGCGCCGTCCGACGCAGAATCAGAAAGGGCGACATGCATAGGAGGGGGGGACTGAGCGGGCCCATGGCACCCGCTGCCCACGGGGGGGTCTGGCCGCAATCGCGTGGGATGGCCGGCGAGTCAAGATAACCCAGCACCAAGGCCTTCCATCAAGAACCGACAAACAAAGGCTTAGATAGGGAATTTAGCAAAATCCTGGTTTGCAGATTGGACAGAGTGGACATCGGCATCCTGCGCTGGTTCCTCCAGGGCCATATGACTGCCCCCTTCAGGGCCGAGGTCCGTCCCAACATCAAGCTCCTTTCGAAGAAGCTCGGGGTGACCGACGAGACTGTCCGCAACAGGATGCGCAGGCTATTCGAGACAGGGGTCCTGAACGGGATCGTCGCTCAGCCGAACCCGGCGGTCCTCGGGATGCAGGCGGCGGCGTTCGGGTTCTACGTCCCCCCCGGGGCTTCGAGGCCCAAGCTCGCTAGGAGCCTGGCCCTGGTCGAGGGGATGTTGGTCGTCGCCACCCACCTCGACGGGATGATAGGCGTGGTCTTCATGCACGAAGGAGGGGCGTCCTTGGAGAGGAAGCTGGAGCTGATAAAGGAGATGACGGGTGCGACATCCAGCGTCTTCACGGAGGTGGTCTTCCCTGCATGCGACCTCCAACTCAAGAGGGCCGACTGGGAGATACTCGCCGCCCTGAGGCCTGACGCGTCGCAGTCGTACGGGGAGATTGGGAAGAAGACAGGGTTGTCGGCGAAGACGGTCAAGAGGAGGCTGGACAGGATGGTGTCCGGAAGGGCGGTGTTCACCATCGCGCTGCACGAAGTCAGGGCAGTCCACGGGGCCCTGGAGGCGAACCTGGTGGTCAATTACGAGCCGGGCGCGGACAGGTCGGCGGTGGACTCGGAGATCCTGAGGGCCCTGGAAGACCGCCTTTTCTACGCAGGCGTTTGGGCCAGGTACAGCGCCTATGCGATAAGCCTCCCCAACCTCTCGGCGGCGGAGGCAGCCGAGGCTGAGGTGAAGCGCATACGCGGGGTGAAGGACGCGAAGGCGAGCATCATGGAGGAGAGGCTCGAGCTCTACGACTCGCTGGATGAGCTGATCGCCAGGAAGGCCAGACGGTCGGAGGGGAACGCCGCGGCCGCGAAAGGCCAGAAGCCCCGGAGGAGGCCGCAGAAGGCTCAGAAGAAGCGCAACGCCGTCGCGAGGACGGCGTAGACCCCGATCACGGGGAAGCCGATGCAGAAGCGGTATAACGTCGCCATGACGGAAGAGATGGAGAAGCGCTTGGAGGTGGAGCGAAAGAAACGCGCGCTAGACTCGATACCGTAGACGATAAGATACATACTGAGCGAGTATCTCGCAAGGAACTAAGCGTTCCTTGGATATGGAGGTGAGGCCTCCTCCTTGTAATATTGCGAGAACCCTAGTTTCTCGACCAATGGCTTTAGATTCGTCTGTTTGTCGTCAGCAATCAAAGTCAAACTTGCCTTTGAGAGGTCGCAATCTTTGGCCCCGCCGAAGTTAGGGATTTCAGCGAGGAGTAGATAGCGCTCTTGGACTGGAGCGTCCCGAGTAGTCCTCCCCCAGATTATCACGTTGAACAGGAATCTGAGAGTGGTGGTCGGTTCAATCTCTTTAGAAGACAGAGAGAATACCAATTCGGAGGGACTGCCCAAAACATCTGATTCGCCCAAGCTCTCGTCGAAGAGAGAAATTGCAAATAATTCCCTAGTCCGTCCGATTGCCGCGAAATAGATAGTCAAAGCGTCAAATGCCGGATACAGGTCAGCTTCGGTCGAGTGTTCGACACCCTCGTCATACCATTCGAGTTTGTCTCTATGCATTATTCCATGCGACAGAATGGGAACGAGTTTGTCACCAATGACGAGTAAAGGGCTGTTGACCGACACAGAATTGATGACACCGAGTAATGGAGTCTTTCCCCCGTTAAGGATTCTGATACCGATGCTTAGGGTATCCCCGCTGGTAGCGAGTGCTTCGCGGATACCGACTCTCGGTCTGTCTCGCCATCTGTAATATCGTTCAAGTAACGATTCAGCCAAGAGTATTCCCACCACACCGAGGAGAAGCCCCGGAATCTGACCAGCCCAATAATCGAAGACGCTCATCTGTTACGTCCCTGTGGATGGAATCGGAGGGGTCGGGTGTCCATACCCAACGTAACAGTTCCATTCTCGATAGTATTTATACCCTTTATATACCTACAGGATTCGCCCAACACGGATTGCCACAGACAAAGGCAATAGTCAGCATAGAGAACGTAGTCGCGTCAGCGTCAATCAACCAGACAGTCGACCTCAACCTGATCACCAAGAACTTCGTCACCGTCGAGTACCACCCCGACCAGTTCCCCGGCCTGGTCTTCAGGCTTAGGAACCCCAAGACGGCCACCCTGATCTTCAGCTCGGGGAAGATGGTCTGCACCGGCGCCAAGTCCGAAGAGCAGGCCAGGAAGGCGGTCGAGGAGGTAGTCAGGCAGCTGAAGAAGGGCAAGATACCCATCAAGAACGAGGCGGTGGTAGAGATACAGAACATCGTAGCGTCAGCGAGCCTCGGGGGGAAGGTTCACCTCGAAGAGGCTGCAAGGGTACTACCAAAGTCGATGTACGAGCCAGAGCAGTTCCCGGGCCTTATCCACAGGATGGCGGACCCGAAGACAGTGATCCTGCTCTTCGCCTCGGGGAAGCTCGTCTGCACCGGCGCAAAGAAGGAGAGCGAAGTCTACCGCGCGGTCAACAACCTGCACGTGACACTCGAAGAGAAGAACCTCATGGTGTACTGAGAGGTTCTCCTCCCCAATTTCTCTCCGGCCTCAGAGCATCTTCTCCATGTAGAGCAGGTCATGGTACCTGCCGTCGACCAGCAGCTCCTTCTGGGCCCTCATCTGCGCCACGAACCCCTCCCTTTCGTACAGCCGGACCGCGGGGCGCATCTCGGGGTTGACGCTCAGCTGGACCTTGACGACCCCCCCGTGCTTCCTTAGCCTGTCCAGGGCCGCCTTCAGCAGCCCCCCTCCTGCCCCCTTCCCTCGGGCGGAGCGGCGGACGTAGACGCTGTAGATGTGGGCGACGTGCTTGGTCTTCGCCCTGTCGCTGACGGCGAAGCTGATCATCCCCACTGGGGCGTCCCCCTCCAGGGCGAAGATCATGGTCCCGATGCGCCGCCGCCAGTCCTCCTCTTTCAATGCCTGCTCCTCTTCGTAGGAGCTGCCGAAGGCAGCCGGCTCTTCCTTCAGCGCCTCGAGGCGCAGGTCCCTGAATTCCTGCCACCTCTCCCCGGGGAGCTCGGCTACCTTGAACAACTCAGGACCGGCGCCGCGGGGGCTGCTTCTTCCCCACCGACTGCGTGATCGCCTTCATGTTCTCGTCGGTGATCAGCTCCATCGAGTGGAGCAGGTCCGCGAGCTCGAGGATGTCGGTCGCCGCGTGCAGGGTGATCCCCCTCTTGCTGAGCTTCTCCCTGGCTCCCTCGAGCCTGTCCACGAGGACGACGGCCGAGGTCACCTTCCCCCCTTCATCCTCCACCGCGTCGGCCGCGGCGAGGATCGTCCTCCCGGACGTCGTGATTTCGTCCACCACTACGACGTTCCACCCCGGCCTCACCTCCCCCTCGACCAGCCTCTCGTTTTCGTGCTTCCCCAACCTGGTGTAGACCATCGGCTTCCCGAGGGCGACTGCCATGGGGGACGCGAAGAGGAGCCCCGTCACAGGGACCGCGCAGAGGGCGTCCGCCCTGGGCGCCTTCTTCGACACCAGCTCCGACAGGGCCTCCACCGCCATCCCGTAGGCGCCAGGGTAGCTCGCGAGCCCCCTGAGGTCGACGTAGTAGGAGCTGTACCCGCCATCAGGGAGCGTGAAGGTCCCGAACTGCAGCGCCCCCGCCTTGACCAAGCCCTCGGCAAGCTCGCCGAGGCGACCGCTACGCCTCTTCCAGGCCATGGGAGTGCGTCCTACGTTTTTGCTTAAAAACTAACCCAGCGAGAACCTACGGGATTGCCTGAACTCTGGATCCCCTACGGGGGGGTGGAGACCCTGGTCACGATACAGGCGGAGAACCTCGGGTCAGTGGCTGAGCCCTCCCCCGAAGGCGCCAACCTCGACATGGAGCGGGTCGCCGAGCTCGCGAAGAGCTCGGCCAGCGTCTTCGTCTGCGATGCGGCCCCGGCGACCCTCGAGGTCCTGAGGGGGCTGGTCCCCTTGCTTGGCGAACATCAGGGCCTAGGGTTCTATTCCCCCGCCCCCAAGCGGATAGAGGGGGCCCTCCCCGATCTCAAGGGGAAGATCACCACGCTCCCTCCCCCCATCCCCACAGGCGAAGGGGAGGAGCCCGTATACGCTTCAGAGCTTACGTCGACCGGCGCGAAGCTGTTCGTCGGGACAGCCAGGCCGGACCCCCTCTTCGGCATCGTGGACGCCAGGGTGGAGGCATGCCTCGGGTGGGTCGCCAGGTCCAGGGCCGCGGCCGCCCGCTCGCGGAAAGAGATGGAACCCACCCCCTTCCAGAAGACCGCGGCCTACGACGTTGCCGAGGGTATCGCCAGGGAGATCCCCGAGTCGAAGTTCCTGACGGTCGTCCCCCGCGGAGGCAAGCCCCGGACCGTGCTGGAGGACGCCCCCTTCGACGCCGTGAAGAACTCATTCGCGAAGGCCCAGATGCAGCAGGGGAGGGGGATGATCGTGGGGGCAGGGGGGCGCGGATACGACGACACCCTCTCTTCCGCAATCCGGGGGGTCTGGAACGTGATCGAGGGGGCGAGGAAGTCCGGCGCCATCCTCCTGATAGCCGAGTGCTCCGAGGGGATAGGCTCGACCGCCCTCGAGATGATGGTCACCGGGAGGCTGGCCGAGGGGGAGCGCAGGAGGGAGAGGTACGTGGAGGGGATTGAGGAGGTCCACTACCTGAGCAAGCTGAAGGACGAGTACGACGTCCTCCTGCTCTCAGGGCTCCCCGAGACCTACGCCCGGTCGAAGCTGGGCCTGGCCACGGCCAGGGGCTCAGGGGAAGCTGTTGGGAGGCTGCTTAACAAGGTGGGCCGCTCGGGGAAGATCAACGTGGTCCCCAGGGCGGCCGAGTGCCAGGTAGAGCTAGGGTAGAGGGAGGGTCCCCAGGTTGTGGGGGATCGGGAGGCACAGGATCGCGACCAGGATTATCGCGACCAGGAGCCATCGCCTCGACCGCGAGAGGCCGGACACATCGTCCAGCAGCTTCGGCTGGGACGGGCGCCCGACGAGGACCAAGCCGAGCAGTGCGACCCCCCAGTAGGTCGGGGTGTCGATGGCCAGGAGCGCGAAGACGCTCAGGTAGGCTGCCGCCTTGGCCGCCCTGGAGGAGAGGGCGACGGTGGCGAGGAGGCCTCCGTCGTAGAACGCGAGCGGGAGGGAGCAGAGGAAGACCATGATGAAACCTATGGTGGCCGCGTCCGCTATGGGGGAAACCGCCACGTAGCCCGAGGGGACCGAGTGCACGAAGGGGGAGAGCGCCGAGTAGACTCCGAGCTGGATCAGGTTGGGGTTGATGGTCACGGTGGTGTTCGCCAGGGCCGTCTGCGAGAAGGGCACGGCCGACTGCACGGAGGTCACCGTCCCCAGGGCGAAGAGCAGAACGGTGAGCCCGAGCATGGCCAGCGGCCCGGCGACCACCGTGTCGAAGAGGCTGTCCCGGTTGAGGGCCGGGTCCCGCTGGGACGACGCGAACCCCCAGGACGGGGTGAACGGAGGGAGGACGGGGATCCCTGGGATGAGGTAGCTGCTGGCGTGCCCCGCGTCCCTGTTACTTGCGACGAAGCGCTGGCCGAGCTCGTGGGCGCCGAGGATGACCGCCATGGTCCCGCCGTAGGCGATGAACGAGAGGTAGGGCGAGACCCCCGGGATGAGCGCCTGATAGACCTCCTGCTGCAGTATGGCGGAAAAGACGATGGCGGCGAGGGTGAAGAAGAGGAGGAACGCGGGGAGCCGCGAGAGCTTCCGCGGGGCCTGATCCGCCTTCCTGAGGACCAGGACGCACTCCTCGGCGGCGCCGGTCAGTTCTGGCCTGAAGCCGAGGGCCCCGGCCTTCCGCTTGAGCTCGACGAACTTGGACTTCGTGGAGGCGTCGTAGACGACCTGGAACTCGAGCTCGCCGTCCGGGAGGACGAAGTGCTGCTTGACCTCGAAGAGGCTTCTGACCAGCTGCTCTGTGCCTTCGGGGGGAGAGGACAAGCTCACCCCCGCCCTGCCGTTCCGATAATAAACACATCAGCCCCGACTGCCACGCCGAGGGTCCTCGGCGCGGATTCGCCAGCCGGGGTCAGGCGGACGGACGCCTTCCTCTCGCGGCCCGAGGCCTCCTGGCCCGCCGCGAAGCTCCCGGCGGGCGGAGGGAGGAGCATTTCCCAGCCGCGCGACCGCGATGGCGGGCGCTTCGGCCTGGCTTCCAGGAAGCTTTAATCGGCCGTCGCGGATGAGTTCTCACTGGCTTGCAGAAGGCCGTGGTCGCAAGGACTGGAGGATACGAGATAAGGCGCTGCGACAGGGACGACGTCCCCGCTGTCATGCAGATCAACGAGGAGACCCTCCCCGAGCACTACTCCGACTACTTCTACTACGACATCCTCGCGGAGTTCCCCGAGTCCTTCCTGGTGGCCGAGATAGATGGAGGGGTGGTCGGGTACGTCATGGGGCGCATGGAGTACGGCTTCTCCCATCTCAGGAAGCTGGGTCTGGCGAGGAAGGGGCACATCGTGTCAGTCGCCGTGAAGGAGCCGCACCGGGGGAAGGGGGTCGGCTCGCTCCTGCTGAAGACGTCCCACGAGGCCATGGTTGTGAGGGGCGGGACGGAGTGCTACCTCGAGGTCCGCGTCTCCAACGTCGAGGCCATCAACCTCTACCAGAGGCTGGGCTACAAGACGTCGGGGCGCCTGGAGGGATACTACAAGGACGGAGAGGCGGCCCTCGTGATGGCCATTCCGCTGGAGAAATGAAGAGCGCTCCATTCCTTGGGCTGGCGGAGGCCCTCGAGCGGGTCAGGGGGACCCCCAGCAAGAAGGAGAAGGTCGCGGTGGTCTCTTCGTACCTCAGGGGGCTCGGGCCAGTGGACGCGACCGTCGCCGCGCGAATAGCCTCTGGAAGGGCGTCGGAGCGCGGGAGCAAGGACGAGGCCCAGGTGGGATACTCAACCCTCCTGGACGTGCTGCGGGAGGTCACCGGCGCCTCCGAAGGCGACGTCTCGAAGTCCTACCTGAAGCATGGGGACCTCGGGGAGGTGGCTGAGGAACTACTGGCGGACAAGAAGGCGCAGACCCTCTTCGCCGAAGAGCTGACCCTCGGGGACCTCGACGAAGCGTTCGCGCGACTGCGCTCGGCCAAGGGGCATGGCTCCGCCTCCGCCAAGAAGGGGACAGTGAAGTCGCTCCTGCTGGCCGCGACCCCCCTCGAAGGGAAGTATCTCGTGAAGGCGCTCACGGGGGAGATGAGGACCGGGCTGGTCACCGGCCTCCTCGAGGAGGCCATAGCCGCGGCCTACGGTCTGTCCAAGGAGGAGGCGGCCAGGGCGCACATGGTCCTGGGGGACATCGGGGCCTTCGCCGGGAGGGCCGCGGCCGGGACAGCCGCTTCGGTCAGGATCCAGCCGTTCAGGCCTGTCAACTTCATGCTCGCCGAGCCCTTCGCCACCGCCCATGAGATCTCGGAGCGCTTCGGGAGGACGGTGTACGCCGAGTACAAGTACGACGGGGTCAGGGCCCAGGTCCACAGGTCTGGGGGGGACGTCAGGGTCTACTCCCGGAGGCTCGAGGAGATCACGTCGAGCTTCCCTGAGATCGTCGCGTCGTTCCGGGGGGCGCCGGGGGACTTCATCCTCGACGGCGAGGCTGTCCCCTTCGCAGGCGGCCGCCCCCTCCCGTTCCAGCTCCTGCAGAGGAGGCTCAGGAGGATGGAGGACTTCGAAGAGGCCGCGAAGAAGGCCCCGGTCACCTACTTCGCCTTCGACATACTCTTCCGCGAGGGTGAGGAGACCGTTAGCCTCCCCCTCTCTGAAAGGCGCAGGCTCCTCAGGGAGGTCGTAGCGGGGACCCCCGCGCGGCTTGCCGAGTCGTCCGACGTCCGGAGCGAGGAGGAGGTCCAGGCCGCCTTCCGGCGGAGCCGGGAGCTCGGGTATGAAGGGCTCGTCGTGAAGGACCCGGCGGGCCCCTACGCCATGGGGAAGCGCGGGGGCGGATGGGCGAAGCTGAAGGAGGAGCTGGACACACTGGACGTGGTGATAGTCGCGGCGGAGTACGGCCACGGGAAGAGGGCGGGGGTCATCTCGGACTACACCTTCGCGGTGCGGGACGGCGGGGAGCTGAAGACTGTCGGCAAGGCGTACAGCGGCCTGACGGACAAGGAGATCGACGAGATGACGCGCAGGCTGAAGGAGATCACCGTGAAGGACTTCGGCTACCGGCGACAGGTGAGGCCCGAGATCGTCGTGGAGGTCGCCTTCGACAGCGTCCAGCGGAGCGGCAGGCACGACTCGGGGTACGCCCTCAGGTTCCCGAGGATTAAGAGGATAAGGACCGACAAGGGGCCCTCGGACATCGACGGCATAGGGGAGGTCGAGAGGATCTTCAGCGGCCAGAAGCTGAAGGTGGACGAGGCCTAGGCGGTCTCTGCTCCTTATATCCGCGCCGCTGCCTGGGAGGCCGGTTGTACGCGGAGCTCCTCATCGCCGCTTCCTTGGCGGTCGCGGCGTACCAGGACGTCAAGGACAGGGCTGTGAGCGACATCGTCTGGGTCCCGGCCGCGGCCGCGGTGGCCCTGACGCTCTATTCGCTCTACGCGTCGGGGGGCGGGGGCCTGGAGTTCTACCTCGTGAAGCTCGTGCTGATAGGGGGGCTTGCGCTGGGGTTCACCTTCCTCGGTGGGATCGGCCAGGCCGACGGGATTGCCATAGCGGCGGTGGCCGCTGACCCATACTTCCTCTCCCCGCTGGCGCCCCTCCTCGGCGCGGCTGTGGTCGCCGGGGTGCACATCGCCTACGAGTTCGCCAGAGGGAACGCCGGAAGGAGGAAGACGATCCCCATGGCGCAGTTCCTGAGGGAGCAGCGGTGGATCCCCAAGGCCATCGTGTCGGGCGAGGCCAGGACCGAAGTGAGCAGGGACGTCAACGTCGCCAGGGACGAGGTGGAGGCGTCGGGGAAGCCGGACGCCATGGTGGAGGTGAGCTACGGGGTCCCCACGGTCGCCTACCTCGGGATAGGTTTCGCCGCCTACGTCGCCTACATGCTTCTGTTCAGTTACGCGGCCTTCGCGGCCCTGCCCTAGGCGGCGCACTGACAGGTTAAATCAGCAGTGCGGAGAGCCGGAGGGGCCAATGACGTTTGTAGCCCTCGAAGGATTCTCGGGGACTGGCAAGACCTCCCTCGCGGTCAGGATGGAGGAGATGGGGTGGCTGCGCCTGCAGGAGTCAGCCCACGCCGTCAACTCGGACATCCCGGTGGCGGACAGGGCGGACACCGCTGCCGACTACAGCCTGCTGGGGGCGACCATGACCTACAGCTCTATCATATCGAAGCAGAGGTGGAAGAGGAACATCGTCTCCGAAGGGTACCTGATTTCAGACCTGGCCTATGCGAAGATAAGGATGGAGCTGGGGAAGAGCGCCGCCTACCCGAAGATGTTCACCATGGTGAAGGGGATACTCTCGGAGCCGGCCCTCAGGCCAGACCTCTACATCCTCCTGAAGGCCGCGGACGAGACGATAAGCAGCAGGCAGCTGGTGAAGAACGAGAGGGAAAAGAACCTCACTGAGTTCTTCAGGACGAGGTACTACACCGCGCTGTCGGAGATACACCAAGAGCTGGGGGAGGGCGAGGTCGAGATCGTGAAGACAGAGTCTGACATCGACGCCACCCTGAAGGACATCGTCGGCATCATTGAGAAGCGCAAGGTGGTCACGGCCTGACCCCGAAGGAGTGGGAGACGTTCCTCCTCGGAGCGACGCAGGAGGTCCAAGGGCGGCTGTCGCCTCTGGCCGCCAGAGGGGGCCGCGGCAGGGTCGTGGGGGTCGGCGCCGCCGGGGACAGGACGATCTACGCGGACAGGCTGGCTGAGGTCATCCTCCTGAAGAGGCTGGGCGAGGTCGATGGGGTGCGGGTCCTCAGCGAGGAGGCGGGGGACGCCGGGGACCCGGACGGGAGCACGCTGGCGGTGGTGGACCCGCTCGACGGCTCCTCGAACTTCGAGCGAGGGATACCGTTCTACTGCACCTCGGTCGCCGTCGCAGAGGGCGGGACCCTTGACGGGATCCTAGCCGGGGTGGTGAGGGACCTGGTCACCGGGGACGCCTACTCCGCCAGGAGGGGGGGTGGGGCCAGGAAGAACGGGAAGCCCATCAGGACCAGCAGGGCGGTCAGGGCCGCCGAGGCGGTGGTGGGGGTGGACCTGAGCAGGGGGCCCCCGGGCCTGGCCCAGGGCATCGCGCCCCTGCTCGGTGGGATCAAGAGGCAGGTGCACCTCGGGGCCAACGCCCTCGAGCTCTGCTTCCTCGCCGAGGGGAAGACCGACGCCTTCGTTGACCTGAGGGGGACGATGAGGATAACTGACTTCGCTGCCGCCTACCTCGTGGCGTCAGAGGCGGGGGCGGTGGTCACCGACGGCCGAGGAGGGAAGCTCTCCCCGGAGTTCGACCTCAGGCACAGGTTCAGCTTCGTGGCGTCGGGGAACGGCTCCATCCACGGAGAGGTCCTGGAGCTATGCGGCGGGTGGGCGAGGAAGGGGGCCGGGCGGAGCTGAGGGTCACCATAGTCCTGGGGACCAGGCCGCAGATAATCAAGAGCGCCCCGGTCTTCCAAGCCTTCGTCAGGGCCGGGGTCGAATGCGACATAATCAACACGGGCCAGCACTACGACTACGAGATGAACCGCGGTTTCTTCAAGGAGCTCGACCTGCCGGACCCGTCCGCGGACCTCAACGTCGGCCAGGGGACCCCGAGCGAACAGGTCTCCGCCATAGTCGGGAGGCTCGGGAAGGAGTTCGCTGCGAGGAAGCCGGACCTCGCGGTGGTCCCCGGTGACACCAACTCGGCCCTGGCGGCCGGGGTGGCGTGCTCGAAGTCGGGGGTACCGTCGGCCCACCTGGAGGCTGGGTGCCGCTCGGGAGACGCGCGGATGGCCGAGGAGGTCAACAGGAGGGTCCTGGACCATGCTTCCCAGGTCCTGCTCTGCCCGACCGCCGGCTGCGTGGGGAACGTGAGGTCGGAGAAGGTGCTCGCCGAGTCCATCACCAACGTCGGGGACACGATGTACGACTCCCTCCTCAGGTTCATCCCTTCGGTCGACAGGACGGACGCGGCGGCCGCCCACGGCCTCGAAGACGGCGGGTACGCGTTCATGACGTTGCACCGGGCGGAGACCGCGGACGACCCGGGCACCCTGAAGGAGGTGCTCCGCACGGTCAGCGGGCTCGGGGTCCCGGTGGCGTTCAGCGTCCACCCCCGGACCAGGGAGCGAATGAGGGAGTTCGGCATTGAGCCCGGGCCCGCAGTGGAGCTCCTCGGTCCCCTCCCCTACGTGGAGACGCTTTCCCTCGTGAAGAGGTCGAGGTTCGTGGTGACGGACTCCGGCGGGCTGCAGAAGGAGGCGTACTGGCTCGGAAAGCCTGTCCTCGTCGCCAGGGAGTCCACCGAGTGGGGCGAGATAGTGAAGACGGGGGCGGCGTTCCTGGTGGGGACCAGCGCATCAGGGATCAGGTCCGGGTTCAGGAAGGTCGCAGGGGTGAAGAAGGGGGCGTTCAGCTCTTCGAGGAGGATTTTCGGGAGCGGAAACGCTTCTGAAAACGCAGCCCGAGCCGTCATGAGGTACCTCGCCCGCGCCGCCAAGGGGACCCGTTGACCCCCGACGGAAAGACAGCCACGGTCCGCCGCAGGATAGTGATGCTCCTTTCGAACCCGGCGACCTTCGACCAGAGGCCGCTCAAGGAGGCGCACACCCTGGCGAGGGCCGGGTGGCCGGTGACCATACTCGCGTGGGACAGGGAGCTCGAGACGCGGTCGGACTCGGTCTTCGGCGACGGCCTTGTGGTCAAGCGCATGAGGGTGGGGGCGGGCCACGGGACCCCGTTCCTTACCCTCCCGAAGCTGCTCCTCTTCTACCTGTGGTGCGTCGCCCACCTGGCGTTCTCTGACGCCGGCGCGATCCACTGCCATGACGTCGACACACTCCCCCCCGGCATCGCGGCCAGGGCGCTCAGGCTCGGCCGGCCTAGGCTGGTCTACGACATGCACGACCTCCCCGAGGCGTTCCTCAGGTTCTTCCCTCTGAGCAGGTACACCCAGGCCGTCGCCCTGGCCGTCGCGAGGAGGTCAGCCGAAGCGGTCCTGATCGTGAACGAGAAATTCGTGGGGCACCTCGGGAGGCTCGGGTTCAGGAGGTCGAAGCTGGTGGTGATAATGAATGCGCCCCCGGCGGCGAGCGGGAGGAAGGGGAAGGACCGCGGGGAGGGGTTCGGCGTCCTGTACTACGGATGGCTGGGCGAGGAGAGGGGGGTGAAGCTCCTCCTCGAGGCGGTGGAGGGGCTGGGCGGGGTGACTCTCACCCTGGCCGGGAGGGGGGAGCTGGAGGGGGCGGTGAGGAAGGCTGCAGCGGCAGACCCTGCCGTGAGGTTCCTCGGGTGGCTGAAGATGGAGGAGCTGAGCCCCGTGATACGCGAGGCGGACCTCATCCCGTCCCTCTACGAGCCGAGGACGCGGAACGCTGTCCTGGCCACCCCGGGGAAGCTCCTTACCGCCATGTCGCTGTCCATACCCACCCTGGTCCCCGCCGGGACCTACCAGGCCGAGATCGTCGAGGAGTACGGATGCGGCATGGTGGTGGACTGGAAGAGCGCGAGCGAGGTGAGGGGGGCCATCCGAAGGCTCGCGGACGACAGGGGCCTCTACGAGAGGCTCTCAGCAGCGTCCTACGAGGCTTTCGTGTCTTCGTTCAGCTGGGAGGTCATGGAGTCGAGGCTCCTCGAGATGTACGGCAGGATGCTCATTTCCTGAGCAACCCCTCGTAGACTTCGTGCCACCTCGCGGCTACAGCCGCCGGGTCGTTCTCCTGGGGGAGGCCCACGGCCACGGTCCCCTCGCTGTCGACCACCCTGCATCCGCAGGCGAGGGCCTCGAGCCCGGTCCTGCTCAGGGCGGGGAGGACGGCCCCGGTCGGGCTCCGCTTCACGTCGATGTAGTAGGCGTAGGACCCGAGGACTTTCGGCATCTCCGCGTGGCTGACCTCCCCCCTGCGCAGCCAGGCGAGGGTCAGGCCGAGCTTCTTCGCCAGCGCTTCGGCTTCGGCGTCGGCGCCGTAGTGGAAAGAGAGGGCTGCCCCCTGGGCGGCCGGGGCCAGGCCTCGCCTGAATGAGTCGGTGTCGACCGGGTTGGGGACTGACACCGCCCCGGGGGGAGCGCCGTCGAGAAGATAGGGGGCTGCGACCGCCACCATGTCGGCCCTCCCCCAGCGCCGCTTCTTCTCCGGCCACCTCCCTTCGATGTCGGTCCCATGGTAGTGCATGACGACAGGGACGCGGTGAAGGCGCTTGATCCAGGGTACGACCCTGTCGAGTGAGTGGACGTGGACGACGTCTGCGCCCCCGGACATCCGCAGGGCCCTCAGGAAGAACCTCGCGGCGCCGTCGCCGTAGGCCGTGCCGTAGGTGGTCAGCCCGGTCCGGTCCGCCGCCTTCCGGGTGATCACCGTGCTTTCCGAGTGGAACGCTCTGTCGGCGAACTTCGCGATGACGCTGGCCACGCCAGCCGTGTTCCAGACGTGGAGGACGCGAAGCGCCACAGGGAGCCTTGACCGCCGAGAATGGATAAGTCTTCCAGAGCTGACGAAGCCGGCGGGGCCAGGGCATCGCCGCTGCGCCGTGAAAGGAGACCGGCCCGAAAAAACGCTTTAACAGTTGGGGGGCGGAAGCGCTCCGGGTGCAGGAGAACCACAACGCCGCCCTGATAGTCCTTGACACCCTGAGGGAGGACTTCTCGGGCGGGCTGGAGGCGCTGAAAGCCAGGGGCTTCGTGAAATACGAGAACGCCGTTTCCACTTCCCCCTGGACCCTGCCCTCCCACGTGTCGATGTTCACCGGGGAGCTGCCGTCGTCGCACCTGGTCCACGAGTCCCGGGGGCTCCACATGTCGAACATCGCGCAACACTCGAAGTCCAGGCTCGGCGCCTCGGAGGCCAACATACTTCGGGTGCTGAAGTCCAGAGGCTACACCAGTTACTGTCACACCTGCAACCCCTTCATCTCGCCCGCCTTCGGTTTCGAATTCGACGTGCACCGCGAATACAGGTCGATGATCGAGATGACGGACGTCAGGCAGCGCATCGGTTCGCAGAAGACGCCTGCGTCGAAAGCCCTCGCGCTGCTCAGGGGGGGCGACCTGTCCCTGCTCCTGCGGCTGCTCAGGCGCCGGGCTGCGAAGCGAGCGTACAGCGCCCTCGGGAGGCCCGTCCTCGACAAGGGGTCGAAGATGGCGCTGACCCAGCTGAGAGCGGGCGAGCTCCGCGCGCCGTTCTTCATCTACGTGAACATCATGGAGGCCCACGAGCCGTACAGGTGGGGGGAGCCCATGGACGTGACCCGGCTCTCCATCCTCGCGCGGCAGGTCAGGAACCCCGGATGGAAGGAGCGCTACGAGCGCAACGCCGCGCTGGCCGTCGAGAGGGGGTTGGAGGCCGTGCGAGCCATCGAGAGATACGACCCGCTGGTGGTGGTCACGTCGGACCACGGCCAGCTCCTGGGCGAGGGAGGGAGGTACGGCCACGGGTACTTCCTCGACGAGTCTCTGCTCAGGGCTCCGCTGTACGTCAGGTTCCCCTCGGGGGTCGACCCCCCCGCCCAGGAGGGGGGGTGCGTCAGCCTGAAGGACGTCAGGGCCATCATCGCGCGGGCGATGGACGCCGCCCCTGTCAAGGTGGGCGGAAAGGCGGCGATGGCCGAGAGCTTCGGCCCGCACGTTGATCTGAGCCCGTACCTCGGCGCAGACGCAGATGCGGAGCTGAGGAGGCTCTACGCCACCCGGAGAAGGGTATTCTCAAAGGAGGGGAGCGTCGTCTACAACTCGTCCACCGGCGTCGCCGAGGAGGCCTCCGGCGGCATAGGAGAGGAGGAAGCGCGCGAACTGGCGGCGATGGCGGCCAGTGTCAGGGAGGCTCCGGCGCCGGTCGTAGGGATGACCGCTGAGGAGGAGACGGAGCTCACGGAGCGCCTCTCCAAGCTGGGATACGAATAGGCGAGCCCAAGCGAGGGGTCAAGGGAGGAGCAGGTCCCACACCCTGGCGAACCGCTCCCTCGACCCCCTATCCACGGCGGCCAGGGCCCCGAAGTAGACCATGCCTCCGACAGCCACCACCACCGCCAACCTGAGCCCGAAGACGATGGTAGGCATCGGGGTCGGGAGGAGCAGCGGGGCGAGCAGCCGGACGGAGGCGCCCATGGCCAGCGCACATCCGACGTAGAAGGCCAGGGGCCTGAGGGTCCCCTTGAAGGAGGCGGCCCCTAGCCTCCGGCCCTTGACCGCGACGAGTATGACCGTCAGCACGAGCTGGGACGCGGCCCAGTAGGCGATCACGGTCTCCGGGGACGCCGAGGCCACGCCACCCCAGTAGACGATCAGGGCGACCGATGAGAGGTAGACCGCGCTGTAGACCAGGTTCGCCACTGGGACGAAGAAGAGGTTGCTCCTGACGAGCCGCTTGAACCTGTCCTCGACCGCCAGGTCGGACCTCTCCCGCCCCATGAGGGACCTGTCGAGGACGGTGCTTACGGCGCCGGCCAGGACGGAGAAGGCGAGGATCACCAGGGGCCCTGCCGTGCCGACGTAGCTCTTCGAGAGTAGATAGAGGAGCTCAGGGGCGAGGGCAGCCGCGCCGACCGCCATGGGGACCCCGAAGAGCATCATGAAATCGAAGAGGGTGGCTATCATCCTGTCCCCGGCCCCGCGGAGGAGGAGCGGGTAGAGGGCATAGGAGAGATAGCTGCTGTAGCCCACGATCATCGCCACCGAGAACGCCGCCTGGTAGTATCCGACAAGGACGGTTCCCGAGATCAGGAACGCGATGTAGGTGTCTGCTATGCCCACGACGTAGGGGGCCGAGTTCATCGCGGGGAGCCACGCGTCCCTGAGCCAGCCCTTCAGCCTGCCGACCGAGGGGGGGCCTGACATGGTCCCCCTGGCGTAGTACAGCCCCGCCACCCCAAGGACCAGGTTGGACACAGCGAGGGCGGCGAAGGCGCCCGCGATCCCTACCCTGAAGACGAAGAGGAGCGGATAGACGACGGCGAGCTTGGAGAGCTCCCCGGCCAGGAGGACGTAGCCCGTCGCCTCTGGGTCGTGGGCGAGGAGGAGCGAGTTCACTCCGGAGTAGAAGTAATTCACCGGGACCAGCGACAGGGCGAGGACGAAGAGTCCGAGGGAGCCTGTGATGGCGCTCTGCCTGACTACAGCCAGCGCCGAGAAGACCGCGATCCCCACGACGGTGAGGAGGAGGCTGCCGAGGAGGGCCGTCTTCCCTACGGTCTCCCCCCTCGCGGTCTGCCTCGACGACCAATAGTTCACGGCCCCGAGGGGGTAGGTGGAGAAGGCGACGAGGTCGGCGACCACCTCCAGGAGGCCGAACTGCGAGGTGCTGAGCGTGTGGGTGACCATCACGATGAAGAGGAGGCCGGTGAATATGCTGACTAGCCTCGCGCCGAAGACGACGATCCCCGCCCTGTGGGGGGCTATGGGAGGCACTACGGAGCGAACACCCTGGCCGCTTTGACCCCGGAGTCAGACCCTCTGCTCGGAATCAATGACTGGGGCGACCCGGACGCCTTTGGTATAATATCGTTCCACTGCGGGTCATGCCCGCTGGAGAAGGGAGCCTAGGACGGCTTCGTCTCCGGAGGCTTCTCCGTGGAAGCCGCGGGCTGCTCCGGGATGTCGGTGATCGGCTCTGGAGGCGGCGTGGTGGCCATGGTGTACCCGATCCACGCGAGGATGGCGAGGAGGACCAGGACGGCGACGAAGGCGGTGATCTCCAACACGATGAGTGGGAAGTAGAAGATAAGCAGGCCGTAGACGATAATTCCGATAACGCTGCCTGCGAAGATTCCGCCGCCAATCGCCCTATCGTTGGCCATGAAACGCGCGTCCGCTCCGAAGGCGAAGATATAACGGTTGTGGGACTCTTAGGATGGAAGCCCTTTCGCTTTCTCAGCGACGGTCCTGGCCGACAGGCCCCCCCAGACATTTCGCCGTTCAGGCGGGCGACGATTTCTTTCGCCACGGCTCGGTGGTCGCCGCCCTTCCACCAGCCTCGGCCCGGGCGGGCTGGGGAGGAAGTCTGTGGCGTGCAGGAAATCCGACGAAGGAGGCTTTCGTGTGGGGCAAGAAAACAGTTCCCGGGGCGCACCGGCGCCGGCGACCAGGTTCGGGAGCGCAAAGGCACACCCCGAGCCCGCTCGCGAAGCCAGGGCCCCCGGTATGGAGCCTGCGGGCGAAGGGACGGCTCTACTTCCCGGTGATCCGGAACAGGGTGGTCCCGCAGGACGGGCACTTGCCTCTGATGGCATGTCGCCCGTTCTTGAAGGTGACTTCCTTCGGCGAGGCTATTTCCCTGCTCTTTTTCTCTTTGACGCAGTAGGCGTTCATGGCCCGTAAACCGGGTGGAGCATGATATCATGGCCTAGGCCGCATGAATTCAACCATTATGATAACGTGTTTTGACAAAAACGCGGCTGCTCGGAGGCGCTCTCCGGTCACAGGGACCGGGCGGACCAGGCTCGGCGAGGGCCCTGCACGCGCCTGCACGCGCCTGCCCGCGGCTAACCTGCGCTCGGAGAGGGCGCGCCAGAGGCTCAAGGCTAATCAGGGGGGCCGGTTCCCTCGCTGCAGATGGAAGGCGCGGGCGGCGCCGCGATCAGGCCCCGGAAGATGGACGTCGAGGCGCTGCTGGGGACCCTGGTGAAGGAGCATGGGGTGATGAGGGGAGCGATCGGGCGGGCGAAGGACGCAGCGGCCAGGGGCGACCTCCACGCCGTCAGCGCTGAGCTCCGCGGCATCGACCCGCTCTTCAGGCAGCACGTGGCGGACGAGGAGGCGCAGATCCTCGGCCTCCTGGTGGGAGAGCTGGGGCGGGAGAGGGCGGCAGAGGCGATCAGGATCTTCCAGCAGCACAGGCCCATCTACCAGCTCATGCTGAAGGTGAGGGAACTTGCCTCGAGGCCTTCGGAGGGGCTGCGAGAAAGCGAGGCCGAGCTGGCGGAGCTCTTCGAACTGCACGCCAGGGCCGAGGAGTCAGCGGTGTTCCCCAGGGCCGCTTCTCTGGGCGCGGCTAGGCGCCCTTCTTGACCATGTACCAGGTGCCAAGGGACTTCGCGCAGAGCTTCCCTTCGGCGTCCCTGACCTCGCCTTCGGCCGTGGCCACCCTCCCCCCTGCCCTCACCACCCTGCCCAGGACGACGAAGGGTCCCTTGGACAGTGGCTCCAGGAAGTTCACCTTCAACTCCATGGTCAGCTGATCCGTGCCGGGGTTGACAGTCATGACAGCTATGCCGCAGGCGTTGTCGAGGGAGTACATGACTATCCCGCCGTGGACCATCCCGCCCCTCCTGGCGACCGCCCTGCTGAATGGGAACCTGAGCTCCGCGCTCCCCTCCCCGACCTTGACGACTTCGTAGCCGACGGCCCTGAAGAGCTCGCTGTCCATGGCCATGGCCTTCTGCACCTCTGCCTCCACGTCCGCCCGCGCCTTCCTGGCGGCCGCGAAGAGTCCCTTGAAGCTCCCTGCCTGCTCGAGGAGTCTGTCGAAGCTCACGTCGTGGGGCGGCCCCGAGCGGACCGTTTAACCATTGTAGGGGCGCCGACCCCCTGCAGGGCCCTCCCGTCCGCGTCCTCGGCTGGAGGGGTGCGCTTATCTAAGGTGGGCCCGGCTCCGATTTCGTCGCCCATGGACAGCGCGCTCCCCCCGAGGGCTCAGAAATGATGATCGAGACCAAGGACCTCACAAAGAAGTTCGGCGCCCTCACCGCCGTCGAAGGGGTGACCCTCAGTGTGGCGGAGGGGGAAGTGTTCGGGTTCCTCGGACCGAACGGAGCGGGAAAGACGACGACCGTGAGGATGCTCTGCTCCCTGATATCGAGGACAAGCGGTGAGGCGCGGATCGGAGGGTACGACGTCGGCGACGACGAGGGCTCGCTCAGGGCCAGGAAGATGATAGGCCTGGTCTCGGACAACGTCGGGCTCTACGAGGTCCTCAGCGCCTACAGGAACCTCGAGATCTACGGGAGGCTCTACGGGGTACCGGAGGCGAGGAGGAGGGAGAACATAGAGAAGCTGCTCACGATGCTCGGGCTGTGGGAGAAGAGGGACGTGGCCGCCGGGACCTTCTCCAAGGGGATGAAGCAGAAGCTGGCCGTGGCCAGGGCCCTGGTCCACGACCCCGAGGTGGTGTTCATGGACGAGCCGACGGCCAACCTCGACCCGGAATCGGCAAAGACAGTCAGAGAGTTCATCCTCGAGCTCAAGAAGGAAAGGAGGACCATATTCCTGAACACCCACAACCTGGACGAAGCCGAGAGGGTCTGCGACAGGATAGCCATACTGAACACCAGGCTGATGGCGACGGGGACCCCGGGAGAACTGGAGAGCATGGTGGGGGGGAAGAAGGTGGTAGTCGAGCTCGCCCGGCCGAGCGAGGCGGTGGTCGCGGCCCTGAACGAGAGATACGCCGGGTTCACCGTGGCCCCGGGTGGGACGAGGCTGACCTTCGCCCCCTCCGACCCCGACGGTCAGATACCTGACGTCGTCGAGGCCGTAGTCAGGGCGGGGGGTCGGGTCAGGTACGCTGGGGTGGAAGGGTCGTCGCTGGAGTCGACGTACCTTCAGCTGGTCAAGGGGGAAGCCAGATGAGGCTCTCCCAGGCGTGGATAGTTGCCACCAAGGAATTCGCCACGTTCTCCAAGAAGAAGAACATAATCTACTCGGTGTTCATCGTCCCCCTGGTCGTTTCGGTCGCTTTCCCCGCGATTATCTGGTACGCCCAGCACCGCGGCCGCGCCGCCATAGCGTCGCCGGCTGAGCTCGTGCTGCTCCTCCCGACGTTCAGCTTCTTCTTTCTGATCCTCGCCGGATTCACCCCGGCGACCATAGCGTCCTACAGCCTGGTGGGCGAGAAGCTCGAGAAGAGCCTGGAGCCCCTTCTGGCGACACCTACCACCGACGGTGAGATACTGTTCGGCAAGTGGCTTGCAGCTTTCGTCCCGCCGATGGGCGCCATCCTCGTCGGCTCGGCGGTCTACATGGGGCTGATGGACGCTTTCACCCATGCTGCCCTGGGATACTACTACTACCCCAACTGGAACGCGGCCGTCCTCCTCTTCCTGGAGGTCCCGCTGGCCGTGGTGATGAGCGTGGAGTGGAACGTCTTCGTCTCGTCACGGGTGAGCGACGTGAGGATTGCGCAGCAGGTCGGGGCGCTGCTGATACTCCCCTTCGCGGGGATCTACGTCGGCGGTGAGATGGGCCTGGTCACCCTGGGGGACGTCAGCACATCCATGTACATCGCTGGGGCCCTGGCCATCATCGACCTGCTCCTCCTGTACGTCGTGGGGGAGACGTTCCAGAGGGATCTGATCCTGACGAAGTGGAAGTAGGGGGTGAAGCGATGAACTGGAGAATGAAGCAGAGGTTCCTGGCGATGGGAGGGATCATCTCGGTCCTCAGCCTCGGGCTGATGGCCGCCAGGGGGGCCGATGCGCCATTGGAAGGGCTGTTCGGCCTGGGGCTGGTCCTGCTGCTGCTGGGCGCGTTGTGGAAGAAGTCCTAGGCCCCGCCCGTGGGCGCATCCCGTTATCCTCGGGGTCGCCCCGACGGCCGTCCCAGCATTCAGGCGGACGAAGGCGCAGGTGGAGCCGAAGGGAACCCGTTTCTAACCCCGGGTCCGACGGACCGACGGTGAGGATCGATGGTCTGGCAGACGCTTGTTGCCCACTTCAGGGACGGGACGTCTGACAGGCTGGACACAGCCGACCCCGACGCCGCTGCCGTCGCCACCACGGCATGGAGGCTCGACCCCCGGACCGTGAAGATAACGAGGCAAGTAGGAGACCTGCCCTTGGAAGTAGTCTACTCGGCCTGAGGCCCCCGGCGGAGGTCGCCCGTCTCCCTCCCTGGCTCACGCTAGGGGATGAGGAAAAGGGGAAAGGATGCGGCGCCCTAGGCCTTCGCCGCTACTTTCTCGACGGCGCCCTTCTGGGTGACCTGCTGGATGATCCCCGCAGCCACCGTAGAGCCGGAGTCGCGGAGCGCGAACCTTCCGAGCTCTGGGTATTCCTTGAAGGTCTCGGCCACGATGGGCCTCAGAGGGGTGATCTTCACGATCGCCGAGTCCCCTGTCTTGAGGGTCTTGGGCTTCTCCTCCGTCGGCTGGCCGGTCCTCGGGTCAATCTTTGCCACAAGCTCGCTGATGGTGGCGGCGGTCTGGCTCGTCGCGAGGTGCATCACTGGGGTGTACCCTGCGGCGATTGCGGTCGGGTGGAAGACCACGATGATCTGAGCCTGGAACTCCTTGGCGATGGTCGGGGGTGCGCTCGGGGGCCCAAGCACTGACCCGCGCTTGAAGTCGCCCTTGGCGACGCCCCTCAGGTTGAAACCGATGTTGTCCCCGGCTGCGGCCTCCTGCATCTGGGTGTGGTGAGTCTCGATGGACTTCACTTCTGCCGTGAGGCCCTCGGGCATGATCATCACGGGGTCGCCGACCCTCATCTTCCCCGTCTCGACGCGGCCCACCGGGACTGTCCCTACCCCGGTGATGGTGTAGACGTCCTGGACCGGAAGGCGGAGCGGCTTGTCGATCGGCTTCGGGGGCTCTACGAACTCGTCCAGCGCCTGGAGGAGGATCGGGCCCTTGTACCATGGCATGTTATCCGAACCCTTCACCAAGTTCTCGCCGGTCCAGCCGGAGACCGGTACGAAGCGTATCTTGGAGACGTTGTACCCGACGGTCTTCAGCAGGTTCTCGATGTCCTGCTTCGCCTCGTTGTAGCGCTGCTCTGAGTACTTTACAGTCTGGTCGTCCATCTTGTTGACGCAGACCACGAGCTGCGAGACGCCGAGGGTCCTGAGGAGGAATGCGTGCTCCCTGGCCTGGCCTCCTGAAGCGAGGGCCGCGTCAGCCTCCCCCTTCTTCGCGGAGACTACGAGGACGGCCGCGTCAGCCTCTGAGGCGCCGGTGATCATGTTCTTGATGAAGTCCTTGTGCCCGGGCGCGTCGATGAGCGTGTAGAAGTACTTCGGAGTCTCGAAGCGCTGGAAGGCGAGGTCGATGGTGACACCGCGCTCCCTTTCGTCTTTCAGCTGGTCAAGCACCCATGCGTACTTGAAAGAGTCGCCCGCTCCGGTCTTCTCCGACTCCTTCGCGAACTCCTCGATCATCCTATTGTCGACGACGCCAAGGTCGAACAGGAAGTGTCCCATGGTAGTGGACTTGCCGTTGTCCACGTGCCCGGTCACTATCAGGTTCAGGTGAGGCTTATCGGCCATACTAAATCAGACCTTACAATAAAATGACCCTGTTTCAGCGTATATAAGCGTAGCGTAGCATGAAACGCGGAGCGGCCTCTCCGGCCCGGTTGGGAAGCACGACGGCAGAGGTTAAACAGCCTCGAAACGGGGAGGGGCACGTTGAGCAACCCAAACGACTGGAACACTGGAGTCATCACGGAGTTCCGAAAGAACCACGGGAAGGTGGGCGGAAACTTCGAAGGCGCGCCGATTCTCCTAATCCACCACACTGGGGCGAAGACCCGCAGGGTGAGGGTCAACCCGGTGATGTACCTCAAGGACGGGGGCCGCTACCTCGTCTTCGCGTCGAAGGGAGGGGCAGAGACCAACCCTGACTGGTACCACAACCTGATCGCCCACCCGGAAGTGGAGATTGAGGTCGGGGACGAGAAGATCAGCGTCCGCGCCAGCGAGGTCAAGGGGGAGGAGAGGGATCGCGTCTACGCCAAGCAGGCCGCTCTTTATCCGCAGTTTGCCGAATACCAGAGGAAGACCAAGCGGAAGATCCCCGTCGTAGAGTTCAAGCCGAGGTAGCCGGCCGCGGCGGGGCTGACGGCGAGGGCAGCCTTGGCGCAGCGCCCAGGGTGGGGCTGGCCCGCGGGGAAAGGAATGGGTCGCATGGCCGGTCAACACACCCCCCCGAGGACGGCGACCACTACGCTTATTCAGAATCGCCCGGGGTTGGAGGCGTGAACAGGGCCATCGACTGCCACATCCACCTCTCGCGGAGGCCCGACGACCTGCTGCGGCGCTATGCCGAGCTCAACGGGCTGAAGTACTCTCTGGACGAGCTCCTGGGGGAGATGCGCGAGAGCGGGGTCGAGCGCGGGCTGCTGCTGAGCCCTCCGATGGAGTCCGGCGGGATCCTGCCCAACGAAGAGGTTCTTGCGCTGTGCCGGGAGAGCCGAGGGATCCTCTCCCCGGTCATCACCGTCGAGCCGACCAGGAGGGAGGCGAAGGCGGCCCTGGGCCTCGCCGAGGAGAACAGGAGCGAGGTGAAGGGGTTCAAGGTGAGGCTCGGATATGTCGACGCGGCCGCGGAGAGCCCGGTCTTCGAAGGCATCTACGACTACGCCGAAGCCCAAGGGCTCCCTGTGATGTTCCACACGGGGGACACCGCGACCAGCGACGGCGACCTGGCCCGGTCCCACCCGCTTACCCTCGACGCGCTGGCCAACAGACGAGAGGAGCTGAAGATAGTCATCTGCCACTTCGGGAACCCTTGGATGGAAGACACCGCGGAGCTGATCTACAAGCACCCCAAGGTCTACGCCGACATCTCGGGGCTGACGACCGGGGGAGGAGCCTATTCAGGGAAGCTCGCGGCCCTCTTGGCAAGGAAGCTCAGCGAGGCTGTGTACTTCGCAGGCGGGGGGGAGAAGGTCCTCTTCGGGACCGACTATCCGGTGACACGGCACCGGCACGCCTTCGAGCTGGTGAGCCTGATGGACGCGGACGAATCTGACAAGGAGCGGATCCTCTGGCGCAACTCGAAGGAGGTCTTCGGGCTCTGAGCGAGGGCTCTGCCGTCATAGTAGAGGTGCCTCAGGCGTCCAGGCACACCATCGAGCCGATTCTTGAAGAGAGCTTCGAGGGGCTTTACCTGAGGCACTCCATGAGGACACTGAAGGAGATAGAGACGGTCAGGGCCGCGATGCTGGCCGGCGCGCCTGTCGGGGCGATAATGGTGAAGAAGCTGGAGCCCGGGGTCGGATACGTCTACTACGTCGCCGTCGCCAGGTCGCACCGGGAGAAGGGGATAGCGGCCATGCTCCTGGAGGACGCCATAGAGAAGTTCAGGTCTGAGGGGATCGAAGACGCCTACGCCAGCGTCGAAGAGGAGAACGTCGCGTCGGGGGGGCTCTTCGCCGCCCAGGGGTTCTCCAAGACGAGCTTCGCGGAAGTGGCGAAGCGGTTTGGTGCGCTGCGTGCGGTGAACATGTACAGGGTGATGATGGTCGTCCCCGGCGAGGCCCTGCTCCACAGGCGCCTCGCGTAGCCAGGCCCAGGGGTGCGGCAGGCTGAAAGCAGCGCGTCGGGGAACGATATAACTACCTCAGAAGCACCCGCGAGGCTGGCCATGGAATCCGACCCCTTGGAAAGGGTGGCTCTCGCTGTAGACGAGAAGGCCCGGAAGATGCAAGAATTCTTCGCGGACATGCTCAGGGTGAACGCTGTCAACCCCAGGATGGGTGGGCCCGGAGAGAGGGAGAGGGCCGCGTTCCTGGAGAAGTTCCTCAAAGAGAACGGTTTCGCGGTTACGCGGGTCGACGTGAAGGACCCCGGCGCCCCCGGAGGGGTGAGGCCCAGCATATCGGCGAAGCTGGGCGGGAGAGACAAAGGCCGCAACCTGTGGTACATCTCGCACATGGACACGGTCCCCGAAGGGAGCAGGGACCTCTGGAAGACTGACCCGTTCGAGCCGGTGGTCAAGGAAGGCAAGATCTTTGCCAGGGGGGCCGAGGACAACGGCCAGTCCCTGGTCGCGTCACTCTACGCGCTGCTCGCTCTCAAGGAGGTAGGCGCCGACCTCCCCTTCAACGTGGGGGTCTGGTTCGTGGCTGACGAAGAGTTCGGGAGCGACTACGGAATCAAGGCGCTGCTGGAGAGGGGGCTGTTCAAGGAGACCGACCTGGTGGTCGTCCCGGACGCTGGGACGCCGACCGGGGGGGACATCGAGATAGCCGAGAAGGGGCTGCTGTGGATGAAGGTGACCACGGAGGGGAAGCAGGTCCACGCCAGCCTCCCGAAGAAGGGGCTCAACGCCCACAGGATCGGGATGAGGCTCGCCCTGGAGCTGGACGACGCCCTCAATGGGAAGTACACGAAGAGGAACGGGCTCTACGACTACCCCGTCTCGTCCTTCGAGCCCACGAAGGTTGAGCCCAACGTGGGGAACATCAACACCATCCCGGGCGTAGACGTCTTCTACTTCGACTGCAGGGTGCTCCCCGAGTACCACCTCGAGGCAGTGGTTCGGGACATGGAAGCGACGGCCCGGCGGGTCGAGAAGAGGTACGGGGCAAAAGTCAGATTCGAGAAGGTGCAGATGGAGGCCGCTGGCCCGGCGACAGACACCGATAGCGAGGTAGCGGCGCTCCTGAAGAGGGCCGTCTCGGCCGTGGCCGGCGTGAAGCCGAGGTTCACCGGGATCGGAGGGCAGACGGTGGGGAACCTCTTCAGGAAGGAAGGGATACCCACCGCCGTGTGGAGCACCATCGACGACGTCCCCCACGAGCCCAACGAGTACTCCAGGCTGGCGAACCTCGTCAACGACGCCAAGGTCTTCGCGTCAGCTCCGCTCCTCGCGAAACAACCCCGAAGGGACTGAGGCCATTCTCGTTCCGCGGCTCCCCGCTGCAGCCCCGGCCCTGACCCGGCCCCCAGCCGGAGCGGCCTCGTCGTTGAGAATGGTGGGTGGGCCGTCGCCAGAGCCATGGCTACTTTGACCCGGTCAGGATCTGCGGCGGCGTGGGATCTCTGCCTGCGCTCTTCCTGCCTGTGCCGAGCGTCGGTGGGCTACTTGCCCTGGCGCGGTTCGTGCTCACCCTCATCGCTGCGAGATGTGTTTCGGAGAACCAGAAGGGCGCCGAGCTATGGAAGGACATGCTGGTCTCGATGGTGACAGCCATTGGTGGCGTTCTGGCCGGGTCCTCCCTGCTGAGCGGCGCCCTCAGGTCCATGCAGCTGAGCGACCTCAACTTCGCTGACTTCGGCCGAAGATTCAACCCATCGACCGTGCCGCCGAGGACTGGATAGGCCTCATCTCCTGGGCGGTAGCTGGCATGGCAGTGACGTGGATTCTCATGACAGAGCCTCCTTCTCCATCAACGCCAATCCGGCGGTTCAGGTGCCGGGGGGGGCTCCTAGCTCATCGGGCCCTCAGCGCGTTGAGGATCACGGCGACGTCGAGGACCTCCTGCAGCATCGCGCCGACGGCCGGCTCGATATAGCCGAGGCTTGCCACCGCCATGAGGGCGAGGCTCCCTCCCATCCCGAAGTAGATGCTCTGCTTGGCTATCCGGAGCATCCTCTGCCCGATGGCCATCCCATCCCCGACCTTTGTGATGTCGTCGACCAGCAGAACCACGTCGGCGGCTTCTGCGGAGATCCCGGTGCCGTGGGCTCCCATCGCCACCCCGACCGTCGCCGTGGCGAGAGCAGGGGCGTCGTTTATCCCGTCACCCACCATGATAGACGGGCCGTACTCGGCAGTCAGCCGCTTCACCTCCTGCACCTTCTGCTCCGGGAGGAGGTCAGCCGCGACCCTCTCGATCCCCGCCTCCCTGGCTATGATTGACGCGTTCGTCCTGTTGTCTCCGGTCAGCATCACCGTGTGCTGGACCCCCATCTCTCTCAGCTTCTGGACGAGGAAGGGGACGCCGGGACGGAGCTGGTCGCTGAAGACGATGACCCCCGCTGGCTCCCCTCCCACGGCGACGAAGGACACCAGGCTCCCCCTCCGCTGGGCGTACCTGAGCGCTGGCGCAGAGAGGGCGCCGAAGGCGCCGCCGAGGCATCCCTCGACGTACGCCTGCGAGCCGACAAGGACGTCCTTCCCTTCGACCACGCCTCTCACCCCCTGGCCCGGGGATTCGCTCACGTCCGTCGCGGGCGATAGGGCCCCCACCCTCTCCCTCCCCGCCTTCACCATTGATACGGCAACTGGATGGGACGACAGCTGCTCCAGGCTCGACGCCAGCCTGAGCAACCCCCCTTCGTCCCCATCGAACGCGACCACGCGGTCTATGACCGGGGACTCATAGGTCAGGGTCCCGGTCTTGTCGAAGATCACCACCTTCCCTCTGCCTATCTGCTCGATGGCCGCCCCGCTCTTGACTATGATGCTCTCCTTGGCGGCCCTGTTGACTCCGCCGATCACGGCGAGGGGGGTGGCGAGGATCAGCGGACAGGGGGTTGCGACTACGAGGACCGCGAGGAACGAGGAGACAGCGCCTGTGAGAAAGAGGGCAAGGACGGCGACTGCCAGGGTGATGGGGGTGAACCAGACGGCGTACCTGTCGGCCAGCCTCTGTATGGGTGGGCGCTCCGACTGGGCCCTTTTCACCAAGTCGACTATCTTGGAGTACTCGCTCTCGCCGCTGACCCGCGAGGCGCGCATCTCGAAGGGGGAGCCGACGTTGACGCTGCCGCTGAGGAGCGTGTCCCCGGCCCGCTTCGGCCTCGATAGGGGCTCCCCGGTGATGGCGGACTCGTCCACGTCGGCTGACCCGTTCTCAACGGCGCCGTCGACGGGGACTAGGTCCCCGGGGCGCACCACCAGGATGTCCCCCACCCTCACGTCCTCGGCCCTCACCTCCTCGATGGCATCTCCCCTCTTGACCCTCGCGGAGCGGGGGGCCCGGGCGATCAGGGCGTCCAAGGAGGAGGACGCCCTCCTGAAGCCATAGTCGTCTATCGCCTCCCCCCCTGTCTGCATCAGGACGATTATCACCCCCGCGAAGGCCTCGCCCGTGGCGATAGCTGTGGCGATGGCCAGCATCGCGACGATGTCGGCGGCGAACCTCCCTCTCGCCATTCCGACCAGGGTCTTGACCACCACAGGCGTCCCTCCGACGACCAGGGCGCCGTACCACACCCACTGGGCGCCCTCGGTGCGGCCGACGAGGAAGGCTGCTCCCCCCACAACGAGGCCTGCGAGAGCGAGCACCGGGAGCGGGTAGGTGCGGACAACTCTTCCCAGGAAGGGCATGGAGGCCGCGGCGGTCATCGAGGAGGCACCCGGCCCCGGAGAATTAAGGCCATGATGCGGTTCTCACCCCTGGGAACGGCCCTGGAGCCGTAGAGCATCGACCCCCGACAGGATTACAACCCAGGGGATGGCCGGGTAGCCGTTCGCCACGTCCACCGCTTCGACCTCCTACTTCATCATAATACTAATCGTCGCCTTCGTCCTGCTGAGGGTCTCCAGGAGGGTCCTTGCGAGCTACAGAGGGGCCAGGTTCAGCATCTCCAGGACCTACGCCTACACAGGGGTCTACGTCCTCATAGGGGTGGGATTCTCCGCCCTCTCCTACACCGAAGGCGTCCCCTACCTCCTCGCCCTCCCGGAGGGGGTCCTCGCGGCCGTGGCCGCCGTCGGGTCCTACCTGTACTCTGACAGGAGGATCACATTCTGGAAGGAAGGGGGAGTGCTCTACTTCAGGGGGGGAGTCGCCATCTACGTGGTCTATCTGGTTGCCCTGGCGGCAAGGCTGGCCCTGGACTCTTTGTTCCTTGGACCCGCAGCCTTCGACGCCGGGACGACCGTGGCGCTGTCGGGAGCTCCCCTCCTCTCTACCATGGCCACGGACCTTCTTCTCACCTTCGGGGTCGGGCTCCTATTGGGGAGGGCGGTCCGTCTGGCTAAGCGCTATGCGAAGATAGCAGCCGGTGTGGAAATCCCGGCCTCCCAGCTTCCGGCCCAGAAGTAGCAGGGGACCGGAGACAGACCGGCGATGAGTAGCGAAATTCGGGGGCGTGAGTCGGGTCGAGCTTCCCGCTCCACGCTCTGTGACCTATCGCTTAGCTCGAAGACAGGTAGCTCCACATGATGACGCCGACGAGCATCACCAGCGAACCGGCGAAGCCCGTAATCAGGGCCCCCGCCATGTCAGCGTTCAACCCGAAGTTCTCGATGAACGAGAGCACCGGGGCTCTGACCAGCCAGGCGAAGAAGCCCAGGGCGTAACCCACGAGCCAGAATCCGAACAGGATGAGTTTTCTTCCCATGCTGTTTCGATGGACCCTATCAAGGCCCGAAGTCGGTAAATCGGGACGGGACAGTATTACTTTACGCCTTTGTTCATTTGTTTACAGCAGAAAGCCCAGCGCCGACAGGGCGTAGACCGTCAGGAAGCTGCTCGCCGCGCCGAGGACGACCAGAACGACCTCTTCGGCGAGGATCTTCCTGTCGTCGTTGTACCTTTCGCTGACGCAGAAGTTCAGAAGACCGCCGAAAAGCGACCCCGGTTCAGGCGGCAATGCGTCTCAGAAAGGGTCGCCCAGGCTAGTTAACGGTTGTGGAGGCTCCGTCCATCGGGCGTTTTGGCGGTCGAGCCGCCGTTCAGCGCAGCGACCCCTTCCACTGCCGAGGGACGCGCTCCGTGTAGACCACCTCCCTGGCGCCGACGAACTCCGAGAGCCGCTCGATGGTCTCGGCTAGCTCCCTCGAGACTTCGCTCCCCGCCGGGGCGCCTTTCTCTGCGTGGACCGAGTTGACGTGGAGCACCCCCTTCCGCTTGTCCAGCCAAGGGTCGATGCGCCCTATCAGGCGGTCGCCCCAGAGGATTGGCAGGACGTAGGTCCCGAACCTACGCTTCTCCTTCGGCAGGAACTGCTCCCTCACGTAGTCGAAGCCGAAGAGCGCCTTCGTCCGGGCGATGCTGCTGACCAGGTTGTCGAAGGGAGGGAGCAGCGCCATGCGGGGTCGCCAGGCGTCGGACACCGCCGAGCCGAGCAGCGGGAGGTCCCTCTCGTGGATGTACCTCGGCCCGTTGCGACCGAGCCCCTCCACGCTGATCCGGCGGATGACGGACTCGCCCTCTAGACTGGCGAGGGTCTTCCGCAGTGTCCTGTAGCGGCCCCGGGGGAAGTAGTAGTTCACCTCGGAAGCCGTTGCCGTGCCGAGGGCCAGGATAGCCCTCTCGGCCGCCCGGCGCTCGTACTCTCCTTCGGCCAGCGGCGCCGTCTTCACCCAGCGGGGGAGGAATCCCCCGGTGAGACCCCAGACGTTCCGGCTCCCCTGGTGCCCGACGACCATCACCTCACCGCTCATGTGGAGGTGGAACATCATCTCCTCGGCGTCGCTCGCGGGCGCCCAGTCCCCCTCGTTCCTCGCTGTCCTGAGGTGCTCTTCGAACTGGCTTACAAGGAGGGGCCCCTTTGAAAGCGCCCTGAGCATCGCCCGCTTCAGCGCCCTGCGCGAGGCGAGGAACTCCGCGGCCTCCGCGCTCTGAGGCTTCCAAGACCCAGCGAGGGAGCCAGGGTAGCGCTTCATCAGAGAGGCGTAGATCGGGTAGTCCTCGGTGAGCACGATCGAAGCGAAGGGGAGCCAGTGCTCGAAGAGCTTCTTCTCGTCCCAGAGGAGCCCCTCGAGGTCTGAGGGCCGGAATCCGCCGAGCCTGGCCCAGATGGAGAGGAGGTGTGAAGGGGCGACCACGGTCACAGGGTCCCACTGGACGTATGCCAGGTCCTTCACCAGGGACAGGATGTCGTCCCGGGTAGCTCTCTTCGGCGACCCGCCGACCAGGCGCTGCTTGATGACGGTAAGGCGCCTTGCAGTCTCGAGGGAGACTGCGATGGCTGCGCCGGTCAAGCGCTGCCTCTCGCCCTTCCCTCAGCTAGGCGGCCCAGCACAGTCAGGGCCCTGAGGGTGATCATCTTGCTCGGCTTTCCTGCGACCTCCAGCGAGAAGGGGACCGCCGCCTGCTTTGGGTGTGCCCTGTTCCAACCCCCCTGCGGGCTGTCGGGGTCCGGGTTGACAGAGTCGAGGAGCCACCTGCCGTCCAGCATTCGCTTCTCCTTCAGGACCGAGACCGCGTAGTCCGTCCTTCTGTCGCCGGTGTAGCCCAGCGCTGTGATGAAGTCGAGGCCGACGAGCAGGTCGTAGTAGTAGTGCACCGGATAGTGGAACCGGTACCAGGGCTCATATCTTTCTCCCTGGCGGTGAAGCTCCCGCTGGAGGAAGAACTCCGCCCCCTTCTCGACGGCTCCCTTCATCCCCCGGGTCCACTTCTGGCGGGGGTAGACCGCGAAGGCGCTGAGTGGCTCCCAGGAGTCCAAGTTCCGCCCCCTCGCCCCGTCCCCGTAGTTGAAGCAGGACCACCCCCCGAGCTCCGACTGGTTCTCCACGAACCATTCGAATGCGCTCCTCACGCCGGGGTGGTCGACGTACCCGAACTTCACCAGTGCCCTGGCGGCGTTGCCTGTGGTGCAGAGGTGACCGCGGTTCGCGCCCCCCTCGCTCGACCCCGCGAAGCCCCCGTCCTTCGCAGCGAGCCGCTCGATCCACAGCCGGCAAGCCTTGTCAACCTTCGGGTCAGCCTTCGTCAGGCCGAGGTCGGAGAGCACCAGGAGCATCCAGTTCGTGGCCGTGTACTTCGGATGATAGAGGCTCCGCCCTTCTTCCCAGAATCCCCCCGGCTTCTGCCTGTCCAGTATCTCCTTCGCCCAGCCCCGGGCGGCGATGGCGGCCCGGGCCGCCCTGGCTTCAGAGCCGCCTTCGGGGACCCCGAGCAGTTCCGTTAGGGCGAGATACCTCACTGCGGGCTGGCTCTCCTCAAGAAGCCAGGCCACCACCGTGTCTTTCTGGCTCATGCCGGAAGCCGCTCTCGAGGATATCTCTTTCGGGCCCGCCCTAGGAGAGAGCCACCAGGTCCTCGGCCGTCTCCCTGGGGTTGGTTATCATCGGCCAGTGCCCGGTCTCGATCTTCTTGTACGGTCCATCCAGATTCCCCCACTTCCCGGCGATGATGTCGTCCACCGGGTCCCCGCCCAGGGTGCAGAAGACATATGATTCCTTGACCCCATCGTAGTTCTCGGACAGGGTTATGGGGTCCTTCGCGAGTCTTATCGGGAAGGGTGTGGCCAAGGACATGAACCACTTCCTCTTCGCGCCGACGACGTCCTTGCCTATGGTGTCTATGGTCAGCTCGGTCAGCGGGATCCCCAGCCCGTCCGGGGTGAGAGAGTGGAACTCTTCCGTCGGGTCGAAGCTCGCCTGAGGGGTCCTGACCCGCTCGGGTCTGGAGGCGTCGAGGTAGATCACTCTCTTCACCCTTTCGTGGACCCTGTCGGAGACCGCCGCAGCTACCTTCCCCGCGAAGCTGTGGCCTACCAGGACGAAGTCGTCTAGCTCATTGTACTTTATGACATTCAGCACGTCGGTTACGGCGGTCTCCATCCCGACGTCCCTGGACATGAGGTGGACCCTTTCCCCCATCCCCGTCAGGGTCACCGGGTAGGCTTCGTGGCCCCCCCTCTGAAGGTAGGCGACTACGTCCTTCCAAGCCCAGGCCCCCAGCCATGCTCCGGGCACCAGCACGTACTTCGTCATGGCGGCAGTTTGCGCCTCCGACTACATAAGCGTCCGGGGGCTTTGTGAACCCCTCTGAGGGGGCTGCGCGAAACTGTCCCGCCCCAAGGCTCCCCGGAGGCGCGATGGGGAGCGCCCGCTGGCGTGTCAACAAAAAGAGACGCAGGAGAGCGTTGATATACCCGACGCGAGCCCCGATTTCGGCAAGGCCCCAACCTTGCCGAGAAGCTTTCTCAGGAAACTCGACGACGCCCAGGACGTGTTCACATTCAGGGACTTCATCCTCCTCCCCGGGAGGAGCGAAGTCGAGCCCAGCGGCATAGACCTCTCGGCGAAGCTGACCAAGAACATAGGGGTGAAGGTCCCGCTGGTCTCGTCCCCCATGGACTCGGTCACGGAGTGGAGGCTCGCCCTCGAGATGGCTAGGCTGGGTGGGGTGGGAGCCATTCATAGGAACATGCCCGTAGAGAGGCAGGTGGAACAGGCGAAGAAGGTGAAGGCGGCCGGAGGGGAGGTCCTGAGCGCGGATGGGAAGGGGAGGCCCCTGGTGGGGGCGTCCGTCTCCCCCCTTGACGCGGAGAGGTGCAAGGCCTTGGACAGGGTCGTCGACTTCCTGGTCGCGGACGTCGCGCACTTCCACACCTCCAAGGTCATGGAGGCGGCAAGGAGGGTCATCCCGGACCTGTCTTCGGACTTCATCGCCGGGAACGTTGGGACGAGCCAGGCGGCCTTCGACATCGTCGACGAGCTCCCGAGGGTCGACGGGTTCAGGGCCGGGATCGGCTCGGGTTCGATCTGCATCACCTCGGAGGTCACCAGGGTGGGGTCTCCGACCCTCTTCGCGGTGGCACAGGTGGCCAGCGCCCTGGAGGAGAGGGGCCTGGACATCCCCATCGTCGCCGACGGAGGGATACGGGGGCCCGGGGACGCGGCCCTCGCCTTCGCAGCCGGCGCTTCGGTGGCCATGCTAGGCTCCATGCTCGCCGGGACCGATGAGTCCCCGAGCGCGCGGGTGACGAAGGGGGGGAAGAGGTACAAGGTCCACAGAGGGATGGCGAGCGCGGCCGCGCGCAAGGTCAGGTTCGCCATCGACAGGTACAGCGTCCCAGCCAAGGGGCTGGACGAGGGGGTGGAGGCATACGTCCCCTACGTCGGGGGGGCGGAGAAGGTCGTGGCCAGGATGGAGAACGGGCTCAGGGCGGCCTTCGGGTACGCCGGGGCGAAGAGCGTGCGCGAGATGTGGACCAAGGCGGCCTTCGGCTCGGTGAGCGCCGTCGGCGCCACGGAGCTCGGGGCGCACTCCATCGAGGTGAAGTGATGGACCAAGACCTGACGGGCGGGATAGCGGTCCTCGACTTCGGGGGGCAGTACGCCCACCTGATCTGCCGGAGGGTCAGGGGCCTGGGGGTGTACGCCGCCCTGCTCCCGCACGGCACCACGCTGGCGGAGCTGGAGAGGGCCGGGGTCTCAGGGGTGATCCTCTCCGGAGGCCCGTCGAGCGTCTACGCCCCCGGCGCCCCCCATGCGGACCCGGAGATCTTCGGCGGCAAGATCCCCATCCTCGGGATCTGCTATGGGTACCAGCTGATGGTGAAGGCTCACGGGGGAGAGGTCGCCGGTGCGGGCAGGAGGGAGTACGGGAGGTCCAGGGTCAGGGTCACCGAGGCCGGGGGGCTGTTCGAAGGGGTGGACGGAGGGGGGCTCGTGGCCTGGATGAGCCACTCCGACTCGGCGACGAAGATCCCGCCGTCGATGGAGGTCCTCGCCGCGTCCGATGGGTCCCCCTACGCGGCCGTGAGGCTTTCAGGCGGGGAACAGTATGGGGTCCAGTTCCACCCCGAGGTCTCCCACACCGAGAAGGGAGAGAGGCTCCTCTCCAACTTCGTCCTTGGGGTCTGCGGGGCCGAGCGGAAGTGGAGCATGCGGGGCTTCCTCCAAAGGTCGGTGGAGGAGCTCTCGAAGCTCGACGGGACCGTCCTCTGCGCGGTATCAGGCGGCGTAGACTCCTCGGTGGTGGCGGCGATCCTGTCGAAGGCCGTCGGCGCCAGGCTCAGGTGCGTCTTCATCGACACCGGCCTCCTCAGAGAGGGGGAGAAGGAGAAGGTCCAGGGGGTCCTCGGAAGGGACCTCGGGCTTCGCGTGACATTCATCGACGCCTCGGATAGGTTCCTCGGGGCCCTGGAGGGGGTGGCCGACCCCGAGGAGAAGAGGAGGGCGGTGGGGAAGACCTTCGCGGACGTCTTCGAGGAGTTCGCGCGTGAGGAGGGACCCTTCGTCCACCTCGCACAGGGGACGCTGTACCCGGACGTGATAGAGAGCGGCAGGTCCACGGGGCCCGCCGCGGTGATCAAGACCCACCACAACGTCGGAGGGCTCCCCCCGGGGCTCTCGATGCGGACGGTCGAGCCGCTCCGGGAGCTGTACAAGGACGAGGTCAGGGAGCTCGGGGGGCTCCTCGGACTCCCGGAGTCGGCCCTGAAGAGGCACCCGTTCCCAGGGCCGGGGCTCGCGGTGAGGGTCCTTGGGGAGGTGACCGCGGAGAAGCTCGGCGTCTGCAGGGGGGCGAGCAGGATAGTGGAGGAGGTTCTGGAGGAGGACGGGGCATACTCCGAGGCCTGGCAGGCCTTCGCCTACGTGGGGGACGACAAGGTCACGGGGGTCTTGGGGGACGAGAGGAGGTACGGGTTCCAGGTGGTGGTCAAGGTCGTGGAGTCAGTCGACGGGATGACGGCGGATTGGAGCAGGCTCGACCTCGGGACATTGGAGAAGATCTCGACCAGGATCACCAACGAGGTGCAGGGAGTTGTGGCGGTCGCCTACAACCTCTCGTCAAAGCCCCCGGCCACCATCGAGCCCCAGTGAGAGCATGGCCAACAGGGGACCCAGGATGAAGCTGGCCGAGCTGCACGTCCACCTCGGCGGTTCGGTGGACCCAGCGGTGATGTGGGAGATCGCCCACGCCCAGGGGATCAGGCTCCCCACCAAGGACTACTGGAGGTTCGTCGACATGGTCACGGTGGACGGGTCGAAGGGGAAGACGTTCGAGGAGTACCTGGCGCTCTTCCACTGGACGGAGCTCATCCAGTCGAGCCCCCTCGCCATCGAGAGGTCTGTGTACCAGACCATCGCCGGGGCCTACAGGAAGAACAACATCACCCTCCTCGAGCTCCGGTTCAACCCCATGAAGAGGAACAGGGGAGGGGAGCAGGACCTGGACCAGATCATGATGGCTGCCGTGAGGGGACTGGACAGGGCGTCCCTGGAGTATCCGGTAAGGACCGGTCTGATCGTCTGCCTGGACAGGACCTTCGACCGGAGGCTGAACGAGATACTCGTGGACAAAGCGATCCTATTCTCCAACAGAGGGGTCGTAGGGATCGACATAGCCGGGCCCGCCAGCAAGGGGTTCAGGTATGCGGACTACGCCGCGACCTTCAGCCGGGCGAGGCGGGAGGGTCTCGGCCTCACGGTCCACGCCGGGGAGGACGAAGGGCACGAGTCGGTGCGCGAGGTCCTCGAGCGCCTGGAGCCTGACAGGGTGGGCCACGGGGTGAGGGCCACCGAGGACGAAGGGACCATGGACATGCTCGTGCGGAGCGGCGCCGTCCTCGAGGTCTGCCCGACGTCGAACCTCAGCACCGGGGTGCTGGGCGGGATGGGCGAGTTGAAGCGCGTCTTCAGGACGCTGAAGTCCCACGGGGCGAAGTTCACAATCAACACCGACGGACCGGAGATGCTGAAGACCAACCTCCGCAAGGAGATGGACTTCCTTGTGAGGAACGGGATCCTCTCCCCCGCCGAGGCCCAGGAGGCCAACAGGGTGGCGTTCGAGGCCTCCTTCGTCAAGGGCTGACAAACGCAAAGGTTTGAAAGGAGACCCCACCGGGCGTGTCGAAGTTGGAGCCAGCGGAGAAGGAGGTCGCGGTCGGGGAGTACAAGGTCAACTACGCTTCTTTGGGGAACGGCGAGCCTCTCATCCTGCTTCACGGGAGCGAGTCGAAGGAGAGCTGGAGGGTGTGGGAGCCCCTGCTCCCTCTCGGGGACACCTACAGGGTCATCGCGCCGGACCTGCTGGGCTACGGGCGCTCCTCGAAGCCCCTGGAGACCCCCGACCACAGGTCCCAGGCGCACATGCTCAAGGACCTGGCGGACAGGCTGGGGGTGCAGCGGACGGCCATGCTCGGAGGGGGCTGGGGGGGCCAGGTAGCCATCGAGTTCGCGCTGGAGTGGCCCGACAGCGTCAGCTCCCTGGTTCTGGTAGCCAGCGCCTATGACACCGAGCAGCTCCCCAGGCTGAAGAAGCTGAGGAAGCCGACCCTGATAATCTACGCCGAAGACGACATGGTCACCCAGCTGAAGGCGGGGTATCTCCTGAGGGACGCCATTGGCACCTCGAGGCTGGAGGTCCTGGAGCCGGTGGCCAGGGACCCCAGATACGACTTCCGCATGTCCCACAGGCTCCAGAAGTTCAGGGGCCCGCAGGTGCTGCAGCTGGCCAGGTCCTTCCTCTCCAGGCCCTCGGCCATGGTCGCGGAGCCCCCCGAGCTGGAGAACGAGCTCCGCGGGCAGGCGCTGAGGAAGGAAGACGAGAAGGACGGGGCCATCTGGAAGAAGAGCTAGCCAGCTCCGCCCCATCCAAGGAAACCACGCCGGCCACCAGAACCCTTTTGTGAGCAGCCCCGGGACAACCCCCGCTGCTCCTCCCTTGCCTCTCACCTCGAAGCCCCTCGCCCCGGGCACCTGGCCCGCCTTCGCCCGCCTCGTGGAGAAGCACAACGGGATATTCGGGGGGTGCTGGTGCATCTCCTTTCACCTTGAGCAGGGGGAGAAGAGGCACGGCGCCAGCGCCTACAGGGAGATGAAGAGGGCCCTGGTCAGCCAGGGTCGTGCCCATGCCGCCCTCGTCTTCGACGGTCCCGACGCCGTGGGGTGGTGCCAATACGGCCCGACCGCGGAGCTTCCTAACATCAGGAGCAGGAAGGCCTACGAGAAGGGGCTGGGGGAGCTCCCCGACTGGCGCATCACCTGCTTTTTCATCGACCGCGAGCGCCGGGGGGAAGGGGTGGCGACCTTCGCCATGGGCGAGGCGCTGAAGGAGATCGCAAGGCTCGGGGGTGGGAGCGTCGAGGCCTATCCCGAAGACTACTCTGGGCAGAAGATATCGAGCTCGTTCCTTTGCAGTGGGACCCTCGGGATGTTCGAGGCGGCAGGTTTCGTGAAGGCCAGGAAGATCGCGATGCACCGCTGGGTCGTGACCAAGCGAATCCTCCCTGACCGGGGGGCAAGGCCCTTGGCTGAATCTCGGCGGCTCTCCCAGCCTGCGTCGCGCGGAGAGCCTACCTCGAAGCCATCGCCACGCGTTCCTGCTCGTTCTTCTTCTTGACCGCGTAGCTGTTGGCGTCTCCGGCCGCCGCCTGGATTATCTCGTCTGCCAGGACCTCCTCCACTGTCTTTGGAGAGTTGAACGCCGACTCCCTCACTCCCTCGGAGATGAACCTCAGGGCAAGGTCGACCCTCCTGACCGGGGATATGTCCACCGACTGGTGATAGACCACGCCGCCGTAGCTGAGCCTCGTGGTGTCCTCGTTGGGGGAGGCGTTCTCTATGGCCTTCACCAGCTGCTGCACGGGGTTCTGCCCGGTCCTGAGCTCTATTATGGAGAGGGAGGTCTTCACGACGTTCATCGCCTTCTGCTTCTTCCCGCCCATCCTCCCGGTGTTCTTGGCGTACTTCTTGCCGAAGTGCATCATCTCGTTGACGAGCCTCTCGACTATGTTGATCCTGGTCTTCCCGAACTTCTTGTGCTCGTGCCTCCCCCCGGAGTGCGGGATGAGGATCGGCCTCACGTTGATCACCGTCTGGAGCCCAGGGTCGTTTATCTTCACCCCGGTCAGGTCCCACTTCTCCCAGAGGAGGAGGTTGGGGTACTCGAGCGCCTGCTTGCTCACGCCTATCTCCTCGGCTTCTCCTTCCGCCCGTAGACCAGCTCGTTCAGCGAAACGCCGTTGACCTTGAACACCGTCCAGCGGACCCCGGGGATGTCCCCCATGGCCCTCTTCATCGACCCGCCGATCCCCTGCAGCACGACCTCGTCGTGCTCGTCTACGAAGTTCAGGGCCCCGTCACCGGGGAGGAAGGCGGTCACCTGCTTCCCGTTCTTGACTATCTGGCACCGGATGCACTTTCTGATGGCAGAGTTGGGCTGCTTCGACTCTATCCCCACCTTCTCGAGGACGATGCCCCTGGCCTGGGGGGCGCCTTCGAGGGGGTCCGCCTTGTAGTCGAGCCCCAGCTTCCGTCTCTTGTACCACTTGTTGGACCAGCGGAACCTTTGGCGTTTGAGCGAGATCTGCCTCGCTGCGAACTCCCCGCGTGGTGAACCGGACATGCTTCAGACGCCGCCTTCTCCCACTGTATATAGAGCTTTCAAAGGAGTTCGGACGTTATCTGCAGATTGCCCACTTCGAAGTAACGCCTGGCGAGGAGCCTCACCTTCTCTGCGTTCTTCCCCCCGAGCCCGAGGACGGCCCCCTTCTTCCGGGAGTCTACAACCACAACGACCGCCTTCGTCCCGTCCAGCATCTCGCTGATGCGCACCTCCTGGACGAACTTCGTCCCCAGGGTGTTCCTGACCAGCCCCTCCACGTCGTCCGCCCACTCCACGACCTCCACCGGCCTCCTCACCGCCCGCTCTATCTTCTTCACAGATGCCCCCTCCTTGCCTATGGCGAGACCCATCTGCCCCTGGGCTATCACGAAGATGACCCTGTCTCTCTTATCGTCGATGACGCAGTCCCTGGCTGTGGCACCCGTCATCTCCTGGAACATGGACATCAGGGAGAGCTCGTCGGAGGAGAGCTTGATCTCTGGCACCTGCAGGATCACCGCATCAGCTGCTTGACGTCGGTGTCGCTCACGTTCCTGAGCGCCATGGCCGAGACCTTGTAGGGCCTCCCCACCAGCCGCGCCAGCTCCGCTGACGTCTGTGTCAGTTCGACGATCGGAACCCCGTTCTTCTTCGCCTCCTCCCTGAGCTTGTCGCCCAGGCCGGTAGGGATGGACCGCGTGATGAGGATCCCCTTGCTCCCCTTCACCGCCGCGATGCTCTCCTTGGCGCCGAGGGCGGTCTTGCCGGCCTTCATGGCGTCCTTTATCACCTTGGAGAGTTGAGCGCTGTCCACCATCTCTATCAGCTCATGTAGAGGTCGATCATCCCGGTCCCCACGGGTATCGGGAGCCCGACGATGACGTTCTCGGTGACCCCCTTCAGGTCTTCCACCTCGCCCTTCACCGCAGCCTCGGCGAGGGTCGGGACGGTGATCTCGAAGGCAGCCCTGGCGAGGACGCTGCTCTTGGTCCCTGCGATGCCGTGCCTGCCTATCTGCTGGATGTAGCCCTTGGACGTCATCAGGTCGGCCACCAGGAAGATGTGGCGGATGTCGACCTCGAGCCCCTGCTCGTCCAGGGTGCTCATCAGCTCCCTGACGAGGGTAGCGCGGGCAGCCTCTATCCCAAGGACCTGGGCGACCTCGTGGACGTTGTTGGTGTAGACTTTGGCCTGGTCGACCCCCTGGACCTGCACCACCTTGCCGAGGTTCGAGCCCGACGTCTGGATGAACCACTCCTCCCCCTCCTTCACCACGGTGACCCTGGTGATCCCCGGGATCCCCTTCAGCTTCATGTTGAGGATCTTGTTCCTGAGGGTGAACAGGGCCGAAAGGTCGGCCTCCGGCATGCTGACGTGGATGATGTTCGGGTTCCGCTTGTCCTGCTGGACCTTCCTCTTCCCGGTCTCGATCACCTTCGCGATCTCCTCGGGGTTGGTGTCCCTGTCGGCCATCATCTCGGGGTTGAGGTGAAGCTTGATCCCTTCGGTGGGGTCGACCTCGCTGAAGGCGACGACGTTCCCTACCTTGGTGAAGAGTATCTCCTTCGCCACCTTGACCGCCTTCTCGTTCTGGGCGGCGTACTCCTTGGTGAGGTAGATGTCCATGGAAGGCTTCGCCGGTATCTTCCTGGCGTCCACCAGCTCCATCAGCCTCGGGAGCCCCAGGGTGACGTCCCTCTCGCGGACCCCTGCGAAGTGGAAGGTCCTGAGGGTCATCTGGGTCCCCGGCTCCCCTATGGACTGGGCGGCGACGATGCCGGACGCCTCGCCCGGCTCCACCCTCGAGTAGTCGAGGGCCTCGGCCACCTTCTCCATCGTCTCCTTGAGCCCGTCCTCGGTCAGGTGAGAGTTCCCGAGCTTGTCGTTCAGCTCCTTGAGCAGCCTCTCGTTGAGCAGCGGCTGGTACTTCTTCAGGAGCTTCCCCAGCTCCGCTTCGTCCACCTTCGCCTTGGACTTGTAGGAGAGCTCCTCCGTCTCGACCAGCCGATCTAGGTTGATGGGCCGGCCGTGGTCGCTCTTGGCTGGGTCGACGCCGTCCTCGCCGTAGAGGAACTGGATGATGTGTCCGTGGGGGTCCCTCACCGTGAGGTCGTACTCCACCTTCAGGTGCTCCAGGGCGTTGACCAGCCTCCTCTGCATGTAGCCGCTCTGCTGGGTCCTGACAGCCGTGTCCACCAGCCCTTCGCGGCCGCCCATGGCGTGGAAGAAGAATTCAGTCGGCGACAGGCCGTCCCTGTAGTTGCTCTTCACGAACCCCTTCGCGGTCGGCGAAGGGTCGTTCCAGGCGAAGTGGCTTAGGGCCCTCCCTCTCAGGCCGTGGCTGATCCTCTTGCCGCGGACGGACTGCTGCCCGAGGGCCGCGGTCATCTGCCCGACGTTGAGGCTCGAACCCCTTGCCCCCGTCCTGGCCATTATCATCCCGGAGTTCTCGGCGGGGAACGCCCTGTCGGCGATCCTTCCGGCCCTGTCCCTCGCCTTCGCTAGCTCGTTGACTATGTAGGCCTCGAGAGTGTCCTCGGCCGAGAGCCCCCTGGTGAGCTGCAGCGAGCCAGTCTTGTACTTCTTCTGGAGGTCCGTGACGCTCGAGTAGGCCTCGTCGAGGGCGTCGGTGATCCCCTTCTTCGCCTCGGCCGGGAGCTCGAGCTCGTTGAACCCGTAGGTGAAGCCCCTCCGCGTGAGGAAGGTCTTGAGCACCTTGAGTATAGAGTTGAGGAAGTTGCGCGCGTCCTCGTTGCCGTAGTCCTTGGCTATCCTGTGCAGCAGGGAGTCCGGCTCCTCGGCCCCTATGACCGCCTTGTCCACCACGCCGGAGATCAGCTCCCCGTCGCGTATCACGACGTCGTTGGTGGCCCCGGTCCTCTGGGCCTTCGCCCACTTCGAGGTGAGGACGTAGTTCATCCCCTTGGGGAGGAAGAGAGAGAACAGCTGCTTGCCGGTATACATGGGGTGGGGTCCCTTCACCGCCGGCTCTGGGAGGTCCCCGACGAAGTCACCCACCAGGGCGAGGTTCGAGAATTCGCCCGGGGTCAGCAGCGCCTCGTCCCTCGTGAGCATGAACGCGCCGGTGATGAAGTCCCTGATCCCCCCTATGATCGGGCCCCCGTACCTGGGCGAGAGTATCTGGTCCTGCACCCTCATGAGCATGAGGGCCTCTGACCTGGACTCCTCGCTCTGGGGGACGTGGAGGTTCATCTCGTCCCCGTCGAAGTCAGCGTTGTACGGCGGGCAGACGGACGGGTGGAGCCTGAAGGTCCTGAACGGGAGGACGCGCACGAAGTGCGCCATCACGGACATCCTGTGAAGCGACGGCTGCCTGTTGAAGAGTACGACGTCCCCGTCCATCAGGTGCCTCTCCACTATGTATCCGGGGACCAGGGAGTCGGCCAGAGCCTTCCTGTCGCTGGCGAAGTCCAGCCTGATCTTCACGCCGTCGGGCCTGATGACGTAGTTTGCCCCGGGGTGTTCGAACGGCCCCCTGTTCACCAGCTCCTTCAGGTGCTCGATGTTGAACGGGGAGACCTTCTCGGGTATCGTGAGCTTCTTCGCTACCTCATAGGGGACGCCCACCTCGCCTATGTCTAGGCTGGGGTCTGGGCTGATCACCGTGCGGCTGGAGAAGTCGACCCTCTTCCCTGAGAGCGACCCCCTGAACCTTCCCTCCTTCCCCTTCAGCCTCTGGCTGAGGGTCTTCAGGGGCCTCCCCGACCTGTGGTGGGCCTGCGGGATCCCTGACACCTCGTTGTCGAAGTATGTGGTGACGTGGTAGTGGAGCAGGTCGACCAGGTCCTGGACGATGAGGTGCGGCGTCCCTGACTCCTTGGACTCGCGCACCCTCTGGTTGACCCTGAGGATGTCGACCACCTTGTGGGTGAGATCGTCCTCCGACCTGATGCCGGATTCGAGGGTGATGGAGGGGCGGACGGTGAGGGGCGGCACCTGGAGGACCTGGAGGACGAACCACTCAGGCCTGGCCGCCTTGGAGTTGAACCCGAGGAGCCCGAGGTCCTCGTTGTTGATCCTCTCGAGGCGCTCCCGGATCGCCACCGGCAGGAGCCGGGTCGCCCCACCCTCCTCTGTGATCTCGTGGAAGATGGTGGGCTTTGTGAATTCGATCTGGTACTGCTGCTTCCCGCAGTGTGGGCACAGCTTGACCTTCTTCGCCTTCGTCACGATCTCCTTTGCGACCCCCTCCACCAGCGACGGGGTGAAGTCGGTCTGGCTGGTCAGCTTCGTCCTGTAGGCGTCGAGCTCCTGCTGAGGGAGGAGTATCCTTCCGCAGGACCTGCACGTCGTCTGGACCAGCCGGTTGATCTCGTCCACGAAAGCGATGTGGAGCACTGGCTCCGCCAGCTCGATGTGGCCGAAGTGCCCGGGGCACCTCCCCGCGGTGCTGCCGCAGGTGCCGCACTTCTGTCCCGGCTCCAGGGTCCCGAGCCTGCTGTCCATGAGGCCCCCCTGGACGGGCATCCCGTCCTCGTCGTAGGTCTCCGGCTGGGTAATCTCGGCGACGGAGTACTTCCTGATCTCCGCTGGCGAGAAGACCGCGAAGTTGATCCCGCCTATCGTCTTGAGAGCCTGTTCCATTGACATATCTCTATACCTTGTCCTTCAGCTGGAGCCTCGGCGCGATGTTCAGGCTCATCATCTCCTGGAGCAGCAGCTTGAACGCGTAGGCGACCACCACGGTGGATATCTTCGCCTGGTCGCCGTCTATCTTGCAGGAGTACTTCCTCTGCTTGGCGTCGTAGTAGGCGATCAGGCCGCACTTCTCGCACACGTAGATCTCGGTCTTGTCGGCCTCGTCCAGCAGCCTGTCCTTGAGGACCATGGAGGCGCCGTAGGCGATGAGGCAGTCCCTCTCCATCTCCCCGAACCTGAGCCCTCCGCCCCGAGCCCTCCCTTCGGTGGGCTGCTTGGTGAGCATCTGCACCTGGCCCCTGGCCCTGGCGTGTATCTTGTCTGCGACCATGTGGTGGAGCTTCTGGTAGTAGACCACCCCGACGAAGACGTCGGCCGCGAACTTCTTCCCCGTCTTCCCGTCGTACATTACCTCCCTCCCCGTGGGCTCGAAGCCCTTGCCCCTGAGGACCTTCTCCATCTCGTCGATGCTCTCCCCGGCGAAGGCTGAACCGTCGACAGGCGAACCGCGGAAGGCAGCGGCCTTCCCCGCTATCGATTCGATGAACTGGCCAACGGTCATTCTGGACGGGAAGGCGTGGGGGTTGATTATCACGTCCGGGACGATCCCTTCGGCTGTGTAGGGCATGTCCTCCTGGGGGACCACCAGCCCGATGACCCCCTTCTGGCCGTGCCTGGAGGCGAACTTGTCGCCTATCTCAGGGACCCTCATGTCCCTGACCCTCACCTTGAACATCTTGCCTCCTTCGACGTTCTCGGTCATGAAAATGGAGTCGACCACCCCGGCCTCGGACGGCCGGACGGCGACGGAAGTGTCCCGCCTGTAGGGCCCCTTGATCTCGAACTCCTTGTACTCTTCCATGAACCTCGGAGGGCTGGTCCTGCCTATCACCACGTCCCCGCCGGTCACCTGCGACTCGTGGGCGACGATCCCGTCTCCCTCGAGGAGGCGGTAAAACTTCTCGCCCCTGTACCCGCGGATGTTGGAGTCGGCGGCCGGGACCTCGAAGGTGTCGCGCATCCCGCCGAGGTACTGCTTCGCCTCGCCTTCGTAGAGCCTGTAGAAGAACGACCGGGCCATCCCCCTCTCGACGCTGGACCTGTTGAAGATGATCGCGTCCTCTATGTTGTACCCCTCGAAGGAGAGGACAGCCACCACGCAGTTCGTCCCCAGCGGGCGCTCGTCTATCTTCAGCAGGTCGAGCGTCCGAGTGCGGACCACCGGCGCCTGGGGGCTCACCAGCAGGTGCTGGCGCACGTGTGGAGATATCGGATAAGTCGGGGAGCTGAAGCCGAGGCTCTGCTTCGCCATCGCCGACTCGTAGGTGTTCCTCGGGGACTGGTTGTGCTCAGGGTACGGTATGATGGACGCCGCGATGCCGAACATCGCCGCGGGGAAGAGCTCCATGTGGCTGTTCTTGGTGGAGACGTCATCGGCGCCCATGGACACCAGGCAGTTCTCCTCCTCGTTGGCGTCTATCAGCTCGATGACTCCCTGGTCTACCAGGTCCCTCCATGAAGTCTGGCCCGTGCTGACCTTGTCGATGACCTCGGGGTTTAGCAGAGGGCGGCCACTTTCCACCACGACCAGCGGCCTCAGGACCCTGCCGGAGCTGAGGCTGATGTAGACGCGGGGGTAGGCGTTCTCGTTCACCGGGATGACGTGGAGGACGCTGGCGCCGGGGTTGATCTGGCCCTCGCGCCTCAGCTTCCGGAACGCCTTCGCCAGCCGCTCGCCGTCGTCGACGTATCCCAGGAACCTCCCGTCCATGAATATCCTGCACCCCTCCACCTGCAGCTTCTGGTCGGCGTCGCGGATCTGTTTGGCGCCAAGCTCCCAGAGCTTCTCCTCTACCTCCTGCGACGGGACGCTGACCGATATGATGGCGGACAGCGCGAGGTTCTTCACCAGGCCGCAGTTGACGCCCTCAGGGGTCTCAGACGGGCAAATCCTGCCGAAGTGCGTCGCGTGCAGGTCCCTGGCCTCGAAGTTCGGCTGGCTCCTGCTGAGCGGAGACTGGACCCGCCTCAGGTGGCTCAGCGTGCTGAGGTAGTTGGTCCTGTCGAGGAGCTGGGTGACTCCGACCTTCCCCCTCCCCCAGTTCCCGGTGGCGATGGCGTTGTTGAGCTTGTCAGTGATTATCCCTGTCCTGATGGCTGCGCCGACGACGTTCCCTCCCCGCTTCTGGCCCGTCCTTTCGAGCTGATACTTCATGTCCCTCACCAGGTTGCGGAAGGCTGTCCTGAAGAGGTCGGCCAGCATCTGGCCTGCGAACTTTATCACCTTGTTCCCGTAGTGGTCCTTGTCGTCCGCCTCGATCCAGCCCAGCCTCAGCTCTAGCAGCTTGCATGCGGCCTCGCCCATGAACATCGACTTGTCGAAGCGCTTGTCCTCGGTCTTGCCCAGGTGAGGCAGCAGCCCCCAGTCCAGCATGGACAGGGCCCTCTTGACCCTGAACTCCTCGAGCATGCCGTGGGCGACCCTGTTCCCGATGAAGACCAGGGCGTCCTTCTCCGTGGGCGCTTCGCTCGCCTTGTCGAAGGAGACCTCGAGGAGGTCCTGGATCTCGGGCTTCGGGGAGACGGCGTCGGCGATGCTCTTGTCCGACTTTATCCCGAGGGCGCGCATGACGATCACATAGGGAAGGTCGACAGGGCAACTGGGGACCTTGACGTTGATGGCGCCGTCCTGCTTGAGGGTCAACTCCAGCTTCGACCTGTACCCCACGACCGACGAATATACCCGGGACTTGTAGGTGGTGGCACCGGCGAGCTTCTCAGCGTCGACGAGTATCTTGTTGGGGGAGAGGTCTTCGAGACCGACTATCACCCTCTCCGCGCCGTGTATGATGAAGTAGCCTCCGGGGTCGTTGGGGTCTTCGCCTGAATCTATGAGTTGGTCCCTCGAGCGGTTCGAGAGCTGGCAGAGCTCGCTCTTCACCATCACCGGGAGGTCCCCGATGTGCTGGCGTGTGGTGTCGCGCGGGAGCCCTTCCTCTTCGATGGTCATTTCGAGGAGGATAGGCGCCGAATAGGTCAGGTTCCGCAGCCTCGACTCCATCGGGAGGATGCTGCTGACTGAGCCGTCTATCTCTACGACCCGGGGGGACCCCAGGGTCACCCTGCCGAACTTTATCTTGTATGGAGTGCTTACAGTCTCTATTTCGACCTCGCCGATCTCGTCGACGATGTTCTGCAGGCCCCTGGTCACGAACTCGTTGTAGCTGTTAAGGTGCTGCCGCGCTACCCCCTCCCTCTGGAGCAGGTCGCTCAGGATTACCCAGGCGTTGTTTGCGATCTGTTTGCTCAATCTCTATCCCTCCACCACGTACCGGTAGTACACGCTGGTGCCGGCCGTCTCGCTGGTCCTCGTGATCCTTACGAAGTCTCCGGGCTTCGCGCCGATCTCCTTCGCTATCGAATCCGTCGACTGGATGTATGGGAACTGCGAAGGCGAGGCGCTGGACCTGGCGACCACCTGGGCGGCCTCCTCCTTGGTAAGAAGCTCATGCTTTGGGATCAGGAAGTGCGTGCTGACCTTGAAGGCTGGGACCTCGTCCTCGACCTTCTTCCTCTTGACGGTCTTCTTGGTCGCTGTCTTCGGCGCTGCTATGCCGGTTTACCTCCATTGATAATACGGACTACCTCACTCGAACAATACACGGAACAGGGCCCCTTGGGGGCCGATTTTGAACGCGTATTTAGATTTTGCGAAGCCAAAGCTGGAGCAGGTCTTAGCCATAACCAAGGGTGCGGCGGCCGGATGTCAAGAGCCCTCTCCCGGTCTCTCTGGCAATTCGGAGCAAGAATGGCACGCCTAAGCCGTTGAACCGGCGTATTCTGCCCTTTTCAGGCGGAAAAACGCCGGAATAGCGCCCTGCTTGGAAGGGTGCGGGTCAGGCTCTCACTCGTTCGGGCTCGTAGACCGGGGTGCCCTCCTCGGCCCTCCGGACGACCTTCGAGAACTCGCCGTAGAGCTTCCTCGTCACCCCGCCGACGCCACCGGTCCCGATGTCCACCCCGCCGACGGAGCCGACCGCCAGGACCTCGGACTTCGTCCCCACTAGGAAGACCTCGTCTGCGGTGCTGAGTTCGAACGGGGTGATGTCCCTCTCCGCGACCTCCAGCCCGAGGTCGGAGCAGAGCGAGATGACGCGCCTCCTGGTGATGCCGTGGAGGATCCCCGCCCCCGAGGATGGGGTAGACAGCTTCCCGTCCTTGACAATGAAGATGTTGCTGACGCTCGCCTCGGATACGAACCCCCTGTGGTCGAGCATGATGGCGTCGTCCGCCCCGGCGCTGCTGGCCTCCATCTTCGCGAGGATGCTGTTCATGTAGTTTAGAGACTTTATCTCGTGTGAGGTGGCGTCGACGGCGTCCCTCCTGTAGGACGAGAATATCATCCTGACAACCCTCGGTTCCCTCGGCCCCAGGGAGCTGGCCATGGGCTCGGCGATGATGAAGACAGTGGGGCTTTTGCAGAGGGCGGGGTCGACGCCCAGGTCGCCTGCGCCCCTGGTCACGACGAGCCTGATGTACGCATCCCTCAAGTCGTTCTTCCTCATCGTCTCCAGGACCGCCGCGGTCATCTCGCGTTCGTCGATGGGCATCTTGAGCCGGATGACCTTTGCAGAGTCGTAGAGCCGGCTGATGTGGTCGGCGAGCCTGAATACGCTCCCGTTGTACGCCCTTATCCCTTCGAAGACGCCGTCTCCGTAGAGGAGCCCGTGGTCGAAGACTGAGACGACCGCCTTCGACTTCTCGACGAACCTGCCGTCGACGTAGACCAGCGGCTCCTTGACCATTGGGAGACGACCGCCCCGGGGACGTTAAAACGATTTTGTCAATGTACGGATTTGGGGAGACGCCCGAAGACGTATGGGAGGACGCCGCCAGACCGAAGGTACTCCATCTCTATCGCGTTGTCCACCCTGACCAGGGCCCTGAACCTCTTCTCCCCCGCCGGCCCCTTGGCGGTCACCTCGACCGTGGCCTTGGGGGATTCCATCCCCTCGACGCCGACGATGTCTATGGTCTCCTCGCCGGTGAGCCCGAGCTGCCTGACCCCCTCCCCGTCCTTGAACTGGAGGGGGATGACGCCCATGGCGACCAGGTTGCTCCGGTGGATCCGCTCAAAGCTCTCCGCGATGACCGCCCTGACGCCCAACAGCTTCGGAGCCTTGGCCGCCCAGTCCCGTGAGCTCCCGGCCCCGTACTGCTTCCCCGCAAGGACAACGAGCGGGGTCTTCTCCTCGGCGTACTTCGCGGCCGCGTCGAAGATGCTCATCACCTCCCCGTCTGGCAGGTGGGACGTGTAGCCGCCCTCCTTCCCTTTCGCCAGGGCATTGTGGAGCCTGATGTTGCTGAAGGCGCCCCGGACGAGGACCTCGTGGTTCCCCCTCCTGCTACCGTAGGTCGACATCATGAGAAGGTCTACCCCGCGCTCCGTGAGGTAGGCGCCGGCTGGGCTGTCTACCGGGATTGTGCCGGCGGGGGAGATGTGGTCGGTGGTCACCTTGTCTTCGAACACCGCCAGGACCCTCGCACCCTTGACGTCGTGCTTCGCCGAGACAGACTGGCCGGGCTGAAGCCACGGAGGCTGCCTGATGTAAGTCGAACCGGCGTCCCAGCCGTAGACGTCCCCCGACGACGACCCGAGCTCCTCCCACCTCTCATCCCCCTCCATGGCGTCCGCGTAGCGCCTCGCGTAGAGGCCGGGCTCGAGGCATTTCTCGACGGTGCCCTTGACCTCGCTCATGGAGGGCCAGAGGTCCCTCAGGAAGACGGGGCGTCCGTCCTTTCCGGTACCGAGGGGAGTCGACGAGAAGTCGATGTCGATCCTCCCCGCGAGGGCGTATGCGACCACCAGCATGGGGGACATGAGGAAGGACCCCTTCGCCAGCGGATGGATCCTCCCCTCGAAGTTCCTGTTCCCCGACAGGACGGCGACGGCGTAGACGTCCCTCTCCTTGATCGCCCGCTCGACCTCCGGGGCCAGCGGCCCAGAATTGCCGATGCAGCTTGTGCACCCGTACCCCACAAGGAAGAAACCGAGCTTGTCGAGGTAGGGGACCAGCCCCGCGCCGTTGAGGTAGTCGGTGACCACGGTGGAACCCGGGGCGAGGCTTGGCTTCACCCATGGCTTCACGGACAGCCCCGCCTCCACGGCGCGCTTGGCCATCAGGCCGGCCCCGACCATCACCGTGGGGTTCGAGGTGTTGGTGCAGCTCGTTATGGCGGCTATCACCACAGAGCCGTCGGCGAGCCCGGAGCTGGCGCCCTGTACCTGGACCGTAGCCTGGCCCCTGGACGGAGCGGACGACGCGGCTCCGCCGCTGGGTTCGCGGCCCCGCTGGTCGAAGAGCGCCCTGGCGAACGACGGGACAGAGACCAGGGGGTGCCTCTCCTCTGGGTTGCGTGGACCCGCGATGGACGGCTCGATCCTGTCGAGCTCGATGCGTATCACCTCGGTGTAACGCGGCTCAACGTCTGTGACGAAGAAACCGTAGCGCTTCGCGTAGCTCGAGACGAACTCCACCTGCTTCCTGGGCCGGGCCGTCCCGGTCAGATAGGCGATGGTTGCGGCGTCAATCGGGAAGTATCCTGACGTCGCCCCGTACTCCGGGGACATGTTCCCGATGGTCGCCCGGTCAGGGACCGACAGTCGGCCGTACCCTTCCCCGAAGTATTCGACGAAGGCGCCGACCACGTTCTTCTCCCTGAGTCGCTCGGTGACCGTGAGCACCAGGTCGGTGGGGGTGACACCCTCCCGGAGGGCCCCCGTGAGCCTGACGCCGAAGACCTTCGGTATCGGCATGTGGTACGGCTCTCCAAGCATGACCGCTTCCGCCTCTATCCCCCCGACCCCCCAGCCGAGGCAGCCCAGCCCGTTCACCATGGTGGTGTGCGAGTCGGTGCCGACGAGGGTGTCCGGGTGCGCAGCCATCCCGTCCCCTTCTCCAGAGGTCGCGACCACCTGCGAGAGGTACTCGAGGTTGAACTGGTGGCAGATCCCCTTCCCCGGAGGGAAGACCCTCATCCCCTTGAAGGCGGTCTGGGCCCACTTCAGGAGTGAGTAGCGTTCGGCGTTCCGCTCGTACTCCTTCTCCAGGTTGACCGAGAAGGCCGAGCCGCTCCCCCAGGCGTCCACCTGGATCGAGTGGTCGATGACAAGGTCCACCGGCACCTTCGAGTTGACGGCGTTGGGGTCGATCCCCGCGGCCCTGGCCGCGTCGCGCATCCCCGCCAGGTCGACAACCAGGGGGACCCCGGTGTAGTCCTGGAGGAGGACCCTATAGGGCATGAACGGGGTCTCCGCCCCGACTGACCTCGGCCACTGCGCCAGCGCGTGGGCGGCCTCCAGCGCACCGCCGACCTTCCCCGAGTGGCGTGCGGCGTTTTCAAGCAGGACGCGTATAGAATAAGGGAGATGCTCGACGTCGTATCCGAGCTCCTTCATCCTGAGGACGTCATACACAGCCGCCCTGCCATAGGGGGAGTCGAACTTTTCGCGGAGGCGGTCGAGGCTTTCTAGCGGCATCGAGATCGAATCGGCGCGACTCCCCCCGGCTATTTGAATTTAGGTTTCCGGCTCGCCGGAGGCGGGAGGCGGGTCAGGGGCTCACCCGGGCTCGAGTCCCCCCGTGGGCGCGCCCTTCCCCTCCTGGTAGGTGGCGGACCGCTTCCCCCTGAGCACCGAGGGGAGGATGGCGACGGCGTTGATGGCCGCGGAGACCTCGAAGGCGTAGTCGAGCCCCCTGGCGAAGAGGGCCTTGTCGACGCCGGCGATGGCGGCGGGGTTGGTGGACGAAATGACCGCCGTTATCGTCGAGTATGGCAGGACCGCGGTCATCACGAGCAAGGCGACGTTGAAGCTCAGCACGTACCCCACGTTGAAGAAAGTGGCGCGCACCCCCGAGGCCACCCCCCTATCCGCCGGAGGGACAGAGCCCATGATCGAACTCATGTTGGGGGAGCTGAAGACGCCGACCCCGAGCCCGAAGACGACCAGGTATCCGGCCAGCACCGCGTATGGGGTCGACACGGTGGTTGTGGAGAACAGGAGGAGCGAGCCGCTCATGATGGCGATGCCGGTGGTGGTGAACGGCATGTGCCCGTACTTGTCCGAGAGCCGCCCGCTTAGGGGGCCCACGGCCAGGAAGGCGAGGTCGAAGGGGATGATGGCGATGCCTGCGGCGAGAGGGGACATCCCCTTCACAAGCTGCAGGTAGAGGCTCAGCAGGAGTATGACCGCCCCCCAGGCCAGAGAGTTCAGCATCTGCGCCGTGACGCCCCCCGTGAACTCCCTGATCCTGAGGAGCCCGAGATTCAGGAGCGGGTGAGGCACCCGCCGCTCCTGATAGACGAAGAGGGCGAAGAAGACGGCGGTCCCCGCCAGCAGCGCGGCCAGCTCTTCCAGGGGGAAGGTCCCATAGGTGGCGTAGGTGAGCGCGAGCAGGAGCAGGACCACGGCCGTCGTGAACGTGACGAACCCGGTCCAGTCCATGGGGACCCCCCGCTCTGGCTTGGAGAGCTCCTTGAGCCTGCGGCGGGCCCAAAGGATCCCGAAGATTCCGATGGGGACGTTGATGTAGAAGAGGGCCCGCCAGTCCAGGAAAAGGAGTATCAGGCCGCTGAGGGTCAGGCCGGCCATGGCCCCGACCCTGAAGGCGACCTGGTTGATCCCGAGGAAGAGCCCGAGCTGGTCGCTGGGGGTCGCGTCTGTGATGATGGCGGCGCTGTTGGCGAACAGGGCGGCCGATCCGAGCCCCTGCAGCACCCTGAAGATGATGACGTAGTTCGGAGATGGAGAGACGCTGGTCAGGAGGGACCCCACGGTGAAGATGAGGAACCCCGCCGTGTAGATCTTCACCCGCCCCATCATGTCGCTCACCCTCCCGATGAAGAGCAGGGCCACGGTGCTCCCGAAGACGTAGGCCTGGGTGAACCAGATGGCCTGCTCCGCACCGGCACCCAGGGCGGCTGCCACCTCAGGGATGCCGATGACGATGATCCTGGAGTCGATCCCTGACATCAGCACGCCTACGGTGGTGACGGTGAGGACGGTCCACTTGTACTGCAAATTGGTTCACGGGGCCCGTCGGGCCTTGTGTTCCGACCGCGTGAGACGTGTTAAACATTTTTTCTGAATGGACAAGTTCAATTAGACGAAGCCGCGTCCGCACGAAGAAAGTGGAACAGAGGAGAGGCAACAGGCTGGCGAAGGAGAAGAGCCCGTACCTACTGGAGCACGCGCACAACCCGGTGGACTGGTGGCCGTGGTCCAAGGAGGCGCTGGCCAAGGCTAAGAACGACGGCAAACCGATCTTCCTGAGCGTCGGGTACTCGACCTGCCACTGGTGCCATGTCCTGGCGAAGGAGTCCTTCGAGGACGAAAGGACCGCGGCCTTCATCAACAAGAACTTCATCCCGATCAAGGTCGACAGAGAAGAGAGGCCGGAAGTAGACGCATACTACATGCGAGCTGTGCAGGCCATGACGGGGCGGGGAGGTTGGCCGCTGAGCGCCTTCCTCACCCCCGACCTGAAGCCGTTCTACGGGGGGACCTACTTCCCACCCGAGCCCAGACAGGGGATGCCGAGCTTCATGCAGGTCCTGCAGTTCGCGGCGAACCTCTGGAAGGACAAGAGGGGGGAGGTGACGGCCAGCTCGGAGGAGGTTGCGAAGGCTGTCCTGGGTCGGGAAGGGAAGGGGCGGGCGGAGCCTGTGAAAGAGGCGCTGGACGAATGCTACGCGGGGCTGATCGCGGGCTTCGACTCCACCCGGGGAGGGTTCGGCACCGCCCCGAAGTTCCCGCTCCCCCTCACCCTGGGGTTCCTCCTGAGGTACCACTTCAGGACAGGGAAGCAGCTGGCCGAGGCAAGCGCCCTGAAGACCCTCGACGAGATGCTGGCCGGCGGGATAAGGGACCATCTGGGTGGGGGATTCCACCGCTACTCGACCGACAGGGCGTGGCTGGTGCCGCATTTCGAGAAGATGCTCTACGACAACGCCCTCCTGGCGAAGGTCTACGCCGAAGCCTACCAGTCGACCAAAAAACAGGAGTACGCCGACGTCGCCAGGGAGACCCTCGGGTGGGTCGTCCGGGAGATGGGGAGCCCAGAAGGGGGGTTCTACTCCGCCCAGGACGCGGACACCGCTGCGGGTGAGGGCGCGTTCTACAGCTGGACCCCAGAGGAGGTCGTCCGGTTCGCCGGGGAGGCGGATGGCGAAGCGTTCAACAGGCTGTACGGCGTTACCAGGACCGGGAACTTCGAGGGGCGAAGCCTCCTCCATCTCGACCCCGGGAGGACGCCGTCGAAGGAAGAGGCCTTGGCGGCGGCCAGGGCCAAGAGGCTCCTTTACGCCGGGAGGCTCGAGAGGCCGAGGCCGAAGACTGACACGAAGGTCCTGACGTCGTGGAACGGCCTGGCCATATCTGCGCTCGCCTTCTGCGGGAGGGTCCTCCACGACGGCGGCTTCGTTGAGGAGGCGTCCAAGGCCGCGGTGTTCGTCTTAACCGAGCTGTCCGAGGGCGGACGGCTGCTTCGCAGGTACGCGGACGGAGAGGCTGCCCTCCCCGGGACCTTGGAGGACTACTCTTTCTTCGTCCAGGGGCTCCTGGACCTGTTCGAGGCGACCGGGGACCCGGAACGCCTTCGCGACGCCATCAGGCTCGCGGAGACGATGTTGGAGTTCGAGGACAGGGAGTCAGGCGGGCTCTACATGACCCTGGAGGAGGAGCCGGCGAGGCTGAAAGAGAGCTACGACGGCCCCACGCCGTCGGGGAATTCGGTGGCCGCCCTCGACCTTGCCCGGCTCGCCGACCTCACCGGCAGGGAGGACTTCAGGGAGGCGTCGGAGAGGATCCTGAGGGCCTTCGGGACTGAGCTGAGCGAGAACCCAACGGCCCACGCCTGCATGCTGACGGCCCTCGACCTCCTCGTGAACGGGATGAGGGAGGTCGTGATCGCCGCCGGGGGTCCCTCCAGCGCGATGCCTTTCATCGACGCAGCGTACGGAGTCTTCAATCCCGACAGGGCGCTGGTGGTCGGGACCGAGGCCAGCTACCCGGCGCTCTCGAAGCTCACCCCGCTCCTGGAGGGGAGGAAGCCTGGAGCGAGACCCCTGGCCTACGTCTGCTCGCACAACGTGTGCGAGCTCCCTGCAGACAGCGCCGAGGCCCTGGCGGCGCAGCTGAAGGCGGGTTAGACCTTTTATCGCCCCTCCGGGGGCGGAAGACAGATGGCCGGGACTTGGGAGATTAGAGGTCTCTTCGGGAACGAGTACGCCATGGAGCAGGCGATAGAAGAGCTCAAGAAGCAGAAGGGGCTCGAGTGGACAGTCATCGACAGGCGGAACATCTCGGTGAGGCTGGCCAAGAGGGACAGGGACTCAGAAGAGATAGTGAAGAGGACCCTCGAGATGCACCATGGCTTCACCGAGCACGAAGGCCCTCTGGGGGAGTTCGACCGCCAGAAGCGCGAAGAGCGCGAGAAGAAGGCCAAGAAGGAAGAGGAGAAGCGCAGGCGCCCGACCAAGAACTGAGATTTTAGGCGTACCCAGGGTAGGAAGACGGGTAGGCAGCGATCAGCGCCAGGTTGAGTTCCAGGACGTTGACGTAGGGGTCCCCGGTGACCCAGAGGGTCCAGCGCTCGTGGGCCTTGACCAGGGCGTCGAGGCTGGACGCCGGTATGCCGGTGGCGTTCGAGATCCTCGGGACCTGGGACAGGGCGTCCGAGAGCGTGATGTCAGGGTCGACCCCAGAAGCGGACGCAGTGAGCGGGTTGGTCTCGTTCCTCCCATGGAAGAAGATCGGGAGGGTGAAGCCGTTGTCGATGTAGTAGGACCCGACGACCCTCCCTCCCAACTGGACCTGGCTCCCGTTTGCCTGATAGGGGAACGCCGCCTGGGAGACCCCCGTGATCAGAAGAGGGTATGCGAGCCCGCAGACGAGCATGGACAGGATGGAAAGGGCGATCACCGGCCTGTAGGTCTTCCACTTGGATACCTTGGAGCTCATGGTCGCGCCTCCTACAGGACCCCCAGGAGCAGGTCGATGAGCTTTATCCCGATGAACGGCACGATGACCCCGCCGACGCCGTAGATCAGGACGTTCCTGAGGAAGAGGGACATGGTGCTCGACGGCTTGAAGGTCACCCCGCGCATTGCCAGAGGGATGAGCATGGGTATGATAACAGCGTTGAAGATGAGGGCGGAGAGGACGGCGGTCTGAAGGTTGAGCCCCAGGACGTTGAATGACTCGAGGGCGGGGAAGGCGGTGGCGAACATGACCGGGAGGATGGCGAAGTACTTCGCCACGTCGTTGGAGATGCTGAAGGCTGTCACCGCCCCCCGGGTCATGAGGAGCTGCTTCCCCAGCAGCACCACGTCGATTATCTTGGCGGGGTTGGACTCGAGGTCCACCATGTTTGCCGCCTCCTTGGCGGCCTCGGTGCCGGAGTTCATGGCCAGACCCACGTCAGCCGCAGCCAGGGCCGGGGCGTCGTTGGTCCCGTCCCCGATCATCGCTACGATGTGGTTCTGAGACTGCTCCTTCAGGACGATGCTGTACTTGTCCTCAGGCTTGACCTGGGCAACGAACTCGTCGATCCCCACCTCGGAGGCTATGCTCTTGGCGGTCAGGGGCTGGTCCCCGGTTATCATGACCGGCCTGATCCCCATGGAGCGCACGGCCTCTATCTTCTCCCTGGTCCCGGTTTTCAGGACGTCCTTGAGCCTGACCAGCCCTATCACTTCGTGGTCCCGGGCGACAGCCATCGGCGTGTCCCCCTCCGAGGCGACCCTGTCCACCAGCTCCTGGAACCCCTGGGGGACCTTGAACCCCGACCTCAGGAACGAGTCGGGGGCCCCCTTCACAATCTCGGTCTCCTCCCCCGATAGGTGCATCCCCTGCTCGCTGGCGTCCTCGAGGTAGAACTTGCGCCTGACCCTCTGGACGCTCCCCTTGGGGAGGACGAAGCTGGCTCCGAAGTGTAGCTTCACCCCGCTGGTCCTCGTCTGCGCCGAGAAGTCGTAGACCTCGGACATGGTAAGGGCGTTGAGTTCCCGGGGGACGTAGCCCTTCTCGTGGCCGAGCCTGATCACGCTGCGCCCTTCGGGTGTGTCGTCGAACCAGGACGAAAGGAAGGCAGCCTCACCCACCTCCTTCTCTGTCTTCCCCCCCAGCGGGATCATCTCCACCGCCTGCCTGTTGCCCACGGTGATGGTCCCGGTCTTGTCCAGCAGTATGGCGTCCGTGTCCCCGGCGGTCTCTATCGCCCGGCCGGACTTCGCGACCACCTTCCTCTCGTAGAGGCGGCTGATCCCAGACAGTCCGATGGCCGGGAGCAGGGCCCCGATGGTGGTCGGGAGGAGGCAGACGTAGAGCGCGATCAGGACAGAGAGGTCGACGCTGAGCCCCAGGGTGACCGAGAGCCCGAGGATGGAGGCTATGATTATGGTGAAGACTGCGGAAAGGCCGAAGAGGACCATGGTGATGGCGACCTCGTTGGGTGTCTTGGGGCGCTTGGAGGACTCGACGAGGCGGACCATCTGGTCGAGGTAGCTCTCGCCGGGGTTCACGGCCACCCTGACGGTCATGGTGTCGCTGGCCACCTTCGACCCCCCGATCAGGCTGTCCCCGGGGGCCTTCCGGACCGCCGCCGACTCGCCGGTGACCAGGGACTCGTCCACCATGGCTATCCCCTCCAGGACCTCCGCGTCCATGGGGACGACGTCCCCCTTCTCGAGCAGGACCAGGTCCCCCTTCTGGAGTTTGGTGGACTCGGTGTGGACTATCTGCCGCTCCCAGCCTTCGGTGACCACCTTCTTCGCCGGCACCTCGGTCTCCAGCCGCTTCAGGCTGTTCGCCGTGTTCTTCGCCTGCTGCTCGGCCAGGGAGTCCGAGAGGGTGCTGAACCAGACCGTGACAAGGAGGATGGCAGCCACTTCCACGTAGAACCACCGCTCCCCGGGACTGGCGAATGGGACGAAGGCGTAGGGGTACGCCGCCATGGCCGCGACCACGAAGAATGTCAGCTCCACGATCAGCATCACTGGGTTGGCGAGGAGCGAGACCGGGTTCAGCCGCAGGACCGAGTCGGCCAGGGTCTTGGAAGTCAGGGCGGAGGGGCGACGGGCGAGCCTCGCCCTCCCCAGGATCCGGTCGACGCCCGGGAGCCTCCTAGCCAAAGAAGTTCACCATGCCTTGGAAGTAGGTCAACAGCGGCCCGAGCATGAGGAAAGGCAGAAAGGCCAGGACGACTAGGAGGAGGATGCTCCCTATCAGGACCACGGAGAAGGCGGCGCCGTCGGTCCTGAGGCTCTGCTCTGCGACCCTCTTCCTGCCTATCATCGAGCCTGCCAGCGCCAGGAGTATCGCGATGGGGACGTAGCGCCCGACGAATATCACCGCCGCGGTGGAGAGGTTGAAGAAAGGGGTGTTGGCCGCGGCGCCGAAGAAGTCCGACCCGTTGTTGGCGGCCGAGCTCGCGAACTCGTACAGCACCTGGGTGAATCCCACCGAGGTCGGGAGGGAAGTGAAGCCAGGGATGGCGTCGACCGCCTTCGTGGCGTAGGCGGCTATGGTCGGCACCAGAATCGCGATCGGGTGGACCAGGAAGGCGACCATGACCAATTTGACGTCCCTGGCGTTGATCTTCACCCCCAGGTACTCCGGGGTGCGCCCGGTCATGAGCCCGACCACGAAGACCGTGATCACGATGTACATTATCATGTACATGACCCCCACCCCCTTGCCGCCGGGGGTGGCCTGGATGAGCATCCCCATGAACGCAGATAGGATACCGAGCGGATTGATTCCCGAGAGAGAGGCGTTCACCGAGCCGGTGGTGACCGCCGTCGTGATGACGGTCCAGAAGGTGGAGAAGAATCCCCCGAACCTAGTCTCGATACCAGGTCCCACCGTCGGAATCGAGCCGAGGAAGCCTATGACAAGGTCGATGGCGAGGAGACTGTAGCTCCCTATCAGGATGGGCCGCGTCTCCTTCTTCTTCCCTATCATCTCCCCGAACACGAAGACGAGGGTGGTAGGGATCAGGAGCATCAGGTAGATCTGCAGCACGTCGGTCGCGGGGTTGGGGTTCTGGAACGGGTAGGCGGAGTTGGCGCCGAAGTAGCCTCCGCCGTTTGTCCCGATCTGCATTATGGCGACCAGGGAGGCGACGGGTCCCACCAGGAGAGTCTGGGTCGCCCCTTCCACGGTCTTCACCGCGACGTACCCCCCTATGGTCTGTGGGACGCCCAGGGCGACGAGGACGAGGGCGGCCAAGATGCAAAGCGGCAAGATTATCCGGGTGAGCACCCTCACGAAGTCTACGTAGAAGTTCCCCATGTGGGCTGAGCCGGGCTTGAAACCTCTCACCATCGCGGCCATCACGCAGACGCCGGTCGCGGCGGAGGTGAACTGGAGGAACTGGATGGCGGTCATCTGGGAGAAATAGGACAGGGTCGCCTCCCCCGCATAGTGCTGGAGGTTGGTGTTGGTGGCGAAGGAGACCACGGTATTGAGGGCGAGGTCCCAGCGGAGGCCGGGGAACCCCTGGGGGTTCAGCGGGAGCACCCCCTGGGCCACGAGGATCGCGAAGGCTATGGCCATCTGGGCCAGGTTGAGTAGGAGCGCGGCGAAGAAGTACTGCTTCCAACCCATCGCGACCGTGGGGTCGGCTCCGATGAGCCCGTAGACCCTCTTTTCGACCGGGTCCAGGAACCTGTCGAGACGCGTGGGGGCGCCCGTGAGGACCCTGACCACGTAGGGGGCGAGGAGGCTACCGGAGACCAGGGCGGCAGCCAGGATGCCGATGACCGCCAGGGCCTGGATGACGTCTATCAACTATCTCGAGTTCCACTGCTGCCCCTGGGCCTCTAATGTGAGTCTTTCGAGGGCGCCCTAGCGCCCGGAAACCCTTGGCTTCGAGTCTCCGTTGAAGCGCGGTCCCTTGTGCGTGTGGAGGACCATGGCGCTCACTGTGCTCTTGATCCCCTTTATCTTGAGGATTTTGTTCTTCAGTATGTCCCTGAACTCCTCTATGTCTGCAGCGGACACGAGCGTCACAATGTCGAACTCCCCGGTCACCTCATAGAGCTCCTCTATGTTCGGGATCCTGCTCAGCGCTTCGACCACATCGTCCATGCTGGGCGAGTCCACGAATATGTCCACGAAGGCAAGCATTTTGGCCATTTAGCAGGACCGTTGTTTCGGGCGGCCCCCCTGTCGCCGATATATACGTTCGCAAACAGGAGGTGGAACCCTGGCCGCGCCCTGCCAGAGATAAATAGCGAGGGCGGTACCTAGACCAGATTGAGCCCGTGGCTGCTGGCGGCGCTGTTGATTCTTGCCGTCTCATTCGTCTCCAACATCTCCCCATTCTTCGGCGCCTCCTACACCTTCTTCGCCACCCTTGACCTCATCCTATTGGGGTTCACCCCCGCCAACTTCCTCCTGGTCGTCGCCCTCTCCGCCGCTGGGGCGGCGCTTGGGAAGCTCGTGATCTACTATGGGGCGTTCGGTCTAAGGCGGTTCCTCGTCGGTAACAGGAACGTCCAGCTGATAGGCAGGAACGCCTCGACCCGCACCTTCTACGCCGTCCTCTTCGTGGCGGCTTTCATACCAATCCTCCCCCTGGACGACTTCATCTACATAGGGGCGGGCGCGACATCGGTGTCGCTCCCTGGGATATCGGCCGTCACCCTGGGAGCGAAGCTGCTGAAGAGCGGGGTGGAGATAGCCGTCGAGTTCGCCGTATTGAAGGCGGTCATCCAGGTGTTCACCTTCTCCAACATATGGCTGACGGTGGCGGTCACGGCCGGCTTCATGGCCCTGGGGATCGTCGTCTATCAGCTCGACTGGGAGGGGCTCGTCAAGAAGTACCTCCACATCGAGCTGGACAAGAGCAGGCCTCCCGACGCGGGCGCGCAAGCCATATAGTTTCACCGGGAGGACCGACCCTCGCGCGGGGGTCGCCCAGCCTGGTCAACGGCGCGAGGCTTAGGACCTCGTCCCTTAGGGGTTCGTGGGTTCGAATCCCACCCCCCGCACAGCACATCCTAACTGATGGATACCGAGGCTGAAGACGCCGTTACGGGGAGGGAAGGGCGATGAACGCTTGGTTTCATGATTACATGCTTCCTGACGCCCCTCTTGTGGGAGAGGCCGACCTCTGAACCGTTGTGCGGTCAAGGACCCGCCACGAGTTAGGTTCAGGGGCTGCTTCGTCTTTTCGCCAGGGGGAGTATTCTGACCCGCGATCCCAAGTCCGTCGCGAAGAGTGATCCGTCTTTCGCGATCTCGACCTTTACCGCAGAGGTCAAACGGTGGCCGTGGATCCTCTCTCTCCACCTGAGCCGAATTGCCTTGAGGATGTCGTCGGCGGAACCGTGGAGCTTGACGCCAAGCAAGTCCGCACTGAGGATTATCATTGAGACGGCCTCGAAGATGGACGTCCCGTTGGGCACGAGCACCTCTCCCTTCGCCTCGAGCTCACTGAGGGCGGCAATCGTGGCCTTCGCAGCGGCGATATTGAGCCTGGCCCTGTGTTCTATTTCGCTCACGTTCTCCCTTGTGGTGTTGAGGAGCACCGCGAGTTCTTTCTGCGTGATCCCCTTGGCTCTGTAGCGAACAACCTGCCACTGCCGCGGCGTCAGCGTGGTGCTTCGGAAAGACTTCATGTCAGACCTCGCTCGATGGAGCTGGCCGTGGGCGTTGTCTGTTGGGCAACCGATCCTCTAAGTGTACTGTCTTCTCAGTTCGACCGCAGCTTGACACATCGAGGTCAGCTTCCTCTTGGCTGTCTCCGCGGCGTTGAGGGGGACCTCGGCGAAGGTGGCAAAACCGCAGTCTGGGTTCAGGCAGATCCGTGAGGGGTCGAAGTACTTCGTAGCTTCTCGGGCCCTCGCGACGATCTGGCCGGCCGTTTCAACCTGGTCGCTGCGCGGGTTGACGACGCCTAGGCCTATCTCCTTGCTGTCAGGAGTCCCTTCGAAGACGCCCATCGAGCCTGCTCTGTCCGTGGAGAACTCCAGCACAAGCTGGTCGACCTTCATCTGTTGGAAGTAGGGGATGAGGGGGGAGTAGTCGCCGGCGAGTAGTGCATCGTCCTTCCTGCTCCAGTTGCCCCTGCAGACGTGAACTCCAACTTTGATTCCTGAGATACCCTTCGTCACCTCGTTGATGAGGTCTGTGGCAAAGGTCAACTCTTCCCTGGGATTGACCTTCGACATGATGGCAGCGCACATGAAAGTGGTCTGGTTGGACGCGCCATAGACGACCTCGGTCAGCGTCGGTTCGTCGAGCTGGACGAAGGACGCGCCTGCATCACGAAGCGAGATTATCTCCTCCCGAAGCGCCCTCACATAGGCAGAGGCTAGCTCTTCCCTCGTTCTGTAGGCCTCCCTCGTCAGCGGTTCGACCCAGCTCGCCCTCGTCAGCATGAACGGGCCGGGGAGAGGGATCTTCGTCTTTCGGCGGGTGTGCCCCTTCAGGAAAAGCAGCTCGTCACCAGCCAACGGTCGCCGTCTCTTGATCTCGCCCACCGCCACCGGGCTCTTTATCGCGAAAGCGGGCACATCGAGGGTCCTGAGCATCCTTTCGTACATGGCCTTCTCTTCCGCGTAGTCTATCAGCTCCGAAACCGAGAGAAGCTTGATCCCGGAGAACTTGTCTGCGACGAAGGAGTAGAAGCTGTCTCGCCTCTGCTCGCCGTCGGTGACGATGTCCAGACCCGCCTCCTCTTCGCCCTTCAGCGCGAGAAGGACGGCCTGGTCGGCCTTGGCCGAGAATTCGTCATATGTGGCTTCGCCTTCGTTCTTGCGCTTCAGCTCGCGCAGCAGCCAGTCCGGCCTGGGCCAGCTCCCCACCATCGTCGTCTGAAAAGCTTCGTCTGGCAGGGCTTATTTCGCCACGCTAATCTGAGCCGTGATTTTGACGTTTCTCGTCAGAGAGTTGCCCACGGGCGACCTTGCGAGGGTCTCCGTCCACGCTTCCTCGACCTGCTTCTCATTGGCCGACGTCTTCACGAAGAGTTTCGCTTTGATCTCCTCATAGCCCGGATGCCCCTTGTCGCTGAGACCGAAGAAGGTCAGCACGTTGTTCAACCTCCCCTCGAGGGCGACCTCCATGGCGTCTACCTTGATGCCCCTCTTGGTTGCGTTGAGCGCGAAACCAACGCTGTAACAGGCGCCCAAAGCTGCCAGGATGTACTCAGTTGCGTTCGGAGAAGTGTCGACTCCAGCGAGGTCAGACGGCTCGTCTATCAGGAAAGCGTGGTCCCTGATGTACGCCCTAGATCTGAAGCCCCCAAGCCACTTCACCCTCGCCTTCCAGTTGTTGAATTGGGCGCCCACCGTCTCGGGCTCCTTGGTCCCCATTTCCACGATTTCGCCCAGTTTCTTCAGGTTCAGACCATTGAGCTCGGTCGGCTGCTCCTGGGACTGTGCCATGGAAAGCGTTCGGGATACGTAACCGATATCGGTTACCCCTAATTGCTTAGGTTTAGATGCCTGAGATGGCCGCTTTGGCCACCACCCCCCAGCTCTGACGTAGAATCCAGTGCGGAACCTGCGCCGAGAGAGGATCGGTCACCCCAGTAAAGGAGGCAGTGGAGGGCGACAGGCTTTCGCGCTGGCCCTCGTCCTCTTCGCCTTCGAGCCTGCGCTGGGCGCCGACTCGGCGCGGCTCACGAGGAGCCTCCCGAGGAGGCTACCCAACCTGTACCTGTCCAGGGTGTTCACCTGGTTCGTCCTGTCTTTGTTCTCAGACTTGGCAATCGACTCCCTCCGTTAAAGCTCTGGCCCTCCTTCGGCCCGGCCATGAGGGCGTCTTCGGTCTTCATATTCCTCTCGGCCGTCGGCGTGGGCGAGGCCTTCTATCACGCCTGGCTTGAGAACGCGTTCACCACGAACTGGCTCATTGTGAAGTTCGCGCCATATGGTTCATTCTTCGGCGTTCCTTACTGGGCGTTCGGGGTCGTCTGGTTCCCCCTCGTCTTCGTCGTGGCTCTCTGGACCACTCGCCTTGGGCGCGAGGCCCTGAAGTGGCAGCTGCTTCTCTTCCTCACTGTCGGGAACGTCTTCACCGGATACCTTTGGTTCGTAGACCTTCTCGTGGCCAACTCGTTCAACGCGGCCTACGTGGGCCTCTACGCGACCAACTACGCCCTCACCGGCATCGTCGTCGCGCAGAACTGGTCTAACAGAGCAGCGCAGGACTTCGCAGCCGGGACCGCCCTGGGGATGGTCGTAGGGGTCTTCTTCGGCGCCTTCGGCGTCGCCTTGCTGGGAATCACGGGAGGGGTCATCGGGGCCGTCGAAGGATACACGTCGACCACCTAGCCGCTGCGCCTCCTCCGCGAAAGCCTCATTGGAAAGTCCACGGACTGTTTTCGTGGGCCTTGCGACAGAATTTCGCGCAGTTTCTTGAATGTCGAGTCGAAATGTTGCAGTTGTTGCGGGTTTAAGACGGTGTTAACTGAGTTTGGCTGAAGACTCTACTCGGTTTTGTGAGTCTCAAAAATCGTCGCAATGCAGTTTTCGTGGCTAGAGCTATATCCCGGCGAAGGCAGACCGTCGCATTGAAACTGCATCGGGCGCTGGCGATGAGCGCCGTGCTGGTCGTCCTCTTGGCCGCGCTCCTCTTCGCCCCCGTATTCTATTGGCATGACGCGGGCGGCGGCCCTCTCCGCCAGGGCAGCCCTCCTCCCTATCGGCCCGTCTACCACTCGCTCGGGTGCGTCTTCCTTGGAATAGGGACCACGTACTCGCCGAACCTGGGAGGCTTCGACGTCGGGTGCGCAGGCCCTCTGGTCCCGCTCTGAGGGGGGCCGGGATTCGAACCTGTGTTTCGCCTCCATGTGGGGATTCCCTGCTCACAATTCTCCGGTTCATCGTCCTGAATCATGTCTGCAGCAGCGGAAAGGTCTCGTGAGCAGCCCTGTGACCCACTTTCTTGCTTGCTTCGACGCCGCTCACCAACCGAGATTATCAATCCATTATCAGCTTTGACAATTGATATCGTCTCTTAAATAATGACAAGGCGACGCACAAGAACCGAGTCTGCTTGGCCCCCAAGGGCGAGACAGCGAAGGGAAGCGAACAGAGGCCCACTTCAAGGAGATGGGGAGGTCGGTATCTTGACATGAAGTTCGCCTTGTGGTGGACATTGGCGTGGGCCGTCGTCATAATGGCTCTGTCCCCCATCGTGAACTACGTGACGCCCTTCCTTAACCCCGCGTACAACAATCAGTGGACCCCAGACTTCTTCTATAGGCTTCTCCTCTACTGGCATGGCGGACTATTCCTGCCCTGGGTGATCGTGCTCGCCACGCTTGCCTACCTGGTGCTTGGGTTTGACAGGCGAAAAGAGCTCCCGGCGAGGGCCCTGAGGGCGCTCCTCTTCTGGGCTGCGCTTGTCGCCGTGCCCCTAGCGGGCATCGGGGGCATCTTCAACGTCACGGACAGTTTCGCTTTGAGCATACCGCACTGGATGGAGTCCACCGGCTTCGCATTCCTTGACCTGATAGCCATAACCTTGATTGTCACCATGATTGTCTATCCATACGTGTCCGGCAAAGGCTATAGGAAGGTTGGGTCGCCGTTTTACGTCATCCTCCTCAGCGTGGCAGGGACTTTCGTCGCGGCGTCCATGGGGTACGTTGGCGCTTACATCACTATAAGCGGGCCTTCGCCAGCGCCTGTAGCTGGTTACATAAACTCGACGATGTATCCGGTCCTCGGTTACTACAACTCATCCGCTGTCGTAACGTTCACGGAGAACGTCCTAACCTCGCACTCACATACGATGCTTCCGATGCTCATGGCCGGGGTCGTGGCTCTTGCGGCCATGGTCTATGGGTACCACGACTGGCCGAGCAGAGAGAGGTTGATCGCGTCGTTCGGCTTCATGATCATGATTTGCGCCATAGTCGCCACGGTCTGGATATACTGGGTGTCCGGGATGGGGAATTTTTCGATTCCCTCGCTGCTGACTTCAGGCCCGGGCGGCATCAACGGGGTTGCCGAGGACGACCTGGTGACCGGTTTCGTGGGGCTCGGCGCCGTCTTCGTATTGATAGCGCTGGTGGCGCACGCGACCAATGCAAAGACGCGGGACGGGCGGCCGTTGATAAGAGACTCTCTCTTTCTTTCGGTAATCGCAGGCTGGATCATCATCTATCTCGTGATTCCTGTCACGGGCTACTACATCGAATTTCATCAAGACTTCTATAGCGCGGCTGGAGCCGGCTTCGATGCCGCGTTCACCAGGTTCCACAACGACTTCGCATTCTTCCTTCTCCCGGCCTTGGTGACCACCGTGCTCGTCTTCGAGACCTTCGGCATGCAGGGGAAGGTGAGGAGGTGGACGGGTTACCTCTATCTTTCTGGGATGATAATCACCTTCGTCTTCGGAGAGACATACGCGATGGTGACGTTGGACCCCCTTGAGCTCTACTTGGCCGCCTTCGGTGGGCTTCTCATGGGGCTGGGAGCGATCCTGGGAACGAACTACCTCCGGAAGGCAGACGTCACAAGCCTGCACCACATCACGGCGCAGGAACAAATCGTCTAGGCAACCGGTTGGGCCGCCGCAACGAACGAACCTGGGGGATGCCCGCTCTCCAAGTTCACCTATTCGCAGCCACCATCTTCATTGGAGGGGACAAGGAGGTCAGCGGCGAAAGGCAGGGGTCGAACGGCTCGAGACGCGCCGCCGAGACCTGGACGTCTATGATGGGCTTAGCGTGGTCGTAGCCCACTATGGCCACCGGGCACTCGATCGTGCCGACGGGGCCTGGTCCTCGGGGTTGAAGGCTACGGGCTCGGCTGTTCCGGCGCCTCAGCCTCCCCCGCTTCCCCCTCGTTCAAGAGGGCGTGCTTTCCGAAGAAAAGGAGGTAGCTGACGACCACGAAGTCGAGTATGATGGCGACGTGCATCATGGTGCAGTAGACGCAGATCGCGTGGAGTATGCCAACCTCGACGAAGACGAGGTACGGGACGAGTATCAGCCCGATGAACCTCCAGCCGAAGAGCGCCTCGAGCATGAAGTCGGAGACCCGCTTCGATCCGAAGGCGATCAGATACACCATCCCCAGGTTGACTATGAAGTAGGCCATGGCGAGGAGCTCGAGGGGCACCCCGAAGATCCTGCTGTAGCCGCTGCTGAGGACAGCGCCGCAGTCGAAGTGGAGGCCGAGGAAGGTCCCCGTCGGGCACAGGGGGAGCTGCTGGTTCAGGGTGTAGAAGATCACCAGCACGGTCCCCGAGGCCCAGAGCCCGAAGGCGGACATGGCGACGAGTATGAGCAGCTTCAGCCTGGAGATCCTCAAGAGACGGCCACCCGCTGCAGCCCGGGCTGCGAGGCTCCCGCCGTGGGGGGCATTTCGGCGGCGAGGGCCGCGGCCTTCAGCCTCCCCATCCTTCGCCTCCGCTCCATCCGGGCCAACGCGCTGGGTTCCCTGCCCCAGAGGCCGGGGCCGCCCGTTTAAGGGAAGTCCCGAACCAGATAGGCAACTCTTTTAGTCGTTTGAGCGGGCAGACTCCCGCTTGCTTTCTGCCGGCCTGGAACCTAGAGAGTACCAAAAGAAGATAGCCGACGTGGCGTCCACGACCAACACCCTCGTCGTCCTCCCGACCGGCCTGGGGAAGACCATCATCGCCATGCTCGTCGCCGAACGGGTCCTGAGCGCCAGGCCGGGGTCCAAGGTAGTGGTGCTCGCACCCACCAGGCCCCTGGTCCTGCAGCACCTCCGCTCCTTCGGCGAGGGGCTGACGCTCCCGGAGGGGTCCATGGTGGCGCTCACCGGCACCGTCGACCCCGGGGAGAGGGAGCTGCTCTGGAGGAAAGCCAGGGTGATTTTCGCCACCCCGCAGACTGTCTACAACGACGTCCGCCAGGGGAGGGTCTCCCTCAGGGACGTCGCGCTGGCGGTGTTCGACGAGGCCCACAGGAGCGTCAGGGACTACACCTACACCAAGCTGGCGGGCGCCTACAGGGAGGAGGCAGAAAAGCCCCTGATCCTGGGCCTGACCGCGTCCCCCGGGGCCTCCAGGGAGAAGGTGAACGAGATCAAGAGGAGCCTGTTCATAGAGGCGGTCGAGGCCAGGAACGAGGAAAGCGACGACGTGAAGGGCTACGTCGAGAAGACCGCCGTCGAGCCCATCAGGGTCAAGGTCCCCGACGAATACTACGAGACCGTCCTGAGGCTCAGGGAGCTCTTCAATGACAAGGTGAAGAAGCTCCTCGCCGGCGGGTTCCTGCGCAGCAACCGGGTGTCGAAGAAGGCGCTGCTTGAGGCGAGGGGGACGATCTCCGCGAGGCTGAAGGTCGCCCAGGCCGGGGGGGGTCAGAAGGGGTACATCTTCGGCGCCATCATCAACCAGGCTCAGTCCGTGGCCATCCTCCACGCCATCGAGATGATCGAGACCCAGGGCCCGGGGACACTGCTCAGGTACCTAGAGAAGATGCGCGAGAGGCAGGACAAGGGCAAGGCCATCTCTTCCCTCCTGAAGGACCCGGCGTGGGAGAAGGTCGAGGAGGAGGCCGCAAAGCTCGCGTCCTTCCCCCACCCCAAGGTGTCGGTGATGCTGTCTGTGGTCAGGACCCAACTCGCGAAGAAAGCCGACTCCAGGGTGATAGTCTTCACCCAGTACCGCGACACCATCGAAGACTTGGTGAAGGCCCTCGAGGGGGAGGGAGTCTCTGCCAGGAGGTTCGTCGGCCAGGCCGACAGGGAGGGGAGCAAGGGGATGGACCAACAGGCCCAGACCGAGGCGTTGGAGAGGTTCAGGGATGGAGAGTTCAAGGTTCTGGTGAGCAGCAGCATAGGCGAGGAGGGGCTGCACGTCCCTGACGTCGACCTGGTCGTCTTCTACGAGGCCGTCCCGTCCGAGATAAGGTACATACAGCGTCGCGGGAGGACTGGGAGGACGACCGAGGGGAGGGTCGTGATTCTGCTGGCAGAGGGGACAGTGGACGAGTCCTACTACTACAGCACCCTGATGAAGGAAAACAGGATGAGGGAGCTGGTGAAGCAGACCGGGATGCGGCAGCCCCGGAAGAGGGCCAGGAACCCTACCCTGATGGATTTCCTGAGCTAGTCCTTCCTTCCGACGATGGACACCTTGATGTGGTTCGTCGTCCCCTTCACCCCCGGGGTCCCCGAGATCACGACGATCCGGTCCCCCTTCCGCGCGAGCCCGAGCTCCTCGGCGGCGGCGTCTGACCTGCCGAAGAGCCAGTCGACCGTCTTTGCCTGCCTGGTCACCATCGAGACCACACCGCGGTAGAGGCTGAGCCACCGGGCGACCTGGGCGCTGGAGCAGATCGCGAGTATGGGCTGGCGGGGCCGGTTCATGGAGACCCTGCGGGCCGTCGACCCTGTCTGGGTGGGGGCGACGATGGCCTTGGCCCCGACGTAGTCAGCCAGCCTGCAGGCGGCGCGGGCGATGGCCGGGCCGGTCTCGTGGAGGGTGGGAGAGAGGGCGGGGACCTCGTAGGTGTGCGGGGACTTCTCGGTCGTCCGGGCGATCCTATCGAGCATCTTCACCGCCTCCACCGGGTACTTCCCTACCGTCGTCTCGTCCGAGAGCATCACGGCGTCAGTCCCCTCGAGGATCGCCGTCGAAACGTCGGTCACCTCGGCCCTGCTGGGCATGGGGGAGCTCACCATGCTCACAAGCATCTGCGTTGCCACGATCACAGGCTTGGCCGCGCCGTTGCACTTTGTGATTATCCTCTTCTGGATCTCCGGGACAGTCTCGATGGGCACCTCGATCCCCAGGTCCCCCCTGGCCACCATGACGCCGTCGGCCTCGGCGAGTATGGAGTCGAACGCCTTCACGGCCTCCATCTTCTCAATCTTGGCGATGAGCATGGGCCCACCTCGAGGCAGGAGCCTCCTGATCGAGTGGAGGTCGGACGCTGACCGGACGAACGAAGCCGCGACGAAGTCCACCTTGTGCTGGACCCCGAACCGCAGGTGCGCCTCGTCGTTCTTTGTCGGATAGTCTATGTTCAGCTTGATCCCAGGGGCGTTGATCCCCTTCCCCGAGCTCAGGACGCCGCCGGCGAGGACCGTGCAGGCGACGGAGCCGGGGGAGGCGCCATCCACCCTGAGCCTGATGACCCCGTCGGCGAGGTAGAGCATGTCCCCCTTCTCGAGCGAACCGAGGAGGGGAGGGTAGTTCACCGGTATCCTATGCGAGTCTCCTTCGGCGTCGGAGGCGTCAAGGACCACCTCTGACCCCTGGGCCAGCTCGGCCGACCCGCTGGCCATCTTCCCCACCCTGATCTTGGGCCCAGGGAGGTCCTGGAGGATGGCCACTGTCTTCCCAAGTCGCCTAGCCTCGGCGCGGATCGTGTGGATCTCCTTGAGGTGGCTCTCCCTGTCCCCGTGGGAGAAGTTGATCCTGAACACGTCGACCAGGCCTACCAGCTCCCTCACCGTCTCGGGGGCGCTGCTTGCCGGGCCTATGGTTACGACGATCTTGGTCTTCCTCAACGCGTGGCGGCTCTTCCCTCGCGTTGGAGTGGAATAAAGTTAGGCCCCGGCCGGGGTTCCGGCCCCTAGACCGTCGGCGATGGGTCAGGGTGAGAGCCGGGCCTCGCCCGGCGCCTGTTGGACGCGTTCCACGCGATGAGTGAGAGGACCAGGATGTCGAAGAGCACAGGGCCGACTGGGGGGGCGAAGTAGGTCAGCCCTGCGTCGATCACGAAGAGGGGCCCGATGATCAGCCTCTGCTTCACCTCGGCCCGGAGCGACCTGCTCCTTTCGGGCGCCATCTCTCCGCCGTATTCCTTGAGTATGAAACGGATCAGGAAGGCCCAGACTATGATGATCATCCCGACCACCCCGGCGATGTACGATGTCCCTCCCAGCTTGAGGGCGAACGGCAGGAGGGAGATCAGTATCAGGATGAAGATGTCCAGGATGGGGAAGTTCATGGTCTTCGGCGGGTAGGCGAGCCTGTCGACTACGTATCCCCACCAGAACCAGATCACGATGATGTTGGTGAAGATGTAAGACACGACCGTGTAGAGGTCGAGGGTCGCGACGAAGGTGGTTGTGAAAGCGAGCGAGATGGCGACGACCATGGTCGCCAACTCGAGCACCAGGACGTTGACAGTCTGCCTGTCTTGAGCCAAGCCCGGTCTCCTGGTCCAGCCTCAGTCAGGGCGAGGGTCGACCGCGGGACCCACCGCTCCAGGCACCCGCTCGCCGGTCTGGCCCGTTGGAATCTTGGGCCTCTCAGTCCCCTTGAGCTCCTCGAAGTGGATGTACGTCCTTCCCCGGAGCGCCGAGGCAACCGCGGCCGCAAACGAGAGCACGGCTCCGATATAGAAGGTCAGCCTGAGCGCCGACATGAAGGCGGGGGCGATGGCCGTCGGGAAGAAGTCCTTGCCGGTCAGGTACGCCAGCGTCGCCGGCGGGATGGACGATGTCAGAGACGCGGGGGCGGCGCTCAGGGTCGCCGCGACCGGGTTGTAGCCCAGGAAGGCGGCGAAGAGCGCGTTGGTCGGGGGGATCTGATTGAAGGTGGCAGCGAGCTGAGGCACCCCAGCGCTGCTCAGGGCGTTGCCCAGCGCCCCCGGGAGGGAGGCAGCGAGGGCGACGAGGACTATGGAGAAGAAGACGCCGAGGCTCGCGGTCTGGCCCACGTTCTGGATCGTCGCCCTCATCCCCGAGGCCGCCCCCCTCTGCTCGGCCGGGGACGCGTTCATTATCGCCGCCGTATTGGGAGCGGCGAACATCCCGCCTCCGAGCCCCATCAGGAAGATTATCGCCGCGAACTCGGGGAAGGCGAAGTCGTATGGGAGGAACGAAAGCAGGATGAAGGTGACCCCTGTTATCACCATGCCGAGGGTGGCCAGGAACCTCGCCCCCCGCCTGTCTGAGATTCGCCCGCTTATGGGTCCCATCACCACGAAGCCAACAAGCATGGGGGTGATGTAGATCCCCGACCAGAAGGGGGTGGACTGGTAGGAGTAACCGTGCAGGGGGAGCCAGATCCCCTGAAGCAGTATGATGAGCATCAGCTGCACGCCCCCCCTCCCGATTGCCGCCAGAAGCCCGGCGAAGTTCCCGGCGCTGAAGGCCTGGTTCTTGAACAGGCTGAGCCTGAACATAGGGTCCTCGACCTTCGCCTCTATCAGTGGGAACACGAGGAGGCAGCCGGCTCCCACGGTCAGCGCCCCTATGACCCAGGGGTTCCCCCACCCCATGTCGGAGGTGCCGTATGGCTGGAGGCCGTAGGTCACCCCCACGAGCAGTAGGATCAGCCCCAGGGCGAAGGTCACGTTCCCCCAGTAGTCCAACTTCTGGTGCTTCTTCACCGACACAACCTCCCTAAGCTTCAGATAGGACCAGGCCGTCCCGAAGATGCCGACCGGGACGCTCACCAGGAAGATGAAGCGCCAGTTGATCGCGGCCAGGATCCCCCCCATGATGATCCCGAGGAGCGACCCCGCCAGGGCCGCGACCATGTTGATCCCGAGGGCCTGGGCGCGCTCGTTGGCAGGGAAGGCGTCGGTCACGATGGCTGCGCTGTTCGACCAGAGGAAGGCAGCCCCGACGCCCTGGACTATCCTGAAGGCGATAAGCTCCATCGCCCCGGTGCTCCCTGTGTTGGGGGTGAGGTAGGCTAGGAACGAGCCCAGGGTGAATATGGCGAACCCGAGGTTGTAGAGCCTGACCCGGCCGAACATGTCTGAGATCCTGCCGAAGGTGACGAGGAGGGTGGCGGTGACAATGCTGTACCCGAAGAGGATCCAGAGGAGGTACTGGAAGGACCCGAAGGCGAGGGGGTCAATCTTGATACCGTTGAAGATGGCCGGGAGCGAAATCAGCACGATGGTGCCGTCGATGGTGGCCATCAGCACCCCGATGGTGGTGTTGGACAGCACCGTCCACTTGTATTGCATGCTCAGCCCGTCCCCTCTATGGAATGCACTGGAACCATGTTCTGCGATGTCCCTCCTCTAGTATCTTCGGCGTGGCCGCGGCGGGGCGCCGTGAAGGACCGCCCTCTGCAACTGGAGCTGAGAGTCGATCCACCCGATCTGGGTCTCCATGAACAGCCTGAGCTCCTTGAGATACGCCACCCTCTCCGGAAGGGGGATCTCGGACATCCTCTCCCTCAGCTGTTGGGCCCCCTCCTTGTATCTGTTCACCACGAGCGGGACGTAGACCGTCGGCGGGAGAATATCTGAGAACAGGCGGGCGACGACCCTCTCCTTCCTTCCCAGGCTGGCGAGCCTTTCGCGCATCTCCCTGAGCGCTCTCTGGCCCTCCGCGGTCATCATGTACGCCTTGGCCCCTGAAGCGCCGACGCCCGGCGCTGCCCTCACGAGCCCGTCGGAGACCAGCCCCTTCAGCGTGGGATACATGGTCCCCGGCCCCGGCCTCCAGGCGCCTTCCGTCCTCTCGTCTATCTTCTGGATTATCGAGTAGCCCGTCTCAGGTCCCCGGGAGAGGAGTGTCATGATGTAGAGCCGCAGGAACCCACGAGGGACGGCCTGGGGATTGAGCCAACGCTTCGAGAGGGGGCGGGCCATGCTAAGAGCGTCCCACGGCTGAGGGTGCGGTATAAAAGTAGTATTCGATATCGTATCAGATAACCCTTAAATCCTGACCCTCGGCCGGGCTGTAAGGCTTCCCCGTTGTCTCCATCCATCGAAGCGCGCCAGCTCTCCAAGAGCTACGGACAGTTCGCGGCGCTCACGAAGCTCGACCTCAAGATCCAGGGGACGAAGTGCGTGGGGTTCCTCGGCCCCAACGGCGCAGGGAAGACAACCACCATGAAGATACTCGCGGGCCTGATCAGGGCCACGGAGGGGACGGCGCTTATCAACGGGGTAGACGTTGCGAAAGACAAGAGAGGGGCGCTGGCGTCCTGCTCCACCCTCATCGAGACCCCCGAAATCTACCCTTCGCTGACCCCCAAGGAGGCGCTCTCCATGCTCTGCGAGATCCGGGGGGTCCCTCGCGGGGAGAGGAACAAGAGGATAGACGAGGCGCTTGCGAGGGTCAAGATGAGCGAATGGGAGAACAAGAAGGTCGGAGGGTTCTCCAAAGGGATGAAGCAGAGGGTGAACGTGGCCTCGACGCTCCTGAGCGACCCGGAAGTGATCATACTCGACGAGCCCTCGACAGGACTGGACCCCAGGGGGATGAGCGAGGTCAGGGACATCGTGATGTCCCTCAAAGACAGGCTCGTCTTCATGAGCTCCCACCTTCTCGCCGAGGTGACAGAGGTCTGCCAGGAGGTGGCGATGATAGACCATGGGAAGCTCCTGGTGTATGACACCATCGAAAACGTGACTGGGAAGTTCGCCGGAGGGGGGAACGCCGTGGAGATCGGCTTCGCGGGGGGAGTAGACGAGCCCCTCAGGCTCCGCGTCTCAAAGCTCCAGGGCGTGTCGTCCGCCACCAGGTCGAATGACAGGCACCTGATAGTGAAGTTCGACCATGCAGCAGTCACCCAGGACAAGCTCCTCGAGCTGGTGGCAGGTCTGAAGGCTGGTGCGCTGACGTTCGCCCCGGCTTCGGGGCTCGAAGACGCCTATCTGTCGCTGATCAAGGAGACCCTTTAGGACATGTCGGAAGAGCACCCCAGAGCGAAGGCGGGTTCACTGGCCCACGTCTGGATCTCTGCGAAGTACAACTTCCTCAACTATTTCAGGGCGCGGCGGTTCTACGTCATGCTCGCCATCATTCTGATCATATCCGGGCTCCTCACCGTCCTCGTCGGGTACTACAGGCCCCCTGGCTTCGTTGATGGGAACGCGCTGGGCTTCTACGGGGCGGGATGGGGGAGTTTCGCCAACTTCGTGGTGGTCCTTTCCGCCGCCTTCTTCGGAGGAGATGCCATTTCAGGGGAGTTCCAGAACCGGACGGGTTACTTCCTGGTCCCCAACCCAATCAGAAGGTCGGCCATCTACCTCGGGAAGTGGATCGCGGCCCTGGTCGCGTCGACCATCGTCCTCGCGGTGTTCGCCCTGGCCATGCTGGCCAACGGCCTGTTCTACTTCCCTGGGACCGTCCCCTGGGAGTTCGTGCAGTCGGTTGCCTTCGCCTTCGTATACATGGTGGCGGCCCTGTCGCTCGCCTTCGCTTTCAGCTCCTTGTTCAAGAGCAGCTCCATCTCCATACTCATGAGCGTGATACTCCTGCTCTTTGTCTTCAATGTCGTCGACACCGTCGCGGCCCTGGTCGCCGGGATCGAGCCCTGGTTCTCCATCACCTATGGCGCGGGCATCGTGTCCAACATCCTGACCGTGCCGTATCCCGCAGCCAAGACGGTGGTAGCTGCAGGGCCAGGAGGCAGGTTCACCATCTCCCAGTTCAACGCGACCGTCCCCGAGGGGCTTCTGATACTCGGGATCTACTTCGTGGTGATGCTGGTACTCGGCCTAGTCCTGTTCGAGCGGAAGGAATTCACGTCCTAGCCGCTCGTGAGCATAAAGTCGTGGACCTTCCCCGGTTCTAGGTTGGCCAGCACCCCGCGGAGGATTCCATCGGCGTATTCGCTCCCCGGATTGAGGCAGAGGGTTCGCCCTATCCTCACGAAACCCTTCGACTCGTGGATGTGCCCGTGGAGGCCGAGCAGGGGCGAATGCTTTTCGATAGCCTTCCGCACGGCAGAGCTCCCCGCGTGGATGTACTTGACGCCGAGGCCTTCCTTCACGTAGTTGAAGTCGTGGCTGACGGCTGGGGCCCTGTCCAGCTCAGTGTTTATCGGAGGGACGTGGAGGTTGTAGACGGCGTCCTCGGGCCTGTTCACCTGCGACGCGAGGCGCTCTATAATCTCCCCGAGCCTCTCCTCGCTCACCTCCCTGGGGCTCTTCCAGGGAGTGGGGTTGGCGGTGCCCAAGGTTATCATCTCGAATCCGCCATCGAGTTCGACGACCCTGTCTTCCGGGTTGACGAACGGGCCGGAGTCCACCAGGACCGAATCGATTTCGAGCTTGTCGTCATTCCCCGGCGAGACGTAGCACACGGTCCCCGTCCCCTTCAGCCTCTCCTGTGCCAGCGCCACCCAGGACGTCAGGACTTCGGCCATGGCATCGTTGAAGACCTTCTCCTCCTTGGCCTTGTCCGCCTGGATCTCCGCCAGCCCCGCTCTGGTGGTGACCACCGAATACTGCCCCGCGTCCTGCAGCCTCTTCCTGACTTCGTCCACCTTCTCCTTTCCGAAGACGGCTCGCTCGCCGAAGACCTGGGCCTCGTACTTCCCGTCCTCTCTCTCGACGACCGGTATGAGGACCTTGCCGGTGATGTCTCCGCCTAGGATAAGGCAGCTGGCCTTGTACACCTTGGCCGCGTTGAGGAACTTCCTGAAGCACCTGTCCGAGCCGTGGACGTCAGTCGTGAAGAATATCCGGGTCATGGCAGGGTGCCAGGGCCGCCGACCCCCGGTCCGTATTTAACGTGGCTTGACGTAAGCCTGCTAATCGTCTTCGTTTTGGTTCATGACGGAAGGCAGAGGGTTGTTGCCGCAGCGCTCGCCAGCAGGCATTGGAGGGACCCGGCCAGCCTGGCCGGGGACGCCGGTGCCTCCCGCCTTCATCCCCCGGGAGCGCCGCTGGCCTGACCGCTCAGGGCTCAGGCTGCCTCTTCGATTGCCTTGGTGATCCCTTCGAAGATTTCGGCCACCTTCTTGGTCGCGAAGCCCTTCAGGAGGGACGAGCCCAGGCCCGCCATCACGCCCGTTATCTCAGCGTCCGCCGACCAGCCCATGGTGGTTGACGAACCCCCAGCCAGGTCGAAGACGCTGGTGATCTTCATGGCGCTCCCGCTCCCCGTCCCTTCCGCGACCAACGTCGCCTTGGAGCCGGGCGCGGTCTTCGAGATGCTCATCTTCACCTTCAGCGCGCTCGACACCACCGCGACCCTCAGCTTCATCCTTGCTTCCAGGCTCTGGGCGTCGAGCACGTGGACGTCCTCGGCGTCTGGGAGTGTCTTGGCTATGAAATTGGGGTCGGTGAGGAGGGCGTACACCTTGCTCTGGGGGGCGTTGATGACGGTCGACCCGTCGAGGTGGAGTTGCATGGCGAACCGGCGCTCCCGGGCGATATAACCCCTATCCGACGGCGGAACGTCATATGGGGAGCGCGGCCCTGGCCAGAAGCCCGCGCGGCCCCCGCGGCGCGGCTGAGGCTGCACCGAGTGCAACGAAGATGGCGAGGATGGCCAGGTTCGCGACTAGGACCGCGAGGTTCCCAGGCTCCCAATAGAACCTGTTCATGACGGTGACGGCGGTCGACAGGGAGGCGCCGAGAACTGCCACGACCAGGGAGAACCTGCGCAGCCTGCTGTGATGGTCCATGGGGCCCTGCGTCATCTGTACGCCTCGAACTGCTTCCCCAGGACCGACGACGCTATCTTGAGCTCCATTATCTCGTCGGTGCCCTCGTAGATCCTGGCGACCCTGGAGTCCAGGAAGTGCTTTGCGACGGGGGACATTATCGAGTATCCGAACCCCCCGAAGCACTGCACGGCCCTGTCCGCCGACTCGAAGGCGCACCTTGACGACATGTACTTCGCCACCGCGGAGAGCCTGTCCGCCTCCGAGCGGAGCGAGACGTCCCTGGGGGAGCCTCCGAATTCGTCCTTCTTCAGCGCTGCCCTGTAGACCAGCCACCTGCACGCCTCGAGGCTGGATTCGATGAAGGCGACGTGCTTCTGGATCAGCTGGTGCCTGGCTATCTCCTTCCCGTGCTGCACCCTGGACGTGGTCCGCTCCCTGACCTGGTTGAGGCAGTCCTCCATCACCCCGAGGCACCCGGACGCGATGCCTATCCGGCCGTTGAGGAGGGCCGAGTATGCGACCGAGAGCCCCTTCCCTTCTTCACCGAGCACGTCTTCCTTTGGCACGAACGCCCCGTCGAGGCTGACCAGGGACGTGTCCGAGGTGAAGAGCCCTATCTTCTCTTCGAGCCTCATGTCTACGCTGAACCCCTCCCGCTTGGTGTCGACCAAGAAGGCGGTGACCCCTTTGGAGTCGCCCTGAGGTCGGGCGAAGACTATCATGTTGGTCGCGATCGAGCCGTTCGAGATCAGATACTTCGACCCCGTCAGCCTGAACCCAGCCCCTTCCCTGGCGTAGCTGGTCTTCAGCGACCCGGGGTCGGAGCCGGCCTCCGGCTCGGTGAGGCCGTAGGCGAACAGGACGTCGCCCTTCGCCGCCGCAGGGAGGTACCTGTCCTTCTGTTCCTCGCTCCCCCAGTCTTGGACAGCGAGGCTCCCTAGGCACATGTGGACGTCCGCGAGCGTGATGACCCCCATCCCCGTCTGCCCCATCCTCTCCAGGAAGAGGGCCTCGGCGAGCTGGCGCGCCCCCCGGCCCCCGTACTTCGTGGCTATCGGGACCCCCATCAGGTTGTGCCGCCTGAGCACCCCGGCTATCTCGGGGTTGTATTTTCTCTCCACGTACTTCTCGAACTCAGAGACGAGCAGTTCCGCAGCGGCGGCGTCGGCGTCCTGGAGGAGCACCTTCTCCTCCTCCCCGAGCCCGACGAGGCGGTCCACCTCGTCCACCGAGGACTGGAACAGCGTTTCCATGGCTGGCCACCGGAGGGGGGCCCGGATTTAATCCTCACCGGAGCGCATGCTTAAGGGCCAATCCCTCTGGAGCGCAGTCGCGTTGAAGACAGACGTATCCCCCATGTGGCTGACGTACTACATGGTCGACTGGGGGACGGTCAGGCAGGAGGGGTCGGAGATGAAGTGCACCCTCTGCGGTCTCCCCCTGATGAAGACTGAGACCGTGACTGACGGCCGAGGCCCAGGGTACGTTGGGTACGTCTGCCATGCAGACAAGCAGGTCACCTGGGTGAAGGAAGACTAGCCCTGTTTCTTGTCCCTGAAGCCTTCGCCGTACCTGTGGGGCCTCGTCATGTTCTTCGTCCACTTCGCTTCGAAGACGGCGTCGAGGTCTGCTTCGGGGGAGATCAATCTCGAGGCGTCAAGCACGTAGAATATCACGTCGATCAGCTCCTCGATGGTCTCCTCCTTCGGCCGCCCCTTCTTCCAGGAGTCCCCGGCCTCCCCGAGCTCTATGAACGCGAAGAGCAGCTTGTTGGCGATCTCGTCGGGGGAGTTGCCGAACCCCTTCGCCACGACGAGCTCCTCGACCTTCTTCTTCGAAGCTTCCAGCGTCGGCACAGGCCGCCAGCCTCCAAAGTGGGGCTAAGAATCTTTGGTCCGGGGTGCAACGACGGCCTTGTAGTACTCGCAGGAGGGGGCGATGGTGCACGACGAGCATTTCGGTCCGATGGGCTTGCAGGTGGTCTGCCCGAACCTCACGAACAGGTCGTTAAGCTCAAGCCAGTAGCGGCGGGGGACCGTCTTGACGAGCCCAGCCTCGGTCTCCTCGGGAGTCTTCGTCTTCACCAGCCCGAGCCTGTTCGAAATCCGGTGGACGTGGGTGTCCACGGGTATGGCCGGCTTGTTGAAGGCGTACACGAGGACGCAGTTCGCCGTCTTCCTCCCGACCGAGTGGAGCGTCAGCAGTTCCTCTTCGCTTTCAGGGACTTCTCCACCGAACTCGGAGACCAGCTGCTTGGACACCCGGATTATGTTCTTCGCCTTCATCCTGTAGAACCCTGCCGGCCTGATGAGCCGGCTGACGGCGATGGGGTCTGCCTTCGCCAACTCTTCGGGCGTCTTGTACTTGGAAAACAGGTTTTCAGTCGCCCTGGTGGTGTTTTCATCCCTGGTCCTGTGGGAGAGAATGGTCCCGATCAGTATGCGGAAAGGGTCCCCCTCCTCGGCTGCCTGCAACTGGGCGAGGGCGGTGGCCCTCCTGTCCGTGGAGCCATAGACCATCCCCCTGATTTCCCTGAGAAGCTGGGGGATGCCTAGGCGCTCTCGGTGACCCATGGCTCCTTCTTGTACCAGGCGGCGACCTCGTCGCAGGCGGCCTTCAGGTCGTACTGCGGGGCGTACCCCAGCTCCGCCCAGCTCGGCTGGTCGTCGATGGTAAGGGACGCCCTCAACTGCTCTGAAGCGTACCTCGGGATGGCTGGCCCGGAGAGGAGCCCCTGCTTCTTGAACTCCGCGTCTTTTCCTGCCGCTGACGACAGCCCCTTCGCCAGGGCCTCGGGGGTTGCGTCGAAGGACTTCACGAGGTAGGAAGAGCCGGATCGTAGGTTCCCCTGGGTCGCCTTGTACATCGCCTGGGCGATGTCCCGCGGATGCGAGTAGGACATGGTCCCGCCGCGGGGGACTGTCACCCTCCCTTGCTCGATCATCCTGAGGAAGGGCAAGGCCAGCGACGGGTCCCTCGATCCGAAAGCCTTCGCAGCTCGAATCACAGTGATCCTGGGTGTGGCGCTCCGCTTCGTGAACTCGAGGAGGAGCCGCTCCGCTTCGGCCTTCGCTTTCTGATATTCCCCCGACGGGCTGAGTTCCCTCGACGGGTCGATCTTCGTCGCGCCGAACCCATAGACGTCCAGGGTGCTCAGGTGCACGAAGCACTTTGCATTCGCCTCGGTGGCCGCCTCCAGGAGGTTGAGCAGGCCCACGGTGCTGGTCCCCAGGAAATCGCTCTCGGAATACGGCATGGGGGAGGCCAGGTTGTAGACCGCGTCCACCCCCTCCATGGCTTCGTGGATCGAGTGGTGGTCCGAGAGGTCGACCTCTATCCCCTGGACCCCGTTGGTGTCCATGGTCTTCAGGTGCGCCCCCATCCTGAAGGCTCCCTTGGAGATCTCACCCTGCTGGAACAGGTACTCCACCAGGTGCCCCCCGACGAAACCCGTCCCGCCCACGAGGAGGTTCAAGCGGGACCCCCCTCCGGCTCGCCCAGGTGATGGTGATGGTGGTGTTCGTCCTTTCCGGGCTTTGCGTCGAACTCCCCCCTCACCAGGCGCATCTGGAGATCCTCCTCGAACTTCGGGAAGTCCCCCGTGAGGGCCGCGAGCTTCGACTTCGCCCCCTCCGTGAACTGTGGGGAGAAGTTCTGGCCGCCGAAGCGACCGTAGGCCACACCGGAGAACCTGACCTTCTTCCCTTTCACCTCGACATACCCCCTGATGAGGTTCGCCACCTCGCCTTCGCTGACGTAATCTACCACCACGGTGTAGTCTGGGATGCTCAAGCCGTGACCGCCCCTTCCGACAGGTGCTTAAAGTCAGTTCCGCGGTGGGGGGCGAGCCTCCGGGGTCACATTTCGAAGTCCGGAGGCCTGTACCTCGCCTGGACCATCTCTTTGAGGGAGGTGACCAGGGAGAAGCTCGAGCCCACTATGTCGCTCTGGGTCACGATGCCTAGGAGCTTCCCCCTCTCCATCACCGGGAGCTTCTTGACCCTCGCGTCCGACATGATCTTGGCCGCCACCTCGACCCTTTCGGCCGGAGAGACCGTGACCAGCTTCTTCCTCCTCAGGGTTGTCAGGCTGCCGCCCGGGTCGAGGCCCCTGGCCACGCTCCTCGAGATGTCCCCCTCTGTGACTATCCCCACCGGCCTGGACCCGCCCTTCGTGATGACGAGGGCGCCGATGCCCCACCTCACCATCTTCCCCGCCGCTTCTTTGATGGGGGCGTCCGCGTCTATGGTCCTGACTTTTCTGGCCATGATGTCCTTGACATAGATCATCCTCTCATCTTACCACGAGGACCGGGCAATGAGAGTGTCCGACCAGGCCGGAGGAGACGCTACCGACAATCAGTTTCTTGAATCCGGTCATCCCCCTCGTCCCCACCACGATGAGGTCGGCCTTCTGGTCAGTTGCGAAACCCACCAGCGCCTCCACCACTGACGCAGCCTCGAGTAGCTCCCCCTTGGCGTTCACCCCCGCCTGGGCCGCGAGCTGGACCCCCCTGGAGAGGACCGCCTCCGCCGCCTCCTTCGCCGCGTCATCCAGTTCGCCGTAGTTGGGGATGGGTATGCCAGCCCCTCCCGAGAATATCATCGCAGGCGAGCTGTAGACGTGGGTCACCGTCAGTTTGGACCCGAACTTCGCGGCCATCGAGCACGCCAGCCGGACGGCCTCCACCGAGTCCTTCGACCCGTCGAAGGCGACCACAATTTTCTGGAACCCCTTGCCGTTGCTTGCCATGTCTGTCAGTCTCACTTCGGCCCCTTAGCTATTTAATGCGCGCTCACAATTCCCACAGTTGAGAACCTAACGCGAGGACGCACCTGGCCGAAGAGGGGGCGCAGGCGGTGACGCGGAGTCGGCGCGACCTGACCAAAGCGATCGGAAGAACTCCGAGGCGACATCAGCGCCCGGAGGAGCCGGAGCGCCTCCAGAACTGATTATCAGATGCGAAAAACGTCTCAGGCCATTATAAACGCCTAGGATGGACGCCGAGTTCATGGAAAACACGACACAGCAACCCGCAATCAAGAGCAAATGGGCAGGCAGGTTCATCTGGGCAGCAGTCATCGAAGGGATCTTCGCGGTGGTCGCCACCGTGCTCATCCTCGACCCGCTCCAGTACGTCACTGGGGTCACATACTACTACCCGCCCGCGATGGTGATTGCCAGCAACGGTGCCGGGACCTGGTTCTTCACCGGCTACATCTCCTTCCTTGTGGTGGGGGTCGTAGCTATGGCGGTCACAGCAATATTCTACCTCTACATCGAAGGGATTCAGGGCAGGCCATACAAGGGTCTGACAAACGCGCTCGCCTGGGCGCACCTCCTTCTGATGAACGTGGGCGTGGCGGGCTCCATGTTCCTCATGATGTGGGGAGGTTACCTCGCAGGCTGGGCAAGCGCACCCGTCTCCAACGGCGGAGAAGGGCTGGTCCCAGAACAGATCCACGTCCAGATACTCGGCCACCTCACTGACCCCATCGGGGCGCTGATCCTGGTGGCGGCCCTCGGCGCGCTCTTGGGCGGCCTGGGATACCTAGTTCGAAGCAGGACGCGCTGAGTGAGTCCTGCTTCCACCCAATTTTTTCGTGCGTGCGACGCCGGTTAAGCTCAAATACGATGCCGTGGGATTTCTCAGAGCTTGGAGATAACCGAGCCGGCCCGCATCCAGGCCTTGGTACACGGGCTCGCTGACGAATACTCGCGCAAGATCATCCTTTCTGCCATACCCAAGAGCAAGTCGGTCGAGGACATGAGTAAAGAAAACGACATACCCCTGAGCACCTGCTACAGGAGGGTCCACGAGCTCCTCGACGCCCAGATCCTCCTGGTCGAGCGGATAATAATCACGCCCGACGGTAAGAAGTACGAGCTGCTCAGGAGTGCCTACAGAGCAATGAACGTGTCATTCGACGGTGGCGTGATGAAGGTGGACGCAGTGATAAACGAGGACGTCGCCGAGAAGCTGAAGCGCCTCTGGGGGACGATGAGGGAGATCGACTGATTTCCAGCCATGAGATTCGGGCTCAAGACTTTAAAACTCATGGGAGGTGACACTTGATAGTCATGGACTTTGTGTATCTCGATATAGCGCAAGCGCTAATCCTCGTCTTCGGCGGCATCGTGGTCTATTATGCGGGCAAGGCATATGGGAAGACCAGGAGCCAAGCGATGTTCTTCCTGGCGGTCGGCTTCGCCTTCGTGACGCTCGGGGCGCTGGTCGCCGGAGTGATCTACAACTTCGGCGCGAAAGACCTGGAGGCGGTCATCACTGTGCAGGCTTACTGCCAGGCGGTCGGGTTCTTGATGATCGTATACTCCCTGGCGCGGGCGAAGGGGTAGCGGCGATTTCGGGCCGGGGCAAGGCCCCTCTGTGAGGGGCTGGCCTCGGGGCGGCGTGGGCGTAGCTATTGGTGTCGCAGGGATGCCGAGCCGCTCTTTGTCGCCGCGCCGCTCTGGCTAGCGGAGGGCCTCAGCCTGTATCAGCTCCTCCACCTTCTGGAAGTATAGCCTGGTCGCCATGGGCATGGCGTCGAGGTTGCGCTCTATGGCGTCGACGACGTAGCGTATCGCTCGCCTTGACGTCTTGAACTCGAACTTCATGGGGAGGATGGGGTCCTGGATGACGTCGATGGAATCGATCAGGTGCCCGGGGGCCTCGGCTCTGGCGTCGCTCGCCACCTTCTGATACCACGCCGACAGGATCGCAGGGTCCAGCCCCTGCTTGAGGTCCTCGATTTCCTGGAGGAGCTTGTTGAGGACCAGTATCTCTTCGTTGGCCATTGGCGAATGGGCGTGTGACGGCCACCTGGCGGTTTAAGGAAAAGTGTGTATGTTTGTTGGTCTCGCGGTTAGTTTGTTGGTCTAGCGGTCAGCTGCACCGCATCTGGAATACCTCGGTCTTCTCGTACTCGGCTTCCCAGGCGTGGGTGCTGTTCCTCCCCCGGCGGACTGCGAGGAGGGTGTACCCGTTGGGGGCGTCGTTGTAGGCCCGCTGGAGTATCTCGACGGCAGGCTGGTCGGCCTCGTCGAAGCTCTGCACGATGTGCTTCCTGTACTTCTCGACCTCCTTCATGTAGTCCGTCAGGCACAACGTCCTTCCCTGCAGTATGGCCGACGTGACCCTCTTGACCTCCGTTCCGCAGGCCTCGCAGCTGACCTTGCCCATCCCGTCCACCAGGCAGACCCTCCCCACCCCCACCACCAAGGGGAAGGCTCCGGGCCGGGGCTCTTCGGCGCCACAGAGGGAGCACCTCGCCGGGCCTTTCGTTGAAGCGTGTGGCAACGTTGGTCCAAGCACGCGCCAGCCGATTTAAGTCTGCGCCGGGGGGCTGAGGGGTCGCCCTAGCCTTCGGCCGCGGTGGAATCGGTGGAACCGCCGCCAGCCTCGCTCCGAGCCGCGCCGGCTTGGCCTCTTTCCTGTGGAGGGAGCTCGCGGCGCGTGCGCTCCGGCCCGGATTCGGTCCGGGTCAAGGCTGCTACCTCGCAGGCAGGCCGCGGGTCTCCGTGGAGTCAGGCGCAGCCGGGAATTCCCCCGGAACTCCCCTAGAGCAGCGGGACGATGCGGTCCACGTTGTCCAGGGTCGCGAGCACCTTGTGCCCTGAAGGGTATCTGTCGACCCCGCTGGTGACCAGGATGGAGTCGATGCCGGCCCTGGCAGCCCCCTCGATGTCGGTGTCGAGCTGGTCCCCGACCATGACAGCCCCGGCCCTCCCGATGCCCGCCCGCTTCAGCGCGACCTCGAACATGAGCGGGGAGGGCTTACCTACGGTTGTCGCCCTCCTGCGGCTCGCATATTCGATGGCCTTCACCAGCGGGCCCGTGGCCATGGCCGGGCCCGTCGTGTAAGCGTAGAGCCTGGAGGAGTGGGTCGCGACAAGCTTCGCCCCGTTCCTCACCAGCCTGGCCGCGCGGTCGAGCTTGTCGTAGGTCACCCTCCTGTCGAGTCCCACGACAACGACGTCGCAGCTCTCCCCCGAGGTCCTCCTGTGGCCGCGTCCATTCAGCTCCTCTTCGAGCCCCTCCTCGCCTACGAGGTAGTAGGTGACCCTGCCGTACCTATCCTTGAGGTACTCCGCAGTGAGGAGGCCGGAGGTGAGGACCTCGTCCTCCCTGACCGGGATGTCGAACTCGACAAGCCGACCCCAGACGGTCTTGGCAGAGTCGGTAGAGTTGTTGGTGAGTATGTAGAGCCTTTTCCCCCGGGAGCGGATGGCCTCGACCGCGGCGGTGCCGCCTATCTTGACCCGGCTCTCCTTCCCCTTGTAGAAGACCCCGTCCAGGTCGAATAGGAACAGCTCCTTGTCCTTCAGCAGCCTCCTCGACACCAGGCGTTCACCCCCCGGCCCCTCTTTCGAACCTTCCCTTCTCCTCCGCCCAGATGCGCGCGTCCCAGCAGGACCCAGAGACGGCCGGTCTCACATTCCCGAAGGCCGTCACAGACCCGGTCCCCGCCGAGAGACCGAGCATCTCAACGACCGCGGCCCATGGGTTGTACCCCCTCTTCGTAGCCTCGAGGGACCAGGCCGAGGCCGCGCAGCCGGTCAACCCCCTCCCATTCAGGGCAGCCAAGCTCAGAGACCGACCTCATCTGCGCTTGCACTCTGGGGGGCGTAGAGCAGCCTGACCCCCTCCGAGGAGCTTCTCTGGGAGGTATCTGAGTGCAACGGTTCGGCCGGAGGCTGCATTGGTTAAAAAGCAGTCCCGCCGAGTTGGACCGTTGAATTTCACCCCTCCCCCTCTGCCAAGACCCCCTGCGTCTCGGTCCACTCGATGGCACAGGTGCGGATGAGAGGGATGTCGGCAACAGCCACGAGCCTGGGGGGGAGGCCGCCGGGCGATGGAAACGCAAGAACGAAGCGTCCCAGGTCGGTCGCCGTCCCGATGAGGCCCCCGGTAGGCACCGCAGGTGTCAACAATGCTTTTAGCGCTTCGGCGCCTTTGGAGAGGCTGTGCCGATGAGGCGCCCCACGGTTGTGACCGCGCTCCTTGTTGTGCTGCTGGCTGCGACCGGTGGCCTGGCTTTCGCCCTCGCCGGGGGGACCGGCCTCCAGGGTCGGCTCCCGATCGCCACCCAGGCCGCGGCGCAGACGACGCAGGCCTCCAAGGGGCCCTACTTCGAGGTGAGCGTCTCGATATCTGCCACGGGGCTGGGGAACGCCACCACGGGGACTTCGGTGACCATCAACGGTTCCACGTCCCTCGGGGCAGGCTCCCCGGTCTTCATCACCCAGCCTAGCACGCCTGTCGGCGGCGTCAGGTTCGAGGTGATAGGGCTCCCCAAGGTCTTCCATGGGAAGTTCCTCTCCAACATCCTGATCACCAACTCGACGGGGACAGGCGAGATATCGGTCCTCGAGGGGAACTACAGCGTGGTCGGTTCTGGACCCTATGTCAGCTTCAAGGGGTACCTGTCGTTCAAGCCGAACACGGTCACCTACCTGACCCTCAAGGTCGTCCCTGCCTCTGGCGCCGTGGCGAGCCTGCGCGTCGTGAACCAGGACACCCTGGTCGGGACAGAGCCGACCGCGACGGTCTACGCGAGGGTAGGAGGGGCGGCCAACTTCTCGGACTCCTCGACCGAGCTCAGGGGCTACACCGGGCCCGGGGGGAACCTCCAGGACTTTCTCAGCGTGAACATGACCGTCATCGGGGCCTACGGCTCTCCAGGAGGGACCACGGTGGTCCTCAAGCCGCAGGGCGAGTACCCGGTTCTTCCGTCATTCGACCTTTCGCTCCTCCAGTACGCCACGTCTGCAGAGGTGAGCTACTTTCCTGTCTGAAGCACTGCTGGCCGTGGGAGACGCAGCCGTCCTGGCCGCGGCCGTCGCCGGGGTGCTTGCCCTGAGGGGGGTCCGGGCCAGGAAAGTCGAGAACCTGGCTGAGGCGTTCGGCACCCTTGAGCGCTCGATCGCCGTGGGCGCGCCCTGGCTCCCCCAGGGGTCGACCTGGGGTGAGACCTTCGAGCGCCTTAAGGGGGAGGGAGTGGAAGCCGACTGGTCGAAGATGCGGGAGACCCTGAAGGCCTACGAAGCGTTCCGGTTCGGTGGAAGGCCCGACCCCGTGGAGGGGAAGGAAGAGGTGGCCGGGCTCGCGACAAGAATCCAGAGAGGAGTGGTTGGACATGGACCTAAGGGAAAGAGTATCAGAGCAGATTAGCAACGTCGTCATAGGGAGGGAGAAGGAGGTCAAGCTCCTCCTGGTCTCCTTCCTCGCGGGGGGACACGTCCTCCTCGAGGGGGTGCCGGGGGTGTCGAAGACGGTCCTGGCGAAGTCCTTCGCGAGGTGCATGGGCATCGACTTCAAGAGGATCCAGTTCACCCCGGACATGCTCCCCATGGACATGGTGGGGGGGTTCGTGTTCAACATGAAGGACAGGGTCTTCGACTTCAGGAAGGGCCCCGTCTTCACCAACATCCTCCTAGCCGACGAGATCAACAGGGCACCCCCCAAGGTGCAGAGCGCCCTCCTCGAGGCGATGCAGGAGTTCCAGGTGACCGTCGAAGGCCAGACCGAAACCCTCCCCCGGCCGTTCATGGTGATCGCGACCCAGAACCCACAGGAGTTCCACGGCGTCTACCCCCTCCCTGAGAACCAGCTGGACAGGTTCCTCATGAGGATCGAGATGTCCTACCCTGATCTCGCCACCGAGTCCGCCCTGATCAAGAGGAACCTCGGAGACATGGACACCGGCCAGATCAAAGCCGTCGTGAGCGCCGCCGAACTGGTGAAGGTCCTCGAAGACGTGCAGAAGGTGAAGGTGTCAGACGAGATCATCGGATACCTGGCGACCATCGCGAAGGAGAGCAGAGCGGAGGCGAGGCTGAGCCTGGGCGCGAGCCCCAGGGCGATGGTTCACATGACCCACTGCGCCAGGGCCCTTGCATTCCTCGAGGGGCGCGACTACGTGACTCCCGAGGACGTCAAGCAGGTCGCCGTCGAGGTCCTCGGACACAGGCTGAAGCTGGACCAGTCAGCGGTGCTGGTAGGCAAGGCCAGCGACCCCGGGCAGATAGTTCGAGAGATACTCACAAGAGTGAAGCCGCCACGATAAGGCTGACAAGACACGGCAAGGACTTCCTGAAGGCCACAGCCCTGGTGACCGTCGTCGGCGCGCTCTCAAACTTCGGATGGGGGATGGCGACGGCCCTTTCGCTCTCCTTCGTGGCGCTGATCTCTCTCCTCGCGGTGGTGGCGCTCCCTCCCGAGGCGCTGACCCTCCACGCCGAGAAGAGCCGCGAAAGAACGTTCAAGGGCGGGAAGGCTACGACTTCCCTGAGGGGATGGTCGGGCCGGAGGAGGGTCGCCGTGGACTTCGAGCTGGTATCGGGCCCCAACGGGGTGGAGGCCTCGCTGGAAGGAGAGGGAAGCGCGAGGACCCTCACGGTGGAGTCGAGGTTCGCCGGGGTGTTCAAGGGGTTCGTGGTCAGGGTGGGGGCCGGGGACCCACTCGGGCTCTTCGTCAGGAGCCAGTTCCATGAGCTCGACCTCACGCTGGAGTTCCTCCCGACCTTCCTGCTTGGGAGCAGAGAGCCGATCCGGGTTGCCGCGGCCATGCTCGGCGACCTACCCGCGGGGAGGAGCGGGTTCGGGCAGGAGTTCTATTCGGCCGAGGTCTACAACACCTCATCGAGCTCCAGGGACATAATGTGGAAGAGGGAGGCGAAGCTCCCCAGCGACCGCCTGTACGTCAGGGTGGGGGAGGCGAACATACCTGAAACGATGACCGTCTGCTTCCTGGAGAAGAGGGACGCCGAAGAGCGCGGGACGGCCATCTGGATGGACCTGGCGTCGGAGGCCATGGCCAGGGTCGCGCTCCCTGCGATCCTGTCGGGGACCGCGGTGAGGCTCCTTCACGTGGTCGACGGCGACGCGAGGGTGACAGAGGCCAGGGACCCGGCGGAGCTGGCGGAGATGATAGTATGGCTCTGGAGGAGGGACGGCGGAAGGGAGAAGTCCAGGGGAGCCCCCGGGGACGCCGACTTCGTGGTGGTGGGGCAGGTCGAGACCCAGGACGCGGAGACAATGGCGCTGGTGCTCGAGAAGCCGTCCCTGGTGCTTTCATGGGGTAAGAGGAACCCGGTGATAGGGTCAGGCGTCGCGTTCTTCACCGGGAGAGAGGACATCAGCGGTCTTGTGGCCATGGTGCTCAGCAAATGAAGGCGAAGGAGCTCGTCCTCCCCGTCGCGGCAGCGGCGGCCCTGGTCTACATCGACCTCGAGTACGTGGGGGCCCTGATGGGCTCCGGCGTCCTGTCCCAGGCGACGTTCTTCGAGCTGATGGTCGTGGCCCTGCAGCTGGGCAAGACGGAGTCGCTGTTCCTGGTGCCGAGGCTGAGGGGAGCCAGCGGCGCCTTCGTGATTGACTTTTACGGGGCGGACATCCTCGCGCTCCCCGCCCTGGTTCTCATGTACTTCGCATTCGGCGGGAACCTATTCCTCGCCCTGGCCCAGGGGCTCATCCTGGGGTGGGTCCTGGGCGTGTCGGCCTGCGGGCTGGCGTTCGTGGCGTTCCGGGTGGCCGCCTCCATGTATCGCTCTGACAGCCTGACCAAGGTGCTCCCAATCTGCTTCGCGGCGGCCGAGTTGGGTCTGCTGCTCGTCAACTCCGCCCAGGTCGCGGCCACGTCCGGGGGAGACGTCGGCGCTGTGATCCGGAGCGCCTTTTCCGGGTATGTGTCCTTCGCTGCCTCCGATCCCATCTACCTGGACTTCGCTGCCCTCTACGTGATACTGCTGCTCTACGCGACGGTGGGCTGGACCGTCAGGAGCAAGGCGGTGGAGCCGAGGCAGATCCTGATTGCCATAGTCGCGACGGGCGCCGCGGCGGGGTGGGCGGTCGTGGCGTCGCTCACCGGTCTCTATCCGCCGCTGGTCCTGGCTCCGCCGGCGCTGGGAGTGGTGGCTGCGTCATGGGGGATAGGCGTTGCGAAGTAAGAAGTCCGCCCTGGCCCTGGCTGCCCTGCTCATCCTGACGTTCGCGGCCGTGCCCCCCCATGCCGCAGCGACGACCTCCTACGTCCAGTCCCTGCTGGGACTGGGGTACGGGCCGCTGAGCGTCCAACCGGCCTCCAGGGCTGTCCCAATCTTCGCCCCCGGCGACGACCTCTGGGTCCAGTCCTACTCCAACAGCAGCACGATGACGTTGATACTCGCGACCCCGAACGGCTCGGTCTTCCCCTCGGTTGAGCTCCCCCCGGGGGGCCTCGCCAAGATCTTCGCCTTCCCCTCCACGGGACCGGTAGGCCAGTGGACCCTGGATGCATACCTCGGGGGGGGCCTCGCCCAGGTCGTGTTTCCGGTGCTGAACGCCACGGCCCTCCCTCCTCCGGCGGTGGCCTCTGTCGGCCTGTCCAAGGGGGACCTGGTCCTGGGCTACTCCGTTGCCGACACCTCCGCCTATGGGATCCAGGCCTGCCTGATGGGGCCGGGGGCTGGAGGGGAGTCCACATTCCAGCTCCCCGGGTCTGTAGGGAGTGACATGACGGTGTCCCTGAACGGCAGCTCCATCAGCGCCTTTGCCCCCCAGGCCCAGCAACCATTCTCGGCCTGGTTCCAGCTCTACACCCCCCGGACCTACTCCACCGCGGGGGGACTGGTAACCTACGACACCATGGCCGGCCAGAGCCAGGTCCTCACGCTGGGCGCGAGCACCGAGCCCTCGACCGGCCTGATGGCCACCTATCTCAGCCTGAGGACCGGGCCCTACGACCTCAGGTCCTACGTCAGGACCTCCGCCGGGATCTCTGCCTACGACACCCCATACCTCATGGTGAACGGTAGCGCCTGGGTCTCGCTGGGCGCCTGCAGCCAGATCATCCAAGTGACGTCAGGCTCGTTCCAGCTCAGCGCCCCCCTCAACGGCACGGCCTCCTCGTGGCCGACCTCGCTGATAACTACTTACAATGACCATGGGATCGACTCCTTCACGCTGTCCGGGGTCCCGGCGCCGGAGACGAGGATCGGCCTAGGCAACGCGACCCAGGCTGTGAGCCTGGGGATGGTGACGGCCACCGCATCTGGGGCGGATGTCGTTGAATCGGACGCCTACGGCGGAAGCCTGTACGTGACCGCCCGGTCGTTCCCAGCCCTGGCGTCGGTGGCGCTGGACTTCGAGAACGTGACCACGGTTGCGTTCCCCGTCTCGGTCTCAGGTCCCTACCAGACCGAGAGCATCCAGCCCTCGCTGGGGACCGTGGACGCTTTCGCTGTCTCCGCCGGGACCCCCATCGGCAACGCCACTCTGACTGTGGATAAGGCTGGGTCGCAGCCGGCTCATCTGAAGACCGGGAGGGGGGGCGCCCTCACGTTGGTCCTCCCTCCGGGCGAGTACAACTTTTCCATGAGCGTCGGGGGGACGACGGTCAGCAAGGTGGTGCAGGTGTATCCAGGGCAGACCGCCGAAGTCACGCTCACCCCGGCCGCCGCGAAGTTTCCCGCCCTGTCGCTGGCGCTGGCTGTGATACTCGCCGCGGGGGTGGCCGCCGACATCGTGGTCTGGCGAGCATACCTCCTAAGGAGGAAGGCGCTCAGATGAGCAGGCGGCGCTCGGTGAGTTTAAATCGGCGGAGGCGTCCGTGAAGCAGGATGGGAGATTCTTCGGACACAGTTGACCTCATAGCGGAGGTGCCGTTCTTCGAGGGCCTCGACGAGAAGAGCCGCAAGGCGGTCGCCAGGGAAGGGAAGGAGGTCTCGTTCAAAGCCGGAGAGGTCGTCGTAGGCGAGAAAGGGTCGGGGGTGGGGTTCTACCTGGTCTTGGACGGCAGGGTGGAGGTGAGGAAGGCGCAGAAGGCCCTGGCCGTGCTGGAGAAGGGCCAGTTCTTCGGAGAGATGTCGGTCATAGACGGGCAGCCGAGGTCGGCGGACGTGGTGGCGCTATCTCAGACGAGGTGCTGGGTCCTCCCGTCCTGGGGGTTCGCGGGACTCATAAAGGCGCACCCCGAAGTTGCGATCCCGATGCTCAAGGAACTGGTCAAGAGGCTCCGAGCGGCCGAAAGCTCGCCCGGGTCCTGAGCGCTGGTCCTTCGCGGGGGTCGGGGAGGTTGAGGCTGGGCCTCAGCACGTGGTCGCTCCTTGGGTTGGAAGCCGGCGCCGCGGTAAGGGCCATCGGAGAGGCCGGGCTGGACTACATCGAGCTCTGGGGGGAGGTTCCCCACGCTTACCCGAGCTGGGCCGGCAAGGAAGGGATCAGGGACGCCCTTTCGAGCTACGACATGGTCGTGACCGCCCACGCCCCGTTCACCGACCTGAACCCCGCGACGCCGTTCCAGCCGGTGAAGGACGCGATCGCTGAGACCCTGGAGTCGTTCGTGGAGTACTGCGTCTTCCTGGGGGCGCGGGTCGTCACCGTCCATCCGGGGAGCGTGCACAACGAGGCGCTGGTGTCTCTGGCCGAGGACAGCGCGGCGTCAACGCTGCGGAGGCTGGTCAGGGCGGCTGGTGGGAGGGTCAGCATCAACGTCGAGAACCAGACCAAGAGCGCCTCGAAGTACTACTACCCTCTGGCGAGCACTCCGGAGTCCCTCTACTCTATCTTGAAGAAGGTCCCTGGGGCGGGTGTCACCCTGGACAGCGGCCACGCCCACGCGAGCGGCGAGGACCCCGCTGAGATCGCCTGGGAGCTCGGGGGAGACCTGACAGAGATACACCTGACCGACAACTCGGGCGAACTGGACGACCACCTGATCCCCGGGAGAGGGACCGCCCCCCTCGGGTCGCTGTTGAAGCAGGTGTCCGGGAGGGACGTGCTCGTCTGTCTGGAGCTCAACCCCCACAGGTACACCCCAGAGCAGGCGCTGGGAGCTGTCCCGGCCGTCAGGCGAGCATACGCGGGCGACTCCTGGGACCAGCGCAGGTAGCGTGGGTACGCCATCGCCGGGCTCGGCAACATCTAAATAGAGTTCCTCGACGCCGGTGAAAGAAAATGGCCCAGTTCGCCAGGATCAAGCTCACCAGTACCAACCTCCCAGAGCTGGAGAAGGTCGCCAGCGACATCAGGGAGATCGCAGACAAGACCGGGGTGAAGGTGAGAGGCCCTCAGCCGCTCCCCACAAAGAAGCTCAAGATAACCACCCGCAAGGCGCCGACCGGGGAGGGGAGCCACACCTTCGACCACTGGCAGCTCAGGGTCCACAGGAGGATCCTCGACGTCCAGCCCGACGACAGGACCATGAGGCAGATTACGAAGCTGAGGATCCCCGATGACGTGAAGGTAGAGCTTATCCTAACATCCTAGGTTCGAACCCCGGCCGAGTCATCTCGCGCGCGATGGGGGCGCTGGCCGCGTTACACAGCATGAACGCGCGGTGAAATGTTGGATCGTCAAGGTTGAAGCACATATGCTGGCAGGAACGTCAGGACGCACCTCCGTGCGATGCCAGGCCCTTGATGGCATGCCGCAGAGACCAGATGAAGACCGCTTCGTAGATCTGCGGTAAACGGTGGCCTAGTCGGCGGTCCGCTGACGAGCACATGCCAGGGCAGGCGAACACAGAGTGGGTTGCGCCCTTGAGCCCCAAGAAGCCTCGCTGAGCAAAGCCAGGCGGGCCTGCGCCCTACTCCTGCTTCTTCACCCAGTCGATGGTCCGCTGCAGCCCCTGCTCCAGCGTCACCTCGTGGGTGTAGCCGAGCAGAGTCTGCGCCTTCTTGATTGTGGGGTAGCTGATCTGAGGGTCCTTCTCGAGCTCGCTCCTCGGCGGCAGGAGCTTGAGCTCCGACTTCGACCCGGTCAGCTTCTTGACGGTCTCCGCCAGCTCCCTGATGGAGACGGGCCCCAGGCCGCCGAAGTTGAACGCCTGGCCCAGCGCCTTGTCGTCGTTGATGATAGAGAGCGCCAGCCTGGCGTAGTTGACGGCATGGGAGGGGGAGGTGGTGTCCTTCCCTCCGTTGTACAGGGTGAGAGGCTCGTCCTTAAGGCAGGCACGGATGAACCTGATGGTCGCCCTGGTGGGCTGGTCGTACTCGCCGAAGAGGAGCCAGCTTCGCGTGATCGACACCGGGAGCCCCACCGACTTGTAGAACCCCATCGCCATGTTCTCGTTGGCGACCTTCGAGTAGTCGTAGGGGACGCGAGGGTCGAAGGGTGACTCCTCGGACACCGGGTTGGTCTTCGGGGCGCCGAAGACATTGGCCGAGGAAGCTACTATGATCCTCTTCACCCCCTTCCTCTTTGCGAGCTCGAGCATGTTCAGGGTGCCGAAACAGTTGACTCTGAAGCAGAGCCCGGGGTCCTCGATGGTCTTCTTGATCTCGGTGATGGCCGCGAGATGGACGATCGCGTCGAAGTCCTGCGACGCCAGTGTTTCGAACACGAAGCCCCTGTCCAGGAGGTCCCCCGACAACTCCCAGCCGGTGAGGTCGGTCGGGATGGTCCCGACCCCCTTCTCCTTGAAGTAACTCGCGAGGTTCCGGCCGACCATCCCGGAGGCGCCCGTCACCAGTACCTTCAATCTGGTCCGGGCCGGCGGCGCTTTCTATTTAAGGTGAGGAGACGCCAGCCTTCCTCAGGAAGTCCCCGACCAGCTCTTGGTCCACGACCCCGTAGCCCATGCTCTCTTCCCCGTCGGCCAGGGTCATCGGGAGCCTGGCGACGTAGTACGGCACTTCGAACCCCTCGGCCTCCCCCCCTTCTGCCTCGTATAGCTTCGACCAGGCCCCTCCCGCCCTGCCATAGCAGAACACAGCTGTGACCTTCCTCTCGCCGAAGCCGCCCCCCCTCCCCCCCGCTGCGAGGGAGCCATCCCCAATCTTCAGGAGGAAGAGCCTATTGTCCGGCGCCGAGGGCCTAAGATCCACGTCCTTCTCAGAAATTACGATCGCCCTGGATGTCCCTGCGAGGTGGGAGCCGATTTCTTCGAGGGGGGTCAACGCGTCGGGCCGAATCTGGCGTCGTAATAAGACGTCGGAGCCTACCCTCGCCCAGGCCTGAGCCGCAGGTACTTGCGGAGCAGCAGGACGCCGTCCTGGGTCAGCTCCCCTGAATCCATCATCGCGTTCAGCCCCGGCCCGTCGAACTCTCTGACCGACTCCAGCTCTACGGGATCGATCCGCGTGGGGGCGTCGGACGAGGCGGCGAAGAGCGACACCCACTCGCGCTCGACGAGCCCCCCTTCCCTCATCGGCGGGAGCAGGTACTTCCCCAGGCCCAGGACGCTTGAGTGGAGCCCGAGCTCCTCGGCCAACTCTCGGACGGCGGCCTCACCGTAGGTCTCCCCCTCCCTCACGTGGCCGGTGCAGGAGAGCGTCCACATACCTGGCTGCCAGAGGTCTCCCCGGCTCCTCTGCTGCAGCAGGATCTTGCCGTCCGACCTCGAAACGACCACGGCTACGGCCCGGTGCAGCAGCCCCCTCTTCACGCACTCGCCCAGGGTGGAGGTACCCACCACCGAGTCCCCCTCGTCGACGAGGTCCACGCGCTCATCGCCCCCCAAGGGAGGTCGCCTACCTTCCGACGCAGAGGAGGAGGGCCTCGGCCTCCTCCTTGGTGGAGATGACCTGGACCTGCAGGTCGACAGCCTTGCGCCTCACCTTGTGGAACAGCTCGGAGTCGACGTTGGTGTTTGCGTTGAACGAGAGCACGAAGGAGACCTTCCCGCCGGCTATGAGGTCCATCACTTCGGTCATCCTGGAGTCCAGGGCCTGCTCGTCGAGCTCAAGCATCTCTATCCCCTCCCCCCTGAGGCGCGACAGCAGGGGCTTGACCCCGGCGGTCTCCTGCCAGGGCTCCAGGAGCATTATCCCCAGGTCCCCCTTCTTGGGCATTCGGTGCCCCGTCGCCAGGAAGGCCTGCGACAGCGCCTCTGGGAACGTGTCGCCGAAGCAGGCGACCTCTCCCGTGGAGCGCATCTCGACGCCGAGCTTGGGGTCGGCCCCGTCCATCTGCAGGAAGGAGAACATGGGGGCCTTGACGGCGAAGCGTTTCGGCTCCTCGACGTCCGCCGTCCTCTTCAAGGTCCCGCCTTCGATCGCGGGGGCGACGACGTCGATGAGGTTTACGCCGGTCGCCTTGCACACGTAGGGGAGGGAGCGCGAAGCACGGAGGTTGCACTCTATGACGTAGACCGACGCCCCGCGGACCAGGAACTGGATGTTGAGGGGGCCCCTCGCCTTCAGCTCCCTCGCGATGCTCCTCGTGTAGACCCTTATCTTCTCCTTGGCGGCCTTGCCGACGGAGACCGTGGGGATGCTCATGATCGCGTCCCCGGAGTGGATCCCCGCGTCCTGGACGTGCTCTATGATGGCCCCGATCACCGTGCTCTTCCCGTCGGACACGGCGTCGACCTCGACCTCCCGCGCCCCCTCGACGAACTCGCTGACGACCACCGGGTACTCCGGGTTCACCATGGCCGCCTTCGTGATGTAGGTCTCCAGCTCGGAGGGGTCCCAGATGACGCGCATGGCCGAGCCGCTGAGGACGTGGGAGGGCCTGACGATCACAGGGTACCCGACCCTGGAGCAGAAGGTCGCCGCCTCGGCGGGGGAGCGGAAGGAGCCCCAGGCCGGCTGCGGGATCCCCAGGCGGTCCAGGAGGGCGCTGAACTTGGTCCTGTCTTCGGCGGTTTCTATGGACTGCGAAGATGTGCCCAGGATTGTGACCCCCCTCTTCTCAAGGGACTCGGCGAGGTCGTTGGGGGTCTGCCCGCCGACGCAGAGGACCATCCCTTCGGGCTTCTCCCTGTCGTAGATGGCGAGGAGCCTCTCGACCGTCAGCTCCTCGAAGTAGAGCCTGTCGCTCATGTCGAAGTCGGTCGAGACGGTCTCTGGGTTGCAGTTCACCACCACGACCTCGTAGCCCAGCCCCTTCAGCGCCCAGGCCATGTTCATCGTCCCCCAGTCGAACTCCACCGAGCTCCCAATCCGGTAGGGGCCCGCCCCGAGGACCATCACCTTACGCCCGGACGTGGGAGGGGCCTCGTCGACCGCTGCGTCGAAGGTCTGGTAGAGGTAGTTGGTCCTGGAAGGCCACTCGGCTGCGAGGGTGTCGATGACCTTGGTGACAGGAGTCACCCCCATGCGCACCCGTGCCTCCCTCACCCTGTCCTCCCCGATCCCCAGGAGGTCCCCGATCTGCCTGTCGGAGAATCCGAGCTTCTTCGCCCTGGTCAGGATCTCCTTGCTTGGGGCGGCGCCGGGGGGTTGAGACTCGAGGAAGGCGTGGAAGTCGACGACGTTCTTGTACTTGCTTACGAACCACGGGTCCACCTCGCTCTTGGCGGCGACCTCCTTCTCCCCCGCCCCTGCGCGGAGCGCCTCCGCCAGGTCGAAGGCGATGGTATCGGACGGGCGCTCGAGCATCCCCAGGGCTGCCGAGAGCGCGGGGGGGCTCCCTCTCCTGACCACGCCGTCGTGTTGCGGGTTGGCCATGCGGGCCGCCTTCTGGATGGCCTCCTCGAAGCCCCTCCCCACAGCCATGACCTCCCCGATTGACTTCATCGACGTCCCGATCCCCCTGGCGGCTCCGTCGAACTTCACCGTGTCCCAGCGGGGCATCTTCACCACCAGATAGTCCAGGGAAGGCTCGAAGAGGGCGGTGGTGGTCCCCGACACCCTGTTCTTCAGCTCGGTGAGGTGGTAGCCGAGGGCGAGCTTCGCTGCCACGTAGGCCAGGGGGTACCCGGTCGCCTTGGAGGCGAGGGCCGACGACCTCGATAGCCGGGCGTTGATCTCGATGGAGGCGTACCTCTCGGAGCCCGGGTGGAGGGCGAACTGGATGTTGCACTCCCCGACGATGCCGCAGGTCCGAGCTGCCCGGAGGGAGGCGGTGCGGAGCAGGTGATACTCGGCGTTGGTGAGCGTTTGGGAGGGGGCGACCACGATGTTGTCCCCGGTGTGGACGCGCATGCCGAGCATGTTCTCCATGTTGCAGATGATGACGCTGTTGTCATCTCTGTCGCGCATTATCTCGTACTCGATCTGCTTCCACCCGCCGAGGTACTCCTCCACCAGGACCTGGTGCGCGAGGGAGCTGTTCAGGCCGCGCTCGACTATCTGCGCGAGCTCCTGGAGGTTCCTCGCGACCCCGCCGCCCTTCCCCCCGAGGGTGTAGGCCACCCGGATTATCACAGGGAAGCCCAGCTCGTCCGCCGCCTTCTTCGCCTCGTCGAAGGAGTAGACGGCGAAGCTGCGCGGAACGGGGACGTCGCAGCCGATCATGGTCTTCTTGAACAGGTCCCTGTCTTCGGTAAGCTGGATCCCTCGGATGGGGGTGCCGAGGACCTTCACCCCGTACCTTTCGAGGGCGCCGGACTCGGAGAGGCCTATGCCGCAGTTGAGGGCCGTCTGGCCCCCGAAGCCGAGGAGGATGCCGTCCGGCCGCTCCCTCTCGATGACGCTGGTGACCGAGTCGACCGACACAGGGACGAAGTGGATGCGGTCGGAGAACTGCGAGCTGGTCTGTATCGTAGCTATGTTGGGGTTGACCAGGACTGAGTCGACCCCCTCCTCCTTCAGCGCTTTCAGGCACTGGCTCCCGGAGTAGTCGAACTCCCCCGCTTCGCCGATCTTGATGGCGCCGCTCCCGATTACGAGTACTTTCTTTACGCTCTCACGCTTCGAAGCTCTTCACCTCTTGGCTGCCTTCCCCTCCGCGCCATCTCCGCGAACCTGTCGAATACGAAGAGGGTGTCGTAGGGTCCCGGGGTCGCCTCCGGATGGAACTGGACGGCCATGCACGGCCTGGAAGCGTGGAAGACGCCTTCGATGGTCTTGTCGTCTGCGTTGACGAACCACTGGCGGAGATCGGTCCCCTTCAGGGTCTTCTCCGAGATGGCGTAGCCGTGGTTCTGGCTGGTCACGTATCCCCTCCCGGTGGTGAGGTCCACGCAGGGCTTGTTCTGCCCCCTGTGACCGTACTTCAGCTTGAAGGTCTCGGCCCCCTGGGACATCCCCACCACCTGCTCCCCGAGGCAGATCCCCAGGACGGGGACATCTCCGTCTATGAGCGAGCCGACGCACTTCGCGGTGTCGGCCAGTAGATTAGGGTCCCCCGGGCCGTTGCAGACGACGACCCCCGCTGGGTCGTACTTCATGACCGCCGAATATGAGGAGTCGTAGGGGAGGCGGACCACCTGGAATCCGCGCCTGAGCAGGTTCCTCACTATCCCGAGCTTTGTCCCGCAGTCGAGGACGACGACCCTCGTGCCTGGCTCCCCATGGACCACGGGGCCGGAGACCGACACCCGCTTCACCAGGTTCTGCGAGGAGTAGCTGCTCGCCTTCGCGAGCAACTCTGCGAGCATCCTCCTGTCCTTCGCGTCCGGGCCGCTGGCCAGGATCCCCATCATCACACCTGCCTCCCTGAGCTTCGTGACGAGGGCCCTGGTGTCGACCCCCTGTATCCCCGGGATCCCCTCTGACTCCATCCACTTCGACAGCGGCCTCTTCGAGGCCCAGTGGCTTGGAGAGTCGCAGGCCTCCTGGACGACGATCCCGCTCACTTTGATGGAATCGGACTCAAAGAAGCGCGGGAGGCCGAACTCATCCCTGGCAGAGTACGGCGGGACGCCGTAGTTTCCTATGAGCGGGTACGTGAACGTGAGGATCTGTCCCGCGTAGGAGGGGTCGGTCATCGACTCGAGGTAGCCGACCATGCCTGTGTTGAAGACGACCTCGCCCACCGAGTCTGCTTCGGCCCCGAAGCCCTGACCAAAGAAAGTAGAACCATCCTCGAGAAGAAGAAGCGCGTCCCTTTTCGGAGTAGGCACTCTAAGAAGAGAAACCTCCTTCGTTTCGCTTTTAAGGGTTTGGAGTTCCTCCGGGGTGCACCGGCTCGCGGACCGTCCGTCAGCGCCGGTCGCCCAGGAACGCCGCGAGCTCTTCCAGCCCGGCCTCCAGTTCGTCTCTGGGCGAGGTGAAGCAGAGCCTGAACGACCTTGGCGCCCCGAAGAAGTCGCCGGGGCCGACGAGGACGCTGCGGTGCGCCAGCAGGGCCTTCGCGAAGGAGACCGAGTTCGGACCCCCCTCATAACGGAAGAGGCGGAAGGGGGCGGCACCGGAGAGTTCCGCCGACACCCCGAGGCCTCTGCGGGCGAACCTCCGGACCGCCGCCAGGTTCTCCTCGTAGGTCCTCCGCGCCCTTTCGACGAAGGGCCCCCTCTTCTCCAGGACCTGCCTCGCCAGCCAGAGGCTGTACTCGGAGTCGTGGCCGCTCAGCAGCTTCTTCCCCCTCCTCAGAAGACCGGCCCTCTTGGCGTCGGCTATCATCCATCCCACCCTCAGCCGGCCGAGGCCGTAGAATTTGGTCATAGAACTGCATGTGACGACATCATCCAGCCTCGAATGAAGTGTGGCGGGCTCCTCGAAGGCGAAGCCGCCGTAGGTTTCGTTCACGAAGACCGGCGCCTTCTTCGAGATCTCGCCGAGCCTGTCCAGGGCGGCGCTCCCGAGCCTGGCGCCCGTCGGGTTGTTCGGGTCGGTCAGGCCATAGACCGCGCCTGGACGGACCGCGCCGTCGAGCGAGTGTCCGACCTTCATCCCGAGCCAGCGGGGGACGGAGAGCATGGGCTCGTAGTTGGGGACGGGGACGACGGCGCTCCCCTTGCCCAGGACGGAGAAAGCAAGGAAGATCGCCTCCGAAGCGCCGGAGGTCACCACCACGTTCTTTGCTTCGACGCGATAGATCCTCGCGACGGTCTCTGCCAGAACCCTCTCGTGGACGTCCTTCTCCTTGCTGAACGCCTCGAATGAGGTATCGACCCCGAGCTCTGCGAGGGGGGGCTCGGGGAGGCCGCTGTTGGAGAGGTTGTACTTTGCGTCCTTTGAGCGCCCTAGAATCCAGTCAACCAGCCTGAACTCTGTGGGGAGCAAGGGCACCCGGGTCATGGCGACCGCTTATCTCGGTTTCCGGCCGGTTCCGGTCTCCCTCCCAAGTGGCCCTGCAGACGAGGTCGAAGCCTTAAATCGCTCCGGGGGCTAAACACAGGGCGGGCTCAAAATTCTCACAGGGTTCTTAGGTCGGTCGCTGGGAGGAACAATCAATAACCTTCCTCAAGCGGGGGTAAGATAGATGGGCCCCAGCGTGGACTTCCTCGGGAGGGACGTAGTAAGCGCTCGCGACTTCAAGCGGGACCAGTACGACGAGATGCTCCGGGCCGTCGAAGACCTGGAGAAGAGCAGGGAGAGCCTCGACGGCACCCTGAAGGGCAAGCTCGCGGCGCTCCTGTTCTTCGAGCCGTCCACGAGGACCTACTCCAGCTTCCAGATCGCGGCGGAGAAGCTCGGCATGAGGGTGTCTGGTTTCGCCGGCCCCACTGGCTCGTCGATAACGAAGGGGGAGACCCTCCACGATACGGTCCGCATGTTCGAGGGGTACGGCGCCGACGTCTTCATCATCAGGCACTCGAAGATGGGCGCAGCTAGGTTCGCGGCCGAGATCTCCGATGTCCCGGTCGTCAGCGCCGGGGACGGTAGCAGGGAGCACCCGACCCAGGCGATGGTCGATCTCTACGCCATCAAGAAGGCGTTCGGAAGGATAGACGGCCTGAAGGTGGGGATGCTCGGCGACCTGAGGTACGGACGGACCTCCTCGTCGCTCGCGTATGCCCTCTCCAACTTCGACGTGGAGATCACGTTCATCGCACCCGAGGCCCTCCAGATGAGGCCTGAGGTGTCTCACTTCCTGACGCAGCGGGGGGTGACCCCCAGGACGGCGGGGGCATTCAAGGACGTCGCCGGGAGCTTGGACGTGCTCTACGTGACCAGGATCCAGAAGGAACGGATCCCAGACCCGACCGAATACGAGAAGGTCAAAGGGATGTACGAGGTCAACCTCGAGGCGCTCAGGGACGCAAAGCCCTCCCTGAAGGTCCTGCACCCCCTCCCCAGGGTGGACGAGCTCTCGACGGACATAGACGAGACCAACTACGCCCAGTACTTCGTCCAGGCCGCAGGTGGGCTCCCCCTGAGGATGGCGCTGCTGAACCTCATACTCGGAGGCGCAAGGTAGACGGCCCAGACAGAGAGCGAGAGGATGCTCGTGAGCAGGATCGAGGAGGGGACGGTCATAGACCACATCCCGGACTGGCGGGCGGACACGGTCTCCAGGGTTCTGCGGCTGGACAGGCTGGCGAAGATGCAGGCAGACGTCTCGGTCGTGATCCTGCAGAACGTGACGAGCAAGAGGCTCGGCAGGAAGGACATCATCAAGATCGACCGGTGGCACGTGGACGAGAGCGACGCCGACATACTCAGCCTGGTCTTCCCCGGGATCACGGTCAACTACATCGACGAAGGGAAGGTCTCGAAGTACACGCCACGGGTGCCGGACGCTATCGAAGGGCGCCTTCGTTGCCCCGAGCTCAACTGCATCTCGAACACGGAGAGGGAACCTGTCACCACCAGGTTCGCCACCCTCAAGAAGGAGAGGATGCTCCAGTGCCAGTACTGCGACGCGCTCTTCGACTTCGACAAGGTCCCCGACCACGTGAGGACATAGGCGCAGATGGAGCACGACCTGGTCCTCGACGGGAGGGTCGTGACTCCCGAGGGCCCCGAAGACGCCGAGGTGGGGGTGACTGACGGGGTCATCAGGGAGATAGGCCACGGGCTCCGTGGGGCCAGAAGGATAAGGGCCGATGGGTGCCTCGTCTTCCCAGGATTCGTCGACGCCCACGTCCACCTGCGCGAGCCTGGATGGGAGCGCAAGGAGGGCTTTCGGACCGGGACCATGGCGGCAATACATGGCGGGGTGACCACAGTGGCGGACATGCCGAACAACCCTACCCCCACCACGACCCCGGAGGCCCTGGAGGAGAAGTCGAGGCTGGCAGCGGCCAGGGCCCTGGTGGAGGTCAAGTTCTATGGCGGGATCGCGAGGGGGAGCACCGAGAGCCTCGTCAAGCTGTCCCCGGACGTCGCCGGCTACAAGCTGTACATGTCGGAGACCACGGGCGCGAGGTCGTTCCCGGCTGAAGAGCTGCCGCGGGTGTTCAGGCTGGTCGCCGGGACCGGGAAGCCGCTGAGCATCCACTGCGAAGACCAGGACGTCATCGACGGGGCGGCGGAGAAGCTCTCGGGGGTGTCGCGGCCCGACGCCTACTGCGACATGAGGCCACCGAGTTCTGAGACGGAGGCCGTCGCCAGGGTGGTGCGTGCCCTCGAGGGAGAGAAGGGACTCAGCGCCAACGTCTGCCACGCGTCCCTGGGCGAGACTCTGTCGCTGGTGGAGGGCGCGAGGAGGGAAGGGCTGCGTCTGCGCTGCGAAGCCACCCTTCACCACGCATACTTCTCGCGGAGGGCCATGCTCGACAATCCCCTCCTCAGGACCAACCCTCCCCTCAGGGCGGAAGAGGACAGGGAGGCGCTGGTCCAAGGCTTGCGACTGGGCAGGGTGTCGTTCCTGGTCACGGACCACGCCCCGCACCTGCTGGAGGAGAAAGAGGAGTTCGGGCTGGCTGGGGTCCCGGGGCTCGACGACTACTCTCATGTGGTCTCCTGGCTGATGTTGAGCCAGAGGGTGGACCCGGCGATCGTCGCCAGGGTCGCTTCCTTCAACCCTGCGAAGTACCTAGGCCTGACGGACAGGGGCGAGGTCGCGCTGGGGAAGAGGGGGGACTTCACCGTGATCGACCTGCATGCCCCGGAGGTCGCGAGAGGGGACGACGTCAGGAGCCGATGTGGCTGGTCCCCCTACGAGGGGAGGGAGTTCCCCGGCAGGGCGAGATGGGTCGTCCTGGGGGGCGAGGTCCTGATGGACGACTTTGAGTCTGTCAGGTGAATTCGACTGCAGGCGAATCCCCTGGCGGGGACGCCGGGTTGGCCGCGGCCGTCAGCACCTTGGGGGTCCTGCCGAAGTAGGCGGTCACGACGATGAGGACGGCGACGGCGATGAGAATCAAGCCGAGCGCCTCGGTCAGGGGGACCAGGTACGTCAGTGAGAGCCCGGCGATGACTACCCCCCAGCCCGCGTAGAATGCCCTGTCCTCCCTGCCGACGAAGGCGAAGGCGGTGACGAAGGTCCAGAGCCCGACCAGGAGCAGGATGACGGAGACGGTCCCCCGAAGGTCGACCAGCTTCAGCAGCCCGGCGGCGATAGAAAGCAGGATGGCGACCAGCGCGCCGATCCCCCAGGTTGACTTCATGGAAAACCCTCATTCTAACATGCGACCACGCTATTTAACCAGGCGGTGCGGCGAGAGCGCAGCCTGGCGCCCTGGGGTATGGGCCGTACCTCCCCTCGTAGGCGCTCACGAGACGGAACAGCGTTGCCTCGTCGAAGAGCTTCCCGACCAGCTGCACCCCCAGCGGGGTCCCTTCGGCCAGCCCCGAGGGGACTGAGACAGCTGGGAACCCGACGTAGTTGAAAGGAAGCGTGAGCCTGTTCAGCGCCGAGTAGACCGGCACCTCCTTCCCCTTCAAGTGGACGTTGGACCGCCCAATGTCCGGGGCGGGGATCGCAGTGCACGGGAGGGCGAGGACGTCGAAGTCCTTCATGGAGGCGGCGAACCTCTCCATGTAGGCGGGGCGGGCGTTGACCGCGCTGACGTAGTCTACGGCTTGGACGTCCTTCCCCTGCTCGAGGAGCCTTCTGACGTCGTCCCCGTAGAGCTCGGGGGTCTGCTGCAGCCAGCGGAGGTGGAACGCGGTGGCTTCGGCGCGCCTTATGGGCACCCACCTTTCGTACACCTCGCCTATGCCGTCGAGGCTCGCCTCTGACACCTGACACCCCATCTGACGGAGCCTCAAGAGAAAGGCCTCCACGTTCTCCTCGATCGCCGGGTCCAGGGCCTCGAAGAAGTACTCCTTGACCACCCCGACCCTGGCAGGCGCGTAGGGGAGGGCGAGGGAGGCGAGGTAGTCAGGCACAGCCTCGCTCGCAGTGGTCATGTCCCCCTGGTCCCCGCCGGCTACAGCCTGCAGTATGGCAGACGCATCCCAGGCCGACCGCGCGAGGACCCCGACCGTATCCAGGGAGCTCGAGAGGGGGACCACCCCCAGCCTGCTCACCCTGCCGTAGGTGGGCTTGACCCCCAGCACCCCGCAGAGCGCCGCGGGGATGCGGACTGACCCGGCGGTGTCTGTCCCCAGAGCTGCCGCGGCGAGCCCGGCTGCCACGGCGGCCGCGGAGCCACCGCTCGAGCCCCCTGCTATCTTCGCCTGGTCCCACGGGTTCCGCACCGGGCCGTAGTGCGGGTTGACGCTCGTCGTCCCGGCCGCGAACTCATGGAGGTTGGTGGTCCCGACGATGACCGCCCCGGCGGCCTTCAGCTTCCTCACCACCGGTGCGTCGTACTGGGCCACGTTCCCGGAGAGTATCCTGGAGCCTGCCGTGCACCTCACCCCCTCGATGTATATGATGTCCTTGACCGCGACCGGGATGCCGTCGAGGGGGCCGAGGGGCCTGCCTTCCCTGAAGCGGCGGTCTGACTCGCCGGCTGCCCTCAGGGCGGAGTCCCCCAGGACTGTTATGAAGCAGTTCAGCCTCCCGTTGGAGGCCTCGATGGACTTCAGGCACTCGCGGACCACCGTCGTGGGCAGGGCTCCCCCCGACCTGTAGGCCGCGCCCAGCTCCCTGATCGGCCCCGACGACCCCGGCACGACCGCCACCCCGGGCACCCCCTAGCGCCAGCGGCCGAAGGCCGGGTGCCCCTCCCTGACAGCGACGAAGAGACCCGTCATGGTGGCGGTGACCGCGCCGCCGACCTCCAGCTCCCCGGAGACGTAGGCTCTGTCCCCCTCGACCTTTGTCGCCCGGGCGGCAAGGTGCCAGGGCTTGTCTATGGGGCTGGGCTTTAGGAACCTCACGGTGTACTCGGCCGTCACGGTCCCAGGCGGGGCTGGAAGCATCCTGGCTTTCATCAAAGCGTAGGCGGCAGCCCAGTTGCCGTGGCAGTCCATGAGCACTGAGATGATCCCGCCGCTGCCGTAGCCCTCGAAGGCCGTGTGCTCCTTTCTGGGGGTCCAGTCCGCGACCACTGACTCCCCGGAGGGGGCGCTCTTCAGCCTGAGTCCAAGCTCGTTCTTGGGGCCGCACCCGAAACAGACCCCGTTCGGTGCGTAGGTGTCTTGAAGGTAGTCAACCATGCGCTCAGCTCCGGTGGGACGGCGCGTAAGGAGACATGAGACTCTGGGGGCTGTTTGCAATAAAAGCGTTTACGGCCGGGGCGTCCCTCATCCGGCAACAATTTTACGCGCGGGGAGGGGGGCCCCAGGGGAAGACTTGTCTGAGTCGGATGGCGGGCAGGCGCTGCTGGACATCGGGACCAAGGCCGACGGCGCGTTCTCGGTCGACGCCAACGTCGTGGCCACCGGCCGGACCTGCGTCCTGGGGAGCAGCGGGAGCGGGAAGAGCTACGCCGTCGGCGTGATCTGCGAGGAGCTCTGCAGGAACGGCGTCCCGTTCGCGGTGGTCGACACCGAAGGGGAGCACACGGGGCTGAAGGAGAAGTTCGAAGCCATCTGGGTCGGGGAGGAAAGCGGGTGCGACCTCTCATGGGAGGGGCTCGACCTGGAGGACCTGGCGAGGCAGGCCCCGGACATCTCGCCGCTCATCCTCGATGTCTCCGACATCCCTGACGCGAAGGAGAAGGTCGCCAGGTTCATGGGGGAGCTCTACAAGACGCTCACGGAGAGGAGAACCCCCTACCTCGTGGTGGTGGAAGAGGCGGACAAGTTCATCCCGCAGATCGGGGAGCGCGTCCCGATATTCGCCGAGGTCGCCAGGAGAGGGAGGAAGAGGGGGCTCGGGCTGATGGTCTGCTCCCAGCGTCCGTCCCTGGTAGACAAGAACGTGCTCAGCCAGTGCGGCAATCAGCTGATCGGGAAGCTCATAATCCAGAACGACCTCCAGTCGGTCGCCCAGTTCTTCCCCGGCAAGGGGCTGCCGAGGGGGCTCACGTCGCTGAAGACCGGCCAGTTCTTCGCCATGGGGGGACTCTCATCGGTCCCGTCGCTCGTCTCGGTCAAACATCGGGTCACCAGGGCAGGCGGAGTGACGCCCTCGCTGGCCAGGAGGGCGGCGAAGGCATACTTCAGGCCGGGGGGGACCCCCGTCCCGGCCAGGGGCGAAGAGGCCGGCGGCGCTCCCGGAGGCGGCGGGGTGCTGGGCCTGGACCCGTCGATCAGGGTCGACGACCTCCCCGTCCTGGTGAAGAGGGAGCGGAGCTTCGGTATATTCGGCCCGAAGGAGACGGTCACCGAGGTGACCCCTCAGTTCAGGACGCTGGTCCAGCTGGGCGTGAGGCTCAGGCGCGGGCTGCTGAAGCGCAGGTTCGAGACGGCGTACACATACCTGGACGGCGCTTCCGGGAAGCTCGTCCTGGTGGACAGGGGCCTCGAGGTGACGAGGGGGTTCGAGAAGCTCCTCGGCCTGTCCACCCTACAGGTCGAGATCCTCAGGGAGCTGAGCCCCGACAGCGACACCAGTGCCATCGACGTGGCGAGCGAGCTCGGGGAGTCCAGGGGGACGGTATCGAGGGCCCTCACCCTCCTCAATGGGAAGAGGCTGGTGAGGACCGCGGAGGTGAGGGAAAGGAAGCTGTACAGGCGACTCACCGACCTCCCTCCGGTCCCGTCCGCGACCACCCCCCTGGAGCTCGCGCCCGTAGACATCACGAAGGCGAGGGTGGTGCAGCCGAAGATCAAGGAGTCGGACGTGAGGGATGCGGTCAAGGGTTTGTGGGACGGCGCCGACGTCGACAGCTTCGAGCCATTCCTCTACCCCGTGTTCAGGGTCGAGCTGGTGGTGCGAAGGAAGCGCAGGCAAGTAACCATCGACGGCCGGAGCGGGAGAGAGCTGGTCTTCTAGCCCAGCCCGCCGAAGCTCTCCATGATCTTTACCCCCGAGCTGGTCCCGAGCCTGTCGGCGCCCGCGTTCAGCATCTCGAGGGCCTTCTCGGCGGTCCCTATGCCTCCGGCGGCCTTCACCTTCACCCTCCCGGAGACTGTCTTCCTCAGCAGGGCGACGTCCTCCCTCGTCGCGCCCCCGGACCCGAACCCCGTGGACGTCTTGACGAAGTCGGCCCCCGCCCCCTCCGCCAGCAGCGCCCCCCTGACCTTCTCGCCTTCGTCCAGGTAGCAGCACTCCAGAATCACCTTGAGGAGGGCACCCCTCCCCCGGCAGAGGGCGGAGAGTTCCCCGATGTCGCTGGAGAACAGCCCGTCGTCCCCCGACTTCAGCGCCCCTATGTTGCAGACCATGTCGATCTCTCGGGCTCCGTCTTCGATCGCCCTCCTCGCCTCCGCCAGCTTCACCTCTGTCGTGCTCGTGCCGTGAGGGAAACTGACCACGGCTGATATGCGGCTGCCGCTCCCCCGGAGCCTCAGCGCGGCGCGACCGACGTAGACCGGACTGACGCAAACGCTCCAGAACCCGTAGCGGATCGCCTCCGAGCAGAGGACGTCTATGTCGGCGGCCGTGGTTGTCGGTTTCAGCGCGGTATGGTCGATCAGGCGGGCCAGGTCCGCCCCGGTGATAGGGCGTGCGGGACGTTCTGGGCCGGACATCTCCCCGGAGGTGCCCTGGGCCGCCGTGATAAAGAGAACCCTCGGTCCCTGGTCGATGGGTCAGCCAGCGGTCGCCCGCGGAGGCGTGAGCCTCAGTTCGTTTAGGCTCCCCTCTCCGGTTTCTCAACGTTGGGAATCGTAACCCCAGTTTAATATGCTGAAACCGCCGAATCGGAAAATGGGATGTGATGTCGCAAAAGCACGCCGGACCGCTTGCGAAGGACTTCATGGGAACCGGTGTCATCACTGTCTATCAGGAGTCGAAGGTCGAGAAGGCCGTGCGCGCCATGGACGAGCACGACATCGGCAGCGTCGTGGTCCTGGACAACCTCGGCCCCTGCGGCGTGTTCACCGAGAGGGACCTCCTGAGCAGGGTCCTGGCAAGAGGTAAGGACCCGCAGGCCACGGTGATCTCCGAGGTCGCGTCGCCCAGGTTCCCGTCGATCGAGTCGGCCAGCACCCTCGAGGAGGTGGCCGACGCCATGGTCACCAAGAAGAGCAGGCTCATGGTCTTCGATGGGGCCGCTCTGGTTGGGATAGTCACACCCACCGATCTGGTCAGGGTGATCAAGGACGTCGGAAGGGACTTCTCGATACTGAAGGTGATCTCCACCAACGTCGTCACTGCGACGGCCGAGACCCCAGTCGACGCGGTGGTCGCGCTGATGGACCAGAGGAAGGTGGGGAGCGTCCTGCTCTCCGAAGACGGCAAGTGGACCGGGATATTCACTGAGAGGGACCTGGTCAGAAGGGTACTCGCACGGCGGAGGAGGCTCGACACCCCCCTGGCGGACGTCGCCACCCGCCCCCTGGTCATGGCTGAACCCGGCACCCTCGGCCGTGAAGCGGCACAGCTGATGGCCGCCCACAAGTTCAAGCGCCTGCCTCTGTCTCTCGACGGAGAAGGGGTCGGCGTGGTGACGGCCAGGGACCTCGTCGAAGCCTTCGCCAACGCCAACAGGCCGAGGGCCCCGCGGGTCGACTGGATCCAATGGACCTGAACCTCCAGCCCAGGGCGTCGTCGGCAGCTGCATGGCGGCGGGGAGTGAGGACCCCAGAAGCGGCGCCTGTAAAGTCCGTGAGCCTGGAAGGAGGGTGGGGGCCCCATGGCCGTCTCCTCTCTAGGCATGATCGCAGACTCGGAGGTCTCCTTGGCCATCGGGAGCAGCTGTTGCGACGTCATTTTCGGCGATTAAACAGGGTGCGTCCGGGGGTCTTCGTGGCAGACGTGGACGCGCCAAGGGTACCTGAGGGAAGCTGTGGGAAGGTCCGCTTCGAAGACCTGAAGAGAACGTTCAGGGGACAGCCCAGAGGCGGAGGAATACAGGATAGGCGCCGGGTGTAGGATTCGGACCTACGCGACCTATGACGGTCACGGGCTTGCTTGCTGAGGTCTCAAGGCCCGCGCAATAACCACTCTGCCAACCCGGCCCAGTTCTCCGCGCCCAGCGGCACTCTTCTTATCCTTTAGCGGGCGCGGGTTCATATGCAGATGGCGGGCCGCACCGCCATGGGGCCTCTGGTCCGCCCAGCCGAGCCGTCAGACAAGGAGCCGCTCATGAGCTTCATCAAGGGTGTGTGGGGAGGTCACGACTACATCCCAGGGGTCTGGGATGAGTGGATCAGGGACAGGGTCAACAGGGTGTTCGTGGTGGAGGCGGACGGCGTCCCCGTGGGGATGAACAGGCTGAGGTTCATGGAGGACGGGTCGGCGTGGTTCGAGGGAGCGAGGGTGCACCCCGCCCACCGCGGGAAGGGGCTGGCGACGATGCTGGGAGAGAACTCCATGAAGGTCGCCAGGGGGATGGGAATCGGGACGTTCAGGCTGACCAGCGGATCCCGTAACAAGACGGCGCACAGGCAGATAGCGCGCATCGGGTTCGCAGAGGTGGCGCGCTTCAGCATCTACGAGCCATCGAAGGGTCCGCTCTCTAGGGGAGGGGCGACCAGGGTCCGCCCGGGCGGCCTCGACGAGATCATGGGCTTGGTGCGCGGCTCGGCCGAGTTCAAGCTCGGGCACGGGGTCTTCTGGCACAACTGGGGGGCGGCGATGATCACCCCCGAGGTTCTCAGAAGGCTTGTGGACGAAGGCTCGGTGTGGAGGCTTGGGGGTGCGGTCGCGGTCACGAAGGCCGGGGGGGAGGGGAGGGGCGTCTGGGAGCAGATAGGGTTCATCGGAGGGGAGCCGAGAGACGCGGTCCGCCTCGTCAGGTGCGTCCTGGGGAGGAGGAAGGATGCGTCCGAACGCTGGGTGTTCGTGCCGCAGGGGTCTCCGTTAGTCCATTGCCTGAGGACCGCCGGGTTCGAGCGGCACTTCTCCAACATCCTCTTTGAAAGGAAGGCAGCCAAAGATTAATCTGCTCTGCGGCGGCCCGGGTGAGCATGGATAGCGGAAACAAGGTGACTGTGCTGGGTGCGGGCCTCATGGGCCACGGAATAGCCCAGGTCGCGTCTCAGGTGGGGAAGTTCGAAGTCTCGATCCTCGACGTCGAGCGGAGCTACCTGGACCGTGGGATGAAGATGATCGGGGACTCCATAGGCAAGTTTGTGGAGAAGGGGAAGCTCTCCAAGGATGAGGGGGAGGCAGCGCTGGGGAGGATCCACCCCACCCTCGACCTCGCGGAGGCGGTGAAGGGGAGCAGCCTGGTGATGGAGGCGGCCACCGAGGACCCCAAGCTCAAGCTCGACCTGTACAGGAGGCTCGCCCAGCTGGCGGGAGAGGACACGATACTAGCGTCCAACACCTCCTCCATCAGCATCACCCTCCTCGGCTCGGCGACGAAGAAGCCGGAGAACGTCTGTGGGATGCACTTCTTCAACCCGCCGCAGTTGATGCCGCTCGTCGAGATAATCAGGGGGAACAAGACGTCAGACCGGACGGTGAGCCAGGTGAAGGACGCCTCGGTCAGGCTGGGGAAGGAGACTGTACTCTGCAAGAAGGACTCGCCGGGGTTCATCGTGAACAGGATACTCGTCCCCGCGCTGAACGAGGCAATTTTCCTCGTCCAGGAGGGCGTCGCGGCGCCGGAGGACATCGACAAGGCCGTCAAGCTGGGCCTCAACTGGCCCATGGGTCCCCTCCAGCTGCTGGACTACGTCGGCCTCGACACGACACTGAACATCATGCAGGTGTTCATGAACGAGTTCGAGGACTCGAAGTATCGCCCGAGCCCACTCATGAAGGAGATGGTGAGGGCCGGCCTGGTCGGTAGGAAGAGCGGCAGGGGGTTCTACGAGTGGGGCTCCCCCAGCGCGACTAAGTCGAAGTGAGCCTTTCCTTCAGCTCGGGCGGGAAGGGGATTTTCACCCCCTCCCTGTCCGTGAGCACCTGGACGGTGTGCCCCGTGGCAAGGAGCAACCCCTCGGGGATCTTGTAGACCTCGTTCTCGAACCTTATGCTGCTGTTGCCGATCGAGGCGACCTTCGTCTTCACGAGTATCTCGTCGTCGAAGCGGGCGGGGGCCTTGTAGTCAACGTGGGCCTGCACGACCGGGAACTCCATGCCGCGCCGGACCCATTCCTTGTACCCCAGACCGTGGTCCCGGAGAAGCCCGACCCGGCCCACTTCAAACCAAGTCAGGTACTTCCCGTAGTAGACGACGCCCATGGTGTCAGTCTCTTCGTACCTGACGCGGAGCCTCTGTTCGTGCCACACTGTCACGGGCCCCGGCGGGCAGCCCCCCATTTAACGGGTACCGGGACCCAGATTGAAACGTCTAAATATCATGGCAGGGGCCTTGAGCTTTGAATACCATGAACAGGAACCTGGTAATCATAGGCGGTATCCTGGCCCTGGTCGGGCTGATCGTCAACGTGGCGGTCGACCTCGACAACGTGTACGACATGACCACGACGGCCCTGTGGCTGCTGACGGTCATCGTCGTCTTCGCAGGTGCCTTCCTCGGAGGCAAGAAGAGCGGCTCTGCCGCCCCTAGCGCCCCCGGGGCTGCGGGCCAGTAGAAGGCCTGCTTCTTCCGTACAAGTTGGCGCGCCAGCACGTGGTGCCGACGTGCCACCCCCGGCATTTTCAGCCGCTTCGCAGGAGTTAATACAAACCGGAGGCGGCCTCGACGGCATGAGCTACGAGACTCTGTCGGCGTCGAGAGAGGGCCCGCTTGGTATCATAACAATCAACAGACCGGAGGCGCTGAACGCACTGAGCAACAAGCTAGTCCACGAGCTTATCTCAGCCCTGGCGGCTTTCGAGTCTGACGAGGAGGTCAGGTGCCTCGTGATAACAGGGAGCGAGAGGGCGTTCTCCGCCGGAGCGGACATCAAGGAGATGGCCGACATGTCGGCGGTCCAGATGTCGATGTCAGGCCACTTCTTCCCCCTCTGGGACAGGTTGGGGAGGTATCCGAAGCCCGTCGTCGGCGCGCTGAGCGGTTTCGTCCTTGGGGGCGGGCTCGAGCTCGCCATGAGCCTGGACGTGCTGATAGCGTCGGAGACTACCCAGCTCGGGCAGCCAGAGATAAACATCGGAGTGATGCCTGGGGGCGGCGGTACCCAGAGGCTGACCAGGGCCGTGGGGAAGTACAAGGCCATGGACATGATCCTCACGGGGACGAGGATAGGGGCGGACGAGGCGAAGGCACTGGGGTTGGTGAGCAGGGTGGTCCCCAAGGAGGCATACCTGGAAGAGGCGAAGAAGGTCGCCACCGAGATCGCGTCGAAGTCCCCCGTGTCGGTGAAGCTCGCTAAGATGGCCGTCAACAAGGCCTTCGAGATGGGGCTGAGCGACGGCCTGGACTTTGAACGCCAACTGTTCTACCTCCTCTTCGCGTCCGAAGACGCCAAGGAAGGGATGAAGGCGTTCATGGAGAAGAGGAAGCCAGTATTCAAGGGGAAGTAGATGAAGTACGAGACGGTTACGACGGAGGCCGCCGGCGGGGTCCTTTGGATCACCCTGAACAGGCCGGAAAAGCTGAACGCCTTCGACGAGCAGATGGGGGCGGACCTCCTGGAGGCGCTCAGGGAGGGGGAGAAGTCTGCGGAGGCCAGGTGCCTGGTGCTCACCGGGGAAGGGAAGGCGTTCTCCGTAGGCGAGGACCTGAACATGAACAGGTCAAACTACGACAGCGGCAAGCCCGTGCGCCTGGGCGAGGTGCTGCAGAGGAAGTACAACCCCATCGTAGCCAAGGTCAGGAGGATGGAGAAGCCGGTCCTGGCGGCGGTCAACGGAGTCACCGCGGGGGCGGGGCTGGGGCTGGCGCTGGCCTGCGACCTGAGGGCTGCGTCGGACAAGGCCACTTTCCATGAGGCGTTCATCAAGGTCGGGCTCGCGCCTGACTCTGGGACCAGCTTCTGGCTCACGCGGATCCTGGGGCTCGGGAGGGCGATGGAGGTCGGGCTCCTCGGGGAGCCGATAGACGCGCAGAAGGCGTTGGGTCTGGGGCTTGTCAACTGGGTCTTCCCGGACGGGGAGTTACGGAGCCGGGTCGCCTCGATTGCCGAGAGGCTGGCGAAGGGACCCACCAAGGCGATGGGGTTGACAAAGCGGGCCCTGAACCGGGCGGTGGTCGTAGACATGGAGTCGGCCCTGGAGTACGAGATGTACCTTCAGGACATCGCCGGGAGGACAAGGGACCACGTCGAGGGGGTCAGGGCCTTCTTCGACAAGAGAGACCCGTCCTTCGTCGGCGAATAGACGGGTGCCCAAAGGCGCCGGCAAGCAAAGGAGATAAGGCCGCCGCCCGCCTCGTCCCCCATGAAGGACGTAGTAGTCGTCGAGGCGCTGCGCACCCCCGTCGGCAGGTACGCCGGGGCGCTGAAGTCGGTCAGGCCCGACGACCTTGGAGCGCTGGTCATGAAGCGCGCCCTTGAGAGATCCAGGGTCGAGCCGGCCATGGTGGACGACGTCTACTTCGGCTGCTCGAACCAGGCCGGGGAGGACAACAGGAACGTGGCCAGGATGGCGACCCTCCTAGCCGGCATCCCGTACTCGGTCCCGGGGGCGACCGTGAACAGGCTCTGCGGGTCCGGGCTTGAGGCCATCAACAGCGCAGCGAGGGTGATCTCGACTGGGGAGGGCGACATCCTCCTCGCAGGGGGGGTCGAGAGCATGACGCGCGCACCCCTTGTCGCCCTGAAGCCCGAAGCGGGTTACGAGAGGGGCGGGGTATCCCTGGTCGACACCACCATAGGATGGAGGTTCGTCAACCCCTCGTTCCCCCAGGACTACCCGCCCCTGTCCATGGGCGAGACGGCGGAGAACCTCGCGGAGAAGCACAAGATTTCCAGGTCGTCCCAGGACGAGTTCGCCCTCGGCAGCCACAGGAAGGCGGTGGATGCGTCCCAGAGCGGGAGGTTCAGGGAGGAGCTGGTCGCGGTCAGCACGCCGGAAAAGCCGGAAGGGGTTGTCGATGACGAAGGGCCCAGAAGGGACACGTCCGTCGAGAAGCTCTCGAAGCTCAAGCCCGCCTTCCGCAAGGGAGGGACGGTCACCGCGGGGAACTCGTCTGGTATCAGCGACGGCGCTTCGGCGCTGGTCCTCATGCGAGAGGGGAAGGCAAGGGACCTTGGCGTGAAGCCCCTGGCGAGGGTCCTCGGCTCAGCGACGGCAGGGGTCCATCCGAGCTACATGGGTCTGGGGCCGGTGCACTCCACGAGGAAGCTCCTGGCCAGGCTCGGGATGGGGATGGAAGAGTTCGGCGTCATCGAGCTCAACGAGGCGTTCGCCGCCCAGGTGCTGGCCTGCGCTGCGGAGATGCCGGAACTCGACCTGGGGAGGGTAAATCCGAACGGCGGAGCCATAGCGCTGGGGCATCCCCTCGGCTGCAGCGGTGCCAGGATAGCCACCACCCTCCTTCATCAGATGCGGCGGACTGGGACCAGGTACGGCCTGGCCACGATGTGCATCGGGGTAGGCCAGGGGATATCCACCGCCTTCGAACTCGTGAAGTAAACAGATACCACGCAGGGGCGCCTGGGACGGCGCGATACAGGCCTAGGTGAGGACAAAGGACGTCTAGGTCAACCTTTCCTGGGCCTCCAGACCTCTTCCTTCTTCCCTGCCCTCTGGTTCTGCCACCTTGAGAGGTTGAACAGGTAGGATGAAAGCCGGTTGAAGAACGGCAGCAGTTCGGGGTTCATCTCTTCCGCCTGCGCGGCCGTGACCAGCCTTCTCTCCGCCCGCCTGCACACTGCCCTTGCCAGCTGGAGCGTCGCCCCGGAAGCGGAACCGCCCGGCAGGATGAAGTTGCGGAGCGGCGGGAGCTTGGCAAGGAGGGAGTCGGTCATCTCTTCCACCCTCCTGGTATCGGCGGCGGCGATCCTGGGGACAGGTTGGGCAGACGCCAGCTCCGTCGCCGCGTCGCCTCCGGCTATGAAGAGCATGCCCTGGACCTCCGTCAGGGAGGCGCGCAGCTCCCTCCGCTTCGTCCCCGCCAAGACGACGCCGAGCACTGAGTTCAGCTCGTCTATGGTGCCATAGGCTTCGACCCGTGGGTCGTCCTTGCGCACCCGCCTGGACCCGTAGAGGGAAGTCTCGCCCCCGTCCCCCCTCCTGGTGTACATCAGACAGGCGGGTCGGGCCAGGAATTATTAACGCTAACAGGGTCGAGGGATTCGCAGCCCCCCGCGGGTACGATGGAGACTCTTTGGGTCAACGAAAGAACTACGCTTGGTCGCCGAATTTACAGTCTGAAGTTTCTTATTGGCGGCGAGGAGAATGGCGGTGGCGAGTCAGATAACGGCGTTCGAGCACCAAGAGACACACCAGTTCACCCCCCAGGAAGCGTCCAAGCTCCTCTCAGACATCAGACCCAAGGTGAAGTCCCTGGTCGAAAGGAAGAAGGTCGTGGACCAGCTCCATGGAGAAATCGAGAGGTACAATCTCTTGGGAATCAGGACCCCGGTACTGGCCGAGAGAGCGGCCCAACTGGACGCCCTCGTGGACGACATGACGAGGAAGCTCGCAGAGTTGGAGGACCTCGGGGTTGAGGTCAAAGACCTGGAGTTCGGTCTGGTGGATTTCCCCGCAGAGAGGTACGGCGAGAAGGTTCTCCTGTGCTGGAGGTATGGCGAGTCAGAGGTCTCTTTCTGGCACGGATGGAAGGAGGGCTACCCCGGACGGAAGCCCCTGAAGATGCAGCTGATCCAGCCCTAGGCGAAGAGCCGCTTCGCGTTACCCGACAGCAGCTTCTCAGACACCCCAGGCTTCAGCTTTGGCTCGAGGCTGGCCTTGAAGTCGTCCATCCACTCCTTGTGCCTGAGCATCGGGTAGTCCGTGCCGAATAGGAACCTGTCCTGGAGGATCCCGTTGAGATAGGGCATAACAGACTGTGGGATGTAGCGTGGTTTCCAGCCGGAAACGTCAATGAATACGTTCGGGCTCCTGAGGGCGATGGCCAGGGTCACCTCGGGCCAGGGCCATCCGAAGTGGGCCATGACCACCTTGAGGTCCGGGAAGGCTGTGCACACCTCGTCGACCAGCTCCGGCTTGCTGTACCTGATCTCCGTGTCCCCCAGGCCGGTGGTACCTGTGTGCAGGAGCACTGGGATGCCCGCCTCCTGGCAGTACTCGTAGATGGGGAACATCAGCTTCCTATCGTTGATGTAAACAGAGTTGGCGCTGCTGTGGATCTTGAGGCCGCGCATTCCGAGCTCCCTGACCGCCCGCTTGAGCTCCTTGACCGCGCCGCTGCCGGCGTTGGGGTCGACCCCGGCGAAGGGGACCAGCCTGTCCTTCGACCCCGCTGCCATGGCGGCGATTTCGTCGTTCCTCAGCGTGTAGTTCCGGAAGGCCGGGTTTCTCGTCGCGCTTGTGTCCTGGCCCAGTATTACCGCCCTGGCGACCCCGGAAGCCTCCATCTCTTCGAGGATCTGCTCGGTCGAGCCAGGGAGCTTGTCGACGTCGAGCTTGAAGAAGTCGCAGGCTTTCATTATCGGCCCGTTCTTTTTCATGAAATCCCGGGTCCACGGGTGCACGTGCACGTCGAAGGACAACTCGCCTGGAGTCGAGGCTGGGAATCATTAACCTTCCTGATGGGGAAACCAGGCGCGGTCGAGGGGCGACAGCCAACCTTTTCTGAAGGGCGCTCGAAGGACTGCCGTGAAAAGGTCCCGCCACGAGCCCAAGGAAGGTGAGATGGCCCCCGACTTCGAGCTCCCGTCGTCTTCGGGGAGCACCCTCAAACTCAGCTCCCTGAGAGGCAAGCAGGTGGTGCTGTACTTCTATCCGAAGGACGACACCCCTGGGTGCACCGTCGAAGCGTGCTCGTTCAGGGACAACCTGCCCAAGTTCGACGGCCTGGACGCAGTCGTCCTGGGCGTGAGCAAGGACTCCCTCCAGTCACACGCGAAGTTCATCGGCAAGTACTCGCTCAACTTCACCCTGCTCAGCGACGAGAGCCTGAAGGCCCACGGCCTCTACGACACCTGGAAGGAGAAGATGAACTACGGCAAGAAGTACATGGGGACCGAGCGATCCACCTTCGTCATAGGCGCCGACGGGAGGATAAAGAAGATCTTCAGGAAGGTCAGCCCCAGAGGGCACGACGTCGAGGTACTCTCCGCTCTGAATCCATAGGCCAGGCCACTGGCCGCGGGGCGTCACCGGGGGCAAGGAAGGCACTTAGCCAATAGACGAATGGTTCTGCCGCTGGCGCCGATGGTTAAATATGGAAACGCGATGGCGAGGCCAATGCTCCTTACAGCGGTCCCAGAGGAGACCTACTGCCTCAGGACACAGGAGCATGTGCCGGCCAGCTCCGGGAGGAACCTGTTCTGTTATCGCTGCGGCATGTACCTTGGTCCCGCGAGAGACTCTGATCTCGGAAGCCTTCTGGACTATTAGGGCCTCTTCGCGAACTGGTTGATCAGCGCCCTGAAGCCGCGCTTGACGTAGAAGCGGTTGGCAATCTCGTTCTGTGCAGGGACGTCGGCGACCATGATCTCTGCCCCCATCTTCTTGAGCTCGGCGGCGGCCTGCTGGATCATGTCGTCCCCCAGGGCCTTCCTGCGGTACTCGGGCAGGATGTAGAAGTCGGTGATTCGACCTTCGTTGCGCGGTTCATAGAATATCCGCTCGCGCGTCTCGGCCCTCAGGACGCCCACCACTTTCTTCCCCTCTGCCGCCACCAGCAGGAGGTGCCCGGGAGCAGCCAGGGAAGACTGGATGTACTTGTCCGCCCTTGCCTTCGCGTCAGGCACCACTGCGAAGAGGGGGTCGAACTCGTTGTTCAGCCTCTTGGTCCGCACTATAAGGTCGGAGAGCGCCTCGACGTCGTCCTTCCTGGCGCGCCTGATCTCCATGTCCAGCCCCCTCGCCGGTCCTGGAGGGATTGATTTACGCCTATTCTGGGGGGTCGAGTATCACCCCTCCGTTTCTGAGTGCATTCATCACTTTCCTTGACCTCTCGATGGTGGCCATGGCCGCCTGCATCGACTCGCTTGCCGACAGGTTCCGCCGGGCGACCCCCTCCCTGATGGCAGCCTGGCCGACCTTTGTCGCCACCCTCGGATACACCTCCCACTGCACCATGGTGGGGAGGATGTAGTCCCTGCTGATCCCCTTCTCCTTGGCGAAGGCCGCCAGCTCCTTCGCCGCTTCGATCACCATCGGGTCGGTGATGGTCTTCGCCCTCACGTCCAGGGCTCCCCTGAAGATCGCGGGGAAGAGCAGGCTGTTGTTCACCTGGTTGGGGAAGTCGGACCTCCCCGTCGCAACCACCTCGACCCCGGCCGAATGGGCCGCAGCCGGGAGCATCTCCGGGACCGGGTTGGCAAGGAAGAAGGCGATCCCCCTCTTGTTCATCACGGCCACCTCGTCCCGCCTTACGGCGTCGGGGCCTTGCCGCGCCGCCGCGACCAGGGCGTCGGCCCCCTTCAGGGCGTCCTTCAGCGTCCCCCTTAGCCTGTCCCCGTTGGTGCGGATCGCGATCTCGTACTTCCACTTGTTCTTCAGCATGAGCTGGTCAATGTCTTCCCTCTCCGGGTGGAGGATCCCCTTGGAGTCGACCACGAGGATGTCCCTGGGGTCTGCCCCCGCCTCGACGAGGAGCCTCTCGGCCGCGACGTTGGCTGCGCCGGCGCCGTAGAGTACGATCCTTGTCCCTCTGAGCTCCCTCCCTGTGACTTCCAGGGCGTTGAAGAGAGCGGCGAGGGTCACCCCGGCCGTCCCCTGCTGGTCGTCGTGCCAGACCGGGATGTTCATCTCTCCACGCAACCTGTCCAGCACCTCGAAGCACTTCGGTGACTCGATGTCCTCGAGGTTCACCCCTCCGAGCGAGGGCTCCAGGGCCTTGACGAGCGCTATCAGCTCGTCGGCGCTCTTCACCCTGACGGGGAGCGGCAGCGCGTTCACCCCGCCGAGGTAGTTGTAGATCAGCGCCTTCCCTTCCATGACAGGGAGGGCGCCCTCAGGGCCTATGTTCCCCAGGCCTAGGACCCTGGTCCCGTCAGTCACGATCGCTATTGTGTTCCATCGGCCGGTGTACTCGAAGGAGAGCTCCGACTGGGCTTCGATGGCCTTCGAGACGGCGGCGACCCCCGGGGTGTACCATACGGAGAAGTCGTCGAGGGACCTCACAGGTACTCTGGGAGCGAATCCCACCTTGCCACCATAGAACTTCGAGTACTCGAGCGCCTTTCGCGAAGAGTCTTCCTCTGGGGCGGGCTTCGGCTTCAACTCCGCGCCCCGTCCCGCCCCGCCCGTATTTGCGCTTTCGAGCTCAGAGCGGACCGTGCGCTGCCGGCCCGTGGGAGAGCTCATGCCGCGGAGCCCGCGGGACCGCCTGCGAAGGACATCCTGACCGGCGCCCCGGCGAGGGCGTTTAAGCGATGTGGGCGATTCTCACATATGACAACCGGCCATGGGCGGCTAGTGGTGGGCGTGCTTGTGAGGGTCCTTGTCAAAGGCTGCCTTGCACCCCGACGAGCAGAAGTAGAAGGCCTTCCCCTCGTGCTCCGACTTCAGGGTGGCGGTCTTCTCGTCCACCATCATGCCGCAGATAGGATCTTTCTGCATGACCGGAATGCCCCTTCCCGTCGATTTAGACGTTGCGGAGGGGAGGCCATGTACCCGAGCATTGCTCCAGGCGATGCTTCCTCTCTGAAGGGATGACTTTAACCCGAAGTATCAGGGAGACATTCGAGCCATGGCGAAGGACCCCGTTTGCGGGATGTTCGTGGACGAGAAGACTGCCGACCTCAAGGCCGAGGTGAGGGGGGTCACCTATTACTTCTGTAGCGAGTCCTGCATGACCGAGTTCCTCGCCCCCGAGAAGGAAATCAGGCGGCTCAAGATCTCCGTCGCGGCCTCTGCCGTCCTTTCTGTCCCGATACTCTTTTTCACCTATCTCTCGCCGCTCCAGGGCCCCGTCCGAGACTACCTCCTGCTCGTCCTGGCGGCCCCCATCCAGTTCGGAGTCGGGTGGAGGTTCTACGTCGGGACCTTCGACAGCATCAAGAACAGGATGGGGAACATGGACGTGCTGATCGCCCTCGGCACCTCCGCCGCCTTCGCTTACTCGGCGCTGGTGACTTTCTTCCCCGGCCTCTTCCCGTTCTCCGGCGTCTACTTCGACACTTCGGCGGTGATCGTAACGCTGATCCTCGCCGGCAGGTACCTGGAGCATGTGACCAAGGGGCGGGCTTCCGCAGCTGTGAGGAAGCTGGTTGACCTCCAGCCTACGAAGGCCCGCAGGTTGAAGGACGGAGCCGAGTCGGAGGTCCCCATCGAAGAGGTCCAGGTGGGAGACGTGCTGATCGTCCGCCCGGGGGAAAAGGTCCCCGTTGACTCTGTGGTCCTAGAGGGGAGCTCTGGGGTGGACGAATCGATGATAACAGGGGAGAGCGTCCCGGTTGAGAAGAACGCCGGGGACGGACTGATAGGTGCGACCATCAACGGCGGAGGGCTCCTGAAGGCGAGGGCGACCAAGGTGGGCCAGGACACCGCGCTTTCCCAGATAGTGAAGCTGGTGGAGGAGGCCCAGGTAGGGAAGGCCCCGATTCAGCGCCTTGCTGACAGGATCGCCTCCTACTTCGTCCCTGTGGTGGTGCTGGCGGCCACCGTCACCGGGCTGGCCTGGTACTTCCTGGGGCACATCGGGGCCGACTTCGCGACATTGGCCTTCGTTTCTGTGGTTGTGATAGCGTGCCCATGCGCCCTCGGAGTGGCCACCCCGGCCGCGCTCCTCGTCGGGACCAGCAAGGGGGCTCAGAACGGGGTCCTGATCAAGGGTGGGGAGCACCTCGAGCGTGCCGGGAAGGTGGACACCGTGGTCTTCGACAAGACGGGGACGCTCACGGTCGGGAGGCCATCGGTGACCGCGATCGCTTCAGCGGAGGGCGAGACGGAGGAGGGGACCCTACGCCTGGCCGCCTCCGTAGAGAAGGGGTCGGAGCACCCCCTTGGCGGGGCAATCGTTAGGGCGGCGAGGGAGCGCTCGCTGTCGGTCCCAGATCCCAAGGACTTCCATGCGACGGCGGGCGAAGGGGTTTCGGCCCTGGTGGAAGGCAGGACCGTGGCCCTTGGGAACAGGAGGATGATGGCGCGGCTGGGGGTCGATATCGCTCCGGTTGAGCCGAGGCTTTCGGCCCTCGAAGACGGGGGCCAGACCGCGGTGGTCCTCGCAGCAGGCGGGAAGGCGGTAGGGGTGATCGGCGTCGCAGATACGCTGAAGCCGTCGGCTCTGTCGACGGTGTCCGCCATCAGGGGCATGGGGGCAGAGGTCGCGATGCTCACAGGGGACAACAGGAAGACCGCAGCGGCAATAGCGAAGAGTATCGGTATAGACAGGGTCTTCGCCGAGGTCGCCCCCCAGCAGAAGGAGGAGGTCATCGCCAGGCTCCAGAAGGAGGGGAGGGTGGTGGCGATGGTCGGAGACGGGATAAACGACGCGCCGGCGCTGGCCAGGGCGGACGTTGGGGTGGCCATAGGGAGCGGCTCAGACATCGCCAAGGAGACAGGGGGGATAGTCCTGGTGAGGGACGACCTGCACGGAGTCGTCACGGCCATTGGGCTGAGCAGGAAGACCCTCGCGAAGATCAAGCAGAACCTTTTCTGGGCCTTCGCCTACAACGCCGCACTGATTCCCATAGCGGCGGGGGCGCTGGTCCCGGTGTTAGGCGTCCAGATGTATGGCTATCTTCCGTTCCTGGCGGCCGGGGCCATGGCGATAAGCTCTGCCACGGTGGTCAGCAACTCGCTCCTCCTCTTCAGGTATAAGCCGGGAGCGCCCTAGCGGGTTGCGCGCCTCGGCCAATACGAAGCGGGCGGTCTTCGCAGTCCGCGGGATGTCGTGCACCACATGCGCCCTTGGCATCGAGAAGCGGCTCGAGAGGGTCAAGGGGGTCGAGTCTGTGAGCGCCGGCATAATGCTGAACCAGGTCTACGTGGACTATGACGACACCAAGATAGACCTGGAGAAGGTCACCGAAGAGATACGCAAGGCCGGCTACGCAAGTCACGTCGTCAGGAAAGCCGAGTAACCGGCCCGTGGTCCAGCGGGGGTGCGGCCAGGCCAGCTGCCTGGGAGCGCGAAGGCTGGGGGCGGTGGATGCTCACGGCCCCGTCGAACGTTTATCTCCCGAGGCCTGCCGCCTCTTCTGAGACCCGCTTGGTAAGCGACAAGTTCGAGAAGTACGTCGCCGAGAACGTCGACGAGTTCGCGAAGGAGATCATCCGCCTCGCTTCGCAGAGGAGCGTTTCGGCGAGGAGGGAAGGGATAGAGGAGTGCGCGGCCCTCGTCGAGAAGATGCTGAAGGAGATAGGGGCCCAGACGAGGATACTGAGGATAGAAGGTGCGCCCCCGCTCGTCTTCGGGGAGATGAAGTCCAAGAAGTCCGGCAAGACCATCATGTTCTACAACCACTACGACGTTCAGCCGGAGGAGCCTCTTGAGCTGTGGAAGTCCCCTCCTTTCAAGCCCGAGATCAGGGACGGGGCGATCTACGGGAGGGGGGTCTCAGACGACAAGGGCGAGCTTGTGGCGAGGTTGAAGGTCGTGCAGTCGTACGTCGAGACCCAGGGGGAGCCTCCCTGCAACGTGAAGTTCTTCTTCGAGGGGGAGGAGGAGACGGGGAGCGTCCACCTCGCGGAATACATAGAGAAGTACGGCGACCTGTTCAAAGCCGACGGGGTCATCTGGGAGTACGGGACGGTAGACACCAGTGGGACCCCCAAGGTCACCCTCGGAGTGAAGGGGATGATCTACGTGGAGTTCGTGATCAGGTCCCTCTCGCAGGACGCCCACAGCAGCCTCGCGGCGGCCCTGCCCAGCGCGCCATGGAGGATGGTGAGGCTCCTGAACATGCTGAAGGACGCCAACGAAAGGATCATGGTACCCGGGTGGTACGACAACGTCTCCACCCTGTCGGAGGACGAGCTGCAGGTCCTCCAGGAGATGCCCTTCGACGGGGACGGGCTCAAGAAGAGCTACGGAGCCGCTGGCTTCGTCGGCGGGATGACCGAAGAGCAGGCGAAGAAGGCGCTGGTCCAGAGGCCCACGGGGAACATCGCCGGAATCTGGTCCGGGTACACGGGGCCGGGGTCCAAGACCGTCCTCCCCAAGGAGATACATGTGAAGATGGACTTCCGCCTGGTCCCGGAGCAGGACCCCGAGGACCTGTTCAAGAAGCTCAGGAAGCACCTGGACGACAACGGGTTCGCTGACGTGGAGATCCAGCTCGAGAGCATGGAGCCCGCTGCGAGGACCCCGCACAGCCACCCCTTCGCCCAGGCCGCGATAGCGGCTGCCGCGGAGGTTTATGGTAAGAAGCCCATAGTCCAGCTGGGCTCGCCCGGCACGGGGCCCCTCTATCTGTTCACCAGGAAGTATGGCATGCCGTCGGTGGACATCGGGGTCTCGGCCGAGGACGGCGGGATACACGCCCCCAACGAGAACCTGAAACTGGAGAACCTCGTGAAGGGGATGCTCTGGATCGCCGAGACGATGGAGAAGTTCTCCGCCGCCTAGCATTCTCCCTCCCGCTGGGACGTTCACCTCAATAAGACCCGGCTTCCGCCCAGGCGGCATGAAGGCAGCCGTGCTCGGGTCGGGGCTGATGGGTTCGGTGATCGGCTGGGACCTCGCGAACTCGGAGGGGGTGGACGAGGTGGTCGTGGCTGACATCGACCAGGCGAAGCTGGAGGCCCTCAGGAGGCGGGCCCCGGGGAAGAAGCTCTCGGTCGAGGTCCTCGACATAATGCGGCGGGACAAGGTGGTGTCGTTCCTGAAGCGCTTCGACGTCGCCGCTTCGGCCCTCCCCCATGGGGTGGTACACCAGTCTGACCTCGCGGCTGTTGAGGCGGGGTCGAAGATGGTGAACATCGCCTTCGAGGACGAGCAGATGGAGCTGGACGACGCGGCGCGCAGGTCGGGGGCTACACTGGTCCCTGGATGCGGAGTGGCGCCCGGGCTCGGCGGGATACTTCTGGCCAAGGGACTGGAAGAGTTAGGCGGCGGTGACGAAGGGCATATACTGGTCGGGGGGATCCCGCAGGAACCCAGGCCTCCCTTCGGGTACAAGCTCGTCTTCTCCATCGTGGGGCTGCTCAGGGAGTACACAGACCAGGCGAGGGTGGTGAGGGATGGGATTATGGTGAAGGTGATGCCGTTCTCGACCGTCGAGGCGTACGACTTCCCGCCCCCGATAGGGAGGCTTGAGGGGTTCTGCACCGACGGCCTGGCGAGCCTCGTCTACACCATGAAGGGGATGCGGGTCCTGGACGAGATAACCCTGAGGTGGCCGGGGCACGCAGAGAAGATGAACCTGCTCATGGAGTCAGGGTACTTCTCGCGCGACAAGGTGAGGGCCGGCGGGGCTGACGTCTCGCCGCTGGAAGTGTCCTGGGAGGTCCTGGGGAGGAAGCTCGCCGAGGGGGACCCAAGGGACATCACGGTGATGCGAGTGATCGCGAAGGGTACGAAAGGGGAGGTGGTCTACGACATGATAGACAGGTACGACGAAGAGATGGGGGTCACATCGATGGGGAAGACCACGGGTTACACCGGATCCATTGTCACCCAGATGCTGGGGAGGGGCGAGGTGAAAGGGACAGGCGTGATTCCGCCCGAGAAGGCGGTGACTGGGAGGATGGTCGAAGAGCTCCTCTCACAGCTAGCCAGGCGCGGGGTTCACTTCAAGAAAACAGGCTGACGGATCAGGGCCACGAGGGCACAGCGGGACCCAACCCTGGGGCCCAACCCTTACATGGCGGCGAGAACGGTCGAACTTGGATGTCTGCAGCCCGGACGGCTCCCGAAGAAACGCCCCCTGGCGGAGGGAGCGGGAGCTACGAGCGGGTCGCGATCATCATCGTGATGATGGGCGTCCTGATGAGCGCGGTCGACACCACCGCGGTGGTCCTGGGCCTGCCTGTCATGATGAGGGACCTGAGCTCCAACGTGTTGAGCATGATATGGGTCATCATGGCGTACCTGCTCATCATAACGATCTTGGGCACCCAGGTGGGGAAGTTGGGCGACATCTTTGGCAGGGTGAGGATGTACAACCTTGGCTTCGGAGTCTTCACCGCCGGGTCCCTCCTTTGCGGCCTTTCAGCCACCGGGCCCGAGATCATTGGGTTCAGGGTCGTGCAGGGGCTGGGGGGAGCGCTCATCTCATCGAACAGCGGAGCGATAATCGCTGACACATTCCCCGCGCACCGAAGGGGGAGAGCGTTCGGGATCACAGGATTCGGCTGGTCAGCGGGCGCGATACTCGGGATCCTGGTGGGGGGAGCGTTCGTGACGTTCCTGAGCTGGCGCTACATCTTCTTCATCAACGTCCCCATCGGAGTGGTCGCCACGGTGGTCGGCTACCTGGTGCTGAGGGACAAGACGGCCAGGGTGAAGAGCACCATAGACGTACTTGGCATGCTCCTCTTCGGCTCCGGCCTCTTCTTCCTCCTCACGGCTCTGACCGACGTCACAGGCTCGGGCCTCACCATCTCCTCCGAGGCGGAGCTGGCCGCCTCCGTCCCTCTCCTGATTGGCTTCGTCGTCTGGGAGCGCCACTGCTCGTCCCCCCTGCTCGACCTCTCTCTCCTCCGCAGGAGGGTGCTCACCGCGTCCATGTCCGCCGCCTTCTTCCAGTCTCTGGCGAGCTTCGCGGTGCTCTTCTTGGTCATCATGTACCTGCAGGGTCCGAGGGGGCTCTCCCCCTGGGACGCTTCGTTGTACCTCATCCCCGGATACGTCCTCGGAGGGACCGTGGCCCCCTTTGCGGGGAGGTTGTCCGACAGGCTGGGGGCGAGGGTGGTAGCTTCTGTCGGGCTCGTGCTACAGTCGCTGGGGATCGTCGCATATTCCACCCTGGCGCTGGGGACCCCCCTGTACACGGTGGTGCTCGCCTCGGTGCTCAACGGGGCGGGTTCGAGCGCGTTCTTCCCCGCCAACAGCAGCGCGGTGATGGCCAGCGCCCCCCAGAGGTCCTACGGCATGGCGTCTGGGCTGCTGAGGACGTTCTCCAACGTTGGGATGGTGAGCAGCTTCGCCGTCGCCCTCCTGATCGCCGCCCTCTCAATCCCGCGCCAGCTGGCCTTCGAGATCTTCCTTGGGGTCACCCAGATCTCAGGCGGCCTTTCCCAGGCCTTCGTCGACGGGATGCACTCTGCGCTGCTGGCGTCCATCTCGCTCCTTGCAGTGGCACTGGTGCTCTCGGTGCTCAGGGGAAAGGAGGCGCGGACCGAAGTGGCGCGGGCTGGAGCAGACACCTAGGCTGGCGTCCAGACCAGACCGGCGCCCCGGCTTCGAGGGGACGCTCACTTCAGGGCTTTGGAGCCGAGTATGGTGAAGCCGCTCCTGTAGACCGCCCCCGAGATCGCCTCCACCCTCCCCACGTCCAGGGTGGTTGCAAGGGACCCCGTCCCGACCCAGACGTCGGACAGCGTCGAGTTGGCCTTCGCCACCTCAACGGGCTCATCCACGCTCCCCTGGCTCCCGTCGGTCTTGGGGAACCTCCTCATGCCGAAGGTAGAGCCGAACTTGGGGAGGTCGTCGGGACCGCCCTCCCTCTCCACGGCCACACGCAGAGACAGCGTCTGGTCGGGCCCCTTGACGCAGAAGCCGCCGAACCTGGTCCCCGGCGCGACGGGCTTCATCCCAGGGTTGAGCGGGTGGAGCTTCGTCATAGATATGCGGTCGGCCAGTCGCTTCTGGTATCCGTTGAGCAGGCCCCGGAGGAGCGACCATTCGGTGGTGACCCACATCACTGGGAAGAAGGTCCCGGGCCTTCCCTTGTAGGCGCACTTCACCCCCAGGGCCGCCTCGTGGTAGATCGTCCTGTCGGGCCGGTCCGTCGCCATTTCCAGCCCTGACTCGGCGACGGAGACTATCTCGCAGACGTAACCCAGGCAGAGCCCATCTGCGACCTCGAAGGGCTTGGGGACGAGGCCGGCCAGGGCGGCCCTCTCCCCCCTGAAGTAGACCGCGATGTAGTCTGCGCCATAATGCCATGGACCCACCTCTACTGCCGACGTGGGGCCCGGGACGAGCGGGTGGTCGAGCAATGCGGTTCTGGGGCGGTCAAAGGTAAAAAAGGTTGGCTGAGGCGAGGCCCCCGTGAGGTTCTGCACATTCACCCTCCCGATGGAAGAGAGCAGGCGCCGCAGGGCGGGCGTCGTCGTGGACGAGACGGTCTTCGAGGTCGAGGGGGACAAGCCGCTGGCCCAGGTGATAGAGGAGGGACGATGGCGCGAAGTACCCACGTCCAAGGACGGTTTAGGCCTGACGGAGGTCATCCTGCACGCCCCAATCCCCCGGCCGGGGAAGATACTCGCGACGATTGTCAACACCAGGGGGATGCTCGGAGGGCCTGACGTCGCCCTCGACAGGCCCAGAATCGACATGAAGGCGCCCAGCACCGTCGTCGGACCGGGGACGTCGATCAGGGCCCCGGCGACGGGGATAAGGCCTGAGGTCGAGCTCGCGGCGATAATCGGGAGGAGGATCTCTGGCGCCACGGAGGCCGAGGCGGCGTCATCCATCTTCGGCTACACCATCCTGAACGACGTGACCGCCCCCGCGGACTCACGCGCCGACTCCTACGAGGCCTACAGGCGAGACCTGGCTACGGGGAAGATAGCGAAGAAGACCATGAGGGGACCCCTCTTCAGGTCGAAGAACCACGACACCTTCTGCCCTATGGGTCCAGGGGTGGTCACCCCGGACGAGTTCGATGTGTCCAAGGTTCACCGGATGACCACGAAGCTCGACGGGGACCTCGTGCAGGCAGGGTCCACAGCCGAGTACATCTTCGGGCCTGCGAAGCTGGCGTCATACCTCTCGGAGTTCCTCACCCTCGAGCCGGGGGACGTGGTTTCCTGTGGAAGCGTGGGATGGACGAAGGAGGCGTTGGGGGACATGGACCCCACCGAGTACGTCCTCCCCCAGCGTGGAGGGATCCTCGAGCTCGAAATAGAGGACCTAGGCGCCCTCAACAACCCCGTCGCCCGGGCTCACGGGGCCTGAGGCGGCACCGGCGGCCGTCGTAGGCTTCCAGTACAGCGCGTACACCGCGACCACGGATCCGGCCGTCGCCACTATGGCGAAGGCGAACAGCCCGACGTTCCCGAGCAGACCCTGGATCAGACCCCCCGGGAGGGGGCCGAAGCTCCAGAGGGTGGAGTTGACCAGCGAGAAGACGCCGAGGTACTCGGCCGTCCGCCCTTCGGGGGCGATCTTGCTCACCCAGCTCAGCATTGCCGGGCTGAGCAGCCCGAACCCCGCTGCGTAGATTATCCTCGCTGGGATAAGCTCAGGCCATGCCCCGGCCAGGACGAAGATCAGCAGCGACCCGCCCACGGTCATAGTCCCATACAGGTAGCCGCGTATCTCGCCGAGAGCGTCGACCTTGCTCCCGAGCCTGGTAGCCAGCAGGGCGGTGGTCGCCAAGCCGGCGACGGCCACCAGGCTCACCTCGAAGTCGTTCGCCCCGAGGAAGTAGGCGTAGGTCCCGATGAACGCGGTGACCGCCCCGGTCCCCAGGGTCCTGATCGACGTGGCGAACGAGAACACCAAGACCCCCTTCATCTCCCGGAGGGGCCTGCGGGTTCTCGAAGGCGTGATGCGGCTCTCCGGAAGGGCGAAGACCAACAGGAGGAGGTCGGCCGCCATGAAGATCCCCACGAGGTAGAATATCGCGTCGATGCTGAACGCTTCGGAAACCACCCCCGCCGCTACCACCCCTATGATTGAACCGACCGCGCCTACCTGGCTGATGAAACCGTAGCCCCTGCCTCGCTCCTTGGACGAGGTGACGTCCGCCACGTATGCCTGGAGCGCAGTAGACCCGAAGGAAAGGATGGTCTCGGCCAGCAGGAAGAAGACGCTGATCGCGATGAAGCCCCCCATGAACGGAATCGCGACGAAGAACGGGAGGGAGAGCGCCTCGGCGGCGATGAGGAGGAGGCGCCTCCGCCCCAGCCGGTCGGAAAGCCGCCCGGCGAACGGTCCCACCAGGCTGGACGCAACGTAGGCAGCGGAGAAGGCCGCCAGCCCGGCGGCTACCGAGACCCCGTCCTTCTGGACCACATAGAGTACGAAATAGACGGTGAAGAGGCTGGAGCGGTTGTTGGAGAGCATCTGATAGAGCGAGAGGATGAGGAGCGAGCGGCTGCCGCTGGCGGCTCGGCCCCCGGGGGCCGACGGCGGAGGGAGGTTCGACAATCGCGGCTCTCGATGCCGCCCCGGCCATCCGGGCTTAAGGGTTCCAGGCGGCGCCCGTAAAGGTTCAATTAGATTGTTTCCTGATGCGGACCGAGGCGCTGATGGGAGCCAAGAGCGGCAGGGAGTTCCTTCAGAGGCTCGATTCAACCCCCCGCGAGATCTGGTACGGCGACGAGAAAATCACCGGGTCCGTCTCCCAGCACCCGGCCTTCGGTGGAGTCGCGAAATCGATCGCGGCCCTCTACGACATGCAGCTGAAGCCCGAGCTGACGGACGTCATGACCTACGAGTCCCCGACGACCCACGATCCAGTCGGGACGAGCTTCCTGCAGCCGCGCACCAGGGAAGACCTGGCTAAGCGGACGGCCATGATGAAGGCCTGGGCTGACTTTTCTGGAGGGATGATGGGGAGGACCGCGGACTACCTCAACAGCTCGATCATGGCCATGGCGGCTGCCAAGGAGTTCTTCGGGAAGGGGGAGCGGGACTTCGCCTCTAACGTCTCGAAGTACTACGAGTACGTGCGCGAGAATGACCTCATACTGACTCACACGCTGATCAACCCGCAGACCAACAGGGGGGTCGGACCGTCCAAGCAGGCTGACCCATTCATAGCGGCCCGGGTAGCGGACAAGACGCCCGATGGGGTAGTGATCAGGGGCGCGAGGATGCTGGCAACGCTCCCGATTGCGGACGAGATCATGGTGTTCCCCTCTACCGTGATTAGGTCGGGGCAGGACGACGTGCCGTACTCCATCGCCTTCGCGGTCCCCGTGAGCGCCAGGGGGCTGAAGTTCATCTGCAGGGAGTCTTTCTCCGAGGGGGAGTCCACCTTCGACCACCCCCTGGCCTCGAGGTTTGACGAGCAGGACGCCGTGGTGGTCTTCGACGACGTCGTGGTCCCCTGGGACAGGGTGTTCATACTCGAGGACCCGGACAGGGCCAACAGGGTGAACGACGCGACCGGAGCCATCGTCTTCATGGCGCATCAGGCGACGGTGAGGGAGGCGGCCAAGGCGGAGTTCATGGCCGGGCTGATGACCATGGTCGCTGAGACCATCGGTGCGGACGCCTTCCCCCAGGTGCAGGAGCGGATCACCAACGTCCTCTTGAGCGCGGAGACCATGAAGGCGTTCCTCAGGTCGAGCGAGGCGGGGGCGAAGACGAACCAATGGGGGCTGATGACCCCGGACTACGCCCCGCTCAACTCCGCGCGGAACATCTGGCCCAGGCTCGCCCCTGACTTCGCGGCCGTGATCAAACAGACGGGGGCCAGCGGGCTCATGGCCATCCCTCCGGAGGGGATACTGGGATCCGGGGCGAGGCCGGACCTCGACAGGTACTTCCAGGCGAAGATGGCGGACGGAGAGGAGAGGGTCCGGCTCTTCAAGATGGCCTGGGACGCTTCTGGGAGCTCATTCGGGGGGAGGCAGGACCTCTACGAGAGGTTCTTCTTCGGCGACCCTGTCAGGATGGCGAGCGCCTACTACTCGTGGTACGACAAGGAGCCCTACAAGCAGCGGGTGAAGGAGCTGCTGCACAGGGGGGACTGACGTCCTTGGCCGGGGACTTCGAAGTCGTGAAGGCGGGTCACATCGAACTCCTGGTGACTGACCTCGATGCCGCGAAGAGGTTCTACGTCGACACCCTGGGGCTCGTCGTCACCGAGTCGGATGACGGGCACCTGTACCTCAGAGGGCTCGAAGACAGGCACCACCACTCCATCACCCTGACGAAATCGGACGCGCCCGGGGTCGACCACTTCGCGTTCAGGGTGGCCGACGAGGCCGGGCTCGACGCGTTGGAGGAGGTCGCACAGAGTAGAGGGTGGTTCTCCCGCTGGAAGAAGGCGGGTGAGGAGAAGGGAGTCGGGAGGGCGCTCCTGGTCGAGGATGGGTTCGGGTTCCCGGTCGAGTTCTACTCTGAGGCGGAGCCTCGGGAGTGGCTCCTACAGAAGTTCCAGCACTACAGAGGCGCGAAGGTCATGCGCCTCGACCACTTCAACATCATGCTCCCGGACGTCACGGCGGCGTACGATTGGTACGTCAGGGGGCTGGGCTTCGGCTGCACGGAGCTGACGGAGACCGAGGGGGCGAAGCCGGACCTATGGGCAGCCTGGCTGAGGAGGAAACACACGTGCCACGACATGGCGCTCACCACCGGAAAGGGGCCGAGGGTCCACCACGCCGGGCTGACGGTCGCGGACAGGGCGTCGATAATGGACGCGGCGGACGTCCTGGCGGCCAACGGATATGTGAAGAACGTCGAGAGGGGGCCCGGGAGGCACGGCATATCGAACGCGTTCTTCCTGTACCTCAGAGACCCCGACGGAAACCGGATAGAGCTGTACACCGGGGACTATGTCAGCGCCGACCCCGACTGGGTCCCCATCAGGTGGAAGCTGAACGACCCCCAGAGGCAGACCTTCTGGGGAGCGCCGACCCCGCAGAGCTGGTTCGACGAAGCGATGGCGGTGCGCTCCCCCAGGACCGGGGAGTTCGCCCAAGTGTCCGGCCCCAAGATCAAAGACAGGCCCGACTACCTGCTCGGAGCGGTGTAGCTACCAGACTATGTCCGATGGGGGGGCGGGCGATTCCCCGCGCTCCGTGGTCGTGTACAGTTGGGAGTAGTAGAGGAGAGGTCGCTTCGGAAGGAAGGCGCTGGCGGCAACCACCTCCCCCACGACGATGGAGTGATCCCCGGCGTCGTAGGCCCTCCATGAGCGGCACTCGATGGCGGCCCTCACCCCGGAGATGATGGGCGAACCGGTCACCCCCCGGGTGTGCTTCACGCCTTCGAACCTGTCCTTGGCCTTCGTCCTCCCCGCGAAGCGGTCGGATATGGTCTTCTGGTCGTCGGCGAGGAAGTTGATCGCATAGCGGTCGGCCTTGCTGAAGAAGTCGTGCTGGGAGGAGTTCTTCGCTACGCAGAACAGGACGAGGGGGGGCGCCAGCGAGACGCTGGTGAAGGAGCTCACGGTCAGCCCCCTGGGGCCGTCGGGACCCTGGACCGTCACCACCGTGACCCCCTGGGGATAGACCCTCATCGCCTGCTTAAGGCTAGACTGGATGTCTTCGCTCAAGTACGGCAGATCCTCGAGGTCGCGAAGACAGGTTCTGTTTAAAACGTTGTGAGGGACCGAGGGCGCCCAATGGGCATGAAGGGCACGAAGAGAGCCACCCGGCGCAGGATGAGGGTCCCCAGGTCGTTCTGGGAGAGGGCGCTGTACTCATTCGCGGTGATAGCCGCGATGGTGGCGATAGGGTCGGTGGTCATGCACGTCATCCAGGGGTGGAGCTACCTCGACTCTTTCTACTTCACCAGCTTCATAGCGACAGGCCAGGGGCCCCCCGCGAACCTTTACCCGACCTCAGCCGTCGGGAAGATATTCGCGTCCATACTCGCATTTGTCTCGGTGGGGACGGTGGTCACGGCGTTGCTCTTCCTGTTCGGGCCGTTCATGGGGACCGTCCTGAGGCTGAGCGAGGAGAAGATGGAAGAGCTCGAGAAGGAAGCAGAAAGGGAGTTCAGAGAGCAGGGAGCGCCGCGGTCGGACGAATAGGACCATGCTGCAACCTTAAGAGGCACCGCTTACTCTAAGAACAGAGGGCATCCAATATGCGGTCCGACAACGCCGAGAGGCCGTATCAGGGGGGGCGCTGGCTGGGATGGGCGGTCTTCGCGCTGTTGCTCATAGCGGTCGTCGCATTCTTCGGCACGATGTTCGGCAGCGGGTACGGCATGCCCATGACGTTCCCAGGCTACCCGTTCTACGGGTGGTACTTCTTCCCCTTCGGCTTCGTATTCTTCGTCATCTTCGCCGTCCTCATCTTCAGGATGGTCTTCTGGGGTTTCGGAGGCGGTGGTTGGAGCCGGAGGCATTGGTACGCTGGCCGCTATGGGTACGGGGACGCGCGAGAGATACTCCGCCAGAGGTACGCCAGAGGCGAGATAGCGAAGGAACAGTTCGACCAGATGATGAAGGATCTGGAGCAGCACTGAGCCGGGCCCCTCGCTTACCCCGAACCGATTTATCGCCCCCGGGGCTCCCCCAGCCCATGGACGCGACTGTCGTCAGGCGCGGTCGAAGGTCGGACGCTGATGGGTTCATCGAGCTCGTCCTGGCCCTCGCCAGGTTCGAGAAGCTCGACCCGCCAACCCCCATTGCGACGAGAAGGCTCCTCGACGACATCTTTCGGAGGAAAAAGATCAACCTGTTCGTCGCCTCTCGCGGGAGGAGGCTGGTTGGATACGCGCTGTACTTCTACAGCTATTCATCCTTCCTGGCCAAGCCCACCCTCTATCTCGAAGACCTTTTCGTGTCGGAAGGATCGCGAGGGGGAGGCGTCGGGATGGCGCTGTTGAGGCGGTGCGTGGAAGAAGCCCGTGCCAAGGGCTGCGGCCGGATGGAATGGGCCGTGCTCACATGGAACGAGAAGGCGCTGAGGTTCTATGAGAGCCTCGGAGCGAAGCGCATGGACGACTGGTACCTCTACCGCCTCGACGAGCGGTCTTTGCGGGCGCTCAGCGCAAGAGCGCCGGGGCCGGCGCGGCACGGACTCGCCAAGGCGCGACCAACGCGGTGAGACGACCCTCTGACGGTGCGGCCGCTTCACTGGTAAGGGGATAGCTCATACCGCTTCGGAAGCTCGTTGGTCTCCGTCTGGGCCGCTGTCGAAGCCTGAGTGGTCGGAGGAGCGGCCTTGGATTTGTTCTCTGTCTTCTTGGACGGCTTCCGCCTGGCGGCTTTCTTGGACTTCGCTTTCCCTGGCATGCTCCGGCAGGGTGGTAGCGGCTCTAGTTATAGAAATCGGCCCGCCGGTCAACGCAGGTAGGCAGGGGTGCCGTCGTCCATGGGGTATGGTTGGAGCTCCTCCCTCGTCAACTGGGGGCTCGCCCTCACCTTTCCGCACTTCAGGCACTCGCACGTCAGCACCAAGCCGTTCCAAATCTGGACATAGTGCTCAGTCTTCAGCCTGCACCCCTGGCAGTTCAGCTTCAGTATTTGCTGGAGGAGCAACCCGTCTCCCCGCCCTCGCGCTCGCAGAGGCTCCGGGCTCTCTTACGCCTTTCTGCGGACAGCGGGGGAAAGAGAGTTAGGCCTATTAAGCGGCGCAGGTGCCTTTCACCAGCTTGACCGAAGCCCCAGACGACAGAAAGCTCCCTCACTTCGCGACGGACAATCTCGTCCGCCGCATCTTCTCCCCCCCGAAGAGGTTACTCTCAAAGTACGTCTCTTCAGGGAGCTCGGTTGCCGATTTGGGCTGTGGGCCGGGCTACTTCACCATCCCCATGGCCGAGCTGACGGGGCCGGGCGGGAAGGTCTACGCGGTCGACTTCGACGCCGGCGCGGTCGAGGAGGTCGCCAGGAAGGCCGGGGCGAGAGGGTTCGACAGGGTCGTCGAGGCGCGGGCCGGGTCTGCCGCTGAGGCCGACTTCATCCCCGACGGGTCGGTGGACTTCGTCTTCGCCCACGGCCTCCTCTGCTGCATGAAGGACCACTCGGGCGCCCTGAGCCAGATCAGGCGGATGCTGAAGAAAGACGGGCTCGCCTACCTTAGCGTGACGAAGTTCGGGAGGAAGAAGGACCCGAGGACGGTGACCGCCGAAGAGTGGGAGTGCATGCTGAAGGGGTTCCGAGTCAGAGGCTCAGGGGGCGGACTACTCACCAGGTGGGCCCTGGTCTCGTGCGACGGGGAATCCCAGGGCACCGAACTGGAGACCCCCACCTAGATCGGGACGCGCCGGAGGTGGACGGGGCCAAACTCCGGAGGCACCGCTGGCGGTGCCGGGGGACGAAGAGCGTCCGAGCCGTGGCGCCAATCCAAGCACCGTCACGAAGCTCGCCCGCTGAGCCCGTCCCCGATTCCTTATCGAGCGATGCCGTCGTTCGACGGCAACGCAGTCAGATACCCGCCGAAGCCGATGGCCCAGAGGACGAAGGGGTAGACGATCAGGCGCTCGGTCAGCCCTTCGAGCGTGGCCCCGCTCGTGACGAACACCAGTATGAAGACCAGCGTGAGCAATCCGAGCACCAATGAGAAGTAGCGGAAGGGCGCCTTGGTCAGCCTGAAGGCGTAGACAGCCGAGATTCCTCCGAAGAGGAAAGTGACCATGGCGCCCAGACCGTGGACCCCTGCGGCCCCGAGGGCCGAATTTTCCTGGAAAAGGGCGACGATCATCGCCCCTATCCCGGGAAGGAGGTAAAGGACCCCGACCAGGTTGGCTCGCTTACCGACGGCGGTCGACCGAAAGCTATTCTCGGTGTAGAACAGGAGATAGGAGGCCAGAAGCAGGAGCACCCCGCTCAGGAAGAGCATCCCGTCCCAGAGGAGGAAGGTGTTGGTCCCAAGCGCGCCAAGGTCGCTGAGGACGTTGGACCCGACGTTGTAGTTTGGATAGATTCCCTCGGCGACCGTGTTGAGCAGGAAGAATACCAGGCCGCCCAGAAGGAGCAGTGACCCCGCTGTCTTTACTCTCAGATCATTCCCTTTCGTCTGAGACTGATGACCGCCGCCGGCCGCGCTCACTTCGCCGTCTCCCGACCCCGCGATTTTAAACTCATGCCCCTCCTCCTACTTGCGGTTGGCTGCGCCCGTCTGGATAGACCGGTCTGAGGGCAGGAGGGGCTGCGGTCGCGTATTCGAGCATGGAGGTTGACTCCCCTCCCCGAAGGACTTACAAACACACAAAGTCAAGCTCCTGAAGAAGGACCCGTGCGCAACGTAGTGCTGTTCAAAGACGCGCTCGGGGCGGACAAGTTCCTCCTCGGCGGAAAGGGATACGGCCTGGTGGAGATGACGTCCCTCGGTCTCCCCGTCCCTCCAGGGTTCACCATCACGACTGATGTCTGCAAGGCGTACTACGCCAACGGGGGGAAGGTCCCCGAAGGACTCTTCGGCGAGGTCCGGGCCAAGGTAGCCGAGGTCGAGGAGCAGACTGGGAAGACCTTCGGGGGGGAAGAGAAGCCGCTGCTCTTCTCTGTCAGGTCGGGGGCCCCGTTCTCCATGCCCGGGATGATGGACACGATTCTCAACCTCGGGCTGAATGACGTCACGGCGAAGAGGATGGCTGAGATCACGAAGAACGAGAGGTTCGCCTACGACTCCTACAGGAGGCTCATCCAGATGTTCGGCAAGATCGCCATGGGGGCAGACGCCGGGTCGTTCGAGAAGGTCCTCGAAGCGCGAAGGAAGGCCGCCGGGGCCAAGATGGACATCGACCTCTCCCCCCAGGAGCTGAGAGGGGTCGCCGACGAATTCAAGAGGATCATCAAGGAGGAGACTGGGAAGGAGTTCCCCCAGGACCCCTACGTCCAGCTCGAGATGGCGGTGGTGGCGGTGCTCGGCTCGTGGAACAACGAGAGGGCGAAGGAGTACAGGAAGTTCTACAGCATCCCCGACGACCTCGGGACGGCTGTGAACATCCAGACCATGGTCTTCGGGAACTTCGGGGAGAACTCCGGCTCCGGGGTCGGGTTCACCCGGAACCCCTCGACCGGCGAGAAGAAGCTCTTCGGCGAATACCTCCCCAACTCGCAGGGGGAGGACGTGGTGGCCGGGATACGGACCCCGGTGGGCATCGATGGGATGCACCCGGCGCTGAAGGGCCGGCTGCAGGACGTGGCGAACCGGCTCGAGGCGCACTTCAAGGACATGCAGGACTTTGAGTTCACAGTCGAGGACGGGAAGCTCTACACCCTCCAGACGAGGAACGGGAAGAGGACCGCCCAGGCCGCCGTGAAGGTGGCGGTGGACATGGCGAAGGAGGGGCTGATCACCCCCAGCGAGTCGGTGGCGAGGGTCGAGCCGGAGCAGCTCGAGGCCCTCCTCCACCGTAGGCTGGACCCCAGCTCCAAGGACAGGCCCGTGGCCAAGGGGCTGGACGCTTCTCCGGGGGCCGCATCTGGGATGGTCGTCTTCGACACCGAGGAGGCCGCCTCCCTGGGCGGCTCCCAGAAGGTGATACTAGTCAGGCCGGAGACTACCCCCGAGGACATCAAAGGGCTCATAGCATCGCAGGGGGTCCTGACGATGCGAGGCGGAATGACGAGTCACGCCGCGGTGGTCGCAAGAGGCATGGGGAAGCCCGCCGTCGTAGGGTGCAGCGAGATCGAGATCTCCATGGAAGGCGGCTTCTTCAAGACGAAGTCGGGGGAGAGGATAACCAAGGGGGAGACGATCACCATAGACGGGACGACGGGGTCGGTGTACAAGGGTGAGGTCAAGATGGTGGACCCAGAGCCGACCCCGGAGCTGACCTCCCTCCTGCAGACCGCCGACGGGGTGAAGCGCCTGGGCGTCTGGGCGAACGCCGACACCCCAGAGGCGGCCGTAAAGGCGAGGGAGTTCGGCGCCGAGGGGATAGGGCTGTGCAGGACCGAGAGGATGTTCAACGACCCGAAGCGCCTCCCCATCGTGAGGGACATGATAATGAGCCTGGACGCCGAGGCCCGGAAGAGGCACCTCTACCGCCTGTTCCCGTTCCAGCTCTCTGACTTCAGGGGGATATTCGCGGCCATGGGGGGCAAGCCAGTGGTGGTGAGGCTCCTTGACCTGCCGCTCCACGAGTTCCTCCCTTCAGTGGAGGAGCTGCTCCTGGACATCCAGGAGATGAAGGAGCGTGGCGCGTCGAAGGAGGAGCTTGAGGGGACCGAGGCGATGCTCAACCGCGTCAGGCAGCTCTCGGAGCACAACCCCATGATCGGGCATCGTGGGTGCCGCCTCGCCATAACCTACCCTGAGATATACGAGATGCAGGCGAAGGCCATCCTCCAGGCGGCCGTCGAGCTCGACCGCGAGAAGAAGGAGCGGGCGAAGGTGAAGATAATGCTCCCCCTGGTCTCCAGCGTCGAGGAGTTCAAGATCCTGAGGAAGGTGGTCGAGTCGGCCGCGGCCGCCGCGTTCAAGGAGTTGGGGACGGAGGTCGAGTACCAGGTGGGGACGATGATTGAGACCCCCAGGGCGGCGCTCACCGCGGGGGAGATAGCGGAGCACTCCGACTTCTTCTCGTTCGGCACCAACGACCTCACCCAGACGACCTTCGGCTTCAGCAGGGACGACGTGGAAGCAAAGTTCATCCCAAAGTACCTGGAGATGGGCATATTCCAACGGAGCCCCTTCGACTCGGTGGACACGGTGGGGGTCGGGCGGCTGGTTAAGCTGGCGGTCCAGGAGGGGAGGAAGTCCAACCCGGGGTTGGAGGTCGGCATCTGCGGGGAGCACGGCGGGGACCCCAAGAGCATAGCGTTCTTCGACGAGGCGGGGCTGGACTACGTCAGCTGCTCGGCCTTCAGGGTCCCTGTGGCTAGACTTGCGGCGGCCCACGCCGCGCTCTCTGAGAAGACCAAAGCGGTCACCGCGTAGCCAGGGCGACTCTCCGGCCCGATTCCGCAGCCATCTCCTGGTGAGCAGGAGATATATCGATAGGACTCCTGGCTGAGATGTGAGCGGCTCCGGGGAAGAGCCCAGGAAGACCAAGACGCTGTTTCGGAACGGCAGGTTCCTCCACTACATCGCGATGAACGTCTCCTCACGGACCGCCTCCTCGGTCTTCGGGATAGCTGTGATCTGGATGGTCTTCGAGGTCACGAAGTCGGTCATCTATGTCGGCGTAGTGGGCCTCGCAGAGTCCCTGACCACAATAGGGTTCACCCTGCCGGGCGGGGTCTGGGTGGACAGGTACAGCCGGAGCCACCTCCTCCTCCTGTCCAATGTCATCAGAGGGGTGAGTTTGGGACTCCTGGCGGCGGTCTTCGCGCTGTACGGGTTCCAGCTCCCCGTGGTCGTGGCTGTGGCTGTCTGTTGGTCCGCGGCCACGGAGTTGTATCGGTCCTGTAACTACTCTTACCTGCCTGAGATCGTGAGCGCCGGCGAGCTATCTGACGCGAACGGGGTCACCAGGGCAGGTACCTCTGTGATCGGGTCGGCTTCGGCCGCGATAGGCGGCGGAATCATAGCGTTCGCAGGAGCCGTGGTCGCCTTCGCCTATGGCGCCGCCGCCTTTGGGTTGGCGGCGCTCTTCGCTCTCCTCCTTGTGGCTCGCTCGACACCCGACGGACCGAGGAAGTCGGGAACGCGTGCGGGCATGCTCTCCGAGGTAAAGGACGGCATGAGCTGGCTACGGTCTCAGCGGGGGCTCCTCTTCCTCTCGGCGTCAGCCACAGTGTTCAACTTCCTCAGCGCGGTCGTGTTTTACTACCTGGTGGTCTACATGGTCCAGGGCGTCGGCCTGGGCGCCGTCGCGTTCGGGATAGCCACCGGCGCGAACGTCCTTGGAGGTGCCCTAGGTTCCCTCACACTCGGGCGGACGTCGGCCCTCGGCCGCGCGGGCGCGGTCTGGGTGCTCATGGCCGGGAGCGTCCCCGGGGGGGTGTATCTGCTCATGGGGCTCGAGCCTTCTGCCGCGGTCGCCGTCGCTGCGCTCTTTGCAGCAGGGTTCGCCCAGGGGTTCGGCGGGAACGCGTGGCTGACCGCCGCCCAGAACATCGTGCCGACGGAGATGAGGGGCCGCTACTTCGCCATAGATGGGCTCCTCAGCTTCGTCGGAGGTCCGCCGGCCATAGTCTTCGGGAGCCTGTTCATCGCGGCCATCGGCGTCCTCCCCGTCTATGCGTACGTGGGCGCCGCCCTGCTCGTCTCGTCCGTGCTGTTCGGTGCGTCGAGGGACCTCTGGAAGCTCGATGGAAGGCCCCGGCCCGCCCCGGGGGCGCAGGGGGGTCCCTCCCGTTCCACGGGGTAGGACGACAGCGTCCAAGCTGTGCCGGCGTAGATTCAGGGCCTGGTTTCATCGATGACGTTCGTAGCCGCTCTTCAGTTGGCCAACGGCGGCCCGCCCAAAGTTGGCAGGGCAATGATCCCGAAAGCGAGGTTCCATGGTCGCGGAGGCCGGTGCGTGAAGATCGGGACGGAGCAAACCCAGGCTGGCTTCTGGGAAATCGATGCGGCTCAGCGCCAGGAGTAGGTCATTCTATGGCGTCTGGGCGAAAGAGCGTGAACCCAAATGGATGTGGGGTCGGCGAGATTTGAACTCGCGATCGCCAGCGCCCCAGGCTCACCGTGAAGGTCATTCACTCTGGTATGCTGGACCAAGCTACACTACGACCCCGCGAGTAGGAGCCGAACTCGGTCTCAGTTTAAAGGTTCGCAGGCGGCGCGGTCAGGAGCTCATCGCCCCGCGACCTTCAGGTGCTCCAGCGCCTTGGCGTAGGCGTAGTCAGACAGGTCCTCCTTGTAGGCGCCCAAGAGCGCCTTCAGCCTCTCCGTGTCATGGACCCCAAGGGCCCTCCGCATGGCTGGGGCCAAGGCCCCTCCGACGAACAGGTATTGCGCTGCGGTGGTCACGTTCCTCGGCCGCCGCCCCGTCCCAGCGGACTCGAAATCGATGATCCAGGGCGCCCCTTCGGCAATCACGGCGTGCTTCCTCAGGTTGCTCAGCTGCCCGTGGTCGATGCCCATGATGTCGAGCTTCCGGCACTGGTTCAGCAGTGCGTGGACCATCCCCCTGGCCGCCTCCCTCCGGCCGGGCCCCTTCAGGCGCTTCAGCCATTCCGCCAACTCCTCGTATTCTAGGAGCTTCATCATGATGACGTCCCTCGTGTGGGCGTAGACCTCCGGGCCGACCCCTATCCGGTTCGCCATCTTCGTGACCCTCACCTCCTCTTCCATGTCCGGGCGGTTAGCGTCGGTCCTCCTGATCTTCAGAGCGCACTCCCCGCCCCGGGCCACGGCCTTGACCACGACCCCCACTGTCCCCAGCCCCAGGACCCCCAGGCTACCTATCCTCGTGTGCCCCTCGAAGACCACCTCCTCCACGCCGAGGCCCTCGAGCTGCTTCACCCTCGACTTCGCCTCCTCCAGCGAGATACCCGGGTAGGTGAGGACTCTGACGTACGGAGTCCGCGTCAGCTGGCTGAGGTCAGCGCGTTCCGATGGCGTCCGAGGTGATTTCTCTGATTCCATCTCTCAGCCAACCTGAAGTCGCGGCCGCGCGGGACAGGGCCCGGCCCCGGAGCACCATGGCGCTCTTCTTCATCCCCGCCTCGATCTCCCTGGAGGCGCCCACGGGTCCTGCCCTCCCCCTGGCGACGTCCGCCAGGAGCCGGTCCAGGCGGGTACGCTCCCTCGGGAGGAGCATCCTGACCCTCGCGTCGCCGTCGACCCACACCAGCCTGGAGCTGTTCAAGTTGGACCTCAGGAAAGCTTCGACGTCATTCTGCCTGTCGACCGTCGGTCCGACCCTCTGCTCCAGGGCCGGGAGCTTGTCGAACTCGGGGATGAGGAGGATCGCGCTCCGCTTCAGGTTGTCGGAGGCGGCGAGGGACCTTGCCACCTTGAATCCCTCCTCTTCCAGGTGTTTCACTACGTGTTTCGTTGTCCTCCTCAGCTCACCCCACAGGGTGTCTTCGGAGAGGGTGACGTGCGAGAAGACGACTGCGACTACCCTCCCGCCCAGCGAGGTTCGGACTCTTCGCGGCAATCTGCTGAAGTAGGCCATGCGGGGGCGCCTTAGAAACTCTCTGCAGGCGAGCACCATCACACCCAGGCTCTCCCCCGAAACCGCGGTCCCCAGGTCCCTGGCTTCGTCGACCGGGTCAGTGAGACTGAACGCCTTCCCTTCCAGGGGGACCGAGTAGCGAGCGAACGACTCGACCGCCTGCCGGAACCCCCCGAGCCTCAGGACGAGCACCTCGGCGACGTAGCCGCTGAAGCCCTGGCGGCGGATCTCCGCGCCGTAGACGCCGGCGGCGTTCATGAACGCCTTGAGCAGCCTGATCTGGACCTTCTGCTCATCGGGGAGGGCCTCGATCAGTCCGACATGGAACGGGGACCTGTCGGCCGCGCTCTTCCACTCCCCCTTCCTCACGTCGTAGCACGGGACTATGTTCACCCTGACGCCGTCCACCGTCGCCTCGGTGTATGGATGCTGGGCGTACATCTTCCCGACCGGGTGGCCCCTGGTGGCCTCTTCCCCTATGTCGAGGCCCACCCTCTCGAATTCCTCTTCTGGGGTGGAAGGGTCGAACCTCACGAATATGTCCAGGTCCACGCGATGAGAGAGCCAGGTCCCCTTTGCGAAGGATCCTCCGAGGAGCACCCCCCGGGTCTGCGGGTGCCGAGCGGCCGCGCGCTCGGTCTTGGAGATCAGTGAGGCGGCGATGGACTCGACCTCTGCGGCCTCCGCCGGGGAGGGGACCACCGTCCGCTTTGCCCGGGCGACGACCTCCGCCAGGCCGGTCATCTCAGCGGGTACACCCCGATGTCGGCGTAGACGGGCCCAGCAGGCGTGAGCCTGCTCGACTTCAGCTTCAGCTCTGTCAGCCGCGCTGACCCGAAGGAGACGCCTGAACTCCCCCTGATCAGGGCTGCGAGCTCCCCGGCGTTCCTGGGCGACCTCACCCTGGCCAGGGTGACGTGGGCCTGGAATGGCCTGGTGTCGCGTTCCCCGAGCCCCTCGAGCGAGGCTATGACCTCTCTTGCCAGGGGCTCGACGAGCATTCGGTGCTCCCCCGCCACCCCCGCCCAGACCACCCTGGGCCTCCGCTCGTCGGGGAAGGCGCCGACCCCCTTCAGCTCCACTTCGCCGCCCTCCAGCGCCAGCCCGGCGAGCCTGGACTTCGCCTCGTCGGCCTCCGCTTCCGTAACCTCCCCCAGGAACTTCACCGTGAAGTGGAGGTTCTCACGCTCCACGAGCTTGAGGTCCGAGCCGGTGGCGGCCAGGGAAGCCTGGAACCTCGTGAGTGCGTCGAGGACCTGCCCCGGCAACTCCAGCGCCACGAAGAGTCGCATCTGCACCAGGTCGACCGTGGTTCCTTTAAATTCGCTACCGGTCGGGCAGAGGGACAGATTGCTCCGCATTGTGGCAGTGACCGGCATGCCCGGGGCCGGCAAGTCGACCGCGACCCAGCGGCTCGTCAGCGAAGGTTGGAAGCGCGTGGTCATGGGGGACGTGATCCGGGCAGAGACCAGGAGGCGAGGGCTCGAGCCAGACGCGAAGAACACCGGGGAGGTGATGAAGCTCCTGAGGAAGGAGCGCGGGCCGTCCGCGGTGGCCGACCTCTGCCTGGAGACGGTCGCCCTGTCTGGGGCGGAGAGAGTGGTGGTGGACGGCATCAGGTCTGCCTCCGAGGTGGAGGCGTTCCGGAGGAACGCGAGGGTCCTGCTGGTCGCCGTTGCTGCATCCCCGGCCAGGAGGTTCGAGCTCCTGAGGGAGCGTGGGCGGAGCGATGACCCCCTCACCTATGAGATGTTCGCAGCCAGGGACAGGAGGGAGCTCGACGTGGGGATAGGCGAGGCCATCGCGATTGCAGACGAGACGGTCTCCAACCAGCGGACCACCCCCGAGGCGCTGGCCGCCGAGTTGGCGGGGCTGGTCGAACGCTGGGAGAAGGATGTCTCATCCTGAGTTCAGGGCCAGGCTGACCCTGGAGGCCAGGGTCTCGCCTTCAGAAGACCCTGCGAAGGTGGCCCAGGCGCTGGCGACCATAGCCGGGATGGGCCCGGAGGCGGTCTCCATCAGGGGGGAATCGGCCAGGCTGGCGAACGAAGACCCGAAGACCCTGGTCCACATCAGAGACCAGCTCAGGGACAGGCACGTCCGGTCCGCGGCAAGGAAGCTCCTCCTTCGGGACAGGGCAGGCCATTCCGCCTCGATGATGTTGAACAGGCAGGCTGCGGCCGCCGGGGTGGTCGCCGTGTGCGGGAGTCCGGAAGAGTCCCCCCTGGGGCCAGTCTACCTCACCATCACGTCGGAGGAGCTGGACAAAGTCATCGACTGGCTGACCGCCTACACGGGCGGATAGTCCACGGCCAGGGTGAGCCCGTCCGCGGCGGCGACGGTGTCGTGGAAGACCTTCCTCGCCTCCCTGAGCAGAGCCGTCGCTGAAGTGTAACGTGCGCTGAAGTGGGTGAGCGCAAGCCTCCTGACGCCCGCCTCCTTCGCCAGGCCGGCCGCTTCCACGCAGGTGCTGTGCATCCGCTCCAGGGCCTTGTCCCTGTCGGAGCCCCTGAAGGTTGAGTCGAATATCAGCAGGTCGCATCCCTCGAAGAAGCGTGCAAGCCTGGGTGACGGGCGGGTGTCGCCTGAGTATCCTATGCGCCTCCCCGGCCTCGGCGGGCCGGCAACTTCGGACGATGCCACCTTCCTCCCCCCGACTGTCACCGACCTCCCCTTCTGCAGCGCCGACCATAGCCTCCCCTCGGGGACGCCCAGGGCCTTCGCCTTCTCGGGGTGGAACACCCCGGGGCGGCCAAGCTCTTCGACGAGATACGAGAAGGCCTCCACGGAGTGGGATGCCCTGGCCGCCCTGACCTTGAACTCGGGGGTCCGGAGCACCACGCCGGGGCGGGCGGCCACGAACCTGATGGGGAAGGTGAGCCCGAAGTTCAGGAGGTCCGAGCTCACCTCGAGCCAGCGCAGGAGCTTGGCCGGGGCGACTATGACCACCGGCTTCCGCCTCTGGGCGAGGCTCATGGTCTGGAGAAGGCCGAGGAGGCCTGTCACGTGGTCCCCGTGCAGGTGCGTGATCAGTATCGTCATGTCCTTCCCCAGGCCTATGGATTGGGCCAGGACCTGGCGCTGCACCCCCTCCCCGCAGTCCATGAGGATGACGTGCCCCTCCCTCCTTATCGCAATGGCCGGCAGCCCCCGGTAATTGGTCGGAGCGGCAGAGCTGGTACCCAGGAAGGTCACCGAAAGCTTGGCCGAATTCATCTCCTCCTCAGGACAGAGATTGTCCTTGTCAGGCGCTTATGAACGTGAAGGTCGTGCTCCTCCATCAGGACGAAGTCCTCGCCGGGGTCGGCCGCCACCTCCTTCTGGTGCATCAGGACCACCGTGGCTCCCGGCCGGGCGACGGCCGCCAGCGTAGGAAGTGCCCTGGCCATGATCTCCTCGGCGCCGAGCCCCCTGGTGCTCGAGGCCCTGCCGTAGGGGACGTCGGTCGCCACGGCGTCGGCCTGGGTCACCGGGAGCCGCCCGGAGTCGGCGCGCACCACACCAAGCCACTCCTGGCGGAAGTGGCGCATGTTCCTCCACGCCCCCCGGACCATCTTCTCCGCCACGTCGGAGGCGGCCACCCGGCAGCCGACCATCGCAGCCTCCAGGGGGATGCTCCCCGTCCCCGCGAATGGGTCGAGGAAGACGTCCCCCTCGACGCAGCGGGAGAGGTTCACCAGGGCCCTCGACAGCTTGGGGAAGATGGCGGCGGGGTGAAAAAAGGGCCTCTGGCGGGGCCGCCGGAGCGACCATCCCTGGGCCATCGTCCCGGGCGAGGTGACCGCGAGGTACTCCCGCTCCCCCCTGACCAAGGTCAGCTCCAGGTCGGGGGCGCGCAGGTCGATGGTGGCCCGCAGATCGCCGATGTACTCTTCCGGGTCAGCGGGCATGCTCCCGCCTGCCAGGTCGAAGGCCCTGAACCTGACCCGGTGCCCTTCGAGGAGCTCGGCCGCCTCAGAGGCCCCGGAGACCAGGCGGCCCACCCGACGCGCGAAGGCGATCCTCCTCCCTACGCGGAAGGGGTCCGCCTCAGACTCCGCGACCAGTATCCTCGGGGCGGGGGACCTGAACTCCGAGCTGGGGTCGTAGGCTGAAAAGAGCGACTTCGCCTCGGACGCCGGGATGGTGCCGCCCTCCCCGGAAAGGAGGACCAGAGACTTACTCTTCAATCGTCCTTAGGTGCGACGCGATGGCGTCGGAGACGTCCACCTGGTTGATCTTCCCCGGGACCGTGTTGGTGCATATGACGGTCTTCACCGATGCCCTCTCCAACATGTCGAGGGCGTTCCCCATGAAGAGCCCGTGGACGCAGACCGCGATGGCCCGCCTCGCCCCCTGGCTCATCACCGTCTCGGCTGCGGCCCTCATGGTGCCTCCGGTGCTGATGATGTCGTCGACTATCAACACGTCCTTCCCCTCCACCTCGAGCTTGGAGCCAGCGACGGTGACCTCTCCGCTCACCCTGTCCCTCGTCTTGGCGAGCTGGAGGAAGGGGGCGCCGTAGAGGGCCGCGAAGGCCTCGGTCCGCTTGGACCCGCCGAAGTCGGGGGAGATCACCACGGGGGCCCTGGGGGCAACCTGCTCCTTCACGTACTCCACCAGGCTGGGTATGGCGGAGACGCTGTAGATTGGGAAAGAGAAGAGGGCCAGCCCCTCGGCGGAGTGTATGTCCACGGTCACCATCCTGCGGACCCCGGCCGAGCGCATCAGGTGGGCCACGATCCCCAGTGTGACGCTCTCCCCCGGCAGGAACTGCTTGTCCTGGCGCGCGTAGGCGAGGTAAGGGACCACCGCGGTGACCTTCGCGCCCTCTTCGCTAAGCTGGTGGGAGGCGAGGAGCAGCTGGAATAGGTGCTGGTCCACTGGGTGGTGGGTGGACTGGACCAGGAACACGTTCTTCCCCGAGACCTTGTCGCTTATCGTGAACTTCGACTCGCCGTCTGGGAATATCCTGAAGTCGGCCGCCAGAAGGGGGAGGTCGAGCTTCTCCGCGACGGAGCGTCCCAGGTCTTCAGAAGCCGGCCCTGGCAGGACAACCGCTTCGGCCACTTGTCACTCGGGACGGCTCGGCTCCCGTCTCTATTTAACGAGTTGCGGGTGAAAACCGCGGATACAGAAACCGTTAAGGACACGCTGAAGTTGATAGACAACGAGCGTTGTTTGGACCAGATTTGTCCTGAATGTCATGTCGGAATACTGCTGTACGACGCCCCGACCAAGAGGTTCGGGTGCAAGAAGTGCGGGGCCTTCCTCACGAGGGACCAGCTGTCTGACGCCAGGTTCAAGGCGAAGACGCCCGAAGAGGACGAGAGGCGCAAGAGGTCGAGGCAGCAGGCGGACTACCTCGAGTGGTGGCTCAGCGGCAACAAGGAGAAGTAGACCGCCCGTCCCTTTGGCCGAGGGCGCCCAGAGCGTCTAGTGTACCCTGGGCTCAGCGCTTTCTGAGCCGGGCGAACTTCGCAGCGCAATCCCTCATCTGCTGGGTAGTGTCGAGCCTCTTGAGCCCGTCGGGGAGCACCCACCTGTAGTCGGACGACTCCCCGTTCAGCCTTACGCGCCCCCCGTTGGGCCTCGCGAGGTAGTCGACCAGGACGACCTGCATCCGGTACCCCTTCCCGAGCTCCTCGGGCATGTATGTTACCACGTCGAACACCCCTTCTATCTCCACGTCGAGCCCTACCTCCTCCTTGGTCTCCCTGACTGCGGCCTGCATCGGCGTCTCGCCGACCTCCACCCTCCCTCCAGGGAACGCCCAGAGCCCGCGGTTGGGCTCCTCCCCCCTCTTCACAACAAGAAGCCGGCCGTCCCTGTGGACTAGCGTTCCGGCGCCCAGGACGATCTTGGGGGGCCGCTTGGCCATGGCTGTCGAACCCCTGCACTCGTTTTAAGGCCTGCCGGCCGGGGAGGGGCGCATTGGTCAGGGTCGAGATGCTCGCGGTGGGGAAGGAGCTGCTCATCGGCAGGACCCTGAACTCGAACGCCCTCTGGATCGGCAGGAGGCTCGCGCGCATGGGGTCGATGATCAAGGAGATCACGACCGTGGACGACGATCTGGACGAGATAGGCGCGGCCGTGCTCGCCATCGTCCGCCGATCCCCTGACTTCCTGGTCGCTGTAGGAGGCCTCGGGCCGACCCCGGACGACATGACGCTCAAAGGCATTGCAGGGGCCCTGGGGCTCAAGCTCGTGAGGGACGGGGAGGCGCTTCGGCTCATCAGAGGGCACTACAGGGACCGGGGGATGGAGGGGGTGGCGCTCACTCCGCCGAGGATGAAGATGGCTACCATCCCGGCCGGCTCGACCCCCTTGCCGAACGACGCCGGGACAGCGCCCGGGGTCCGGCTGGTCGCAGGCAGGACCGTGGTCTTCTGCCTCCCGGGGGTCCCGGTTGAGATGAGGGGGATCTTCAGGAGGTCTGTTGAGCCGGAGATCAGGGCGAAGGTCGGAAAGATATTCAGGAGGAGCCTCACCATGCGCCTAGAAGGGGTCCCGGAGTCGGCGCTGGCCCCCTACCTCGCCGAGGAGATGAAGAGGCACCCCGGGGCATACATAAAGTCCCACCCGAGGGGGACCAGGGAGGGCGTATCGAGGATCATGCTGGACATCGTCGTGGCTGGGCCAGACAGGGGGCGGGCCGATGCTGAAGGGGAGGCGATCTTGTCGGAGATGAAGAAGGCGGTGGCGGCCATAGGGGGGACCGTCGGCGCGGCGAGGAGCTCGGCCTAGGGGATCCGCATGGAGGTCACCTTCGTCACTGGGACAGCGGGGTCAGGGAAGTCCCTCCTCACAGCCGCTCTGAAGACCTGGTATGCCAACAGAGGCGAGGGCGCGATAGCGGTCAACCTCGATCCGGGGGTGGTGGAGCTCCCCTACGAGCCCGACGTTGACATCAGGGAGAGGGTCCAGCTTCAGGACGTGATGGAAGACTATGGCCTCGGACCCAACGGAGCCCTGATCCTGGCAGCGGACCTCACGGCGACCAAGCTCGCCGAGATCCAAGACGAGATCGACTCTTTCAAGACCGAGAACGTGATAGTCGACACGCCCGGACAGACAGAGCTCTTCGCATTCAGGGAGAGCGGGGAGTTCATCGTGCGAGAGATGAGGGCGGACTCGAAGGTCCTCCTCTTCCTGCTTGACCCTCTCCTGGCGAGCACCCCGTCCAACTTCCTGTCGCTGGCGCTCCTCTCAGCTTCCGTGGGGCTCAGGCTGAGCATCCCCAAGATAACCGTCCTGACGAAGAGGGACATAGCCAAGGACGGCGTGAAGCGCATCGCCGAGTGGAGCAGGGACGCCAAGACGTTCGAAGACGCCCTGTCGACCACCAAGGACGGCGAGCAGTATTCCCTCTACTCCGAGCTCTTCAGGAGCATCAGGCGGCTCTCCTTCGGGGCCGACCTCTACCCCGTCTCCTCCATAACCCAGGAGGGGATGATAGCCCTGGTCGGAGAGATGACGAGGATAGCTCGCGGCGGCGAAGAGTTTACGGACTGAGGCCTGAGAGGAAGGACTGCAGGACCTGGGCGAGGGCCCGCGGCTTCTCCAATGGGAGCATGTGCCCCGACTCCTCGATGACGCGCAGCTCGGAGCCTGGTATGTTCGCGTTGAGGTACTCCGACCACTTGGGTGGGGTCATCCTGTCCTTGTCCCCGCAGACGATGAGAGTCTTCGCCTCTATCCCTGGCAGCTGGGACCGGACGTCAAAGCCCTGGCACGCCAGGTAGTCGTTGAGGAAGACCGGGAGGTTGGAGACAGAAAGGGCGGTCCTGGCCTCCCTCCCGAGCCCGAGGTCTATCGAGTTGAAGCTCCAGGGGGTGATCACCTTCTCGATGGTCCCCATGGGCTGCTCCCTGAGCCCGTCGAGTATCTGCTGGTTGACCCCGAGCTTCGCACCCGTGCTGACCAAGATGAGGGCCCCCAGGTCCTCTGGGTGAGAGACGGCGAGGTCGAGGGCGATGGCGCCTCCCATCGAATGGCCGCAGACCGCCGGCCTCCTGAGGCCTCGCTCCGCTATGAACCTATGCAGCGCCTCGGCATAGTCATCCACGCTCTTGCAGGTTATGTCCCCAGAGGGGTGGCCAGGCAGGTTGACCGCGTAGCCGTGGGCGCCCCCGGACAGGTACTGCAGCGTCCTCCTCCAGAGGAGGCTGTTCCCTCCGGCCCCGTGGACGAACACCGTATCGTGGGGAGCCTCGTGCGTGTCCGACTCGAGCAACCTGGGTTACGGCGCCCGGGCTCGATTTAACGCTGATGGGGGAAACTCTAAAGGGGGTCGGCCCGGCGCAGGAGGAAGAGCTGGACTTGCCATCGCAGGCCGACGTGCTGAGGAAGCTTGTCAAAGGGGAGAAGGTGGTCGTGGCCCCCGGAGTGTTCAGCCCCTCGGTCGCGAAGCTGGCTGAGAGGGAAGGGTTCAGGGCCATCTATTTTTCAGGGGCGGGGTTCTCGAATCTGCTTGCGCTCCCCGACCTCGGGATCACCACGCTCAGCGAGGTGGCGCAGGCGGCGCGGCAGATCACTTCCAGGGTGGCGGTCCCGCTGATAGTCGACGCCGACACGGGCTTCGGCGAGGCGCTGAACGTCGCCAGGACGGTCGACGAGATGAAGGCAGCCGGGGCGGCCGCCGTCCAAATAGAGGACCAGGTCCTTCCGAAGCGCTGCGGGCACCTGGAGGGGAAGGAGCTCGTGGAGGTAGACGAGATGGTCAAGAAGCTTGTCTCGGCCAAGGAGGCGGCGGGGAGGAAGCTGATGATAATCGCCAGGACTGACGCCAGGGCGGTGGAGGGGATGGACGGCGCCCTTGAGAGGGCGGCCGCCTATGCGAGGGCGGGGGCGGATATGATATTCCCAGAGGCCCTCGAAGGGAGAGAAGAGTTCGCAGAGATGAGGAAGAAGGTCAGGCTCCCCCTGATGGCGAACATGACTGAGTTCGGGAAGACACCATACATGACGGCGGAGGAGTTTGAGGCCCTGGGGTACAACCTGGTGATATTCCCCGTGACTGCGTTCAGGGCGATGATGAAGACGGTGAAGGACACATTCTCGGCGCTGAAGAGCGAGGGGACGCAGAAGGGGATCCTCGGCTCCCTCATGACCAGGAAAGAGTTCTACGGCCTCATCGACTATGAAAAGTTCGAAGAGGCTGATGAGAAGGCGATGAAGGCGGCCAAGCGCCTGAGGAGGGGCAGGAGTTGACGGAGCCCTTGGAGGCCGTCAAGGTCCCGAGGGGGCTGGCCGGTGTCTCAGTCGCTGACACGCGGATTTCCAAGAGCAGCGCGGACGGGTCCCTGGTGTACCGCGGCTACCCCATCGCAGACCTGGCGGCCAACGCCAGCTTCGAGGAGACGGCGTACCTGGTGCTCAACGGGAAGCTACCGACGAGGGGGGAGCTGGACTCCTTCGCTTCGGGGATCGCGCGGAGGTCGAGCTTGGACCGCAGGGTCTTCGATATCATGGGGGCACTGGGGGGAGGCGCCCATCCGATAGACGCAATCAGGACGGGGGTGTCCGCCCTCGGGAGCATCGACGCCGAGCAGTCGATCCAGGATAAGGAGGCTTCCATCGAGTCGAAGATGCCGGTGCTGGCCGCGAACTGCCTCAGGGTCCCGAAGGGGGAGCCGCCGAGGCTTCCCGGAAAGACGGGGGGGTTCGCCGACAGGCTCCTCCAGATGCTCACTCCGAGGGAGGCGAGCGAATTCGACCGGTGGGTGTTCGAGCGGGTGCTGATATTCTACATGGAGCACGACATGAACGCGTCCTCCTTCACCGTGCGGGTCGTGGCGTCCACGCTGGCAGACCCCTACGCGGCCGCTTCGGCGGGGCTGGCCTCCCTGAAGGGGCCCCTGCACGGAGGGGCCAACGAGGCTGCGATGGAGATGCTCCTGCGGGCCAAGGATCCTGAGAACGCCGGCCCCTTCGTCGAGGCCACATTCAGGGAGGGGAGGAAGCTCATGGGGTTCGGCCACAGGGTCTACAAGCAGTTCGACCCCAGGGCAAGGCTATGCAAGGAGTACCTGGGGGAGATGACCAAGAAGCGCGGAGACGACAGGATCTACAGGCTCTGCGACGCCATCGAGAGGGAGATGTGGGAGAAGAAGAAGATTCCGCCGAACCTGGACTACTACGCCGCCCCCATCTTCTACCTCCTCGGCATCGAGGTCCCCCTTTACACCCCGATCTTCGCCGCGAGCAGGGTCTTCGGGTGGATGGCCCACTACAACGAGCAGGTGGAGGAGAACAAGCTGATTCGTCCCGACTCCACCTACGTCGGCCATGCGGGTCGCAGCTACGTCCCCATCGAGAAGCGATGAGCTAGCGGCCCAGTCGCCTGGCAGCCTCTTCGACGCTCATCCTTCCATCCACCACCTGCTGCGCCAGGGCTTCCGCCTTCGACTCTGACACTGCTGCGAACCTCGCCATGGCCGCCCCCCTCGCAGTCTCCACAATCATCCCCCTGACGCTGCGCAGCCTGAGTCCACGGTCCCCCGAAGAGAACTTCGTCCGCGCCTCGTCTATGGCCTTACGCAGGTTCTCTATCCCCTCCCCGGAGAGCGCCGAGACCTTCAGCACAGGGGGCGAGCGACGGCTCCCCCGGAACAGGGATAGCATGCTGACCACCATGGCGTCGGCGCCGTCAAGGTCGGCCTTGTTCACCACATATACGTCCCCCACCTCCATCAGCCCTGCCTTCGACACCTGGACGTCGTCCCCCAGCCCCGGCATCATGACAACGAGGACTGAATGCGATACCCCCACGACCTCGATGTCCGACTGGCCTATGCCCACGGTCTCGAGCAGTATCACATCGAACCCCGCGGCGTCCATCAGCCTGATGGCCTGCGAAGTCGCCCTTGACAGGCCCCCGGTCCATCCCCTGGACGCCATGCTTCTGATGTACACGCCTCGGTCGCCTGTGTGCCTCGTCATGCGAATCCTGTCCCCCAGCAGGGCGCCACCTGTGAGAGGGCTGCTCGGATCCACGGCGACCACCCCCACCCTCAGCCCCAGTTCTCGGTAGGAGTCGATCAGCCTGTCGACGAGGGTGCTCTTGCCCGTCCCCGGCGGGCCCGTGACCCCGACGACGAACGCCCTCCCAGGGGCGCCGAGCTTCTCCAGGAGGCCCGAGGCGCGTTCCGGGTCGTTCTCCGCGAGGGTGATCGCCCTGGCGAGGGCTGACCTGTCGCCTTTCAAAATGGCGGATGTCAGTCGAGTCTGAGATGCCGTGGCCGCCTCCGTCGCCCGGGTCTCTTTTATCGGTTCGAAGAGATTCTTTATCTTCCGGGGCGTCCGCCGGTGCCAAGGACATGCTCAGGGACGCAGGGGATGCCTACTGGCGGAAGAAGGCGAAGTCTGTCGTCGAGAGGAGGGCGAAGAAGGGGACGCTGTATGAAAGGAAGGCGGTCGAGAGGGCAAGAGAGGGGCTCAGGCAGTGGCAGGACACTTTGTACGCGGAGTGGGCGGAGAAGTCCCCGGGAGCGGGGAGGGACCCGCAGACGGCGTCAGGGATACCGCTGAAGCCGCTCTACACCCCGGATGACGTAGCGAACTCGGAGTACTCCGACCAGGGTTTCCCTGGAGTGTACCCGTTCCTGAGGGGGGTCTACCCGAACATGTACAGAGGCCGGACCTGGACCATGAGGATGTTCTCAGGGTTCGGCACCCCCGAGGACACCAACAAGAGGCTGAAGCTGCTTCTCGATCACGGAGAGACGGGGCTGAGCATAGCGTTCGACATGCCCACCCTCTACGGATATGATTGCGACTCCGAGCGAGCCCACGGCGAGGTGGGGAGGTGCGGCGTGAACGTCTCTTCGCTCAAGGACATGGAGGTCATCTTCGACGGCATCCCTCTGGGGGAGGTGAGCACGTCGATGACCATCAACGCTCCGGCGACCGTCCTTACCTGCATGTACGCTGGCGTGGGGAAGAGGCAGGGGGTGCCCGCCTCCCAGCTCAGGGGGACGGTGCAGGCGGACATGCTCAAGGAGTACATCGCCCAGAAGGAGTGGGCCTACCCACCCGAGGCGCACCTGAGGCTCGTCAGGGACCTCATGGTGTTCGCGACCAAGGAGATGCCCCTCTGGAATTACATCAGCATCAGCGGGTACCACATCAGGGAAGCGGGGTCCAGCGCGGTACAGGAGCTGGCATTCACCCTCGCCGATGGATTCGGCTACATAGAGCTCGGCTTGGAAGCGGGCCTGAAGGTGGAGCAGTTCGCCCCTCGCCTCAGCTTCTTCTTCAACTCGACCATGGACTTCTTCGAGGAGATCGCAAAGTTCAGGGCGGCCAGGAGGGTCTGGGCGACTGTGCTCCGCGAGAAGTACGGAGTGACGGACAAGAGGAGCCTGCTGATGCGGTTCCACACCCAGACTTCGGGGGCGTCCCTCACCTGGCAGCAGCCATTGAACAACGTGGTGAGGACCGCCATCGAGGCCCTGGCGGCGGTCCTTGGGGGGACCCAGTCGCTGCACACCAACTCATACGACGAGGCCTGGGCCCTTCCTACGGAGCAGGCCGTGGAGGTGGCACTGAGGACCCAACAGATCATAGCGGAGGAGACCGGCCTGCCCAGCGTGATAGACCCCCTCGGAGGGTCGTACTACGTGGAGTGGCTCACGGAGCAGATGGAGGAGGAGGCGTACAAATACTTCGACAGGATTGAGGCGGCAGGGGGGCTGCTGAAGGCGGTGAAGACTGGATACCTCCAGCGGGAGATAGCGGAGAACTCCTACAGGCTCTCGAAACGTGTCGAGCAGGGGAAGGACTCCGTTGTCGGCGTGAACAAGTACTCGAAGCCCGAGAAGGAGCCCATTGACACACTGAAGATCGACTTCAAGGCCCAGAGGGCGCAGACCAGGCGGCTGGCCGCCGTGAAGCGGGAGAGGGACGAGGCGAAGGTCAGGGCCGCGCTGGCGAAAATGGAGAAGGCATTTGAAAACGAAGATGCAAACTCCATGTACCCGATGCTGGACGCCGTGACGAAGTACGCGACACTGGGCGAAGTGATGGGGGTCGGGCGCAGGGTCTGGGGCTCATACAAGGAGCCCATGCTGCTCTAGGCTCCAGCCAAGTGCACAAGCCGCGGCAAAAGGTTTTGAAGGCCCCGGGGGCTCGAGCGAAGAAGATTGGCAAGGAAGGCGACGGCGCTCCAGAGGAAGATCAGGATACTCGTCGCGAAGCCCGGGCTCGACGGCCACGACAGGGGGGCCCTCGTTCTCGCCAGGGCATTCAGGGACGCAGGGATGGAGGTGATCTACAGCGGCCTGCTCCCTTCCCCCGAGCAGGTCGCGCAGATGGCCATAGACGAAGACGTTGACGTGGTGGCCCTGTCCCTTCTCAACGGGGCCCATATGACGGCGTTCCCGAAGGTGAAGAAGCTCCTGGACAAGCTGGGAGGGAAGGATGTGGTGGTGGTCGGGGGCGGGATAATCCCCGAGGAGGACAAGCCGAGGCTGCTGAAGCTAGGGATAACCGGCTTATACGGCCCGGGGAGCTCTTTCGAGGACATCGTGGAACACGTCCGAGGCCGGGTCAGGAAAGAGAGGTGGAAGGAGTAGATGCCCAAACAGGACGAGTTCATGAACCTCTCGAAGATGAACTTCGACGTCTCCGAAGAGCAGGAGATGATCCTCGAGCAGGTGGACAGGGCTTGCAAGGAGTTCAGGCCCATCGAGGACAGGTACTACCTCGAGCACAAGATCAACGACCAGACCAGACCGTTCTTCGCGAAGGCGCACCTCCTGGGGCTCCCGGTCTCAAGGAGGTACGGAGACGGCCAGGGGGCAGACATGGTCACCTATGCCCTGGCCATCGAGAGGATAGGGAGGGAGGGGACCGGGGTGAGGACGTTCTTTTCGGTGCATATGGCTCTCGGACAGATGACGGTCCAGCACTGGGGGAACGAAGAGCAGAAGAACCGGATACTCACCCCCGCCACGAAGGGGGACGCCATACTCGCGTTCGGGCTCACCGAGCCCAATGCCGGGAGCGACCCCGCTTCCCTCACAACCTACTTCGAGGAGAAGGGGGGGAAGTACCAGATAACCGGCCAGAAGATGTGGATATCCCTGGGCTCGTCTTCGAAATACGTCCTGGTCTTCGCGTACCCCAAGGGCAGGAGGGAGGGGATGAGCGGGTTCATTGTCGATACGGAGAGCCCCGGGTTCAAGGCTGAGCTCATCCCGCACAAGCTCGGCCTCCCGACGGCCGACACGTCCACCCTCTACCTGGACAAGGTCGAGGTGACCAAGGAGGATGTGCTCGGGCCGCCGGGGAAGGGCATGTCCGTCGCGCTCTCAGGGCTGATGAATGGGAGGCTGAGCGTGGCCGCCGGGTGCGTCGGCGTCATCCAGGACTGCCTGGACGAGGCCGTGAGCTACGCCGGGGTGAGGGTCCAGCACGGCAAGGTGATCGGCAAGCACCAGCTTGTCCAGAGGCACATAGGGCTGATGGCCACGAACCTGGAGGCGGCCAGGCTGCTCCTACTCCAGGCCGCGTTCGTCAAGCAGAAGTATGAAGAGAACCCAGGCAACACGGAGCTCAGGGACGCCACCGACCTGGCCTGCGCCCGCGCGAAGTACTTCGCGGCCAACGCTTCCTTCGACGCCGCCAACAGGGCGGTCCAGATCTTCGGCGGGAACGGCTACTCGCTGGAGAACAGGCCCGCCAGGCACTTCGCGGACACCAGGGTCACCATGATATACGAAGGGGCCAACGAGATCATGGAGCAGAAGCTCGCCCTGGGCGCACTGGGGAAAGGATTCGAAGCGTACTCCTAGAACCCCGTCGGTGCATTCCTAGGAGGAAGGGGCGGGCAAAGCCCGCTCTTCTCGCAGTTCGGATCCGGCCGCGGCACTCGCCGGCGGGAAGCTGTGGGCATTGAGTACGCCAGGATATGATGGTCAGTGCGAGAAGGCCAGGGCCATGAGGAATGCGGCCGTGGAGATCACGGCAAGCACTATCCCCTTGAGGATGCCCTCGAGCTTTGCGGCCAGGGGAGACCCACCCCCCTGCTCCTGCTTGATCGCCTTGTAGGGCCTCGAGGCGCTGATTTCGACGTAGGCGGTGAAGAAGCCGAAAAGCCCGGCGGCGACTGACGCGACGCTCACTGTGTCCGCCTGGACCACGAAGCCGGCGATCACAGGGAGGAACCCCCAGGAAGTCGCGAACCACAGGTCCGTGTGGAACGCCCCGCCGAATAGCTCGAGGTTGTAGGCGAGCAGGAAGAAGAGCTCGACGGCCCCCACCATGAGGAGCAGAGGAGCATAGGTCAGCGCCAGATAGAGGCCAAGCCCCAGGGACGGGACCAGCGCGGCCGCAGCCACGGCCGCGAGCTGCCTTCGCGAAAAGAAGTTCCCCCACGGCCTGTTGGGGGCCATGGCGTCGAGACAATGGGCCGAGACGCCGACGGCGAGGAGATACACCACTGCCAGCGCCGCCATCCTCTCGACGTGGACCATCGGGGCTATGAGCGACCCGATGAGGACATAGCTGGCGTTCATGAGCGAGTATGGATAGAAGCTGAGCCCCACCAGAAGCCTTAGGCGCCTGGGCCCCCTCCGTGGGACATACCACTCCCTCAGCCGCGTGCCTTCGCTGTCGGCCTGGCCCAAGGGCCTCAAGCGGCATCCCCGCACTATTGACCGTTTCCCGGGTCGGCGCGTTCCAGAGGGGATAAGAGACGGCGGGCGCATGGCTTCTCCGAATGGGAGACGCGGTAGCGCCGGCCGAAGAGATGAAGCGGACGTCGTCGAAGATATTCGCCGGGCTGGCGCGGTCCTACGAGAACGCCCTGGATTACGCCACCCTGTTCCAAGACAGGCGCTGGAAGGCCTGGGTCGCGAGAAGGCTGAACGTGGAGGGCGGCCTCGTCCTTGACGTGGGGAGCGGGACCTTGGTCCTCGAGGAGCTCCTCTCAGGGATGGGCTGCAGGTTCGTCGGCCTCGACCTTGCCCCTGAGATGATACGCGTCGCCATGGAGAAGAGGGTCCCCGGCGTCGGCCTGGTCCTTAACGGAGACGCCGAGTTTCTCCCGTTCGCCGATGGCTCTTTCGACTCCGTCGTCAGCTGCTATGTCCCGAAATACGTCGACGTCCGGAAGTTCGTGAGGGAGCTGGCGAGGGTGGCCAAGCCAGGGGGGAAGGCCGTGGTGTACGACTTCGCCAAGCCGAGGGGACCCCTCGCCCCCTTCCTTGAGGCGTACATCCAGGGCGGGCTGCGCGTGATTGGCTTCGCCCTCGGGCTTGCGGGGAGGAGGGAGGCGTATACCTTCGACAGGCTCCCCCAGATCATCGAAGGCACAACCTGGGACCTGGAAATGGTCGACGCCATGGAATCGAACGGGTTCGTTGAAATCGAGTCCGCCCGGCTCACGGGAGGGGTGGTCTTCGCCTGCAGCGGGCGGCTCAGGGAGAGCGCTTAGATACTGTGGGATAGGGTTGTTGCACATGTCCCGGGCGACCAGAGGTAGGGCGGGGGCGGTCAGGACGGCGCGCAGAACCCCCAAGCGGGAGCGCCCGGCTCCTTCGAATTGAGCGGCGGAGGGCCGCAGGGGGGCGGACCCCTGCCGATCTACTTCGCCAAGGGAGGGAGGGTGTTCGTGTCGGGGCTCCTCAGCATCGCCCTCCCCTTCTACCTGAGGGCCATCGGCTACGGTCCCTTCTTCCAAGGGCTTGCCCTGGTGGCCATCCTTGCGGGGAACGCAGCTTCGAACCTAGCTGTGACATACCTCGGCGCCAGGGTGGGCAGGAAGAGGCTGCTGCAGATATTCAGCCTCCTAATGGTCGCGGCGGGTGCAGTCCTGGCGCTGGACGAGGCCGCCGCCGCAATACTCCTGGCATGCCTGGCGGGAAACATCAGCAGCACGGGGACGGAGGCGGGACCGTTCCAGTCCATCGAAGCCGGGATCCTCCCCGACCTGAGCGGAGAGGGGTCGAGCGTCAGAGCCTTCGGGAGGTACAACATGATAGGCTACTCGGCGGCCGCCCTTGGACAGCTCGCTTCTTCGGGCCCAGGCATCCTCGGGAACAGCGCGGTTGCGTTCCACGTTGTGTTCGCCGGGTTCGCAGTCGTGGGGGTGGTCCTCTTCGCTGTCTACAGCAGGCTGAAGGGCATGGAAGGGAGCCGCGCAGCGAGGCCAGGCCTGGCTAACCTCAGCCAGGCGGCGAGGAAGGACCTCGTGCGGCTCTCGGGGCTGTTCTCCGTGGACTCGCTCGGCGGGGTCTTCGTCACGACATACCTCCTATCGATCTGGTTCAGCTCGACCTTCGGCCTCCAGCTCGAGTACCTCGGGCCCATATTCTTCGTCGCTAGCTTGGTCACCGCGGCCTCGACCTACGGGGCGGCCATGATCGCCCTGCGAATCGGCAACCTGAGAACCATGGTCTACACCCACCTCGCGTCGAATGGGTTCCTCATCCTCATGGGGCTCGCTGGGTCCCTCCCGCTCGCGCTCCTCTTCCTCTTCCTCCGCCAGAGCGTGTCGCAGATGGACGTCCCGACGAGGCAGGCGCTGATGACAGAGATGTTCCAGAAGGAGGAGAGGGTCCAGGCCTACGCGGTCACCAACACCCTGCGGAGCGCTGGTTCGTTCGTGGGCGGCCCAGCCTCGGCGGTGATGCTCGGGCTTGGGTTGGTGTCGGCGCTCCCGTTCGCGGGTGGGGTCACCAAGATCGGCTATGACCTTCTGACCTTCGCCAGCTACAGGAAGAGATACCGCTAGTGCAGCGAGGCTCCCAAGACTGGGAGTCGGGCCCAGGGCGTTAGATCAGAAGGCGGACCCCGGAGCCCCTAGCAGTCCCGCATCTCGAACGACTGCGACGAACACTCAGTGGACGCTAAGTCGGTGCAGGCCTCCGGGGAGTGGAGGCGTTCCAATCCCAGGGGACGCGGCATGAGGACGGCAGAGGGAGCATCTGCACGGACTTGAGCCGTGCGGAAGGACCACTTCCTACACCAGGACCACCGCACATACGTGGACCGATGTGATTCGGAGAGGGCCGCGCCGGCTAGACCTCGGAGGCGCCCGTGAAGTCCCAGCCTGGTATCGAGGCAGGGGGCTCCCTTGGTCGGAACCCATCGAAGAAGCCTGCTTCCCCGAGCTCCTTCACCACCATGGCCGAGAAGGCTGGCGCTCCAGTCGCCCCGGGGGAGTTGAAGTTGACGACGTGGGCTGAGCCTTCGCCCTTGAAGAGGAGCGCCTCGGGGACGAAGCCCGACCTGTCGACGACGGAGCTCCTTACCCCGAAGACGACCCTCCCGTTCAGGAGGGAAGGCGACAGGGCCGGGATGAACCTCCTCACCCTGGCACACATCGCCCGCTTAGAGAGGGAGCTCCGCCACTCCCCTGCTACGAGGGAGAGGAAGTCCGAGTTGGCGAAGAGCCTCGCCTTCGGCCCCGGGGGACGTTCCAGGAACCGGGGTAGGGAGGAGAGCCCTAACCCTGAATAGACGTAGGGCCCAGGGACGACCACGGCGTTGGGCCCTATTTGCCGGGACCCGTCCGCCCTCACCACGAAGTGGGGGTCGAGGAATGGATACTGCGGGAACTCCGGCGGTCGGTAGATGTTCGAGGTCACCCTCGAGGCGAAGGGTTCGTCCACCACCCAGTACTCCCCCCTGAAGTGCAGGGCGGCGAGCCCCCGGCCGAAGCCGAGGGAGTGGGCGATCTTCAACGCCCCCCCGCCTGCGGCGTTGACCAAGAGCCTGCAGCGGACCGTGGTGGATGACCCGCCCGAGCGGAACGTCGCCTGGACGGCCCCCGGCCTCCTGGCCGCCGATACCAGCTCCTGCCCTGCGAGGAACCTCACCCCCCTGGCGAGATCACGCCTCCAGACGCTGCGGGTGAAAGCGCCGAAGTCGACAGAGACGTCAGTCTTTGAGAAAAGGGCCCCCCTGCACCTGACCTCAGGCTCCCTCGACCTGACCCCGGCCCCGTCGAGGAACTCCATCTCTCCCTCGTCCATTCCGTTCTCAACCCCCCAGGTGCGGTACTTCTCCACCGTCCTGACCTCACGCTCGTCCACCGCCACGTTGTAGGTGCCGATGGGCCTCCAGGGGAGGCCGTCGACCTTGGCGAGGGACTCCCAGAGTCTGCGGGAGAGCAGAGCGGTCCGCGCGAAGACGCGCTTTTTCGCAGGGTCCAGATAGTATGGCCTGTGTATCACCCCGGTGTTCCTGGACGAGGTGTGCGCCCCCGGTGACCGGGCTACGTCCGCCAGGGCTATGGTGCAGTCATAGAGTCCGGAGAGCCAGTAGGCCGTGGTGGCTCCGAGAATCCCCGCCCCCACCACGAGTATGTCGAAGTCCGACGCCTCGGCCATGACCCACTGCGGGGAGGACGGAGCGTTAAGGGTCTTGGCCTAGATCCCCTTCAGGTACCCGTTGGCGTCGAGCCACTGGGTGTGCGCCTGGATGTACCGCCAGAGGATGTCCGCCTTCGCGTTGTCGAAGTCCCAGGGAGCGACAAGTACGATGTCCCCCTCGCGTATCCACATCCTCCGCTTCAGTTTCCCCCTGATCCTGCACATCCTCGTCACGCCGTCCGCGCACTTCACGATCACCTGGTCCCCACCGGTCATTTTGATGGCCCTGCCGAGTATCTCCCCCTGCTGGGGCATCACGAGCTCCTTCAGGTTTGCTTCGCTGAGGACCTTTCTCTTTCCCAAGAAGTCTCATCCGACGCCGCCGGCGGGATGATATTAATGATATCGGCGCCAGCGGCCCGGTCTGCCCCGTTGCTTCTCGCCGCGGCCGTGCCTCCATGGCCTGGGGCCCTTCGAGGAGAGCGCTGGCCTCGACCTCTTCCTGGCGTCTTCTTCGCGCAGGGGATTGATGGGCGCCTTGGCGAGGGCCGCTATGCGGGCGAAATCCCCTTCTTCGTCCGAGCTCACGAAGGTGTAGGATCGGCCGACGTCTCCGGCCCTGGCCGTCCTTCCCACCCTGTGGAAGTACACCGTGGGGTCTTCGGGGACGTCGTAGTTGATGACGCAGTCAACCTGGCGGACGTCGATTCCCCTGCTCGCGACGTCGGTCGCGACCAGCACGTCTGCCTTCCCCGCCCTGAATAGCCCCATGGAGTGGTCGCGCTGATTCTGGGAGAGGTCGCCATGGAGAGAGACCACGCTGAGGAAACGCCTCTCCAGCTCCCTGGCGAGCCTGATGGTGCCATACCTCGTCCTGCAGAAGACGACGGCGCTCTTGCGGTTCTCCTTCTCGAGGATGTCGAGCAGGAGCTGGAGCTTCTGGTCCCGCTCGGTCCTGGCGTAGAACTGCTCCAGGGTCTCCGCGGAAGGCTCGTTCTCGTCCACCATCACCCTGATTGGGTCGGGGACGTACCTCTGGGAGAGCTGAACTATCGACCTCGGCATGGTGGCAGAGAACAGGGCCGTCTGCCTCGCGTTGGGTGTCTTGTCGAGTATGAAGTCGACGTCTTCGATGAAACCCATGTCGAGCATCACATCCGCCTCGTCGAGGACCACGAACTTGACGGAGTCGAGCCTGAGCGTCCCCCTCTTGATGTGGTCGATGGTCCGTCCGGGCGTCCCGACGACGATGTGCGCGCCCCTCCTGAGGGCGTCCAGCTGGACGTTCATCGACTGCCCTCCGTAGATGGTCACCACCCTCACTGTCGTGTATGACCCAATCTTCTGGAGTTCGAGCGTTATCTGGACAGCGAGCTCTCTCGTGGGAGCGAGCACCAGGGCCTGCACCCGCGCCACCGAGGGGTCGACGGCCTGCACCACGGGGATACCGAAGGCGAGGGTCTTCCCCGAGCCGGCCTTCGCCTGGCCTATGAAGTTCCTCCCCTCCAGGAGCGGCCCTATGGCCTGGGCTTGTATGGGGAAGGGCCTGACATAGCCGGAGGAAGCGACCCCTTTCCTGATGGCCGGGTGCAGGGGAAACGCTTCAAAGCCGCTCAAGTACGTGCACCTCCAGACGGATGTCCTTCCACTTTAACTGGGCCGCTCCGGTTGCCCGTATTTAAGACAGGGAAAGCCCCCCTCCTTCAGTAGTGGATAAGAAGAGGGCGCGCAAGGGGCATCTCCATGGAGGAACCAGCTCTCCAGGTCAAGGGCCCGCCCAAGGAGTGCCCCCAGTGCGGGGCTAAGGTCAGGCTCTATCGGACCCCCAGGGGGCTCCGCTGCGGCGACTGCGTAAAGAAGATGGATTCTGCCGGGCTGGGGTTCAGGTAGAAGGCCCCGGCCGGGGGCATAATGGCAGTGCACGTGTTTGTCGCTCCTATCCAGATATGGTCTGCAAGGACTCCAGAGGGAGTCCTGGGTGCTGTTCGCGATAAGGACCCTAAACTCGCTCGGCTTCTCCATGGCGATGCCGTTCTTCGGCCTCTACCTCGCCGAGGTCAGGGGGATCGACCTGGCGTCCACGGGCCTGGTTTACTTCGCCGCGGGGGCGCTCAACCTGGGGAGCCAGCTCCTGGGAGGGAGGTTGACCGACGCCGTGGGCCCCAAGAAGGTCATGCTCGCTGGGTACTTCACTTCCATCGCCACCTCCGTCGCCCTCGGGTTCATGGTGCTCGACAACAGCGCCGCGCTGTACTTCTTCGTCCTTTACCCCCTCTTCTCGTTCCTCAGGGGCTTCTCCAACCCTGCGACCGGGTCGATAATCGCTGGGCAGCCTGTCAGCCAGATCCGGCCTGGGTACAACCTGCTCACCATCGGCGGGAACCTCGGCTTCGCGATAGGGCCGGCGGTTGGGGGGCCCATCACCCAGGCCTTCGGCTACGACTCGGTCTTCTTCATCAGCGCCGCCATGGTGGTCCCGGTCATCCTGCTCACCATTTTCCTGATTCGCGGGGGGGTCAGGCGGTCCGGGGACCCGCGCGAGGGGGATGCGAGGCGGATGCTTTCGTGGAAGAAGGACACGAGCATCATCGCGTTCCTGCTCCTCATGGCGTGCCTCTACTTCGCCGTGGGATATGAGATCCAGCCGCTGGCCCTCTACACCGGGGTCCTACTGCACTTCACCAACACGCAGATCGGCTACCTCTTCGCAACCAACGGCGCAGTCATCGTCATCCTGCAGCTCCCCCTGATTAGCATGGTCCAGAGGGCCAGGACCCTCGCTTTCCCCCTGCTGCTGTCTCCGCTCCTCCTCGTGGCGAGCTTCGTGATGGCCGGGCTGTCCACCAGTTTCCTGCAGTACGAGGCCGTGATGGTCGTGCTCACCCTCGGGGAAATCATGGCCACGGTTCCGTCGCAGACGGTGATTGCCCTCTTTTCGAAGTCCGGCAACAGGGGGACATACCAGGGCTACTACTACGCTGCCACCTCGTCGGGGAGGTCGATCGCCGCGGCCGTCGGGCCGGCCAGCTTCCAGCTCCTTAGCTTCGACCCGGCCTGGGGCTGGTACGCTCTCGCGGGATTCGCCGCTGCCGTGTTCTGCGGGTTCGCGGTCGTCGGGCCTGGGCTCCAGCGGGAATACGAGGGACTTTCAAAGCCAAAGGGCGGAGGGGAGGCGGAAGAGAAAGCGCCAGGGGTCCCGCCCCCGGCGAAGTTGAATCCGTCTCCTCCAGGGTGACGCTCGGGTCTCAGCATAAGGCGGGCTCATTCCATGCTCGCCCTGGACCATCCGTCGGGCACTGATCGACCCCAGGAGCCGTCTTTCTGGGTAGGGCAGAGCTCCCGCTGGGTTCTCAAAAAACAGAAGGAGGGTCCCAGGCCTCTCGGCCCAGGACTGTCTCTATACGTTGACCGGTTGGTAGTAGATTTGGTTGTAGAAGCTGCCCACGAACTCGTTGTCGACGACGCCGTGGACGTAGGGCTGCAGGAAGAAGAAGTTCGTTGGGAAGCCCGCGTTGGGCTGCCCTGCAGGAATCTCTGGGATTGGTGTGTAGATCCATATCTGGTTCTGTTGTGCCATCTTGTACAGCGTGCTAGCGCAGGTCTGCGCTTGAGCCGTAGACGCTGGGAACTCGCATGCCAGTGCCTCTGCGTTGACGGTGGAGTTGGTGTAGAACCCGTTGTACGGTGACGGGGTCATCAGTGGGAAGAACATGCCCAGGAATGGGTCGTTGAAGTCAGCGCCCCAGCCTATGAGTTGGACCGCTGGATAGGTCTGTGCTTTGGAGTCGAGTATGTCGAGCTCCGTTGTGGTGGTCCCGAACGGCACCGCGGTGATGCCGAACTGGCTCAGTGAGTTCTGGATCACGGTGAGCGTGACCTCCAGAGCGCCTGTGAGAGGGACTGCGTAGTACAGCTTGAACGGCTGTAGCTGCGAACCCTTCTGGTCACCGATTATGGTCCCTGCGGCCAGCGTCGTCCCGTTGGACAGCGTCAAGGCAGTGGAGAGGACCGTGTAGGTGTGCGACTGCAGGCCGAACTCTTGGAAGTAGTTGACGGCCGCAGTGGTGTTCTCCTGAGGGAGCGGGTAGTTCGGTAGGTTGTAGTATGCGTAGGCCGGCGTCAGCGGACCGACGAAGTATCCGTCGTAGGCTGTGTTGTTGAAGTAGTTAGGCTGGTTGAGCGCCGTGTAGTTCAGCGCGGACGCCATACCCTGCCTGAAGCTGGTGAAGTTGGTCGGAGACTGGTAGGTGTTGAACTGGGCGAAGAGCGCGTAGGGGAATGCGCCAATCCCCCTCAATATCTGGTTGAAGGAGAAGGTGGATCTCACGTTAGCCGGGAGGCCGTCATACATCGCGTTGTAGTTGAACGGCGCCTCGGTAGAAATCTGTGCCTTGTTGGTGCTAAAGTCACCCTCGGCCTGGGCGTCTGTCGAGAACGGTGCTATGACTACGGTGTTGATGCTGGCTGGTCTTGCGATGACAGGGACGTTCGTGGCAGACGACTGACCCGCCCAGTAGTTGGGGGTAGCTGTCAGCACGACCGGGTTGTTCCCAGCCCCTACCGACGATACGATGTAGGGGCCGGTCCCGATCCCGCCGTGGGTGTCGAAGTATGAGTTGGCTGTGTTGTTGGCGACTCCTCCGTGGGCGTCGACGAACGCAGGCTCGACCATCTGCTGGCCGTCGAACCCTGCCCACAGTTGTGGACCGAATGGCCCGAGGGTCCTCAGATAGTTGGCGCTGAAGTAGGACGTCGAGTTGGCCACGTATGCCTGCTCAGGGTACGCCATGATGGCGGCCTGGGTGGTGTTGGAGGGACTAAAGTTGGAGAGCATCTGGTTCAGCGCTCTCACTGCCAGGTTAACGGCCGCCGGTGTATCAGCTGCCGTCTGGAGTCCAGTCACAGACTGGATCGCGGCCCTGAGACCCCACGGGATTTGATTGCCCATGGCGTTGTAGGAGTAGCTGCCAGACCCGAACTGGGCGCCCGCGGTCTCGTTGTAGGACACTTCGTTCCAGTTGTACAGGCTGACACCGGAAGGCGCGTTGATGTACTGGGTGCGCACGATCGAGAACCACTGGTCGTATGCTGTTGCTGGTGTCCCGTCCGAGAACGTGACGCCCGACCTGATGTGGAAGACGTTCGTGCAGCCACCGTTGGTGATCCAGTACTGGTCTGCGATGACCGGGAGGAGCTGGCTGCCGCTGTTGCCGTTGTACATGACCAGGTTCTGGAAGACTGCGTTGTAGTATGGAAGGTCCTGCGAGTAGAACCCAGCTGCTGGGTCCAGGTAGTCCGGCGGAGCCCCTGTTGACTCATCGACCAGCTGGTTAGCGTTGGTCGGCCCATACTGGCCTGCGCCAGTGGTGGGCGGAGTGGAGGTGACCGGGTAGTTGTAGTTCGCAGACGAGTTTGCGGCGGTGTAGGTGAACGACTGGGTAGGGGGGACTGTCCCCGATATCGCAGAGGTGCACGATGCCACCGTCAGCGGCGTCTGTGGCGCTGAGGTCGAGGAGCTCGACTGGCTTGTCGAAGAGACCGAGTGGGTACTTGACGAGGCCGTGCTGGTAGTTGACGATGTCGAAGTCGTCGAGGTCGTTGTCTTCGAAGGCGATGTGGTGAGGACGAAGTAGCCGGCGGCGGCCGCGATGACGAGGATTACGACGATGATGGCGACTGTTGCAGTTGTGGTAAGTGCTTTGCGTCTGGTAATTTTCATTCTCGGACTGAAAAGTCGTCTAATTTACTTTAAGGATTGTTGACGATTTTGGATTTTACTTAAACTTTGTTGACATCTGAGGGTGTTGCGTCTGGACCGAACCGATTCCTGACACGATGGATCCAAAATGTGCAGGGCGGCGTCGCCCTGGGTCAGACACCAGTACCGTCAGATCAGCCTGCCGCTCGTCGGCCCCCCGGCTCCAAAGGAGGAACAACGAACGCATAACTGAGTTTGCGCCCAGACCGCCATGCAGAATCTCATCGAAGGTCAATCTGCTGTGCCTGTCGTATGTCAGCCGCCATTTGGCGGTACTTGATTTATATCCTAATGCAGACAGTTCGCCCACCGATATGCATGGAATTCGGCGGGCCCTCGCTGTCGGCCCCTGACTGGAACCCACCCGTCGGGAATCCGGCGGAGAACGCTGCGCTGTGGAAGGTTGTGCTAAGAGCGTTCGGATTCACTAACGACCCGTTCAGCGCAGAGTATGTCTTGACCAGGCCCGGACTATTGTCTGCGCAGACAAGGCTAAGCCTCTCGCGTCTGGCGAAGCGTGTGCGTTCTGGGACGGATGTGTTGCTTGTGGGACCTGACGGTTCAGGGAAGACGCTGTTGCTGAGCCTGCTGGCGAAGGGCCTTAACCAGACCGGTAAGAGTGAGAAGGTTGGTTCGTCCGGCGCTGTTTGCTCAGGGTGGCAGCTTGAACATAACTGGGCGAAGAAGCCCCGCCGTGCAAGCCTAGCAGGTTCCTCTGAGAGGAATCAGCTGAAGCAGCATGGCCCGCTCATCGTCGACGACTGCGACCGGGTGGTTGGACAGATCATGGAGGGAAGGAGCCACCCGACTCACCCCAGGAGCGTCCTCCCGAAATACGTCCTGAGCGTCTCTTACATAACATATCGTGGCTTGCTACGCATGAGGTCAGTCCCAGAGGGGTTCGTCGTTCAGTTGCTGCCGCGTTTCGAAAGGCGAGAGATAGAGTTGATGCTCAGGCTTTCCGTGGAATCCTGCGCCATGGATGGAGACCCCTACGAACCCGACGCATATCAGGCAATCTCGGAACGGGCCATGGGCCTCCCCGGGCTTGCCGCGGACCTCGCCGGCGCCTGTCTCTGGATAGGAGGTTGGGCAGGGGTGACGAGGATTTCAAAGGCGCTTGTGGCCATGGTGGCAGAACGCCTCTCTTACGACGACGCGAACAAGCTGCTCACTGGTAGGCTTGAGCTCCAAGGAAATGAAGCGAGAGTCGCCCATGAAGTGCTCAGGCGGTGCTACACCGATGGGGAGATGCGCAAGAGCGACATCGTCAAGGGGCTTAGGAACCTGGCGAGGTCGACGGCCTACAGCGGCCTTGCGAACCTAGTGGAGGAACACCTCCTCTACGCCGTACAGCGTGGCTATCGCGTCTGCTATGGAATCCCCAAGCCGGTTAGAGCGGCGCTACAGACGGTCGAAGCCAGGAGAACTGCCGGCGCGGAGACAAGGCATCTGGAAGATCATGACGATGCAGCCGGGAGGCTCGGACAGGCCCCGAGTATTCGTGGTCCCGAATTGGAGGCACACCTGCTGCGTCGTCAAATGGCTGCGCCCAGCTTAAATCGTGCAGACCTCTTCCGCGCCCCGCAATGATACAGATTACGATCAAGCTGAAGCCGAAGTGGGATCTGCTGAGCCTCACCGAGAGGTATCCTACCCTCACCATCTACGACTGGTGCAACTTCACCACGGACTTCTATCAGGTGCGGACAGCCACAGACGCGGACTGGGAGGAAGCCGTCAAGGCGTTCCTCAGCCTCAGGAAGAAGCTCGGCTTCGCGTTGCAGAAGCGAGTCGAGGCAGGGCCGAATTCCAATGTCTTCGTAATGAGCTGCAAACACACGAGGCGCGGGTCCATCGAGCAAGTCATGCAGAACCACAGTTGCATGCCAGTGTTTCCACTCGTCTACCACAAGGGCTGGTTGGAGCTGAGGGGGATCTGTCTGGACGAGACGAAGCTGCCCGCGATGTTTGCGCGGCTTGAAAGGTTGGGGGAGCTCAGAGTGGAGAAGAGAGGCAGAATGAACTCCAACCTCCTAAGAGAGAACATGCTGATCCCAACGAGCGCCCTTGTGTCCGGGTTGACGCTGAAACAAGCCGAGTCACTCCTGGCTGCCGTGGACTTTGGGTACTACAACGTCCCAAGAAAAGTGAGGTTTGAGGACATCGCAGGAACGATGGAAGTCCCCCGGACTACCTACGAAGAGCACGTCCGCAAGGCGGAGGGCAAAGTGATCGGAGCGGTCGCGCCGTACCTCGCTATCTTTTTCGGTAAGCATCCGCTGAACGAGCAGGAGGACCACCGCAGGGTTTGAGGCGGCCTTTGCTGGCTACCCACCGCGCCTGATGCTCGCGTAGACTAGCAGGTACCCCCTCAGGGTGGGCCGGTAGTACTTCAGCCTCGCGCTCGCTCGCGCGCATTCCACCAAGCCCTCTTGACGGAGGTTCCCCAGACATCTGCTGATCACGCTCAGATGCTTGCGCTCGAAGGAGGCCAACTCCGTCGGCGTTTGCGGCCCAGCGGTCAGGCGGCAGAGTAGGCGGAAGCTGATCGTCGTCCTGGCGGCTTCGCCGCCTTCTGGATTCATTGCGATGGAGTCAAAGAGGGCAGAGAGTATAGCAATTGTGCCGCCAGATGGCGGCAGAGCCTGCCATTGGGCCGCGTTCCTCTCAAACGCCCCGAACCGGACGGCATGGAAGACCCTTCAGGATTTTCGAATCTGAGGATTAAGGGTCGAAGCCTCGAAATGCGGGCCCCGCTGCCGCTTCGGTATGAACCTGGCTATGATTTTCGCCCCGTCTTGCCGTCCGCACCCGAAGTGTCTGAAGAAGCCACTTTCGCTGTAGACCCAATAGCTAGCGCGGCCGGCCCCGCGTTTCATCCCCGTTCCAGCCCGTGCGGGAACGGCTGTTCCTCGGGGTTCCTAATCTCCCCTGCCTTGGTACCGCAGGCCGATGAAGAAAACATACGTCATGACATTCGCGATCGCAACGGCCCTTGTGATGGTACTGGCGGCCGGGATCGCACTTACCTACCAGTCGAGCCAATCGAGCCAGTCGAGCCAATCAACGAAGTCAGGGACATCCCAGTCTAGCCAATCAAAGTCAGGGACTTTGGCGGTCATGGGCGCAGACCCGGCCGTCGCCTCGTCAGGCGTGAGCGACGCCACCATCGCCTACAGTTCCGTCTATGCCCACCAGGCCGGCTACGCCATGGCGAGCGGCTGGACCCAGGTCGGCGGCTCCGGGACCATGGACCTGATGTCGTCTCAGGGCACCGCACAGACCCTCGCCTCATCCCAAGTCAATGCCACGAGCTACGATGCATTCAGGTTCAACGTCGACTCCTGCAAAGTCGTCTACCAGGGCACCACCTACACTGCAGCTGTAGCTTCGAGCACCATAACCGCCCAATCCCAGAACAGAGTCAGCGTCAACTCCAGCTCCTCGGCAGCCGCGCTAGTGGACCTCAGGACATTCATCGAAAACACGGCAACATCGTCGAACCCCCAGTTCGTCTTCAGCGCCACTGCAATGGCAGCGGCGGTCCCCCCACAGGCCGCGGTATCCCTTTCGCTTCAGATCGGGGCCACGGCCGACCTGTCGAGTCAGGCGTGGTGGAGCTCGTTCGTCTCCGAGACCAGCACCAACCTGATCGTCCATGGGACCATTTCAGGGAGCACAATGACCCTCAACCTGCAGAACTCGGGAAGCGCCAACGCCGAAGTCCAGGAGATAATCGTGACTCCGCTCTCAGCGACAGCCACGCTTTCGGCAAGCCTCCCGTCGTCCCTCAGCGGGTCTGCAGTCTTCACGGTCGGCAGCTCTGGCTCTGTACAGCAAGCCTCCACCCTCCAGGCCTCGACACTCCTCAACGGGGGCGTCACGGTCGCTTCGGGAGGTTCGACCAGCCTGGACTACAGCGGGAACGCCATCTCAGGCGCCCAGCTGACCGGGATAGTGACGGGTCAGGAGTACATTGTCACCTGCATCGGCGCCAACACCTATGCCAGTACCACAGTGGTGGCCTCCTAAGGCCACCCCCCATTTTCTTGGTGATTCCATAATGACAAGCGCGGACAGGTTCAAGGCGACCCCGATGGGAGCCCCCTGGGAGAACCTCCCAGAGGCTTCGAATGCGCGTACCGAGGTCCATCTCAGGCTTCTCATGGAAGAGAGGCCCTCCTCGAAGCCGGTGGAGCTCGACTACACCCTCTGGGAACTGGAAGGGCGCCTCAGGCTGACCCCGACCAGCCTCAGGCTGGAACGACCGTTCCAAAGGGTTCCTTATCCCAGGTCCTCAGGTGACTTCCGACCATGAACCTGACCCCGGCGCGGAAGAGGCTCACAATCCCGGTGCTCTGCCTTCTCGTGGCTGGCCTCCTCGCCCCCATCCCGATTGCCGGGATGCCGAGGGCGTCCGCCCAAAGCGCCAGTCAGCTTTCGACTCTCATTGCCGCAACAGAAGGGTCAGGCGCCTACGCCCGCTCCGTAGTAGGTTACGCCTCGTCCCAGGGGCTTTCCGTGTCTTCGTCCCAGGCGCTCCTTAGCCAGGGTGACGGGCTTCTTGCTGCCGCCCAGCAAGACGCCGTGTCTGGCAACCTAGCCGCAGGCATCGGATTGGCGCAGGCTGCGATGAAAGACTACGCCTCAGCAGCGGCCGCGGCAAGCCTGGCGATTAGCAGCGCGGGTCTCTCGGCGACGGTCGAGTACACCGTGGTGGAGCAGGCGATAGTCGAAGTCAACGCGACCGTGAACGCGGCGGCTTCGGTAGCTTCGGCCGCCTGCGCCGGGGCCGGGATCTCGTCCCCAGGAGGAGAGGCGTTCGTCCAGGCTTGCACTCGGCTGGACGCCCGGATTGATGGTGCGGCCGCCAATCTGACTCAGGCTGCGGCGCTGGCAGCCCAGGCCGACGGCCAGGCGAGCGCCACGGCCAGCTTCTCCCAGGCGATGGGCCTCGTGGAAGCTGCCAGGGCGGGCATGAACTCGACGCAGTCTGAGTTCATGGCGGTCGCGTCCTACGGCTATACCCAGAGGGCCGACGCATACGTGAGCGCCGTGGTCGACCCGCAATACGCCCAGGCGAACGCTACCATAGGGTCTGAGCAGTCAGCGGTCACAGGTCTCTCCGGATACCAGACCAGCTGGAACGCATACTCCCAGTCACAGGCTTCAGCGACGGCCAGCATAATCTCGTCCGCCTCCGCACTCGACGGGGCAATCTCTCAGGTCAACACGGGTGCAGTCTCGACCAGCGTCTCCGCAGCGTCGACGACGGCTGGAAAGGTCAACTCAGACATGTCCATCCTGCTCAATTTAGCAGGAATCATGACGTTCACAAACCTGGTTCAGGCCATCCAGGCATGCGAGACGGCGACGACGTCCTACAGCAATACCCTGGCTTCCGCCGGCGCTTGGAGCGAGGCCTATTCCGGGACCCCGTTGGCTTCTTTCTCCAGCTACCTGGGTACGGGGACCTCGGACGTCGTGGCCGTCCAGTCCGCCGGAAGCGCCTACGTCTCGGACTACCAGACCGTGGTCGCGGACCTGACGCCCATCCTATCCGCACTCCCCGCCGCTCAGACCGTCTACGGCAACCTCACCAGCCTGCAGGTGTCGGGTACCGTGGACGGCGCGAACACCGCATTCGGCCATGAGACCGCCGCGATGGGGACCGTCCAAGCTGACGCCTCGTCCCTCAACACATCCGTCTCTACTAGCGAGACGGCGATTCTAGTGAGCGGTGACCTCCTTGCGGCCGCGTCGGGAGCTTCCGCGTCAGGGGGCGCCTATCTCAACGCTACCGTCAGGTACTCTTTGGGGCAGGTCTCCACCTACGCGTCGGCGACTGCCCAAGCAGCACAGGCCTTCGTCGCGTCGGCCCAGGCCTGCCTCCGGGCATCCATAGGGACGTACCTCAGCGCTGACACGTCTCTCAGCGCGTCTGGCGCGTCCCTTGGCACCCAGACCAAAGGTTCTGTGAGCGCGACTACGGCTGCAGCGACCTACTTGGAAGGCGACTCGAGAGTCAGGATTGCGGCCGTTGCAGCCGGTCGGGCGGATCTGACCCAAGCGCTGCAGTTCTTCTCGAGTCAGAACATCTCTGCGGGGGCCGCTGCCGTTGCCCAGGCTAACCTGGAGTTCCAAGCGGCATCAGGCGCCTCCGCCTAGGCTAGCTCCTGGCCTCCCTTTCGTTCACAAGCTCAATCTGGTTCTGTGAGCCCACTTTGGTGACTTTCACATACCCCATCCTCTCGAGACGTTTAATCTGCCTCCAGGCTGAGGTCTTGGGGAGGGCGAACCTCGTCCTTATCTCCGGCTCCAGGACCTTTCCCCCCTTCTCCCTGATGAAGCCCAGCACCTGAACGTCGTCGGGGCGCAGGTCCCCCCGGTTAGGCACGTACCTCCGCCTGCGCCAAAGGGCGAATGCTACTCCGACGGCGAAAGCCGCGGCCAGGGCTCCCGCCGCGAGCTCCACCTGCCCCGCTCCCGGCTGACTTGACGCCCCTGTCTGATACGTCGTCGGCTGGCCGACTGTCGTTGACGACACCCCGACGAAGGGAACACCATAGCTGATATCCCAGTTGCCGGCGGGCAGGGTCAACTCAGGAGAGGTCCCCGCCTTGCTTATTGTGTAGGGGGGTAATGCAGGAACACCCGACGCAGAGGTCAGGGTCGACAGGGGCGGAAGCACCACGGTCGAGTTGAAGGCGGCGCGGTAAGTCAGCGTCCAGACCGTGCCATTCTTCGAAGTCAGCGAACTGGTGTCATAGGCCAGGGTCACCGAGCTAGCCCCGAGGGAGTAGACCGTCAGGTTGCTCCCCCCGGACGCGAAACCGTACGAGAGCGGAGACCCGTTCTGGTCAGTGGCGACCAGGTCCGAGACCGCGGCAGAGAGCAGCGGCACCTGGACCGAGGTGGCGTTGGGGTCGACGGCGAACGACTGGCGGACGTGCACGTATCCGTCAGCGTAGACTGTCAGTGTAAGCGACCTGCTGGTCAGTCCAGCCGAAGAGGAGGCGAAGGCGAGCAGGATGACGATGCCTGCGGAAAAGACAAGGAGACGCGGGCGCTTCACGTAGGTGTTCGACTCACTGAGGCGCAAGTCTGCTAAAAGCCTTAGCGGGCGGGCTCACTCGATGACCTGCTTCGGCTCGCGTGTGATATTCGACTGAGTCATGGATGCGCCCTGGCCGGGATTTTCGTCTCGGCGATTTCGAACCCGGGTCGCTGCCGCTCTGCCGGCTCTGAACCGATGACAGGGCAGCATACTGACCTCTATACGACCAGGGCGCTAGAAAACGGTCATCTCAAGGTGGTTTTAAGCTTCATACCCGCTCGAGGAAGTTGTCCCCGCTCTGCAACGGAGCTGGGCCGTGCTTGTGAATAGAGCCGCAGCGCTCCAGGTGCCGCTTGAACTTCTTCGCACTGATCAGCTTACCGCATTTTGGGCAGACTGGCATGGTTGCAGCCCGTCAGCCGTGGTGTATACGCCTTGCCTTCGGGCCGGAAGGGTTGAATCCAGGGCAGAACGACGCGCGGTCGTGGGGGCCGTGAAACGTTGCGGCTGGTCTTTGCTCGACGAGCCGCTGTACCAGGAGTACCACGACAAGGAGTGGGGGGTCCCGCTGCACGACGACCGGCTGCTGTTCGAGTTCCTGGTGCTCGAGGGCGCCCAGGCGGGCCTCAGCTGGTACACCATACTCAGGAAGCGGGAGAACTACCGGAGGGCATTCGAGGGGTTCGACCCGAAGAGGGTCGCGAAGTACGACCGGCGGAAGGTCGGCAGGCTGCTGTCGGACCCCGGCATCGTCAGGAACAGGCTGAAGATCAACTCTGCAGTCCAGAACGCCAGGGCGTTCTTGGAGGTCCAGGACGAGTTCGGTTCGTTCGACGAATACATCTGGAGGTTCGTCGGCGGGAGGCCAAAGACGAACAGGTGGCGGACGCTTAAGGAGATTCCTGCGGTGACCCCCGACGCCCAGGCATTGAGCAAGGACCTCGTGATCAGGGGTTTCGGGTTCGTGGGACCCACCATCTGCTATGCCCACATGCAGGCCACAGGGATGGTGAACGACCACGTCACGAGCTGCTTCAGGCACAGGGAGATCGCGGAGCTCTCCTAGATCAGGTCCAAGCCCCTGAGGCCGTCGATGACCCTCTTCCCCTCCGTTTTCTCCAGGGGCAGAAGGGGGCGCCTCGGCAAGCCGCAGTCTACCCCCCTCTCCCTGAGTATCTCATAGTAGGCGGAGATTTGGCCCTGCTTCACCAGGTCCTTGAACGCCTGCACCTGCCTCTGTGCCGACAGCGCGGCCGCGTGGTCCCCTCTCCGGTCCGCCGCCAGCATTGACTTGAAGAGCTCAGGGAGCGCGTTCGCCCCCCCTGAGACCAGGCCGTCGGCGCCTGAGTTGATCGCGAACAATCCGTACTCTTCGGTCCCGTTCATCACCGCGAAGGCATCCGGGACCGCGTCTATGAGGTCGAGTAGATGGAGGAAGTCCCGTGAAGAGTCCTTGATTCCCGATAGGGTCCCCGCCTTGGCGAGGTCGGCCACCGCCTTCGCCTGGAGGCTGTTCCCTGTGAACTGGGGTATGTTGTAGGCAAGTACTGGTACATCTACCGCGTCGGCGACCGCCTCGAAGTGCTTCGCCACCGCCCGCTCGCCGGGCTTGTAGTAGTACGGCGTCAGGGTCGCCACGGCGTAGGCCCCTGCGCCTGCGGCATGCCGCGCCAGCTCGACGGTCGAAGGCGTGTCCGGAGCACCTACCTGGACCACGACGGGGACTTTCCTGCGACAAGACTCTATGACGGTCTCGGCCACCGTCTTTCTCTCCTCAAGGCTGAGCATGGGTCCGAGGCCCGTGCTCCCGCAGGGGAAGATGCCTTCGGTCCCCTTCGAGACTTGGAAGCGCACCAGCTTCGCCAGCCGGTCTGCGTCCACGTTCCCGTTGTCGTCGAAGGGAGTCAGGAGCGCTGTGAAGAGTCCTTTGACCTTGGAGGCTGACCGGGTCATCTGGGCCCTGGTCTTTCCCGGTGGGACTTATCTTTGGCGCCCCGTAGCGCCGCCGGCTCCTGCCGTGGTCAGCAGGAACGGGGCTTAGCTCTTGGAAGCCTCGTCCCCCAGTTTCTTCCCCGGGGCCCCCAAGACCGACTCCTCCCCTTCCTTCAGCAGGGAGCCGACGAACGTGCCCCCGGCCTGGGCGGACGCCAGCGCGGTAGGTGGAGCTCAATCACGCGGACATCTCGACCGTCGAGCCTGCGCTCGACGTACTTCGGTGCTCGCGAAGACGGCCGAGTTCGTCTTGGTCTCGGGGGAAGCCCCGCTTGAAAACCCTATAACACCTCCTGGCAAAACGATGGCAAGTCAGTTCTTGAATTCGTGGCCCCTGGAGCCGCAGCCATTTCGGCCGCCCGCCTATCAGGCAGGAGGAACATAGAAGTGATCCACCCGTACTTCATCCAGAACTCCTTCCTGAGTCTTGTCAGCGGATCGGTGGCCCTGGCGGTCAGCTACTACGCGTTCCGATACAGGAAGGTGACTGGCTCAAGCTTCCTCAGGCTTCTCAGCGTGGGATTCATGCTGCTCGGGGTCGGCCTCCTGGCGCAGGGGTCGATCTACCTGCTGGCCGAGTTCAACGTCGGAAGGTTCGCCAACAGGGAAGCTCTGGTCTACGGCGCGACGGGCGTGTACCTCGTCCTCCAGTCAGCCGCCTACCTCCTCATAGGTACCGGGTACACGATACGCGTCCAGAGGGGGCAACCCTCGGATGGGAACGGCGCTGCCGCCGCGGTGGTCGTTGCACAAGCTACGCCCCTGTTGTTCGGTACCCTAGTCCTCGACGTCGGCGAACTTGTCATATTGGTGCTCGTGTCCTTCGTCGTCTTTCAGGGGATCATGGCGTATTCGGAGCAGAAGAACAGACTTTCGCTCTACGTGCTCCTAGCATTCGCTCTGATAGCGCTATCACATTTGGGGGAGCTGCTGGCCAGCCTGCTCGGGTCCGGGGACCTGTATCTGCTTGGCGGGGTGGCGCAGCTCACAGGGTTCTGCCTCCTCCTATTTTTCGTGAACAGGAGTGGAAGAGTTGGCTCAGCCTGAGAAGCAGAGGAGCACCATCAGAATCTACCTTGACATCCTGAGCGCGACCGCCGAAGAAGGCAACGCGAAAACGACCAGGATACTGCAGAGGGCGAACCTCCCCCACGACAGGCTCATGAAGCACCTCGCCGAGCTGCAGAAGAGAGACCTCCTCACCGAGGTCAACAACGAAGGTAACCGGTACTATACTATCACCACCAAGGGCCAGGATTTCGTGAAGGAAGTCAGGCGGGCCCAGAGCTTCCTCTCCGCCTTCGGCGTGTACATCTGAGGTCGGAGCTGCGGCTCCTGAACGTTGCGTTCACACCTAGCGTTCTCTGTGAATATATAGGCCGCGAGGGACGTTCGAGGGGTTGACTGGAGCCCTGTTGAGCGTGTGTAGCGGATGAAGGACCCAGTCATAATCTTCGGCGGGGACGGCTATATCGGTTGGCCATTGGCTCTGCACCTGGCCTGGCGCACCGAGAGGGACGTCGTGATAGTCGACAACCTTGTGACCCGGCGGCTGGTGGAGTCGGCGGGGTCGGACTCCCTGGTCCCGATCGGGAGCCCGTCATCGCGCATGCTCGCCTACGAGCGCGCGTCGGGGAAGGGCAACCTGACATTCGTCCGGGCGGACGCTAGGGATCCGAAGGAAGTGGACTGGGTCATCTCGAAGTACCAGCCCGAAAGCGTCGTCCATCTGGCGCAGCAGAGGAGCGCGCCGTTCAGCATGATAGACCAGGAGCACGCGCTCTACACGGAGCTGAACAACATAGCCACGAACCTGAACATTGTCTTCTCGATGACGAGGCACGTCCCCGGAGCCCACCTGCTGAAGATGGGGACGATGGGGGAGTATGGGACCCCGAACATAGAGATCACAGAGGGCCCGGTTGAGATACGGCGGGACGGCCGGAGGCACAGGGCGATGTTCCCCAGGGCGGCGCAGAGCTGGTACCACCTCAGCAAGGTCTTCGACACCTACAACGTGATGTTGGCCAACAAGATACACGGTCTCAGGGCCACCGACGTGATGCAGGGGGTGGTCTATGGGAGCCAGACCAACGAAATCGTCGACGAGTCGCTTTCCACGCGGTTCGACCTTGACTCGGTCTGGGGGACAATCATCAACAAGTACGTCGCCCAGGCGGTGGTCTACAACAAGCTCCTCATCTATGGGAAGGGGAGGCAGACGAGGGGGTACCTCTCCCTCTACGACAGCATAAAGTGCCTGAGCCTGCTCCTCGACAACCCCCCGGCCGAGGGCGAATACAGAGTGGTCAACCAAATCGACGAGACCTTCGATACCCTGCAGCTCGCGAAGAAGGTGAAGGCCATCGCCGAGGAGTTCGGGTATAGGGTGGGCTTTGAGAAGGTGAGGAACCCCCGCGTCGAGAGCGAGAACCACTTTTACAAGGTGCAGCGCAAGGTCCTCCCCTCCCTCGGGTTCTCGAGGACCAGGCAAATCGACGACGTCATCAGGGAGATATTCCAGGTTGTAGTGAAGTACAAGCCCAGGGCCATGAAGATGAAAGCCTTGCTGGCGCCCTCAGTGACCTGGGCGGGACGCAAGAAGATCACCTCGGACTCGTTCCAGCTGCCGAGGGACCTCACAGGCTGGCCAGCGTCGCACGAGCTGATAGAACTGGCTAAAGACCAGGCCGCCAAGGTTCCATCGTAGGCGCTTGGACGGGACACCAGCAGCGGCAGCCAGTGGGCGGCAGGAAGCCTCAGGCACCGGCATGGAATGTCTCCTCGTCGCTCCCATCGACCCCCTCACCGGCGGGCCCAGGACGGGGGCCCTCAGGAGGCTCCTGAATCCGCCCCCAGGGGTCAGGTACAGGCTTGCGACCGACCGGCTGAGGTACCCGAAGCGCGCAGCCCGCTACGAGTTCAATCCCGTGAACGCCGCACTGGGTGCAGCGCGCTTCGCCCTGGAGCATCTCATCCCTATCGACCAGAAGGGGGCGGCAATAGTCCACTCCTTCTTCTGGGACGTCAGGAAGTTCGACCGCCGCTGGGTGCACGAAAGCGACCAGTCATTCGGTCAGTTCATGCGCGGTTACAACAACATAGGCGGGGCGGTGCGCCGCCTGGCCAACCAGGGGTTCTCTTCGTACCTGAACTCCAGGTGGTGTGCCGGAGTGGTGACCTGGTCTGAGTGGGCGAAAAGGGGCTTCGCCGAGGACGGGGTGGACCCCTCGAAGGTCTTCGTGATCCCACCCCCCTTCGAGACCGTCAACTACCGGAGGGAACACCAGGGGTGCAACGTGCTCTATCTGGGGAGGGAGTTCAGGAGGAAGGGGGGTGACGCCACCCTCCGGGCCTTCGGGTCGCTGGAGGGCGCCGCCGGGTGCAGGCTTACGTTCGTAGGCCCCCTGGGGACGGCCGAGGCCAGGGGGATGGTCAGATTGGACCCGCGGATCAGCCAGTCCGACAGCCTCCCTGGAGCGACCCTGCGGGACGAGGTCTGGCCGTCCGCGGACATCTTCGTGCTCCCGACCAAGGCCGATGCCTTCGCCCTGGCCGTCGTCGATGCCATGAGGAGAGGGATCCCAGTGGTCGCGACGAGGATACCCGCCATCGCCGAGGTGGTCCAGGAAGGGGTCACCGGGCTCCTGTCCGATGTGGGGGACGAAGACGGCCTGGGCAGGAACCTTCAGAGGCTCGTCGACGACCCCGAGCTGAGGCGGAGGATGGGCGAGAGCGCGAAGGAGAGGGCCGAATCGCTCTTCGCCCCGGAGAGGGTGGGCCCCTCTCTCAGAGAGGTGTACCGGCTCGGGGAGTGAGGGCGAGACACGTTGAGCGCCCCTTCGCAGCCGAGCTACATGCGCCCCGGGTTCGCCATCGCACTCGCCCTGCGTCTGTTGACGTCCTCGCTTGTGATAGTGATCCCTCTGTACGCCATATCGCTGGGGTCTAGCCCTTCAGACGCAGGGGAGCTCGTGATCCTCCTGTGGCTGGGGAACGGGGTCGGGGCGGCAGCCGCCACCCTCGCCATCAGGGACCAGTCAGCATCTACGGCGGTCGGGTTCGGGGTCCTCGGCGCCTCCATGCTCTTCCTTGGCCTGATGGTCCCGAGCGCCTCCCTCTCGCTGGGGGCGCTAGCTTCTGGCATCGGCATGGGGCTCCCCCAGCCGTTCCTCTCCTCGGTCATGCACCTGGACTCTGCGCCGGACCGGCCTTTCACCGGCCTTGGGATGTACTCCACGGCCCTGGGGGTCGGGCTGGTCCTCGGCCCCCTCTTGGCCTACGGGGTCCACGGGCTCTATGGGTTCCCCGGCGTCTTCGGAGCTCTAGCCCTCGTCGCCGCCCTGGGCGTCATCGGGGCCTGGGCGGGGAGGGGAGCGCTGGCGGGGCGCCTCAAGCCGCCGGTCCCCTCGCTGCCCGCTTGGGCCCGCGCCCTTGGGAGGCCAGGGTTCAGGCGTGCTTTTACCGTGAACCTCCTGTACTCGCTCCTCCTCCCCATATTCCTCTCGTACGGCGGGATCTACGCCGAAGAAAAGTTCGGCCTCTCGCCTGGGGCCGCCCTCCTCCTATTCACCCTGGTCTTCATGGTGTCCATCGGCGCCCGCCTCGCCTCCGTCCGAATGGCTCGCGGCCTCGGGAGGGTGCTTCTAGCCTCGGTGGGTCTCCTCGTCGCCTCGGCGCTGTGCGTAGGTCTCGCCTCTTCGTGGCCTTTGTTCGTGGTTGGTATGCTCCTCTTCAGCATACCGCACGCCATGGTCTTCCCGGTGGCGAACTTCCTCGCATTCAGGTCTGTTGAACCTGGGGAAGTGGTCAATGCAAGCTATGCGTTCCAAGCGTCGTCAGGGGTGGCGGAGATACTGTCGCCCGCCCTGGCCGTGGTCCTGATTCCGTTCGTGGGGGTGGGGGGCGTCTTCCTGGTCGGAGCAGCCGTAGCTGGGGCGGCCTTTTTGGCGGCCGCGTCGAAGCCGGACGACCCATGGGCACCCTTGTCGCGGACAGGCCCGGCCTAGACGTAGGCCCATCGCTGTGGTCCTGGGGCCCCCATAGCGGACCATACGGCGGAACGCCGGCGCTGGACCGGCCGCGGTCGCCCTGGCCCGTCAGCCACGAGGAGGCGCCTCGAGCAGGTCTCAGTGAAGCGCAAGCTTGCTGCGCCCCTTCGTCGCCGTCGCGAGGCTCTATCGTTAAATCACTGTCGGAGCTGGCAGCCCTCGGAAGCTTGAGCAAGCAAGACTCCGGACAGGGGCTTGAAGTTAGAGGGAACACCCTGAGGGTGTACCTGTACATCCTCCAGCATGGGCCCTGCGAGCTGAAGGACGTCCAGGGGGGGCTGGGGTTCTCCACAGCCTCGCTGGCCTCCTATCACCTCCGGCGCCTGATCGACGGGGGGTACGCCGCCCAAGACGGCTATGGCAGATACCTGGCGTCCAAGGACGCGGCCGGGCAGATCCTTGAGGGGTACGTGAAGGTGGGGGCCGTGGTGGTCCCCCAGCTGCTCTTCGTCTCCGTCCTGTTCACTCTGCTGGTGGGTTACTTCTCGTTCATGGCCTACGGCTCGGCGTCCTACGTCCCCTTGCTCGTCGCGTCCTCCATCGCCCTGGTGGCGGTGGTGTGGTACGAGACGGCCAGGGTGTGGCGCCGGCTCGCCTCGTGGAAGTGAGGCAGCCCGTGAGGGCGTGAGACGGACGGGGCGTTCAAGCCAGTTGAAAGCCAGTGGGGACCCCCCCCGGCCGAGGTTCAATGGCCTAGCAATATCCGGGGACAAAACGCTAGGTACGCCGATGTCCGTAGGAAAACAAGCACTGAAGTACACTGCGGCCGCAGTTGCGGTCGCTGCCATCATCATAGTCGGGTCCACGCTCTACCTGGGCGTGAACCTCGGAACTGCAACCACGTCCAGCACGGCGGGCGCCCAAGGCGGCACCGGCACACAGCTGGCGATCCAGCTCACGGACCCACCCATCGTCCCCAAAGGGACAACCTCCCTCAACCTGACCTACTCAGCCATAGCCCTACTGGCGGGAGAACCCTCGGCGAGTGGCCAGCAGACGACCACCACCGTGTCGGTGACCCCCCAGGGGGGGTCTGCGACGGTAGACCTGCTCAGCCTTCAGAACATATCTCAGACCATAGCTTTGGCTAAGCTCCCCAGCGGCTCTACAGTCTACTCCTTCACCCTCACCGTGACCAGCATCCATATCGACGTCAACGGGACCACTTCCGCGGTCACGCTGGCTACCGGAGGGAGCTCGCTGACGGTGACCTTGGCCAGGCCGGCGTCACTCGCTGGAAGCAGCATAGCGCTCCTCCAGCTGAACCCGGTGATAGTGAACACCCCCACAGGCTACCAGATGATCCCGTCCGCGGTGGGCATTGTCAGGGCCTCGACGTCCGCGAACGACAGCCAGGACCAGATAGGGTACAGACAGCACCTCAACTCGGAGGACCAGAACCAGCTCCAGCTCGCTAAGGGCAACCTGAGCGCGGTCCTCGGCGCCCTGTCGGTATCAGGAAACACCACCACAGTCTCGGTCCAAGTCAACAACACCGGGAGCATACCAGTGGTACTCAACGCCATAAGCGTCCACGGGAACTTCACGGTCTCCGGGCTCTCCTGCTCTCAGAACAACGGGAACTCCAACTCCCAGGAGTCTGACGGAGGGAGCTCAGGGTCCTCGAACACAACCACCACGACGCAGGGCTCGAACTCGAACGACAATGCAAAGTCCGACAACCACAACAAGGACGGCAACCAGAACAACGGCTGCGAGGCCGAGCACATGAACCAAGTCGTGTTCGTCCCCCTCAACTCCACCGTGTCCGGGACCGGATGCGTCGCGCTGAAGATGCAGCTGGTGACCGGGGACTCTGGCGAGAACGGGAGCCACGGATTGACCCTGTCGGCAGGACAGTGCGTCGCACTGACCTTCACTGGCCCGATCACGGTCGGCCAGTCCGGGTTCGCCTTGGTCCCGTCCACCCATTCGGGCCAGGTATACATCGTCCACGTCATCGCATCACAAGGGGCCAACGCGCAACTTTCATGCGCGCTCCCTGTCACGCCAACAAGCTGCAGTGTACTACACGACAACGAAGACTGAGTGGCTCGTGGTCCGTCCACGGGTCACCTCTCCCGTTTTGTATTGATTTTAGACTCAGAAAGCATACCTATTGGGCAAGGTGGAGGTTCCCACCCTGTATCCGGACGGCCAGCTCCTGGAGCGGGTCGGCGGGGAGCCTGCAAGAGCGCTTCCGTTTGTCGGCCTGAACCAGCAGGAAAGGCGGGGGCAACAAGTAGACACGGGATCCTGTGAACTGCACCATGCACCCGGCGCGGGACGTCTCATCGTTCCATGCGAGGTCGGCCCCGGGCTGAGGCGACCTGCTTAGTCTGAGAGCTCGGCTTCGCCCAGCGGCGAGGCCCTCCTGTAGTAGACATCCCCGCTCGGGTCAAGGTAGCGGACAAGCAGGCGCTGTGAAGCGAGGCGGTCGCAGGCAGCCTGGACCTCGTCTGGGTCCAAGTCGACCTTGTACTCCCCCTCCACTGACTCCTCGGCCTCCAGCACGCCCTTCTCCTGCATATCAGCCAGAACGTGGAGGACCTTCCCTTCGAGGGAGTCGGCAGACGGCGTCGGCGGCAGAGCGGCGAACTTCTGGGTCCCGTCCCTTATCCCTTGTATCACCGACGCCCAGTCGTTCAGGTTCTTCTTTCTCCTACCGGTGAGGGTCTCGGTGAACACCAGGCCGTGTGCTCCCCCCTCGTCCTTCCAGGAGACTTCGAGGCTGGGCCTTCCAAGCTCGCCTTTGTGCCCCCTCGCAGTTGCGGCCGACAGAGGGATGAAGACGTTCGGGGCCTGGTTCGGGATGCTTGCCAAGTCCTCGACTTCGGAATAGAGAAGCAAATGCTCGGCGTAGTAGCCAATGGGTAACTCTTCGCCCCTGTCGTTGGTGCAAGCGAAAATCAGGCGCTCGCTGGTGAGGACGAGAGTGCCCTCCCTGACGCCTACCCCAAACTCAGCCTTCAGCTCCTTCGAAACCCCCCCGGCCCTCAGCTCGGTCCCCTGCTCCTGGGCCAGGATCACCTCAGGTTGTACGTCGCTCATATGACTTTGAGCATGTTGGCCTCGGATGATAAGGGTTCTGCGCTTGGAGCGGGTCCTGCGAACATGCCGGGTCCGGGGGCGAGAAATGGAGCGGCGGGAGGAGAGGGCGCCGCATGCCTACCGCCGGGAGCCAGGTCCGGTGTCTGCCATGAAGTCCCTTGGGAAGCTGGAGTTCATCGCCAGCGAGGCAGCCACCGACAGGTGCCGGCCCTTTCCGGCGCCGAGAATCGCACCCCGCCAAAGCGAGACATCGGGGCAGACGATGCCAAAAATGATGGGGAGGTTATTCAGCTGGAACGACGCTCGCCGTCCTCTCCACTCCGATGGTCCTGGCCGCAACAAGTCGCGGCCATCACGAACGGCCAGTCAGACGACCATGGCCTGCCTACGACCGCGTTATCAGTAGCGTCCGCTTCCACAGAGGCATTCGGCGCATGTGGTCACCTTCCCGCAGGAGCTACACTTCTCGAAGGAATGGTAGTGCTCGTCAAAATCCTTGCTCTGCGGGCATTCCAGGTGATCCTTACAGACGAACATCGGAACGCCTGGCTATGTGCCCCCTCATTAACCTACGAACGGGCTGCACCAGGCTGCCAGAGGGTGCCAGGGGAGGCCCAACCTGCGCCCAGGATGCACCAGGGCTCGCCAGACGCGTTTATGAGAGCCAGCGCCCTTGGCCACGGAGGGAACTGTGACGGGCCAGGAGGATGCGCGGGGGACTGTCCATTTCCTCGGGCACAGCCACTTGGACGCGGCCTGGCTCTGGTCGTTCGAGGAGACGAAAAGGGTCCTCGGCGAGGGATGCGAGAACGTCCTGGGACTGTTGGAGAAGCACCACTTCACCTTCTGCCAGAGCAGCGCCCAGTACTACAAGTGGCTGGAGGAAGAGCATCCCGGGACTTTCGAGAAGGTGAGGAAGAGGGTGAAGGAGGGGTCCTGGGAGATCGTCGGCGGGGCCTGGGTGGAGTCCGACGCGAACATGCCGTCCGGCGAGGCCCTGGTTCGGCAATACCTTCTCGGGAAGCGGTACTTCGCCCGCAAGTTTGGGGTCGACGTGAAGGTCGCCTGGTACCCGGACTCCTTCGGGTTCCCCTGGACTCTCCCCCAGATAATGCGGAGGTCCGGGATGGAGTTTTTCCTGACCCAGAAGCTGAACTGGAACGACACTGTGGCCTTCCCGCATTACTTCTTCAGGTGGACCTCCCCCGACGGCTCTTCGATACTTGCCCACGAGATGGTGGGGGCCTACGACGAGAGGGTGGAGGAAGTGAGGATACTCGACCAGTTGAGGCGGCTGAAGGCGCGCCATCAGGTAGAGGACCTGCTCGTCCTCTTCGGGGAAGGGGACCATGGGGGCGGCGTGTCTGATGAGATGGTGCAGAGGGCGCTGGGATTCGTCCGCGGGGAGAGGCCGGTCAAGGGGAGGTTCGCGGCCTCGGAAGACTATCTGAAGCGAGCGGCGGGGAAGCTCGGCATGGCCGGGCTCCCCGAGGTCAAGGACGAGCTCTACTTCCAGTTCCACCGAGGTACGTACACGACCCAGGCCCGGACCAAGAGGAACAACAGGAAGGCAGAGTGCCTGCTGGAGGCGGCCGAGAAGTTCGCGACGGTGGCGCACCTGGAGGGGCTGCCCTATCCAGCCGGCGAGCTCAACGAGGCCTGGGAGAGGCTGCTCCTGAACCAGTTCCACGACGTCCTTCCTGGCTCCTCCGTTCCGGAGGTCTACGCTGACTCCCAGAAGGACTTCGATTGGGTCTTCGCTACGGCGAACCGCCTCGTTTCGGAGTCTCTGAAGGCCATATCCTACCAGGCCGACACATCGGGAGAGGGTAGACCGATCCTCGTCTTCAACCCCCTTTCGTGGAGCAGGAGCGGCCTGGTGGAGCTGCCGGCGGGTGCGCTGATGGAAGGGGACGCCGTGACGGACTGCGAGGGGCAGGTGGTCGCATCACAGATGGTCGACGGAGGGAAGCTCATCTTCAGGGCCGACGATGTGCCCCCCGTCGGCTACAAGGAGTACAGGGCGGCTCCTGCGGGAGGGAAGCCGCCAAAGACGACCCTCACCGTGGAGGAGGGCAAGGGAGAGGTCAGGCTCGAGAACGAACATCTATCAGTTGCGGTAGACCGAAAGACAGGACTGGTGAAGAGCGTCACAGACAAGGACGCCCGCAGGGAGGCCCTGAAAGGCCCCGGCGGGGTGATCCAAATCTTCGAGGACGCCCCGGTGAAGGGGAGGACCTGCGTCAGCTCGCGAACAGACGCGGCCATCTTCGACGCCTGGGAGGTTTTCATCTATCAGCAGGAAGGCGGGGTGAGGCGCGTGGAGTTAGACGCCCCCGACGAAGTGAAGTTGGTCGAGAGCGGGCCCGTGAGGGCCAGGATCAGGACGGTGTACAGGTATTCCCAGAAAGGGAGGGAGGACTCGCTGTTCGCCCAGGAAGTCGTGCTCTGCGCCGGTTCCCCTCTGGTCGAGTTCAAGCTCGACGTCGACTGGCACGCGGAGCACAGGCTCGCCAAGGTGGCGTTCCCGCTGGCAGTGCATGGCGACTTCACGACCTACGAGATCCCCTACGGGCACATCACGCGGAGGAACCCTGTCTCGCCTGAAGCGACACTGGTCGAGAGGTCGAAGTACGAGGCGCCGGGCCAGAAGTGGATCGACCACGGCTCAGAGGATGGGGCCTACGGGGTGAGCCTTCTCAACGACTGCAAATATGGGTTCGACGTGGCCAACGACGTCATGCGGATGACCCTCCTTAGGAGCGCCGAGTATCCGTTCAGGCTGCGCGCCGGGTTCGGCCTGCCGCCCGTGGAGGGGGCCGAAGGACAGCTGACCGACCAGGGCATACATGAGGCGGCCTATGCCCTCTATCCTCACGCTTCGGGTTTCGGGGAGGCGCTGACAGCGAGGAAAGCGTACGAGTTCAACTATCCTCTGATGCCTTTGGTGGCAGAGAGCCACCAAGGGCGCCTGCCGAAGTCGATGTCCTTCGTCTCAGCCCATCCTGACAACGTCATCTTGACTGTACTCAAGAAAGCGGAGGACTCGGATGCCGTTGTCCTGCGGCTCTATGAGACATCGGGCAGGGCTGCCGAGGCGGCGATCAGGCTGGCCTGGCCCATCGAGGGCGCGGCGTCGACGAACCTGCTTGAGGGATACGAGAGGGAGGTCTCCACCGAAGGCGGAAAGATCGCGCAGGAAGTCTCGGCCAGCGAGATCGCGACCGTCAGGGTAGATCTCAAACGGCCCAGTCGAACTTGATTTGCAGCTAGCCCGGGTTCACCATTACCAGTGGGTCGTAATCTGAGGCAGCCGAAGCCCCTCTTCGGGCGAACTCGAAGTGGATTGCCGAATGGATGGGCGGGGATTCGGAACTTCAGAACACGAATTTTACCAGGGTTCGGTGCATCCTGGGGTTCTTCCACGCGTGGGCTACCTTCGGTGCCACTCGATAGACGACTTGACCGGACCCCTTGGACCAATCGGGCGTATACTCGTATTTCTGAGTGTAGCTCGCCTGCAGCTTCTTCAGCTTCGAGGCAGACCGCTCGACTGAAGCTATCCCTTCCACGATCACGGTGTCGCTTCCGTCCTGCAGGTGCATGACAACATTCGGGTTCCTTGAGAGATTGACACCTTTTACCGATTGAGGATCGGTTTCGAAGTGGAAGGCGTAGTCCGTCCACACCCCCCAGACAGGGACGGCGTGAGGTCGTCCGTCAGGGCGTGTGGTCGAAACCCAGTAGATCTCCTCTTGCTCCAACTTCTCTCTCGCGTGGTCCCAGGTAATCCACATCCTCGGGTCGTTTGGCACATGCCATTCGGTTGGGAACTCAGGCCGGACGCGGCGGGGAGGTCCGCCTCTGCCCGGAGTCATGGCGTCACCCCAACCACTCTAAAGCCGATGTCGTCGCCGTAGTTCGACGGCCCAAAGCCTAGTTTGACGTTCAAGATCCCGAGAGACTCTACCCAACGGGAGTTCTTCAAGGGCCCGGCGTCCACGGGCAGGAACCCGATGGCCCGCCCAATATCCATGACCTCCCTCTTCGCGTCAGGGTCGTCCCCGGCGACGAACAAGCTGATGGCTTCGCCCTTTACCCTCCCAGTGGCCATGTGCTTGGCGAAGACCGTGTTGAAGGCCTTCACCACCTTCGCATCGGGAGCCTTTCTTTGCAGTTCTTCGGCTCGGCTGATGGCAGGCGTCTCTTCCCCGAAGTCGTTGGTGACATCAACGAGAATCTTCCCTTTGGCGCCGTCGCCCATCTCTTTCAGGACCTCGCCAATGGCGGAAAGAGGAACGGCCAGGATGACCACATCTCCCCAACCCGCAGCGTCTCTGACCCGTGTGGGTTCGTGGGGCGCCGTCTTCACCTCGTATCCCGGCTTTTTCTCGATCCCATTCCTCAGGGCGGTCCCCACCTCGCCAGTCCCGATGATACAGACTTTGGTCATTCGATCCCACCCCCTTAGAGACGACGCATCGCTCATGGGGGCCACCGCTTTCCGTCGAAGAGCTCGCTGGGAGGAAGGAGCCAGACAAGCTCTCCCTTCCCAGGGCCGGGGAGGGATTTGCATTGGAAGCATGCGATTGACCCCAGGTACAGTCCGACTTTCGAGGGTCCCCCGATGAGGTCCGCGATCAGATTGTCGATCAAAGGCTGGGTGGAGACGAGCAGGACGCTGCCGACCCTGTTCAGCCTACGGAGCATGGCGTACACCGCCTTCGGTTCGCCCTCCGGGAGCAGACAGTCGTCATCCGAGAGCTTAGACTCCTTGCCCAGGGCCTTGGCGACAACCTGGGCCGTCTCCATCGCTCTGAGCAAGGGGCTTGAGACCACCGCGTCAGGGTCGAACCCGAGCTCTCTCTTTGCCGCGGCCACGATCGCCTCGGCCCACCTTCTCCCCTGAGGGGTGATGTGGCGCTCCTCCACCTTCGGCAGCCCCTCGCCGAAGGGAATCCGTGCGTGCCTCATGACGTAGACTATCAAGACCCCGCCCCCGCCTTCCTGATCGGAACCTGGAGCTCGATCTGACTCTTGGCCGAAGGGTCAGTCCACGGATTCCCCACGAAAACTTCGCGAGTCGGGCCGGCCTCCTCGAACTCGCCGAGCTTAGTCCTCCAGTCGAGCCAACACTCCAGGCCATGGAAGACCAGCCTGTCCGAAACCACCTTCGGGTCAAACGTTACGCTCGCCACGAGTTGAGGCTGCAGGAAGTTGGTCTCGATCCTTGCCGGGGGCGCGCGAATCTTCCCCTTGTACTCGATGCTAGCCCACCACCTGCGCCGATCTGCGGGCATGCCAATCTCGTATTTGTCAAGGTAGATCCTGAACCACCTGGCGGTCTTGACGTTGTTGTCTGTCGCCCACGACTCCAGCTCCGTGAATTCGGGGCGGAGCATGTCGTCTCCAGTCCATGGCCCTGTGTATGTCCTGACGATTACCCTGCGGCCGGGTTCCCGCTTCGTAACGATGTCGACGACCATCCGAGTCGATATGTGGTTGCGGGATTGATAATAAGCGATCCTCTTTGCTATAGGTTCTTATAACTACATGTAATGATGATGCCGAATGTCGCAGGAAAAAGAAGAGGTTACCTCGAGCTTCAGGCCCCGCATGACTACGATTGCGATAGCGGTCTATGACAGGGCGAGGCTCGACAGACTGAAGGTTCACAGACGGGAGCCTTACGGAGACGTCGTAAGCAGGCTCATCGATCACGCCGAGAAGACAGGGACTCTGAGAGGCCCGCAATACCTTAGGGGTCTCATCGACTCGCTTACGGATCAGTCCCGGACCATGTCGTGAGTCCTGAGATAGGAAGCTTCAGACCTTCGGATGGAGAATACATCCCCCTGGAATGAGTTGGGGGTGCGGCCGGACTCCCTGAACCAAGTCGCCCCCCACCCCCTGTGAAGGCAGGCCCGTCGTTGACCCTTCGTGTGTACCAAGGGCTGGTATCGGGAGCAATGGTTCAGGCAACGCGAATGGATATTCCGCGAGCAGGAGGAGAGATGCTTAAGAGTCCGGGCGCTGTCCTGAATGTGATGAGCTCCAACAAGAAGCTCGTCGAGAGATATCTGACAACCACCGACAAGTCGAGACTCGGCGAGCTACTGGCCGACGATGTCGAATGGGTGGAATGGGTCGACGGAGTCAGCGCCTCAGGAGTGATTACGCGAGGGAAAGAGGCCCACATCAAGAACTTTGGCGACGACGAGCTCCGGGGCGAGCTCCACAGGCTTACCGAGGAGGGCAATGTAGTGGTGGCTGAAGGCACGGCTCACGTGACCAAGAAGGACGGCGCCAAGCTTTCAGTCCGGTATGTCGACATCTTCGAGGTGGAGCGCGGGAAGATCAAGCGGAAGTCGTCGTTTGGAGCCCTTATCAAGGAACCCGCTTAGGATGGCTTCTTCCTCCGGGCATCCGACAATGTCTGAGGTCGAATCAATCCGTGCGTGGTTCGCCTACATCGAACGAGCCCGTCAAGGCTACCTCGAGGCCTTTTCGAAGTTGCCGGCAGTGGAACTTTCACGCGACCGGGGAGCATCGTATCCTACGCTCCTCGACATTTTCGGCCACACCCAGGGCGGATTCTACTTCTGGATGAAGGATTGCGCACATTTCGAGTTTCCACCTCAGGAGCCGGATAGTAGCACCCCTCCCAGCCTCTCAGATGTCCGGAAGGACGAGAAGTATATTCAGGCTCAGATCAGGCGCATAATGGCGGAGCTGACCGAAGCGGACCTGACCCGGACGATCCATAGGGAGGAGGGGCAAGGATCAACCCACGATTGCGACATACCGATCCGCGAAGTGTTCTCGCATCTCATCGAAGAAGAGCTCCAGCACCGCGGCGAGATCAATGCGCTTCTATGGCAGATCGGCGTGGAGGCACCGGTATTCGACTGGATAGATTGGAGCCACGAGGTCGGTCGGATCCGGGATTCCAGTTCGAAGTGAACTCAGGCCTCTCTGCGGCGGCGCTCTGATTTCCCGTTCCGGGGCCGACGGTCGCGGAGGAACCCGCTCCGGTGAATCGGGGGAGACGCAGGCGACCTCGTCGCAGGCCCTCACTGGATGGAGGAGGAATCCCGCCGCGGTGTTGAGGGAATCCCGCAGGAGTTGTGGTACCGGGCCCTGAATGCGCCGTCCTCCTCCAAGGGGTGGGAGCACTCGGATACGCCCCTTTTCCTCTGTCCTTGGGGGACGCCTCCCGAGGCGCCGGCCCCGTTTAACGGCCAGCATCGAACCCGGGTGAGTGCGGGCCCGGATTGAATCGACCCTTGGGCGTACCAACCAAGGTTACAATATTTCAGTGGATGCGGTTACCTGCTATCGATGCTTCCTCAATCGTGCCCTATTGATGATCGACTCGACAACCTCGGACTTCGCGTCAGCGTAGTTCTGAGTGTAATTCCAGTTTCTTCGGGCCAACTCGCATTTCGTTCTGAGGTAGAGTTCCATGTCTTCCCGGTTCCTGCGGAGCCGGTCTCTGAATACTAGCATTCTCTCTATCTCGTCGTCGCCTTTGCTGAATACATGTAGATTGATGTTGGTGCCCTTGAGCAGACGGTGTTCATGCCAATTGGGCTCTCGGATTCTGAGCACGTATCCGGTGGATGCGAGCGCAGGAACGTATGATGCTTCGTCAGCAGAGTCGTCTACTACCAATAGGATGTCGATGATTGGCTTTGCAGCGAGGCCAGGGACGGAGGTAGAGCCAACATGTTCTATTGACAATGCGTTCTGTGCCAGGGCACGCTTGATCCGTTGTCTCTCCTTGGCAAACAACTTCGGCCAGGCTGGATTGTACTCGCTTAGAGTTACCGGCCCATCCAATTTCTTGGGAGGAGCTCCGACGTGAGCTCTCGCGAATTCATCTTCACGCTTTCGTTGGAAGCCTTGTACTTTCCTGAAGGCAGAATTCACGTCGAAATCCGATACAGAGAGGTAATTGAAGAATACCAAACTCTCGACAAACCGGCAACGTAAAGAGGACGATCAGATGTCTGCGGATTCAGAATAGCCCGAAACACCCTTTTCTGACGGAACAAAGCCTGATTCGAGCTTATCACGCGGGCCCGACGGGAATCGAACCCGTTTAGGGGCGTCGGCTGACCCTCGGGTTAAAAGCCCGATGCTCTACCTGAGTTCTCTCCATTTCTGGAACTAAGCTACGGGCCCGCGTCACCCGTCGCAATGCGCCCCGTATTTTACTGTGAACCGCCCTGGGGGAACAGGCTCCGGACCGTCTTCATGGTCTTCCTCTCGGCTGCCTCGTCCCTGTATGGGGTCTCCATTATGATCGGCCTTTCCGCGACCCCCGGGTAACGGAGGAACTCCCTGATCCCGCTGCGTCCTATGTTCCCATCCCCGATGTTCTCGTGCCTGTCGAGTCTGCTCCCGAGCGCGCCCTTGGAGTCGTTGAGATGTACGGCCTTGAGCCTCTCGAGCCCGACCACCTCGTCGAAGAGCCCCATGGAGCTCTCCACCGCGGCCTTCGAAGCGAGGTCGAAACCTGACGCGTACATGTGGCAGGTGTCAAGGCAGACCCCCATTCGGCCATCCTCCTTGACCCTGTCGAGTATCATCTCCAGCTCCTCGAACCTCGCTCCGACGCTGTTCTTCTGTCCCGCCATGTTCTCCAGCAGTATCGCAGTGTCCCCGCCGCTCCCTGCTATCGCCTCGTTACAGGCCTCGGCTATGTTGGCGACCCCCACCGCCGTTCCCTTCCCCAGATGGCTCCCCAGGTGGATCACGAGGTAGTCTATCCCCAGTACGTCGCACCGCTTGACCTCCTCGTCGAGGGAGTAGCGGCTGATCTTCGCGGTCGACCTCTCGGGGGAGGCCAGGTTCGGGAGGTAGGGCATGTGGTCCACGATCTTCCGGAAGCCCGACTCGTTCCTCTTCCCGCGGAAGGCGGTGATCGTCTCGTCAGGTATGGGGCTGAACTTCCACTGGTTCGGGTTCCTGGTGAATATCTGGAATGTGCTTGCCCCGATCTCCTTCGCCCGGTCGAAGGCGAGGTCCATGGATCCCGCAATGGAGACGTGAAGCCCCAGCATGGGCTCTGAGGTCAATGTGCTTCAAAAGAGGGCGGAGTGTGGGTTTATGAACCCACGCTCTCGCTTCGTGTTTCTTGCCTAGCGCTTCTTGGGCTTGGCGAGGGTCTTCTTGACACCGGAGGCGCCCCGTACCGGGGCCGTCCTGCGCCTGTATGTCCGCGTCGGCTTCTTCGCGAGCGTCGGAGCCGCGAACGAAGTCGATGACGGAGCGGAGTAGGTGACCGGCGCTGGCGCTGGCTGTACCGACTCATAGCGCGCTGGCGCTGGAGCTGGTGAAGGGGATGGTGCAGGCTCTGCCGCGACCGGCGTCTCCGCGGTTGGGACTTCCTTGGCCTGCTCCGTCGCGGTTGTGATTGCGCTTGTGGTTGTCGATGGTGACGGCGCTGCCCTAGTCTTCCGGTGTCCGAGGTAGCCCTTCGTCCCCGCGTAGACTACGGCGACCGCGCCCACGCAGGTACCAAGCAAGATGGTGGCTATTTCTGGGACCATACTGATGATACGCCCTATCATGGCTCTTCACCGCCTGAGTCAAACAGTATCAACAAGTCCGTAACGATGATTCGACCAAATTCGGCCGTCGGGAGGCCTACAGGATGCCCAGCAGCGCGTCCAGGGAGAACGCCCCGGACCCGATCAGGAGGATGGCGACCGAAAGCACGAGGTAGACGAAGTCGAGCTCGAACCCAGGCTTCCCCCCAGCCCCCATGAACCCCGCCTTCATCTTGCTGGACTTCATGAGGATGATGGCAGCGAACTGGATGGCGAAGAACGCAGCGACCACCGGGACCAGGAGGCCCACAATCAGGAAGATGCCCCCGAAGAACTCAAGCAGGGTCACAAGCCTCGCCGCCGCCGCTGGGACCCCCATGGTGGCTACCCAATCCCCCGACTGCTTCCCCCAGCCCCCCTTCACCTTGGGCAGTCCGTGGGCCACCATAGCTGCGCCCACTGCGACCCTGAGGATTAGCGATGTGTAGTCGGGGCTGATTAGAGCGGACAAGTTGATGTGGTAGCCAAGAAATACTGGTTAAAGAAGTTGACTGATGCAGGCCTCCGGCGGGCTTGGCAGCGGGCGCGAACGCCTAAAGCGGCCAGGGCAGGGAGCGGGTGCGTGAGCAGCCTTGCTATCGACGGGGCGAAGACGGCCCTCGTCGTCATCGACCTGCAGAAGGGGATAACGTCCATGGACGCCCAGCCCAACCCCACCAGTACGGTGGTAGCCAACGCGGCCCTGCTGGCTGGCGCATTCAGGGAGCGCGGCATGCCGGTATACCTTGTCCGCGTGTCGCAGTCCAGGGGGACCTCCCTTAGCGTGTTGTCCGACACATCCTTCCCGTCCAGAGGAGAGATGCCACCAGACTGGGCAGACATCGTCCCCGAGCTCGGGCCCGCCCCCTCCGACGTGGTGATCACGAAGCGCCAGTGGGGGGCGTTCTACGGCACGGACCTCGAGCTGAGGCTCAGGCGGGGAAGCACGGACTCCATAGTCCTCTGTGGCATAGCGACCACGTACGGTGTCGAGAGCACGGCGAGGTTCGCCTACGAGTACGGCTTTCAGCAGTTGTTCGCCGAGGACGCCATGTCCGACCGCTCGGCCGACGCCCACAGGAACGCGGTGGAGTTCGTCCTGAAGAGGATAGGCAGGGTCAGGAAGACCCAGGAGATCCTCGACGCCCTCCCGCGACCTTGATTCCAGGGGTCTCGCTTATATCTCAGCGCGTGTCGCGTGAGACGTGATGCTGCAGATACAGTGGGACAAAATCATAACCGAGATCTTCAAGTTCGACCGAAGGTTGAGGTCGGCCCAGATTCTGGACCAGAGCGGGAGGCATGTCGCCGGAGGGATGAGGAAGGGAATCCCCTCGCTGGAGCCCCAGAGCGAGGACATCAGGCTCATCGCGGGCATAACCATACAGATCAATAACGACAGGACCTGGGACCGCTACTTCGGGAAGAACCAGTACACTTTCAACAAGAGGGAGAGGCTGAACATCATGACGTTCTACCTCGGGGACAAGCTGGTGCTGGTCTCTGCCGAGCCGGATTTCACCCTCCAGCAGGCACAGGACCTGAGAAACCAGATAATAACGAACCACGCTGACTTGGCGAGATAAAATAGGAAGAGTCAGGTCTCAGGTGAGACCTAGCTCAGGGAACTTCGCCTTGACGAGCCCGAGCTCGCCTTGGAGCGTCCTGATGCGCTCGGCGTACTTCTTCATGTCAGCGGCGTTGTTCTGGACCTTGGCGACCTTGTAGCCGCGCCAGGCCTTCTTCAGAGCACCCCAGGACTGACCCTTCGTGTACTGCGACATGAGAGAGTACCCCTCCCTGAGACGATATAAGCATTAACGCCTCATGCAGCATGGCTTGGGCCGTTAGTTGTGGCGCCCATGGCATGAGGGGTGAACCATGGCTGTAGCCAGCCCATCCCCCCCCACCCATGCATCTCATTGAGCCCAGCCACAGGATACTTCGATGGAGGCTGGAACGTCAGGCTTGAGGTCATGAAGCAGATCAATTGCCTTGAGGCCATCGGCCGCCGCCATGCGGGCCACATCGTGTAACAGACTCCCGATGCGCAAGAAAAGACCCGAAAGGACCACCCGGAGCTCAAGCTGGGCCGCCTCCGCCTCCCAGGGAATGTGGCTATTCAGTCAGCGTCGAAGGGGTCCTTGGCGGGCGCCGACTCCTTCACTTCGAACGGGATTCTGTTCCCGTTGTGGTCATAGACTCCGAGGTTGTCGACCGTGGCATATGGGTACCCCATTATCACCATGAGCTTCCCGGTGGCGTGGAGCAGGTCCTGGTGGGAAGGCCTGTGGTTCCCAGAGGGGTGGGAGTGGGCGACCCCGACGTAGGAGAAGTCTACCGGGAGCATCCACCAGCTGAACGACGAGAACGCGGCCCCGTGGCTGGCGAGGGGCGGGATCACCACCCCGGTCACCTCTACCACCCCTTTCTTCGACTTGCCCCTGAGGAGGAGGATCCCCTCGTTGGGGTAGGCCATGGCTGAGTAGCTGAACAGGCTGTCCACCACCTGCTTCTGGAAGATGACCTTCTCTAGGACCATCCCGCCCGCCTACTTCAGGAGGCCGAGGAAGTTGGCCACCACCCTATCCCCGTCAGGATTAGCCTGAGTGTACCGCTCCGGGTGGAACTGGACACCGTAGAGGGCGCGGGTCCTGTGCTTCATGGCCGCGATGGCGCTGGTCTCGCTTCTGGCCAGGAGGGTGAACCCGTCCGGGACCGACTTCACCACCTCGTACCTCGACTCCAGGAGGGTGAGGGACCTCGGGAGCCCACCGAACAGCGGGTCGTCGGCCAGGACCGTTGTCTTCACCATCTCGAGGACGTGCCTCTTGTCTTTCACCACCTCGGCGCCGAAGGCGTGGGCCATGAGTTGGTGGCCGAAGCAGATGCCGAGGATGGGGACGCGGGCGTCAAGCACCGCCTGGGCCTCGGCCTGGAACTTGTCCTTGGTCCGGGTGTCTGTCATCATCTCGGGGGAGCCGCTCAGAGCGACGCCGTCGAAGGAGTCGAACCTGGCGGCCGACGCCTCACCCCACTCGACGGCGGCCACATCGGCGCCGTTCCCCGCCAGGCACTTTTCCAGGGCCCCGGCGCGGTCCCTGGCAGGGTAGTTGTTCACCACGAGGACCTTGGCCAATGCGAATCAAGGAGTGTCTTCAAGATAAGAACTTTCACGGAAACAGCAAGAACCTCAGAACAGTTTAAAAGGCCAAGGAATTCGTTGGCAAAAAGGAGCAAGGCAAGAAAATGTTTGCACCTTCGGCAGGATACGACAGGGCGATCACCATATTCTCGCCCGACGGTAGGCTGTACCAGGTGGAGTACGCGCTGGAGACGGTCAGGAGAGGGAACCTGGCGGTGGGCGTCCAAACCAAGCACGGAGTCGTGCTGGCTGTGGAAGAGAAGCAGAGGAAGCTCCAGAGCGCAGAGTCGGTCATCAAGATGTTCCAGATCGACGACCACGTCGGTGCGGTCGGGGCCGGCTACATCCCTGACGCGAGGATACAGGTGGACAACGCCCGGGTCCTGGCGCAGAGCAACAGGCTGATCTACGACGAGCCGGTCGACGTCGAAGCCATAGCCAAGCGCATCGCTGACATGAACCAGCAGTACACGCAGTACGCCGGCGTTAGGCCATTCGGTGTCTCCCTCATCATAGCGGGGGTCGACGAAGCGGGGCCGGTGGTCTACCTCGCCGATCCGACGGGGACGTATTCAGGGTTCCATGCCATCGCCATAGGGCAGGGGAGCGACCAGGTGAACGACTACCTGGAGAAGAACTACTCGTCGGACCTGAACCTTGAGGGGGCTGTCACGCTGGCCATCGAGTGCATCTATCTCGTGAGCGAGGACAAGAGCGGGACATCGCACATCAAGGTCGCCGTCGTGGAGGCTGGGACCAAGAAGTGGAGGCGCCTCGCTGAGGCGGAGATAGGTAAGAGCGCTTCTAGTGCCAAGACGAAGTCAGACAAGCCTCCGGCCAAGAGCTCCTGAGTAGCGTCGGCTCAGATGAGCGGATCCTTCGGTCGGAGCGGCGGAGACTTCAAGCCGAGGACCCACGAATCCTCAAAGTTCACCACGGTCAAGCTCGTCGTCGGAGGGGAACACTACGAGATACTGGTCAATCCTGACTCGGCCCTGTCGTTCAAGCAGGGGAGGAACGTCGAGCCTTCTACCGTGATTGCAGTGGACGAGGTCTACTCGGACTCGAGGAAGGGACTCAGGGCCAGCAGCGAGAAGCTGAAGCTCCACTTCGGGACCGACGACCATGCGAAGGCTGCCCTCGAGATATTGAAGAGAGGGGAGCTGAACCTTACCCAGGAACAGAGGAAGAAGCTCACGGAAGAGAAGAGGCGGGCGATAATAGCGGCCATCTCGAAGAACTTCGTCGACCCGAGGACAATGCTCCCGCACCCCCCGACGAGGATAGACCAGGCTATGCTGGAGGCCCGGGTGTCGGTTGACCCGTTCCAGGACGCCAACGAGCAGATGAAGACTGTGGTGGACGCATTGAGGACCATACTTCCGCTGAAGTCGGAGAAGGTCAGGCTACAGGTGAAGGTGGCTGCCCAGTACACCGGCCAGGCCATCGGGGTCATGAAGAACTACGGCGAGATAGTCAAGGAGGACTGGCTGGCCGACGGGACGCTCTCCGCAATAGTAGAAATACCCGCCGGCGGACAGCCCGGCCTGCTGGACCGCCTCGGCTCGACCACGAAGGGGGCCGCTCAGGTCACAGTGGTGAAATAGAGATGCCAATGATACAAAGGAAACAGGTAATCCCGGGAGACGTCGTAGCCAAGGGGAACTACCGCTACGGGAGTTACATCGAGAAGCACGGAGACGAGTATGTGGCCCTCAGGGTGGGGGTCGCAGAGGTGCTGAGGGACGAGATCAAGCTCAACCCCCTCACCGGGCCTTACCTCCCGCACACCGACGACGAGGTGATAGGCAAGGTGGTGGACATCAACGGGTTCGGGTGGGTGGTGGACATCAACTCGTGCTTCGACGGATTCCTCCCCGCCTCATTCGTCTTCGGGAGGGACTTCTCCCCCGCGACCCACGACCTGTCGAGCAAGTTCAGGGTGGGCGACATCATCGGGACAAGGATAGAGACCTCCGAGAGGTCCAGGGACCCTCAGCTGAGCATCAGGGGCCAGGGCTACGGGAAGATAGAGTCAGGGGAAATCGTTAAGATATCACCAACGAAGGTCCCCCGAGTAATCGGGAGAAGAGGTGCGATGATCAACCTAATCAGCGAGAGGACGGGGTGCGACGTCAGGGTGGGCCAGAACGGAGTGGTGGTCGTGGACGGGAGCCCTGAAGGCATCATGAAAGCAGTGAAGGCCATCATGCTCGTGGAGGAGGAGACCCACGCGCCGGATCTGATGTCGAAGGTGGAGGAGGCTCTGGGAGGGAGCGCAGTTGGCGGGAACTAAGAAGAAGCTCATAGACGAGCACGGGATCCGGCTCGACGGGAGGAAGTGGAACGAGCTCAGGCCCATAAAGCTGCAGGTGGGCATAATGAAGAACGCCGACGGGTCAGCCTACATCGAGTGGGGGAAGAACAAGATCATGGCCGCGGTGTACGGGCCGAAGGAGGTGCACCCCAAGCACCAGGTGCTCCCGGACAGGGCGCTGCTGAGGTGCAGGTACCACATGGCCCCCTTCTCCGTTGACGAGAGGAAGAACCCGGCGCCGTCGAGGAGGGAGATTGAAATCTCGAAGGTGATCAGGGAGGCGCTGGTGCCGGCGGTGATAGTGGAAGACTACCCGAGGACTGCCATCGAGGTGTGGGTCGAGGTGCTCCAGTCGGACGGAGGGTCGAGGGTCGCCGGAATCACGGCGGCGTCGCTGGCCCTGGCTGACGCGGGGATCAACATGCGCGACCTCGTGGTCGGGTGCTCCTGCGGCCTCATCGGAGAGCAGGTGGTCTCTGACCTCGACGACACCGAGGATAAGGAAGGGAATGGAGACATGCCCGTGGCCATAATGCCGAACCTCGGCCAGGTGGGGCTCCTCCAGGTGGACGGGGTCTACACGCGGGAGAACTTCCAGAAGGCATTCGAGCTTGCCATCGAGAAGGGGAAGGAGATCTACCAGATGCAGAGGGAAGCTCTGACGACGAGGTTCTTCGGCGGCGAAGCGCAGTCGACCGAAGTAGAGGAGGCGGCCGAGTAGATGTCGATGAAGAAGAACTATGTGGTAGAGACGATCAGGAAGGCGCAGATGGTGCAGCTCCTGGCCAACGGGAAACGTCTCGACGGGAGGGGCCTCGACCAGCCCAGGGAGCTGAAGATCGAGACAGGCGTCATTCCGAAGGCCAACGGCTCGGCCAGGGTGACCCTGGGGAACACTCAGGTCATAGCAGGGGTGAAGATAGCCACGGGGATCCCCTTCCCTGACACGCCGGACAAGGGGATACTGATGGTCAACGCCGAGATACTCCCCTTGTCATCCCCCTACGCCGAGGCGGGGCCACCCAGCGAGGACGCCATCGAGCTGGCGAGGGTGACGGACAGAGGGATACGCGAGTCTGAGATGGTCGACATGAGCAAGCTCAGCCTGATCCCGGGGAAGTCGGTCATCGCAGTGTTCGTAGACTGCAACGTCATGAACGTCGACGGGAACCTGTTCGACGCAACCAGCTACGCCGTGGTGTCCGCCCTCAGGACCGCCAAGATGAAGAAGTACGTGGTCAAGGACGACAAGGTCGAGACGACCGACGAGCTGATCCCCGTCCCTGTAGAGAGGAACCCCGTGTCGGTGACAGTAGCCAGGATAGGCGACAGGCTGGTGGTCGACCCCAGCGCCGAGGAGGAAGGGTCAATGGACATGAGGATCACCATCACCACGGACGACGACGGGAACATCTGCGCCAGCCAGAAGGGCGAGGCTAGCACCATCACCCCGGAGCAGGTGCTCCAGGCGGCGGACACCTCCATCAAGGTCGGCAAGGCGATCAGGGCCCAGATACTGGAGGCGACCAGGTAGTGCCGAAGGCAAACGAGAGCCTAAAGGGCCTGGGCGCGAAGTACGGCGGCACCCTCAGGAAGAGGTACGCCAGGGTCTGGAGAACCCTGAAGCAAGCGAGGGAGTGCCCGTCGTGCGCGAGCATGAAGCTCGCCCGGAGCTCTTCAGGCATCTGGAAGTGCAAGTCCTGCGGCTACACCGTGGCCGGAGGGGCCTATGAGCTCGCGCAGGCGAAGTCGAGATAGCCCCATCGAGTCAGTCGGGCTGAAGATCACTTTCCGAGCCGACAGGCGGACCGCCGCGAAGATAGCCGAGAAGGTCCCCTCAGCGGTCGTCAGGGGGGGCCTGTGCGTAGTGAGCATCGAAGGGGATGGGCCCGGGGATGTGGCGGAGAAGGCGAGGGCGGTCCTCGAGCAGGTGAGATCCGTCGAATCTGCGTCGAAAGGCTTTAAGTAGAGACAGGGGTCGCTGGTCCGAAAGTTGAGCCAACCAGAACTTCCGCCGCTCCTCCGAGAGCAGCTCGCGAGGTACGACCAGGCGCAACAGAACCTGCAGGCCGTGCTGGCCCAGAAGCAGCAGGTCGAGCTCGAGCTAAGCGAGACGGAGAAGGCGCAGGAGGAGCTCGGCAAAGCGACGGACTCGGAGGCGGTGTACAAGTTCGCGGGGAACCTGCTGATCAAGACCAAGAAGGAGGACGTGGTGAAGGAGCTCAATGAGAAGAAGGAGCTGGCAAACACCAGGAAGATGGTCCTGGCGAAGCAGGAGTCGAGGTTCAGGGAGAGCCTCAAGGACCTCCAGACCAAGATAGACGAGGCCGTGAAGGCGAGGCCGCCGCAGGCGCAGCAGCAGCCGCCCGGGGACGCATAGACCGTGGCGACCCTTGGCCCTTGAAGCGAAACCGGAAGAATTCCCCTTCCTAGAGCCCTCGGTCCTCAGGAAGGCGGCCGTAGTCTGCCATAGGAACGCCGATGCGGACGCCTACCTCTCGGCCTACGCCCTCTCCACGCTCATCGGAGCCCTGGCCCCCGGTTGCGAGGTCCACATTGCTACGCCGGGGGGGATGACGACCCTGACCCAGAAGCTCAGCGCGAAGTTCCCCCACAGAATCGCCGAGGGGAGCGGGGGGGACTACGACCTCTACGTCGCCGTGGACGTGGGGGACGAAGAGCTGCTGAACGAGTGGAAGGAGAAGTTCAGGGCGAGCCCGGGGGTGAAGGTCCTCGTGGACCACCACCCGCACAGGGGAGGGGACCTCTACGGCCACGCAATCGTTGAAGAGGCGGCGACCTCGGCCGCTGAGGTGGTCTGCGGGCTCTTCGAGCGCAAGGGGGTGACCCCGGACCCCCAGACAGCCCAGGCGCTCCTGGAGGCGATGCTCTTTGACTCCTCTCACCTGGCCATTGCAGGGCCCTCCGGACTCCGGGCTGCTGTGAAGTTGATTGATGCGGGGGCGGACCTGGCCCTGGCGAGGCGGGAGCTCCGCAGCGAGCCTGACTATGGTGAGGTCCTGGCGAAGCTGAAGGGGGCGCAGAGGATCACGATATTCAGGGCGGGGACATGGGTGGTGGCGACCAGCCACGTCGGCTCGTTCCAGGCCCACGTCGCCAGGTCCCTGATCTACCTCGGGGCCGACCTGGGGCTGGTGGGCGGGGAGTCGGATGGGGAGACCAGGGTGAGCCTGAGGGCGACCCAGAGGCTCCACGAAGCGACCGGCGTGAAGCTGGGGTCCCAGGTTGCCGAGGAGATGGCGAAGAGGCTCGGAGGGCACGGCGGCGGACATGCGACCGCCGCTTCATTCTCCACGCCCACGGCGGAGGAGGACACGGTGCAGGCGACCTTGAAGCGGCTCGAGGAGCTCCTCGGTGAGCTGAAGAAGCTGGACTAGGAGTATCTGGCGGACGCCCTGCTCTTCAGGAACCCCTCGAAAGAGAGCTTGAACCAAGGCGTGTAGAGGTCCGGGTGCGCCCGCATATCAGCGGCCACGTCAGCGACCCTGGCCCACCTCACCGAAGACATCTCGTCCCCGTTGGGCACGATCTTCCCGTCGAAGTCTCCCACCAGGACCCTGCAGAACTCGTTCTCGGCGTTGGGTCCCTGGGGAGCGAAATAGACGAACGAGTGCACGTCCTCCAGCCCCCCCACGGTCGCGCTCAGCTCTTCCTTCGCCCGGCGCGAAGCCGCCTGCTGGTATGTCTCCCCAGGGTAGACGTGGCTCGTGAAAGAGACGTCCCAGGCGCCCGGCCAGAGGAGCTTCTTCTGACTGCGCTGCTGCAGCAGAAGCTTCCCGTCGTGGAAGATCAGCGCGGTGTACGCTCTGTGCCGCCTCCCCCTCCCCGCGTGGCAGTTCTCGCGCGTATCAGTCCCCAGCTCGTTGTCATTGTCGTCCACGAGTATCAGTATCTCTTGCTTGGCCAACTCTCCCGCATCCCCCATGGATTCTAGATAAGCCAATCGGGCTTTTAATCTCAGCCCCCGGAGGGCGCCTGATGCGCCTGTCGGTGACGGGGACGGTGTTCAGCGGAATGGGGAAGGGGAAGTACTACGTCGGCCACCCTGAGTACCAGAGGCGCTTCAGGGAGCGGCTGGGCTATTCCCCCTACCCGGGGACACTCAACGTGAAGCTCGAAGACGGGGCGCTGATACGGAAGCTTGAGGAGATTAGGAAAGCGGACGGGGTGAAGATAGAGGGGTTCACGCTGGGAGGGGAGTCGTTCAGCTCCCTGACGTGCTTTGAAGGTGAATTGAGAGGGGAGAAGGTCACGCTCCTCTTCATCGACATCACCTACTACAACGAGACGGTCGCTGAGCTGGTCTCACCGGCCTACCTCAGGGGGAAGCTCGGCTTGAAGGACGGCGAGTACGTGACCTTCAGCGTCGACGTGCCCACCCCTCGCCAAGGTAGGCCATGACGGCGCACTCGTCGCCGTCCTTCAGCCCCAAAGACCTCCTGAGGTTGACCGGGGAGATCACTTCGAGGACCGAGCTGTCGTGATGGGTCCTCTCGATGGCCAGGACCGCGCCGGGGTGCCTCCCGGCCACCTTCGCCCTGAAGCACTTCACCCCACCGTAGGACCTCTTGCCGTCGCTGAAGCCCGGGATCTCGATCCCCTTCAGCAAGTCCAGGCGCCTCCGCTGCCCTATCATCGCTTCGCTGGTAAGACGCAAGTTGAGGGTTCCGGGGAACGGCTCGAAGCCGAGGGCCCCGGCGAAGCCTTCGGCATACCCCTTCATCGAGACATAGTACGCCCCCTCGTTCAGCCCGGTGAAGACGGTCCCTCGGAACTGCATCGTGTCCTTCCCTCGCTCCAGGTTGGAGCCCACCTCCGCGAGGAAGGTCTCCACAGCGTCCAGGCCGCTCTCGGTCAGCCTCACGGCCAGGCCCCGCCCTGAGTGTGCCCTCTCGGCCAGGCCCGCCCTCTGCAGGGCGGCGAGCCTCAGGGAAGCAGCCTGCTGACTGAGGCCCATAGATTCGCCCAACATCCGCGTGGTGACGTTGGAGAAAGAGCGGACGGCGCCGAGCTTCACCAGGTGGAGGAGGGCGGTAAGCTGCTCCGAGCTCACCCCGGCGTTCTGTCTTGGCATCTACAAGTACATTGGTAGCTACCAAAGCGTTATAAGTATAACTGGGCGCGCGGCCCCAGCATGGGCACTGTATCGAGGGGGCGTCTTGACACCGCTTCCATCGCCGGGAGCGCGATATTCAGCGCCCTGGCGCTCATCCTCGCGGCAGGGTCCCAGGCCATGGGCCTGAACTTCCCTCTCGTGCCATACCTCCAGTTCGACCTCGGCGAGGTCGCCATCATACTTGCTTTCTTCATCTTCGGCCCCGCCCCCGCCCTGGTCTCTTCGTTCGTGGAGTTCGCGGGGCTGATGGTCTTCGGCCAGCAGATACCTCTGGGCCCCCTGCTGAAGCTGTTCGCCCTGGTGTCCACGGTCGCGGGACTCTGGGCCGGGTCCAAGATCGCTGCCCGGGGCGGGAGGACCAGTTTCCTCAGGCTCGCGGGGTGGAGCACGGCGCTGGGAGGAGCCGTAAGGGCGCTGGTGATGACGGTGCCTAACTTCTACCTTGTCGTTTACATTTACGGCCTCCCGGCCATCGAAGCGTTCGTGAAGGCGCCCTTCGCCGCGATAGGGATCGGGCTGACCTCCTCCAACGCCCTGCTGGTGGTCCTCGCGTTCACTGGGGTGTTCAACATCATTCAGCTGGCGGCCGTGATGGGGATCTCGTCCCTGGTCCTCAGGGTCCCGTCGGTCCCAAGGCTGAGGGTCGGGGGGAGGACCCCCTGGTTCGCCGACGTGGTGGCGCCCCCGGCCGTGACACCCCCCAGGGATAGGCGCTAGCCCGATACGGTGGCGGCCGCATGGGAGACATACTCGAGGTCGAGGGGCTCAGCTTCAGGTACCCAGAGGCGCCTAGGAACGCCGTCTCAGGCTTCGACCTAGCGATCCCCGAGGGTGAGATAGTTGTGCTGGCCGGCCCGTCGGGGTGCGGCAAGTCCACCCTCCTCAGGACAGTGAACGGGCTGATCCCTCACATGTACGGCGGGGAGTACTCTGGGGACGTGCGCGTAGCCGGCTCCAGCGTCAAGGACTCGAACATGCGCGACCTCGCCCAGTCGGTCGGGTTCCTGTTCCAGAACCCGGAGAACCAGATATTCATGTTCTCGGTCGAGAGGGACGTGGCGTTCGGCCTCGAGAACCTCGGCGTCCCCAGGAGCGACATGAGGGCGAGGGTGGACGAAGCCCTGAGGCTCCTGAAGATCGGAGACCTGGCGCAGCGGGCCCCCCACGAGCTCTCCGACGGGCAGAAGCAGAGGGTCGCCCTGGCGGGGGTCCTCGCGATGCGGCCCAAGCTTGTGATACTCGACGAGCCGACCTCCCTGCTCGACCCCAAGACGGCTTCCGAGCTGGTCGCCCTGGTGGCCAGGCTCAGGAGGGAGCTGGGGACCACCTTCGTGGTCGTGGAGCACCGCCTTGACCTACTCGTGGAGGTAGCGGACAGGCTGGTCGTCATGGACGGAGGGAAGAAGGTGCTCGAGGGGACCCCCAGGGACGTGTTGTTCGGAGAGGAAGCCGAGGCCCATGGGGTGGCTGTCCCCGCGATCACCAGGGTGCAGAAGATGCTCGCTGGCAAGGTGGGCGTGAGCGCTGATAGGCTGCTCGCCCCCTCCGAGCTCGCCGCTGCCGTGGAGGGGAGAGGGGCATGATAGAGTTCATGGACGTAACCTTCGTCCACCAGAACGGGGTCAGGGCGCTAGATGGAGTGAGCCTCAGGGTGGAGGCGGGTGAGGTGGTCGCCCTGGTTGGGGAGAACGGCGCCGGGAAGACGACCCTCGTGAAGCATGTGACGGGGCTGCTCAAGCCTGCGTCTGGGAGCGTCCTCGTCGACGGGGTCGACACGCGGAAGGCGAGCACGGCCCAGCTGTCGCGGAAGGTCGGAGTGGCTTTTCAGAACCCAGACCACCAGCTCTTTTCAGAGACCGTAGAGGAGGAGATGTCGTTCGCCCTCAGAAACTTCGGGTACTCGCCGGAGCTGGTCCAGAACCGCGTCTCCTGGGGGCTCGAGCTCTTCGGCCTGGAGGAGTACAGGAAGTCGTCCCCCCTTGTCCTCAGCGGGGGGGAGAAGAAGCGTCTCACCCTGGCGTGCATCCTGGCCTGGGACCCCCAGATGGTGATACTCGACGAGCCGACGGTGGGCCAGGACTCGATCCAGAAAGAGAAACTGGCGGGGACAATACAGATGCTGATGTCAACGGGGAAGACCATTGTGGTGGTCTCGCACGACATCGAGTTCCTCTGGCCGATGCAGCCGAGGGTTGTGGTGATGAAGGGAGGGAAGGTGGTGGGGGACGGCCCCGCCCGCGAGCTCATGCAGGACAGGGAGCTGCTGGACTCCGCCAGGGTTGCGCAGCCCCAGCTGGTGGAGTTCTATCAGCTGCTGGAAAGGAGGCCCCGGGCCCCCTTCGTCCACCCCCTGGACGCGGGGCGCTGGGTCGAGGAGGGCATTCGGCCATGATGTGGCTGAGCGGCGGGTTCATCTTCAGGAGGGGGGAGTCGTTCTACCACAGGCTGGACCCCAGGACGAAGCTGTTGAACTCCGCGCTGATGTTCGTGACGACCCTCCTCGCGAGGTCTGTCTTCGAGATGGCCCTGGTCATCGGGTTCATGGTCGGGCTCTCGGCCGCCGCCACGGTCCTAAAGAGGGTGGCAAGGACCATGGCGTTCACCGGGCTGTTCTCCGGATTCATCTTCGTCGTGAACATAGTGTTCACCAGGAACCTGGATACGTCTCTGCTCTACGCCATCAGGTTCATAGCCATAGTGGTCTCCACCAGCCTCTTCTTCATCACCACCTCCCCGGACGAGCTCGAGCAGGTGATGAAGATGTTCAGGCTCCCCAGGGACGTCGTCTTCGCCTTCGTGACCGCCGTCAGGTTCATACCCGTGATGATGCTTGACACGATGCAGATCATGGACGCCCAGAAGTCGAGGGGGCTGGAGCTGGAGAAGGGCAACCTGGTTCGGAGGGTAAGGAACATGATCCCCATACTGATCCCCCTGGTGGTCAACTCGGTGGTGAGGAGCGGGGAGCTGGCCGAGGCCATGGAGTCCAGGGCGTACGGAGCCGTCCCCAGGCCGACCTCCCTCCTGGTCTACAGGGCGAGGGGGACGGACATCGGGGCCGCCTGCGCCGCCGTGGCGCTGTTCGCCCTGGTCTCCTACTCCTTTTATTTCGTGATCCCAGTGCACTTCCCGTGATACCCGCCCGGGTGGTGGCCGACGAGAGGGAGAAGGCGAGCGGCGTCCCCGACGAACTGGCGAAGCTGAACGTCAGGGTCTACTTCAGCAGGCTCCCGGTGGCCGACTACGTCCTCAACCCCGAGGTGGCGGTCGAGAGGAAATCGGTGAGGGACCTGGTGTCCTCGGTCTACGACTCGCGCATATTCTATCAGGCTGCGAAGATCTCCGCGGCCTACGCCAAGCCGTTCCTCCTCGTCGAGGGGGACTCCAAGGAGGTGGAGGGCCTGGCACGGAACCTAAAGTCGTTCTACGGCGCCATTGCGAACGTGACCATCGCCTACGGGCTGAGGGTGCTCTACACTGCCAACCCCAGGGAGACTGCCTTGGCCATCTCAGAGCTCCTGGTCCACGCGAGGGCGAAACCGCTCGCAAGGCTGCCATCCGAGGTCCCCCGCAAGGCGCAGAGCGCCCCCCTGCAGCAGGTCTACCTGGTGTCGTCTCTCCCGGGGGTAGGCAGGAGGCTGGCCGAGAAGCTCCTGGCCAAGTACGGCACCCCCAGGCGCGTGATGGCCCTCACGGCCGGGGAGCTCGCCATGACGGACGGCATCGGGTGGAAGAGGGCGGAGAAGATCAAGGGGGTGTTGGACTCGAAGTATGCGAGGTACGTCGAGACTTCCCCCCAGTCGAGGCTGGAAGAGTGAAGGTCGCCGTGCTCGGTGGGACCGGCCGCATGGGGGGCGCCATCGCCATGCAGCTTTCCAGGAGGAACGAGGTGGTGATAGGCTCCAGGGACCGGGCGCGGGCGCAGGAGGCGGCCGGGAAGGTCGATGGGGCCACGGGGACAGACAACCTTGGCGCGGCGCTCGCGGCGGAGGTCGCCGTCTTCGCGATGCCCTACGAGGGCCTGGGGGCGGCATCAGAGCTCGCCTCCGCGCTGGCAGGGAAGCCCGTAGTGTCCGCAGTCAACCCCCTGAAGCTGGAGGGAGGGTTCTTCAGGTACGCCCTGGAGAAGGGCTCTGCTGCTGAGGAGCTGGCCAGGCTCCTCCCCGGGAGCAGAATCGCCACTGCGTTCAACCACGTCTCCTCCCTCTTCTTCGAGAAGGGAGAGCCGGTGGCCATGGACATCCTTGTGGCCACGGACTCCAGGGAGACCTTCGAGGTGGTCGCGGGGCTCGTGAGGTCGGTCCCGAATCTCAGGCCGCTCCACGCCGGCCCGCTCTCCGAGGCGCGCGTCATCGAACAGATGACCCCGCTGGAGCTCAACCTCGCCAAGCTCAATAGGACCGGGAGCCTGACAACGAGGTTCGTCTCGGTCAGGGACGAGAGGTAGGAAGCCCCTGCGTGGTCGACAGCTTGGGATGTACGATTCTGGGAGCCGTCGACGACGCTCCCTCCGCCGTGCAGAGCCTGAGCGCCATAGCCCCTCCCTGAACAATCGGCGGACCGCAGGCACTGAAAGCCGGCTTTGGATTCTCTGAACCCGTCGGGCTCCGCGCCTAGGTTCCTGGGTACCGGCTCAGCTCCCCCTCCTGCCAGCCTGCATAGAGGATGGGCCTGTACCTGTGATAGTCCCAGAAGCCGCTGAACCCCCCTGTGGTGTATGCGGCTTCCACGCTCGCGACAAGGAGCAGATGGTCGCCGAGCCGGCTCGTCGACAGCAGCCTGCACTCCAAGGTCGCCACGGCAGCGCCGAGGACTGGGACCTTCAGCTTCATCCCATCCGAATGCGCCAGCCCGGCCTGCGCGAGCTTGTCCTTCACCGCCGCGCCGCTGGTTGTGGCCAGCTTCGAAAGGGCGGAAGCGTCCTCCCTGTCAAGAACTGAGAGGGAGAAGCAGCGCGACCTCCTGGCGAGCCGGCAGGTGAAGCCCTGGGGGGAGCACGCCACAGCGACGATGGGGGGCTTCTCCGACACTGAGAGATAGGACACCACGGGCATGGCGGAGGCCCTCCCCCCCGCCTTCGCGGCCATCACCAGGGGCACCTGCGGGTAGAAGAGGCGGTGGACCAGCGACGGGTCGACTTTCATGGCCTGAAGCACGAGGGTGGCTGTTAGTTAAGGGGAGGTTCTGAGATGGAGAGGACGGCCATGGTGGAGCCCCGCACAGAGCACCGGACAACGGGGTCGTCGCTCGGGGGGACAGGACTCGGCCAGGCGGTACACGGGAGCGCGACCGCCTCGGCCCCGGTTCCTTCGAAGACTCCGAGGGCAGCCAGGGCCTAGTTCCGCGGCTCCTTGGCGAGGAGCCTCCGGCGGAGGCTGGAGTTGTTCTTGAGGCCCTCCATCGCTCTTGTGAGGCTGGAGCCTCCCTGCTTCATCCTCCTGCCGGAGAGGAACCGCTTCACCTCGGCCTCCCTTCCGACTCCGCACACTGGCAAGAGGCGCATCATATAGAGGTAGAACTGCTGAGACCCCCCGTACATGTCGTAGATGGCATCGTAGTTCTTCGTAAGCCACTTCCAGTAGACGTCCCGGGCGCCGGTGTTCAGGGCCCCATACAACATCGGGTAGGCGGAGTCAGAGCGGCTGACCTCCCCGCTCATTCCCAGGTCCAGGGTCTCCTCGACCAGTGAAGGGTCCCTGAAGGAGCAGAGGGCCCCGTAGATCTTCGCCCTGTCTACCTCCCCCTGCATGGTCTTCACCATATGCACCAGGGGCCCCTTGGCCTTCTCCCCATGGGTTATCGCATAGGCAGAGGCGACGGCGCCCCTGAGGTTCGGGTCGAGGTCACGGTAGCGGTCGAACTTCTGGGCCAGCTTCGCAGCGTAGGCTCCGTCGACGGCCACGTACTGCGAGGTTAGGTCCTCCCTGGAGGCGCCGAGGTACTCCGGCTCGCCGGCCCTGGGCTCTTCGCCGATGCTGGCCATGAGCGGCGGATAGAACTTCGGATAGACCCCCCGGAGCCCTGGTGAGTCCCAGGCGATGGCGTTGAGGAGCCTGAGCTGCCCGGCAGCCACCTGGACGGTGACGTTGTCGGGCGCTCCTCCGCAGAGACATATGAACCTGAAGTACTCCTCCCGGCTGATCTCTCCTGCCTGCAGGAAGAGGAAGAGGTCGTTGATCAGGCCCGCCCTGTCGTGGGCGCCCAGCTTGGCGAAGCGTGCCGCCAGCCTCTGGTACCCCTTCTTGTCATAGAGAGTGACGTGGAAGCTGCTCCTCCCGGGGTTGAGTAGGACGTCCGAGTCTGGGTCCACATCGAGGGTCATCGACCTCTTGTCGAAGAACACCCTCCGCTCCTTCCCCCCGGCGGTGACGGCCGTCGTGATGGGCCAGGGGGACGCTGGAACGCTCCCTGTTATCAGAAACCTCTTCTGAGAGACCTGGATCTTCTTGCCTGCGGAGCGGACCCTCACCACCGGGAAGCCTGGCCTGGTCAGCCATTCCTTGGCGACCTTGGCCACCGGGAGGCTCGAGGCCCGGCCGAGGGAGTCCCAGAGGTCCTTGCCTGAAGCGTTGGAGAAGCTGAACTTCCTGAGGTAGTCTGAGACCCCCTTCCTGAAGGCGTCCTCCCCCACATAGGATTCGAGCATCCTCAGTATGCTCGCCCCCTTGTTGTAGCTGACCGCGTCGAACATGTGCATGGCTTCCTCGACTTTCCTGACGTGGGCCTGCACAGGGTGAGTCGTCTTGACCGCGTCGAGGTTGAGCGCCGCCAAGGTCTCGTCCATGAGAAAGATGCTCATGGTGTCCCACTCGGGCCTGAGCCTGTCAGTCATCTTGTACCCCATGAGGGTGGCGAAGCTCTCGTTCAGCCAGAGGTCATCCCACCACTTCATAGTCACCAGGTCGCCGAACCACTGGTGCGCCACCTCGTGGACCATGGACATGGCCCCCCTGTTCTTCTGGCGGAAGGCGGCGGCCTCCGTGACAAGGGCATAGCTCTCCCGGGATGAGATTGCCCCCCAGTTCTCCATGGCCCCGGTGTGGTACTCTGGGAGGGCGACCACGTGGAGCTTCTTCAACGGGTATGGGACCCCATAGTAGCCCGCAAAGTCGTGGACGGACCCGGCGACCATCCTGAGGGCGAGCGCAGAGTTCTCCGCTTGGCCTGGGCGGGTGGCGGTGATCACCTCGACGTCGCCGGCGCGGGTCCGCGTCTCCTCCATTTCCCCTATCGCGAAGAAGAAGAGGTAGGTCGACATCAGGGGGGTCTCTTCGAAGACGTGCCGCGTCCGCCCCCTTCCCAGGTCCTCGACCCGGGACGCCTGGGTGTTGGCGATGACCTTGAGCCCCGAGTCCGTGGTAATCTCCAGCCTGAAATGGGCCTTGTAGGTGGGCTCGTCGACGCAGGGGAAGACGGTCCTCGCCTCGGCGGGTTCCAGGTCTGTGGCCAGGATGTAGTCCTTGCCGTACTTCGACTTGTAGAGGCCGAATATGACCTCGTCGGACACTTGTTTGGTGTAGGATACGTCCACCCTGGACCGCTTGCTCGGGACCCCCGGGATGACTAGCTTGGACCGCTTCTTGTCATGCCTGAACTTCGCCGCTTTTCCGTCGACCTTCACGGAACTGACATCCAGGGCTGAGCAGTCCAGCGAGAACGGGGAGGCCGCGCCTTTGACCGCGATCGTCTCTTCGCCTTTCACGAAGGCCTTCCGGAAGTCCACGTCGAGCCTCAGGTCGTAGGATAAGATCTCCGTTCTCTAGCCGCCGGCCCTCTGGCCGCCGAAACCCCCCTTAAAGGATGCCTGACGGCCTACTCCTTGTCTATGAATTCTTCGGCCTTCGGCGGATCCGGCGGGAGGCCCTTACGCTTCCTGATCTCCGTGACCAGCCCCCAGAGCATGTTCTGAGGGACCGCCTGCCAGGTCTTGAAGTGGGTGTTCCAGACCGCCTTGCCTGCCGTTGCCCCCCTCATCTTCTCGCTGAGGTCGAAGGTCTCGGCGGCGGGGATCTCACCCTCCACGACCGTCATGACCTCCTTCTGGTCTATCCTCACGAGCTTGCCCCTCTTGGAGCTGATTACCCCGGTGACCGCACCGATCAGCTCGGAGGGCCCCTTCACCTCTATCCCAAGTATCGGCTCGAGCAGCGTGGGGTTGGCAGAGAGCATAGCGCCGAGTATCGCGCGCCTGGAAGCCGGCATCAGCTGGGCGTAGGTCCTGTGGGCGGGGTCCTCGTGAGGGACGAAGTTGGTGAGCGCCACCTTCACTCCCCTGGTGAACTCGTAGGCGAGCGGACCGTTCTTCATGATGTCGTCGAAGCCCGCCCTGATGGAGTCCATGGACTCCTGCAGGAATTGGACCCCCTTCGTCACTTCGGTGAGCACGTTTCCCCTCTCGTCTACGGCCTGGAAGTTGCGCGCCTGGTCCGGATCCCAGCCGTGGTCGCGGAGTGTCTTGATAACCGCCTTCTTCTCCACGTTTTCGCCGATGGTGCCGTTGCGGATCAGCTCTATGACCTCCGGCTCCAGTGGCTCCACCTCGACGAAGATCTTGTTGTGGCGGTTAGGAGACCTGGACATTATGGGCCCCGCCCTCGCGCGGATGGTCTCCCTGTAGTTGATTATCGGCGGCGACGTGACTATCTCGAGGCCTGCCTGCTGGATCTGGGTAGTGGCGATCTCGAGGTGAAGGACCCCCATGCCTGACATCAGTGTCTCTCCAGACTCTTGGTTGATGGTGACCACCAGGTTGGGGTCCTCGATGTTCAGCCTCCTCATGACTTCGACCAGCTTGGGGAGGTCGCGCGGGTGCTTCGCCTCCACCGCGACGGTGACCACAGGCTCGCTCACGTAGTGGATGGACTCGAAGGTGGCAACGTCCTTCCTGTTGGATATCGTCTCCCCGGACCTGATGTCGAGGCCGAGGAGGGCCGGGATGTTGCCCGCAGGTAGCGAGTCGACGATCTCCCTCTGGAAGCCCATGAATATCTGGACGGACTGGATTTTCCCCTCCCGCTTGGAGTTGAGCAGGTATATCTGATCCCCGTTGGTGACGCTCCCCGAGAAGAGGCGCCCCGTGGCGACCAAGCCGGCCGCCGGGTCGACCACCACATTGGTGACCATCATTACGGTGGGGCCGTTCTCGTCGCAGGCGAGCAGGGCTTTGCCTATATCGCTGGTTAGGTCCCCTTGCGGCCAGATCTTGGGGATGCGGTAGGCCTGGGCGACGTGGGGGGGCGGGTGGTGCCTGACGACCATGCCTAGGAGCGCTTCGTGGAGCGGGAGCTTCTTGCCCAGCTCCTCGGGGGTGGAGCTCGTGTAGGCGTTGATTATGTCCTTGAAGGACATCCCCGCGGCCTTCGCCATGTCGAAGTTGAAGCCCCATTTGTCCTTGGAGGAGCCGAAAGCGACCTGGGCGTCCTGGACCGACACCTTCCACTTCTGCTTGTATTCGGGCTCAGCGTAGGTCTCGACGAGGCGGTTGAAGTCTCTGACTATGCCGAAGAGCCACTCCTGCATCTTCTCCGGGGTGAGGCGGAGCTCCTTGATGAGCCGGTCAATCTTGTTGATGTAGACGACGGGGCGCACCCTCTCCTCAAGCGCCTGGCGGGTGACCGTCTCTGTCTGGGTCATTATCCCCTCGACGGCATCCACGACCACTATGGCGCCGTCCACGGCCCTCAGCGAGCGGGTCACCTTCCCGGTGAAGTCGATGTGCCCAGGTGTATCGATGAGGTTGATGACGTAGGGCGTGCCATCCTTCTCATAGTAGAGCGTCACGTTGGCGGCCTTGATGGTCATCTGCCTCTGCTGCTCGAGCTCCATGTAATCCAGGGCCAGGGCCTGCCCCGCCACAGAAGGCGACAGCATCCCCGTTGCTGCCAGCAGGCTGTCGCTAGTGGTCGTCTTCCCGTGGTCCACGTGGGCTATGATCCCCAGGTTGCGGATCTGCTCCCTGTTGTGGACTATCTTGAGAGCCTCAGCTGTGGTCTTGAAACGCGGCATGATACCTTGCGACCCTTGAAACGACCATTCGGGAACGGGTTATGAAGCTTTCCGTAGACTCCCTGGCTAGCCCGCCCAGCGAGGCGGGAGCCGCCTTCCCGGGCGCTGCCACCTCCAGCTTCCGACCGCCGCCGCACGAAGGACTAGCTGGCCAACACTGCACCGGCTACGCCGAAGGTCACGCGCTCATGGACGAGCCAGATGGGATCCACGCCCTCCCAGAACATGGAGGGGTCGTAGAAGCTGCCCAGCAGCCATTCGGCCATGGAGAGGCCGCCATAGGGCCGGGACGAGGATAGCCAGCCCTCCAACCGTGACTTGTTAGGCGCCCACCACGTGGTAATTCGGGTTCCGAGCGTAGGCCTGGCAACCGCACCCATCGACCGTGCACCTCCCCCGCTTGGTCGCGTAGATTGTCTTGAAGAGCACCTCGTGGGCGTCGGCGAGATGGCGGCAGTTGCACACCCCTGATCCCGTCTTCTCCCGGATCCTCCCCAAGCCGACCGGGGCTCTCGGACACGCGTCGACTTATGAAGGCTTCGAGGCGGGCAGCTCGCCGGAGCTTCTCCACGAAGGTCTGTTCAAGTCGTGGAAAACGCATGGGGCCATTATCAGCAGACAGGAGGGCTGGGCCCAGCGGTCGGCCTTGGACCCGGCGAGCGTCCTCCTCGAGGGTTGGGCATTCGCAATTGTCTGGCTGGTAGGGATGCTGCACCTCGATGGAGACTGGGCTGGCGCCGATCGCCTTCGCGGTCGCCGTCCTCGTGAGGGCCCCGGCGGCCTCACCTGTAGATTCTGGCCACAGCCCTCAGCTGCGCCCTCGTGAGCCTGACTTCGGCCCCGCCAGGAGTCTCGACTGTCACCTTCCCACCCTCCTCGCCCTTGGTCCTGATCTTGTCCGCCAGCGGCTCCGCCCGTGACGCGTCCATGGCAGCGAGGAAGGTGGAGTACTCGTCGGGACCGGGCCATCCGTTCTTCTCGCCTATCTTCTCCACCACTTCGGCGAGGAGCGGTGGCCTGGGGACGGAGAGGTCCGAAGCTGGTATCGACGCCGGTCCGCCTTGGGCCGAGACCCTGAAGGCTCGATGCGAGACGACCACCCCCTCTCTGGCCCTGAGCGCGAAGACGTCGAAGGGGAGGGAAGCGACTCCCTCGAGGTCGACCGTGCCCATGTTGAGCCTGTCTAGAGTGAGGGACAGCCTCCGGACGGCGTCCGCGCTGTCCAACGGGAGCAGATGTGCCCCTCTCTGGGAGAGCATCCTGGAGCAACTCTGCAGGTCCCTGATCACCCTCTCCTCGGCTTGCCCGTACCTGAGGGCGCAGACCGCGACGATCAAGAAAGCCGATGGAGCCCTCCCGGCGAAGACCAGGAGCCGGCCATCCATGGCGGTGATCCCCCGCGTCTGATCCCGTGACTCGAGCTTGACCTCGGCTACCGTGTACCACCGGAACGGGAAGGCCTTGCTCCTTAGGAGGACCGAGTCTTTCACAGGGACCACCAGGCTCGTTAGTCCCCCAATGCGGAGGATGGGCCAGAAGACGACCGCCAGGCCGGCCACGAGGAAGACCAGGGGGGAGAGGGTTCCGCCTGCGCCCAGTGCGATGACCGACAACAAGAGCAGCACCCCACCCAGGACGAGTCGGCCCCGGGCTCGATGAGGTCTCGGAAGCACTTCCTGCCTGAGAGGGGCGGCCCTCGGGCGCCTGAGAGAATAGACGAGATAGATCAGAACGATGAGAGAGACGGGCCAGGCCCCCAGGCCGAATGCGAAGATGCCGACGAGGGCGGCCAAGATGCGGAGGAACCAACCCATCAGTGGAATCCTTCCCCATCCTGGCGGGCATAGGCGAACCTGGTGTACTCCTCGAGGGCGGGGTGCCTGGCAGCCCAGAAGGCCTTGGTGCACCCCTCCTTCTCATCGGGGTTGAGCGCCTCGGGGCCCCTGTCCTTGTTCCTCGTCGCCGTGGACTTTGTGAGCTCGAGGGAGAACTTGGCGTCGTGGCCGAGGATGACCCCGCCGTAGGGAATCCGGTCCCAGGGGTTGATGGGGTCGATGGAGACATGGCTGGTGACGAGGACGGCGATCCCGAAGTCGGCGCAGAGGCGCTGGGCGTGGGCCAGGAGCATGGCGAGGCCAGCGCTCCGTGCGGGCAGGTCCTGGGTGCTCGGGAACGACGCCTTGAAGGGCGCTGAAATCGAGTCGTAGACCAGCAGCCTGGCCCCGGTCTCCCTGATTATGTGGTGAAGAGCGGATTGGTAGGTGGGGGTCTGCCTCATCTTCAGCTCCACCCTCCCCCCGCTCGAGACCTCCTTGGCGGCGTCTATGCCGTGGAGGTTCAACAGGTCCACTACCTCCGGGGTCTGGAATATGAGGACCGAGGGCCCCTTCGGAGGGAGTTCTACGAAGAAGTCCGGGGAGAAGATGTCCGCCACCGCGCCGAGATGGGCGTCGGTGTAGGAGACCCCGAGGTGGCCGAGGGCCACGTCGACCGCGTTGATGAGCTGCCCTCTCGTCACTGGCTTCCTCCTGGGGGACACCTTGGGCGCCCTCTCGAGCTTCACCTCCGCGACGTTGAGCTCCTTCCCGAACCTTTTGGCCATCCTTTCGCGCCAGTAGGGGACGAGGTAGCTCGAGTAAGACTGCTCCGTGTCGAGGATGACTGCGCTCCCACCCACCGCGGCCACAGAGCAGGCGGCCTGGAAGGAGATTATGCTCTTACCCAGCGCCTTCTCACCGAAAATCTGAGTCACGGTCCCTGCGGCGAGGCCTCCGTCGGTCAGGGAGTCAACTGCCGAGCAGCCGGTGGCGAGATGTTCCATCACATGCTCAGCCCCTGAAGGAGCCGCCTCCCCGCCTCTGTCACCGTGTATGAGAGTATCTTCGGACCGCCCCCGCCCTCCTTCGGCTCGAGTAAGAGGTACCCTTCCGAGTGGAGCCTGTCCACCTCCGCCGCGACGTCGGCCGCAAGGAACTGGGGAGAGAGGTATGAGACAATGGACTGTCTGTTTGCAGCATCATATCTTGAAACCTCGTCGAGGATCGCCCTCGTGAGCTCTGGGCTTGCCCTCGTCGGAGTGCTCTGAGGGAGGCCAACGGACGCGCGTTTCGACCTTATGAAGCGGGGTGCGAAACCCAGAGATGCTCCGGAGCGGTCGTCGCAGACTGTGTAGGAGCACGCGAGGGCAGCGGCCTGTCTTGGGGTCCTGAGGTGGTTCCATGCCTCGCTGGAGTAGAGCCTCACTGGCATGGAGTCCGTGAGTTGGTCGCTCAACAGAGCCGGCAGCGGGGTCGAGAGGATGAGGTGGATCTGAGACTCCAGGAGCCCTGCGAGGAGCTTCCCAGAGTGCTGGAGGCGGGCGAGGTTCCTGAAGAGGCGGTGGGCCCCTGTGACAAGAAGGGCGTCGGGGCCCGAGGCGGCTCTCGAGAGGAGGTACACGAGCTTGGCGAGGTAGAGCCCTGCGGCGAGCTCGGCCGCCTGGGGGTAGGGGGCCGTCGCAAAGCTCACGAGTGCTCCCCCTTCCGTCAGTGAGTCGAAGGACTCCCCCCTGGTCGCGTCGAGGTGGCGGAGGGCGCCGATCCTCCCCCTCAGCTTGTCGACGTAGTAGCCCCTGAACCCTTCGACCGCCCCGAGGACGTCGTACAGCGAGGTGGGGGTGGCGAGGTCGTCCTGCTCCGAGAGCCTCTGCAGGGCGGCTGAGAGGATCGCCTCCTCCTCTGATGCGAGGTCCAGGGCCGCGGCGTAGGCGGAGGCGACGAGTTGACCGTGGGTCGCGTCCTCTCCCTCAAGGTGGAATGACTCGTAGAGCATTGCGCGGTAGTCGAGGGCGCGGTAGTAGCCGCGGACCTCCTGAGACACCGAGCCGTCGAGGTCCAGGACTGTCAGCCTCGACCCCGCTTCGGCCCCTGCGTAGGCGAAAAGAGTCGCCATGGGACCGGCCTCCCTCCCCAGGATGAGGATGCGGTCTCCCAGCCCCCGGACCCCGACGCGGCCCCTGGTCCCATCCAGGGCGTATCCAAGCCAGCCTGCGGCGCCGTGTGCGTTCAACGGATGGATGCGCCCGGGGTTTGCTTAAGGCGCTGACGCACAACTTGTTAGAACAACTTGTACTGACAACTTGTTCTTATCGTCCCCCTCCGCGCTGAAGGCGGTTGAAGAACAGGGACACGACGGTGATCCTCTGGGTCCTCCTCAGGGCGCTTGCGTCGGGCCCCCAGATCCCGTCCAAGCTGGCCCGGGTCGCCAACGTCCCGTTCGGCAGGCTCGAAGAATACCTTGGAACCCTTGCAGCCAGGGGGTTGGTGAGGGTGGAACCGGCGGATGGGCACGAGATGTACTCCATCACCCTGGTCGGGATGGACGCGCTTAACCATCTCGACTCGGGCCTTAGGATGCTCTTCCCCGCCCTGGAGTGACAAGTTGTGAGCATGGGTTATAAGCGGTGGAGGACATGAAGCGGGCCATGCCCGAAGAAAAGGACGCCGGCGTCTCGATAATCGAACTCCAGGAGGAATTCATACAGCACATGGAGCGGGGCGGGAAGAAGATCAGGCTCCTATCCCTCGTCGCCACCATAGTCGGCGCCTATTTTGCAGTCAGCTACTTCGTCCAGCTGGTGGTCCTCCCCTACGGACTGGGGATTACAAGCCAGACGGTGGACCTGGTGAACCCGGGCCTGGTGGGGCTTGGCATCCTGAGCCTCGCCATCTCGCTGCTTTGGTGCTACGCCGGGGTGAGGAACCTCCTGTTCGAGAGGAAGCTCGCTGAAAGGATCAGGGAAGTGAGGGAGCTCCAGGCGGAGAGCGCGAAGAAGTACGGGCTCGGGACCTGACTAGGGCGGTCGTGGACCTCTCCGCCATCGGGGTCAAGGTCTTCCTGGCCCAGGGCCCCCAGGAGCGGGGCACGTCAGGAACTCGACGAGGCGTACCCATTCATGAAGGAGGGCCGCGAGGTCGTCACAAAACTCGCCTGAGGGCACAGGAGGAGGCCCGAGGTCACGTCGTTCACCCAGGCCGCTGTGGTGGCGGCCGCACCTGCGCAACATTAATCATGCGGGCCCCCTGATCCACCACCATGCAACTTTCAAACCAGGCGAGGGAGCTTTTGGACGGGAAGAACTTCGCATGCGTGGCGACGATCATGCCCGACGGATCCCCCCAGGTGGCGCCGGTTTGGGTCGAGCGGGACGGGGACACAGTGGTGCTGAACGCCACCGAGTCTAGGCAGCGCACAAGGAACCTCAAGAGGGACCCGCGGGTCGCCCTCGCGGTTTTCGACATGGCCAACCCGTACAAGAAAGTGCTGATCCGCGGCAGAGCCGTAGAGATAACGCGGGAGGGAGCCGAGGATCATATCGACAGGCTGTCTGTGAAATACAACGGGAGGGAGTACCCTGACCACAGCCTTGACGACCCCAGGACCATCATCAGGATAGTCCCGGAGCGCGTCACACACTGAGGCTGCGGGGCCAGGGACCTTCGGCGGGGGAGCGCCCGCCCTGGTCTATTTCTCTGGCTGCTTCCTGAAGACGTAGTTCTTGGAGGCCAAGGAGAAGATTATCGCCAGGAACATGGCCGCTATGCCGAGGTAGAACACGTAGTCGAAAGCGGTAGCGTTCGGGAAAGACAAGGGAATCAGGACCCCGTCGTGGGGGACCCGGATGGTCGTGGTATAGGTGCTCATGATGGTCGTGGCGACCACCGGCCCTATGGCGCCCCCTATGTTCCTGAGCATCGTGTTGAGGCCCAACCCAGTGGCCACTGTCTCCCTGGGGAGTGAGACGCTGATCATGTTGACAATTGGGATTATGACCGCCACCGCCCCGACCATAGAGATCGCCACGGCTATGACGACGTCGGTGGTGGTCGCCCTGTTGTAGACGAACAGCGTGAAGCCGGCTATGGCTATCGCCCCTCCGACCACCAGGGCGGGCTTGGGCCCGGCTTTGGTGACGACCCTCCCCACAAGCGGTCCCGCTATCAGCATGAGGACTGCCGCCGGCCCGATGGTCAGCCCGGCCGAGATAGGGTCGAGCCCGAGGCCGAGGGGGGCCGGGTCTTCGGCGTAGAAGGTGACAGCGAAGAAAAGCATGAAGAGCCCGATCCCAGAGATTATGCCGATGCCGTTGGCCACCAGGACGTTCCGTATGCGGAGGAGGTTGAGCTGTATCAGTGGGTTGGACTTCCTGCTCTCGGCGACGAAGAACCCGACGGTCAGGGCGAGCCCCGCCCCAAGCGCTCCCAGGCCGTAGGGCGAGTACCACCCGTCATAGGGCCCCTCGGTCAGGTAAAGGAGGACCAGGGAGACCCCCGCCATGAGAAGGACCACCGTCTCGTAGCCCACCTTGCGGCCGGTCCCGGGATGCCCCCGCGGAAGGAACCGGGCGACGACGGCGAAGAGTACCAGGCTGAGGATGAAGGCCGAGTGGAAGGCCCACTGCCAGCCGAAGTCCTGGATGATGTAAGAGCCCCCTATGAGCCCTGCGGCAGCCCCGATGGCGAAGGTCGCGCTTACCACCCCCTGGGCGGTCGCAATCCTTTCGTTCGGGAATGTCTCCGCGATAATGGCGAGCGCGAGCGGGACTATGGCGAACCCAATCCCCTGGATAGCCCTGGCAGCTATGAGGAAGTAGATCGTGGGGGAAAAGCCAGCCATCCCGACGCCGGCGGTGTAGAAGACCAGGGCGATCAGGAACATCCTCTTCTTGCCGTAGCTGTCACCCCACTTCCCGAACAGTGGTGAGACGGCCGAACCCACGATCAGGAAGGCGGAAGTGATCCAAGCCACAGTCCCCTCGGTGGTCGAGAAGAACGTCTGGATTGTTAGTATTCCAGGGATAATCATCGTCTCTACATAGTTCAGCAGCAGCGACACGCCCACCATCGCGAGTAACGCCCTGAGCTGATGGGACGTTGTCCCATTGGGGATCCCAGGTTGAGCGGCGTCGGTCGACTGAGGCTGCATCTTTCGCAGGCCCCTTCGGGGGTTCGTTATAAAATGCCCTGAGTCCTTTTCCGTGTTCCCGGCCCCCGAGAATCGGGCCTCACTCCTGGATGCTAATCGGAGCCCGCTTCCGCCGGAGCTTTAGAGAAGAGATGTGCCATGACCGCGGGGACGGGTGACGACCTCCCGAAGATGCGGACGGCCGACGACGAGACGGACAAGAAGGTGAGAGCGGAGCTCGACCAGTAGCTCAGTAGGGTGCAACCAAAAAGGGGGAGCCTGTCCTGGCCTGCGCCACCAAACTGGTCATCGGCCGGGGGCCCCCCGGTCCACCCTGAGGCCAGGCCATGCGAAGGAGACCCGGGCGGAATGGGTTGCAGGGGGCCGGAGATTCACGTCGATTTTGCATCCTTCCTCAGCACTATCCTGACGTCCACCGCCAGCGTCCCCCTCGGATAGACGAAGAGCGGGTTGATGTCGATGGAGTCGATCTCAGGGACGTCCGTGATGAGCCTCCCAACCGCGACCAGCGTCTCGGCTGCCGCACCGACATCCAGTGGGGGCGACCCCCTGAACCCGGCCAGGAGCCTGGACGCCTTGGTCCCACCCATCATGTCCAGGGCCTCCCCCTTCGTGAGGGGGGCGAGGCGGAAGGACACGTCCCTGAACAGCTCCACGTAGACGCCCCCCAGGCCGAACATCACGGCGGGACCGAATTGGGGGTCGCGCGTAGCGCCCGCCACGAACTCGTGGCCCCTGGGCGCCATGCGCTGCACCAGAATCCCTTCCACGACGGCCTCGGGCTCCGCCCGCTTCACGTTGCCCAGGATTTCGGCGTAAGCCGCCCTGACTCCTGCCGCGGAGCTGACCCCCGCCTTCACTCCCCCCACGTCGGACTTGTGGAGGATGTCCTTGGAGACCACCTTCAAGACGACCGGGAACCCGAGAGCCTTTGCCCTGAGGACGGCCTCCTTTCCGGACCGAGCCAGCGCCGACTCGGCGACCCGGATCCCATATGCCGCGGCCACCCTGTCGGCCTCGGACTCCAAGAGCCCCCGCCGGCCGGACCTCGCCGCGGCAGCGACAACCCTCGACACCGTTTTGTGGGCGTCACGCCGGGTCATCGCAGCTCGCCTCCGCCTTTGAACTTCTCCAGTTGCCTGTGGCGGGCCATGAGTGCGTACATGGCGTCCACCGCCCGCTCGGCGCTTGGATAGACCGCGAACCTCTTCTCGAGCATCCTCGAATAGGCGACCTGCGAGAGGTGTCCACCGACGAAGGCGGCGGTGATCGGCTTCTCCAAGATGTCCCTGTCCCTGGCGTCCAGCATCGCCTGGGCTACGAGAATGGGGTCTATGTTGGCCGTCTGGCAGAAGAGGGCGATTACGCAGTCGACGTCCCTTCGCCTGAGGACGATGTCCAGGACCTTGCCGTAGAGGACGTCATCGGCGTTCGCCGTCAGGTCTATGGGATTCTTCACTGACCCGAAGCTCGGCGTTATCGCCTTGATCTCATCCTTCAGGTCATTGGGGAGCTCGGCCAGCTTCAGGCCGAGCCCTTCGCACTTGTCTGTCGCGAGCACCCCGAGCCCCCCTCCGTTCGTCACGATGACGACGTTCTCTCCCTTCGGGACGGGGTTCTCGTTCAGCGCCTGTATCCAATCGAAGGCCTGGGTCATCCCTTCAGCCCGCATGATCCCTGCCTGCTCGAAGGCGGCCGTGAAGATCGTGTCCTGGCCCGCTATGGACCCGGTGTGTGAAGACGCTGCCCGGGCCCCGCGGGCAGACCTGCCCGCCTTGATGACCACGATGGGCTTCTCTCTGACTGCTCGCCGGGACGCCTCGAAGAACTTCCGGCCGTCCCTGAGGCCCTCCATGTAGATCAGGATGGAGCTGGTGGAGGGGTCCCGGGAGAAGTACTCGACCAGGTCGGCGTCATCGACGTCAGCCTTGTTGCCTATGCTCACGATCGAGGAGACCCCGTACTTCTCTTCGGTGGTCCAGTCCATGAGGGCGAGTCCGAGGGCGCCGGACTGCGTGATGAAGGCAGTCTTTCCCCAAAGCACCTTTCCGGGGCCGAAGGTGGCGTTCAGCCTGCTCGCCGCGTAGAAGACGCCGAAGGTGTTCGGGCCGATTATCCTGAGGCGCCGACGGGCGATGGAGACGACCCTCTCTTCGAGCTCCTTGTTACCTACCTCGGAGAATCCGGAGGTGATGATTATTGCGGCCTTGACCCCCTTCTCGATGCAGTCTCGGACGACCCCTTCCACCAGCCCCGCGGGCACGGCGATCACAGCGAGGTCGACCTCGGCCCGGATGTCTGAGAGCCTGCCGTAGCATTTCAGGTCCAGAACGTTCTCGGCGTTCGGGTTGACGGGGAAGACGCCCCCGGAGAACCCCGACAGCTTGATGTTTCTGACTATCTCGTGGCCGATCTTCCCCGGGGTCTGGGACGCCCCGACGATGGCGACGCCTTTGGGGGAGAAGAATGAGGAGATGTCGTCGCTCTTGTTCACGACGCGTTCAGGCTCCGAGGAGGCGAGGGGGGCGACGGAGGGGGGGAGGAAGCGTCCAAAGCGGGCCGCGCCCCGCCCTGTCCGGACGCGCGCTGGAAAGCTGGCGACGCCGTCAAGCTCGTTCCACCCGCGGTCCGCTGTGCTGGGGGCTTTTAACGGCGGCAGACAGTTCTCGCGGTTGACGCCGACGCTCTGCCCGGAGGGCTCCCATACGCTTCAGGGTCGCGCTAGCCGATTATCTTCTTCCCGAACAGGGAGAGGGCGAGCTCGACGGCGAGTTCTGCGGTCTGGTTGGTCAGGTCCAGGATGGGATTCACCTCGACGAACTCTGCGGAGGTCACCCGGCCGGACTCGTAGAGCATCTCCATGGCCAGCTGCGCTTCGCGGTAGGTGAGGCCACCCCTCACTCTCGTCCCAGTCCCCGGGGCCTCCCTGGGGTCGACCGAGTCCACGTCGAAGCTGAGGTGGACCTGGTCCAGGCCGGTCCCGGCGACCTTTATGGCCTCCCGCATTACTCCCTTCATGCCGAGCTCGTCGATCTCCTTCATGGTGAAGACAGTCATCTTAGAGCGGGATATCGCTTTGGCCTCCTCTTGGTCGAAGTCACGGCAGGCGACGAGGACAGTGTTCTTCTCCACCGCCTTGGGGGATGCTCCGCCGAGGCCCACAAGCCTGGGATGCCCGTAGCCCAGGATGGCGGCCAGCGCCATCCCGTGGATGTTCCCCGTGGGGGTCGTCTTCGGGGTGTTGAAATCGCCGTGCGCGTCGAGCCAGACTATCCCACGCTCTGTCCCGTAACGCGCGAGCCCTGCCAGCGTCCCGACGGACACGCTCTGGTCTCCGCCGAGCACCAGAGGGAAAGACCTCTGTTTCACGCATGCGGAGACCTTGTCCGCGAGGAGGCCGCACTGCCTCACGACGTCGTCTAGGTACCGCACCCTCCGGTCCCCCATGGGAGCCGTGGCCATGTCGGCCGCGGGGATGTTCCCGTGGTCCTTCACCTTGTGCCCCAGGGCTTCGAGGCGCTCTTCTAACCTGGCAATCCTGATGGCGCTGGGCCCCATGTCTACGCCTCGCCTCTGCTGGCCCAGGTCGACGGGGGCGCCTATGATGCCGATGTTCAAGCTGCACGGTTCGGGCGGAGCCTGGTTATTAATCGGTCGGAGGGGAAGCTTCAGAGGATAAATAACGCCGCCAGGGCGCCGGCCTATGCACAGGTCCCAGGTCGCCGGGGCGCTGATGATACTCCTGGGGGCGGCCATCCTCATACTCCTAGCCAGCTTCGTCGTGAGCATCATAGTCGTAATCCTCCAGCTCGTCGCCGTCATGCTGGGCATAGTCCTCGTGCTTGGCGGCATCGCCATGCTCATGTTCGGGAGGCGGTTCTGGCGCCGCGGCGGCTGGGGCGGTGGGCGCCCGGCCGGCGCGTGAAGCGTCATCATCATTTATACCCGGCCCCCGCGCCGGCATCCTGATGCCCGCCATAGAAGTGAACGGACTCAAGAAGAAGTATGGCGACATTCAAGCCGTGGGCGGGACTACCTTCACGGTCGAGGAGGGCGAGGTGTTTTCGCTGCTTGGGCCCAACGGCGCGGGGAAGACCACCACCATCGAGATTCTTGAGGGGCTGAGGAACAAGGACGCTGGGACCGCCAACGTCCTCGGGCTGGACCCCTGGAAGTCAGGGTATGAGCTGCACCGGAAGATAGGGGTAATCCCCCAGGGGTTCAAGTTCCTGGACTACCCAACTCCGAGGGAGGCCATATCATACTATGGGGCGCTGTTCGGCAAGAAGGTCAACCCCGATGAGCTCCTGAAAAGGGTCATCCTCGACGACGCATCCAACGTCTGGTTCCAGAACCTCTCAGGAGGTCAGAAGCAGAAGCTCGGGATGGCCCTCTCTTTGGTCAACGACCCCCAGGTCGTGTTCCTGGACGAGCCGACGACCGGGCTCGACCCCCAGGCGCGCAGGGCGGTCTGGGAGGTCATCAGGAAGCTGAAGGAAGAAGGGAGGACGGTGATGCTCACCACCCACTACCTCGATGAGGCCGAGGAGCTGGCTGACAGGGTGGCGATTATGAATCATGGAAGGATCGTGGCCATGGGGACGACTGAAGAGATAGAGTCCAGGTTCGGGTCTGGGCGGCGGATGGTCGTGAAGGGGGGGGAGGACCTCCTGAAGTACCTCAGGGAGAACACCAGGCTGCGGGTGGAGGGGGACGGGGACGAAGTGGTCATCTTTCTCAGGGATAAGGCCGACGCCATGGCTGCGCTGGGAGCCATAGAGGAGTCGGGCGCCGACTGGGGAGATCTCACAGTGAAGGGGGACAGTCTGGAGGACGTGTTCCTGAAGCTAGTCGGGGAGAGCGGGACCATCGAGAAGGGGGCCGAGTGATGAGGTTCAGCCTCGGTAGGATGCTTTCTGACCTGAAGATATACGGCAGGTCGAGCCTCAGGAGCAGGGAGGGGTTCTTCTTCACCCTCATCTTCCCCATCATCCTCATCCTCCTCTTCGGCGCAATCTTCTCTGGCGGGGGGGCGAGCCAGGCCACGGTCTACGTGCAGAACCACGACGCCGGGCCGGTGGGGTCGGCCTTCGTCTCTGCCCTGAACAGCACTTCGAACTACTGCAGCAACAGCAGCGGCGCCGGGCTCTGCCTGCGGCCCGTCCCCACGGACCTTAACTTCTCGCGGTACCTCTCTTCCAAGTCGGCCTCCGATGGGGTAGTCATCCCTACCAACTTCAGCCTCGCCTACGAGTCGGGGCAGAAGGTGAACGTGACGGTGTTCGGCAACCCCTCTTCGACGACCAGCGCACTCGTCTCTGGGATAGTCGCCGAGGTGGTCAACGGGTTCAACGTCCACGGTGCCACAGGGGTGCACCAGGTGGGGATAGCCCAGCGCACGGCCGTGGCTTCGAACTACAAGTACATCGACTTCCTGATCCCCGGCCTCGTCGGCTTCGCCGCCCTGACCAGCCCTATGTTCGCCTTGGTCAACATCAGCTCCACCTACCGGCGCGACAAGGTGTTCAAGCTGCTGTCCCTCACGCCCCTCACCAAGACGGAGTGGCTGCTGTCTAAGATAATCTGGTACATCGGGACCACCGTGGTCTCCTTCATACTGATGACCGCGGTGGGGGTGTACGCCTTCGGCGCCCACATAACGCTCAACTGGGGGATAGGAATATTCCTGCTGCTGGGCCCGTTCTTCTTTGTCTCCCTGGGGATGCTGGTGGGGACAGTCTCCAACAGCCCCGAAGCTGCGTCGGTCGTGGGCAACCTCGTCACGTTTCCCATGATGTTCCTCTCCGGGACATTCTTCCCGGTGAGCTCCATGCCCAAGTACCTCCAGGCAATTGCCCACGTCCTACCCCTCTACTACATGATCGAAGGGCTGAACGACGTGATGATCTACGGCAACTTCGGCGCTGCGTACTTCGATATGGCGCTCCTCCTCGCGATCTCCGTCGTGGTGTTCGCCCTGGCGGTGAAGTTCTTCCGCTGGCGCGAAGACTGATCCTTTACCGGCTCAATCCGACGTAGCTGAGCGGGTGCTTCGCTAGCTCCTCGTCGAGCTTCACGAAGCTCGAGACGGTGCCGACGTCGAACCACTCCTTCTCGGTGTAGAAGGCCCCCACCTTCCCGCCCCTCCGGATCATCTCCGGGACGAAGTCGGTCATCAGGTCCGGCTTGCTCCGGCCCGCGAACTTCTTCATCAGCGCCATGGCGTCCGGGCCGACGACCATGGGACCGGTGGTCACGCTCAGGGCGATATTCGGCTTCTCCCTGAAGGACGTCACCAGCCCTTCCTTCACCTCGGCCACCCCCACAGGGAGGGAGTAGCCCCTGTCCAGGACAAGGGTGACGTCCGCCCTGGTCTTGCGGTGGGTCTCGAGCAGGCCGGTCACGTCGAGGTCAGTAAGGATGTCGCCGTAGTAGATCAGGAGCTCGTCGCAGCGTACGGCCCCGTCGCGCAGGGCGTGGGCGACAGCATTCAGGCTCCCCTTGAACCCCTTCTGATCCTCTGAGTAGGAGAGCTTCACCCCGTGCTGCGAGCCGTTGCCGAAGTAGCGCCTGATGTCCTCAGACCTGTATCCGGTGAGCAGGGCGACGTTGGTGACCCCGTGGCGCTTCATGATGGCTATTGTGTAGGCTAGGAGCGGGAGCTTCTTCGGGCCGATGGGGATCATCACCTTCTGGAAGTAGTCGGTCAGGGGCTTCAGCCGCTCACCCCTCCCCCCGCAGAGGATGGCGGCCTGTGTGGTATGTCTCACGCCGGGCCTCGCAGCGCTTTCTGTATAAACCGTTGGCGGCGGGTTGGCCCTGCAAGCGGACGCTGGTCTGGCGCGCTCGCTGCCTAGGCGGCCCCTGGCGCCTTTGGCCGCGCCTAAACCCCTTATCTCCCCATGGCCTGTTGGAAGGGCGGCGCCTCCGTGGGGCTCACGTCAAGCGTCCCGGGCCGGCCGACCCTGTTGATCTCGAGCCTCACGCGATTCCCCGCGGACGATCCGGCGATCGCAAGCAGGAGGTCTTTCGTGTGCTTCACCGCCTCGCCTTCGGCGCCGACTATGACATCGCCGGTTCGAAGCCCCGCGAGGTGGGCAGGACTGCGTGGCACGACCTCAGCCACGAGGAATCCCCGTTCGGTCTGCAGATTGTACCTGCGCGCCAGCTGAGGGGTCACGTCGACCCCCGAGATGCCGATCCAGCGCCGGCTCACCCTGCCGTTGTCGAGTATCTCTTGGGCAATCTTCTTGACCGTGTTGATTGGGATGGCGAAGCCCATCCCCTGGGCGTAGGGTATCATCATGGTAGTCATCCCTATGATCCTGCCGTCCAAGTCTGCCAGCGGACCCCCGCTGTTGCCCGGGTTCACGGCAGCGTCCGTCTGGAGAAGGCCTTCGAATATGAAGTCGGTCCCCGGGAGCGGCCTCCCCTTGGCGCTGAGCACGCCCATGGAGACTGTGGGGCCGCCGGGGAGCGCGAGTGCGTTGCCTATGGCGAGAACGAACTGGCCGACCCTCACCGCCTCGGAGTCTCCAAGGTCTGCGGCGGGGAGGTCCGAGGCTTCGACCCTGATGACCGCGACGTCCGTTGCCTCATCCGACCCGACCACTTCCCCGGTGAAGGTGCGCCCGTCCCCGAGGCCTACGTTGACCTGGCTTGCCCCGTCTATGACGTGGTTGTTCGTGACGATGAGCCCGCGCCTGTCAAGGACGATCCCAGACCCCTGCCCTTCTAGAGGCACCACGCCACGGAGCCTTCGCTCCAGCCTCATGCTGGCGACGCTGACTATGCTCTCGCTTACCTTCCCGACCGCACCCGTCACCTGGCTCTCGAACCCTGATACTGCCATGGTCAACCCCCGCCCCCTTGGCCCCTATTGTTGAGTGCCTTTGCTAGGTTGTCGCTCACAGCCTGCCCGCGCGCGGCGAGGCCCCGCCTGCCGTCGAAACTCCCTGGCCGAGCGCCAGCCGGGGGGGCCGCTGAGGAGAGCCAGCTCTAGCTACACTTTAAAGCCAAGAGCCCCAGCAACGGCCAGCCATGGCCAGCCTTACCAGGTCGGAGCAGCTTGACCGGAGGGTGCTTGATTCGTGCGCGGTCGTGCATCAGACCTGGAACGAGATCACGAGAACATGGACCCTGCCGACCATCCACATGCTGGGGCAGATCGAACCCACGAGGTTCAACGAACTCAAGCGGCACATCGTCGGGATTAGCGCCACCTCCCTGGCCGAGCGCCTCTCGCAGCTCGAGAAGTTCGGCGTGGTCCAGAGGAAGGTCTATGCAGAGGAGAAGCCGAGAATCGAATACTCGCTCACGGTGAAGGGGCACGAGATCTACAAGATACTCTGCGAGCTTGCATCCTGGTCGAAGCGCTGGGCAGGCAAGGAGCCCAACAGCAGAGAGTTCGTCGTCCCGAAGTGAGAAGGGTTTCGACTGGCCGCCCGGGGCGGCTGCGCTGCGTCTTGCTTGAGGCGTCAGATGTCCACCATGTCATCCATGGCTCGGGTTTCGTGGAAACGGAAGGGGATATCCCGACAGCCGTATTAACTGGAGAGGGCGCGCTTTCACCATGGAGAAGTTCACGGTCAATCCTGTCGATGTCATGAAACAGTACAAGACGATAGCCGTGGTAGGCGCCTCGAAGAACCCTGAGAAGGAGGCGTTCACGGTGCCGGCGTACCTTCAGGCCCAGGGCTACACCATCATCCCCGTCAACCCCACCGCCGACGTGGTGAACGGAAACAAGGCGTATCGTGCCCTCGCCGACATCCCCATGGAACTGGCCGCGAAGGTGGAGGTGGTGGACGTGTTCAGGCCAGCCGAGGAGTTTCCCGAGGTCGCAAAGCAGGTCGCGGAGATGAAGAGGAGCACCGGGCGACCCTTCGTCTTCTGGGGACAGCTTGGCCTGGAGAACGAGGAGGCGAAGAAGATCCTTTTGGACGCGAGGGTCGACTATGTGATGGACAAGTGCATGAGGGTGGAGCATCGGGTCATGGTCGGTTGGAAGTGATGGGCCGCCGTCTGCTCCCCCGGAAGCCCTGATTGAGGTACCTTGACCGAGGCGCATGACCCCCTCGGGCGATATGGTTCCATCGGATGACGGCATCAGCGCACTTCGGCCGCTTCGATTTTCTACCGCATGGAGGCCAACGACGGCGGTCAACGAGAGGTAACCGCACCGGGCCAGGTGGTCTCGCCCTGTGTGACTTGGTTTTCCGTCGGCCCTTCCTTCCAGGGCCCGTCGTCTTGGCGATCACCACCCGCAACGCATGGGACAACCTTATCCGAACCTCGTATGGAAGGCGCTGAAATTGGCCATTCCGTACAAGTACGTCGTACTCATCAACACCACCATAGGCGCGTTCATGGCCATCCTGGACTCCAACATAGTCCTCATAGCCCTCCCCACGATAACCCACGACCTCCACGCGAGCCCCTTCGAGGCGGTCTGGATCATAATGGGCTACGTCTTGGTGACGGCGTCCCTCCTCATGACGTTCGGCAGGCTCTCAGACATCTTCGGGAGGGTGAAGCTCTACATCCTCGGTTTCGCCCTATTCACCATAGGGTCCGCCCTTTGCAGCATCGCTCCCAACGGGCTGTCCCTGGTGGCGTTCAGGCTCGTGCAGGGGGCGGGCGGGGCGCTGATATTCTCAAACGCCGCCGCGCTGCTCACCGACGCGTTCCCAGCAACCGAGAGGGGTAGGGCCCTCGGGCTGAACCAGGTAGCTGGAACCGTGGGCTCGGTACTGGGACTGGCGCTTGGTGGGATTCTCGCTGGCTCGTTCCTCGGCTGGAGGTCGATATTCTGGATCAACATCCCCTTCGGGACCTTCGCGACGGTCTGGGCGTACTTCAAGCTCAAGGAGCTCTCCGAGCCGCGCCGGGGCGAGAAGCTTGATTCTTTGGGGAACGTGCTGTTTTCAGGAGGCCTGACGATCTTCCTGGTGGGGCTGATGCTCGGAGCCCTGATTGGCTGGGCGCCCCTCTACCTTGGCGTTATGGCCATAGGCGTCGCCATGGTGGGGAGCTTCGTGTTCGTCGAAACGAGGGTGAAGTATCCCCTGATGGACCTGTCTCTGTTCCGGATCAAAGCCTTCGCCACCGGGATGGCGAGCAACCTGCTCGCATCCATCGCAAGGGGGGGCGTTTCCCTCGTCCTGGTCTTCTACTTCCAAGGGGTGCTGCTCCTGGACGCATTCACGGCCGGGCTCTGGCTCATCCCATTCTCAGTCGCTTTCGTGACGTTCGGACCCCTGAGCGGCTACCTCTCTGACAAGGTCGGGTCCAGGGGGTTGGCCACCGCAGGCCTGCTCGTAACCTCGCTGGCGCTGTTCTGGTTCGGGATTTTCCCGCTCGGCACCTCGTCGGACTACCTTGAGCTGCTAGTGCCAATGGTCCTCGCCGGCGCAGGCGGCGGCTTGTTCGTCGCGCCGAACGTGGCCTCGATAATGAACGCGACCCCTGCGCCGAGGAGGGGGATAGCCTCGGGGATGAACTCGACCATCGTGAACGCAGGGTTCCTGCTTAGCCTGGGGCTAGCCTTCGCTGTGATGGCGGCCAGCGTACCCACCACGGTGCTCCAGGAGATATTCGCGGGCACCGCTTCGTCCATCTGCCCCACGATCGGACCCTGCGCGATCCTGGAGCGGTTCGTCGGGTCTCTGCACGGTCTTTTCCTCATCATGGGATTCATCAGCCTGTTCGCAGCCGTCCCGGCCTACATGACGAAGAAGCAGAAGGCTGAGTACAAGGCGGGGCCGGCCGCCGGCATTGACTGACAGCCGGCCGCCGGGCGGGCCTTCACTTCTTCAGGTACTGGTCCAGGATTTCCTCGTTGTTCTCCGCGTGGAAGAAGACGGGGACGTTCTGAGTGGCCGTAGCCTTGAAGCTGGTCAGGAGCCAGTCCCCGTTCTGGAAGGCGAGGGTCCGCTCCATGAAGGCGTCGTCTATGGCGAATGTGTCGGAGATCAGCTGCCTGTCGTAGGGCCTGGGCATCGTGGAGACGAAGTAGCTGTGGAGCTGCTGCAGGGCGTTCGTGTTCAGGTGGGCTACCCTCTGGGTGCTCACCCAGCAGTTGAGATGGTACTTCCTCCCGTGCCTGAGCAGCCTCTCCAGGGCCCTGCTTGACTGGTCCGTCCCGTCCTCCTTCCTCGTGTTCTGGGGTATGAACTCCTGGGCTTCGTCGACGATGAAGAGAACCCTTGGTGATAGGGTGAAGCTCCTCTTGCGCTTCCTGAAGACCTCGTTGATGACGTTGGCTGTTTCGAGCCTGGCGTCTTCGGCCTCGGGGAGGTTGATGACGAATACCCTCGGCGAGTCCTTGTCTGTGGAGAGTATCTCGTCCGCCATCCGGTTCCAGGTGTAGCCCGTCTCTTCCTCCTCGTCACCTGTCATCTTGACGACCGTGCCGAGGCTGTCGAAGGTCTTCTTCAGTGAACTCCGGTTATCCAGGTCCGCGAGGAGGGGCTGCACCTTCGCGAGCAGGTCCGAGGTCCTCGAGTCGAACCTGGTCTCGATGTCCAGATTCCTGTCCTTCAGGAACTGCTTGATAGTGTCTATGACCTGCGGGATGAGGATCTTTTGCTGTATTGCGCCGTACTTGTCGGCCAGCAGGGAGGAGAGGACGTCTATCAGGCCCTCGTAGGTGCTGAACTTTGCGACGTCGTCCTCACCGGCGATGTGGGTCTGGAGAAACTCGACCTTCCCAGCGGCGAAAAGCTCTGAGATTTTGGCGTAGAAGTCGGTCTCCCTCCCGGCGAGGGCCTCGGGGGTGGCGTGGCGCCTGAAGTATTCCCCCTCCGGATGTTTGGGGTCCTTGAACGAGTCGGTGAAAAGGACGCGGCTGGGAAGCTGGTTCAGGACGTCTATGATGTGGATGCCATACTCGGCCGACACGTCGAAGATCACGACCTTGAGGTCGGGGATTGCTTTCAGGGCTTTCCGAATGACGGTCGCCGTGAGGTTGGACTTGCCGCTCCCGGTGAAAGCGAACGTTCCGCTCATGTAGTGTATCAGCTGCTCCAGGTTGACCGAGAATGGGATGGACCCGTCGGTGAAGCCGTGTAGCCTTCCCAGTGAGTAGTCCTCTGTTTCGCCTCCGGGCGGCTTGAAGCAGATGAGCTGTTCTATTGCCTCCCTGCTGAGGAGCCTGACCTGGCTGCCCGTCAGGGGCGCCATGGCCATGCGCTCGAAGGCCGCCCCATGGTCGTCGGTCTTCATCACGTAGCTCAAGGGAGCAGCGACTATCTCTATCCAGGTGCTCTTCGAGCCCTTCTCCCATTCCTTTTGGATCAGGTCCATGAACTCCGTCCTGATGGCCGCTGGCTGCGATCGGTCGAGGGTGAGCATCGAGTAGTGCATGGGGTAGACGTCGGCGATCTCGTAGAGCGAGTAGCAGCTGTTCGCCCCCAGCGCCTGCACGTTGGGGATGGCGACAAGCTGCCCCATGGCGAGGCGCTTGATCACCTTGGGCGTGTACTCGCAGTCAATCCTCGCGGTGCGGAAGGTGACGGTCGAGTTGTCGACCGTGGAGCGGGTGGTGGTCGCTATCTCCCGGAGCCGGGCCTTGAATTCGCCGTCGATGTCGTCGAAGAGCTGCATCGTTAGCCCCCCCTCCTGCGTCCCTCTATTTGGCTGCGGTAGTCTCTGAACCTGCGGGAGAAGAGCACCTGCTGGTCGAGGTCTGACTTCGCCATCTCTATGGCCACCGCGCCGAGATAGGCCTGGCGGGTCTCTTCGAGGATTGACTTTGCTTTCTTGTCGGCGAGGAAGAGAGGGTAGTTGTGCCCCAGGGCCTCGGGGATGACCTCCTTCCCCATCTCCGTCAGCATGGCCATCACCATGTTGGTGAGACCTGAGCCCCTCAGGAAATGCAGCACGGGGTGTATCTTGACCTCTGCCGGACCGTCCTTGTTGAAGAGGGTGACCTCGTCCCAGTGGTCGTATCCAGGGTAGACTGGCCTGTCGTAGGTGAAGACGTGGCTCCTCACGCTGGGGGTGGACCCGCTGCTCCACAGCTGGATGTAGGACTTCAGGTAGACCCTCTCCTGGTAGATGACGTTCTCGAAGGCCCCGTTGACGCGGACCCCTGCCGCCGCCAGGTCATGGCCGTCCAGTGGGGCCACGGTCCTGAAGGCAGCGTCGATTTCAGGGGTGTACCATGGGGTAGGTATGTCTGCGGCGTTGACCACGCTGTTCGTCTGGAGGAGCATCTTGTCGCTGTTGAAGTTGGGGAACCTCCCGGCCGACTTGATCAGCCCGGCCTGGCCCAGGATGGGGACGACCGCTTTGACCAGCTCGAATGCGTTGGTATCTTTTATGAAGCCAAGCGGGAGGATGCCATCGGACCAGGCCTTTCGAGTTAGGGCCCTTATCAGGACGAGGACCATGAAATCGAGGTCGTCCGCGGTGACCCAGCGCTCGGAGACCCCCTTCTTCACCCGGAGCGGGTGCCCTTCTTCAGGGGCGAACACGTGCTTGGCGACCGCGAGGGTGGCCCCGAGGACTCGCTCCCAGTATGCGGAGGTCCCCGGCTTGAGCCTGAAGCCAGGAGATGTCTGCTCGAAGCCACCGAATCGCTTGTCAAGCTCTATGAGGTCGTCGTTCAGCCTGTCGGTCCACTTGGGGTCCGCGCCCAGACGGTCCACAAGTTCGGCCGCTGTCAGCGACTCGCCGCTGAAGAGCGCGAGAACTGCGGCGAACTTCAGCAGCTGGCTCCTCGGCGCGGGGGTGGCAAGCTCCAGGTTGGGGAGGAGCATCCTCGCCAGCTCGAGGTCGAGCGCGGTGACCCTGCCGGAGGGCGTGTCGATCCCCTCGAGGACGCACTGCCGGTCCCTTATGAAATCCCTGGTGCTCCAGACCAGGTGGGCGACGTCCCCCGCCAAGGTCCTGTCCAGGAGGACGATTTTCATGGTGGAGTCGCCTGAGACCCCCCTGTAGGCCAGGTAGTACTCGGCCACATGCATCAATGCGTTCGGCAGACGCTCCTGGTCGACCTCCACCCCCGACTCGCGCTTCTGGCCGAAGACCTGTGCGGCGTCCTCCTCGGACAAAGGGATCGCCGCTGAGGCAGAGAGTCCGTCGTCCGCGGCGTGCGGGGCGCCCACCTCGACCCCCCCTTCGCGGAAGGTCACCGTCCCGGAGTAGGCGAAAGCGCCCACGTAGAACACGATGAGATCGAGCTGCTGGTCGACCGAGTTGGTGCCGTCGATGGCCAGGTACCCGATCGAGTCCGTGCCGAAAAAGCGCTCGGCGGTCGAGGCGGCGGCATTGAGGTCGACCCCGAACCTGAGCAGCGCCATGATTTCTGGGCCACAGTCCTTGAGCGCTGCCATCTTGGCTTTGAACGATTTCAGAAGGAAGCGAGTGGACGCCTGAACCTCCGCGATGGTCCTCGACTCGACCCCCGAAGCGTCGACCTCAGACAATACGCCCCGCGAGCGGGCTGTCAGGAGTTTAAACTTTGGAATGAGGCAGGGGAGAGCCTGAGGGTGCTCGACGAAAGTGATGAGGCAACCCTTATTGGGAAAGAGGCTTCGCTCTGACCGATGAAAATCGTCCTGGAGCACAGGCTACCGAGGAGGCTGAGGTATGCGAAGTTCTACTTCCAGGCGGGTCCGACTTCAGTCCTCTTCTCCTTGGACGGCACGAGCGCAGACTGGCACGCCACCATTGGGAAGGGGAGAAGAGCGGTCATGACCGACCCCGAGTATTCGAGGTTCAGGGCCAAGGTCCCTGCGGTGGAGCTGCTGGACTGCGACGATGGTAAGGTCCTTGTCAGGGACGCCGCGGGGTACGAGGAGCTCTGGGAGAAGCCCCGCTGGACCCTAGAAAGGGCCCGCAAGAGGAAGGACTGAGTGAGAGGGGAACGAGTCCGGGTTTCGTGGTCGACCCGCCCAAGCCGGCTCTGGGGGACTCCTGGCGTCGTCCCCTGCGCAGGTTTCTCATTTCTACTCGGGTTCAACACGTTGATGTAAAAGACATCTTAAATCAGAAAGCGCGTGCTTCGCCGCTTGCATGGAGAGCGTAGTCTTGCTTCCGACTGACGGGCTGGAGGCGGCGGCGCAGATTATCGAGACCGCCGAAGCCAAGGGGGTCCGCCTCAGGCTCTTGGGAGGGCTCGCCTTCAAGAAGCTCTGCCCCAGCACCAGCGACCCGCGCTACTCCAGGGAGAACAAGGACATCGACCTCATGGGGAAGAGGGAAGACTCTCGGGCGATAATGAAAATCATGGAAACGCTAGGTTACAAGCCCAGGGAGCTCTTCAACAAGCTGAACATGGGGCAGAGGCTGATTTACTATGACATGGCGAACAAGAGGAGGGTAGACCTATTCCTCGACGAATTCGTCATGTGCCACAAGTTCAACTTCAAGGAGAACATCTTGGCTGGCACCTACACCCTGCCGATCACGCAGCTTCTGATGACGAAACTGCAGGTGGTGGAGAAGACAGACAAGGAATACAAGGATTTGGTGGTCGCGTTCCGCGACTTCGACGTGACGGGGGGGCCGGAGGGCATCCGAGGGGACGAGATAGCCGAGCTCAGCTCCAAGGATTGGGGGATTTACACGACGTTCTGGAAGACACTGGAGGCGGTGATGGCCAAGGCGCCTGAGCTTGCCGGAGGGGAAAGCGACATTGTCTGCTCGAGGATTCGCAAGCTCATGTCCACGATGGAGGCGGCTCCGAAGAGCATCGGATGGAAGATGCGGGCCAGGGTCGGGGAAAGGACGCGCTGGTACGACCTCCCCGACTCTGACGGCGACCCGATGCTGAAGTAGGATCAGGTCTTCCTCAGCCGGAGGACGGCCCCGCCCTCTCTCCCAACGCCATAGTAGACTCTCGGGTCGGATATTCTAGGCCGCCCGCCCACCCCGGCCACGGTGAGCTCGACCGCTTGGTTCAGGCCTTCTTCGAGCGCGAGAGTCACCCTTGAGCCTTTCCCCACCTGGAGGCGGGTCGCCATCTCGGAGGTGAGGAATAGACCCTCGCCCTCGTCGTCGAACTCCAACTCCACCCTGCCACCCTGGTATTCGGTGGCGCCCATGAAACCGTTCTTGGTGAAAGAGGAGACGTCGACGACGAACACCAGCTCCGTCTGCTCGGAGGCGGCGACGCCGCTAGGACTCTTCTTCGGACCCCTCGCCTTCGTCAAGCTCTATCGGTATCTCTTCCTCCACTATCTTCTCGCCATGCTCCCCTGCGAGGTCCTCGATGGGGTACCAGTGGTTGTGACCGTCGAGCTTCTTCATTTCGACTTCGCAGAACCCGACGAGGGCTCTGCCCGTCATGACTCCCTCCCTGGCACCGTTGTCTATGTTGACCTTCTGAACGTTTACCGACTCGTCCCCGAAGATTGCCTCGCGTCGGGCGTTGACCTTGACCACGAGCCCCTTCGTCGGCTTCAGCTCCATCTAGAATGCGGCGAGCCCTCGGTTACTTAAAGTCTAAAGGACTGGATTTCGCGGAGTAGCTTCCTTGTCTCCTCGGCGATGTCGCCGATCTTCGCTGGCTCTTTGCTCTTCATGGCGAATGACGTGGCGAGTAGGGCCACCCCCGCCACGCCGGTCACAGGGTCGGGTGCCGCTATCAACGCGATCCCGGCTTTCTTCATTGTCGATGAAGGGGACTTGGGTTTGGTGAGGCCTTCGACATTTCGGCATAGGGCGGACGCGTCTGCCCTCCTCGCGACCTCGGACTTCGCCTCCGCGACTCGGGCTAAAGACTCCGCTGCGCTCTGGAGGACCTTCTTCTCCTGCAAGATTTCGTGAACATCCGGGAAAGGCCAGATTAACGCACGTTGTCAAATCGCATTGCCGGTTCGCTAAATTAAAGACCAAGGCAGTGTCAAGCGTGCCTATGCCCAGGCTCCTGAGCCGTGCTGAGGTTGACGCCAGACTGAAGAGATTGGATGGTTGGAAGAAGGAAGGGAGATTCATCACCAAGGCCTACGACTTCGAGGAGTTCATGGACGGCATCCTCTTCGTCAACAAGGTCGCGAGGGTTGCCGAGAAGCAGGAGCACCATCCGGACATCCACGTGAGATACACGGCTGTCACACTTTCCCTGCAGACCCATTCATCCGGAGGGGTCACGGCATGGGACTTCGGCCTCGCCAGAGCCATCGAGAAGGCAATCCGGGGTCGGGGCAAGACCAAGACGAACCAGAGCAGCCTCGGCGCTGATGGTTCGGCGACTCCCCCCAGAAGAGGGGCCCACAAGTAATTCTAATATACCACCGGTTGTATACCGGTTCCAGATTCCATATGTCGACGACCGCTATTCCAGCCGTCACACAATCCGGGCAGCCCGTCCTGATTCTTAAGGAGGGGTCGAGCCAGAGCCGAGGAAGAGAAGCGCAGCGGAACAACATATCCGCCGCGAAGCTGATTTCGGAGATCGTGAGGACGTCCATCGGCCCGCGGGGCATGGACAAGATGCTCGTGGACTCCTTGGGCGACGTCACCATAACCAACGACGGCGCGACAATGCTGAAGGAGATAGACGTACAGCACCCGGCCGCCAAGATGCTCGTAGAGGTCTCAAAGACCACCGACAACGAGGTAGGCGACGGGACCACTTCGGCGGTCGTGCTTGCCGGAGCCCTGCTCGAGAAGGCGGAGGAGCTCCTGGACAAGGACGTCCATCCGACCGTGATAGTCGACGGCTACTCGAAGGCGTCGAGGAAAGCCATGGAGGCGCTGGAGGCCGTGGCAGAGAAGGTCAGCCCTGACAACAAGGAATGGCTCACGAAGGTCGCACGGACCAGCATGCAGACCAAGCTGGTCTCCAAGGAGGCGCAGGACCTAGCCGAGCTCGTGGTAGACGCTACCCTCGCGGTCGCTGAAAAGACGGAGAAGGGGTTCCGTGTCGACATCGACAATATCAAGGTCGAGAAGAAGCCGGGCGGCTCGCTCAAGGATACGAGGCTGATCAAAGGAATCGTCCTCGACAAGGAAGTCGTCCACTCCGGGATGCCGAAGTCGGCCGACAAGGCGAAGATAGCCCTGGTGAGCGCACCCTTCGAGATAGAGAAGACCGAATTCGATGCGAAGCTGAACATCAACGACCCCACCATGATGAAGAAGTTCCTGGACGAGGAGACGAAGATGCTGAAGGGGATGGTGGACAAGATAGTCGCCGTCGGGGCGAACGTCGTGATATGCCAGAAGGGCATCGATGACATCGCTCAGCACTACCTCGCCAAGGCAGGGATCATCGCCGTGAGGAGGGCGAAGGAGTCAGACATGACCAAGCTGGCGAAGGCCACAGGCGGAAGGGTAGTGAACAACTTCGAGGACCTCTCGGCGGCAGACTTGGGCTACGCGGGCCACGTCGAGGAGAGGAAGGTCGAGGAAGACAAGTGGGTGTTCATCGAGGACGCGAAGAACCCGAAGGCTGTGACCATCCTGGTGAGGGGCGGCACCCAGCGCATAGTGGATGAGGGAGAGAGGTCCCTGCATGACGCGCTGATGGTGACCAAGGATGTCATCGAGAGGCCGGCCGTGGTCGCCGGCGGAGGCGCTGCCGAGGCGGAAGCCGCGTCCCAGGTCCTGAAGTGGGCTGACAAGTTGTCTGGAAGGGAGCAGCTTGCTGCCCAGAAGTTCGCCGAGGCGCTCGAGGCCATACCGCTCGCCCTCGCCCTGAATGCAGGGATGGACCCCATCGACGCCCAGGTAGAGTTCAGGGCCAAGCATGCCACCGAGAACGGGAAGTGGTACGGCATCGAGGCGGCGGACGCGAAGATCAAGGACATGTACCAGCGCCAAGTCTTCGAGCCCCTGGCTGTCAAAATCCAAATCATCAGGTCGGCCACTGAGGCGGCATCGATGATACTGAGGATTGACGACGTCATAGCCGCAGGTAAGTCGAAGGCCCCTGCCGGTCCCCCAGGTGGAGCGGGTGGGATGGGCGGCGAAGGCGGCGACTTCGACTAAAGGAAGCTTCGTCAACCCTTAATAGCCAACTGGGCTCTTCGCGTGACGATGCAATCTGAGGGGCACCCCGCGACCGCGGAGAAGATCCTCCAGGTTGCCTCCCGGATGTTTGCGGAGAAGGGATTCGCCAACGTCTCAGTGCGAGACATCTGCAAGGATTCCGTAACCACAGCCCCGGTCATCTACTACTACTTTGGGAGCAAGAAGGGGCTCTTCGATGCCGTCGCCCGCAGGCAGATCTCCATGGAGGACTTCATCGGGGAGCTGTCGCATACCTCGAAGGCTTCAGACCCCAGGAAGGGGCTCGAATCGTTCATCGCGATGTATCTCACCACCTTCCCGGAGCACACTTTCGACATAGGCCTCTACATGCGAGACTCGGCGACGCTCGACAAGCAGAGCGCGGATAGGGTCTCAGAGGACCTTGAGAAAATCAAGGAGATTGCGGCCACGCTGGTGGAGAGGTCCATATCCAAGGGGTACTTCCGCAAAACCGATGCGAAGCTGGCCGTCGACTGCCTCCTGGGGATGCTCAACCGGGTCATCTTCCAGCACATCCACTTCGCGAAGAGCCAGGACCGGGAGACCTACAGCCGTTTCGTGACTGACTTCTTCTTCCGCGCGATGAAGTGACCTAGAGGTCGACCACCACCCGCTCCGGGAGAATCTCTATGGAGGCCCGGGGCTCATTCCAGAACCTCGTCCTGGCAGCTTTCATCCCCGCCCGCTTGCCCGTGTATCTGATGGCAAGCTTCTCGATGTCTTTCATCCTATCACGCTCCCTGGCGATCCTCGCCTTGCCGAATAGGATCACATATGGATAGCCGTCGTCGACGAGGAAGCAGACCCTCCCGTCGCGCTCGATGTTGCGATACTTCACCCTGGTGGTGGTTGTGTTGATGACCACCCTGTCCCCTTCCCTCATGTACCAGATGGGAGTGACGTGGGGCGAGCCGTCGTCCATGACCGTGGCCAGCTTGCCGATGTGCTTGCCGTCGAGGAACTTCCTGACCTTTGGGGGTAGAGCGACCATGGGCCCGCAGCCCACCCTAGGCTATATCTAGTTCGCGACGTCGAGCGGCTTGAACTTCTCGACCGTCTCCCTGAGTTCGCTCCCGAGGCGCTTCTGCCATCCCTCGAAGCCTTGCGGGGTCGACGGGTAGGCAAGGTTGATCTCCACGAGCGCCGCGCTCTTCTTGACGGTGTATCTCAGCCCCCTGGCTAGTGACAGTTGACCGAGGACCCGGTACCACATGGCAGGGTTCATGAAGCGGGCCTGGTTGAACTCGGGGTGCTTCCTCTCCGTGATCGCGTTCACGTCCTCCTCTGAGAGGAAGTGCTTCATGCCGTAGTTGATCTGGTCGTCGGTGACGGTCTGGAGGTACCTCCTTAGGACCTCGAAGCTCGCCATGGGGTATCCGTGGGTGTTCATGTACTCCACGTTGTACTTCCAAAGCCCGGCTTCGCCGGTGTCTCCGGCTTCGAGGGCCTCGGCCACCACTTTGCCTAGGATGGTACCGCCGTAGATGGAAGGGCTGATGCCCCCGGCGTCGATGGGTCTCGGCATCCAGGCCGCGTCACCCACCACGGCGAAGCCGTTGGCCACCATGCAGTCGTTGTGGCGCCTAACCGGCACCTGCCAGTTGCCCTTCGTGTTGCCGGAGTTCGCGTCGTCCGAGGGCTGCGCGTAGTTCTTGATCACCGGGTTTTCGGCCAGGTACCTGTCGATGAGGGACTGGAGGTTGTCGTCGAGCCCGAAGCGCCTGTTCCTCCTGGCAAGCCCTGAGTGAGAGACCCCGAGGCCTATGTTCACTTTCTTCTTCCCCTTCGGGAACACCCAGGCGTAGCCCGCAGGGGCGATGAACTGGTCGAGGTGTATGATGCAATAGTCAGGAGAGAAGTACGACGGCTGGTCCGCCGCGGGCTCGAAGTCGAGGATGTACCTGCCGGTCCCCACGACGTCGTCCGGGTCGATTTCCTTCTCAATCTTCGAAGATATCGGCATGAACCGTCTTAAAGTGGATGAGGCGCCGGTGGCGTCGATGACGACCTTGGCGGTCAGGCTGAACGCTGAGCCGTCCGACTTCCTCCCTGAGACTCCGGTGATCTTCCCGCCCTCTGCAAGCAGCCGTTCGGCCGTGGCCCCATACATGAACTCCGCCCCGGCCTTTTTGGCGTCGTTGACCTGCCTCCGGGGCGCCAGTTTCCTGTTGAAGAGGTACCCCTCCCCTTCGAACAGGACCTTGGTCTGCCTGTCGGGGGAGTAGACATAGACCCCTTTCACGGGGTGCTCGAGCTCGGGGGACTCGTAGCGGATCCCGATGTGCTCCGCGAGATAGTCCAGAGAGCGCTTGCTTGTTGCGTCGCCGCAGGTCCACCCGTTGTGGGTCTTCTTTCCCGGTTCGTCCTCTTTGTTCCTGTCGACGATGAGGATTCGTGCTTTGCCCTTCGAGTGGTAGCCGATCGAGGCGGCCGTGATCAGGCCGGACATCCCTCCGCCTGCGATGATCACGTCGTAGTCGTGGTTCCCTGGCAAAAGTAGTCGCAAACGCTACTAAAATACTATATAAGAGCTTTGCCATGCCTTTCTGCGTGCACAGGAGCGACGTGCTAGACGAACTCCAGAATCTTGGGCTCACGAGGTACGAGGCGAGGTGTTACGTCTCACTGGCGGCCCTGGGGCCGGCGGACCCGGCGAAGGTCGCGGACGACGCAGACATTCCGAAGCCGAGTGCGTACACGGCGCTGAGGGGTCTGGCTTCGAAGGGGTGGGCAGATCTGGTGGTGAAGAAACCGGCGACCTACCGGGCGAAGGAGCCGTCCGGCATCAAGTCGATGGTGGAGGCCAGGGTCGAGGAGACGTTCGACGCCCTGGACAGGCTGTACAGCCCGCAGCCCACCCTGGAGGCCGAGCTTGTCTACACCATCCGTGGAGGCGAGAAAGTCCTTGCCAAGATCTACGAGTTGCTCAGGGGGGCCAAGGAGACCGTGATGCTGGTGGCGCCCGCCATGGGGCTGGAGGATGCCAAGACCATGGAGCTCCTCTCAGAGGCGTTGGAGAGGGGGGTGAGCGTGAGGGCGATATGTGACGAGGGAGGGGTAGGGCTCCTGCCGCCCGGAGTGGACATCAGGACAGGGAACCAGGTGGCCTTCGACCTTCTTGTGGACGACAAGGTGGCGCTCATCGGCCTGCCAGACCACTCTGCCTGCGGGTGGATAGACAGCCCCGCCGTCGCGAGTCACTTCAAGCAGTTCATTGAGCTGCTCTGGAGCACGTCTTCCCCTCCATAGCGGTCGCCCGGGGGATCAGACCGATGTCACGGCCGACAAGCTGGCACCGCGAGCCATGTACCGGGCGCGGGGGGCACAGGAATGGGGTTTCGAGACCGCCTGCGCCAGACGCCCTGAAGCCCGCTTACTCGCTAGTGAAGATAGACTGGCCGGTGTTCGGGACCTCGGGGAGGGAATCGGCCATGCGCTTTTCCGCCACCGCTGAGGCCTCCGCGAGGATCCTGTTGGCCTCCTCGCTGTTCTCCGCCTGGTAGAAGGTCGTCCCTGTGATCTGGCCGACGTCCACCATTATGGAGTTGAGCTGCGCCCCTATCTCGCCGAGGGTTCCCTGGGCGTCGGGCATCGCTTCACCGAGCGTGGCGCGCACGTTCTTGATCACTCCAATCGCCGGGGCGATGGTGGATGCGAAGTCTCCGATTTCAGTGACGGTCTGTAGCCTGGTGTTGATCTGCTCCAGGGCAATCCTCGACTGGGTGACGATCTTCTCCATCTTGCGGACTTCGGCGAGCTCGTTGGAGTAGGCCTTGCTGGACTCCTGATCGTGCGCCTGGACGGCTGTGACCGTCTTCTTGAAGATGGAATTCTCCCGCTGCTTCAGCCTGCCCATCGCCTGGTCCAGCCGCGTGATCTCGTTGCCCAACTGCTGGGTCGCCTTCTGGATCTGTGGGCGCATCGCCTGGGGCCCCCGGACGGTCTCCCGGACCATCTTACCGAAGGGCTCCTTCTCTTCTGTCTTCCAACCTTTCTCGAACTTACTGCTGCTCAACGTAATCCTCGGAGGTTACTCTGCCGAGGTTGGACATGACTGACTGAGGCAATTACACTTGACACTATGCTTAACGATTCACACTTCGGGGCGGGATGAAAAAAGATGGGAGAGCTCTACTGAATCTTGTAATGGCTGGCGATCTTGACGATGAGGAAGATCACGAAGGCGACGATGATGAATGTGATGACTGCTATGAGGAAGCCGCCGATTAAGAAGTGCTGGTTCGCGAAGGTCACCGTGAGTGTGCTCAGGTTGCCTATGCTGCTCAGCGGGATGCCGATCGCTGGGAGTAACAGGTCAGACACCAGGGCCTGGACCAGGCCCCCCAGATAGACGCCTAGGATGAAGGCGACGGCGAGCCCGAGTACCTTGTAGTTGATGAGGAACGCCTTGAACTCCGCGGAGATGCCCTTGGGAGGAGGCGGGGCGGGCGGGGCTGGCTTTGGTGTGAGGAGCTCTCTTATCTTCTGAAGCTCGGTGATGATCTCCTTGTCGGAGGACATCGCAGGGCCAGGGCTGCCCGCCGAACTTAAGTGTTGATTCCCTAAGCGTCCACGACCGAACTCCCGCCAAGGGCGGCCGCGGTCGGTGGCGCCCTCACGGTTAACTCCCGAACATCCCTGCCCTGGTACCGAGAACGGTTGGAACGGAGCGGCAGGGATTCGGAGACCAGGCGGGGCTACCTCTACGCGATATTGGGGTCCATCTGCGCCGGTTCGGTGTCGGCCCTGACAAAAATCTCGCTCGTGACGAACGGGCCCCTCGTGGTCACCGGCGTCACGTTCCTCCTTTCGGGGCTCATCCTGCTGCTGTATCAGCCCAGGAGGAGGCCCGAGCCCGGGAGCTACCGGTACCTCGTGTTCTTCGGCCTCGTGGGCGCGGGCCTCGCTCCTCTGATGTACACCCTGGGACTCGACCAGACCACCGTCGTGAACGCCTCCCTCCTCGCCAACGGAGAGGTGCTGTTCACGACAGTGATCGCCTTCGCTGTATTCGGGGAGAGGCTCCGCCGTGGACAGGCAGCCAGGGGGCTCTTCATCGTGGCTGGCCTGTTGGTAGTCTCCACCAACCTGGATCTCTCCCACATCGCGTTCTTCCAGGGGCTGACCGGGAATCTTCTGATCCTCGGCTCCGTGGCTGGGTGGGCCGTAGAGAACAACATAATCGTCCTCGCCACGAAGAGGTTCGACACCACGCTCCTGAGCAAGTTCCGTAACCTCATCGGAGGCTGCGTCCTGACCGCCCTCTTCCTCGTCGGGCGGTTCCCCTTCGGATTCTCTGCATACTCTTCGGCCATCATGGTCCTCCTGGCGCTCGCTGTCTCGGGGGCGACGATTATGTTCATTGCCGCGGTCAAGCGGCTGGGAGCGATCAGGATGCTCCTCGTGTGGTCCACCTCCACTTTGTTCGGGGCGTTCTTCGGGCTCGCAGCCCTGGGGGAGCAGATTACCGTGGCTCAGGTCTTCGGCGGGGTGCTCATCTTGTTCGGGGTGTATCTGTTCAGTAGGGGGGATAGGGCCCCAGAAGCCGAGCCATTCGTGGCGCCCGCGGGGGGGCCCGCGAAGCGTCCCTAGAGAGCCCCGGGCGGTTGACCCGGTTGTGGACGGTCAGGTTGGACGATGGGTGCCCTTGTAACACCCTGAACCTGTCTGCGTCTCAAAAGCAGAGCTCAGAGTGAGCTAGCGGTCTGCCTCTACGGGCCAATAGTTCAGGCCCCAGTATATCACCGGGATGTCTGCCACGTGGACCCCTTTCAGAAGGTGCGGCAAGACCCTGAGGTTCTTCGCAGAGGGCACCCCGATCTTCAGCCTGTAGGGGCGCGGCGAGCCGTCGCTGATTATGTGGTACGACATCTCTCCCCTGGCGGCCTCTGTTCGAGCGTACACTTCCCCCGCCGGGACCCTGGGCTGGGGTCCGAGCTTGAGACGCACCGGCCCCTGTGGGAGCCCCTTGAGCGCCTGCCTGATTATCTTGACCGACTCGCGCATGTCAAGCAGCGCGACGTAGGCACGGGCCCAGGAGTCCCCCTGGGTAAGCACCGGCGTCTTGAACTCGAAGTCGGAGTAGGAGCTGTAGGGCTCGTCCTTCCTCACGTCGAAAGTGAGGCCGGAGGCCCGAGCGACGGTCCCGGTGGCGCCGAAGGCGACGGCGTCGTCCCCGGTCAGGACACCCACGCGGTCTGACCTCTGGTGGACCATAGGGTTTTCGAAGAATATTTTCTCGTACTCATCCATGCGTTTCTCGAACCAGTCGCAGGTGTTGAGCCCCTTCTCTATGGCGAACTCCGGGATATCGTTCCTCACCCCTCCTGGAATGATGTAGGCGAAGGTCACCCTCGCGCCTGCTATCCTTTCGGCGAGGTCGATCCAGAAGTCCCTGTCACCCATGCACCAGGTGATCATCGTGGTGTGGCCCAGGAAGAGCCCCTGGATGGCAACGAAGTACATGTGTGAGATGATGCGGTTGATCTCGGACATTATGACCCTGAGGTACTGGGCCCGAGGGGGGACCTTGCTGCTCATGAGCTCGTCGACCGCCAGCGAGTAGGCGAAGAGTATGTTCGAGCTGTCGAGTATCACCGGCCGCTCGAGGTGCGGGACGTTCTGGGTGTAGTTCCTGTACTCCGCCATCTTCTCCTCCCCCCGGTGAACGTACCCGGGGTCGGGCAAAGCCTTGACCACGTAGTCTCCATCCAGCCAGAGCCTGATGCGGAAATGACCGGCCCCAGGATGCTGCGGGCCGAGCGAAACGGCCATGATCCTGTCGGCGTCGGGCGAGTACTCCGCTTCGAGGGTCATCGGCTCATCTCCCCGGCGATACGTAGTCCTTGCGGAGGGGAGGGAGGTCGTTCCAGTCTTCGGGGAGGAAGAGGTGGCTCTGGTCGGGGTGCCCCTGGAAGTTTATCCCGAACATCTCGTGCGTCTCCCTCTCCTGGTACTCCGCGCCCTTCCATACCCCGATCAGGGTCGGGACTACGGGGTTGTCCCGGGGGATCCTCTCGGAAACGGCAAGGACGAAGTCCTCCTGACCGTGGGTCGTGGATCCCACGAAGTAGATCACTTCCAGCTCATTCTTCGCGATCCAGTCGACTCCGCTGACCGCGCTGATGTGATTGAATCCGAGCGAGTCCCGGGCGAAGAGGGCCACGTCCTTGATCGTGTTCGGAGAGGCGGAGACCTTCAGGCGCCGTGGCTTCATCCACTCGACCTTCGCTGTGGGTTGACTCGACGTTATCCTTGTGGCGAGGGCCTTCGCCCTGTCCAGATCCGGACTCGGCGCGGGGGCGGAAGCCGCAGCGGGGGGAGACGGGGTCGCAGGCTTAGCCGGCTGCGTGGGGGCGGAGAGCGGAGGTGAAGCTGGCTTGGCAGGCTCGCTCTCTTTGCTCATTTTGTGCTTCACCGGCCGCCAAGGGTCGGCATCCGTCTGATCTTCTCTTGCAAAAGCACTATCCCCTGAATCAGTGCCTCGGCCCTCGGAGGGCAGCCTGGGACGTACACGTCTACCGGTATGATGTCGTCGATGCCCCTGAGGACGTTGTAGGAGTCGAAGTAGAGTCCGCCGGTGATCGAGCAGTTGTGGACCAGCTCACCGTTGGCGAAGTAGTTGTGGTGGCCCTCCACCTCGATGTCGTAGACCTGCTCTCTTCCTCGGGGGATGATAGAGGTGACCCTCTGGAGGGCGATTCCTGGGTGATTGGTCTTGAGGAGAGATCTGCCGTCGAATGAACGGGAGCCACGCTTTGTCCGACTTTGGTAACCAGGTCTGTGCAGTGGGAGCTTCGCCACAGTTTCGGCGGGGAATGAAACTGCGTATTCTTTCGCTTCGAGGTACCTTTCTTTCAGGATATCCCCTTTCTCCTTCTCGAAGACGCCGCCGACGCGTATGCCGCGGTAGTGGCAGAGTTCGACGACGTCACGCATCAGATCGTAGTTGTCTGAGCTTAGTTGGGCGGAACCCTGCTCCTCCACGCTGCCATCGGATTCAATCAGGCCGGCGAGGAAGCCGTAGACAGAAGTCGAGGGCAGGGGGTAGACCCAACCGGGGACGCGCTTGGAACGGACACCGCCGCGAGGGAGAAGCGACTGCTCGGACGCTCCAGAGGCCGCCTCGGGCTGAGTCTCGGCCTGGCGAGTCGCCCAGGCACCCACTGCAAACGACCCGTTCGCTCCCTGAGAGAGATGCCGCCTTGACAAGTCTTCCCCCGTTTGGGAGGAGGCTCCTCGTGGCCCCGCGCTCCAGCCGTCTCCAGGGTGGAGGCCCGCAAGCCACGCGAGATTATCGTCCGCGGACCGTGAGACTCTGACCTTGTTCCTCAGCCCTCCATCGTGTGAGCGATTGATATTGTAGGGCGTATCTATGACGGGCGCGGCGAATGTTCCCAGCAAATCGCCTTCCTTCACCTGATTGAAGCGCTTCCACACTATATCCAGCCCGAATTGGGCTGGGGGATGCCGTCTCCAATTGGAGAGAGTCTTGGCACTTTCTCCCACCAACGGAGCGATTTCTCGCAGTGTGAATCCCTCTTCGAGCAATCCGAGTACAGACTGGTAGGTGATCCACCTCCGCGAGAGCGTCCGCTCGTAAACCGCGAAGGGATGGTCCTCCGTGGCCACCAACTCATAGGCACCTGCGCGGAGCCTCCACACGTCCTTACTCCCCTGGTCCTTGTTGGCCACCACCTGGCCGGTGATCACCCTCTTGCGTTGCTCGTCGTAGGTAAGAACGAGCTCCCCGGGACCCACGCCGTCGATTCGTTTGACGCCGTTGGGTGTGTAGACCAGCGAATCGCCCCGAAGACAAGCGCCCATGGCAATGGTCCACTTCGGCTCCGCCATCTGGTCGTAGATGAGCTTCAGTCTCGGGGCCAGCTTCCTCGTCACGGTCCCCATGACTATGATGAGGTCGCAGGCGCGGAGCGAGCCGAACGCCTCCAGCGTGCCGAAGCGCTCTATGTCGAATCTCGAACCGGCGGCCGCCCCGACCTCGACTGAGCAGCAGGCCGTTTCGAGGTGCACGGGCCAGAGGGAATAGAGGCGTCCCCAGTTGGCAAGGTAGCGCAGCGGGTCTCCGATGGCGTACTGGAGTACGTCGTCTATCTTGCCTACGAGGACCTGGAAGCTCCCGGTCTTCTGTTGCTGCGCGGCTACCAAAGCTCCCTCTTCCCCGCGAGTACGAGGGCGAAACCCATGGGGATGAAGAGCATACCCATGAAGAGCGTCACTGTCCAGTCGGACGTCAGTCCAAGGGCGAGCGGCTTGTAGGCCGACGCCCAGGCATAGAGGAACATCGAAAGGACGTCGAACACTATGAACATGAGTAAGTAGGCGTAGTACTGCATCATGAAGTGCATCTTCCCGGCGCCCTGGGGGACCTGACCAGCCTCAAAGGGGAGGCTCTTGATGGGGTTGGGCCGCCTAGGCGCGAAGAGGCGCGGGAGGATTATGACCATCCCCGTGAGCCCTACGGCGACGAGGGCCATGACGAAGATTGTCCCGATGTCCCCGAAGAGAGCCATTTCAGGGTTCACGACCTCTTTACGTTATTTAAGATTGGTGGGGTGGCGGAGACATCTCCGGGGCGCCCAATGGAAATGCATGCCCGAAGACGTCTCTCCTGGTTGCGCAAGCCATAGAGGCTCAGTCTCTTGCCAAGGCGTACGGGGGACGGAGGCGGTCAGCGACGGGTGTCTCATGGTCGAGAAGTGGGAGGTCTTCGGACCCCTCTCGCCGAACGGTGCGTGAAAGGCGACCTCTTCGGCATACCGACCACGGCGATCCAACCTACGCGTGGAGGGATCCGAGTGCTGGGATTCGACTCCCTCCATGTCTGGTGGAGGTCCCGGCTCTCGCGGTCGAGGCGGCTGTTGCCTTCGCCCTCGCCCTTACATCCATCAGGGGGGTCAGCCTCAGCGGCCCTGGGCGCGCTGAAGGTCTTCTCGCGGGCTCGGGCTCACCTGCCCTGGCTCCCCTGACGAAGGAACTGGACGCCGCAGGCTCCCTCGGCCTTCCGGGGAATCTCCCTTGGACTCCCTGCGGCGGAAGAACCATGCCCGCCCTGGGGCCTAGTCGACGCCGTGGACCTCTTCGTCTTCTTCCTTGAGAAACGCGTTGATGAGCTTGTTTTCGCGGAAGAAGTCCTTGATGGACAGCACACCAAACAGGGTCCCATCGTCGTTCTCCACCACGAGATGCCTTATCCCGTTGTCCGTCATCAGTCTCACTGCGGTCGATGGCCTGTCCGAGCGTTTGACGCTGATTAGCTTCTTCGTCGACACGGCGTCCAGTCGCCCCGAGAGGGCGACCCCCTTGGCGACCGCCCTGACCACGTCCCTTTCTGAGAGGACGGCCTGGGCTCGGACCGGGCTGACCGAAGACGCGACGACCAGCAGGCCGATCTTCTCCCTGGCGAACACTTCTGCAGCCTGCTTTATGGTGGCGCCGGGGCTTATGGTCACCGGACTGCGCTTGACCAGGGCCTCGACCCTCAAGTTCTCGACCTCTTGGGGCTTCGGGTCTCGATGGGGGCGTAGGCCGTGAGCTGCGGCCCGACGTAGTCCGAGATCGGCCTGATTATCCTGTTGTCGGCGTACTGCTCCAAGACGTGTGCGAGCCAACCGGGGGCACGGCCCACGGCGAACACGGGGGTGAACAGATATGCGGGCACCCCTACATGGTTCAGCGCCAAGCCCGAGAAGAGGTCGACGTTGGGGTGGAGGTTCTTCTCCTTCAGAAGTATGGCCTCGGTCCCCTTGATAATCTCCAGCGACTCCTTCTCCTTCTGTGTCCTGACGAAGTGCGCCGCCATGTCGCTGAGTATCTTCGCCCTCGGGTCCATGGTCTTGTAGACCCTGTGGCCGAAGCCGTTGATCTTCACCTTGCTCGCAAGCTTTCCGCGGATGTACGCGTCTACGTTGGCCGGGGAGCCGATCTCGGCGGTCATCTCGACCACCTTCTCATTGGCGCCCCCGTGGAGCGGGCCCTTGAGCGCCCCCACCGCGCCGGTGACGGCAGAGTAGATGTCTGAAAGAGTCGAAGCGATTATCCTTGCGGTGAAGGTCGACGCGTTGAACTCGTGGTCGGCGTGGAGTATCAAGAGTACGTCCATCAGCCTCGCATCCTCCTCAGACGGGACCTTGCCCGACACCATGTAGAGGAAATTGGTCGCGAAGGAGAGGTCTTCGCGGGGCGCGACCACCGCCTGCCCGTGCTTATGCCTGTGGATCGCCGCCACTATGGTCCCCATCTTGGCCGCTATCGACATAGCCCTCTCCTGCTGCGAGTACATCGGGTCGTCGAAGACTCCCAGGGCGGCTACCCCGACCCTCAGCGCGTCCATCGTGTCGCAGTTCTGCGGTAGGGTGGTGAGGATCGAGACCAGCTCGCGCGGTATCTCGCGCTTCGCGCCGAGCTCCTCGCTGAACGACTTCAGGTCGTTCACGGTCGGGAGGTGGCCGTTCCAGAGCAGGTACGTCGTCTCCTCGTAGTTGGAGTGGGCCGTGAGGTCCGCGATGTCATAGCCGCGGTAGAGCAGTCGCCCTTCGTGGCCGTCGATGAAGGTGATCGAGCTCTTCCCGGCGACGACGTCTTCAAGCCCCTTCGCCTGAGTCGCCAGCCGGGCTATGACGTTATCCATGGTCTCCTGGTACTTCGCCATTGCCTTCAGCTTCCCGTGTGTTTCTTCAGAGACCTTTACCATCTTAGTTTCCTTGGGGTTTGCCTGTGACATTCGGTAAACCTGGTTTACCAGGCATATTTAGTATTTACCATGACGTGTAGCTTCTGCGGCTGACGGACCAAGCACGGCCCAGGCGCTGGCGGTTGAACCGCTTTGTTCACGAATTAATCGCCCTGCCATCCCTCCATCCATCCCCCGGTTCGCCTATGAGTGGTCAAATGGGCCCCATGACTTTCGCCGACGAGCAAACAGCGTCCTATTTCGGGAGCGGACGGACTTTGGCCAATTCATGGGAGAGAAGAAGGCTGCCACACCCCGCCTGGGCGATAGGTAGAAAAGCGCCGAACTTGTCGGTGAGGTCAAGGGTCAGAATTGAGACTTGCCGTGGTCGGCACAGGGGTGGCAGGTGCGTATCTGCTCAACCGCCTCCCAGGGGACGTGGAAGCCGAGGCGTACGAAATGCGGACGCAGAAGAACTGGTACACGGTCTGCGCCTGGGGGACGAGCCAGCCCTTCATCACAGACCTGGTGAAGCAGGCGGGGTTCAACTTCGACGACTACGTCCTCCACAAGGGGAAGAGCATGCGCGTCGACCTCGGCACCGAGGAAATCAGCATCCCCCTCAGGGGGCTGGTCACCTACGACAAGCACAGGCTCACCGAGGACATGTTGAAGGGGAAGAAGGTGCACTGGGGTGCCCAGATCAAGGAGGCCAACGGGAATTTCCAGGGCTTCGATAGCGTGGTGGACGCCACTGGGTTGCACAGGTCGCTCCTCCCGAAGGTCTCAGAGGACCTGGTGATCCCGTCGCTCGAGTACCAGGTGAAGTCCAAGGAGCTCCCCTACGACGACTTTGTGATCAAGCCCTACCCCGGGCTCACGGGATACTGGTGGTACTTCCCCCTGGGCGACGGGTTGGCCCATGTGGGAGCCGGCGACCTTCATCACAGATACCAAGGAGATCTCGATGAGTTCGTGAAGAAGTACCACTGCGAGGTCGTCAGGAAGATTGGGAGGCCAGTCAGGGTGACCCCGCCCAAGCTCATGGAGCCATTCTTCGATGGGAAGGTCACGGGGGTGGGCGAGTCCATCGGCACCGTTTATCCGATGCTGGGGGAAGGTATAATCCCGAGCATGCAGTGCGTCAACATCTTCGTGGACCACCTGGGCGACAGAGAGGGGTACAGAAAGGCGGTCCTGGATCACTACGCGGCCTACGCCAAGGTCTACGAGTTCATCAAAGCCAAGGCGGAGGACAGGTTCAGCCTGATGAAGATGTGGCCCACGCTCCTGTCTGTCTTCTTCTACATGAGGGGGAACGAGAGACGCTTCGGCCTGCAGACGAGGCTGAACGACTTCTTCAAGGTAGTCATGAGGCTCTAGTTGAGCGCAGAAGAGCTCAAGACCCACTCCGCCGTTCACGTCCTCAAGGGGGCGGTCCAGAGGGTGCTGGGCGCGAAGTGGACGGCGTCGGTGCACGTCTCGGAGAGGCACGGGAGGCTGACGGTCAAGTTCGACAGGGAGCCTACCGGCGAGGAGCTGTCAGCGATAGAACGGCTCGCCAACGAGGAGATTGCCGCAGGGGCCGAGGTGCTGGAGTTCGAGATGGAGCGCCAGGAAGCTGAGGGGCACTTCGGGGACGCGATCTACGACCTCTTCCCCGTCCCACCTGAGGTGACGCTGCTGAAGATAGTGAGGATACCTGACTGGAACATCAACTGCTGCAACGAGCCCCACGTCGACAGCACCCTGCGGATTGGGGGGATCAGCCTCGGTAAGCCCAGGTTCAGGCACTCCCGGGGAGAGCTTGAGCTGGAGTTCGACCTGGCAGAGTGAACAGGAACAGGTAATATCATGGTTCTTTTCGGGCCCTGGCTGGGCCCGTAGCGCAGTACGGATAGCGCGGCAGCCTCCTACACGCCGTGGAGCGAGCTGTAGGTCGTGCGTTCAAATCGCACCGGGCCCGTCTTCAACCGATTTTCTGGTGCCGTTCAACAACATAGGTTTATTTCGTCAGCGAAGAACGCAGCCTTGCGAATTGAATAAAGTCATAGCGGTTTCGACTCTGGCGTTGTTGGCGATCATCGGGTTGTCGGCATATGCGTACACGGTCTACCTTCCGAGCCTTTCGAACAGCTCACAGGCCGGGCCTGGATCTGGGACTTTGAACATCTACCTCTCGGACCCCCCGCCCGCCAGCCCCAGCCTCAAGTATCTCCTCGTCAACGTGACGAGCGTCACCATCAAGTATTCTTCGAACGTCACGGCGGCCACCACCGCCCAGGCGACCACAGACACCTCCAGCTCCAGCAGCACAAGTACGACTACGAGCACTGCCACGTCTGTCAGCTCTGCCTCATCGGTATCGAGCTCCGCGTCGTCCGCCACCAGCTCCTCCACCGCGGCCGCGTTCGTGAACAGATATGTCTACAACGTGTCTGCGAGCGTCGGGACCAACGTCAACCTCACGAAGCTCCAGGGCAGTTCGATCCTACTCGGGACCACCAAGGTGCCCTCTGGGAACGTGACAGGCATCATCTTCCACATCACAGGAGCCAAGGCTTTCTGGACCAACGGGACGTCGACCCAGCTCAGGGTAGTAGCCAGCGGGAAGCTGATGGTCAATGTGCGCTTCACCATCCAATCCAGCGGAGCGACGGACCTCACCCTGAACATCTCGCCAGGGACTATCCACGTCAGCCCCGGACAGGCGGCTGTCCTCAGGCCCGTGATTCAAGTGACCGCAGTCAGCTCAGGGGCCAAGAGCACCCAGACCGTGGAGACCACGGTAACGGAGTCCGAGAGCTCGTCTTCGAACACATCCTAGAGCCAAGATTCAGCCCACCCTCGACCTTCTTCTTGTAGCTCGGGACGTCTAGAACCCAGCGGGTGTGCCGTCTCCGCGGACGTCGCACACGGCCTTCCTGTACCCTTCTGACACCTCGACCGCCTGGCAGACGCCGGTCCGCCCTGGCATGGGAAGGCTCTCGATGTCGTAGTCGCTGCCCGGGGGGAGCTCGTAGCCGGCCTCGACCAGCAGGTTCCGCCCGCCTCCCCAGAGGAACCTCGGATGCGCTACGTTCTTTTCGGCTGGCATGGAGTAGTCCACGGAGTTCGTCACGAAGAGCGCGTGCTGCAGCGGACGGTAGTCCGCGCCGCTGGCGCCGATGGCGAGGTAAGGGCGCCCCTGCCGCTCGAGGATGAGTGAGGAGAGGGTGTGCAGCGGCCGCTTGCGCGGTTCGACCTTGTTCGGCCCCTCGGTGCGGAAGGCCGACGCCCTGTTGTTCAGCGCTATGCCGCACTCCTTGACGAACACTCTAGACCCGAAGTGGTGGAACAGGCTCTGGATCCCGGAGACGATGTTGCCCTCGGGGTCTGCTATCGAGAAGGCAGTGGTGTCACCCTTCCTCACTGTCCCTCCTGTAGGGTGCGTCCCGCTCCTGGTCGACATGAACGCCTCCATGTCGATGGCCCCGAAGCGCGGGTCGCCGAGCATCTCGTCGCGCCGGGCGTAGGCGACGAGGACCGCCCGCATGGTCTTATCGATCCTCTCCCGCGAGAGCGGGCCAACAGCAGAGAGGTCGGACTCGGTTAGTTGCTTCAGGATCAGCAGGCTGGTGGCGCCCATGCTGTTGGGAGGGACCTCGTAGACCGTGGTGCCTCGGTAGTCCAGCTTCAGTGGGTCGACCCACTCGGGCCTGAAGTCTGAGAAGTCGCTCTTGCTGCAGGGGACGCCGAGGGACACCAGGGTCGAGGCGATCTCCTCTGCGGGCCGGCCGGAGTAGAACGCGGATGGACCGCCTTCAGCCACCTCCGCTATCACCCTCGCGAGCGCTCCCTGCCTGACGCGCTCGCCCGGGACCGGTACCCTGCCGCCTGGGGCGAACACCTCCTTCGCGTCATCAGTGAGACCGGAGTAGGTCCCCTCTATGGACCTGCACATGGCTCCGCCTATCGGGAACCCTTCGGCGGCGAGCCTGACGGCGGGCTCGAGAAGCTCCTTGAACTCGAGGGACCCGAATCTCCTGTGCATCTCCCAAACTCCCGCGGCCAGCCCAGGAACGACGCAAGTCAGAGGGCCGTAGAGGGGGACCTTCCCGCCCGCCTTCTCCCTGATCAGTTCGAGCGTGAGCCCTGAAGGAGACCAGCCGCTGGCATTCAGGCAGTGCACCTTGCCTGTCTTCGCCTCGTAGAGCATGCCGAAGTAGTCGCCTCCCAGCCCTCCAGCAGGATGGAAGGTCACGGCGAGGGCGAAACTCGTCGCTGCGGCGGCGTCGAAGGCGTTCCCGCCCTTGCGGAGCACGTCGTAGCCCACCATCGACGCGAGGGGCTGCTCGCTCGCGACGGCCGCGCGCTCGCCTATCAGGGTCCTGCTTAGCGCCATACCGACTCCTCGACGCCCCATGTCCGAGCCCCAGCGGACAAGCTCAACGCAAGGGAGTGTGCGGGAACCTATTTATAGAACAAACAGGGCGTATACAACCGTTGGTCGATAACCGATGAGTCAGGCCGAACTCGATGCCGTCCTTGGGACCATGGAGAACCCGATTCGCAGGAGGATAATATCCAGGATCAGCGAAGAGCCCAACTACCAGCTCCAGCTGTCGAAGGAGTTGAAGATCAGCCAGCAGCTCGTGGCGAAGCACCTGACTACGATGGAGAAGGCTGGCCTGGTGAGGAACGTCTCGCAGGACAGCCCCAGGGGCCCGCAGAGAAAGGAATACCTGCTGAAGAGCAGTTTCTCGGTCACCGTAGACCTGGCCCCCAACTTGTTCAGGACGAGGATCTTCTCATTCGGGGCGCTGCCGGGGGTCGATGAGGCCGATGACCACGCCCAGGTGATGACTCAGATCAGTGAGGTTCTGCGATACCCCGACGGCGCGTCGCGCATTCGCCCGCTCACCCATGTGGTGGCAGAAGTTGACAGGAAGCTGAAAGAGATGGAGGAGGAGAGGGCGGTCCTGCTCTACATCCGGAGCCTTGCCCTGAGGGAGGCCGCGCGGATAGGCACTTCGCTCTCCATGGCCGACCGAAAGAGGGTCCTCAGGTACCTCGTGAGGGAGGAGGGGGACGGAGTTGGAACCATATGCGCCTCGCTTGGCTTGCAGAAGCAGGTGGTCGGCGGCATACTGGAAGAGATGGAAAGAGAAATAGGAGCCACTGACTAAGTAAAAAAGGAAAGAGGAGCAGAGCTCCTCTATATTCCGAGGTTCGGAAAGCTCGCCTGAGGGACGCCGAGCTGGCCCTGGAGGGTCTTGATGCGCGTGGCATACTCCCTCATCCGGGCGTTGTCGCCCTGGACCTTAGCTATGCGGTAGCCCTTCCACGCCTTGCGGAGGGCTCCCCAGACTTGCCCCTTTTGATATTCGGCCATTTTGTCTGACCTGCCGTGTTCAGGCCCCGTCCGGTATTTTGCGGGCGTAGTCTATGTTAGTTGAGCCAGTAATCAAAGGAGGCTACCGCCGAAGCGGGCCCTAGAGCACGGAGCGGAGGATGAGCCAGATGTTGCTCGGGTGCTCCCGTATCCTCCGCTTTGAGTAGGCCCACCACCTGTCCCCATAGGGGAGGTATTCGGAGACCACGTATCCTGATTTCACGAGGTCGCCCTTGAGATCGTCCCTGATGCCCTTGAGGAACTCAAAACGGAACTTCGCGTGGCTGGACTCTGCCAGGGCCTTGGCGCGCTCTACGAGAGCCCCGTCGTGGGTGGCGATGGCGAACCCGTCCCCCCTCTCGAAGAGAGACGCCATCAGTTTCTCGAAGTTCTTGTTTATCTCCGGCTTGGTGGGGAAGACGAAGTCTGGGCCCTCCCTGTAGGCCCCCTTGACCAGCCTCACCATCCCTCCTTGGTCCAGTATCGCATTCACGTCTGACTCGCTGCGCCTGGCATAGGCCTGGATTGCCACGCCGAGTCTCGGATGGCGACCGTGGGCGTCGAGGTAGGCGGCGACCGTCTTCTCCGTGAACGCGGAACCTTCCATGTCTACCCAAAGGAGCTGCGACAACTTCTCCGCGTTGGCCATTATCCTGTCGAACCTCCTCCGCATCGCCTCGTCGTCCGCTCCCATCCCCAGCTGCGTCAGCTTGACCGAGGCGAACCCTCTGACCCCGCCGTCGGCCAACGCCTGCTGAAGCCTGAGATACTCTTCAACCTGGGCGTCAGCTGTCGCCGGGTCCATGATCTCCTCTCCGAGGAAGTTTACGACCACCCCCATCCCCCTGGAGTTCGCCCCCTTTGCGTCGTCCATCGCAGCGCTCAGGTCTGCCCCTGAAATCCACCTCTTCGCCATCGGCAGGACGACCTTCTCCTTCACCCCCAAGGCGTCCCTGCGCCTAAGGAACCACATATTAACGGTGCACATGTGCACCGATGCCGAGTATGAGACCTGAAGCCCTCTACGCAGCCAGGATGAAGCGGCTCAGGGAGGGGCTCGCCAAGCGAGGGCTGAAGGGAGCGGTCGTAGTACCCGGGCCGAACATGCGCTACCTGACCAGTGGCACATCCCTCATGCTGGAGCGCCCGTTCGTGCTGCTCATCCCTTTGTCAGGCGAGCCGCAGCTGGTGGCGCCAGCCCTGGAGTCTGGGCCATACCGGAGCTTGCCGGTCGCCATCGGGGTCCATGCGTGGACAGACTCGGAGGGGCCCGGGGGGGCCATCAGCCAGGCGGTGAGGAGCGCCGGGGTGGAGGGAACCTGGGGCGTAGAGGGCAGGGCGCCGTTCCAGTACGTGAACAGGCTGGCGAAGGTCGCACGCCTGAAGCTCGCCGACGCCGAGCCCGTCCTCCAGGGGATGAGGGAGTCCAAGGACGAGGTTGAAGTCAGGCTCCTGAAGAAGTCAGGGGAAACGTTGAGCAAGGCGTTCAGGAGGTTCCCTGAGCTCATCAAAGAGGGGACCACTGAGCTCGAGCTGTCCAGGGCGATGACGGATGCGATCTACGCCGAGGGAGCCGAGAGGGTCGACGACATGCTTGTCCAGGCTGGCCGGACGGCGGCGGACCCGCATCACCTCCCCTCTGGCAGGAAGGTCCAACGGGGAGAGAGCATAGTGGTGGACGTGGGTTCGACCTACGGCGGATACTACGCTGACATCACCAGGACGTTCTGCATTGGACGATCATTGGACGTCGAGAAGGTGTACTCCAAGGTCCTCGAAGCCCAGGAGGCTGCCGTGGCCGAGTCGAGGGCGGGCGCGAAGGTCGGGGATGTCGACGCTGCCGCCAGGGGGGTGCTCGAGGGGGCAGGGTTGGGAAGGTATTTCTTCCACAGGACGGGGCATGGGCTAGGGCTGGAGATCCACGAAGCGCCCTACATAGTCGAGGGTGGGGGGGAGAGGCTGGGCCCTGGCATGTGCTTCACGATAGAGCCTGGAGCCTACATCAGGGGGAAGCTCGGGGTCAGGATAGAGGACGACCTCCTGATTGAGGGCAGGACAGGAGTGGGAATCACCGACGTCCCCAAGGAATACGGCTGGTGGAGCTAGACCTTCTTGATTCGCGAGAACTGAGACACCATCGTGTTCGTGTCTTCGATGTGCTTGACCTTCTGTATCTTGCTCATGACAAGCCTGTACACCTTCTCGTCGCTTGGGACGAGGACCTCCTTCTGGGCGTTGAGAACGACCAGGATGTCCCAGTCGCCGGGGACGATGTGGGTCTCTACGATTTCTGGGACCTTCATCAGCTCGTCTATGACTTCTTCCTCGTGACCGGGGGTGACCTTGAGCAGGACGAAGGCCCTCTGATATACTGGCAACCGCTTCAGGTGGCCGGCCGTACTGCTTTTAAAAACGAATCGCCGCCAAATGACCATATTGAGGAATGCCGAGGTCGCCGAGCTCCTAGACAGGCTTGGGGAGCTCGTGGAGGCCGCCGGAGAGGACAGGTTCAAGGTGATTGCCTACCACAGGGCGGCTGCCAGCTTGAGGAACATGGACGAAGACGTCGAGCAAGCCTGGAAGGAGAGGCGACTGGAGGACATCCGGTATGTGGGGGAAGGCATAGCCAGGAAGATCGACGAGTACCTCAGGACAGGGAGGCTCGAGCTCCTGGAGCGGATGAAGGCGAAGGTTCCTCCGGGGGTGCCGAAGCTCATGAAGATCCAGGGGATAGGGCCGAGGACCGCGTACCACCTCTCCCACGACCTTGGGATAGCGAGCGTCGAAGATCTGAAGTCAGCCCTGGAGTCAGGGAGACTCGACTCAGAGTTTGGGCCCACGGCCAGGGGGTCGTTCGCGGTTGGAATCGAGAAGCTCGCAAGCTTCGAGAAGCGGATGCTCATCCCCGAGGCCGAGGGGGAGTTCCAGAAGCTGGCATCCTACTTTGGGGCCCTGGGAATCGAAGTGAGGATGGCCGGGAGCCTGAGGCGAGGGAAGAGCACGGTCGGGGACATAGACCTGCTCTCCACCGACCAGAGGGCGGTCGACGCCTTGGCCGAGTGCCCGGGCGCGGACCAGGTCCTTGAGAGGGGCCCAAAGAGGACGAGCGTGAAGCTCGGGAGCGGGGTGCAGGTGGACGTCAGGCTGTTCGCGCCTGAAGAGTACGGCGCTGCGCTGGTCTACTTCACCGGCTCGAAGGACCACAACATAGCGCTCAGGAGCCTGGCGATGGGCAAAGGGTGGAAGCTGAACGAATACGGCCTCTTCGACAAGGATGGGAAAAGGCTGGCGGGCGGCACCGAGGAGGAGGTATACAGCAAGCTCGGGATGCGGTACATACCCCCTGAGATGAGAGAGAACAGGGGGGAGGTGGAGGCCTCGCTCAGGGACGAGCTCCCTGACCTCGTCGCCTTCGACGACATCAAGGGGGACCTGCAGATGCACACGACCTGGAGCGATGGGTCGGTCGACCTGGGAGGGATGGCGAAGGCGGCAAAGGAGAGGGGGTACGAGTACATCGCTGTCACCGACCACTCGATGTCGGTGAGGGTGGCAAACGGGCTGTCCGAAGAGCGGTTCCGTAGGCAGTGGAAGGAGATTGACAGGCTGAATGGCGAGCTGGCGCCCTTCAGGATACTCAAGGGCGTCGAGGTGGAGATCAAGAGCGACGGGTCCCTCGACTTTGACAGGAGCTTCCTCGACGGGTTCGACATCGTCGGGGCGTCCCTGCACCAGAACTTCAGCCAGAGCCCCGACAAGCTGACCGCGAGGGCGCTCAGCGCCCTGAGCCACCCCTCCGTGGACTTCCTGTGCCACCCCACCAACAGGCTCATCGGGAGGAGGGAAGGGAACCCCATTGACCTCCGCAAGGTCTTAGCGGCGGCGAAGGAGAATGGAAAGATGCTCGAGGTGGACGGGCAACCTAAGAGGCTGGACCTCGACGACGTCTGGGCGAGGAGGGCCATGGAAGAAGGGGTCCCCGTGCTCGTGGATTCGGACGCCCACTCCGTGGGGGAGCTGGACAACATCGGGTACGGGGTGACGGTGGCGAGGAGGGCCTGGATGAAGGCGGGGGACGTCGCGAACACGAGGAAACTGAAGGGCTTCCTGAGATACCTCAGCTGACTCCATTCCAACGTTAATAACTCAAGCCTGATGCGCGGGCCGTGCGGGGGTAGCTAAGCCTGGCCAACAGCAGGGGACTTAAGCGACCTTTCGTGGAGATCCCCTCCCTCAGGGGTTCGTGGGTTCGAATCCCATCCCCCGCATCCACAGCGTGAGCCCAGGGGTGATGGCACTTCGTGTTTGGGGGCCTGAAGAGCGCGAACCGAGGCCGGGTCTGAGCAGCGTCTGGACCGCCCAACCAATCTTAAATCGCCAGAGGATGCTGCTCCAAGAGGAGCCATGACTGACTCGCGGTCAGACGTCGCTGGTGGGCACATAGCGGTACACTGGAAGGAAGAGCCGCTCCTGGACCCGCCCGCTTCCTTCGTCGCCCAGGCGAACATGAGAGACAGGAGCATCCTGGAGCGCTTCTCTGAGAGGAACTTCCCCGAGTGCTTCAGGGAGTACGCGGACCTTCTGACATGGGACCAGGGCTGGCACACCACACTGGACGCGTCCGACCCCCCATTCTGGAAATGGTTCGTCGGCGGGAGGCTCAACGCATCGTACAATTGTGTAGACAGGCACCTGCCGAAGTACGGGAACAAGGCGGCCATAATCTGGGTCCCAGAGCCCGAGGACGAGGCGCACCGGGTTGTCACATACCAGGAGCTATACAGGAGGGTCAACGAGTTCGCCCTCGTACTTCATGGCCTGGGACTCCGGGCGGGCGACAGGGTCACCTTTCACCTCCCCATGGTCCCCGAGCTCCCCGTCTCCATGCTCGCCTGCGCCAGGCTCGGCGTCATCCACAACCAGGTCTTCGGAGGGTTCAGCGCCAGGGCTTGCGCGGAGCGGATTGAGGACTCGAAGAGCACCGTCCTGGTGACCATTGACGGCTACCACAGGAACGGGGGAGTCATCGACAAGAAGAAGGAGGCCGACATCGCGGTGGAAGAGGCGGCGAAGCTCGGAGCGCAGGTCGAGAAGGTCCTCGTCTGGCGACGTCACGCGGGGAGGTATCTCTCGAATTCGCCCATGATCGAGGGCCGTGACTTCTTCGTCGACGAGCTGTCGACACGGTTCCAAGGCAAGACGATTTCTCCCGTCTCCATGGACTCGGAGGCGCCACTCTTCCTGATGTACACCAGCGGCTCCACCGGGAGGCCAAAGGGGGCCCAGCACAGGACCGGTGGGTATCTGGCTTACGTCGCCGCCACTTCGAAGTACGTCCAGGACATCCACCCGGAGGACGTCTACTGGTGCTTCGCAGACATAGGGTGGATCACGGGCCACTCCTACATCGTATACGGCCCCCTCGCCCTGGCGGCGACCACCGTGATGTATGAAGGGGTGCCGCTCTACCCGGACGCCGGGAGGCCCTGGAGGATCGCGGAAAGGCTCGGGGTGAACATATTCCACACGGCGCCTACCACCATCAGGATGCTCAGGAAGTCCGGGCCTGGTGAGCCCGAGAAGTACGACTATCACTTCAAGGCGATGACGACGGTGGGCGAACCCATAGAGCCGGAGACCTGGAGGTGGTTCCACGAAGTGGTCGGGAAGAGGGAGGCGGTGATCACCGACACCTGGTGGCAGACGGAGACCGGGGGGTTCCTCTGCTCGACCCTCCCGGCGGTCAGCCCCATGAAGCCCGGGAGCGCCGGGCCAGGGATGCCGGGCATCTACCCGGTGATTCTCGATGAGGACGGCGCCGCAATCCCTGCAGGCGAGAACAGGGCCGGGAACCTCTGCATCCGCAACCCCTGGCCTGGCATAATGCAGACCGTCTGGGGAGACCCAGACAGGTTCGTCAGGACGTACTACTCGAAGTACAACAGGGACAAGGAGAGCAAGGACTGGCGGGACTGGCCTTACTTCGCTGGTGACGGAGCGGTGCTTGCTTCTGACGGGTACCTCCGCATACTCGGCAGGGTGGACGATGTGATCAAGGTCGCAGGCCACAGGCTCGGGACGAAGGAGCTGGAGAACGCGGTCCTGACCACCCCGGACGTGGCCGAAGCCGCGGCCATAGCTATGTCCGATGAGCTCCGCGGCCACGTCCCGGTAGTCTACGTTGCGCTGAAGCCAGGGAGCTCCCCCGCCAAGGGAATTGAGGATCTCGTCAAAGAGAACGTGGTGAAGCAGCTGGGGCCCATCGCGAGGCCGAGGTTCGTCTACATCGTCCCCGACCTCCCGAAGACGAGGTCGGGAAAGATCATGAGGCGCGTCCTGGTCGCTATCTCGGACCGGAAGGACTACGGGGACATCACCACCCTGGCGAACCCGGACGTCGTCGATGCCATCAGGAAGCAGGTGCAGTCAGCCTAGACCCAGGGGGAGCTGGGCTGAGGATATGCACGGCATCCGAGTGAAGGCAGGACGACCGCCCTCCCGCGTCCCGTCTGCAAGGGCCGAGCCCGGGGGGACGAGAGACAATGAGGTAGAGAGTCATGGCAGCGGCCCCTCGGGAAGACCGAAGCGAGATGCAGAAATCACGGACGTCGATTCCTTTTATCCATCCCCCTCGGCGTGCTCCCCATGGACTTCCTAGCCGAAGCTAAGAAGATCGAGCCCGAGATTATCAGGACCAGGAGGGCGCTTCACCAGCACCCGGAGCTGTCGTACCACGAGGTCTGGACATCGAAGTTCGTCTCCGACAGGTTGGAGGCGCTGGGCATCCATGTGCGGAGAGGGGTAGGAGGCAACGGAGTGGTAGGCACCCTGAAGGGGGGCGTTGACGGGAAGGTTGTCGCCCTAAGGGCCGACATGGACGCTCTCCCCATCACCGAGGCTGCCGACGTGGGCTTCAGGTCGAAGATCGACGGGGTGATGCACGCCTGCGGCCACGACACGCACATGGCGATGCTGCTTGGGGCCGCAGAGATCTTGGCCCGGGCCCAGGCGGAGCTGCACGGAACCGTGAAGTTCCTTTTCCAACCTGCCGAGGAGCACGGAGGGAGGGGCGGCGCGCTCCCCATGATAGAGGACGGGGCCATGCTCGACCCGAAGGTAGACTACGTCTTCGGGCTGCACATCGATGGAGACAGGAAGGCGGGAGAGTTTGGGGTAAGAGGGGGACCGGTGATGGCTGCCCCGGACACCTTCAAGATCAGGATCGAGGGCAGGGGAGGCCACGGGTCTGCCCCCCACAAGACCATAGACCCCGTCTACATCGCGGCCAACGTCATCCTCGGCTTGCAGGGTATATCTTCAAGGATGATGGACCCGGTCCGCCCCTTTGTCATCACAGTCGGATCAGTCCACGCAGGGACGAAGGAGAACATCATCCCCGACTACGCTGAGCTCGAGGGTACCATCAGGACCCTAGATGAGGCGACCAGGAAGTCGGCCAAGAGGAAAGTGGCCGGGGTCGTCGGCGGGCTCTGCAGGTCATTCGGAGGTTCGGCCCACGTCGAGTTCGAGGCCGACGCCTATCCTGTGACAGTGAACGACCCCAAGACAACGGAACGGGCCGTCAAGGTCCTTCAGAGGATACGCGGGACAAGGGTGAAGAGGATGGAGCCCATCCTCGGGGGGGAAGACTTCTCCAGGTTCCTGCAGAAGTCGCCCGGGACGTTCTACTTCCTGGGGGCGGCGAACCCGGCGAAGGGATGCGTCTATCCGAACCACAGCTCGAAGTTCAAGGCCGACGAGGACGTGCTGAAGTATGGCGCCGCGTCCCTCGCGATGCTCGCCTTCGAGTTCGGCAGCCAAGGCACGCCCAGGTGAATTGGCGCGTACGCAAAGAAGGTCTCCGAACGAGTCTACCTGCTTGACACCTACGCGCTTGGGATACCAGGGACGGTAGGAGCTTACCTGCTGAAGGGTCAGAAGCCTGCGCTCATCGACTGTGGCTACGCTACCTCCCACGAGAGCGTCCTGAAGGGGTTGGCCGAGGTCGGGGTCATGCCCTCGGACGTGAGGTATGTCATCCCGACCCATGTACACCTGGACCACGCGGGTGCCGCGGGGAGGCTCCTGAGGGAGATGCCCAACGCAGAGGTGATAGCCCATGAGAGGGGGGTCCCCCACCTGGTCGACCCCGCGAAGCTCATCGAGAGCTCCACCAGGGTCTTCGGTGAGTCCATCATGGCCCTATACGGCCGCCCTGACCCGGTCCCCGCAGAAAGGGTGAGGGGGGTCGGGGAGGAGGAGCACCTCGACCTCGGGGCCGGCCTCAGCGTCACCATAATACACGCCCCCGGACACGCGCCCCACCAGGTGTCCGTCCTCGTGGACGGCAGCCGCTCCCTTCTGACTGCTGACGCGGTCGGGATCGTGTACCCGGGGCTCAGCGCGCTGATACCAACCACGCCCCCTCCCAGCTTCAACCCGTCGCAGCTGGTGGCCACCATAGGCGCGCTGAGGCAGATGTCCCCCGGGGAGCTGCTCGTCCCGCACTTCGGCGCCAGGAGCGATGTCGACTGGGTGTTCGACCGGACGGCGGAGCTGGTGGAGTCCTGGGTGGACCAGGTGAGCCGCATGCGGAAGCTGAAGATGGGCCTCGACCAGGCAGCCGAGTCCATGGAGAAGGCGGTGGCCAGTGACGCGGGGGTAGGAGATCTCCCCATCTATGCGAAGGTGTCGGTGAGGACCTCAGTGATGGGGATCATGCATTATCTCGACAAGAACCCTTGAATAACGTGGGCGGCCGCCGCGCGTTGTGCCTCTGGTCTACGCGTGCATAGCACCCCACGGAGGAGAGACGGTCCCTGCCCTCGCGGGCAGGAAGCTCCGGTTGTTCCGACCGACCAGGGACGGCATGAAGTCGCTTGCATCGAGGATGGAGCGGTCAAAGCCCGACACCATAGTGATTGCCAGCCCCCACAACCTCAGGCTCCACAGGCATGTCGGGGTGGTGACGGCAGAGAATTCCTCCGGGTCCGTTACGGAAGGGAGGAAGACCATCAGGCTCAGGGCCAAGTGCGATGTAGCGTTCGCTCGGACGCTGGTCGAGGAGGCCGAGAGGGCAGGGCTCCCTGTCGCCGGAGCCACCTATGGGGTAAGCGAAGGTCCCCTCTCTGACCTGGCGATGGACTGGGGGACGCTCATCCCCCTCTGGTTCTTCCTCAGAGGGACAGGGCTGAAGAGCAAGATCGTGATAGTCGCTCCATCGAGGGGACTGCCCCTCCGCCTGAATTTCGAGTTCGGCAGGGTGATGGCGCGCGCAGCAGAGGCCGGGAGCAAGCGCGTAGCCTTCGTCGCCAGCGCGGACCAAGCTCACGCCCACAGGAGGAGCGGACCCTACGGCTACAGCCCCAGCGCGGCGCGGTATGACGAATTCGTGGTCGCTGCGGTCAATGGGGGAAGGCTCAGCTCGATTCTCGACCTGGAGCCCGGCTTCATAGACGAGGCGAAGCCCGACAGCCCCTGGCAGATGTCCATGCTCGCCGGAGCCCTTTCAGAGGTCCCGATGAAAGGGGAGGTGATCTCATACCAGGCACCCACCTACTACGGGATGCTCTGTGCGAGCTACTCCAGGAAGTCGTAGATCCCTTCGAGGCCGCTGATCTTCGGGCAACCCATGTCCCCGTAGCTACCGTACCTGTCGAGGAGGATCCCTGTCACGCCAGCGTTCCTCGCCCCCTTCACGTCGGCGTCATAGAGGTCCCCTATGTGTACCGCTTCGCCCGGTTCGGCGCCGGTCCCATGGAGCGCTATCCGGAATATGTCAGGGTTGGGCTTCGAGACGCCGACCACCCCTGAGACAACTACCACTGGGAAGTACTTCTCGAGGCCCAGGTCGGACACCGTGCCAGCCACGTCAGGGGGCGCGTTCGAGACGAGGGCCAGCTTGAAGCCGGCGTCGCTAAGTCGGCGGAGGGTCGGCTCGGCGTCGGGGTAGAGCTCCAGCGGTATTGACTCCTGGACTTCGGGCCACATCTTACGCATCAGATGGGAGAGCCGTTCAGCCTCGGCGTCGGACGACCCGGGGAAGAGGTGCCTGAAGACCAAGGCGTCGAGCTGGCGGTAGGACTCCTCCGACTCCTCTGGGGTGAACCTCCTGTGCCCGTAGGCGAGGAGCCAGCCTGGCTCGACGGCGAAGTAGGCTGAGCGCACCTCGTCGGCGGTGGCAGAGTAGCCGCTGCCTGTAAGTATCCTGCTTATGATCCGGTCTCTCCTCATTACAAGGAGCGTCCCTCCTAGGTCGAAGAAGACGGCCCTTTTCTTCAATCTGAAGCTTGATGCGCCAGGCGGCTAAATACTTTCGGCGGGAACCAGCGCCGTGCTACCCCCCGAAGATGGGGATGTAGGGGGTCACAAGCATGCTGAACAGGAGGAGCGCGAGGACGGTCAGCGTGATGTAGACGTAGGTCCTGTTGTGCTCGGCCGCGAAGAGGAAGATGGAGAAGAGCACCCTCGAGACGGGAGTCGCAAGAAGGAGCAGCACTCCCAGCTCTATTATCGCCATCGGCGCACCCGAGGCGAGGCCGGCAGTGAGGCTGTTGAAGGTGACCGGGAAGGAGCCGTGGGGCACCTGATTGGGGTTGTAAGTGAGGAAAGAGCCAGACTGTGAGAAGGCCGCGTGGGCTGCGAGAAGGGCTGTTCCGACCACGATGACTGCGCCAGAGAGCAACACGCCATACCTTAGCACCTTGCTGATGACGGTGTTCATCGAGTCAGGGTCGCTCAGGTTCATGGCCGCACCCTCCGCGGGGCACCGAGCAGCTCAGATGCCAAGGGCCCTCAACACCATCTCCAGCCCCGCTATGGCGAGGACTAGGGCGAATATCTTCCTGACGGTCGGGTTCCTTGCCCTGGTGAGCACCCGGGCCCCCATGGAGGCGCCGATGAGTATCCCAATGGCGACGGGCGCCACTATGATCGGGTTGACGTCTCCCCTGACGAAGTAAATCCCGGCGCTGGCGGCAGCGGTGACTCCGATCATGAAGTTAGAGGTCGTGGTCGACACCTTCATGGGGAGCTTCATCGCCAGATCCATGGAGAGGACCTTGAATGTCCCACTCCCTATGCCCAGGAGCCCAGAAATCAGCCCGGCCACCACCATGCCGGCGAGCCCCTCGGCTGGGCGGGTGGCGTTGTAGTTCACCGTCGAGCCGTCCGTCTCCACGTATGAGCCTGTGAGCTTGAGCTTCTTCGAGAGCCCCGTCAGCTCGGGGGGGACGGGGATGTCCTCGCCAATCTTGCGGACCAGCGGGAGGAGGGAGACGAGGAGGATGACGCCGAAAATGAGCTCAAGGGCGACGGAGTTTACGTAGGTGGCGATCAGCGCGCCTGTGATGGCCCCCGCCGTCGTCCCCAGCTCGAGGAACATCCCGACCCTCAGGTTGGTCATTTTGTCCTTGACGTAGGTAGCCGCGGCGCCGCTGGAGGTCGCTATCACAGACACGATGCTCGCGCCTATCGCGTAGTGGATGTTCACTCCCAGCCCGATGGTCAGCATTGGGATGACGACGACGCCCCCTCCGAGCCCCACGAGGGAGCCGATGACCCCGGCGACGATAGAAGCCAGGAATAATATGACCATGAGTTCTAGGACAAGCAAGCTTGCTCCTCCCCTTTTGCGAAGGTAGTTACGCGTTTTTCTCGGTCACAAAAGGTGACATGAGGGCAGGCTACCGGCCCTCAAGGGCGGCTACAATCCTCTCGTGGCTCGCATCTATCCCTTCAACCCCTGTGTTCAGTATTATGCATGGGATCTTCCACTTCTCGAACATGAGTCTGAAGTAATGGGCCTGCCGTTCGCTGTCTGGCTCGAGCAGGTATGGGTTGTACCATGGTTCGTAGGACGTCGATCCCCACTTCTCCTTGGGTCCTGCCCCCGGGAGTACCATGTACTCCCCCCTCTGGAGTATGCTGATGGCATCGTCAGGCGTCAGTCTGACCTCTGCGGGGCTGTGGTCGTCCCTGCGCAGGAGGACGACGAGGTTGATTGGGACCTCATCGACGACCTTGTCCGGTCCGAGGATGCCCTCCCTCCTGACCAGAACCCTAGAGTTGCCGAAGGCGTAGTAGCACCACCCCTTGCCGTCGTTGAAGACGCACCTCCGGTGGGTTACGGAGCACCCCGCGGCCCCTTCGGTGAGCTCGCAGTCCTCCTTGCTGGTGGTGATGTTTTCGCTCAAGGACCGGTCGAAGACGGCGCGGAGCCACTCCTGCTCCTTCTGTGACTCGGACCGCATGTAGAGGGCCTTCTCGGGCTGCCTGGCGATCAGAGGGGTTGAAGGGATGTCAGGGACGGGGTTGGGGAAGCGGACGTAGGCCCAGTCGTCGCCGCATATCTTTCCGTACTCGCTGGTGAACATCTGGAAGGACTGGGTCGTCTTCCCGGTCCCGGTGGGTGCGACTATGACCACCCCCTTGCCCCTGTAGAGAGCAGTTGCGCCATGGATCGAAAGCGTGTTTGACTCGCGCTCGAGTATGGCCGCGGCGATTCCGAGGGCCCAAGACTTGCACTGGCCGTAGTACTCGGTGTTCACGAACAGAGCCGTACGCAGTTCAGGACAGTAGTAGGCGGAGGGCTCGAGTCCCTCGACCCCAATCGCCGAATAGATCCTAGCCCTCGGGGCCGCCCCTGCGTCAGCCTGAGTCCAGTTGTTCGCCCAGAACTCCGCTTGGTGCGGACTGTTAGTCTCGAGCTCGATGATGATGCCGTTCAGGTTCGCCTTCAGGGAGCGCACGCCAGGCCCTGAGAGGGCAGGCCGAGCCATGACGAGGAGGCGCTGGAATTCTGAGGCTGGAGTCTTCTTGTCTCCGTTGACCCTTGCCCGCGACTTCGTCGAGTAGGTGTTCAGTGTTTCTGTGGTCAAGTCCGATTCGGCGCCGATTCCGAGCGCTTAAAACCGTTGGTCACAACGAAGTGAAGTTATTCAAATGTCGAAGCAAGCTCGACCCATCGCGGCAGGCCGTCGGCTCCGGGCGCTCGTCGTCAGCGGGTGACCAGGAGGGAGGGGGTGGAGCGTCGCTCCGAGAGACCGTGTGTCGCGGCCTTCTCGAGGTCCAGGCCGCCCTTCTTGCAGATGGCCTTCACCTGATGGAACATCACCCAGCCCCCCAGACCGATCATGGCCCCCGTGGCATACCTCGAAACCGGATTCGCATCGCCGGAGGCTCGTGTCGCGTCCCTGACGGCTATCTTCGCCAGGTGCCTGTAGGATGCGAAGTACACCGCCAGCTGCGACTGGTCCAGCTTGAGCGAAGTGAAGTCCCTGCTCTTGAGGAGACCGAGGGGGACGTGTTGCATCGGCGTCACCGTGAACTCGAAGGGGAGGCCGGTCTCGAGGGTCGAATTGCTCATCCTATTGATCAGGGCCACAGTATCCCAGTTGTCTTCTGGCGTCTCTCCGGCCTGCCCCACCTGGACAGTGAAGGCTGGCCTCCAGTAGTTCTTGTTCATGACATAGGTGCCTCGCCAGACGATGTCGGACCATGACCCGTCGGGGCCGACTTTGAGAGGGAGAGTCTTGTTGGGCATGTGCTCTGCGGCGAGGCGGTCGCTCCCCGTCTCGATGCCCACCTGCAAGCCGATCCAGTTGTTGGGCCCCGCTCTCATGATCGAGGAGACCTTCCGCATCAAGTCCGGGTAGGCGGCAGGGATCGAGATCCTGCCGTGGGTGGGATTGGAGTGGGTGATCCCCGGCGTGCCCATGACCCCCTTCATCAGGTCGATGAGTGCGTCTTCGTTGGGGACGTAGTTCCGTCCGTGCTGGTATGCGAAAAACTCGTCGGTGTGGAGCCAGGCGTTGTGCTGTCCGGAGCGGACGTTCACCTCGAGCTCCCGCCGCACCCTTTCGGGGGTGTAGTATCTGAGCGGCCTGAGGGTGACCTCGCAGAAGTCGCAGCCTATCCCGCACCCGCGCATGACCTCCACCATCCCCTTCACCGAGGGGTTGACGATGTCAGGTATCCCTTCCAGGGTCGGGAACTGCCTCGAGAACTGATAGCGACTGATGAACTTGGGGTTCGGCTCCCACTCCTTCCTGAAGTCCGCGTTGAATGTCTGATACCCCCTGAAGAACCCGGTCTTCTCGCCAGAGTCGTCCGAGACGTACCGGAACAGGTCGCCGGCGATGTCGTCTGCCTCTCCCTGGAAGGCGAAGTCGATCTTGTTCCTTTCGAGCTCCTCGGGGCGGACGGTAAGCTCCCACACCCCTGGGCCCCCTACTAGGAGCTTCGCCTTCTTTCCAGCCCGCGCCTTGTTGATCCTGCCGAGGAGGGACTCGAACTCCCTCTGTACGTAGGCGGACGCCCTCGTCTCGAAGAACACGGCGTATGACATGGTCAGCGGCCCCAGGCCGAGCGGGTCCATGGTCGAGACGCCGATCACTTCGGTGTCATCATCGACGAACTTGGAGATGTGGTCCTCGTGGGCTACGACCACTTCATCCCTGGCGGAGTCCCTGAGCAGGGCGGCCTCCAGTTTCCTGATGGCATAGGGGGCGAGCGCCGCCCTCCCTTCCGTGTCCGGCGGAGGCGGACCCTTCAGGAAGGAGTAGATGGCACCAGGGAGGGCGTCAGTGGGCGCGCTGGCTAGGAAGTCGAGCAGGGGGACGCTTCTGTAGGTGCGAGAGAGGGTCGTGTCCGACACAAGTACGATCCGGGCCATATCCGCACATCAGGAAAGTGGTGACGGTGGTTAAAAAATCCTACAGGTAGTTGCGCTCTCAGAGAGGTCCCTTGGCGGCATGCGTCCCTGCGCTTGTGCACTACGAAGAGCACTGGGCCTGGCGCGAATCCCCCGACCGGCTTAGCCCGCAGTGTCCCGCCAGCTGTGTTCGGGAACGAAACCAAGCACCCTCCTCGCCTTCTCGATCGAGAGGAGGGTCTCGTTCCCCTCAAGCCTCTTCTTCCTGGGGACGTTGGGGAAGACCTTGCCCAGCAGTTCATCGTCGCCAGAAGTCATCACCGTGTCAGCGTTTGCGATTATGAAAACTTCCGCGCCCCGGATTTTCGCCTCGAGGGCCCTGCGTACCGCCTGGGCGGCATCCCTGACGTCGATGTACCCCCAGAGGTTCCACTTGCGGAGCGCCGGGTCGCCCTGGAAGTCCCTGAAGAGCTCGTAGTCCCCGGGCTCGATTATGTTCGAGAAGCGGAGGCCCACTATCTTCAGCTCAGGGTCCCACCTGCAGTACTGCTCGGCGATTCTTTCGCCCACAATCTTGCTCAGCGAGTAGGCGCTCTCGGGCCTCCCGGCGTACTCCTCGTCCACAGGCACATAGGGAGGCGGGACATCGAATGGGAGGCCCAGGACTGTCTCACTGGATGCCCACACCAGGTTCTTGATTCCGAGCCTGGCCGAGGCCTCGAACACGTTGTAGGTGCTCATCACGTTGTTCTCGAAGGTCACGGAGTTGGTGAACAGCCTGGAGTCAGGGATGGCAGCCAGGTGCACCACGCCCTCCACCCCGTGGGGGCCACGCTCAACCGCAGCGAGGGCGTCCAGGGCCTGGCCGTAGTCAGCGAGGTCGGCCTGTATGGAGGGGCAGAGCTCTTCGGCCGGCCTCGTCCTGTCCACACTGAAGGCTTCGTACCCATGCGCCTTGAGGTCCCTTATGCAGGCCCTGCCCGCCTTCCCGCTCCCCCCGGTGACCACGACCTTTGCCATGCCATCAGCTCGGCCACGTGGTCTCAGCGCGCGGCGCCACGGGACCAGACCTCCGGTACCTGTACCTCTCGAAGAATAGCTCCACACCGTGCTGGTCGAGCTTGAAGACTACCTCCATCCTCGCGGCCCCTTCGAGGGTGAAGAACCGCGCCTCGTCCCCCTCTTCGCCCTCCGGGACCAGTATGATGTTGTTGCCTATGTCCTCCCCCGAAAGCATGAGGAAGCTCCCGACCCTCTTCACCTCGGCTACGAGCGTGTCCTTGTATGTCCTGTACTGCCCCTCCAGCTTCTTGAGCAGCCCTTCCAGCTTGACTGCCCTAAGCTCGCCCGGGTCGACCCCTAGTAGTAGGGACACCGCGGACATCCCAAGAAGACCCATGCTGTAGCCGGTGCCGTTCGACAGGAGGACGACTCCTGACCCGATGTCCCGGACATACTCCATGTCTGAGGTGTAGACGTCCAACGAGCCCCCGTGTCGGACGACCTTGTGCCCGTGGAAGTCTGGGATCACCTGGAACCCGTAGCCATAGGAGTCCCCCCCATAGTTTTCGATGGGCCACTTCGCGTAGGGCGCCTCCATCTTCGAGAGGGTGTCCATGGAGACCACCCTCTTCCCCCTGAACTCGCCCCCGTTGATTAGCATGGACACGTAGTTCGAAAGGTCGGCGGCGCAGCTCATGATCCCCCCTGCCGCGTCGCTCCCGTAGGGGACAGGGGTGGGCGTCATCTTCGCGCCTCTTATGGCGTAGGGGGTGGCTACATCGATGTCTGCCGAGATGTCCGACTTGTGGAGGAAGGTCCTCTTCATTTCCAGCGGCGCCAGGATTTCGGACCTGAGGTAGTCGAACCAGTGGCGGCCGCTGGCCTTCGAGACTATCTCGCCAAGGAGGACGAACCCCTCGTTGAGGTAGTGCACCTTCTCCCCGGGCCTAGACACGACCCAGCCGTCGACGCCGTCCAGGAACGAGGCCATGTCGTCGAGGCTGGCTATGGGGAGCCAGTGGTGGTACTCCCTGAACGCGCTGAACAGGATGACCTCCAGGGAGCCTAATCCCGGGATCCCGCTTGTGTGGGAGAGCAGGTGGTGGACCTCGACTCCTTCGAAGGCCCTTTGTTTGAGCGGGATGAACTTGGTGACCGGGTCGTGGAAGCTCACCTTGCCTGACTCGACGAGCTTGCCGACGGCGAGGGCGACGAACGACTTTGTGACTGAGCCTATGCCGTAGAGGGTCTGCGGGGTCGCCGGGGTGGCGCCTGCCGCGTCTTTCCACCCGAACCCCCTGGCGTGCACTACCCTCCCGTCCTCCACCACGGCCGCGGACATGCTGGGAATCTTGGTCTCGCTCATCTTCGCGAAGACTAGGTCGTCGAACCTTCTGGCGTCGAAAGCTACCACGGGAGATGCCAGAGGCCTCAGGTTAAAAGAGGTGCCGCGGTCGCGCTTCACCAGCGAGACGAGCGCTCGAGGATAAACCTGTAGGCATTGCCGTGCATGATCCCATCAGCCTGGTCTGTAGGCACGCCTGCTCCGACCAGGGCTTTCCTGAACTTCCCCACCCTGGATATGTCGCCCATCCCCTCGGGGGCGCTCGACATGCCCAGGAAGTCGGTCCCCAGGGCTGGCGCGGCAGGGCCGCCGAGCCTGACGAAGCGCTTGGCATGGTCCACGAGCCGGGCGGCGGTAAATGGGCGGCCTATGCAGCTCCGGATGAAAGTGAGGCCCACAATCCCCCCCCTCCTCCCGGTCTCGCGTATCAGGTCGTCCGAAATGTTCCTCCGATTGGACTGCACGGCTGCCGAGTCAGAGTGGCTGAAGAAGGGGGAGAGGGCGGCTGCATTCAGCACGTCGGACGACGTCCTCGGCGAAGCGTGCGAAAGATCGAGCATCACGCCCAGCTTGTCCGCAAGCGCGACCAGAGCTTCGCCTTCGCCGGTGAGCCCGTAGTCCTTGGACGAGAGGCACGAGGCCGCGAACTTATTGTCGTAGTTCCAGGTCAGCCCGATGGAGCGGACCCCGAGGTTGAAGAAGACTTCGAGATCTTCGGGCTCCCCGAGCGCTTCGCACCCCTCGATGTGGAGGACGATTCCGACCCGATTTCCGAGCGACTCGATGTCCTCCCTGGTCCTGACTATCTTGAGGTCCTTCGGGTGCATCTTCTCAAGGGCGTAGTATATCTTGATTAGCTCGATGGCGACGTCGCGGGGGGACACGAGGGCGGAAGAGGAGGACCAGTGCCCGTACATCTCCTCCATCGCGGCTATCTTCCTCAGGTTGAGGCTCCCGAGGAGCGGGAATACGGAGCCCAGGACAAGGGTCATGTCAGCCTTCTTGTACTTTGGAATGTCCGCCTGGCGGCCCGGCGCATCTTCGGAGAATGGGGTTGCTCCGCCCATCAGATAGTAGTAGCCGATGTCTTCGTGAAGATCCACTACCATGGCTCCAACGGATTTGCCAGCCGATATAACTGTCTCTGGCGTTCAGTTGCTTGCGCTTGACGCGCATCCGGGCCCTCCTTGAGGGACGGAACGCGCTTCGTGGGGCGGCCCCCTGCCCGGCCGGCTGGACGAAGACGAAGGCGACCCGATGAGGGAGCCCCTTGGACCCGTCTAGACGGACGCCCGGGCTACCTGCCCCTGAGGCGGTGCTTCCTTCTGGGGCCCAGTGCGACCACGTCGAAGAGTATCTTCCGGAAGTTGACAGTCACCCCTCGGGCGTAGAACCTGTCTTCGATGATGAGGTTCCTAAGGTCGTATCCACCCTTCTCGCTGAAGTCGTACCTCTCGAAGGAAAGGGAGTCCGACAGATAGGACTCGAGGAAGGCCGGGTCCGGGTCCGCGATGACATCAGGCGGAATCGGGTCTTTCTTCGAGGCGATGAGCAGGTCGTTGAGAGAGTCTCTTGCGGCCCCATAGTTCTTCCAAGCCTCCTCCACAAAGCGGGGGAAGATGCCGTTGACAGTCATCCTCTCCTTGAATGAGCCGTCAGCGTCTTCTGAGTATCGCTTCAAGAGATGCGCCTTGATGTTGAGCTCGTTGGATCGGTCCATCCTGTAGAGGAACTGTCGGGCAGAGTGTTCGTAGTCGACCCTGTAGGCGTGGTTGAGCGAGTCGCCGAAGGCCCCGCAAGCCAGAAAGAACCCCGCCATCTCGTAGTCGTTCGAGATGAGGGCGTCCGAGATCAGGTGCGCGAAGTCAGGGTCGTAGGGGATTTCGCTCATCAGCAGGCCCTTCCTGGTGATGCCGCGCGGGCTGAGCCTTATCGCCCCGATGTCTGCCAGCCAATCCTCGGCGAACCCCACCTCCTTGTGGTTCACCCTCGACATGAACTCCAGGCTGGAGAGGCCGAGGCCGTACTTGGACATCAGGAGGACCAGGTCGAACGGGGTCTCGGTTTCAAGGTCCTTGTGGACAGGCGCCGGGTCGATTCTCTTCGGGACGGGGGTGCTGGTGAGAATGACCGCCCGGCCTGGCTTGAACCGGCCGATCCTCCCCATCATCTGGAGGAGCGAGTTGTTGTCCAGCTTGCCGTATTTGAGGGTCTTCCGGCCCAGGTTGTCTTTGCTGCTGATGATGTCGTTGAATATCAGCGCGTTGTCCACGTAGATGTTGACGGACGAGGCGATGACATTGGTGGCGAAGATCCTCAGGTTCCTGTCGCGCTCCGCCCTCCGCTGGATCTTGTTCACTTCGGACCCCTCCAGCCCCCCGTGGATGTACACGCCCCCGTAACTGCCCGCGTACTTCTCGACCAGCCGCCTCGTGGGTAGGAAGACGAGCCAGGACTCGTCTTTGGGCTGGGCGTACAGGTACCTTGAGAGGGTTTCGAACATGGCGTCGAGGCTGCGGACCAGCTCCACCTCGAGGCGCACCGGGTACCTCCTGCCGCTGACCGAGTGCAGCTTTGAAATCCCGAGGAAGCGCAGGAACTCCCCTGGGTCGATGGTGGCGCTCATCACCCTGAACAGGTTCTTCGCCTCCTTCTCGCCCTTCTTCGCAAGGGACATGCAGAGCTCCAGTTGGGAGGTCATCTGATGGCTTTCGTCGAAGTAGATGGAGGTATCTGTGAGAGAGCGGTCAGCCAGCATCCTGATGAGGACGCCGTCGGTGACAATCTTGATCTTCCCCTCTACGTTGACCTTCGTGTCCTTCGTTATGATCGCCAAGTCCCCCTTGACCTCCGGGTGCAGCGCCTCGAGGGAGTAGTACAGCGCGTTGCACGAGGCTCTAGACGGTTCCCTGATGATGACCTGTCGTGACCTCCCCGACCTCTCGAACTCGTGGATTGGGACCACCGTGCTCTTCCCTGTCCCCACCTCCCCAAGGAGTACGAAGTGATCCGAGAAGTCGATGGAGTCGAGCACCGAGAAGATGGGCAGGTCCGGTGCGGCCTTTGGATCCCGGAGCCCGCTGCTCCCGTCTGACTCTTCTGGGATAACCTGCTCGAATGTATCGTCCACGCCAGACTCGCTCAATGCGCTTCTGACTGACCGTCCACTTAGGCCGATTTGAACCTAAGGCAGGGGCCGCCCACTGGCAGGCTCTTCGCGCTCAGCAGGGCTTCCGGAGGTTGCGCTACCGGGCTCCCCCTGGCCGCGTTGAGCCTGTTCGTTCCTCCGGTCGACTCTGCCTCTTCCGATGCTCAGATAAGCAGAGGCTGGCATCGGGTCGGATTGCCTCTTGGCACCCATGGTATTCCACGTACGAGCTTTTGTCGAAGACCAGGAGGGCTTGGGGTCCGCCCCGGGGGGCCCGGTGGGCACCATTGGGACCTCGTAACCCGCTCGGCGCACCGGTCTCGTGTCTTCTGCAGAACCTCCGGACATGTGCTTAGGGACCGGCGACTGACCCGTGCCGAGCAACGGAAGGTTATCCCAGGCTTCCAATCTCCCTATATGACTCGGCTCCTTCCCTTACTACAAAGACGAGGATTACCGCGGTGGCGAGGTAGTCAGCCCACCACAGCCCGAGGAGGTACTCTGCAAGAAGGCCCGCGAGCAGAGCTAACGACATGAAGAAGCACGTCGCCGAGGCAACGGCGTCGATGGAGAGAGGGAGGCATCTTGTCTCCCGTCCGATTTTTCTTTTTTCCAGCCAAAGGTATGGCATGACCAGAACCGCCCCTGCAGCTATCGCCACCCCGAACAGCGAGCCTTCAGGTCTGAGCCCCGACGCGTAGGAGTAGACCGCGCCGATGCTTACCGCAGGTACCAAAGCGAAGAGCAGGGCGGTGGCTGTCAGCGCTGTCCTTCTTCCTAGCCCAGCTGAGCCGGCCATGTCCCCTTTTAGGTGGCTGTACACGACGAACGCAGACAAGAGCTCTACCACGCTGTCCCCCCCAAAGGCGAGGAGCGCGAAGCTCCCTGAGACGACGCCCACCCCGATAGAGCCAGCGACTTCGGCCACCATCCAAAGCGAACTGAAGTATTCGATGGAGAGGGCCCGGCTGAGCCTCCCCCTCCTCCACTCCACGTGGCTCGCCGGGCAGCAGCATCCGACGCAGTTTGTACACTGGTCCGGCGTGGAACAGCCCTGGCATGAATCCTCCGCGCAGCCACAGGAGCTGCAAGGTATGGCCATCGCTGCCAAAAATGAACGCCTACCCGCAGACCGGGCGGCGCGCCTTATCAAGCTGGTTCACGATCGGGCTCATAAGGTCCAAGGTTGTTGAAACTAATCCGCTCTTGGGATTGAATCGAGGTTGAGCGCATCCATGGCAAGACAAGCGGTGGGGCACGCCTGCCCCCTGCCGGGACTCGGGCACCCGTTTGGTTGCTTAAGCACGCATGGTTGGCGTTCTGTTGAGCACGGTACACCAGGCATCGAATGAAGTTCAGATGGCGCGAGACGCGCGGGACTCGAGGGCCTATACTCCGCAAGTTCTGGAGCTGCTGTCAGGGGGACGATGCCAGCAGTTTCTCACCGCGGATTGTCGTCCGCTCAACATGGAAGCCGAGAGCTTGGTTAACCTTCACAATCGGCTCGTTCAGGGAGTCGTTATCGGTCGTGAGATACCGATAGCCCCGGGATTTTGCATATTCGATCGCCCTACGCTTGAGCTCCGTGGCAAGACCCTGCCCCCTGAATTCCCGCAATGTACCGGTATAGCTGACGTGGAGGGTGTCACGTTTTCCGTTCACCGTTTCGAGGGATGTCGTCGCGACGTAGCGGTCCCCGACTCGCGCGACGTAGGTTGCCTCGGGAAGAAAGCCAGAGTGCCTGAAAGTGGCATCGAGGAACTGCTCGAATGTGTACCCGCTAGGCGTCCCCATGGAAGGGGCGTCCCTGCCGGATTCGTTCCGAAGTCGATAGAGCCGGTCGCGGACCTCAGGTCGTTCCGGCCCTTCTTCGGCGAGCGAAGTTAGGAAGACCCCCTGGGGAAGCGACGACGCCAAGCCGTGTGCGGGGGAAGCCTCGACCAGGTCCAGGCGGGAAGCCCAGCTCCGGTGTCGCTCTACGAACCCAGATTTGTCGAAGAAGCGGACGCTTCTTCGGTCTTCGGCCCGCACCGAAGCCCAAAGCACCGTAGCTCTCCTCCCCAGCGCAGCAGCTTCTAGGGTCGCGAAGAGGAGTCGACCCAGGCCCCGACCCTGACGATGTCCCAGACGACCCTCTCCCCTGGTACGAGCTCCGTCACCTTCTGCCTGGAGCGATGGAAGTCTCCGTATTGGTAGGTGAACACGCCGCCGACCTTGTCCGTGCTCCTTTCGATCTGTCCTTTCCACCACGCCCGGACGTTGTTGATTGCTGTGAAGGCGTCCTCGGGTGTGCTGTCTACAATGAAGGAAACGGCATAGTCTTGGTTGCCCATGGTTCTCCTCTAGCTGGGGTGCTGTCGCAGGCAGGGTCCGAGCGCTTCATCGTATATTCACCATGACGTCGGGGCAGCCTAGAAAGGCTCCAAGTTCCTCTGCCTCTTCGCGAGCTAGGGTTGAGACCTGCGCCAGAAGCCTTGAGAACGGTTTGATTTCCACTTCGAGGCGGCCCTTCCGTCTGACATGGGACCACACTCCTGCCGCCCGGCCGTCCACGAGTAGCACGGGCGAGACCCATCCCTGCGGCCTGTAGACCTGCCTGTGTTCAACTGGCCCGACAATATTGCGGTGTGATTTATGTCCCAGCAGAAAGGAATCGAAGAAAGGCAATAGCTTTACCACTGTTCCGCTCAAATGCGCTTTCACCAGTTCCGGAAGGTCGCTCCGGAGCACCGCGGCGTTCCAACCTTCGACGTCCACCGGGACGATGCCATCCTCACCGAGGGACCAGATCCTTCTCGCGTCTCCGGCGGTCATCCCGGTCCAGATGGCGAAGTCCGAAACGGTAGAAGGCCCGAAGGCCATGAGGTATCTCCTCAGCAACTCCCTCTCCGCCTTGGCCTGTGAGACGTCTTTCCAGTGCGGGACCCACCTGTCCGCACGTACGAAGGTCGATTCGTTACCTTCACTCGGACCAGAACAATAGACCCCTCTGGATCCGGCGAGATGCAGGAGGTAGTTAGCCGGGAGGGCGAGCTCGCCGAAGTCCACCCATGGAACCTTCTTTCTGTTCCCCCACCCCACGCCGCCGGCTTTGTACCTGACGTTGCAGCGCATCGACTTCGACACCTTAACGGCAAGGGCAGCTTGAGTGGTAGGGTCGTCCAGGGCGTTCAGGACTGCCCCTACGAGGCGCTCGAGCTTCTCTTTCGGAACTCCTCTCCCCAGGACCCAACGCATCTCACGCTCGGCTCGCAGGGCGCTCCCCCGTACAAAGGTCGCCAGTTCGTCCGAAGGGAGAATGAACATGGTCCTTCTCATGCACCAAGCTTTCGCCAAGCTACGTTTGCTCCAAAGGGCGGCCTCCAAGTCGGGAAGCTTCACGCCTCGGACGCGGGCCCAAATCGACAGTTGGCCAGCCAGAAGCAGCTGCGCCTGCGCTCCGCAGATCTCTCCCGGAAGGGAAGTCAGCGAGCTCGGAGGTGCCCTCCGGGTGAGATGTTGCCTGGCGAGTCTGAAAGCCTCGACCTGCTTCCAGGTAACCCGCTGGACGCCATCGCCATTTGAGGAGCGCCTAACAGCGTCCCGGCTCAACTGATTCCCTTCGTATCTTATCGTCAAAAAACTTCCCTGAGTCGGGTGAACGGACCCGGCGCTGCCGACCATGCCGGGACTGGCGCCTCCCCCTGGAGTCTAATTCCTCCCACCCGGCTCCAAGAGCACGCTGGCTGCCCACACACTTCCGCCAGCCGTTGCCATGTGAACGCAATTGATTAACGCATAGCTTTCGGCCACGAAGCGCGGCTTGGGCCCGGAAAAGCATGCCCAGGCCTCAGGTCTCTCTAGCAGGAGCCAGGCGACCGCACAGCAGTCAGTCTTTTCTAGTCCGTCCAAGAGTTCACTGAGTTCATGGAAAGGGACGAGTTCGCACGCATCCTCATGTCTGAGGAAAGAAGGAAGCGGCAGGACCCGCTGAAGCTCATGGAGGCCGCGGGAATCAGACCCGGAATGACCGTTGCCGACCTGGGGTGTGGGCCGGGCTTCTTCACCCTCCCCTTGGCGTCCCGTGTCGGCAGCAGAGGTCTGGTATACGCAGTCGACGCAGACCCAGTTATGCTGAAACACCTGCGCAACAACATCGAGGAATCGAAAGCGGATTTGGGAAGAATCAAGATCTTGGAGGCGGACGTCTCAGAGACTGGAATTCCCGCCAGGTCTGTGGACGCAGTGCTGTTCGCCAATGTCTTGCACGACATCGACGACAAGAAGGCGTTTCTTGGCGAGGTGACCCGGATCTGCAAAGCGCGAGCTATGGTCATCGACGTAGACTGGAAGAAGATCAAGCAAGAGATAGGCCCGCCTTTCGGAATGCGCCTTGCGGAGGCCGAAACGAAGAAAATAATGTCGGAAGCGGGTCTTGAGGTTACGAAGGCCTTGGACGCCGGCCCGCATCATTATGGCCTGGTTTCCGTCTTCGCTGTATAGACTGGCGGTCAGGGGTCTGTGAAGTCCCGGCGACCGCAGACTTCCACGTTCGTAGTCGGAAATCCGGGGGCCAATGGAAATAGCTTTCGACGGAAAACCTGAATCAGCCTCATTTTACTAATCTGAGCTTAGAATTGCCCCGGCCGGGATTCGAACCCGGGTCGCCGACTCGAAAGGCCGGCATACTCTCGACACTTTGGGTTTGACCGGGCTTTACGCCCTTGCGGACTCTATACTACCGGGGCTGGCCGAGGCCAGGCGGGTCTGCAATTAGAGCTTTCTCATGCCGCCGGCTCAAAGAAGCACCACTCTCCAGCCTCCTCGGCGAGTTCTGTAGCGCACTTCGTCGCGAGGGAGGGGGTGAAGCTCGTGAACACGCCGTCCTTTGGGACGTAGCAGTTCCTGGGCCTTCTCCCCCCTACTTCCCTGAGCGTCGACCCCGCCTCTGTCCCGGACATGATCGACTGGAAATACATCCTCCGCCCTAGGATCAGGGGAGACGATCCGTCAGTGGGGAAGTCCGCCACCACCGGCCCGGCAACATCGGCTGAGCCCATTAGCATGGCCGCTGTCAGGCGCTCGTCCGGGGTCAGACCACAGTCGCCGGACGCTCTGAGCCGCTCCCAGTTCGAAGCCGCTTCCAGCCGCGGTCGTAGCTTGACAGATGGGACGCCCTCGGCGAGGAATTCCGCGAAGTACATCTGGGCGAGCGACTCGGCTGAGACTCTCTCCCGGGAGAAAGCGAGGAGGTCTGGGACGAGCGGGACCACCAGATCCACGGGGTCCTTCGAGCACCAGCAATACCCCGCCTGCTCGATGTGCACCCTGAAATCCCTCGACGTCGCTGTTAAAGCCCCTACCCGCTCACTCACCGCAAAGCCTCTCTTCCCTATCTCGGCAGCCAGAAATCTAAGCTGGGAGGCGTTGAGCTTGGGGAGGGGCAAGACGTGCCTGTTTCCGACCAGCAGCCGATGCACCTTGAAAGGAGTCAACGCCCTGAGCGATTAGGAGAACTCATTATATAACGAGCCTAATCCATTCATCACTATCATGGGGGGAGGGAGGGAGGATAGGGCTTTGTCGCTCGAGTCGCTTGAAGAGCGCATGAAGTCGTACGCCGTACGCGTCGACTCTGCGCTGGCCCGCGAGCTCAAGCTCTACGCCCATTCTAGGTTCCACGACCCGCTGGCGTATGCCACGGAGGGAGGGAAGCGCGTCAGGCCCGTGATGCTGATGCTGTCGGCGGAAGCTCTCGGGTGCAAGGACGACAGGGTCCTCGGCGCGGCTGTCGCGGTTGAACTCCTCCATACCGAATCGATCATACATGACGATGTCATCGACGAAGAGAAGGCGAGAAGGGCGAAGGTCCCCTTCCATCTGAAGTATGGCTACAGCGCTTCACTACTCAGCGCCGACTTCGTCTTCGCCATGATACTCGCCATCGCGGCTAGATATGACGACAAGAGGATCGCCGAGGAGGTCAGTAGCGCGGCGCTTCAGATGTCCGAAGGAGAGTATTCAGAGCTCACCATCGACCCCCAGATCTACAAGCTCACCTGGGATGAATACATCAGGATAGTCACCGAGAAGACAGCGTCGTTGTTCGAGACGTCTGCTAAGCTGGGGGCCCTGATCGCCGGGGGCGACGAGAAGGAGGTCCAGGCGCTGGCCGACTATGGCAGATGTATTGGGATCGCGTACCAGCTCAAGGACGACCTGCTGGACTGGAGGTCCAGGGACAAGGTGTCGCTCGGCCTTCTGAAGACCCATAGCGAGAGCGAGGTAGTTGGGAAGATGGCGGCCCAGGCGCAATCCTACGCAGAGGAGGCTAAGCGAATGCTCATACACATCCCACGGAACGAAGCCACGGTCCTGCTGGAAGACATTTCGGACTTCTCAATCTTGCGTCAGCGCTGAGCCCAAGCGGACTAGGTCCCGCGCTCCGCGACCGCCTTCGCGCTCCTGGTTCCCGTGGTGTAGAACCTTGGCCCCTTGAAAGGAGTGAACTGCCTGCCCCCTCCGTGGAGATACTTGGAGAAGTGCTCCACGAAGATGAGCCTTGCCCCCTGGATGCCTGGTTCGAGGATGCTCAGGATCACGTTGAAGACGTGCACCGTGACAAGGAGGACCACCCCAAGTATCACGTAGGCGACCCCTCCGTATAATATACCGGGAGACCCGGTGGAAGTAGGACCAACGACCACGCTGTCGATGAGGTACGCCAGCACGAAGGTCGCGAGGAGGATGCCAAGGAGCCTGGTGTACGAGATTATGTTGCTGACTATGGACGGGAGCTCGATGAGAGCCTGGCCACCCTCTCCGTATATCACCAGTCCGATCCCGACTACGATGAGGATGATCAGTGGGTTTGAGAGCGGGTTCAACAGGCTGGATAGGCTCTCGTGATGCAGGAGTGCCAGCCCCGTAAGGGCGATGCCCAGGGCTCCGCAGAGCCAGCCAAACTTCCCAATCGCGTGCTTCACGCTGCGCATCCAGTAGGCGTTGACCATGCCCAGCACTAGGCCGAAGGAGACCATGAAGAGCCCTATGTACCCTGAGTAGAGCAGGAGCGTCTTGAGCCCCAACGTCGATATCGGGTCCAGGAAGGTCCCGTTGGCCGGGAGGCCTGCATGGAGGTTAGAGTTGAGGTACGAGAACAGATACTGGTTCGCGTGGAATCCGAAGTACGAGTTCAGGATCACCCCCATGACCACCCCCACCATGGAACCCAGAATCATCGCCTTCGCGAGCTTCCTGTACTGGACAGGCTGCAGGATTCTCCCCCCGAAGGATCGCAGGGCCTTCGGCATCACGCTCTTCCTCTCAGGGTGGTTGACTCTGCGTATGATCCATATCGATATCAGCAGGACGATCAAGGAGTAGCCGACGTCCCCGATCATCAGCCCGAAGAAGAGCGGGAAGGCAACGGCGAAGATCATGCTCGGGTCCACCTCGTTGGATAGCGGAACCGAATAGAAGCGGATGAACGACTCGAAGAATCGGAGCCTCCTGGGGGTCTCCAACAGAGTCGGGGGGCCGCCGTGAGGATCCTGAGAATCTGCGTCTATCTTGAATACCTTGGCGGAGCTGGAGGACTCCGCTATGGCTTGGCTGACGCTCCCCAGCCACTTTGACGGGACCCATCCCTCGACCGCGAAGCTGGTGTCGGTGAACCCGAAGCTGCCTGACACCTCCATCTTCCTCGCCTCGATGGAGAGCTGCTCCTCGACCTGGGCTATGGCTTTGTAGTGCTCCTGTGAGATTGCAGCGAGCCGGGCGTTGGCGCCGTCGAGTCCAGTCTGCATCGAGCGGGACTCGGCCTCAAGGCCCGCGAGGATCTCCTCTGCAGTCCCCTTAAGCGGCGGTATCCGCCGTAGCTTGAGATCGAGCTTCTGAATCGCCGACCCGAACTTCTCGAGGCCTTCCCTAGGGACAGTCACTATCAGCGTGACTGGGTCATCCCCAGAGGAGTGCGTGACCACGGCCCCGCTGGGCCCGAGACCCTCTCTCAGTTCGGCGTCAACGCCGGCGGGAACGATCCCAAGGAAGGAGACGGCGCTTTCGAGGTCGAATATGTTCAGGTCGTGGCTCACGAATCGGAGGCTGCGGACGAGGTCTGTCATCTCCCTCTGCTCTTCGAGACGAGAGCTCAGCTTTTCGACCGTCTCTCTGAGCTGGGAGACCTCCTGGTCGATGTTGATCGACTTCGAAGCCTCGAGCACCTCCTCCAGCGACGAAAATCCTCTCTTTTCCCTGATTGGGACGGGCGGGAGAGCCGCCTTCAGGGACCTGATCCTAAGGAGCTGCTCGGTGGCCTCTTTCGTTCCGTCGACAAGCGGCTCGGCCCTGAGTAGGCCGGCGGCCGAAGCCGAGAGTGGCTCTATCTGGACCGCGCCGAGGTCGTAGAGGGCGGAGACCACCTTCGCGCGGTCCTCCTTGAGCCCAACCACCCCCACCTTCTGCATCGCAGCGGGCTTGAGCAACCGCTTCTCTCACTCGAACTCCGAGAAGAGGACGTCGTCGATGACCTTCTTCAACTCCTTCTTGCCGAGTTTCTTCGAAGCCATGGCTCCGGCTTCTTTTTCTGCCACTGAAGAGATTTCGCCGGCTTCCTTGTTTGCCGACTCGCGCGCCTGTCCGACCCTCTCAGAGATCAAACCCTCTGCCTTCTTCTTGGCGTCGTTGATAGAGTCTGCCGACTCCGCCTCCAGCTGGCGGAGCTGCTCCTCCAAGGCTCTGCGCCTTTCCGCCAACGTCTTGTTGGAGGCGTCCTCCAGCTCCTTGATCTTCTTCAGCGTCTCGGTGTAGTCTGCGGTCATGGTCATCAGCTCAACATGTTGAAGTAGATGAAGAGCACCGTCAGGATGGCCGCAACCTGGGCCGCCCGAAAGGCTAACTGGACGACATAGAACTTCTTCTGCTGGGTGTTGATGAACTTGGTTTGCATCTTCTTCGGTTTCGGCGGTGACTTCGCCCAGTAGTAGTACTTTGGGACGCCCGGCCTCCGCTCCTCTTCCTCCCTCTCTTCCCCCAAAGCGCTAGGCCGCCTCCCTCTGGGCCATCTTTCTCTTCACGGTCTTCAGCTTGGTGAAGCTCTCTCTTTCCATCTCGTCGAACCTGAACTTGATGAAGCGCGCGTTGGCCTGGAGCCGCGGGATGAGAACGTTCTCAATGGCGTTGGACCTCCGCTTCGTCTTCTCGATCTCGACGAGCAGCTTCCGTAGAGCTGTTTCCTTCTCGGCGACGTCGAGGACCATCTGGTGCACGGCCTCGAAGGACTTTATCGCCTGATTTATCGAGGTGGGGACCTCGAGGAGGTATTCGGGTCCAGCGCTCCCCCGCGCCTCCGAGGTGAGCTCTGGAATCTTCACCCCCATGATGTTCTTGCTACTGAGGGTCAGCTCGTGCATCCTGGGGATGCGCATCGACTCGTACTCGAGCCTGAGGGTCCCGACGAACATCTCGGTGCTGTGGATGCTGTCGTAGCCGCTTGAGAGCTTGGCTTGCAGGCCGCTCCTCAGCGCCGCGATTTTCTTGCTCACAGCGAAGAACTCGAAGATGAGTGCCGACCTCTTGAGCTTGAGGAGCTTGAGGCCCTTGCGGGACATAGCTATCCTGCGGACCGTCCTCAGGTATTCCATCCTCGTGGGCCGTACGTTGGTGGAGATTGGCAAGGATTGCAGCCCCCTACTTGGCCTTGGATCTCCGCCTGTACTTCTCTATGAGCTCGGGCTTTATCCTCTTGATCTCAGAATCCGACAAGGGGTCGATTACTTCCCACCCTATGTTCAGGGTCTGCTCGATGCTCCTGTCCTCGCTGGCGCCTTGCCTGACGAACATCTTCTCGAACCGGTCCGCCACCTTGAGGAACTTCCTGTCGCTCTCGCTCAGCGCCTCTTCTCCGACGATCGCCGAGAGGGCGCGCATGTCCTTCCCCTGCGCGTAGGAGGCGTAGAGCTGGTCTGCAAGCCCCCTGTGGTCCTCCCTCGTACGCCCCTGGCCGATGCCCTGGTTCATGAGCCGCGACAGGCTCTCCAGGACGTCGATGGGCGGATAGATGCCGGTCCTCTCCAGCTCGCGGCTCACGTAGACCTGCCCCTCCGTGATGTAGCCGGTGAGGTCAGGGATGGGGTGCGTCTTGTCGTCAGCCGGCATCGTGAGGATCGGGAGCTGGGTGATGGAGCCCTTCCTCCCCTTGATCTTCCCCGCCCTTTCATAGATGGTGGCGAGGTCGGTGTAGGTATAGCCCGGATAACCCCTCCTCCCCGGAACCTCGTCCCTGGCCGCAGAGATTTCCCTCAGGGCCTCGCAGTAGTTGGTCATGTCGGTGAGGATTACGAGCACGTGCATCTCGCGCTCATATGCAAGGAATTCGGCCGTGGTCAGGGCCAGCCTGGGCGTGAGGATCCTCTCCATGGACGGGTCAGAGGAGAGGTTGAGGAAGAGCGCCGTGCGTTCCAGCGCGCCGGTCTCTTCGAACTGGCGGATGAAGAAGTTCGCCTCCTCGCTGGTTATACCCATGGCTGCGAAGACGACGGAGAAGCTCTCCGAGCTGCCGAGGACCTTCGCCTGTCTTGCGATCTGGGCGGCCAGCAGATTATGTGGCAGGCCGGCGGCGGAAAAGATAGGGAGCTTCTGCCCTCTGACCAGCGTGTTCATGCCGTCTATGCTAGAAATGCCGGTCTGGATGAACTCGGAAGGCTCCTCCCTGCTGTATGGGTTGATACCTGACCCTACTATCTCGACCTTCTCCTTTGACACCAGGGCCGGTCCGCCGTCCCTTGGATTGCCCAGGCCGTCGAACACCCGACCCAGCATCTCGTCCGAGACGGCTATCCTCGCGGTCTCGCCCAGGAACCGCACCGATGTATCCCCCACGTTGAGCCCCATGGTGGCGCCGAACACCTGGACCACCGAGAGCCCCGCGCGGGTGTCGAGGACCTGGCCCCGTATCCGCTCCCCCATAGCATTGGTGATCTCCACCATCTCCCCGTAGGCCGCGTTCTCGACCTTGCTGACGAAGATAAGAGGACCCGCGACCTGGTCGACAGTCTTGTATGAGACAGGTTGCACCAAGGCTATGCCCTGACCTCCTGGGCTAGCGAGCCGAACTGAGCGTCCATGTCCCCCTCTATCTCTTTCACCATGGAAGTGACCTGGTCTTCAGGCGTCCACTTTACCTTTGATATCTTGGACTTTACAGGCATGGCCGCGACCTGAGAGGCCTGGGCGCCGGTCTTGAGGGACTCCGCCTCCCTGCGCCCGAAAGTCAGGATGGTCTTCAGCATGAGATATTGCTTACCTATGGACGCGTAGGTGTCCACAGGGTCGTAGGCTGACTGCTGGAGGTAGTCTTCCCTGATCATCTTAGCCACATCCATCACGCCCTTCTCTGACTCCGGGAGGGCGTCGTATCCCACCAACTGGACGATGTCCTGCAGCTCCGCCTCCTTCTGGAGGATTTCCAGGGCCTCGGCGCGCAGGTCAGGCCACTCCTTGGCCACGTTGCTCTGGTACCAAGAGCGGAGGTCTTCAGAGTAGAGCGAGTAGCTGTTGAGCCAGTTGATGGACGGGAAGTGCCTGCGCGCCGCCAGGGACGCGTCCAACGCCCAGAAGACTCTGGTCACGCGGAGCGTGTTCTGAGAGACAGGCTCGGAGAAATCCCCGCCCGGGGGCGAGACGGCACCGACGACCGTGACTGAACCCACCCTCCCCTCGGGGCCCAGGGCCACGCTCTTGCCCGCCCTCTCGTAGAACTCCGCCAGCCGGCGCCCGAGGTACGCGGGGTATCCTTCCTCGCCGGGCATCTCTTCCAGCCTCCCTGAAATCTCCCTCAGAGCTTCGGCCCACCTTGAGGTGCTGTCGGCCATCAGGGCGACGTCATAGCCCATGTCTCTGTAGTATTCGGCTATGGTGATGCCGGTGTAGATGCTGGCCTCTCTGGCCGCGACGGGCATGTTGGAGGTGTTAGCTACCAGGATCGTCCTCTCCATCAGGGGCCTCTTGGAACGCGGGTCCTCGAGCTCCGGGAAGGTCGCCAGGACTTCAGTCATCTCGTTCCCTCGCTCTCCGCACCCCACGTAGACTATGATCTTGCTGTCGCTCCACTTCGCCAGTTGCTGCTGCGACACCGTCTTGCCGCTGCCGAAGGGTCCTGGAATCGCTGCTGTCCCCCCCTTGGCGACCGGGAAGAAAGTGTCGAAGACCCTCTGGCCTGTGAGCAGCGGTGTATCAGGGGCCAATTTCTTGGCGATGGGCCGGGGGGTCTTGACCCTCCACTTCGTCGCGAGGAATACGGGGACGTCCCCTTCGAGGGTCTTGACGGTAGCCACCCTCTCCCTGATGTTGTAGCTCCCCGCCTTCACGTCCTTGAGCGTCCCCTCCATCCCTGGAGGGACCATGATCTTGTGAGAAACGAGCGGCGTTTCCTGGACCTCGCCTATTATCTCTCCCTGGACCACCTTGTCACCGTTCTTCTTGATGGGTTTGAACTCCCACTCCCGCTTCTCGTCGAGGGCCGGTATAACGAGACCCCTGCTGATGAAGTCCCCGCTCTGTTCCTTCAGCACGTTGAGCGGTCGCTGGATGCCGTCGTAGATGGAGGTGAGCAGTCCTGGACCTAACTCGACGGAGAGCGCTTGGCCTGTGTTGACCACCTTGTCCCCTGGCCTGAGCCCTGTGGTGTCCTCGTAGATCTGGAGCGTCGCGGTCCCTCCCTGCAGGCGGATGACTTCGCCGACCAACCCCTGCTCCCCGACTCTGACTACGTCGAACATCTTGGCCCTTTCGAGGCCGAGGGCAGCCACGACCGGACCGCTTACCCTGACGACCTTCCCGTCGGCCATTTCAGGAACCCCCCTTCAGGTCTACGCCCAGGACCCTCTTGGCCAGCTTGGCGAGCGACTCCTCCGCCACGGCCGAGTCGGTGGAGGGCATGAACACGACGAGAGGTACTATGGAGGACTCGAGCTTCTCCCTTGTCGCTGGCGAGAGCCCCTTTCTGGCCTCGCTCCCGACTATGATCAGGCCGTACTCCCCTGAGTTGAAATAATCCAGCACGACGCTTTGGGCATCCTCTTTCGTCACGGCTATGGCGTCCTCCACCCCAAGGAGGCGGTACCCAAGGACCAGCTCCTTCTCGCCTAACACCGCTATCTTGCCGGTCTGGGCGGCCTGTTTCAAGCTCATTTTTTTACCCTGCTAGGATTACAGTCTTTATGTGTTGTTCCGTCATCCCGTACTGCTTGCCATAGACTATCCTCCTGATGTTCTGCCTTTCGAACTCCGCCTGTATGACGAACCCGAAGACTGCCGTCACTGAGATCGGGAGGCTCCGGAACCTCGGTAGGAACCGAGCGACCGCCATCCTGTCGATGGCGACCTCGAACTCGGTCAGGTTTCCCGACTGGGCATACTTCTCGAACGGGGCGGAGAGGTCGAACCAGGGCTCAAGGCGCTTCACGACGTCCCCCGGGTCGGCAGACGAGTAGGCGTCGAGGAACTCCGACTTCCCGAGCAGCCCCCCCTCGATCAGGTGCTTCGAGAAGACTTCCTTGTTCAGCTTGGACTCGCGAGACTTCAGGACGTTGAGTAGGTTCCTCTTCGTGATTTCTGTCCTTACGTACTCCCGAAGGACTCCCTCGTCGCCGCGGATGAAGCGCAGCTCCCATAACAGCCTCGAGTAGTAGAGATCCTGCAGGGCCCCTGTGAACACCCCCAGGTCGTTGGACTTGTGGAACTCACCAAGCTGCTGGAGGAGAACCGCCCCGTAGCCGTACTTCACCAGATAGTTGATCACCCCCTCGACGTCGGGCTCCTGGAGCAAGACCTGCAGGTCTGTGAGCGGGATGTTCATGAGGGAGAGGCCCACGGGGACGTTGCGGGACGACACCAAGAAGGCTGCAGTCTCCTCTAGCCCCCTCCCCAGGCTCTTAGCCGCCAGGATGAGCTCGATGTTCTCGATGTCCCACTTCGAGAGATAGGAGGTCAGCGCCCTCTTTCCCATGAGAGGCACTGCCTGCATGGCAATCCGGTTGACCTGCACGAGGTGGCGGTTGACCGCGACCTCGATGAGCTCCGGAGGCTTGTGGGTAGAGGCGGCTGCTTCTATCTCGGGGCCGTACCACGTTGCTTCGAGCTGCTGCGCTATCTCCGCGATGTCCTTGGCGCGGGCGAGTTCATAGAGCTTCTCCGTGCCAAGAAAGGAGAGTGAGAGAGCGCGAAGCCTCCCGAGTCCCCCGAACTGCGACATGCTCAAACTCCCGGTGCCTACTCCTTCCCGAGGATGGCCGAGCGGACCTCGTCTTCGCGGCTGCGGAGGATCTCTTCGAAGGTGAGGTCCATCTCGAGAGTCCCGTCAGAGCTCTCTGCCCTGAACCCCCCTATCGAATTGAGGTCAGAAGATGCTATCTTAACCCCTGCTGCCTTTAGCGCCACCGCATCCTCCTCTCGGCACACCACGACCACCTTCCCTCCAAGCCTCTTGGCAGCATAGGCCGCCATCTTAGACAGGAGCTGCTTGTAGGCAGGGGACTCGGCGTAGTTCGCCAGCTCCTCCTTCAGGAGGGAGATGTTGTTCTCCAAGAGGGCCTCGGTCGCGTCGAACATGGCCTTCTTCGCCTGGAGCTTCGCCGCTCCCAGCACCCTCGTGGTCTCCTTCTGGGAAAGATCGCCCGCTTCCTTCATAGCGGCCTCCGCGATGTAAGACGACTCAGAAGCTGTCCTCTTCCCAATCTCTTCCCGCTTGGCCTTGAACTCCTCTTCGAGGGCGTCAAGGGCCCTGCTTCGCTTCTCTTCGACCTCTTTGAGCAGAGAGTCTACGCCCATCAAGGGTGCCAGACCCCGCTAGAGGATGTTGAGGAGTAGGATTACTCCGAGTACGAAACCGATTATCCACAGCGTCTCTGGAATCACGAAGAAGAACAGGACCTGGCCGAACTTCTCCGGCTTCTCTGCGATGATCCCCATCCCGGCAGCTCCAATCCCCTGCTGCGCGATTCCGGTCCCTATGAGACCACCGGCCATCACTATTGCGGCCGCAAGCGCTAGTTCAGGACTGACTACTGCCATGCTGGAAAACTTGGATTTGACTCCGTCGGATTACCATATATATGCGTATCTAAGAATATTACAGGCGTCCTATCCCCGGGGACCGATTCTCCGCCGGCTATGGGAAGAGCCCAGATGCGGCGCTTGAGGCGAAGCTGATGAACTGCTGTGGGAAGAGACCTATCCCTATCATGAGGCCGACCAGTATCGCGAAGATCACCACGAAACCGAGCGGCTCGTGGACCCTCTCTGTGCTCTCCCCGGAGTCCAAGTACATCCGCTTTATGACCCAGAAGTAGTACCCGAGGCTGAAAGCGCTGTTCAGTATCGCCGCGACGGCCACCCACGCCAGGGGAGTGTTGATGACTGAGACGAAGATGAGGAGTTTGCTCCAGAATCCGTTGAGCGGGGGGATCCCTCCCAGGGCTAGGAAGGAGATCGCGATGGTGAAGGCGGTCACAGGCATCCTCTTGGCGAGGCCGCTGTAGACACCAAGATCTCCCCTCTTCAGCTGCAGAATTACGAGCGTGGCGGCCAGGAAGGCGGCCCCCTTCATTATCGCGTGGTTGATTATGTGGAAGAGGGAGCCGGTCATCCCGAGCATCGCGTTGTAGGAGTACAGTCCCGTCTGCTGGCTGTAGGCAAAGATCGCAAAGCCCACCAGGATGTAGCCTGCCTGGGCGATGCTGGAATAGGCGAGCAGCCGGGTCATGGTCTTCTGCGTCAGCGCCGCGACGTTCCCCAGGGTCATCGTGATGACCGCGAGGACGGCCAGGACGTTCGCCAGTGTGAAGGCCGAATTCGGGGCGAGGGCGTAGACCGTGGCGACTGCCAGGACCACCCGGATCGCCGCCACGAAGCCTGCCTTCTTGGTCGCTGTCGCGAAGAGGGTGGCGATGGCCGGAGGGGACCCTTCGTAGGCGTCAGGGACCCACATGTGGAACGGGACTATGGACATCTTGAAGCCGAACCCTACGACGAAGAGGAGGATGGCGACGCTGACGAGCGGGTTGAACGGCTCGGAGGCCAGCTTGGCCACCACCCCCGATATCTGGGTGGTCCCTGCGACGCCGTAGGTCAGGCTCATGGCGTAGAGTATGATCGCGGAAGACAGGGCGCCGAGGATTGCGTACTTGGCAGCTGCCTCGTTAGACTGGACCCTCTTCTTGTCGAAGCCGGCAAGGGCGTAGGTCGGGAGGCTCATTAGCTCCCAGGCGACGAAGAGCATCAGCAGGTCGGCCGAGTATGAGAGGATGAGCATCCCCAGGGCCGAGAACATCAGGAGGGAGTAGTACGAGGGGAGGCTCGGTCCGCTTGGAGAGGTGTAGATTGAAGCCACAGCAACGGCGAGGGTCACCGAAAGGACGACGAGGGCGAACAGGTCCCCGAGGGGGTCGGACACCAGCAGAGCCCCGAAGCCCGCAGAGGTGACCCCGAAGGCGGTGTTGGCCGCTATCAGAGCGATGGAGGCCGCGATGGCCGCGATCGAAAGATAGGCCTCTAGCTTGACCCTCCATCCGAATAACTGGAGTATGGGGGTGCCGAGGGCGGCCGCGCTGAGGATTACTACCGCTGCGAGTATGTAGTCCATCCTATCTTACCACCAACCCGAGTATGTGCTGGACCACCGGGGCGGCTGGTCCGAGGACCAGGACGGAGAAGAACATCATTATGATGAGGGGGACGAGATAGAGAACCAGGACGCCGAAGTCCACCCCCTGCACGTCGACACCGCTGGCTCCCGCTTCGGCCGGCGAGAGGACCACTTTCCTGATCATCCAGAGCATGTATCCCCCGACCATGACAGGGACGAGTATGGCTACGGCGCTGTAGGGGGTGGCGTCTATCCCTCCGATTATCACCAGCACCTCCGCCACGAAGCTCCCGAAGGGCGGGAGGGCCATGGCACCCGCGCAGGCGAACACGAGAAGGGTCCCCGCCCTGGGGACCAGGTTCCTCAGGCCCTTCAGAGCAGAGATCTCCGTGGTCCCGAGCCCCTTCTGGATGTATCCCGCCAGCATGAAAAGCGAACCTGCGGTGAAGGCGTGAACGAACATCTCCAGTATGGACCCCTCCATGCCCAGCGGGCTGCCCGACGCCGCCGAGGAGAACGCGCCGAAGACCACGAAGCCCATCCCTGCGATGCTGGTGTAGGCGAACATGGACTTCAGGTCCTTCGAGAGTATGGCGACGAAGGCGCCATAGAACATCGTGACCAGGCCGACGGCCATGAACGCCCAGGCCCACTGGTAGGACGCCTGAGGGAAGAGGCCTATGCTTATCCTGATTATCCCGTAGCCGCCCATGGCTGACTGCACCCCCGCGAGCAGGACGGTCACAGGAGCAGGAGCTTGGGTGTAGGCGTCTGGGAGCCAGCTGTGGAACGGGAAGACAGGGAGCTTTATCCCGAAGCCGATGAAGGATGCGAGGAGCGGAAGGTACTGGATGGAGGCCGGGATCCTTCCTGCGAGGCTGGGGATGTCGAAGGTCGCGGGGCTTACCCCTAGATACGCCGCCATCAGCGCCAGGAGCAGTATCATGCTCCCAGTGAAAATGAAAATCATGAACTTCATCGCGGAATACTTCCGCCTGTCCCCTCCCCACAGCCCGATTAGGAAGAACATGGGGAGCATCACCAGGTCCCAGAAGAAGTAGAACAGAACGAGGTTCAGTGAGACGAAGACTCCGATGATCGCCCCCTCGAAGAGGAGGACGAGGGCATAGTAGCTCGGCTCGGAGCGGTCTATCAGCGTTCTCGAGCCGACCACCGCGAACAGGGTCAGGATGGCGGTGGCGAGGACCAGCGGAGAGCTGAGGCCGTCCACACCGACGAGGTAGTTGACCCCAAAGGAGGAGATGCTCACCCACGAGTACTGTTCAGTCAGGGCGTACTGCCCGATGCCTGAGGAGGCAAGGCCGGAGGAGCCCGTGTAGACGTAGTAGAACACGTACAGCGCAATGAGGAGCACCGCCCCGGTGATCCCCATGGTGAACCACTGCCCGACCTTCTTGTTGCGCCTGAGTATCAGATAGGCGGGACCCGAGGCCGCCATGGGGAGCAGCAGGAGGATCGAGAGGATTGGGATCATATCGCTGTGTACACCCCAGTCACGAACAGGAAGAAGAGCAGCAGGAGGATGAGGCCGATGGCGAACACCAGAGCGTACTCTTCGAGGATGCCGGTCTGCAGCCTCCGGAAGACCTTCGAGAGGCCCTGGCCGGCCCTGGCGAAGCCGTCAGAGGCGACGTCCACGACGTGCCGGTCAAACCAGTTCCCGACTGCAGAGACCCCGATGGCCAGGTTGGCCCCGCCTCCGTGGACCCTCTGGAGGACGCCCAGCTCGAAGTTGTCCAAGGTCCAATATGAAGCTCGCAGAGGCGCGTCGACGAACACCCTGTAGTAGATGGCGTTGATGTACCAGCGGTTCTCGAGGAAGCGGTAGAGGCCGTGGGCCAGGCCGGACTCTTTGACCAGGGCGGAGGGAGCCGTCTTCCTCCGCACGTAGAGCTGGACAGCCAGGAGCAAACCGGTCAGGGCGAACGCCAGGGTGATCCCCGACGAGACGAAGTTGAATGAGGAGGTCGAGTTCAGGCTGCTGAAGCTGGCACCCTTGAACAGGCTGTAGATGTATGCGACAGAGGCACCCTGCAGGTCCCCCTGGAAGTTGAAGATGCCGAGGACGCCGATCAGGACGGTCCCCGCAGCGAGGACCGAGTATGGGATCCAGCTGATGGGCGATGGCTCCTTGAGCTCGTGGCCGGTCCCCTCCCCGGCGTGCTTCTCCCTCACCCCGTAGAAGACGAGGCCGACCATCCTGAACGCATAGAATGCGGTCAGTCCTGCGGTCGCCGACCCCAGGAGGAAAAGGCCGTACTGCCCAGACCCCCACGCCGTCGCCAGGATGGCGTCCTTCGCGAAGAAGCCGCTGAGCGGGGGGATTCCCGAGAGGGAAGCTGCGGCGATGAGAAAGACTGCGAAGGTGATCTTCAGCTTCTCCTTCAGCCCGCCCATCTCGTTGACGTACTTGGTCCCTGTGAGATGAATCAGTACCCCGGCCGTCATGAACAGCGCTGCCTTGAATATGGCATGACTCAACAGTTGGTAAAGGCCGGCCGACAGCCCCTCCGCGAAGTTGGTCGAGAGGCCCGCGAGGCCGAGGCCCAGCATCATGTAACCTATCTGTGATATGGTGGAATAGGCGAGGAGCTTCTTCAGCTCGAAGCCCACCATCGCCTGGGTGGCCGCCAAGAAGGCGGTGATGGCACCGATCCACGCTACCACCATGAAGAAGGGCTGGATCAGGGCAGGGTTGGACTGAAGGGCGAAGTAGAATATGGGCCCTATGCGCGCGACGAGTACCACACCCGCGTTGACCATGGTGGCCGCGTGGATCAGGGCGGAGACGGGGGCGGGCCCCGCCATGGCGTCAGGGAGCCACTCCTGGAGCGGGAACTGGGCGGACTTCCCCACTGCACCTCCGAATATCAGCAGGGCGACTGGGACCAGCAGCCCTCCGGCGGCCAGAGACGTCGCCCAGCCTGTGGACGACGCCAGCTGTTGATAGTTGAAAGTCCCTGAGTAGATGAACAGGATCAGTATCCCAGCCAACATCGCCATGTCCCCTATCCTCGTCATGAAGAACGCCTTCATCCCGGCGTGAGAAGGCGGGTAGGCCTGCTCCATCCCCAGGGCCTTGGAGCCGGGGGTTCCGACCCAGTTCTCCTTCTCGTCGTGGTAGTAGTAGCCTATCAGGGCGTAGCTGCAAAGGCCGACCCCCTCCCAGCCGATGAAGAGCGAGAGGAGGTTGTTGGATAGGACGATGAGCTGCATGCTCCCGATGAAGAAGCTCATGAAGAACCAGTATCTTGTGAGCCCGCTGTCCCCTTTCATGTAGTCGACGCTGTACAGCATGACGAGGAAGCTGATCCAGGCGACCAGGTTCGCTATGATCACGGTGTACGGGTCCGAGAGCACCCCGAAGCTGATTCCGAGCTCGGGGATCCACGGGACAGAGGCAGGGATCAGCGAGTTGACCAGGGAGATGGTATTGCCTTCGATCACGGGTACGAGGAGGACGAGAGCGAAGATGGCGGAGAGGAAGGAGAAGAGGACGGCCGCTACGTCTCGGATCCGCCCCCTGCCGGTGAGAGGCGCGGCCAGCGTCCCCGCATAGGGGAGGAGGAAGATGAGCCAGACGAAGTAAGATGGGATCGGGACCGCTGTCATTTCCTATCTACCTGACAATCCTATCGTGCTCGCGAAGTGGTAGAGGGACCTGAAGAAGAGGTCAGGATAGATGCCGATCACTATGGACAGGGCGGCGAGGAAGATTAGCGGAGCGGTCATGATGAGCGGGGCCTCCTTCACCCCCATCAGGTCGTCTGACAGGGGGCCGAAGAATATCTTACGCATCGGCCAGAATGTGTAGGCTACGGTGAGCGCGGTCGCAGCCAGACCCATTATCGCCACGACGAAGTTCCAGGCCAGCCCCCCCGCGATCCCGCGCGTGAAGACGCCTTCGAACAGCAGCCACTCTGCCTGGAAGCCCCCGGTCGGAGGGACCGCAGAGAGTATCATGGAGCCGATCAGGGCGACCGCTGCGGTGAGGGGCATCTTCCCAGCCAGCCCGCCCATCTTGCGCATGTCCCTTGTCCCCACCTGGGTGATCATGATGCCGGCTACGCAGAATAGGATCGTCTTGCCGATGATGTGGTTCAGGAAGTAGAAGAGCCCGCCCGACACCCCCAACACGCTCAGGCTCCCGATGCCGAGGAGGGAGTAGGCGTTCTGGCTGATGGTGGACCAGGCGTAGAGGTACTTCACGTCGTTCTGCACCATCGTCATCGCCCCTCCGTAGACCATGGTGATCACCGCCATGATCATGAGTGGGAAGGCGAAGGGGATGAAGGCTGACCGCATCCCCTCCACCAGCAGCCTCACCACCACGTAGTTGCCCACGCCGACTATGGTGACGATGAACGGGGCGAAGGAGGTGGGGTGCTCTGCGTGGGCCGTAGGTAGCCAGAGGTGCACCCCGAAGATGGCCATCTTGATTAGCCAGCCGACGAGGATGAGCCCAACGGCCCAGTAGGCCACGGTCCCCAGCGGGATGGTCGACAGGGAGGATATCTGGAAGCTCCCGGTGGCTGAGTAGGCCACGACGATTCCAGCGAGGAAGATGAACGCGCCGAGGTGGTTCCAGAGGAAGTACATCATGGCCGTCCTCTCCCTGTTGGTGTACCCGAAGAGGGCGACCATGAATGTCGAAGGTATCAACATTAGCTCCAGGAACATGTACAGCTCGAGGAGGTTGGTCGCAAGCGAGACGCCGATCAGCCCGGCGTCAAGGAGCATGAAGTTGAGGAAGTAGATGGCGTACTGGCCCTTCCTCTCCTCGCCGTACATGACCTCCAGCCTGTGCTTCATGTATCCCATCGAGTAGACGGCCGTCGCCATCACGACGATGTTCATCATCAGCGCCACAGGGACGCTGAGGTTGTCGCCGAGGAACCCGAAGGTCAGCCCGGAGACTGGCGCCCAGGCGTAGGACTCGGTCACGTTCGGACCCCCGTTGAAGAGCGAGGTCCCGAGGTAGGCGAGGAGGAGGGTCGTATAGAGCAGGGAGGCGAAGGCTATCCAGCCCACATGGCGCCCCAGCTTCTTCCCGAGGAGGAGGACGACGGGGGCGACCGCGAGTGGGACAGCCACCGTCTGAAGAAGGATGTATTCCATGGGCAACCCTTGCTATCGGAGCTTGGACCCGGGGGCCCGGCCGGTGGGGTCGATGTTGAGTTGTGGCACTTCTATCCCTCCAGGGTTTTCATCTCACTCACGTCTATGTCGTTGCGGAGCCTATAGGCGACTACGACTATTGCCAGAATGACCGCGGCCTCGGCGGCTGCCAGGGCGATGGAGAAGAGCACGACCGTCTGGCCCAGGGCGTTGCTCGCCTCCTGATAGGGCAGGTACTGGTTGAAGGCGACGAAGTTAAGGTTCGCTGCGTTGATCATGAACTCGATTGAGAAGAGGAGCCGCAGGGCGTTCCTCTTGGTCACCAGCCCGTAGACCCCTACGCCGAAGAGGCAGGCGGAGACAATGACGAAGTCCGCAAGGCTGGTCAGTGCGCACCCCCTCCTCTGTCGACCCTAGACAGGGCCAGGGCGCCCACGATGGATGCCGCCAGGACCAAGGCGAGCACTTCCAGGACCGGCGCGTCGCCGGTTGAGATGAGCTTGCCTATGTCTATGTAGGTAGCCGTGTTGGTGATGGCTGTGAACCTCGAAAGGTTTGTGGCCAGGACAGCGAAGGTCAGCGCAAGAATCACCGCCACCGCGGCTATTATCCCCGCCGCCGTCGTCGACTTCGGCTTCACCTCCTTGGCCAACCCCTCCTGCCTCACCAGCATGACGGTGAACAGAATCAGGACAGCCACGGCTCCGATGTAGACCGCAATCTGGAAGACCGCGACGTAGGGGGCGTTGAGGAGGAAGAACAGGGTAGCGACCCCGAAGAGCGAGCCGGCGAGGCCTATCGCGCCGTATACGAGCTCCTTGGCCTCGAGGGAGACTATCGCGCTCCCCACGGTGACTACCGCCATTGCCACGAAGACGGCGTCAGTCGTAGGTGACCACCCCTTTCTCGGTGTCGAACTTCACCTTGTACTTCTTCCCCTCCAGTTTCGGGGGGACGGCGAGCATGTCGGGCGTGTACTTCAGGCTCATCTTGTCATAGGCCGCCAGCTCGTAGTCGTTGGTCATGTCGAGGGCGTCGAAGGGGCAGGCGTCTACGCAGTTTGAGGTGGCGAGTCCGAGCGGTGCGAAAGTATGGTCGTCCTCCACAGTGACGTCCATGACGCGATGGTTCTCGACCTCCTCGACCTCGATCTTCTTGATCGGGAGGTAGACGTACCTGTCGTCGATGTGGAACTTGTCCGCCTGCTTCGAAGGGCTATAGTCGAATTTCACGTTCCACAGACCCGCCAGCTTGGCAGCCCAACGCCCAAAGACGTTGACTTGGAAGGCCACCGGTTCACCTGGCGAACTTTGAGCATCTACGGTAGCGACTACCCCCAACCTGGCATAGACAGACTGGAGCTGGAATGCGAGAACTTTCGAAGCTGTGACGATGCCGAGACCATTCTCCCCGGCCTGACTCGCCCTGCGACCGTCTGCCTGCCACCCGCCCCTCAGGAGTTCAGCTTGCTTCTCAGGCTCGGCGAAGAAGACCCAGTCCGGCATCTTCTTGTCGGAGGCTCCTCTGCCGAATTGGGAGAAGAAGTCCTCAGCCAAGGTCGAGCCCAGGACGAACCGCAGCCCGTGCTGTCCGTTCTTCGTCGGCTCGCACCCTTCGCCAAAGAACCGGGCAGCAAGCGAAGAACAGTCCTCGGCATACGCCTCGCCCTCTTTCTTCAAGTCGAAGTTTACCCTCCCGCCGCCGTCGCACGAACCCTCAGAGAAGTAGTAGCCTATCAGCCGGAAGAGCTCTGGCGTAGCGTCAAGAGAGAGCCGGCGGGCTGCCTTGGCTCCTCCGTTCGTCGGTACGTCATTCTCATACCTGTCGACGTGGACGACCTTCCTCACGATGGGGCTTACAAGATAGTCACCGGCCTTGAGGTCCCCGGGCTTGTGGAAGGACAGAGGGGCCGTTGCCCCGAGGAGGCGCCTGCCTTTACGGTCCAAAGCGAGCCTTGGGACTGCCACTATGGGGTGGTCTGCGGTGCAGCGGAGCGGCTCGGGCTTGCCGGATGCGTGGATTCCATAGTATCTGCCTGTGTAGGTCATGTCCCAGACCTTCGTGACGGGTTTGTATTCCCCGGAATGGGTGAGCACCAAGTCGCCGATCGCCAGCCGGCTTATCTGCTTCAGGCCAGGGTTGGTGACGACGTCAGTGTCGGGCTCTATGCAGAGGCCGCAGAACACGCAATTGTGTACGCTCTGGTTTGCTGCGACGTAACTGTTGTCGGCTTCCACCTCCAGATTCTGTACGAGATAATCCTCAACCTCCGCAGTCTCGATGCTGACCACCTCCGAGACGGCCATACCAGACGTTTCCAGCTGCATTCCAGGTGAAGTTCCGCGTGAAGCAGGTTCAGCTAATGGCTCCTTGGAGTAGAGACTTGCGTGCGGCCCCAGCCGCATAAGAACGGTGTCCGAGATGAGAGGTCGAGTGAGGAATGCGCCCCTCTCAACTTCGTTCGCGAAAGACCACGTAGTCTCACCGTGTCTGAAGACCAGAATCGGGTGGTCTTCCGTGGTGGTGAGAGGCTCGGGATTCCCTGTCGTCCTGAACGTGTAGAGGGTCCCGGTGTACGACCTGCTGAACAACTTTGTCACTCTCCTGAACTTGCCAGTGTGGGTGAGGACCTTGTCGCCCACCCTGATTTCTGACAAAGGCCTGATCCCGTCCATGGTCGTAATCGGCGTGGAAGGAGGGAGGCACCTGCCGTAGTCCACGGCCGGCCAGATCTCCTTCTTGTTCTGGGGCTTCCCCTTCTCGACCTTCTGCATCTCTATGGCCACCGCCACCCCGTCGCAGGCTATGGCGCAGAGCTGGCACCCGGTGCACTTCTCGAACCTGAGTACGTGTCTCCCCTTGAACCCGGGGAGCCCGACCCCCTGGCGGGCGTCATACCTGTAACCGGGGCCCTCAAGGTCCTGCTTCTGCTCAGGGTAGCGGAGGGTCATCCGAGGGCGGAAGAAGTGCCTGATTCCAGACCAGGTCGCCACCAGCACTCCTTTGACGTAGCCCCAGGTCCCCACTAGTGGACTACCCCCAGAGAAACAAGGACCATAGTCAGGAAGATGTTGGCGAACGAGATCGCGAGGAGCTTCACCCAGCCCGCCCTGAGAAGCATGTCGATCCTTAGCCTGGGCATGATGCTTCGCGGGAGCATGAGGAAGACGTCCACGATGGTGACCTTCACCAGGAACCATACCACAGGCGGGACTGGGGCGGGCCCGAGCCAGCCGCCCAGGAAGAAGGTAGTGAAGAGCCCGGCCATGACGTACATCCTGGTGAAGTTCGCCAGCTGGAAGCTTCCGAAGAGCATGCTCGTATACTCTGTCTGCCACCCGGCCACGAGCTCGCTGTCAGCCTCGGGGAGGTCGAAGGGGATCCGCTCGAGCTCAGCCAGGGCTCCGATGTAGAAGACCACCGCGGCCAGGAACTCAGGGATGATGTACCAGATCCCCGCCTGGGCGTTGACGATGTCCATGAGGTTCAGAGAGCCCGCCAGGACCACCACCCCGACCAGGGAGAGGATCATGGGTATCTCGTAGGCCACCAGTTGGTGGAGCGCCCTCAGCCCCCCCAGGAACGGGAACTTGCTGTTGCTGGCCCACCCGGCGACGAGGACGACCAGGGGGGTGAAGCCCAGGATGGCGAAGACCAGGATCGCGCCGACCGAGGGGTTGGCGATGAAGACGGTGGGGGAGAGCGGGAGCAGGGCCACAAGGGCTCCTGCCACAGCCATGAGGGCGAAGGGGACGGCCACAAAGGTGGCCGTGTCCACCCCGTCGGGGATTACCATCTCCTTGAACGCGAGCTTGAGGAAGTCAGCCACGTTCTGGAGTATGCCTTCGACCTTCCCGGCGTACATCGGACCCGTCCTGAGCTGGATCTTCGCAGTCATCTTCCTCTCGACCCAGCCCATCAATATGGTCCCATAGATGGCCACGAACGAGAAACCCGGGAATATTGCGAGAGCGAAGAGGGTCTTGATCGGCTCGGTGGAGAGGAGGCGGAGGACGAAGGCCAAGACAAGGCCCGGGTTGCTGGCTATATGGACGAAGTCGACCGGAAGGTGCAGGTAGGTGCCGATGACATAGTAGATTGGGAGGCCGACCACCACCAGGACAAGCAAAAGGAACAGGATTACGATGACTATCCGCTTGGCGAAGTCTGCGAAGGTCACGATAGGCTTCGACATAGGACTTCTCGTGCTCGCGGCCCGCTTTACCCTTTAAAAGTTTGAACAGTGAGACCGGACAGAATTCAGATTATCTCTATGGAGCCCTCGGAGAACCCGTTCTCCTTGAGCATCTTCGCGGCGCTCTCCCTGTGGTCTCCCTGAAGTATCATTATCCCGTCCTTCACCGTCCCGCCGGTCGCCAGCGCCCTCTTCATCTTGGAGTTCAGCTCGTGAAGGTCCTTGTCGCTCATGGTAATCCCTTCTATCACGGTGGTGGGCTTGCCGAAGCGCCTCATCTCCATCCGTATCTTCACGCGCGCCTCTTCGCGGTCGAGTTCGGCCAGAATGTCCTCGAATCCCTCGTCTTGGTCCTTGCTCACTGTTACTGGGTTTTAGACTATCCCGGGGGTTATTTAGGTTTGGCCGCGGCGCTTAAAGGTGGCAGCCAAGGAGCCGCGAAAGTGGGCCCGTAGCTCAGAGCATCCTGCGAGAAGTTCGGTTAGAGCGACCGGCTCATAGGAGCCGCTCGGAGAGACCGGTCGGTCGCCAGTTCAAATCCGGCCGGGCCCACATCTCTCCTCTCCTATTCGTTGAGGAACCTCTTGATTGAGAAGCCGAAATTCAGGACCATGAGCCAGAAGCCCAGGAGCAGCAGGATGAGGGAGTAGGAGTCATAGAGGCCCAGATACGCCAAGGCGAGGCCGATGATGGTCGCCAGAAGGAAGTTCGCGCACCCCCAGGCGACGTTGACCTTCGGCGGCGAGCGCTGTCCGAAAGGGCTGCGGAAGAGCTTGCCCGCCCTGCCGAAGACGAAGTGCGGCACCCCGTTGGCCAGGAGGAAGCCCATTATGAAATACCATGCGTCGTACAGGTTGAGGGGCAACCGATGTCCAGGGCGGAAGGTTGGTAGTTAACCGTTGGGCAGGGCTACTTCTTGGCCGAGCCCTGTGCGACCCAGTCGGGATACCGGCTAAGGTGCTCGTGTGCTATTCTCCATCCTCTGGGCGTTCTCACCACCACCATCGTCACCCTGGCCCTGCCGCTGACAGGGGACCCTTCGAACGAGTAGTCGTTGACGAACATCCCTCCGTAGGTGAGATAGAAGGTGGCCACAGCTGCACCCCCGAAGAAGTCGATCCTGAGGTCCTCTATGGCGTAGCGATAGTCTGAGATGTTGGCGAAGGCGGCCTGCTCGTAGACGAAGGCTTCGTCAGAGTTCTGGCGGGTGTAGGGGGGGTTCTCGTCGAACTTCGTGAACGAGTCCCTGGAGGAGTGGAAGTCTGCGAGGGCGGTGAGGTCCTTGTTCTGCCCGGCCTCGTAGAAGGCGCGGATGATCCCCTCGACGTCGTCCCTGTCCCGACTGGAATCCTGCGGCCCCATCCCATCCGTGGCCCGAATGAGGTGGTAAACAACGTTTTTCAGCCGATGTTCTTGCCCGTCGAAACGCGGCGACGTAGCTCAGAGGCCGTGAAACGGCCGGGGAGCGTGGTAGAGCAATTGGCTGTTAACCAATTGGCCGTCGGTTCGAGTCCGACCGTCGCCGTTCGCGATTACCTTAGAATGAACTCCGTTTGATAATCGGGGGCTGATTCCATCGGATTGACTGGCCTCGGAAGGACTAGCCCGACAGAATGAGCATGCTGTAGAGCTCGGAGTGAGCCCCAGCTCGGTGTATCGTTCGAGTCAGACCGACCTCAGCTCTAATAGGCCAGTTGTGCGGCCTGTTTGATGATATAAGCTTGATTCTGGCTAATTAGGCTCGGGTGACTGGAACCGAATCAAGGGGATTCGTGCGATCTGTTCCGAGAGCCTCTCGGCTATCTTGATTGTGAGAGGGTGTGGAAGGCGATCCCGAGTCCCTCGCCCTCTTGGGGGGTGGGAGTTAGTCGATATACCAAAACAGACTATCCCCAAGCGTGAAGATATCGAAAGAGTCGAGGAGACGGTTCGTGCTCGGGATGCAGGGCCTCTGGCCAGGGAGGAGGTGGAAGGGCTACGATGGGATCCGTGTGGCCATCCAAAATTGCCGCATCATCAGGGTCGACCCGCTGGATGTCGTGGGCCAAGCCCACGATCTGGCGCTATTGAGCCGGGTAACGGACTACCAGAGGCGCGACCTGGACCGCCTGCTGTATGAGGATCGAGCAGCTTTCGAGCATGGCGGGGCAGTTTCAATCTACCCTCGGGAACTGCTCCGCCTCAGTTGGTCCTGGGTGAAGAACGAAGGGTTACCTCTCCGGTGGGAGAAGTGGTTTGCAGCGAACGAAAGCGCGGTCAGAAAGGTGAAACGTGAGATATCGTCCCGAGGTCCGCTTGACGCGGGGGAATGGACCGAAGGGGAGAGGGTCGAGAACTATCGCTCAAGCAAACTGGAGGGGTTGGCGCTCTACTACCTCTGGCGTCACTTCGAAGTCATGATTCATCATAGAGAAAACAACCGAAAGTTCTACGACCTGACCGAAAGGATGTTCGGCCGGCTCCCTGAGCCGCTCTCCAAGGAGTCGACTCTCGACGAGGCTGCCCTAGAGACTATGAGCCGGCTCGGAATGTCGGGCCAAGAGGGGCTTCGCTATCTGAAGACCGGCGAAGAGGGGAGAGGCAGGCCTGTCTTGACCAAGCGCCAGCTCCGCCAGAGGCTGGTTGACAATGGCAGCCTTTCGGAGGTCGAGGTCGAAGGCGAAACGCAGCCCTCTGTACTACGGACTGACGCGCTGAAATTCCTCGAAACTGTGGCTGCGGGCGAAGTTCCTCGTCCATGGAGGTCGTTAAGCGATGAAGACGAAGCAGTCTTCTTGGCTCCTATAGAGGTCACGATAGCGAACCGACGGTCGCAGGTCCTCTTCGACTTCGAGTATATCTGGGAGGTCTACAAGCCTGCGAATAAGAGGCGATGGGGGTACTATGTTTTGCCAGTGCTTTGCGGCGATAAGATCGTCGGCCGGATCGAGCCTGCCTTTGAGAGGGAGGAAGCTCGCCTCCGCATCGTCCGCGCTTGGTGGGAGCAGGGGGCTGACATTTCGCATGCTGCCTTGCCCTTCGCCCGAGGCATCAGCCGCCTTGGGAGGTTCCTGGGCGCCCGCAGCATAGTCATGGAAGACGTCGGGCCACCGAAATTCAAGAGTGCGGTCAAACGTGAAGTCCACCCCTCAGAGGAATGAGCAGGCAAGACACGCGCAGGCGTGTCATCCAAGAAAGGTACCCTTTGAAGGCCTTTTGAGCATGGCCAGAGTTTGACTGGGTTTGGCTTGTGGCAGGGCCTGGATTTGCACGGTAGACCCAAGTCCGGAAGTACTGCGTCCTAGCTCATACCGATTGATTAGGCCTTGATACCGGTTGTGACGAAGTGGATTCCAGCTTCGACTGTCGCATCCTTTCCCATTGCCCTTTGGCTTGTCACCCTGCTGTAATAAGCGACCTTCAACCTGTTGAGCTCGATGATTTCTTTCCAGGCCATGCCACCCGCCGTTAGAACGCGCTCGTTCTTTTCGATGAATGCTTTCTTTCCCCTCTCGCCGGCGATCTTGTCTACCTTCGAGAGTAGTTGCTTCGGATACTGGAGATACCAGAGTTTGAGTACGCCGCGGCTGTGGTCAGAAGGGAAGCGGTCGTCAGAGCGCAGCCTCGCATCTGTGATACCATCCAGCCGAACCTGAGACAGTCCGAGCTCCTTGAACAGAGAGGGGATCTTGTACCCTATGCTTCTATCATAGCCGTAGACCTTCTTGTAGCCTTTCAGCATGGCAGATGTGCTCTTTGCATAGAGTTCGGTCAACCTTGGGTCGTCGGGGAACCACCCCACCGATGTGTCGATCGAGCCTTCGACTGCAGCTACTAACCCGCCCCTTTTGCAGATGCGGATCATTTCCTTCAGGACATTGGCCCTGTCATTTTCGGTCATAAGCCACAGGAGGGCCTGGCATACCACTCTGTCCGCGTATTCGTCAGGCAACTGGATATTCTTCGCGTCGCCCTCCATGAACTCAAGCCGTGGGGAAAGGCCCGACGCCGATGCGAGCCTCCTCGCGGCCGCCAGAAGCTTCGAGTCCCTGTCGATACCTATGATTCTGCCACCCCATTTCCAGTCGAGCTTCTCAGCGAGAATTCTACTGAACGCGCCTGTCCCGCATCCCACGTCTACAATCAGCTGGTCAGGCTTGAGCCTCAGGGCGGCGTACAGTAGTTCCTTGTATTCGTCTCTCCATGAATGTCGTCGGACCTCTTCCAAGCCCTTGGCGGAAAAACGGAGCCGCCTCACCAACAGACCGCGTAGTCATTTCGGGATGATAAAAGCCATACACGTGGTCCATCATGCCTCCGCAGGGATGGCCCATGCCCTTTCGCACACCTCTGTGGGCGATCATACACTCTGCGCAGGATAACTCGCACTCATTTCGGCAAGGACCCGAAACTGGAACCGAGCCGCCAAGATCGATGAACCCACCTTCTGTTATGGGGACATATCAGGCCGGACGGCCCCCGCGAGACTCCCTTCGAGCTCCGGGAAGGGCCTGTTGGCGAACTTGTAGACCACAGCGAACCAAAAGACGAACAACGGTATCAGCACGAGGTCGCTCAGCTCCCCAAGGGAGAAGACATCCCAAATAAGCTCGCCGAACCAGAGAACAGCGAAGGAGAGCAGTATCGACGAGACGGCGACCTTCATGATTGCCTGCTTGACCTTCCTTACCTGGGTGCGAAGGATGTAAGTGGCGGCGACCACAATAGCGACTCCGACCGCCAACCCTCCCACGGCCGCGTTGAATCCAGATGGCAGCAGCCCCACGAGCACTATGGCCGCCTCGAACGCCTCGATCGCGCCGACCGAAAAGCCGGTTATCAGGAGTCCCTTCTCGAAGGTGTCGGTCTTGGTGCTCCCTTTCCTAGAGAAGTAGACGGAGCGCCTCGCGCTCTTGACGAGCCGCTGCCCGAAGTACGCGAGCAAGACGCCGCCGACGAGCAGCACATACACCCTGGGAAGCAGGCCGATGGCAGCACCCGCCAGCACCGTCGGTGCCAGGACCACGACAGTCCCCAGCGCGACGTAGAGGAATGCGGCGTAGCTCTTAGAATCAGCATACAAGGCAAGCCCCACGGCCGCCGCTTCGGTCAATTCCAGGGTTGTTATCCCGAGGGCGGCCAGAAAGATTGCAACGTCGAAGGACAATCGAATTCTCTCACATGAGAGGGTGTTTAAACGAAACGGCCCAGTCGGTATTGGGAAACTCTGCTGTCACGTTTGGCGATGCGCTGCGGCAAGGCTTCGGTTCGCAAGGCCAGTCTCAGAGAGGCCCGAGTGATATTTACCCACCTTGCGAAGAGCACTCAAGACGATTCGAAGTTCCGCCAGGTGCGGCAGATCCTGGAAGTACCAGACCAGGATGGGATTATACTCATGCCTCGGTTAATTAACTGCATTCCTTCAGCCCATTAGACACCTTTAGCATAGGAGCGAATCCAGGGTAGGCCTCAGCCCGGTACACCATTCGGCGTCGACCGTCGCCGCTCGCGATTAGCTTGGAATGAACTCCGTCTAACTAAAGAAGCTTGTCCCTGCCTATTTGACAGGGAAGTCGCAATCCAGCAATCCTGTCAGAAAGACAGTTGGGGTTCATTCTATGATAGCGTTCAACTTCAGCTCCACACTCCGGGAGAGTGTATCTCCCACGGGTGATGCGGTCTCGCAAAGCTTAACCAAGTCTTCAAGTTGCGCCTTCGTAGCGTTCTTCGCTTTTATCCTGACTGTGTAGCTGACCTGCGTGTACCCCGGTCTCGGCTCCGATGCTATCCCCAAGTACCTCGCTTGGTTAAAGCCGCCTTCTCCCTCCACAGAAAGCTTCTCGAGTTCGATCCCTCGGAGCGTCGCGTGAGTGGCGATTACGTCCAGTTCGCAAGCAAGTAAGCTTGCGAGGGTAATCGACATAGCTCCGAAATCGCCCTCTCCACCGACGAATATCTCCTTGCCTGAGTCTGAATAGACCCGTGCTCGGGTTCCACCAACCCATTCGGCTTTCAGGGTTCTGCGGACGTTGCACCTCTCTGGGTTGGCTTTCTTGTCGGCGACGTAATCCGTGAGTTCTTTGACATTGACCGCATTCAGGTTCTGTTGCAGGTCCATTTCGAGGCATCTGCTTGTACTTAGACTTTGTACCACTGTGCCTGCGAAGAGCGAATGGTCGTGAGAGCCCCTTTCCTTGTGCTGGAAGAGATCCTCCCTCGAAAACAGACTGTGCCACGCCCTCACCTAGTAATACGAAGATACGGGGGCCCGTCACTTGGGGGTGTTGGATGGCTGCGACTTGACCCATGATTCTGGGTAGATTCTGGCCCGGTATACCATTCAGAAGACGGCCCAAACGACAAGGGCGAAATCGCAGTTCGCAATACGATTATCGAGATTGTGGTGAGTGACCTGCCGATGTCAAGGCAGTGGTATGCGCGCTTGTTCGGGAAGAAGGGACCTGATTTGGAGCCCTTCCCTGGCAATGTCGAGTACAAGATTGGAGGAGCATGGGTTCAAATCACAAAGGGCGAAGTAAAGCCGTCAAGCTGGAATCTCCAAATCGAGGTCGCGGACCTTGCGCGTGAGCGAGAGCGGCTGCGCAACTCGAAAATCGACGCGACCGAGATCAAGAGCGTCCCCAACGTAATCAGCTTCTTCGACTTGAAGGATCCAGACGGGAACAAGATGAGATGGTTCCAGATCCTGACCTCTGACCCAAAGGTAACCGGGAAACGCGCCTAGGGCCATAAGCGAAAATCGCCTGGCGGGAGCGTAGGGACTTCTTTCCGACTCCCTGGGAAAGTTACGACTTCGGGTTCTCACCATGGCAGACTTGAGAATAGGCACCGACTCGGTGTACCAGGCCGCGTAGACCGTCGCTGTCTGGCGACAGGCCCGGAGCGAATTCCGCTCCCGGCAGCGACCCTGCGGACACCCCTAGCCCATGCGCTCCATCCCAGGTTTCAGGCAGCCCTTCCACAGCCGGGGCGATGCCCGACGGGGACGGCCATACGAAAACCGTAAAATCGCAACTCCCGAGCCGGGACCCACGCAAGAGCCCATTCCCTTCAGGCACTCCGGGACCAAGAAGGTCCGTAGGCACACGAGGACCCTCGGGTTCCTATTCTACCAGTCGATGTATGCACCCACCTACCTCCTGAAGGCGCTCTACAGGCAGCTAATCATACTCGGAGGGATGTTCGGTCTCGGGGCAGCGGTGTTCTCATACTACAACGGCCTCCCGCCCCTGGGTGCCCTCCTCGCTTCCGTGTCGACGATTACCACCATCGGAATCTACGTCCCCAACAACGGGAACTTCTTCACGATCAACCAGACTGAGGAAGTCCTCCTCATCGTGATGATTGTCGTCTCGGTCGGGGCAGCCGCGTCGCTTCTACAGGGGACGGTGAACGCGGTGGTCAACGGGGACCTCGCCAGAGGGCAGGCGGAGAAGCGCCTCATCAAGAGAATGAAGAAGCATGTGATCATATTCGGGTACACCCACCTCGGAAGGTACGTCGCGGACAAGCTCGGTGAGCTCGAGGTCGACTATGTGGTGATAACCCATGACCCAGCCACCCACGACACCCTTGTCAAGAAGAAGGCCCAGGTGGTGCTGCAGCTTGAGAACAGGCCAGTAGTCGCGCTGAAGGAGGCTGGGATCGACGAAGCGTCCACCCTGATCGCGGCCCACGAGAAGGACCCGGAGAACATCCTCACGATGCTCAGCGCGCGGAGGTTGAGGCCCGACATCAGAATAATCTCCGTGGTTCACGACGAGCAACTCACGGAGACGGCCAAGAACGCGGGAGCAGACGTAGTGGTCCCCTCTTCCATCTCCGTGGGGCACTTGCTTGCACTCTCGGCCGTCACCCGGGACCTGGTCGGGATAGTCTTCTCAGAGAGGGTCGGGACGAAGGAGATAGCCCAGTTCTCTGTCTTCAAGACGTCGAAGCTTATCGGGAAGAAGCTGCCGGAGCTGACGAAGCTCGCCCACGTCATAGGGCTCGTGAGGGGAGGAGAGTTGATCCAGAACGTGTTCGACCCTAGCCTGACCATCAAAGAGGAAGACACCCTCCTACTCTTCGGGGACCCGGCAGGACTCCATGAGCTGGAAGCAGAAGCAGAGGCCCTCTAGAGGGCGAATGAAGGGCGCGCGTCAGCGGACGTAGAGGGCAGAGAACTTCGTGAACGCATCTTCGAAGCGCATGAGCTTCGGCGGGGACTTGAACCCGTAGGCGCAGATCTCCCCGACCGTCCCGAGCTTCCCGACCTTCATGCACCTGTACGTCGCCCGTATGACGTCGAAGAGGACGTTCCCGGCGTTCGCCCCGTCAGAGGACCGTAGGTACACATCGACGGTCAGCCCGCTCCCCATGAAGGTGCTCCCCTGGAACCAGAAGTAGCTCGTCCTATCGTTGCCCATGTAGTCGACGTAGTCTGTGGTCCCCGCGATCGTCTCGAACTTGTATGGGACCTCTTCGGCCACGGAAGACGTCTTCACCCCTCTCTTGGCCATCTTGATCCCCTCGTCGATGGTGTTCAAGGTCTCAGAGCCCCCTCCCACGTCGAGCTGGTAGCTCTTCGAGACTTTGATGCCCCGCTTCACCATCAAGCCAAGGAGACCTTTGTGGAATATGGTGCCGCCGAACTGGCTCATCAGGTCGTCACCCACGAGGGGGAGCTGGGCCCTCTGGAAGTCGGCGACCAGCTTGTTGTTCTTCAGGGCCAGGCTCGGGGTGCAGTTGATGAAGCCGCAGCCTGCGCGCAACGCTACCCTGGCGTACTCCTCCGTAGAGGTGTTGCACCCTGAGGAGACCATGTTGACGAGGAGGTCCGCTCCAGAGTCTTCAAGCGCCTTGGACACGTCGTCCGAGCCCACCTTCTCCAGCTTCACCCCGCCGAGGTGTGGCGCCACGTCCCCCCTCGAAATGCCGCCCCGGACCGTCACCCTACCTTTGGGCATTGGGAGGTACTTCTTGGCGACGTTGGGAGGAGCGAAGACGGCCTTGGAGAGCTCGAGCCCCACCTTCCTGGAGTCGATGTCGAAGGCGGCGACCACCTGTATGTCTTTGGGCTTGAACCCGGCCACGTTCGGGTGCCATAGCCCCTTCCTCTCTTCTCCTGAGTAGTACTTCAGGCCCTGGACGAGGACGGAGGCGCAGTTTCCCACCCCGGCCAGCGCCAGCTTGATGGTCAACTAGCTCACTTGAACTTCGCGAATGCGGCAAAGACCCCTACGACAGAGAGGACGATGCCCAGAGAGTAGTTGATTGTGACAATCTCTGCAGCCTGCCCAGCCACCCCGGCGTTCGCATAGGTGTAATAGATCAAGAGTATGCCGAAGGCGAAGACGACGAGGCCTATTAGCCTGACCAGGGCGTCCACCCTAGACTGCTGCGCTTCGAAGGTCATCGGTCTTTTCGGGGAGCGGGAATAGGGTATTTTAGCGATTCTTCGCTCCTGAAGTGGGTCAGGAGCTCTTCATCATCTCTAGCTTCTCAGGGAGGTAGGTGTCCACGATGTAGCTGAGGCCGTACCTCGCGAAGGCCTCCTGCTCGCTCTTCCTCTTGTACTTCAGGAAGGTCTCGAGCTCGTCGTGCCACATCTTCTCCGTATACCTCGGGTCGGACTTCAGCTCGTAGAGCCGCTTTATGTCGACCTCAGTCAGCTTGTCCGAGGGGAGCTTGTACTTCTGGATGTCGCTCGCGTAGACGCCAAGCCACTTGGAGTTGGGGGTGGTCAGCTCCCTCAAGTGGGCAGCGTTGGCGCTGCCGCTCTTGATGACCATGGCTATATGGGCCCCCCAGGGGTCGGCGTCGCAGAGAATCCCCACCGGGAGGCCGAGCTCCTGGTTCAGCCGCCTGATGAGGAACCGGGTGGACCTCGGGGGCTGGCCTGCGGTGTTGATCAGTATCGCCTTGTACTTTTGGTGCACCCTCTCTTCGATGAACCTGGTGAAGAGGCCGCCCTTCTCTATGGCCAGGACTAGCTCCGCGTCGGTGTCCCTGAACTCCGCGGTTGTGAGCGCCGGTCCGATCATCACACCGTCGGGGTTCGCCGAGAGGTCCGCCGTCTTTCCCTCGTAGCCGGGGACCGTGTACTCTATGGTCATGTTCCCGAAGATGGCGCTCCTCTCCTCAGGGTAGATGTTCATCCCCTCCCGGGCCATCTGCATCAGAACCTCCAGGTCAGTAATCAGCTCGTCTGACTCGGCCTGGTCCTGAAACTCGACATTGAACGCCTGGGCGGAGTAGAATACGTCCCTAAGGGTGGATGTGCGCTTCTCGTCCACGAGCTTCTTCGCGAAATAGGCGAGCCAGATGAGCTGCGTGAAAGGGCGTATGTGCTTTATGTTCCCCGACGACTTCTTCACCGTGGTGGCGCCGAGGATGAACTGCTGCAGCTTCTTGTCGTACACAATGTTGCGGACCGACCTGCTGGCCAGGGTCAGGCTGGGAAAGCGCCCTTCGTCCAAGTCCGTGTAGACGCTCCCGCCGAGGTCCCGGAGGAGCCCCTGGGCGACGGTCTGCCTAGACTCCGCCGAACCTGTCGATTGTTTCTTGCTCGTCCTCTTCTTGCTCGACATTTTCTCCCTCCAGTTCGCTCGCCGGCGCCCCCTCGGGTTGGTCGGCTTCATTAGTTTCATTCGCCTCGGCTCCATCGCCGATGAGCTTCGCGTACTTCGGGAGCGCATCCTTCCCGGCTAATTCGGTGGAGAACTGGGCGATCAGCGGCAGGTACTTCCCGTAGATGTTCATCTTCTTCTGGACTGCCTCCATGCTCCCCTTGTGTGACAGGAATATCCCGAGCCTGCGCAGCGCCTCCCTGACCGCATTCCTGATCTCCCTCTGAATCTCCGGCCTGTCGGCGATGTACTCCTTCCCGACGGTCTTGTACGGGATCCTGGTGCTGGCGATGTGGGTTATCACGCCGACCGGGGCGTCGGCCGGGACGTGATACCTTCGCCAGTCCACCTCCTCGTTGAGCACCTCGAAGCTGACATCGGAGCTCTCGTCATAGAGGAGGGGTATCCGGTTCGCGTACCTGAAGAGCTTGACCCCGGGCTGCAGTACTTTCCCCCCGTAGGCCACCCCGACCTCGACCAGGAACGGGAAGCCAGAGTACGAAGACGGGGGCCTCATCACCACCGTTGAGAACTCAGGCTGGAGCTCCTTGGCTATGCCCGTCATGAGGATTTCCTCGCCGATGGGTGAGAGGACGGCTGCGTCAGGCTGGAGGAAGTCTGGGAAACGCTGGAGGGCGTCCACCACCGCGACTATCTGGTTGGTGTTGAGCCTCTTCGGCGGGAGCTTCGGGCTCACCCCCGCGAACTCTAGGAACTTGTTCGCGATCTTGTCTCCCACCCTGTGGAAGTGGGTTACCATGAAGGACTTCATGTCGTGCTCCTCGGACAACTTCACTATGCGCTTGAACGCCTCCACGTCCACACCGTACGGGTGAGGCAAGGTCTCCTTTGGGGGGACCGGCATCGAGGTGGTCGCCCTTTCGTAGTAGGTTATCTGGCCGCTGGGGTCGACGAAGGTCAGATTGGCGTAGCTGGCCACCAAGGCTGTCTGCTTGAAGTAGTCGCCTATCTTCTGGGAAGCGCGGAGGTAGTCGCCCTCGAGGACAATGTCCACCCTGGTCCCCGTGGATCCGTTGGCGTCGCTGTTGAAACGCTTGAGTACTGTCGGCCTGTTCTCACCTATGTCTATCATCATCTGGAAGCCGTATTTCCGCTTCCCGTCCGGGGAGGTGGTGACCGTGACCGGCTTGTTGGTCGTTATCTGGCCGTAGAGGATTGCCATGGTCCCTCCGAGCCCGAACATCCCCCGGGACTGCCTCAGAACGTACTTCGACCCGTAGAAGACCTTCCCGAAGGCGCTCGGCACATGCTGCGGTGCCACCCCCGTGCCGTTGTCGATGACTGTGAGCCTGTAGGGCTTGGGGTCCGGAAGCTCCAGGTTCGGGTTCTCCGGGGTAATCCTGACGTAGACGTCTGGCGGGGATCCCACCATCTCCGTCGAGTCCAGGGAGTTCTCGACGAGCTCCCTGATGGCCATGTATAGGGCGCGCGCGGGGTTGGTGAACCCCGCCAGGTCACGATTGCGGTAGAAAAACTCTGACGGCGATATCTCCGCGAAGGTCGCCTTGCTGCTCAGTTCACATCACGCCTCTCTGAATCGTTCACCACAGAATTAAGCACCTATCTAGCTATTCCTACTCTCGCCCTAAGAGCCCGCCCGCAGGTATCGACCTGAATCGGATATATGCTAGTGCTCAAGCTTCTGAAGCTTTTCTTCCAGGGTCTCCGGCGAAGTCCCTTCCCAGAGGAACATGCGCTCCATCTTCCTCTTGGTCCTTGCCTTCTGGAGGGTGTTGTACACATTCTTGTGCTGGCTCCCCGACGCCAGGGACCTGACAGCGTCCGATGCCAGCTGGACGTGGCTAGCATCCCCTATTATGGCCACGGTCCTCCCGTAGACCGAAAGGTTGCAGGAGGTCAGTTCTTCGATCACGCGTCTGGACTTCCCCTTGAGGCCTATCACCCTCCCCCTAATCCTCTCGAGGGAGTTCGCGCTCCTCCCCGCATACCCGCGGAGGTCTATCACCTCCAGGGCCGTCCCCTCGTCCAAGAGCCTGCGCGCCTTCTGGGGGGAGAATCCGCGCCCTATCGCCTCGATGACCCTGGTCGCCGAGAATGGGTCTGTCCCCAGGGCAGACTCCGACTTTAAGACCACAAGCCCCTCCTTGCCGTCCACCTGGATGGCCACCCCCATTTCGCCCTCGAGGTACCTCTTGGTCGCCCCCTCCTTGCCTATCACGGCGCCCACCCTGTCGACGGGTATGCGCACGGTCTGCTCGAAGCTCATCTCAAGATCCCCTTCATCCACTCGTCCGCGTCCTTACCTCCCAGGCCCCGCTTCCTAAAGAACCTGACCATGTTGGAGACGTCCCTCCGCAGGAACTCCTGCGCCTGGGGGTGTGACGAGAGGACGGCCGACCCCATGTCGAAGAGGATTGGGCCTTCGTCCGTCCTGAAGACGTTGAACTCTGAGAAGTCGGCGTGGACCAACCTGGCGCGGGTCCAGAGCGCCTCGATTGTCCTGAACGTCCACGCGTACTCTTCCTCCCCGACTTCAGACTCGGAGAAGGTGGGGGCGGGATCCGGGGGCGTCCCGACATACTCCATCAGGAGGATGTTCTTCAAGAAGGCGAGAGGGGCAGGGACGCGGATACCTGCGCCCCGGGCGAGCTGGAGGTTCTTGAACTCCTTCCTTGTCCAGAGGTAGACGGTCTCCCTCGACCCGGCTGGAAGCCTCCCGAAACGCCTGTCCCCCGCTATGTAGCCCATGCGTTTCCTGAAGTCTGACGCTGACGTGAGATAGATCTTGACCGCTACCGGACCGCCCGCCCTGTCTTCCCCCAGATACACCCTGGCCTCCTTGCCCGCCCTCACCACACCTCGAAGCTCGCCGAGGTCCTTTCTGGCTATCAGTTCCTCGACGGCCAGCATGGTCGACCGGTCGAAGACCTCCTCGAGCACCTTCCTGTCGTCCGAGTCCCTCCTGAGGTACCTGCTCTCCCGCTCGAAGCGCAGAAGCCTCTCCCTGACTTTCTTGCTGCCCCCCTCTGCCTCGGCCACGCCACCCCTTGGAAACTTGAAAATTTATACGTATGAAACGGAGTGCACCAAGCTCTCGCCGGAAAGTTGAGCTGGAATTGATGGAATCGAAAGAGAGGGAGAAGAGCGAAGAGGACCAGTTAGACCTGCTGAGGAAGCAACTCGCTGAGGAGAAGGAGCGGAGCGGAGAACTTCTCACCCGCCTGAAGTACTCACAGGCAGACCTGGAGAACTACAGGAAGAGGGCGGACAAGGAGCTGAAGGAAGCCGGGGAGACGCTCGCGAAGGGGCTGATCTCGAAGCTCATTGTGGTGGCGGACGAGTTGGAACTTGCATTGAAGCACGCTGAAGGGTCGGCCAATGGCGAGCTGGCGGAAGGGGTTCGGATGGTCAGCGCGAACCTCCGCGCAGCCCTTCAATCCGTGGGGGTAGAGGCCATTGGCGCCCTGGGGAGGCCGTTCGACCCTGCCATCCACGAAGCGGTCGAGAGGGTTCAGGGCGCCGCCGACGGGCCGGATATGGTGGCCGAAGTGTTGAGGACAGGTTACACATTCAGGGGGCAGCTTCTCAGACCGAGCATGGTAAAGGTTGAATTGGCGCCCAAAGCGGCCCAGGAGGAGGCGACATCTGATGAGTAGCGCAAGAGAGAAGATCATAGGTATAGACCTGGGGACCACCAACTCCGCTGCCGCGGTGGTCGAGGCTGGGAGGCCGGTGGTGATCCCAAGCGCCGAGGGGGCGACTCCTGCGGGCAAGATGTTCCCTTCTGTGGTCGCCTACACCAAGGACGGGCAGCTGCTGGTGGGAGAGCCGGCCAGGCGCCAAGTGGTGACTAATCCGGACGGGACGGTCTTCGAGATCAAGAGGAAGATGGGGACAGACTCCCGGGTCACCCTCTCGGGGAAGGAGTACTCGCCCGAGCAGCTCAGCTCCTACATACTCCAGAAGATCAAGCATGACGCCGACGCGTTCCTCGGCTACCCCGTGAAGAAGGCGGTGATCACCGTCCCGGCGCACTTCAACGACAACCAGCGCCAGGCGACCAAGGACGCGGGTGAAATAGCGGGCCTGGAAGTAGTGAGGATAATCAACGAGCCGACCGCCGCGTCGCTCGCCTACGGGCTCGACAAGGCTGAGAACGAGATGAAGATCCTTGTGTTCAGCTTCGGGGGTGGGACACACGACGCCACCATCATGGAGTTCGGGAAGGGGGTGTTCCAGGTCCTAGCCACTTCAGGGGACACGCAGACAGGAGGGACCGACGTGGACAAGGCCATCATCCAGGTGCTCCTGGATGACTTCCGCTCAAAGTCAGGGATGGACCTGACCACCGACAAGACAGCCATGGCCAGGCTGAAGGAGGCGGCCGAGCAGGCCAAGATACAGCTCTCGAACCTCACGTCGACCGACGTTGACCTCCCGTTCATAGCCAGCGACGCCTCGGGACCGAAGAACCTCCACTATACATTGACCAGGACCAAGCTGGAGGAAGTCGCAAGGCCGATAGTCGCGAAGACCGAGCAGACCATTCGCAGGGTGATCAGCGACGCCAAGCTCGGCCCGGAGCAAGTGGACAAGGTGATACTGATAGGCGGCATGACCAGGATGCCCCTGGTCCGGAAGTTCGTCGAGGACGTCGCCGGGAAGCAGGCCGAGAGGGGGGTCGACCCCATGGAAGCCGTAGCCATCGGGGCGGCGATACAGGGCGCCGTCCTGGCGGGGGAGATCAAGGACATACTCCTCCTAGACGTCACACCCCTATCGCTGGGCGTCGAGACACTGGGAGGGATAACCGAGCACCTGATTGAGAAGAACGCGACGATACCCACCAAGCGGAGCAAGACGTTCACCACTGCCGCGGACTTCCAGACCGCAGTGACAATACACGTGGTCCAGGGCGAGAGGAGCATGGCCGCAGACAACGTGTCCCTCGGGATGTTCAACCTGACCGGCATCCCGCCCGCCCCCAGGGGAGTCCCGCAGATTGAAGTGACGTTCGACATCGACGCCAACGGCATCCTCACCGTCGGTGCGAAGGACCTCGGGACCGGGAAGGAGAATAAGATTACGATAACCGCGTCCACCAAACTGTCGAAGGACGAGAAGGAGAGGCTCGTCAAGGAGGCAGAGTCGTTCGCCGAGCAGGATAGGAAGAAGAGGGAAGAAGCTGAGATCAGGAACGAGGCTGACTCGGTGCTTTACACCGCCGAGAGGACCAAGAGAGACCTCGAAGGGAAGGTCGACAAGGGGAGCATCGACAAGATTGACGCGGCCTCCCAGGAGCTGAGGAAGTCGGTTGGGGGGCAGGACGCGGGGGCGATCAGGGAGAAGAGCGAGGCATTGAAGAAGGCGCTCCAGGAGGTCGGAGCTTCGGTCTACCAGCAGCAGGCACAGAGGCAGCAGCAGGCACAGAGGCAGCAGCAGGGCCCGCCGCCCGGGGGCAGCGGAGGCGACCAGAAGATGGGTGACGCCGACTACAAGGTAGTGGACGAAGGAAAATAGGAGGTAGCCTCCAGTGGCCGCGAAGGACTACTATGAGGTGCTTGGCGTACAGCGGGGCGCGACCAAGGACCAGATCAAGGGTGCATACAGGAAGCTCGCCCTCCAGTTCCACCCAGACAGGAACAAAGCCCCCGACGCCGAAGCGCGATTCAAGGAGATTTCTGAGGCGTATGCCGTGCTCTCCGACGACGAGAAGCGGAGGCAGTACGACTCGTTCGGGCGGGAGGGGGTGTATCAGAGGTACAGCCAGGAAGACATCTTCCGGGGGGCGGACTTCGGGGAGTTCTTCCGTGGAGCCGGGTTCGGGGGCTTCGACGACCTGTTTACACAGTTCTTTGGAGGAGGGGGGGCTCGGCAGCCAAGCCGTGGCGAGGACCTTACCTACCACCTTGAGCTCAATCTGGAGGACATAGTTGCGGACTCAGAAAGAGAGATTGAAGTTCCCAGGCACGAAGTGTGCGCGACATGCAACGGGAGCGGTGCGAAGCCTGGGACGTCCCCCCGCCAGTGCTCGACCTGCGGCGGGACCGGACAGGTCCAGAAGGTGCAATCGGCCGGCTTCGCGCGCCTCGTCAGAATAACCGCTTGTGGTAAGTGTGAAGGGAAGGGCTACCTCGTCGACAGCCCCTGCAAGGACTGCAGAGGGCGGGGGACGGTGGCGAAGACGAGGAAGATTCGCGTCTTGATTCCAGGCGGGATCGATGATGGATACACTCTCAGGCTCAGGGGAGAAGGGAACGCCGGAGAGAGAGGTATCCCGCCGGGGGACCTGTATGTCGTGATCAACGTCGCCCCCCACAGGATCTTCAGAAGGTCGGAAGAAGACCCCAGCAATGTCTTCTTGGAGACCAAGATCGGCGCCGTGGATGCCATGCTCGGCACGGAGCTCACGGTCCCGACGCTGCATGGCGATGTCAAACTGGCGATACCCCACGGCACTCAGCCCGGAGAGAGGTTCATGGTGAAGGACAGGGGTCTACCGAAGTTCGGCGGTTGGAGGGGGGGTTACGGGAACCAATACGTAATCGTCCGCGTCGAGGTCCCGAAGAAGCTCACCGACCAGCAGAGAGAGACGCTGAAGAAGCTCGGAACCCTGAGCTAGCCCGAGAACTTGTAGATCATCAGGAACGGCACGTCCTGGATCTCGCGAACGGCCTCCGGCGCGCCCACCCTGTTGTCGACCGCCAAGGAGACAGACCGTGAGCCCGCCAGATTGACGATGGAGCAGGTCCGGATGAGCCTGAGGGCCTCCCCGCGATTGACTACCTCGCCGGAGTAGAATTCCTTGGAGAGGTGTACCTTCAGCTTGCCCTCGGTGACCGTACTACCTACGAGCTCCTCGTCGCAGATGTTGACCAGTATCGTCCCCTTGAACTCCGCGGTCCTCACGGAGAACCCCTTCTCGGCCAAGCCCTAGGCTACCTTGGCGACAGACCGGGCCCCGCAGGCTTCGCAGACCATGAACCACATGCGCTTCTCCTTGTCCAAGTGGGTGTCGGGGCTCCCGCAGACCGGGCAGATAACGCCGTCCTTGAGGTAGCGCTGGAGGAGCTGAGAGAATGAATCTCGGTCCTTCCGCCCAATGAAGATGGCGCGGTCCCCATCGAGGGAGGCTGCGGTGGCCAGCTCCTTGGCGAGGTACATTAGGACGCGCCCGGATTCGCGCCTCAGGAGCTTGGGGAATTCGACGTAGTTCCGAAAGATGGTCTTGTTGCCGACCCATATCACGTCGGGCTCAGGGAGCTCGAGCCTCAGCGCGCCAGACTTCTTTGCGTCCTTGTCCAGGCCGGACCTGGCCCTGGAGAGGAGTTCCTCGTACGACCTGGGCATCGGTCTAATCGACGGCCCTTGGTATTTCAAGTCTTCTGGCCGATGCGAGGTGCGGCGCGAGCCAAAGATTAAATCTGAAACTTGGAGGGGCGGACTGTGAAGCCGAGGGCGGAGTTCGGCGTCTTTGGCGGGTCCGGGTTCTACAAGCTCGCGAAGGGGACCGGAAGCATTTCCGCCACCACACGCTACGGGAAACCCAGCGGGAAGGTGACCCTCGCGGCCATCGAAGGGCGGAAGGTCGCGTTCATACCAAGGCATGGGGTCCACCACGAGTTCCCGCCACACGCAGTCCCCTACAGGGCGAACGTCCTCGCATTCAAGAAGCTTGGGGTCAGCAGAATAATCGGGCCGAACGCTGTCGGAAGCCTGAAGGGAGAAGTGGCGCCCGGGGACCTCGTCTTCTGCGACCAGTTCGTCAACTTCACGTCCGGGAGGAAGGACACGTTCTACGACGGGCCTGAGACGACCCACGTCAGCACAGCGTCCCCCTACTGCCCCCAGATGAGGAAGGCGGCGGCCGAGGCCGCTGATGCCCTGGCGTTGAAGTTCCACGGCTCCGGGACCGTGGTCGTTATACAGGGCCCAAGGTTCTCGACCAAGGCTGAGAGCAGGTTCTTCTCGCGCCAGGGGTGGGACGTCATCAACATGACCCAGTACCCCGAGGTCGCGCTTGCGCGGGAGCAGGAGATGTGCTATCTGAACATCTCCCTTGTGACGGACTACGACGCTGGTCTCGAGGGCGACCCCAGCGTGAAGCCGGTCTCCCACGGTGAGGTGATCAAGGTCTTCAACAGGAACCTGGAGAACCTGACGCGGCTCATCGGCGAGATTGTGAAGCGTGTCCCGGAGGAACGCACCTGCGACTGCGGTTCGGCGCTCGAGCACGCGAGGTTGAGCGCCTGATGGCTGAGCTCGAGAAGGACGTCAAGAAGGCGATCAGGAACATCCCAGACTATCCTAAGAAGGGAATAGCGTTCAAGGACCTCACCACCCTCTGGGAGGACGGGAGGCTTACCAGGAGGGTGACGGACGCCCTGGAGAAGAAGTGGAGCAAGGCGAGGCTCGACAAGATAGTGGGCATCGAGGCAAGGGGGTTCATTGTCGGCGCCCCGCTGGCGGACCGCCTCGGCATAGGGTTCGTCCCGGCCAGGAAGGTGGGGAAGCTACCTGCGAAGAAGGTGAGCGTGAACTACGCGCTCGAGTACGGTCGCCAGGGGCTGGAGATGCACGCCGACTCGATCGCCAAAGGGGACAGGGTCCTAGTCGTTGACGATCTCCTCGCGACGGGCGGGACGTCCAAGGCGGCGGCGGCCCTGGTCGAGAAGCTGGGAGGGAAGGTCGTCGGGTTGACCTTCGTCACCGAGCTCAGCTCGCTGAAGGGCAGGGAGAAGCTGTCAGGGTACGAGGTCTACACGCTATCCAGTTATGACTAGGGATAAGGCGCCGGTGGGGGTCATTACCGGTACCGGGGTGACCCGGCACTTCGACCTCGGCCCGCCCAGGAACGTGGAGACTGACTTTGGCATCGCGTCGGTCTATGTGCACCCCTCGGAGAGGTACGTGGTCATCCCGAGGCATGGGGCCGGACACGAGACCCCGCCCCACGCCGTCAACTACCGGGCCAACATAGCGGCCCTGGAGCGCCTTGGGGTGAGAGAGGTGATCGCCACCAGCGCCGTGGGTTCGATGAAACAGGACTTCGGAGTGGGGAAATTGGGCCTGACGGAACAATTCCTGGATTTCACGAAGCGAAGGCAGTCGACATTCTTCGAGGATGAGGTGGTCCACACAGACATGACCAACCCCTACAGCAGGAGGGTGAACGACGCCCTGGCGTCGGCCGCGAAGCAGTTGGGGATGGAGTTGCACCCCGGCTTGGTGTACGTCTGCGTGGAGGGGCCGAGGTTCGAGACAGCCGCGGAGATCAGGATGTACAGGGCGCTTGGCGGCGATGTGGTGGGGATGACAGGGGTCCCAGAGGTGATCCTGGCGAACGAGAAGCGGATGGAGTACTCGTCCGTGCTGGTGGCAACCAACTGGGCGGCCGGGCTGCAGCCTGCTGTGAGCCACGAAGAAGTCTCAAGGGTGATGGAGGGCGCAGGGAAGCTTGTGAAACAGTTGATAGAGGCGGCCGTCGGGGGCCTGGCGGGATACAAACAGTGAAAGTCGCAGACCCGAAGCTGAGCAGCGAAGGAGAGAGGAACTTCCTCTGGGCAAAGGCCCACATGGGGGCACTCACCAACCTGGCTGAGAAGTACGCGAAGTCGAAGCCTCTGGAAGGGGTGAAGATAGGGGTCTGTCTCCACATTACCAAGGAGACGTCCGTGCTCATAGATGCCCTCCTCCTCGCCGGTGCGGAGGTGAAGCTGGCGGCGGCCAACCCCCTCTCGACCCAGGACGACATAGCTGCGTACCTATCCACCAGGACAGAGGTGTGGGCTTGGAGGGGTGAGTCGACGAAGGAGTATGGGTGGTGCATCGAGCAGGTGTTGGGGAGCAGGCCTCAGCAGCTCATCGACGACGGTGCCGACCTCCACGTTGCAGCCCACCGCTCGAAAGTCAAGGGCATAGTCGGGGGGTCCGAGGAGACCACCACAGGGGTGGTCAGGTTGAAGGCGCTGGAGGCGCAGGGTGGGCTGGCATATCCGGTCATAGCCGTCAACGACGCCAAGACCAAGTTCATGTTCGACAACAGGTATGGGACGGGGCAGAGCACCCTGGACGGAATCATGAGGGCAACCGCCCTGCTCCTAGCTGGGGCCAGGACGGTGGTTGTGGGCTACGGCTGGGTCGGCAAGGGCGTGGCCATGAGAGCCCGGGGGATGGGCGCCAGGGTGACGGTCGTAGAAGTAGATCCGGTCAAGGCGCTTGAGGCTCACCTAGACGGGTTCGACGTGTCGGGCATCGACGAAGCGGCGCCCGGGGGGGAGCTGTTCGTCACCACCACGGGGATGAAAGGCGTGATACCCTACGCTGCCATTGAGAAGATGAAGGAAGGAGCCATATTGACCAACGCCGGCCACTTCGACGTCGAGATCGATGTGAAGACGCTGCTGTCCAAGGCGAAGAAGGTGAAAGAGGTGAGGACGAACGTGGACGAGGTGACTCTCCCGTCAGGCAAGAGGGTGTACCTGGTCGCGAAGGGGAGGATAGCGAACCTGGTCGCTGCGGAGGGGCATCCCCCCGAGGTGATGCAGATGTCCTTCGCGAACCAGATGATGGCTGCCATCCGCATCCACGCCGACCACTCGAAGATGGAGAAGAAGGTCTACGGCGTCCCTGCTGAGCTCGAAGACGAGGTGGCGAGGGCGGCGCTGAAATCCATGGGCATCTCCATAGGCGTCATGACGAAGGAACAGAAGGAGTACGCCCACAGCTGGGAGATTTGAGCTAAGGTTTAAACTGAAAGTGAGGGCGCCGCACCTGACCGTGGCGAAGAACACCAGGACGGAGCGGGTGCTTGTCCTCTGCGCCCTCCCTTACACCAACCAGGTCCCCCACGTCGGGAACTTGGTAGGCTCTCACCTCCCCGCCGACATTTTCGCGCGATACTGCAGGCTAAAGGGCATGGAAACCCTCTTCGTGGGAGCAACCGATGAGAACGGGACGCCCACCGAGGTGGCAGCGCTGGAGCTTGGCGTGAGCCCAAAGGAGCTTACCGACGTCCTCTACCGCGTCCACAGGGACATCTACTCCTGGTTCGAGATATCGTATGACAGCTTCTCCAGGACGTCGAGCCCCACCCATCACAAGACGACCCAGGAGTTTTTCATGGAGATCTACGGCAAGGGGTATGTGACTGAGGGTGTCCTCAGGCTCCCCTACTGCGAGAAGGACAGGCTCTTCCTCCCGGACAGGTATGTGGAAGGGACCTGCCCAGTCTGCGGCTATGAGCTTGCGAGAGGGGACCAGTGCGAAAAGTGCTCTACCCTCCTCGACCCGATACAATTGATCAACCCGCGGTGCAAGATTGACGGGAGCGCTCCCGTCTTCAAGGACAGCAAACAGCTCTTCCTGGAGCTGGGGAAGGTGCAGGACAGGCTCAAGTCGTGGATCGACTCGAGGGAGGTCTGGAGGGGCCATGTCACCTCGCTCTCCCTGGGTTGGCTGAAGGAGGGCCTCAAGAAGAGGTCAATCACCAGGGACCTCCGCTGGGGGGTGCCGGTCCCCCTCGATGGTTACAGGGACAAGGTGTTCTACGTCTGGTTCGACGCGCCCATCGGATACATATCGGCCACGAAGGAGTGGGGGAGCGCGAACGGGGACCCCGACGCCTGGAAGAAGTTCTGGACGCTCCCGGAGACGCGGATATTCAACTTCCTGGGGAAGGACAACATACCCTTCCACACAATCTTCTGGCCCGGGATGCTCTTCGCCCACGGAGGGCTCAACCTCCCCTACGACGTGGTGGGGCTGCAGTTCTGCAACTACGAAGGAGCCAAGATATCCAAGAGCAAGAACTGGGGGGTTTTCTGTGAGAGCATCCCCAAGGTCGGCCTGGACCCGGACATCTGGAGGTACTATCTGATCAGCATCATACCTGAAACCAGGGACACCGAGTTCAAGTGGGACGACTTCAAGAACAAGGTGAACAACGAGCTGGTGGCGAACCTTGGCAACTTCATCCACAGGACGACCACCTTCGCATGGAACAACTTCGGCGGAGAGGTGGCCGTCGAGAGAGCGGCCGGAGAAGAGGAGGAACTCGTCGGCCGCGTCGCCCGCCTTGGTGAGGACTCGCTCGGGCTCCTCGGCGAGGTCAGGTTCAGGGAAGCGATGACAAAGATACTGGCCATGGCCGACCTCGGCAACGAGTACTTTCAGGGCAGGCAGCCCTGGAAGCTGGTGAAGGAGGAGAGGGAGGAGTGCCAGCGAGTCATCCACGCGTGTTTGATGGCGTGCGAGTCCATCGCCATACTCCTTCAGCCGTTCCTCCCGGCGTCTTCGGCCAGGGTCCTCGACCTCCTGGGCACGCCAGACAGGGGGTTTTCAGGGGTCGGGAGGCACCGGGCCCATGTGAAGCTGAACGGGAAGCCGGAGGTCCCCTTCAGGAAGCTTGAAGATTCCCAGCTCGAAACGGCGAAGACGCTGGCCACCAAGAGCAGGCCTGTGAAGGACTACTTCAATCCCTAGAGGCTCAGCCGCAGGACGGGAGGCCCTCGAGGCCTCCCAGGAGCGAGGTGTCCATGTCGTCGTCGAGCACCCGGCCGCCCAGGATCTTTGAGAGCGGGTCGTAGTCATCATACTTCGTGGCACCGAAGCCCGAAGCCAGAACGCTGACCTGAAGCTGAGAGGACCCGGAGCAGTCGACGCCGTACTCGACGTCAACCGCCTGGTTGTCGATGAGGGATCCGAACCTCCCCACGGCTAGTCCTACCTCTTGGGCCGAGAGGCTCGAGTCTCCGTTCAGGCTCACGACCGCCCTGCTCGCCTCCTTGGCGTTGGCTATCCTGCCGAGCGAAACCACAGCCCCCGCCAGGGCGTCCTCGGCCTTCTCCCCGCCACCGTTGCTTGACACCCCTAGAATGGAATACCCGTCTCTGAGGACGGCCCCGAGGAACTTGTTCAGGCCGACCGACTTCGAGCCCTCGGTCGAGCTCGCCAGAAGCGAGCCGAGCGCCTTTACGGCGGCCTTGTTGGCCGAATCGTAGAGGTCGGCGAGGGTCGACTCATCCGGAGAGGAGTGCATCAGGGTGTCATTGTCCACGACCACTACCCCCCTGGACGCGGTGCGGAGCCGCCTCAATGAAACGCCGGCATAGAACTTCATCTTCTTCTCGAACTCGAATGGCATTACGGCCACCCCGACGGTCGTCGCCCCGCAGTCCTGAGCGATCGACGCGACCACAGGCGCCAGCCCGCTCCCCGTCGCTCCGCCGAGCCCGGCGACCACGAAGACCACCTTGGAGCCGCCTATCGCGTCTCTGATCCTACCATGGTAGGACAGCGCAAGCCCGCGGACCAGGGATGGAGTCAACTTCTGGTCGATGGGCGACTGGATGTGGATAGCGTCCTTGGAGTCGACTGGTGAGAAATCCTCGGCATCGCATGACACGTAGGCGTATCTGTCAACGAGCAGCGGCTTCCGGCTGAGCAGGGAAACGATCCTAGTCCCTGCGCTTCCAATACCGATTACGGCGACGTCGTCGTTGCTTTTCTGGTCGAGCATCTCGGAGCGCAGACCTACAACACACTCCGCATAAACAAGCCAATCGCTGAACATTGTTGACGACAGTGTAGTTTTTGTTTACCCCGCGCCCGTCCCCCTCTGAGGGCCGCCTGTCTGTAGCGCGGAGCCGGTCAGTCCTGGTTGACGAGCCGGTCGACCAGCTCGTCCATCATGTGCCCCGAGCACTCGATCTTCACCGTTAGGACGCCGTCAACAGAGAGGGCCGCGGTCCTTATGCTGCGGCCGATGTCCACTGCGATGGGGCTGTAGGCCGACAGAGGCTGGAATCTCACCCTGATGGAGCCGGTCGCCATCTCTGACACGTCGGTGACGATGTTGAGCTCGCCGAACTTCCTCTTCGTCTCCTCGTCTATCAGCTCGTTGAGCTTGCCTTCGACCCGCCTGGAGAGTTCGCTGGGCACTCAATTACTCAGGTTATTAGAGACTATAAGGCCTTTGGCTCACCAGTGGACTTTCAGGGTGAGAGGATGAGATGCCTTGACCTCGTCCACCCTTCCTACGCTGGTGTTCCTGGGCACGACACCCAAGGAACCGTCCTTAAGCTTCGCATAGATATCGTTCAGGGCCGCGGCGTATTCGTCGAGCATCTCCTCGGGCTCGGACTCGGTGGGTTCTATCATGAGCGCCTCATGGACTATGAGGGGGAAATAGACCGTCGGCGCGTGCATGCCGAGATCGAGGACCGCCTTTGCAACGGTCATGGCGGTCCCCGGGAGCTCGCCCTTGACCGAGACCACGGCTTCGTGCTTCCTGAGCAGCTCCTTCCCGTGAGATGCCGGGTATGCCTCAGGATCCAGGCTCTTCCACAGGTAATTCGCCGCGAGCACAGCCATGGAGGAGACGTCCTTCAATCCTGACGCGCCCAGGAGGCGGATGTAGACGTAGGCGCGGAGGAGGACCGCGGAGTTCCCGACGAAGCCCTTCAGGGGGCCTATCGAGCGCCTCAGGCCGTAGTCCAGGGAGTACCCCCCCTTCCCCTTCGTCACGACGGGTACTGGGAGGTAGTCCGTCAGCTTCCTGGTCGCCCCAACCGGTCCCGCGCCGGGCCCCCCGCCTCCGTGGGGGGTGGCGAAGGTCTTGTGGAGATTCAGATGCACGACGTCGAACCCCATGTCCCCGGGGCGGGCCCGCCCTAGCAGGGCGTTCATGTTGGCGCCGTCGTAGTACATCAACCCCCCGGCCCCATGGACCGCGTCGCACACCTCCTTCACTTCGCCCTCGAAGAGCCCGAGGGTGTTAGGGACGGTGAACATCATCCCGGCCGTCTTCTCGGAAGCGAGTTCCTTCACCTTGCTCGCCCGTACCTGCCCGTCGGGTTCCGACGGCACCTTCACCACCCTGAAGCCGGCCATGGCAGCGCTTGCAGGGTTCGTTCCGTGGGCCGAGTCCGGGACGAGGATCTCGTCCCTGGCGCCCCCCTCGTGGTCCCTGAGGTACTTGCGGATCATCAGGACGCCCGCCAGCTCACCCTGGGCTCCCGCTGCGGTCGAGAGGGAGAAGCGATGCATCCCGGTGACCTCGCTGAGCGCACGCTCGAGGTCGTAGAAGATCGAGAGTATCCCCTGGACGGTCTCGGGTGGCTGGAGGGGGTGCGCGCCCTTCATCGAGTCCGAGGAGGCGATCATCTCGGAGACCTTGGGGTTGTACTTCATGGTGCAGCTCCCCAGCGGGTACATGCCGAGCTCCACGGAGAAGTTCATCTGTGAGAGGCGGTTGAAGTGCCTCAGGACCTGGAGCTCAGAGAGCTCGGGGAGGTTGACCGAGGCCCTCCGCATCGACTCCGGGACGAGGGCCGCCGGATCCTTGAACTTCGAGCGGACAGCAGGGTCGGATGGGACCTCGTTCCCCACCCGCCCGGGCCTGCTCAGCTCTTTGATCAGGGGCTCGTCCCAGGACGCCTGCGTGAACTTCTTCAACCTAGACAGCCTCCTCGAGGGCCCCCGCAAGCCTTTCGATGTCTTCCTTGGTGTGGACCTCGGTGACACAGTAGAGCCCGGACTGGGAGCCCACCTCCATGCGGGTGGGAGAGCCCGCGAGCACCCCCTTCTTCGCAAGCCTTCTGAAGACCGCGTCCGCCTTCGCGTTCTTGTATGAGACGACGAACTCCTTGAAGTAGGACCCCTTGAAATGTGGCGAGACGACACCGTCAATGCGCGAAAGCCTCTTCGCCGCGAAGTGGGAGTTGGCGATCACGGTCTCACCGAGCCTCCGGAAGCCTTCCCGCCCCATAAGTGACAGGTAGCTTGCCGCGGCTACGGCCATCAGCGACTGGTTGGTGCAAACGTTGGACATGGCGCCTTCACGTCGTATGTGCTGCTCGCGCGCCTGCAGGACCATGGCGAACGCCTTCTTCTGCTGGTCGGCCGCGGGTGTCGTGAGCCCTATGAGCCTCCCTGGCATGCTCCGGGCCAGCTTGATGTCCTTGACCGCGAAGATCCCAAGGTGCGGCCCCCCGTAGTTCAGGGGGATGCCGAGCGGCTGCCCCTCCCCGACAGCTATGTCGATCCCGTACGCCCCGGGTTCCTTGATCAGCGACAGGGAGATGGGGTCGACCCCTGCCACGGCCAGGGCGCCTGCGCCGCGGGCCATGGAAGCCATATCGGCGGCCTCGTCCTCGATGACCCCGAAGTAGTTGGGGTTCTCGAAGTAGAGGCAGGCGACGTCGTCTGAGAGCTTCCTTTTCAGGTCGTCCTGGTCGACCTGTCCTGTTGCGCGGTCGAAGGCCACAGTCTCGAGCCTCATGCCCATCGGCTCGGTGTAGGTCTGGATCACCGCCCTTCTCTGTGGGCCGGTGTTGGCCCCCAGCAGAACCCTGCTTCGCCCCGTCACCCTCCCGGCCATCCTCACAGCCTCCCCGGCGGCAGAAGCCCAGTCATAGAGCGAGCTGTTGCAGGCCTCCATCCCCAGAAGGTCGCACATCAGGCTCTGGTACTCGAAGAGGGCCTGCAGCATCCCCTGGCTCACCTCGGCCTGGTACGGGGTGTAGCTGGTGTAGAACTCCTGCCTTGAAGTGATGGACTCCACGGCCGCGGGGACGTAGTGGGGCCAGACCCCGCCCCCCAGGAAGCAGAGGGTCCCCGGAGGCGTCTTGTTCTGGCTGAGCCTGGCCTGAACGTCGCGCCTGACCTGGTACTCCGAGCCGCCTTCTGGGATCCGGAGGGGCCGATTGAGCCTCACGCCGTCAGGGATGTCCGAGAAGAGGTCATCCAGGGTGGCCACGCCAGCCTTCCGGAGCATCCGAGCCACGAATTCGCCGTCAAGGTTCGGTAGGAAGGGATGCCGCCGGGGGGCGCCGCTCATTCCTCAGGGGCCAAAAAACGCTTAAAATAAGAACCTAGCGCCGCTGGAAAAGTCCCTTGAGAAACACCGCGCTAGCCGTACTGCTCCTGCTCATGCTCGCGTTCATCCCCATCCAGGGGGCTGTCCACGCTCAGGGGGCGCCGGGGGTCGACGTCAAGAGTGTCTACACCCTGAACAGGTATGGTTTCGCTATGATAAATGAGACAGTGACGTTCACGAATAACGGCACGTCGGCGGTCCAGGTGCCGACGGTGACCATCGGGTTCGGGGCGCTGTCATCGGACGTCGTGAAGACCAATCTCACGAGCGGGTTCTCCATGGGGACGCCGCCGTCGGCAGGAGGACCGTTCACGGTCAGCAGCGGCGGGTCAGTCCCAGCGGGAGGGAGTTCGAGTTTCGTCCTCAACGCGCTCTTGAACAACGTAGTCACGACCGCGAAGAATGGGAGTCTCTTGGTGAGCGTCCTGTCTTCGCCTTCGATAAGCACCAAGGTAGCGACCCTGCTGAACGTGGTCCAGATGCCGGTCCAGACCTCGTTCCTGTCCCCCCCCTCCGGGCTGAAGGCGAGCATCCTTGGGACCAACAACACCTACTACTCCAAGCTGACAGATGTCACCCCCACCACGGCCAACGCCTCTGTCAGGGCAGTGTCGACCAACGCGGCGCAGGACTTCAACCCGCTCAAGGTCGTCGACGCGCAGCGGACGATAACCATCGCGCCCAACGGGACACCTGAGGTCACCGACATGATTGAGTTCGAGAACCTGGGTACCGTAGCTCTTGCACACCTCTACGTCTCGCTCCTGGCGCCCAGTTCCACTCAGGTGACGATACTGACTGCAACTGCCAATGAGCCAGTACTTCAGAATCAGTTCAAGATGTCCCTCACAGGAGGGGCCATCGACCTGAGGTCGTTCGTGGTCGGGTACCCGACTGACGGAGTCCAGACAGGGACGGAGTTCACCCTCACCTACAGGTACCCCCTGGGGACGAGCTACTATTCCACATCTGGCGGGAAGGTGACGATCAGCATCCCGGAGACGCCACCTGTCCAGGCGTTCATAGGCTCGTACTCGTTGAACCTCACGCTAAAGCAAGGGGCCAATGCCATCAAGTCTACCCCGGTGAGCCTCGGCGCCGTCACCCCCTGGCATACCGGCCAGGCGTCATTCTCATATGGCCTCTCGCTCGGATGGTACCTGGACTCGGGGCTCCCGTTCGCTTCGGTCGCGTTCATCCTCCTGCTGATAGGCCTGTTCGTTGTCAGGGCGACCACGGTCTCAGGTGAAGAGGCAGAAACCGTGGAAGAGGAGACGTCCACCGAGCTCGCCTCGACGATGATACAGGCGTTCGACGAGAAGACCAACCTGGTCAACGGCCTATGGCCTGAGATTGCAGCCAAGGACCCGAACGAGCTGGACAAGGCCTACTTCGACGAGGTCCGAAGCCGCCTCGACTCCTTCCGGAACAGGGCGCTGCAGAGGCTCAATGAGGTCAAGCAGAAGTCCACCAGTCAGAAGTTCTCAGAGGTGGTGGCCCAGATTCAGACCACGGAGCGCGAGGTCGACAGGGCGGCGAAGGACAAGTTGAACCTCTATCAGCAGTACTACCTGCGTCAGATGAGGAAGGAGGTATACGACAGGCTCCTCCCGCAATACACCAAGAGGCTCGAAAGGGCACTGAATCAGCTCACGGACGAGCTCCACACGGTCCAGAGAGAAGCGAAACTCCTCTAGCGCCGGCGGCCGCCGGGGGCAGATTTATGAAGCGGAAGGGGCCCGGAAGCCACGGACATGGAGAGCGTCGAGAAGCTGGTAATCATAGGGTCCGGACCGGCCGGGCTGACGGCAGCGATCTATGGGTGCCGGGCGGACCTCGACCCGCTGGTGTTCATGGGGACGAAGTACGGCGGTCAGCTGATGCTCACGAGCGAAGTGGAGAATTTTCCAGGGTTCCCCGACCCCGTCCTCGGGCCCGATCTGATATCTAGGATGAAGTCACAGGCGGAGAGGCTCGGAGCGAGGCTCGTCCAGGATGACGTGGTCAAGGTCAATTTCAAGACATACCCGTTTGAGGTCTACACCAGCGGCGGTGTGACGAAGGCGCATGCGGTCATCTTAGCAACCGGAGCAAACCCGAGGAGGCTCGACCTCCAATCAGAGATGAGGCTGATGGGCAAGGGGGTGTCGAACTGCGCAGTCTGCGACGGGTTCTTCTTCAGGGGGAAGAGGGTGGCGGTGGTCGGCGGGGGGGACACTGCCATGGAGGAAGCGACCTTCCTGGCCAAGTTCGCGTCGTCGGTGCAGGTGATTCACAGGAGGGACGGGCTCAGGGCCAGCGCCGCCCTGAGGAAGGAGGCGCTGGAGAACCCGAAGATCAGCTTCGTCTGGGACTCGGCGGTCACCGAGGTGATCGGGCAGGCGAAGGTCGAAGGGGTGAGGGTCAAGAACCTGAAGACTGGAGCTGAGACCGAGATGCCGGTGGACGGGCTGTTCGTCGCCATCGGCTACGAGCCCAACACGGAGATATTCAGAGGGCAAGTGGAGCTGGACCCCAAGGGATACCTGGCTGTCCACAACGGGACCGAGAGCAGCGTGCCAGGGGTCTTCGTCGCGGGAGACGTCCACGACTTCCGCTACAGGCAGGCCATAACGGCCGCGGCGGACGGGTGCAAGGCGCTCCTTGACGCCGAGAAGTTCGTCAAGCAGAAGCTCGAAGTAAAGGTCCCTAACTGATTACGGGGACGAACCTGTCCTCCGAGGCGGACCTGCTGAGGGGCCCCATTATGGGAGTCTTGCAGCCGCACGACCTGCACCTGTTCTGAACGTCCAGGTTGTACTCCAGTATCTCGTAACCATATCGCTTGACCAGGACGGCGCCGCACCCGGGACAGTAGCTGCTCTCATCCCTGTGGCCGGGGACGTTGCCCACGTAGACGTAGTTCAGGCCGGCCCTCCTGCCGACGGACACGTGCTTCTCGAGCGTCTCCACGGGGGTCGAAGGGAAGTCAGTCATCTTGTAGTCCGGGTGGAAGCGGAGGAAGTGGATGGGGGTGTCAGGGCCAAGGTTGTCGTAGATCCAGCGGCAGAGCTTCTCGGCCGCGACCAGGGAGTCCCCGACATTCGGGACGACCAGGTCGGTGATTTCGACGTGCACCCTCCCGCGTCTCTTAATCTCGAGGAGCGTCTGGAACACCGGCTCCGCATCTGGTATGCCGATGTAGCTGCGGACGAACTTCGTCTCGCCGCTCCCCTTGAAGTCTACGGTGATGCAGTCGAGGAAGTCATCCATCGTGGCGACTAATTCGGGGGTGCCGTAGCCGTTGGAGACGAAGACGTTGAACAGCCCCGCCGAGCGCGCCGCCCTGCCAACGTCCCGGGCGTACTCCATGAAGATCGTGGGCTCGTTGTAAGTGTAGGCCATACCTTCGCAGCCATGGGCCACCGCCTGGGAGACGAGCTCCTCGGGGCCGGCAGCGATCCCCTCGACCTTCCTTCGTTGGCTGATGTCATAGTTCTGGCAATAGCGGCAGAGCCAGTTACACCCTGAGGTGGCTATTGAGAATATCTTGGAGCCTGGCTTGTAGTGGACTACGGGTTTTTTCTCGATGGGGTCGATGTGGCCGGTCATCACCCTGCCGTAGACCAGGAGGTAGAGCACCCCGCCCACCACCCCTCTGACGCCGCAGAGCCCCACCTGGCCCTCCCCTATCCGGCACAGCCTCGCGCAAGCGGTGCACTGGACCTTCCCACCCTGTAAATTGCGATACAGCTCCGCGGCCTTGCCAGATGGCTCCGTGAGGCGCGGCTGCGGTGACATTGTGGTTCCAAATGCGCGTTCCAGGCATTAAGGTTTGCAGACGATGGGCGCCGATGAGAAAGACATGGCAAATGGTTATAACATATGTTATGTCCATGGGCCATGTGGTCAGCTTCGTGGAGGCGATGGCCCTTTCCGCGGTCATCGGATTCTCGATCTTCCTATCCTTGCCGCTGGTGATGCAGAAGAACCAAGGCAGAAAGAGGATAAACTTCCTCAACGCCGTGGCGGTAGGCATCCTCATCTTTCTGATAGCGGACGTCTTTCTTGACGCCGCCAGCATGCTGTACGACGGCTCACTCTACGGCTACGGCTCTTCACCCGCCTCCGACGCCGTGTTCGCCATCTCGATGGCGGGTGGGTTCTTGTTTCTGTTCACGGCGGGGAGCAGGGGGAAGACGGCCCTCACCCCGACCCAGCTGGCGATGGTCATAGCGCTCGGGATCGCATTTCAGAACTTGACCGAGGGGCTCCTCTTCGGCTCCCTGAGCGTGGGCTTCGGGCTCACGGGTGCGGCCGTGGTCGTACTGGTCGGATTCATCTTACAGAACTCGACGGAAGGGCTCGCCATCGCCTCCTCTTTCTTGGGAGCGACCGAAGGAAATGGAAGGGTGATCGCAGGGGCGCTGTTCATTGGGGGAGCGCCCACGATCCTCGGAGGGGCAGCAGGGTACTTCTACAACGCCACAGGGTTCGACCTGGCATTCTATGGCCTTGCCATAGGGACCATGCTCTACGTCATCCTCCCGATGCTCAGACATCTGCTGTCGGAGCCAGACTCAGCCAAGCTGGGCATCGCCTACGCGGGGGTCTTCGTGGGATTCGCGCTCGGGTTCGCTGTCAACCTGCTGTGAAGCCGGGCACAGCGAGAGGGGTGTGAAGATGGCCTTGGTCTGGTCACTCGTCCGTGCTTGCGGGCTTTGCTAGGGCCTCAACCCGCCGCTCGATCTCATCTCTGATCCTCCTCACTTCAGACAGCGGTTTCCCCTTCGGGTCCTCCAGGGCCCAGTCAACCAGTTTCTTCTGCATCCTGGCCAGCACTGGTCGGGGGCACGCTTCTTCGACGGAGCACCCCATCGTAACGACCAGGTCGGCTTCGTTGATCATCTGAGTCGTCAGCATCTTCGGCTTCTTGAACGAGAGGCTGAACCCCTTCTCTGCCATCGCCTCCGCCACCACGGGGTTTACCGACTCGGCGGGGAGAGTCCCAGCGCTCGCCGCAATTAGCCCCTCTCGCAGGGCGAAGGCCTCGGCCATCTGGCTCCGGCCCGAGTTCTCGACGCATACGAAGAGTATGCGCAGTTGGTTTGGACGACTTCTCATGGTCGCACCTCCCCTCCGCCGAACCCTTGTCTTGGCTCGGCCCCCGGATTCCCATCTGCGCTCAACGGAGCCACTTCGCGGGGGGCCACCACGCCGAAGTACCTCTTCCGCAGCCAGAAAGCGACGTTCACAAGGGCGATCATAACTGGGACCTCGATTAGCGGCCCGATGACCGTCGCGAAGGCTTCGGCAGAAGCGAGCCCGAAGACCGAAACAGCGACGGCGATGGCGAGCTCGAAGTTATTGCTGGCCGCCGTGAACGCCAGCGTAGTTGTCTTGGGATAGTCTAGCTTGGAATATACCCCCAGTGCGAAGGATGCGAAGAACATGATGACGAAGTAGATGAGAAGCGGGGCCGCGACCAGAAGGACGTCGTAGGGTATGGTCACTATTGCCGCCCCCTTGAGCGAGAACATGACTACGATGGTGAAGAGCAGGGCCAGGAGCGATGTTGGAGCCAGCTTCGGGACGAGCTTCTTCTCATACCACTCCCTTCCCTTGCGCCTCAGGAAGTAGAACCTCGTCGCCATCCCCCCAAAGAACGGGATGCCCAGGTAGACCGCAACGGATTGGGCCACGGCGAGAAGGGAGATGTTTACTGCCGTCCCCTGTCCCGCGATCCAGGATCCGGCGAGCGTGATGTAAAAGTAAGCCAGGACGCTGTAGAACAGTATCTGGAAGACTGAGTTGATAGCAACCAGTATCGCAGCCCACTCGCTATCACCCTGCGCCAGGCCATTCCAGACTATTACCATGGCGATGCACCTCGCCAGGCCGATGAGGATCAGCCCGTCCCTTAGGCCCGGGTCGCCGGCCAGGAACACCCAGGCCAGGGCGAACATCAGCAGGGGCCCCACCAGCCAATTCAGCACGAGGGACCAGGAGAGCATCTTCCTGGAACCGCTCCCGTGCACCACCTTTCTCAGCTCCTCGTACCGGACCCTGGCGAGTGGGGGGTACATCATCCAGATCAGACCGATTGCTATGGGGATCGATGTTGTCCCGACGCTGAGCGAGTTCAGAGCGTTGGCGAGGCCAGGGAGCGCGTAGCCCGCAGAAACGCCGATCCCCATCGCCAGGAATATCCACAGGGTGAGAAACCTGTTGAGGAAAGACAGGCGATTCCTCGGCTTGGCTGTCGCGCTCGCCCAACCCCTAGGCCGTCAGGCCCTTGACGAGGTCCAGGGCGGGGGAATCTAAGACGTCGTAGAAGACAAACCTCCCCCGCCTGCTCCTCCTTAGCAGATCGGCCTGCTCTAGGATCCCAAGGTGATGGGATACCGTGGGCTGTGGCAGTCCGAGGGCAGACTCGAGCTCACAGACGCACATCTGACGCTTTGAAAGGAGCAGCAGGATCTTGATCCTGTTCGAGTCTCCGATGGCCCCGGCCAGCTTTTCCGCCCTGCGGAGCTTCGCGGCGAAGTCCGGCGTCGAGAGCTTCTCTGCCTCCACCTCGGCCTGTCTGATGTCAGAGGGTTGGCAGATGTTGAGATCTATGAGCCGCTGGACCGACTTTGTCTGGCGCTTCATCGTGGCAGAGATATGGATTGACATATATTAATATATTGAGTGGCAATCTCAGGCCTGTGAGCCGCCCTCATGCGACAGCCAACCAATTCGAAGAGAGGCCTGCTCCCCGATTGGACGTGGGAGTTCCACGGGCACCGTTTTCCTTCATGTCCACAGGGTACTCGATGGGATTGGCCGCCTTGCGAGAACTTTGCCTCGAGTGGGTTCTGGCAAAAGGCGATCCAAACTTCGTTGAACAGGTCGAGCCCATTCTGGGCTTCTGCAGATAGCCCGGCTAGGATTCGAACCTAGGTCGAAGGCTCCAAAGGCCTCCATCCTTGACCAACTAGACGACCGGGCTGCGGGTGGACGCACACCCCCATGGTGATTTAGGCTTGCTTGGCGGCCTTCTCTATCTGCCCGGCAATCTTGGGGACAGGGTCCTCCATGGAGTCTAACACCCGCCTCGCCCTCCTGGCGAAGCTGGTCCTGGAGGGGCCGGCCAGGAGGCGCCTTGCCCTGGAGACTATCAACGAGGGTGTCCTTGCCTTCTCCAGCAGCCCGACCCTCGTGAGATACCTGTCGGTGTATAGCGAACCCTGGAACGCGGAAATGGTCGGGACCCCCATCAGGGCGGCCTCCGCGCTCATTGTCCCTCCCATCCCGACGAAGAGGTCCGTGGCCGCTAGCAGGTCGTGCCCCCCCACCACCTCCTCCGGGACGATGACCCTTGACCCGAACTTGCCCTTCACATCCTCAACCTGGTAGTCGTATCTGCAGAGGGCCACTATGTTGGCGTCAGGGAACTCGTTGACCAGTGAGGCGAGCACCCTGTCTGACCAGCCCATGTCCCCCCGAGCGAGATATGGTGCGTCGCTCTCCTGGACCCTGACTGTGATGGTGTCCTTCGACCGGTCCAGCCTGGGGACCGGGCCCGCCATGGGCTGCCTCTTCAGCCAAGCCGCAGGGTCGAGCGCCCGGTAGGTGGTCACCTGGTTCTTCCGGACGCCGAAATGAGCCCAGGCGCTGTACGGTATGATCCACGGACACAGGAGCTGGTGGCTCAAGGGGAGGGAGAGCCTTCCTGCCACTTCGGAGTGTGGGGAGTCGTTCACAGCCAGATGCTTGATCCCGAGCCCGTAGGCGACCCTGGCGCACACGGCTGACGCTGTGGAGACTGCCACCTGGGGTCCAAACCGCTCCACCAATGGTATCATCTCCTCCTGCCGCTTGGTGGCTGCGAGAAGCTGTTCCTCCGGGCCCCTGCGCCCTCTTTCGCCTACGAAGGTCAACTCAAGCCGCGCCCGGTCTGCGAGAGGGGCCACCTCTCTGTACCTACGGGAGGTGGCCAGGACCTCGGCTCCCCTGGCCCTAAGCTCGGCGATGGCAGGGCCGAAGAACAGGACCTGCTTGGGGGTCAGAACGTCGAACCAGACTCTCATCGCGTGCCTCGCGATTACAGACCGGGCGGGTGCATACTAATCCGTTTGCCCCGTTTCAAGACGCGGCGCCCCCTTCAAAGTATAATACCGAACCATTGCTTAGCCAGGAGGAGCCTTTGCCAAAGATACAGGTAGCGATGTACGGGCTCACCAGTGAAGCGTACAGGCTGGCTGCCGACATCGGCGACAAGGCACAAGTCACGATCGTGGATGAGACGCTCCAGATGGCCATGGAACTGGAGCCAGGATTCATGAAGAAGAACCCTGTCCTGCAGGAGGTGATGGCAGAGGAGCCCCTGCTCAGCTTCAAGCCGCTCGAGCAGGTCCTAGGAGAGGCGCAGGTAGTCTTCTTCACACCCAGATTGAGGCGGCCGTCGGAAGAGACCCTCATCGAAGCCGGCTCAAAGCTGCGGGATCTGGCGAAGTATCTGTCCAAGGGGGTCAGCCTGGTCAACGCGCTCCCCTCGGGCCCTGGAGGGAACTCTGAGAACATCATGCTTGTGGAGAAGCAGACCGGGCTCCAGGTAGGCTCCACGCTGACCTACGCTTACATGCCCCTCAGGCCGAGGGAGAACAAGCCGGCGGTGGTGGCCTTCGCCGGTGCCCAGGAGAACGGGCCCCTCCAGGGCCTGGGCTACTCTCAGAGCTCCCAGAACGTGTTCTCTGCGGAGCTCGAGTATGCGGCGACGGTCATGGAGACCGCTGTGGCCTCGGTGACGGAGATCGAAGTAGCCAGGAAGGCGCGAGAGGCGAAGGTTTCGCTCCAGCGCACGTCGGGGGTGTACCTGGACGAGTTCTCGAGGTACCTCTATGAGCTGAAGGCCATCCAGGCCAGCGAAGAGACTGGCGAGTCGATATCGTACCTGGCCGGGGCCACGCTGAAGAGCTTCGACAATTACATCAGGTACGTTGTGGACGAAACAAGGGAGGCGCTGAAGGAGAAGCAGCTGAAAGCAAGCCGGACGAAGATCTCGTTGCTGTGGGCGCTTGACAGGTACGAGATGCGCGGAGAGCGATTACAGGTGGCCGACAGCATTCAGCAGAGGCTCAGGGACTACGTGACAGACGTGGAGCTCGTGGCAGGGAGGGCCAAGGGAGGGCCGGGGCTCTTCGACCCGCTCAAGCACAACGTGGTGATAGTCTGCTCCAAGGACGACCTGGACGCGCTGAAGTCGTCGGGGAAGAGCATGAGGGGCGGCGAGACCACCATCATCTCAGCTACCCCGGGCCTGAAAAGAGAGTGAACGACATAACCCTAAATCCTGTTTCCTCAAGGCGGCGAAACTGATGACGCGCATAGCCGTCGTTGGTACCGGGGGATGGGGGAAGAATCACGTCCGGGTCCTAAACGAGCTTCAGTGCCTGGCTGCGGTGTGCGACATGAACCTAGAGAGGGCGGAGGCGTTCTCGAAGAAGTACCGCGTCCCTGCCTACGGCTCGCTGGAGGCGATGCTCGGCAAGGAGCAGCTGGACGGCGTCACGATATGCACCCCGGCGACGACCCACTTTCAGATAGCAAGCAGGACGCTGGCCGCGGGGCTCAACACATTCGTCGAGAAACCGCTGTCGACCACGGTGAAGGACGGCGGAGCGCTAATCGAAGCGGCGCGGAGGGCAAACAGGGCCGTTACGGTGGGGTTCATCGAACGCTTCAACCCGCCCATCGCCGCTCTCAAGCGGATGATATCCGAGAAGAAGCTTGGAGACCCGATCCTCTTGGAGTTCCACAGGGAGAACAGGAGGGGGGCCGGCATCAGCGACGTGGGCATCGTGCAGGACGCGTCGGTCCACGATATCGACACCGCCTGCTGGCTCTTCGGGGAGGTGCCGAAGGTCGTCTACTCGAGGGTAGGGTCCATGCGCGTCCCTCCGGAGCACGAAGACTTCGCGACCATCCTGCTGGGCTTCTCGGGTCAGAGGACGGCATTCCTGGTTACCAACTGGATCACCCCCAACCGGGTGAGGACCATGAGCGCCGTCTTCTCTGGAGGGGTAGTTGACGTCGACTTCGTGACGCAGCAGACCAGCATCCACGAGGGCGACCTTACCACCGTCCCCACCAGGCCGGTCCAGGAGCCGCTGACCCTCGAGCTGAAGGAGTTCATCTCTGCTATTGAAGAGAAGAGGCAGCCCCTAGTCACCGGCCAGGACGGTCTGAACGTCCTCAGGGTGGCAGAAGCTGTGCTGGCGTCTAGCGCGTCGGGGGCGCCGATCTACCTTGGGTGAGAAGACGAAGATAGTCAACTTCATCTCGCCGGAGGCGAAGCTCGGGAAGAACGTGCGCGTGTGGCATTTCTCGTACGTCGGGAAGGGTTCGGAGATAGGGGACGATGTGAAGATCGGCTCCCTGGCCCACGTAGACTACGACGTGAAGGTGGGGAGCGGGACGATGATCGAGGGGAGCGTGTACATCCCCCCCATGTCCAGGATAGGGAAGGGGGTGTTCATAGGCCCCGCCGCCGTCCTGACCAATGACCCGTACCCCCCTAGCAAGAAGATGATCGGAGTGACCATCGAGGACGGGGCGGTCATCGGCGCTAGGGCGGTCATCAAGGCGGGGGTGACTGTGGGGCGGAGGGCCGTGGTCGCCATGGGGGCCGTGGTCACCAAGGACGTGCCTCCCGAGAAAGTGGTGATGGGGGTCCCGGCCAGGGTCGTGTACAGCAGGAAGGAGTTCGACGCTAAGATGAAGGCCTGGGAGCGCTCCTGACCCTGGACCGCACGTAGAGTCTGGTCAGGCCGTCTAGGACGATGAACCAGAGGGCCCCCAAGACGAGGATCAGGAACATCTTGAGCAGGGCGAGGGTCGTGTAGTCTGTGAGGGTGTGCGGTATGGGCCCGAGGGGGACGACGAGGGTGAAGAAGACATAGGTTTCTAGGATTATGAGCAGGAAAGCCACGAACTCTATCATTAAGAGAGGGAAGAGCTTCAAGCTAGAACACCCAGGTCAGCACGGAAGTGGCCACAGAGAACACGCAGGCCACAGCGGTCAGGGCGACGATGCTCGCCACTAGCTCCAACTCGGTCATCGACGAAGTCAGGAGGACAAGCCGCACAAGGGTGTTAGGCGCGTCCTTCTCCACGGAAGCGTGGAGAAGCCCGTCTTCGCCTATGTATGTAGGCCTTGAAGCCATCTTTCTTCTCTCGACGAACCCCCTGACGCTGGAGAGGGTGTAGAACGAGTTCAGTATCGCCGGGACGATGGCTATGATGGCGGCGATCTCGACCCCTCCTGTGACTGCGAGCCCAGCGAAGGCGGCGCCGAACATGAGGCTGCCGCTGTCCCCGTCGAAGGCCTTCGAAGGGAAGCGGTTGTAGGCCAGGAAGGCGCCAGCGACCCCGACCAGGGGGAGGGTGGAGGCGACCCTGGAGACTGAGAACCCACTCTGGAAGAGGGCGCGGAGGGTCACGCCGGCCAGAAGCGCCAGCGAGGTGAGAAGAGTGAACCAGGATATCTCGCCGTTGAACGCGTCCATCATATTGAACGCGTTGGCCACCACCGGGAATGCTGCCACCGCCAGGATTGTGTAGATGATGAAGTGAGGGGCCGTATCCCCGAGGATTGGGAAGTAGATGTCGGCCCGATAGAGCGTGGGCTGCAGGACAGCCATTGAGACGAAGGCGAGGCCGGCGAGGAGCAGCAGGAGTGGTTTGGTCTTCCCCCCCAGGACGTAGAGGTCATCGACGAGCCCGATGGCGAAGGCCACGCCAGCCCCCGCCGCCACGGCAACGGGGACCAGGGTCCTGAATCCTAAAGCTACTGCGAACTCTCCGACGACCAGGCCTGCGAAGAGGAGAGGCCCGGCGGGCATGGGGACCTTGGTCGGCGGGCTCTTGTGGGCGTCCTCAGCTACGCGCCCCAGCCTGGTGAGGGCTCTGAGGTACGAAGGGAAGAGCCCCAGGAGGAGGAAGAAGGGGGCGGCGAGCGCCAGGATGAAGGCGGCGCCCTCAAGCCATGTAATCAACGGCTGGGCCAGCCGAACTCTTTCTCATTAAACGGTTTCCGAAGCCCCTTCAAGCGCTTCAATGTTAAATAATGCTTTCCCGCGCCCAACGACTCACATGAACATACACGATCTGCGCGACGGCATGAGGAGAGTCGACGCAGAGGGTGAGATCGTCGAGATGGCCGAACCGAGGAGCGTCAACCTGAGGACCGGGGGGGAAGCGAGGGTGGCGGACTGCATGCTAAAGGACGAAACTGGTCAGATTAAGCTCTCGCTCTGGGACGATCAGATAGACATGGTGAAACAGGGCTCCAAGGTGAGGATCACCAACGGCTACACGAACAGCTTCCGCGGGGAACTGCGGCTGAACGTCGGCCGCTACGGCAAGCTCGAAGTCCTCGAGGCCTGAAAAGGTTCTAAAACGGCAGGAGGCCGGAAAGCTCCGAATTGGGCACCGGTGGCGTACTCCTCAGAAGGCTCAGGGCTTTGGTGTCTGACAGCCCGACGGGTTTCGTCTGGGTGGAAACCGGATCCCTCGCAGGGTCTGGCTACCCGGCTTCCAGGGGGCAGGTGGGATGGCTGGTCAAGAGAGGGATAGGGAGCATCTTAACGCTCACGGAAGAGCCGCTCCCGGGAGCGTGGACGTCTGGGTTCGCATTGGGCCTGGGCCACGTGCCCATGCATGACCATCAGTCCCCCGACGCCGACTCCATGGAGAAGGCGGTGGAGTACATCTTGAGCCGCAGGAAGGAGGGAAAGGCGGTCCTAGTGCACTGCCTCGCGGGGGAGGGGAGGACCGGATGTGTGCTCGCGGCCTATCTCATCCGGACGCGCCGCATGGGAGCCGATGGAGCCATGGCGACCCTGCGCTCACTGAAGCAGGAGTTCATCGAGCACGGCCAGGAGGGGGCGGTCCGTGGATTCGCCTCGGGAGAAGGCCTGGCGGTTGGTGCGGCCCCCGAACGCCCACGGGCCTGACGACCTGCCCCTTCAAGGGGAGCGGCTCCCGGGATCACACCCTGGGAGCAGGTCTGTCCTATGGCGACCGGCTCCCTGAGGAGGTCGCCGTGCCTAGCTGTGCTCACCAAGGAAGCGGACGACGCGCTTCATAAAGGCGCTCCTCTCCTCCCAGAAGGCGAGGTGGGAACTCTTCGGAAAGATGGTCAACTCTGAGCCCCTGATGTGCCGGTGGAGCTCCCTGGCGACTACGGGCGAGACCTCGTCGTACCGCCCGCCCAGGATCAGGGCAGGGACCCTTATCGTGCGAAGCCGGCTGGTGACGTCCCAGTAGCGGATGTTGCCTATTATGGTGAATTCGTTTGGCCCGTTCATTGTCCCGTACACAGGCTTGCTGATGTGTTCCAAGGAATAGCTTACTTCGGCGGGCCAGGGGTCCAGCCTGCACAGGTGCTTCTTGTAGTATACCATCACCGCGTCGGCGTACTCGGGGTTCTCGTACTCCCCCAGGGTTTCATACTTCACCAATGCCTTCTGGACGCCCGCAGGGAGCTTCTTCTTCATCCGCTGCATCTCCCTTACCGTCAGGGGGACGCTGTGGAGGCCCCCGACTGTGGTCAGCGTCGACATGTTACGCTGGTACTTCAGAGCATAGGCTATCGCGAGCAGCCCGCCCCAGCTTGAGCCTATGAGGTGCGGCCGCCCCAGGTTCATCTCCCTCCGGAACTCTTCCACCTCCTCCACGTAATGCTCCGGCACGAAGAGGGCCGGATCTTTCGGGACCTGCGACCTGCCGCATCCTAGCTGGTCGTAGAGCGTCACCCGGTAGCCGTGGCTCGCCAGGTCGGCCAGGGGAAGCAGGTAGTCGTGGGTGGCGCCTGGGCCTCCGTGAAGGCCGAGGACATCCCCCTTCGTGGGGTCGCCGAACTGGCGATAGAAGAGGTCGAACCCGAGGACTGAGGCGTACCCTTCTCTGCGCTCCAACCTCCAAGGATTGCCCTCTGAACGGCTTAAACCTTGACCGTCAGGGCCAGATACCCTTGTCCCGCCGCGGGCCCTAGGGACCGGTAGCCTCGAGGGTGACGACATCGACGAGAGCGACGGCGAGTTCCGAATTGTACTCCTTCCGATGGGTTTGCTTCGACTCGACATCTAACACCGTGAACAACAAACCGGATGGATGTGGTTCACTCGCAGGGATCTCACACGACCTTCATGGGGGGTGCGGGCTCTCAGATATGGTGGGGGCCTTCTCCAAACCTTTCGTCTCAGAGCTTGTTGAATGTGAGCAGCAATCTTGCTCCAGGCCTTAAATCGCCCCATTAACCGGGACCTGATGAGATAGTCACCTAAAGGCGAGAAGGCGGACCTGCCAACGGATTCCTATGAGGAGTGGCTAACATCCCAGATTGTCGATGGCGGTGAGCCCAGTAAGAAAAAGTCAACCTGACCAACCCCGGCCTGTGTCCTGTGCAACTACTCTCACTGCGGCGATTGTGACCCTTAACCAGGTCATTGCGAGCGCGTTTGCTATCTCGATGGAACAACGGTAGGATGTGAGGAAAAACGAGTTTCGGACAGCGAGGAGGATACGGCAGTCGTGGGGGGTACAGAAGTCGCTCCGATTCCTTCAACAAACCAGTTGAAGTGGGCAAAGGAGTACAACGTCAGCATCTCCGAAGTCAGCGGACGTGGTGATGGTCTTACCAGGATAGAAGGATTTGTCGTCTTTGTACCTGGAACAAAGCAAGGCCAGAATGTAAGGATAAAGGTCACTCAAGTCTCAGATAGGTTTGCTACCGGGCAGGTCGCGCAGACTTCGGACACGTCGACAGCACCTACCTCAGAGTCTTCCGGTAAGACCGGTAATTAGTCGGTCAGATGCGTTGCAGTGATGATGCAAGTTGATCCAAGAAGGGTCAACCATTCCTTTTTCATGTTCACAGCATTAGCACGTGACAGCACTCAAATGCCGAGAGCTTGCCTGAGACTCTTGTATCTGTTCCTGATGGTGACCTCAGTCACCCTCGCAGCCTCCGCGACATCCTTCTGTGTCTTCTGCTCTCCCTCCAGAGAGCACGCCACATAGAGAGCCGAAGCCGCTAGACCCATCGGGTCTTTGCCTGCGGATATCCTGGCTGCCTGTGCCATCCTCAGTATCTCGCACGCCCTCCTTTGCGTCTTCTCTTTCATCCCTGCCCGAGAAGCGATGCCAGATACGCACCGTACAGGGTCGGCAACCGGCATTGTAAGCTCCATTTCCCTATAGAGCATCCTATAGGACCGCGCGAGGTCCTTCTTCTTGACATTGCTGACCGCAGCTACATCCTTTAGAGACCTGGGTATCTGCCCGTCACGGCAGGCAGCATACAGTGACGCCCCGATGATCGAGCTGATTGACCTGCCTCTGACCAGGCCCCTTTCGAGGGCTTTCCGGTAGAAGTAGGCCGCCCTTTCGGCAACTGCCTCTGAGACGACGAGTTTGTCCGAGAGCCTCCGCAATTCGGAAAATGCCTGTCTTAGGTTCCTGTCCGTGGACTCGTGGACCTGGCTCCTCCTGTCCCACGTTCTTAGTCTCCCCACTGTGGATTTCATTGGTCCTGACAGAGACCGTCCTGACGCGTCCCTGTCGGAGACCCCTATTACCGTGGCAAGCCCCATGTCGTGCTGCGCGATGGAGGTGGGAATCCCGGTCCTGCTACGGCTCTCCTTCCCATCCTCAGAGAATTGTCTCCACTCAGGTCCAGTCTCGACAATCTTATCCTTCAGCACCATCCCACAGTTCCCGCAACAGAGCTCACCTGCGGGTCCGTCTGTTAAGATGAGGTTCTTCCCACACTTGGGGCATCTTTCAATTGTCCTTTCCTGCTTCAGTAGCCTCGAATAGTTTGTCTCGTAGGATATTTCACGTCACCTACCTGAAGCTCAGGCCGCTCGAGTCCATCTTCTTCACACATTCCTCGCATCCAAGCCCGGCAGGGTTCCGGTAGAGTCGACGGAGTGCCCCACAACCTGGGCAGGGCTTTACTGGGGACGGCTGTTGTGCCGGATGCACGGTAAGTTGTTCCAAGAGCTCAACGTCGCCTTGAACGCCTTCTGAGCTGCTCTTGAGTACTCACCTGCATACAAACCGGGCAGATGAGACGGCGGTTTGTTTCGTCCTGCGTGGGTCTTATTCTGTGAATCACGCATTGCTCATTTTGGGTTTGGTTCACATTCTTCTTCGTAGTTGCTCACTATTAAGGGTGGCAAAGGCCATAGTACGCCAGAGGGGCACCACCTTACTTTGAACAACATGGGGAACGCCGACCTGAGTAAACTGGAGGAGATATTCGATTCATTCAGCCAGTCCTATCAGAGGTATTGGGAGGCCTATGTTATGTTCCAGAACCAGCTGTACGAGACCCTAGGGGCGGCCAGGATTCGAACCTTCCATAGACAATCTGTGCACAATATGCCTTGCAGTCACGCCCAGGCGCCTATGGTCTGGGTACCTTAGGCGGCTTTCGATGGACGGGACGCGCGCTGTTCTAGAGCGTGTTGGTGAGAGGCGTGCCTGCGCTTGCGAATTGCTTCCCACTTTTTCCTGCGTGCGAATGTCATTGTTACTTTTGTTCCCTGGCGAGTATATATGGAGTCGGTCTCGAGACCCTGCCGTTCCCCCGGCATTGTTCAACTGCTGTCGATGTCACAGAGGTCCGCATCGTGTTTGGGCGATCCAGGAGTTGATTGGCGCGTTCTCATTCGAAGAGGGCGCCTGCAGGAGGTAGGAGGCCGAGATAGCCGTTCTTAGGACACAGACCTAGTCCACGAGAGGCTCTACAAGAATTCCGGCGATGAGTATCACGGCCTCTATTGAGGCTCGAGTTCCTTAGGGTGTCTTTCCTTTACTTCTCCTCTTACGGGCATTCTTTCGCAGCGATTTTGTCCACGCGACTGCTGAGATTACCCTGAAATGAGGATTGGATGCGTCGAGACCACCTGTCCGGGACATCAATGTACAAAGATTCGATGCGAAGAACTCAGCTCTTCGACTTGTTGCTCTCCCGCTCAGCGGACTTGCGGATTCGATTCAGTTCTGCGATCTTGTCTCTGTACTCCTTTTTCTTCTTCTTGTTTCCTTGTGTGCGTGCCTGATCGTACAACTTCCTCAGTTTCTCTTCTTCTGCAGCGTAGTCAGACAACTTCGACGTAAAATCGCACCGACGTAGTTATGTCTTTCAGAGAAGGCCAGACGACGGCGAGCACCCATTCAAGGGGATCTCGGCGTCACCGTAGGGAGGGCACGGACTTCAGGAATGAGTTGACGAGACTATGGCGGTACAAATTTGCAGTGAGGACACAGAGAAAGGTGAGCAAAGCGAGTTCAGAGAACGCGAAATTGACCATCATTGCCGAGACGGGGGGGCTGGGCAAAGAAGAACCTCCCTCGCACAGGAGCTGAAAAGAAGGGCGCGAAGATGGCTGCAGTCGAGTCGTAAAATCGGGACGCTTCAGAGCTTGCTCTTTCCTTCCACCTGTCCACGGCTCTTCGCGTTGCGGCGGTACTAATCCTCAAGCGGCTGGCCTCGGTTTGGGAGACATTTATCACCCGGATGTCAGCCCAAAACTAGAGCAGACCAAGTCAGTTGACCGGTCGACGATAACCCCTTTGAGAGTTGGGTTGCAACGCAGACCGATTGAGTGACCCGGCAATCAGCAGGGCTACAATGGTGTGTGGGAACCTATGACATAGACGATGACTCTTGCACTGTGGTGGCCCTCTTTGAAGGTCTGGAACTCCATGGGGCGCCACCCGGGAATCCCGAAGTCGTGCGAGACTACCTTGGACCCTTCCGACAGTTCTTCGAGGAGCTTCCGCTTCAGTCTCGCATTCTCGCTCGCGCTCTGGTAGAGTGTTACAATGTTGGCCTCAGATAGGTTCACGTCATCATAGTTCGCATTCGTTATGATAGCATTTTTGAGATGCCGTGTCCTTCTGAGTGCGATGGAACAGAGCCTCTTGTTCTGCTCAATGCCCACTGCCTTTCTGGCGTTGTAATCGCGGGCGGCCGAGACAACGATGTCTCCATTTCCGCATCCTAGGTCGTAGACGATCGACTCGGAAGTTACGCCCGCCAACGTGAGCATTTTCTCGATTGTAAGTGGAGACGACGGATAGAACGGAGCGCCCAACGCCGGATGAACGGTGTGATTGGTGAATTAAGGATGCCCATGGCAGGTCACAGCCGATGCGGGCAGCTGCAGTCGGCCGTAGTAATTCCATGGGCAGTTATGACGAATCGCTTTCCTGTTTTTCGTTTGGTTTGACGTTCAAGAGCGCTGCGTCCCTCTTCGCGTTTGCCTCTCTTCTTCCCTTCTCTTCCCAAGATTCTCTATCCCTCTGATTGGTCGCAGATTACTCTCCTTCGACTGAACATAGGCGTGTAGCACTTTTCCACGTCCAGGAACCAAAGACCAAGGCATTGGAAGTCGGATTCACTCCGCACGGCTCAACGGCGTTTGTGTTTGGCATTCCGTTTTAGCGCCATCCACTCGTTCACATCCTCGTAAAATAGAGAAAGGCTGAAAGCGGGGACCATTCCCACACCAGATTCGTGGCATACAGCGAAGACATCTGCTCTCGTTGCGGGCATCCCCGGTCCTCACATGCTGGAGGGGGTCGTTTGTCGAAAGACGGGTGTGGCATGAAGGGATGTGGTTGTGACCACTTCGTCTCGACGTAACGCGGACATGTCCAATACCGCCATTATCGCTGGTTCACATCCAGCTTTTCACTTCTCGCCCACGACGACCGCGAAGTTGGGAGGCGGTGATTTCACTATCCTCTGTCTCCTGAATCCCACTCTCTTCACGATATCCGTCATCTCCATCTGAGAGACCGGGGTATTCTGACCGATTTAGCAGAATGCGGGGGGAGGGATTCGAACCCTCGAACCCCTAAGGGATGGGAGCCTCAGTCCCACGCCGTTGACCATGCTGGGCGACCCCCGCACAAGGCCCACCCCCGGCCGACGTTCTAAAAAGCCTGCGAAGGGTTAAGGACGGGAATCTCAGCTCGAGCGAGTGAGAACAGATGGAGCGGGCAACGGAGGCTACCACTACCATCCTGGAGGTCAGATGCGTCTCGTGCGGAAAGGGCTTCTCGTCAGGCAAGCCGCTCGGCACCTGCCCCGACTGCGGGTCGATCCTGAGCTGCAGGTATGATTACGAGAAGGCCAAGGAGACGCTTACGCGGGAAGGTCTCAGGGGTAGACAGAAAAGCCTCTGGAGGTACCGCGAAGTCCTCCCCGATATCGCACCTCCGAACGTTGTGACGCTGGGGGAGGGGATGACCCCTATCGTGACCCTGATGTCCGGGCTGCTTCTCAAGGACGACGGCCTCATCCCCACCGGCACGTTCAAGGCCAGGGGCATGGCGGTCGCGGTGTCCAAGGCGAAGGACCTCGGCCTGACGAAACTGGTTGTGCCGTCCGCTGGAAACGCCGGTGCTGCCCTGGCATGCTATGCGGCCCGGGGAGGCCTGGCAGCCCGGGTCTTCATGCCCACTGAGACCCCGCAATCGATAGTGAAGGAGTGCGTCCAGTTCGGTGCAGAGGTCGTCCAGGTGGATGGGAACATTGGTGATGCGGGGGCGAGGATGAGGACGCAGATTGACGGCTATTTCGACATGTCCACACTCAAGGAGCCCTACCGGCTCGAGGGGAAGAAGACGATGGGCTACGAGATTGCCGAGCAGACTGGCTTCGAGCTCCCTGGGGCTATAGTCTACCCGACGGGAGGAGGGACGGGCCTCCTGGGCATGTGGAAGGCCTTCGACGAGCTGGAGAAGCTCGGCCTGATAGGGAACGAGCGGCCAAGGATGTTCTCGGTCCAGTCGGAGGCGTGCGCGCCCATCGTAGCCTCCTTCGCCGCTGGGAAGGATGTCCCCGATCCCGACTACCCTGACGGCACCACCGTCGCGGTGGGCCTTAGGGTGCCGAGGCCCTTCGCCGGCAGGCAGATGGTTTCTGTGCTGCGCGCAAGCAAGGGAGGGGCAATCAGCGTCTCCGACTCTGAGATACTCGGGGCCATGAAGGCCCTCGCAGGGGAAGGGGTGTTCGCCTGCCCGGAGGGCGCGGCGACCCTAGCTGGATATCAAAGGCTCCTCGACGCTGGAAGCATAGCCAGGTCAGAGAAGGTCCTGCTCTACAACACTGGGACCGGCCTCAAGTACCTCGACCTGGTTCGGAGAACGCCGAACTCGCGTCAAGGCTTTATTGTATGACAAGCAGGGCCGAACTTGAGCCAGCGTAGCTCAGCCTGGTAGAGCGTTCGCCTCGTAAGCGAAAGGTCGCGAGATCGATGCTCGCCGCTGGCTCGTCCCAGTCTTGGTTGCCGAGGGACCGACCGACTTCGTAGCTACACCGCCCCGCACTGCTCGGAAGGCATCCGGTCTGCGAATCCCGGGGTCGTCAGGCGCATCTTGAGCCGAAGTCCCTTCTTGAAAGAATGGCCCGGAGGGAGGGGATTCGAAGCCCCCTCTATGCAGTGCCGAAGGAAAGCCCCAGCTGACCCAGCCACTTCCTGTATGCCACGGCGATCCTGTCTGACTTCAGGTGAAGCTCGGCCTGCAGGTCGAGGGGGAGCCTCTCCGGCCTCTGCGACTCCACCACGGGGATATCCTGGCTGGTTATCTCGTCCTGGCGCGCGACTACGTCCCCCTCCGGGATGTCGTGCCCGTAGTCCATGGCGATCCAGAACCATGCCCTAGACTCGAACTCGTCGATTGGGCAGACCGTGGCGAAGATCGAGAAGGTCCCGTCTGTTGTCTCTTTCGAGAGGTACATGGTAAGGGGGCGCAGGACCTTGTAGGTGTAGTTGACTTCCTTCCCGACGCCCGTCCCGTCCGGGTCCGGCTGCCAGATCCTGACGTTGCGTGCGACGATCCCGTCATCAGAAGCCTGAACTTCGTAGTCCTGTATCTCCGCGTGGGCCCTCTCCCCCAGAATCCCCTCGTGAACGAATGGGAGGTGGGCAACGTCGAGGAAGTTCTCAACCGCCCTCGGGCCGCTCGCCCGGTAGCGATAGGGCCCGCAGGGGACCTTTCTGAACGACGAGGAGCCCCATTCCTCGAACCCAGGTACGTCGCGGGCAGGCTCCCCGAGGCAAGCCCAGACCAGGCCGTAGCGCTCCGTGCAGAAGTATGTCTTCACCTTCGCCTTCGGCGGAGGCTTCTGCCCCGGGTGGGCAGGCATCTTGACGCACTCGCCTGCCTGGTTGTAGGTCCAGCCGTGGTAGGCGCACTCGAGCAGGCCGCCGTTGAGGTGGCCCAAGGAGAGTTTCGTCCCCCTGTGAATGCAGAGGTCCTGCCACACGTTCACCTCGCCGTGGATCCGCCAGGCTACGAGGTCTTCCCCCGAGGAGCCTGAGTGGCAGGATCGAAGCCTCGTTGAGGTCCGAGGACCTGGCGATGGGGTGCCAGTCGTTAACGAGGATGGGATCCTCTATCATGGCGGTCGGCTTACTCGGGTGGCAGTTCCTTGTAGTTGATGGAGATGTCCATCCCTCTCTTCTTGTGGTACCAGCTCGAGGCCAGGTAGATCAGGGCGCCGGCCACCAGGGTGCCTATCGAGTAGGCGTAGGTGACGTTGTTCAGGCCGGTGAAGCCAGGGTTGGCCAAGAACAGGTATGCTACGTACCCGAACACCAGGATGTTGAGGAACCCTGCCAGAGAGAGGAGGCCCTTGGACGAGCCCGACTCCTTCCTTATGGCGTGGACTATCGCGGCCAGGCCCACGAACATGAAGTAGATCATCGAGGAGATTATGGCTCCGAATATCCCGAATATGGTCCCGTAGTAGTAGGCTGTGACCCCTATCAGGGCGATCGTGATGACCCAGTCAATCAGCATGGCTACCACCGGCGAACCGAACCTGGGGCTGACGTATGAGAGCCTGGACGGGAGGAACCTGTCCAGGGACTGGGCGAGCAGGTACCTCGAGAAGATGATCACCGCGTACGCTATCACCGCGAACTGGAGGGCGACCCATCCGAGCCCGATTACCCAGGCGACCCACGGGTTGTTCGCGACCCCCATCGCTATGGAGAAGAAGCTAGGGCCTATGGTAGACTGATAGGCGTAGTCGTGGAAGAGGCCGTTGATGTACGGCAGCCCCCCTACGTAATAGAGGACCGCGAAGGTTGAAGTCGCGAAGATGAAGGTGATTATCGCTGAGGCAGGGACGTTCCACTTCAGGGCGCGGGACCCCTTCATCTCAGAGGCGACGGCCGGGCCCGCGTTGAGCCACGGATATACGAAGGCGAACAGCACAGGCATTATGTAGAGCATGTTGCCGAAGTTTAGGTCAAAGGGCGAGCCTGAGGGCTGGTACGTCGAAGCGACCGCGTTGTAGGAGTTCGTGCCGTTCATGGCGATGTTGTTGGAGCCGGCATAAGGGCCGGTACCGTTGGCATAGTTGACGAGCGCCGAATGACCCCCCGCCAGCAGGACGGCCATGGCGATTACCAGCGTGACCGCTCCGAAGACGGCCAAGACAGTGACGAACTTGTAGCCCGCCTTGGGCTTCAGGATGTTGAGGGCTATGACCAAAGTGAAGGCGAGAGCGCCAACGGCGAACTGCCAGAACGAACCTCCCGCTGTGACTGGGAAATTGAAGAGCGTCGTCCAAGACGTTGTGGGGAAGCCGTATGCGAAGCCCATCTCCGCGCCAACCCCTCCAATCGCGTAGTCCAGGAGTATCACCACGAGGGCGATGAAGGCCAGGGTCTCCATAGTATACCCCCAGAAGGAGAGGGTGCTCCCGGCGAACCCTCCGAAGTTCCTTGAGAGCCAGACGTAGTCCCCTCCGGCCCTCGGGTAGCGGCGGGACATCATGGTATAGACGACTATCTGAGGGATGGAGAGCCCGAACGCGATCATTGAGGCGACCACCAGGTTCAGGCCGGCCACGTTGACAAAGAGGAGCGTCGCTGCCGAGGAGCCCGCGATGGTGGTGAGCAAAGGACCGACCGACATGTTGCTGAAGTTCAGGGCGATGGAGTCGAGGAAAGAGACGTTCCTCACCAGGCCGGTGCTCTCCCTGACGAATACCGTCGGCTTCTTCTCGTCGGGCTGGCTGTCGCCCATTGGAACTTGATAAAAAGTCCTGCGTATATAACTGAGTCTTAGCACACACGTGTGAATCTTGCCGTGGCGTGTGAAGATCAGTACCCGATCTCAGAGCTGGGCCGGAGGTGACGCATCGACTTCGCCCTGCCGCATCTCTTGCACCTGTAGATGCCCCTCCCCCTCGGGTTGTAGTCCCTGGTGTCGACGACGGCTTCGTGCTCAGTCCTAGTCCCGCACTTTTCGCACCAGCGATACTCAGCCAAGGGCTTTGCTCTCTGGACGCGCCTCCGCAAAAACCTTTAGCGGCGGGGGCGCAAAAGAGCCATCGTGACAGACCTTGCCGCGGTGGGGCTCTTGCTCATTGCAATGGGGCTCGCGGCGATCTTCGCTTCGGCCCTCTTGGGGGACGAGGGAGGGAGACAGGAGGTAAGGGGAGGAGGGGTTGTCATGATAGGGCCGGTGCCCATCGTCTTTGGGTCTGACGCGAAGTGGGCCAGCGTGGCAATCGCCCTGGCGGCGGCCCTGATGCTTGTCTATATCCTGGGGATACTGCGGTGAGAGAGAAACTGCTCGCAGTGGGCCTGCTGATGGTAGTCGCGGGGTTCGGCCTGGTGTTCGTCAGCTCCCTGGCGCAGGGGGGCGGGTCCGTGGGAGGGGTTGTGTTCATCGGACCCTTCCCGGTCGTGTTCGGGTCTGGTAGCGCCGGATGGCCGCTGGCGCTGGCTTCTTTGCTGGTCGGAGCGGTGACGGTGGGGCTGACGCTGCTCTTGGTATATCGCCTTCAGAGGGGAAGGAGCGGTTGACCGCGAGAAAAGTGTTAAATAGAAACCCGCCATCGAATGTCCGTTAACATGCAGCAGATGCAACCGCTCGTAGTCATGACACCCACCGCCAGACAGAAGCTTGGCGAAGTGCTGGAGAAGGAGAAGGCCACCGACGCCTATCTGAAGATCGAAGTCTATCAGGGGGGCGGGTGCGCCTGCAGCGGCGGATACAGATACGCCCTGAGCTTGGAGAAGCAGGCCGGGACGACCGACGTTGTCGAAGAGGTCGAAGGGCTCAAGGTCATGGCCGCCAAGGGGGACGCGGAACTGCTCAGGGGATCCAAGATCGACTTCATCGACGGGCTCCAGAGGGCAGGGTTCAAGATCGAGAACCCGAACGTCCATGTGGACTCCTGCGGCTGCGGCGGACACTGATTAGGCCAAGAGCTTAAGAGCGGAAGGCTCCTCGTAAGCCCGCATTGAAGTACGTCGAGGGCTCGAAGAAGGTCTTTCTCAACACTGGGACGAGGTTCCCGAGGGAGGTCATCTGGGCGGTGGGCGCGGTCAAGCTCTCCGCGGCGAAGTCAAACATAGAGTTGGGGCTCCTGAGCGCTGACATCGGGAAGGCCATCCAGTCGAAGGCCAAGGACCTGATGGAAGGGAAACACGACGAGGAAATCACGGTGGACGTGTTTCAGACGGGCTCTGGGACTGGGCTGAACATGAACGCCAATGAGGTCCTTGCCGAGCTGGCGGCGGCGGAGCTCGGGAGGAAGGTCCATCCTAACGACCATGTCAACATGGGCCAGTCGTCCAACGACGTCGGGCCGACAGCAGTGAGGATCGCCGCGGCGGTGGCCGCGAACAACGAACTCGTCCCTGCGCTCAGGGGGATGACCAAGAGCCTGGAGACGCTGTCCAGGAGGACGTCGGGGGTGTACAAGGCAGGGAGGACCCACCTCCGAGACGCTCTCCCGGTCACCATGGGGCAGGAGTTCGGCGCCTACGCCGACGAGTTCTCCAGGGATGCCCGGCTTGTCTCCGAGTCGATGCGATACCTCATGGAGCTCCCCATCGGCGGGACCGCGGTAGGCACTGGGATCAACACAGACCCCAAATTCGGCGGGATGGTGGCCGCTGAGATAGCCAGACTTTCAGGGCTCCCGTTCAAGAGCGCGAGGAACAAGTTCAGGCCGACCCGCCTGCTGACCGACATGTCGTCGCTCAGCGGGACAATGAGGACGGTGAGCATCGGCCTCTACAGGCTCTGTCAGGACCTCAGGCTGATGTTCTCCGGGCCATTGACCGGCCTTGGGGAGATAGACATCCCGACCCAGGAAGAGGTCGCGGGGAGCAGCATCATGCCCGGAAAGACCAACCCTGTCACGGTGGAGAGCGCGCTGCTGGCTTCGGCGGAGGTCGTGGGACTGGATGGCGCCAACGCCTTCGCAGCGTCCCTCGGGGAGTTCGAGCTCGCCATGGGAGTCCCCCTCATGGGCTACAACCTAGTGCTCCAGGCGAAGCTGCTCTCTGAGGCACTGCGTAAGGTCGCGTCCCTCGTGATCGACCACGTGGTGCCCGTCAAGTCCAGGGCGCAGGGGTATGCTGAGACGAGCCAGGCGCTCGTCACGCTTGTCTCCCCGAAGATAGGCTACGACAAGGCGTCGGCGCTCGGGAAGGAGGTCGCGAAGGGGACGCCGATCAGGACCGCGCTCAAGCAGCTCGGATTCAGCGCCAAGGAGATAGACTCGGTCCTCGACATGAAGAAACTGGTGAAACCAGGTATTCCGGCGAAGGAGATCTAGCGGGTTTTCAGCTGAAAACGAGAGTCATCAGCGACGGACTCTGACGCCGATCTTCTCCATGAGTTTCCCCAGCTCGGAGTCGTCCGCGGCGTCCATCCTCAGATACCGCAAGAGCTCGTCTTCCTCCATCCCAACACGCCTCGCCTCTGCGACCGTCGTCCTGTATGCTTCCAGCTCGGTGGGCCTCTCCACATACTCGAAGGCCTGGTCGTATAGTTCCTTCCCTTCGAGGAACTGCCTGACGTGCACGAGCACATGGATGACGTCGAGATAGAGGAAGTCGGTCTTTGCTGAGACGAGGTGCTTGGAGCCTATACATATGGTCCCGGTGTCCCTGTCCAGCCAGAGCCCCGAGTCTCCCCGCTCCACCCTCATCTTCAGGTGCCTCAGGATCTTGGTCATCTGAGCCTTGGAACCGAAGACCTTTGAAAGGGCAGGGGAAGTCTCGAGGCCCGAGAAGACCTCCGAGAGCTTGTACTCCCCCACCCCCGCGCTCCTTCGTACTCTGAATGCCCTCAATCTCACGCTGAGATGTGAAAGGCGACCGAGCAATCAAAAGTTCCGAACTCAAAAAGTCGTATTGTCACGGTGAAGATTGGTTCACACGACGGCTAGCAGGCCCCCCCTGGGGATATGCTTACGTTGTGCGGCTGACGACAGATGAGCGGGGACTGGATTGATCGCCTCTCTGAGCGGCATCAGAGGTATTCTCAACCAGGACATCGCACTGCCGGACGTCGCGAGGTTCGCTGCCAACTTCGCCGAGGCCGCCGGCGGGAGCGAGTTCCTCCTCGCCAGGGACACGAGGAAGACCGGGCCGGCGATGTGTAGGGCCGTGGCCGCGGGCATCATGTCCCTTGGGGGGACCGTGCTCGACTATGGTATCATCTCCACTCCCGCCCTGTTCAGAGAGAGCCGGGTGAAGAACGCCCCAGCCGTGATGGTCACCGCGTCGCACAACGAACCCGAGTTCAACGGCCTGAAGTTCATCGTGGGGGGAGCCGGGATCGGGAAAGAGACCTTCGACAAGGTGGTCGGCAGGAGGTCGGCCCCGGGAAAGCTGCCCCCTCATGGCTGGCTGAGGGAGGCGGGGAGACCGGGCTACGTCGACAGCCTGGCCGAGAGGTACGGGGAGGGCTCCTGTGAAGGCGTCAAGGTGGCGGTCGACCTCGGAGGGGGGGCAGCCATATCGCACGCCGTCCCCCTCCTGCGACGCCTGGGTTGCGAGGTCGCCTCGATGAACGACTGCTACTCGGTCTTCACTCGCATCGTTGACCCCGTCGCCGACGGCCTCGGGCTCCTGCGCCGGACTGTGAAGGAGAAGGGGTGCGCCATAGGCCTGGGCTTCGACTGCGACGGGGACAGGCTCGTGATAGTGGACTCCGCCGGGAGGAAGAGGTCCGGAGACTACATGCTCACCCTCGCTCTCCGGCGTCTGGTCCGGGAGACGGGCGAGAAGAAGGTCGTCGTCTCGGTGGACACCACCCAGGCGGTGGACGAAGTTGCCAGGGAGTTGGGCTGCGGCGTGTTCAGGTCCAAGGTTGGGGAAGCCAACGTGGTGCGGGCGATGAAGGAGAAGGGCGCCCGCTTCGGAGGAGAAGGGAGCAGCGGGGGGCTGATAGACGGGGACTTCAACTATTGCAGGGACTCGTTGCTGGCGGCGCTGACGATCATCAGGGCCCTGAGGGAGGAAGGCGACGCCATGTATGCGTCGGTCCCGGCTTACCACCAAGAGAGGGTCGCGCTCCGGCTACCGAAGCGGAAGGCGGAGAAGGCGCTCAGGGTCCTGGCGCGGGAGTACGAGCTCTCTGAGCTTACGGACGGCCTGAAGATAGTCCTCCCCCAGCGGGCCTGGGTCCTGATGCGCCCGTCGGGGACCGAGGATGTAGTCAGGGTCTCCGCTGAAGCGCCGTCGGCTGCCAGGGCGGAGAGGATTGCGAAGGAGTTCGCCAGGAAGCTGAAGAGGCTGAGCGCGTAGTATGCCAGACGAGCTGGGGGTCATAGCGGCGATGGCGAAGGCCGCTGGCAAGCCCCCGAGGGGATACAGCGTCATAGGGGACGACGTCGCGATGGTCCCATCTCGGCCTGGCCGAGTGGTGCTGAAGACAGACATGCTGGTGGAGCATACCGACGTCCCCCCTGGGATGACATACAGACAGGCGGCGAGGAAGGCCGTCGCAATGTGCGTCAGCGACTTCGCCGCCAAGGGCGTGAGGCCGGAGGCGTTCATGGTGTCCCTCGGCCTCAGGAGCGGGATTGGCCGGGGGGACGTGGATGGGCTCGCCCAGGGCCTGAGGGACGCCGAAGAAAGGTGGGGGGTCCACCTGGTCGGAGGGGATACAAACGAGGCCGAGGAGCTTGTCGTCGGCTGCGCCATGGTCGGTTTCGCGCGGAAGGTGGTAGACAGGGCGGGGGCCTCGCCCGGGGACGTGGCCGTGGTCACGGGCCCGTTCGGCCTCCCCCCTGCGGGGCTGAAGATCCTGATGGCAGGCGCCAGGTCGCAGGCGCGCTTCGCTCAGAGGGCGAGGAAGAGCGTGCTCGAACCTGATCCTGACCTTGAAGTTGGAGCCGCCCTGGCGCCCTACCTGACCGCGTCCATGGATTCGAGCGACGGGCTCGCCCGGAGCCTCCACACCCTGGCCAAGGCGAGCGGCGTGGGCTTCGTGGTCGAGGAGCTCCCCGCAGCCGGAGGGGTGATGGAGTTCGCGGCCGCGAACGGGTTTGACGGGGCCAAGATGGTACTCGAAGGCGGGGAAGAGTACGTCATAGTGGGGACGGTGAAGCCGTCGGAGCTCCAGGCGGCAAGGAGGGCAGCCAAGAAGGCCGGGGGAAGGCTGATCGCCGTGGGGAAGGCGACGGCCCGGAAGGGGGAGGTGGTGAGGAGGGAGGGCGGGGGCGTAAGAGCAATCAGAGACGGAGGCTGGACGCACCTACACAGAAGCTGACTTTGCTACCTTCGCGAACCTCTTGACCAGCTGGTCTGCCCCCTCCTGGGAGTCCGACTCAGCGAAGATTCTCACGATCGGTTCCGTCCCGCTGGGCCTGACCAGGACCCAGGAGTGGGCGTCGGTCCATGCCTTGAGGCCGTCTACCTTCTCTACCTCCCCCTCCGCCTGCTTCTCGACGGCCCTCATCACAGCATCCACCCTCTTGGGGCCGACCTCGACCTTGGTCTTTGCCTGGAAGTACTTCGGGACGACGAACGACAGCACCTTGGACAGCGACATGCCCTTCCTAGCGAGGCATTCGAGCATCAGCGCCGTGGTCATCCCGCCGTCGCGGACCGCGATGTGGGGCTGATAGAGGCACCCGCCGTTCTCCTCGAAGCCGAAGACGGCGTTCCGTTCGATGATCGTCCGAGCGATCTCCACGGCCCCGACCTTTGTGCGCAGAACCTTCGCCCCATGCTTCTTTGCCACAGCCTCCACCGCTTGGCTGGAGGCGACCGAAGTTACGAGGGTCCCGCCCTGGTGCCTGTCGAGGACGAAGTCGGCCACCAGGCAGCCGCTCTGGTCCCCCCATAGGATCCTTCCGTCTTCGTCGCAGAAGATGGACCTGTCACCGTCCCCGTCGTAGGCGACCCCCAGGTCTGCCCCCACCGCCTTCACGGCCGCCGAGAGGTCCTTCAGGGTGTCGGGGGTGGGCTCGGGCCCCCTCCCCGGGAAGTTCCCGTCGACCGTCGAGTTCAGGGTGATCACCTTGCACCCGAGGGATTCGACGATGTAGGGGGCGGCGACCGACTGCGCCCCGTTGCCCAGGTCCATGACCACCGTGAACTTCCTGGCCGCGATCGCCTTGGCGTCAACCCTGGAGAGGACCCCCTTCTGGTAGGTCCTCACCACCGACGCCTCCTGTCTCGCCACGCCGATGGTCTTCCAATCGGCCTTCGTCTGGGACTTTTCGAAGTAGATCTTCTCTATCCGCTGCTCGTCGAGCCTCGGGACCTCGACGCCGTCGGGCCCGGACACCTTCAGGCCGTTGTACTGAGGCGGGTTGTGGGAGGCTGTGACCATCACGCCGCCCCTGTACCCCAGGGCCTTCACCGCATACTGGAGCGCGGGGGTGGGCACGAGCCCCGCCTCGGCAACGTCCCGCCCCGAGCTGAGCAGGCCGGACGCGGCCGCGTTCGCCAAGGCCGGCCCGGAGAGGCGGCCATCCCTGCCAAGCAGCACTTCGCCAGTCCCGAAGTAGGTCCCGATGGCTTCCGCTAGGCTGATGGCGAAATCGAGGTCGTGAGATACGCCAGGCACGAACCTGACCCCGTTGGTTCCAAATAGCCGCGGCTGGGATGCGGCCAACGGCCGCAGAGGGACGCTGGACATGGTAAAACCTTCCTATTCCCGCCTCTCGCTGGCAAGGCGGTAAAGCTTATGTCGAAACATGGAGCGGCTCCCTGTGGGCCCGTAGCGCAGATCCATGAGGGAGCGGAGTACGGATAGCGTGGCAGCCTTCTAAGCTGTAGGGAGCCTAGGCTCGCAGAGGTCGTGGGTTCAAATCCCACCGGGCCCGTTAACCATCTTCCATTGTACTCTGGACCTGAAACTAGTACCAGGAGAGCAATGAGGGTGGCGCGAGTCGGAGACGGGGAAGGCGCACCACTTGCCATCAAGAAGCTCGAAGAGGCCAACGCGGTTCCGGCGGTCCGCGACTAGATCGCGTACGTCTTCCACCTCCCGGAGAACTGGCATCCAACCTCGCTTTCATGAACAGGGCAACGGACCCGCCCGATCTTCGCTTCGCTCGTGCCCTACTCCCCGCTGCCGGAGGGTGCGAGTGAGGGCTCACGGTGCAAGGGACTCGTGGAGAGTATCAGGAGCCGGGGCGGTCTTGCGAGATAGGGTCCCGCATTGGTGGGTTCGTGGCTCGGCCGCCGACGCCATGCTCGAATCGTTTTCCGGCGCCGCTGAGCGGCCTACCGCACCACGAATTCGAGGGAAGCGGCCGCGCCGTAGAGTTTGTTCTCGCCCTGCTGCCAGGCGACCGACTGCTTCCCTTCCAGGACTTCGTCGGTGATCTCCAGGCCGCGGTGGGCGGGGAGGCAGTGCATGACGACAGCCCCCTTGGGGGCTGACTTCATCAGGGCTGAGTTGACCTGGTACCCCTTGAACGCCCGGTGCCTCTCCGCCTGCTCCTTCTCTTCCCCCATGCTCACCCAGACATCGGTATAGACCGCGTCCGCTCCGGCGACAGCGTCCTTCGGGTCCCTGACCACTTCGATGCTCCCGCCCGTCTTCTTGGCCAGAGACCTCGCCTTGCGGACGAGCGAGCTTTCGGGCTCGTATCCTTCGGGAGAGGCCGCCAACACGTTCATCCCGGCGAGGGCCCCTGCCAGGAGCAGCGAGTTGCAGACGTTGTTGCCGTCCCCGACGTAGGCTAGCGTTGTACCCCGCAGCTTACCCTTGGCCTCCTTGATGGTCAGCAGGTCGCTTATCGCCTGAGTCGGGTGCTCCGAGTCGCTGAGCGCGTTGATTACGGGCCTCCCCGAGTAGGCAGCCAGCTGGACCAGGGTGTCCTGGGAGAAGACCCGCCCCACTATGACGTCGAGGTACCCTCCCAGTATCCTGGCGGTGTCTTTGACGGGCTCTCCGCGGCTGAGCTGGAGTTCGTTGGCCGCGAGGTAGACGGGCGCGCCCCCGAGCCTCAGCGTGGCAACCTCAAAGCTCGTCCTTGTCCGCGTGGAAGGCTTCTCGAACAGAAGTCCTACGGCCGAACCCGAGAGGGCCCCCGACGGCCGCCTCGACCTGATCTGCCTCTTCAGCGCCCCGGATCGCGCGACGAGCGACTCCATTTCTTCAGGTGAAAGGTCGGCGACCGAAAGCAGGCTCCTCGGCGTCGGTGGCATCATGAACCTCTGCCGGAGGCTGCCTCATAGATGAAGTTATGCAGCAACCTGCAAGGCGAGCGATGGTCCCGGGCGGGCGTTCGCCGCTGGCGCCGGTATCCAGAGTGGGAGCCCTGCCTTGGGTTCCTGGGACGCGGCGGCCTTATGCGGCCAGGCCCCGTTCCTTCGCGAGGAGGGCCCTCTTCCTTCCGATCCCCATGCCGTAGCCACCCAGGCTCCCGTCCTTCCGGATCACCCTGTGGCATGGTATTATCAGGGGGACGGGGTTGGAGCCGCAGGCGTTCGCCACTGCCCTGACCGCGCGCGGCTTGCCTACCATCTCTGCCACCTCCTGATAGGACCTCGTCTCCCCAAGAGGGATGAGCCGCAATGCGGTCCAGACCCGCATCTGGAAGTCGGTGCCTCTTATGTCCAAGGGAAACTTCGCCTCCTGGCCGCGAAGATGATTCTGCAGAGTGTCGAGGTAGTTCTTCGCGCCGTCCGACTTTGCTATCTCGGCCCTGGGGAATTCGGCGACAAGCGCCTTCAGAAGCTCAGCGTCGCTCCGACCTGCCTTGACCGAGCACACGCCGTGGTCCGTGCTGGCCAGGAGGATGCGGCCGATAGGCGAATCGCCGATCGCGTAGCCGACGCATGCCCCGGCCCCTCCCTTCCTGTAGGTCGCGGGGGTCATCCCGAGCCTCCTCCGGGAGTCTTCGTAGAGCCAGCTCTGCGCGGAGTAGCCCGTCCCCCTCAGGGCGTTGACCACGGGCTCGCCGCTGGCCAGCCTTGACCTGAGGAGGCTGAGCCTGCACTCCTCTAGATACTCGCGGGGGGACATACCCATCACCTCGGCGAAGGTCCTCTGCAGGTGGAACGGACTGAGACAGAACCTCTCACCGAGGGTCGCGAGGGTGACACGTGAAGTGGAGTTCTCCTTCAGGAAGTCGCAGACCCGCTTCACAAGTTCGGCCTTCGATGGCGCCTTCGACCCTGCTACTTCCCTCTGCAATTGCTCACTGGGTCACGGCGGCAGGTTCGGTAATAAGACGTTTTGTCTGGTTCTTGCTGAATTCCCTGTGAGGAGCGCCCTAGCTGACTCGGATGTTGGGGAGCACGCCGTGGACCACATAACCGAAGAAGTACAGGGCCACGGTCGCACCGAAAAGGATCAGCAGTATCTCGACGAAGTCCCTGAAGAAGGTCTTCTGCTGGACTACCACGCTGTACCAGGTGGTGACCGCGAGTATCACCACGGCGAGCGAAAGGGATGAAGACAAGGCTAGTATCATGTTCCTCGTCAGGAAATAAGGGGTCGCGAGGGCTATGGCGGTCAGGAAGTAGGACACTCCCGTGTAGAATGCGCTCAGCCTTGCGGAGCCTTCGAAATTCCCCTGCTTCGCCTGGGCGTAGGCGGCTGAAGCCATGGCCAGCGATGCGGCGGCCCCGGCGATCACCCCGGCGAGCCCGGCGACCTCGGTCAGGTCGTAGAACCCCAGAGATCCGGCGTGGATGCCCGATATCTCCACGAGTGAATCGGCCAGGCCGAGCACGACGAACGAGATGTAGCGGACCGCGGAGCTCTCGACCTTCATCTCCAGGGCCTTCTCATGGTCCTTCTCGTCTGCCACCATCTCGTCGAAGTCGGCTCTGTCCTTCTCCGGGATGAGGGGCGCGAAGCCCTGGTACGTCTTCACCACGCTCTCCTCGTGCCTGTCCAGGTACCGCGTGGCGAACGTGAGACCGAGGAACTTCCTCAGGAAGAGCACCCAGTAGAGTTTCAGCTTGGCGAGCCTCGGCTCCTCCCCGGGGACGTACTTCCTCCAGAACTCGTAGTGCCTGTGCTCCGTGGTCGATAGGGTCCTGAGGATCTCCGCGAAGGGACTTTCGTGGTCTACTGTCTTCGAGAGTCGCTCATAGAGCGTGTAGTCGGACCACTCGTCGGACATCCGGGTCCGAGCCACCTCCTTGAGCGCCTTCTCCTCGTCGGGGAGCATCCAGACCTACGACCTTGACAGGCGTATTTGAACCCTGAGCGCGCTCAGGGTCCGAAGCGTTCCAATGGAGTAGTTTATAGCGGAACGCAGCGGAAGGGGGCATATGGTTTCAGCGTACTGCGTGAAATGCAAGGCATCACGAGAGGTGAAGAACCCTCGGAGCGTGACCATGAAGAACGGTAGGCACGCGACATCAGGGACCTGCCCGATCTGCGGGACCAAGATGTTCAAGATAGGCGGCTAGGCTCGGCCACAGCCCCTGGCATCAGCACCTTCACTCTAGGAAAAACGCCGGCTTCGCAGGCAACGCTTCCCTCGCCTTGTTGGCAGGGTCGTGGGTCTGCTTGCCAGCCTTCTGGATTACCACCTCTAGCCCCAGTTCCTTCGACATGAACTCGGAGGCTCCCGAAAGGGAGCTGAACTCGTCGAAGCCCTTGGAGGAGGCGATTTTGCCGAAGAGTTCGTCCCCCAGTTCATAGAGGAGCTTGAAGACCCTGTCTGGCTGGATCTTCAGGGCCGCGTATTTCTTCAACACCTGGCTGACGTTTCCCTTGCTCTGCTTCGCCGCGGTGAGCTCCAGGAAGTAGGCCTTCGCTTCGTCCGAGCACACATAGACGTTGAGCCTTGATCTGGTCCCCTTGACCACCTTCAGCACGTTCCGAGCGTCGTCCAGCACCCTGTCGACGACCGCCTCAGCCAGCTCCGCCCCCTCATCCAGGGGGAAGTCCTTCAGGGAGGGCCAGTCGGCCTGGCAGACCAGCCCCCTCCCGCCCAGCTCGTGGTTCATGTCTTCGGCCATGAAGGGGGTGAAGGGGCTCATCATCCTGACCCAGGCGCTGAACACGTCGACCAGGGTCTGTTTCCTGGGCGAGCCTGCCCGCCGGAGGTAGTACCTGATATCGTTCCAGGTGTCGAGGAATATTGTCGCAGCCGCGCGCCTCACTCTGAGCTCCTCCATCGCCACCGTGGCCGTCTCTATCCTCCTGTGAACGGTGGAGATGAGCCATGAGTCGAGCCCGTCCGCCTTCCTGTCCTTGGCTGACTTCAGCGTCTTCTTGACGAATGGGAGGACCGCCTCCACCTTCCCCTTGGAATCTTCGGCCGCCCTGTCCCTCCAGTCGGCGTCGTCCATTCCGTCTGCGGTGAGCGCGAGGGCGAGCCTGAAGCCGTCAGCGCCGTACTTCTCGAGGGCGCCCTTCCAGGTGACGAAGTTACCCTTGGTCTTGCTCATCTTCTTTCCTTCGATGAGTATCATGCCGTTGATCCCGAGGCCCTTCGGCCACTGGCGCTCTGGGAAGAGCGCGGCGTGGTGGAAGGCGTAGAAAGTGAGGTGGTTGGGGATGAGCTCCTTGGCGGAGTTGCGCAGGTCGACGGGGTACCAGTAAGAGAACTCCTCTCTGACCTCCCTGAGTCTCTTCTCCGTGGTCCCGGCGGCCTTCGCCAGGCTGGGGGGGTTGCCTTTTCCGAAGAAGACGTAGTCTAGGACATCGGGGGTAAGGCTCTCCGGGGCGAGCTTCTCTGCGTTGACGAACTTGCTGACGCAGTAGTAGGCCATGTATATCGTGGAGTCGCTGAGCGTCTCGACTATCCAGTCCTTGTCCCAGGGTATCTTGGTCCCCATCCCCGAGCGCCTGGCGCAAGGCCAGTCGTTGAGCCATTCGATGGTGGAGTAGAACCACTGCCTCGCGTCCTCGGGATAGACGGCTGCCTGCTCGACAACCCGCCTGGCCTTCGCCTTCCACTCAGGATTGGAGTAGTTCAGGAACCACTGGTTCTCGAGTATCTTCACGTAGCACCTGGTCCCGCACCTGCAGACCACCTTCTCGGAGAGCTCGTACATATTCCCCAGCCTCTCGGTCTTGGCCAGGAGGTCGGCTGCCTTCGCCTTTGCTTCGCTCACGGCAAGCCCCGCCATCGGGCCCGATGCGTGGGACAGCACGCCGCCGTGGAACTCCGCGCTGTACACCTCGGCCGTGGCCTCCTCGAGACGGCTGTCGGTGGAGTCCTTGATGCCGAGCCTCTCGACCGCGTCCTTTGCGGGGATCTGCGAGTACCCCTTGACAGTGAGTATCGGGATGGGAGCCAGCGCGTCTGCGATCTCCTTCACCTGCCTCCCAGTCTCGATCCTCCCCTCCTGGATGTCCCTGAGGGCTGCGAAGTCATAGGGGGCATGGGCAGGGACGCTGAACACCACGCCGGTCCCCAGCGTGTCGTCAACGAACTTGGCCGGGAGCACGGGGAGGGACTTCCCGGTCAGCGGGGCCATGGCGTACCGCGCGACGAGGTCCGCGCCCTTGAAGGAGCGGATGGGGACGACATCGTGCTTCTGCTCCACAAGCCTCCCCAGTGCGCTCGAGCTCACCACCCACAGCTCGCCGTCTACCCTGGCTTCGCTGTACTCGGCTTCGGGGTTCACCCAGAGGTTGGTCGCTCCGTAGATCGTCTCGGGACGGAGGGTGGCGGCGACCAGCGCCCACTCCCCGAGGTGGAACTTGATCAAGGTGAACTCCTGGGGAGAGACCCCCTCCCCCTCCATCCTGTCGTGGTCCCCCGTCGGGCTCTTGTCGTTGGGGCACCACACCACTGGGTGGGTCCCCTGGACGACATAGCCGAGCTCGCGGAGGCGGAGGTACTGCCACTCCACGAACTTCCTGAACGCCGGGTCGATGGTCCTGAACTCCCGCCGCCAGTCTATCGAGAAGCCGGTGTCTTTCACTACCTGGCGGCTTGCCTTGGTGTAGTAGGATGCCAGGTACTCCGGGTCGGTGAACTTCTCCACCTCCTTCGCGGGGATGCCGTCCGCCTCGACGAAGGCGCGGCGGGCCGCGGCGTCCCCCTGCTTGAGCCTCTGGCTCATCCCCACGATAGTCTTGCCGGTCCAGTGCCAGGCCCAGGGGAAGAGGACGTTGTATCCCTGCAGGCGCCTGAACCGGGCATAGAACTCGACCCTGGAGGCGGTGAACGCAGTCCCCACGTGGACCGCGGCGTTCATGTAGGGGAAGGGGAAGGTCACGAACGCCTTCTTCTTTCCCTGCACAGGGTCAGGCTCGAAGACGCGCCTGTCGTTCCAGACCTTCAGCCAGTACTTCTCTCGCGCCGACATGCCAGTCAACTCGTGGCGGGCGGGAGGAGGCTCTGGGCGAGCGAAGATGTTTCGTCTATCTTGGCCACGAGCGGACCGCCGCCCTGGGCGAATGACTGGGAACCCCCACCGGAACCCCCGAGGGCGGGGGCCAGCTTCCTAACGATCTCGGTGGCGGAGAAGCCTGCCTTGACGGCGGCTTGGCCGACGAAGCAGACGATGCGGGCGGACTTGCCCGCTGAGAATACTGCGATGTAGATCAGCGACGGCTCGGACGATACGCTCTTCTGCCCCTGGACTATAATCTGTTCCTCCCCCAGGGGAGGATTCGTCGAGACGTATAGCTTTGCGTTGCCCACCGTCTTGGCTTCGGCGGCTACGCCGGTTGTGGACATCTCGACCATGGTCTGCCCGAGGCGCTTCTCGCGGGCCCTGGACTCTTCGAGGTCCTTGAGGAGACCCCTCGCCACCTTGGGGAGGTTCTCCCTCTGGGTGTTAAGCACGGCCGAGAGCTCGCCGAGCTCGGAGTCCATCCTGTGCATGTACTCTATGGCCGCCTCTCCGGCTACGAACTCGAGCCTCTCGACACCGTCCTGGACCCTTTCGGCCTTCGTGACCTTGATGAGCCCCACCTCGCCGGTGGACCTGGCGTGGGTCCCCCCGCACGCCTCTATGTCCCACCCCCCTATGTCGACCACCCTGACGAGCTTGCCTGGGACAACCCCTCCCTGGTAGAGCCTGAAGCCGTACTTCTCCTCCGCCTCCTTCCGCGGCATGAAGGTGTTCTTCACCGCCAGGTCTCGCCTGACGACGTCGTTGGCCAGGTCTTCGATCTTTTGCACCTCGGCCTCGGTCAGGTGTGAGAAGTGGGTGATGTCTATCCTCCCATAGTCCTCCTCCTTGAAGGCTGAATGCTGCCAGACCCAGGGCCCGAGCACTTCCCTGGAAGAGCCGTTGAGTATGTGGGTCGCAGTGTGGACCTGGGTGACCCTCCGCCGCCGCCTCTGGTCGACGTGGCACTCCACCCTCGTCCCGGCTCTGGGAGCCTTCCCCTCCACTTTGTGGATCACCACTTCGCCATATTTCTCGATGTCCACCACCTTCGCTCCGCCGAGAAGCCCCCGGTCGGGCTCCTGGCCTCCGCCGCGCGGGTAGAAGACCGTCCTGTCTAGGACGACGTGGTTCCCCTGGAAGACCTTCAGGACCTTGGCGGTAAAGTCCATGGGGGCCCCCTCCTCGTAGTACCATAGCCTCGTCGGCGGGACCCCCCGTGTGTCGAACTGGAGCGTCGGCTGCTCGATCTCGCGGGTAAGGTGCCTTGCCTGGACCTTCTCGTAGAATCCCTCGGGCGGGCTTACCCTCGCGCCGGCCTCGATGAGCTGCTCCGGGGTGACCCCGTCCGAGTCGTAGAGCCTCACCAGGTCGTCGGTCCCCAGCTCCCTCCCGCCGGACGAGATGGAAGCCACTATCTTGGCCGCCCTCTCGGCGGAAGACAGGTACCTGGACTCCTCGACTTCCAGCACCTTCTTCACATCAGAGTGGTGTCCTGCAAGCTCCGGGTACATCCCCCTGAGCTGGTCGATGTGCCAGTCGACGAGGTCAGGGACAGTCAGCCTGAACTTGTAGTAGTTGATGAAGTTCCGCGCCCGCCTGTAGATCATCCTCAGGTTGTAGCCTCCACCCGAGTTGCTCGGGAGCATGCCGTCGGCGATGGCGAAGAGGAGCGACCGTGTGTGGTCGGCGATGGCGTACATGGCCTCCAGGGCGCCGAACTGCTTTGCCAGGTGCGAAACGTCGTCGCCCAGGGCTCCGGCGATCTTCAGCCTCGCCTCGTCGAGGTTCCGGTACTCGTCCAGGTTGATCTCGCCTGCGAGGGCGGAGTATCTCCTGAAGAGGCGTTCGTCGTACTCGACGGCATTCTCCTCCCGCATCTTCCTCAGGACTGGGGCGAAGTACGAGTCGTAGGCCGTAGGGGTGCCCTGGGTGAGCCAGGTAAGGCGCTCGAGCCCCGCCCCCATGTCTACGACCCCTTCCTTGAGCTGGACGTACTTCTCTGGGCTGCCTTCGAAGGCCGTGAAGACAGCGTTCCCGGTTTCAAGCCCCCTGACGTTGTACTGGAGCGAGTAGCCGAAGGCCCCATACCCCATCCAGACGTCCTCGTCGAAGGACACCTCCTCCTTGGGTATGCCGAAGACCTTCGTGAGGAGCTCGAAGTCGAGGTCGATGGTCCTGTCCTTCCAGTACCCCTCCCTGTTCGCCAGGGCGGTCTGGCCGACCATGCAGAAGGAGGTGCCGTGCTTCCCGTTGACCCCGACCGTGGGGACGTCGTTGAACCTCAGGCACATCTGCGGGACCACGAGGGGGTTGGCCGGAAGAGTGAAGACCACCTTCCCGCCTTCCACCCTCTGGAAGTCGATTATCGACGCGACGGTGAAGTAGAGGTCGGGGCGCCACCTGCTTACCACAGGGTAGCGCTTGACTACGGCATGCCCGTTCCTCTTGAAGAAGGACTCGACGGCCTTCCAGGTCTCGACGTAGCTGAGCCTCCTGGAGGCGGGCGGGTCGCCGATGAACGTGTAAGGAGAGCAGGGCTGGTCGTCGCACCTGGTCCTTTCCGGCCGCAGCGTCCAGAAGTGCTTGCCGCAGCTCTCGCACTTCTTCCTGACGTACCCCTCCCTCTTGAACAGGTCCACGACGTAGTACTTTTTGTAGCCGGAGGAGAACTTGGCCTTCAGGGCCTGCTTCTTTTCGTTCAACTGGGCTGCTCCACTGTCTTTTCACGAGTCCTTGCCCTGAAGTAGATAAACTTGGGATGCCGGCCGAGGGAAGGCTTAACGGGTGCGGCGGGGCCTCTCATCCATGCCTGCTGAGATAATCATCAGGGAGGCGAGGGGGGACGAGATTGCGCTCGTAAAGCGCCTCTCCGTGGACGAGCTCCCCGACGAGCTCAACGAGTTGGAGCGCCCCCAGGCGGAGGAGGCCAAGAAGGCGTTCGCGAGGACCATGGAAGCCCTCCTCAGGAAGGAGGGGAGCGAGGTCTACGTGGCTCTGGTCGGGGGCGGGCCGGAGGTCGCTGGGTACGTCTGGTTCGGGGTGTCAGACAGGCCGTTCAGTCAGATGAAGGTCGGCTGGATCTACGACATCCAGGTCGTCCCGGCAGAGAGGGGGAAGGGGGTCGGAGAGGCGCTGCTGAAGCACGCCCTGGACGTGAGCAGGAGGAAGGGGTTCAGGCTCGCGGGGCTTATGGTGAGGGCGAACAACAGGGTCGCCTACTCCCTGTACGAGAAGCTGGGTTTCTACCCCGAGTATGTGGTGATGAGTCGGAACGAGCAGGGGCCGGTTTCAACTTCAAACTCTTAAATACGGAACCGAGGTCGCCTGTCCGCGAATTAAGATGGAGTACGTTTACGCAGCTCTCCTGCTTCACAAGCTAGGGAAGCCGGTCAGCGAAGAGAACCTGACCAGCGTGGTGAAGGCGACTGGCTCGGCCCCCGACACGGTGAAGATCAAGGCACTGGCTTCTGCCCTGAGCGAGGTGAACATCGACGAGGCGCTGAAGAACGCCGCGACGATGGCTGCCGCGCCCGCGGCCTCTGCCGCAGCCCCTGGCGCACCCGCGGCGAAGGCAGAGGAGAAGCCGAAGGAAGAGGAGAAGAAGGAAGAAGAGGCTCTACAGGGTCTCGCTTCACTCTTCGGCTAAGCCAAACACGCTCTTCGTGCCGCATCTAGGCCAGCGTGAGCTGTCCCCGCCTGCGGGCTGTCTGTTCGGCACTGCCTGTCTTCCCAAGGCATCCTGGTGTTGCCCGCCCAGCGCCCCGCGTAGGCTGTCAGAATCCGCGACGATTTCTTCCGTTCATGGAGTCGGGCGAAGGCGTCCCAAGGGGCTCTTCCTGAAGTAGCTGTGTCTGGCCGCGTGATCCAGCGACTATTGGAGGCCCTTTTCCCTGGCTTTTGCTTCCAGAGCTGCGGCTTCAGCCTCGGCCCTTCCGAGTATCAGAGGAGCGGTCTCCTTGTCGAGGAACCCTGCCTCGACCTGCAGGCTCAGGGCCTCCCTGTAAGCCCTTGAGAGTATGTCTGGCGCGGTCTCCTTGGTGACGTAGCCTATGACTATGGCAAGCCCCCTGGAGGACGCGTAGGCGTTGACGAGGCTCTTCCTGTACTCGTCGAGGTCGATTGCGACCACATCTCCGGCGTAGATCAGCCCGCTTTCGTAGGCGAGGGCTATCGCCAGACCCGCCCGGATCGGCTTGATGTTCAGTTTGGCGAGGAGGCTGGCAAGCTTGGGGGTGATCTCCCCGCCCTTCTTCACCGCCACCGAGTCCTTGTTAATCCAGATGCTCCCTCCTTCGATCTTGGTCTGGATGCCCGCTTCCCTGAATTCGCTCAGGACCGGGCCCGCGGGGAGGCTGGTGTTGCCCGCCGGGACGATGATGTCGTCGGGTGCCTTGTCCCCGGCCCTGGCCGGGAGGTAGACCTTGTTCTTGTCCAGGGTGAGGAAGAGCTTGAACGGGTCGTAGGTCGAGAAGATCAGCGCGTTCTGTCCCGTGAGGTGCGAGAGGAGCTGGTCGGCGTTCTTGATCCCGGCCTTCTGCAGCCCCCGTATGGCGAGCTTGTTCTTGACGACGTAGACCTCCGCGTGCTGCCTCAGCGCCTTGCGCACGGCCATCAGCTGGCTCGCCCTCACCTTCGAGAGGCTGGTCACCGCGAGGACGGGGTACTTCTGCGCGAGTGAGGCCACGCGCTCGACTGTCTCGACCTTCTTCGGGTTGTGCCTGTGGACCTGGACTGTCTCGCTCATCTACTCCACCGCCTGCTTCGCAGGCTTGCCCATGGTCGTCTTGACCATAACCGTCTTGATGTTCCTGTCGCCGTTGGGGAGCTTCTTGGTCACGGCGTTGACCACGGCCAGTATGTTCTCGGCCAGGTCGGCCTCGGACAGCCCGCTGTCTCCCACCTTAGCCATCACGCCGAGGGACCCCCTGCTCCTGACCCTGATCGCCGTCCTCATCCTGTTGATCATGGCCTCGATGGGGGAGTTCGGCGGGACAGGTGACGGTATCTTCCCCTTGGGGCCGAGCGCCTGCCCCAGGACCTTGCCGACCCTCGGCATGAGGGCGGTGTCTGCTAGGAAGAATTCGTATGACCTGGCCAGCTTCTTGGCGTCCCTCTTGCTCCCTCCGTAGTTCTCCAGCTGGGCCGGCTCTATGACAAGGTTCGCCTTTGCGTTCTTCGCCCTGACCGCGAGGTCCCCGGACCCTATGTAGCAGATCTTGGCCTGCTTCGTGGCGGGGTGGGGCAGGTAGACTATCTCGTTGATGTTCAGGTCGGTCTTCTTTGGGTCGACTTCCTTCAGCGAGATCAGTACTTCGACCGACTGGGTGAACTTGGTCTCCTTGGACTGGCCCTTACCCTTCTTGACCAGTTCCGCGAGCTGCTGGTTCGAGAGCAAACATTATTCACGAATTCCTTGCCGAGCCTTCAGACACCGGATAAAAGCCTTCTGCCCGTCACTGGAACTTGGGGTCCCACTTGCCTTCGTCTATCTCTTTCATGAACTCCCTGGCGTCCTTCCCTTCGATTTTGACCCCCATGCTGACACAGCTCCCCACGACCTCCTTCACGGCCGACTTGGTGGTAGCGGCATAGGAGCCGCCTATCTTGTTCCTGGCGATGGTGACGACCTTGTCCACGGTCAACTCCCCGACGAAGTCGACGTTGGGCTTCCCTGAGCCCTTGGGGATGCCCGACTCCTTGGCGACCAGGGCGGAAGTGGTGGGCGTACCGACTGATACGGCGAACTGCTTGGTCTCCTTGTCGACCTCCACCTTCACGGGGACCCTCATCCCCTTGAAGTCGCCGGTCTGCTTGTTGATCTCGTTGACTACGCCGAGGACGTTCACCCCCAGCGGGCCCAGCGCGGGGCCAAGGGGAGGGCCGGCGCTCGCCTCGCCGCCGGTTACCAGCACGTTGATGACCTGTTTTTCACCCATTCGGGGTCACTTTTGCTCCGGCTTGGCCCTGGCCACAAGCTTGGCGTAGGCGGCGTCTATGGTGATGGGCATGGCGAACGCCGTGTCCAGCAGGGAGACTGTGATCTCTTGCTTCTCTTTCTCCACTCTGGAGATCTTTGCCCGCATCCCCTTGAACGGGCCGGCGACTATCTCGATGGTGTCTTCGGCGTTGAGCTCCGCCACCATGGACTTTGTGACCAGGAACTTCTCAATGTCAGAGTATTGCATCATTCCGGGGATCTTGCTCCTGACGTGCTTGAACCCCTGGATGCTCTCGTCCACCACCTGGCTGTTGGGAGCCTCGAAGAGGACGTACCCCTTCCAGGTGTCCAGGGCCAGGACCGAGTAGATGGGCTTCCCCTTCTGGACCGCCCTGTTGGCCACGAAGGTCGCCACCGTCCTCTCCTGACCTCCGGTGGTCTTGACCGGATAAATGGAACTGTTCCGCTCCTGGTCGCTCAGTACCGACACGGTGAAAAAACCCCGAGTTTCGTTGGCCTAATAACCTTTAGGCGCGGCGGACGGTTCTCCGCGCAGGCCGCCGTCATATAGCCAGAGGCCGCCTTGTTCCATGGCGGCCAACAGGCCGGCAGATGAAAGGAATGAGATAGGGCCGAAATGGTTCCCAGAGGGGCAGGCCAGTCCAGGGTGGTCCAGGCGTTCCTCGCCGGGGATGAAAGGCGGGGGCGGAGGCATCCTACGCCATGCAGCTCGAGATGTTCAAGCGTTAGGTCAGCACAGAGGAGCCCCGGGACTGGGACGACTTCCTGCCGAGCCGGCCTAGGTGCCGTTCGGCCCCCTGCACGCGGTTACGGTCGCGTGCATTGGGAAGAGGATGGAGTCCCTCAAACGTGCGAAAGCGCAGGTCCCTCAGCGGGCACACCTGGGGGCAGTCAGGGCGGAAGGTTGAAGGGAGCGCGACGCCGAGTATGGACTCATGGTGTGGTACAACCACACGTGCCCGAAGTGCCACGCAAAGTCCCGAAAGCGCGTCCTGCGGAATGAGAGGACGTCCGCCGAGAAGGTTGAGCTGTCGAGGGGGAGCTGGGTGACTGGACGAGGGGTCCAGATCAAGGAGCCATACCAGGTTTGGATATACTCATACGAAGTGGAGCACGAGTGCGGCCTATGCGGCCATAGATGGGTCGAGTACGTCACTAAGCAGCGGCCCTGGTAGCTGCAGGAACAATCCCCCATCCGTATCCCCCGCCGCTATCAAGAGCGACACATGTAGGGTCGGAAGTTGGAGCTCGAAGACGAGGCCGTAGGCGGTCGTGGGGCTCAGCCCTGGGAACGACTTGTTCGGCCAGGTGCTTGACAGGGTGCCCCGCTCCTTGAGTCTCTTCGGCAGAGGAGGGGAGCGCAGGTTTGCAGGCAAGCGCCTTCGCTTGCAGGGAGTCGCGGTTGCCTATTGCAGTGATGTCATTTAGCCGAAGAAGATGGTCCCCACCAACTTGATGAGGAAGCCTATGGTCCCGACCACCGCGATCCCAAGCCCGACCAGCTTGAGGTAGAGGGTGAACTCGTCCCTGTCGCTCTTGTGGGCCAGCCTGAATATGGCCTGAGACGACCTCAGGAAGTCGCGGAACCCCATGGTACCTGAATCGGCAGACCTGGTCGGCTTATATGTCTAATGGCCCTCCGGGGCCCTGGTCGCCAGGGAGCGCGCCGCCGCCCCAGCGTTAATACCCCGCTTCTGGGCCGTGCCGCCATGACCCCCCAGGGAGAGCCCGCCACCGTCATCCTGGCATCCTCCACAGACCTGGCATCGAGTACCCTTGCCGCTGCTTTGGTCGAGGGCGAGGGGTTCGCATCCACCGGGGTGAACTTCCTTGGCGAGACGGTCTACCAGAAGGGGTCGTTTCTCCTTGCCCGGTTCGAGGGGATGATCGTCACCCCTCCGAACCTGGACGAATACTTCAACCCCCAGGCATACATCTTCCTGTCGAGGCACAGCGCGGAGTCGGGGATCGCGTCCCTGACGGCGCACACGACGGGCAACTTCTCCGATGAGGCGGAGATCGGAGGGGTCGGGAGGGAGCTCGGGAGGGCTGACCCGTCGCTGCTCAAGAACTACCTGATCGCCCTCTGGGGCCACAGAGAGGAGGTGAGCAGCTACGAGATCACGATGGAGGCGACGCATCACGGGCCCACTTCGCTCCAGAAGCCGGTCCTTTTCGTCGAGCTCGGCTCGTCCGAGGAGTTCTGGGGTGACAAGAAGGCGGCAGGGGTGGTCGCGAAGTCGCTGATGGAGAGCCTGTCACATAGGCGGATTTGGGAGAGGGTTGCCCTCGGGTTCGGCGGGACCCACTACTCCGAGAAGTTCACCAGGCTGCTCCTCGAGGAGGACCTGGCGATCCCGTATGTCGCGCCCAAGTACGCCCTGGGGCACGTGGACGAGCGGATGGTGGGACAGATGCTCCAGAGGAGCACCTCGCCCGTCAGATACGCCGTCCTCGACTGGAAGGGGCTGGGGCCCTACAAGGAGAAGATAGTGGGGCTCGTGAAGCAGTTCGGCCTGGAAGAGATAAGGGTCTGACTGTCAGCCACCGCTCATGGAGACGAGCTGTCCTATGGCTTCCCCCGCCACCTCGATGCTGTCCAGGTAGTCCCTGACCAGGACGACCTCGCCGTCGGTATGGCTCGTCCCCGAGGGCCCCGGGCCATAGGTCACGCAGGCTGCCCCTTTCTTGCGTGCGAAGGTGTTCATGTCTCCTGTCCCTGTCTTCCTGACTAGGGAGGGCCTCTTGCCGAGGCGGAGAAGGATGGCCCTCTGGAACGCCCTGACCAGCCTCGACCCGGGGTCCGCTTCGTAGGCTTCCGTTGGGGGACCGGGGAAGACCTCCACTTCGACACCGTCCCTGGAGCCCTCCACCATGGACCGGATGTCGCCCAGGACTTTGGCCGATAGGAGGCCAGGCGGGAGACGGACGTCAAAGGTCGCGTCACAGAGCCCGGGGACGACGTTCTGGTAGGAGCCTGCGCTCACCAGCGTAGGGGAGACGGACACCGACCTGAAGTGGTCCCCCTGCACCTGGTGCGCGGCCTCGTACTCCCTCAGCCTGCCGAGGACAGAGGCGAACTCGTCGAAAGCGCTCCGGTGGGCCCAGGGTGAGCCCGCGTGCCCTCCCGGTGTCCGGACGACGACCCGAAGCCCCATCCTGCCCCTGTATCCTATGGTGATCCTCTCTGCCCCGCTGGGCTCGCCGAACACCGCGTAGTCGTAGGTCGAGCCGCGCTTGGCGAGCGCCTCCACCCCGGCGCCGTCCCCCTCCTCCTCCGTGGCCCCGGCGAAGGTTATCCTGACTCCGGAGTCCGCGGCCCTGACCCCCGCCAGGAGGAGGGCGCACAGGGGGGACTTGGCGTCGGCTGCTCCCCTGCCGTAGACCGCGTCCCTGGTCCTCCTCACCCGGAGCTTCCCCGGCACGGTGTCCATGTGGCCGCAGAGAAGGAGTCTGGGCTTGCCCTTCCCCACCTCCCCGGTCACGTTCCCTGCCCCGTCTGTCCTCACCCTGGAATACCCGAGGCGCCGCATGCCGTCCGCGAGGAAGGCCGCCAGCTCCCCCTCCTCCTTCGTGGGGGAGTAAATCTTCAGAGAGTCGACGAGGAGCTTGAGGGCCTCGTCGTCAGAGCCGCTCATCTCTCTCCGGCGGGCCGGCGCCGACGAGGGGAAGCCCATGACGCGCTTCGCGCAGTCAGAACCGCCCCGCCTCCGCTTCGGCCATGACCCTGTCTAGGACCTCGAGCCCCCTGGCCATCTGAGCGTCCTCGACCACGAGCGGAGGCAGGAGCCTGAACGTGTCCCTCCCGGAGTAGGCTGTGATGACCCCCCGGGACTGTGCTGCCAGGAGCATGGAATGGATGTCCACCCGGGTCTGAAGTGCCAGCATGAGCCCCAGCCCCCGCACTTCCTTGACGAGTCTGTGGGCAGATGCGACCTTGGCGAGCCCTGATTTCAGCGCCTCCCCCTTCTCCCTCGCCCTGGCGGGGAGGTCGTTCCTGGCGATGTAGTCGAGGGTGGCCGAGCCAGCGGCGCAGGAGAGCGGGTTGCCTGCGAAGGTGCTTGTGTGCTCGCCACCCTTCAGGCTCCCGGCGACCTCGTCGGTGGCGATGGCGGCGCCTATGGGTAGGCCCCCTCCGAGCCCCTTGGACACCGTCATTATGTCCGGGACGACACCCCAATGCTCCGATGCCCACATCTTTCCTGTCCGCCCCAGGCCGGACTGGATCTCGTCGAAGATCAGCAGGGCCCCGTTCCTGTCGCATATCTCCCTGACCTCCCTGAAGTAGCCGTCGGGGGGGACGATGATCCCGCTCTCTCCCTGGATCGGTTCCGCGATCACTGCAGCGGTATCTCCGTCGACCAGGGACTCCAGCGACTTCGCGTCGGCGTACTCTGCGAACCCGAACCCTTCGAGGAGCGGGCCGAAGGGATCCCTGTACTTCTTGCTCCAGGTGGCCGAGAGGGATCCGTAGGTCTTGCCATGGAAGGCGCCCTTCATCGCCACGACCTTCTTCCTCGCGGTGTGCCGCCTTGCCAGCTTGATGGCCGCCTCCACGGACTCGGTCCCGGTGCTGGTGAGGAGGACCCTCCCCAGCCCCTTCGGTGCGGCCTTCGCCAGGCGCTCTACGAAGCCTGCCCTGGCGTCGTTGTAGTAGGAGCCGTGGCAGGTGATCAACCTCCCAACCTGCTCTCTCACCGCGTCGATCACGGAGTCGTTGCAGTGGCCGACCAGGGCGACCCCAATCCCTGACATGAAGTCGATGTACTCCTTCCCCTCCGAGTCCCAGACGAGCGACCCCTTCCCCCTCACGATAGCCAGCGGGAATTTGTTGAAGGCATGGGCCTCGTAGGAGTCCTCCAGACTGCGGATCAGCTCGGTCATGGCGTCACCACCGTGCACCCCTCGTGCGCGAGGGCCTTTGACAGGGGGGCCTCCTTCGTACCAGAGCAGATCACAGCCTCCTTGACTCCCGCCTTCACCGCGTCCACCGCGGCCATGACCTTCTTCTGCATGCCGAACCCGACCTTCGGGAGGCTCGCCCTAGCCTCCTCCGCTGAGAGGCGCCTGACGAGGGAGCCGTCGAGGCTCAGCCCCTCGACGTTGGTCGCGAACACCACTGCGTCCGCCCCTGCCCCCGCGGCAATGGAGGCAGCGGCCTTGTCTCCGTCTATGTTGAGCGGCTCTCCCTCCTCCCCTACGGCCACGGGGGAGACTACGGGGATGTACCCTTGGCCGAGGAGGAGGTCCAGGAGGGACGAGTTGACACCGCTGACCCTGCCTGTGTACCCCCCTTCGATGGCCACCCTGCGGCCCCTCTCGTCCACAATCACCAGCTTTGACTTCCGTGCGGCCGTGATGAGGGCCCCGTCCTCCCCCGCGAGGGAGACCCCCTTCAGCCCCGCCCTGTGGAAGGACTGCACCAGGCGCTTGGCGAGGAGACCGCTCATCACCATCTGGTAGATCTCCACCGTCTCTCTGTCCGTGTACCTGCTCCTGATCCCTTCTGGAGAGACGACGAAGCGTTGCTCCTTCCCAAGCCTGTTCGCGTACTCCGTCACCACGTCCCCCCCTCCGTGCACGAAGACGAGTTGGTGGGAGGGGGAAAGCTTCGCCGCATCCTGGACCAGGGCCTCGGGGACGCCGGCCTTCATGAGGCTCCCGCCGATCTTCACGACCACCTTCAACTCGCTACACCGGATGGAGGGGCGCCATCGCCAGCCCCGCCTTCTCGTCGAATCCTAGCATGAGATTCATCGACTGGATCGCGTTCCCCGCTGCCCCCTTGATCAGGTTGTCAGTGGCGCCGAAGGCGACTATCCTCCCCGTCCTCTCTTCTATCTCGAAGCCCACGTCGCAGAAGTTGGAGCCTATGACGAGCTTCGGGTCCGGGAGCCTGAAGGGCCCCTGCCTGTCCCTGACTATCCTGACGAAGTGGCTCCCTGAGTATGCTTCGCGGTACGCCTTCCATATGTCGATGGACTTCAGTTCCCCGGACGCGAAGACATGAGAGGTGCTCAGGATACCCCTCACCATGTTCACGCCGTGGGCCGACATCGAGACTCTGACCCGGACGCCGGCGACGGATGATAGGACCTGCTCTATCTCGGCGGCGTGCCTGTGCCCCGCGGGCTTGTAGGGCCTCACCACGTTGAACCTCTCCGAGAAGTGCGTCGCGAGGGATGGCTTGCCGCCTGACCCTGAGGAGCCGACCTTGGCGTCGACCACGACGTGTTCCGTGTCCACCCCCAGGGACTTCATCCTGATGAGAGGGGCTAGGGCGAGGATTGTGGTGATCGCGGTGCACCCCGGGGAAGCCACCAGCCTCGCCCCCTTGACCTGCTCCCGGTTCAGCTCGGGGATCGAGAGCACGAACTTCCCCAGCAGGTCGGGGCGGGGGTGGTCGTAGCCGTACCAGACTGGGTACTGAGAGCTGTCCCCGAGCCTAAAGTCAGCGCTGAGGTCTACGATCCTGAGCCCGGCGTCTGCGAGCTGTGGGACCACCTTCACCGACTCGCCGTGGGGGAGGGCCGCGAACACGACGTCGGCCGACCCTGCGAGCTTTGACGCGTCGAAGGGGACGAACTTCAGGTCCGTGACCCCTCTGAGGTTGGGGTGCACCCTGAACACGTACTCCCCGGCGTACCTCCTCGAGGTGGCGTAGGCCACCTCGGCCTCGGGGTGCTGGAGGAGCAGCCGGAGCAGCTCCCCTCCTATGTACCCGGAGCCCGCGAGCACGCCCACGCGGACCATGCTATCGCCTCGCCGACCCTGCGACATAGCTGATCAGCCTGGAGGGGATGTCGAACCCCACGGCGGACTGGGCCCCCTTGAATTCGACGGTGTTGTTGACTTCGTGGACCACGTAGCCTGACTCCGGCTCCATGGCGTCGACCCCGAGGATCCCGCCCCCCACGGCCTCGGCTGCCTTCAGTATGACCTCCGCCAGCTCGGCGTCGGGCTTGAACGCCTCGGACGTCGCTCCCCGGGCGACGTTGGTCCTCCACTCCCCCGGTGGCGCGATCCTGTGGACGCAGGCGACTATGCTGTCCCCGGCAACTATGGCCCTGACGTCCCTTGGGGGCCTGTTGACGTACTCCTGGAGGTAGTACATGTGCTGCTCCTGCGGGTTCGCGAGCTCCTCCTTGTACTCGATGAGCGACTCCAGGGTCGCCCTGTCACGGACGACAGTCACCATGCGCCCCCAGCTCCCAGTGAACGGCTTCAGCACCAGGGGGTAGCCGAGTTTCTCGGCGGCCTCCTCGGCGGCGTCTGAGGTGAGGGCGAGGAAGGTGCGCGGGGTAGGCACGCCGGCGTTCGAAAGCGCGATGCTGGTGGCGAGCTTGTTGCTGCAGACCTCGGCCACCGCCTGGCTGTTGATGACCTGCATCCCTGCCCCCTCCAGGGCCCGGGTGAGGAGCGACGACCTGTAGTGGCTGATGCACCGCTGGAGCACCACGTCCCCGAACTCCGGGCGCTTCTTGGGGACCTCGAAGACCAGCCCCTTGACGTCGACCAGGGACACCTCGATCCCCGCGGCTTCGGCGGCTTCGCTGAGCGCCTTCTCCTCCCACCTGAGCCTGTCGAAAGTTATGGTGAGCTTCACTATTCTCCCCAGTCCTCTCCGACCTTCTCAGCGGCTTTGAGGAGGACGCTGCCGTTGGATATCTCCGCCACCTCGTATTCCGAAGAGCAGTCCCTGCAAGAGACAAGCTCCCCGATTATGGCGTCGTCGGGGACGGTCAGCGCGGCTCCGCATTCGTTGCAACTCGTGTTCAATCTCCTGATTTCACCTCCCGTGCCAGTCCCAGTGTAGTGGCGCGCAGCCTCCGCTCTGATGCGGCCAGCCTCGCCTTCAGCTCGGAGAGCGAGGACCGCGTAGAGGCGATGTCGCCCTCGCGCAGCCTGAGCTCCTTCGCTATGGATCGGGGGTTTGCCCCTCCTTCGGTCGCGACCCCCTCGAGGAACCGGGCGGGGTCAAGGAGGCCCTCGATGGTGCCCCTGTCCACTGATACCTTCTTCCCGAAGCCTGCGGAGACGTGCGCGAGCCTGGACGCCGCCACTTCCTGAAGCGGCGCTCCCGTGTCAGCCGAGGCCCGCACGAGCGCCCCCACCATGGCATGGGCCTGGCGGAAGGAGACGCCGCGCTCTCTGACGAGGTAGTTGGCGAGGGCAACGGCTGTAGAGCCGTCGCCGTGGACAGCCGAGTCCAGGCGCCCCTTCCTGAGCGAGGCCGAGGCGACCATGCCCGCGAGCACGCCGAGGGTGGCGGTCACGTCGTCCATGGCCCGCCAGAGGTGAGGGGTGACCTCCTGGAGGTCGAGGTTGTAAGAGTAGGGGAGGGCCTTCAGGATGGCGCAGGCGGCGACCAGGCCCCCCATGACTGACCCTGCCTTGGCCCGGGCCATCTCTGCGGCCACCGCGTTCTTCTTCTGTGGCATTATGCTGCTTGACGCGGCGTAGGCGTCGGCGAGCTCGACGAACCCGAACTCCGCCGAGCTCCATAGTATCAGCTCCTCGGCCAGCCTGCTGGCGTCGAGGGCTGCGATGGTGGCGCAGGAAAGGGCCTCGACGGCTACGTCCCTCGAAGAGACCGCGTCCATTGCGTTTCTGACCAGACCGTGGAAGCCGAGGAGCCCGGCGACGTACCTCCTGTCGAGCTTCACCGACGTCCCCGCCATGGCGGCCGACCCCATGGGGGACAGGTTGACGCGGGCGTAGAGCTGGAGGGCCCTCTCAGCGTCGCGCTGGAAGGCGTCGAAGTGGGCGAATAGGTGGTGGGCGAAGGTCGCGGGCTGCGCCCTCTGCAGGTGGGTGTATCCTGGGACCAGGACTGCGCCATTCTTGCTCGCCTGGCTCAGCAGCGCCGACTGGAGCCCCACGACGGAGCCGACGAGGGCGAGAACCGAGCCCCTCAGCTCCATCCGTATGGCGGTGGCGACCTGGTCGTTCCTGCTCTTGCCGTAGTTGAGGAACCCGGCTGTCTCCACGCCGAGGGAGTCGACCGCGGCCTGCTCGAGCTGCTGATGGAAGTCCTCGGACTTCGCGCCGGGGGGTATCTCGGCGGAGGCGCCGACCAGGAACTTCACGCACTTCGCGCCCAGCTTTCGGTCCACTTCTCCTGCCCTGACGAGGGCTGCCATGTGGGCCAAATTCACCAAGATGACCTGGCGGGCGATGCGCCCGTCGTCGGCCATCGAGGAGGTGAAGGCGAGGGCCTCGTCACTGGGCTTCCTTAGCCTTGGTCCCCTGATGTCCATTCTTTTCTTTTTCCTCGGCTTGAGAGCTGAGCCCGGAAGCGACCCTAGACTGGAGCCCCCAGAGCTCTATGAAGCCTACCGCGCTCTTCTGGTCAAAGGTCGAACCGCGGCCGTAGGTGGACAGGCCGATGTCGTAGATGGAGTAGTCCGACGACCTGCCGACGACCCGGGAGGTCCCCTTGTAGAGCTTCACCTTCACCGAGCCGGTCACCCTGTGCTGGGTGGCGGCGATGAAGCGGTCCAGGGCCGGCCTGAGCGGCTCCAGCCAGAGCCCTGAGTAGACCAGCCACGCCCACTCCCTCTCCACGTGGGCCTTGAAGTCGAGCTCGTGGCGGGTCAGGACCAGCTTCTCCAGGTCTCTATGGGCGTCGATGACGACGGACGCCGCCGGGCATTCGTAGACCTCCCGTGACTTTATCCCCACGAGCCTGTCCTCTATGTGGTCGATCCTGCCGACGCCGTGCGCCCCTGCGACCTCGTTCACGTAGCTTACCAGCTCGAGGGGATCCATGGCCTTGCCGTCAACCCTGGCGGGGACTCCTTCCTGGAAGCCGAGTTCCAGGTATCGGGGCTCGTCCGGCGCCTCCTCGGGGGAAGCGGTCCACTCGAAGGCGTCCTCGGGGGGCTCGGTCCCAGGGTTCTCGAGGGGCCCGCTCTCCACGGACCTCCCCCAGATGTTCTGGTCGACGCTGAATATCGACTTCGAGGGCTTGACCGGGAGCCCGCGCTCCTGGGCGTAGGCGATCTCCTCGTCCCTGCTCATGTTCCACTCGCGGACCGGGGCTATGACCTGCAGGGACGGGTTCATCGCCCTCACGGTGACGTCGATCCTGACCTGGTCGTTCCCCTTGCCCGTGCAGCCGTGGGCGACCGCGTCAGCACCCTCCTTCTCAGCCACTTCGACGAGCTTCTTCCCGATGAGGGGCCTCCCCAAGGCTGTGCTGAGAGGGTACTTCCCTTCGTAGAGGGCGTTCGCCTTGATCGATGGGAAGACGTAGTCGTGGATGAACTCTTCCTTGGCGTCTATGGTGTAATGGTTCCTGGCGCCGATCTGCCTGGAGCGCTTCTCAATCTCATCCATGTCGTCCCTCTGGCCCAAATCGAGGGTGACCGTGACCACCTCAGCGTCGTACTTCTCCTGGAGCCACTTGACGCACACTGAGGTGTCTAGGCCGCCGGAGAACGCGAGGGCAACGGTTCGGCGCAAACTTCGGACCGGACGGCCTCAACAATGCTTTTATAGATTTTGGACAGGAAAACGGCGTTTTGGTCAAACATGACCCAAAACTGGTCAAAACAGCTTCAGTCATGAAGGCGGTCAGGGACGAGGTGGACTCGGACCTCTCCGTCCAGGACGCCCTGGCAAGGGACTACGTGAACCTCAGCGCCCTCGCCAGGATGCTGGTCCCCAGGGTGGCGGCGAGGACGGGGAAGGGGGTCAGGGGGGTGAGCGAGGTGGGCGTGGCCACCTCCCTCAAGCGGCTCCGAGGCTCCTACTCACCGGCCCCGCCGAGGGTGAGCAGGGTGCTCGCGGGGAGCGTCGTCAACGTGAGGACCCACGTCTCCAGGGTATCCGTGGAGAAGACAAAGAGGACCCTTCAGATCGTGGGGACGCTGCTCTCCGCCAACCATGAAGACTTCATCCAGGTGTCAGAGTCGCTTTCGTCCATCACCCTCATCTTCGACCAGAGGCTCCACCGGATGGTCAAGAGGGCCCTGGGGAGCGCCGAGATACTTGATGAGGGGGAGGAGGGGGCGGCCATAACCGTCCACAGCCCCGTGGAGATAGTCACCACCCCGGGATGCGTCAGCGCCCTCTACAACCAGCTGTTCAGGAAGAAGGTGAACGTCGAGGACACGGTCAGCTGCTTCACCGACACCATCATGGTGGTCGGGATGAAGGACGCCAGCAGGGCCTTCGAGGCGATGACCGAACTGGTGGGCGAAGAGAGGAGAAGGCTGGGCGAGGGCGGAGACTGAGGAGATAGATACTGCTAGGGGACAGGACGCCGCTGCCATGAAGGTCACGGTCTGCGAGATGCCTGAGGAGAGGTCGGAGTTCGGGGGGAGGGGGTTGGTCGTGGCCCCGGACGGCGAGGTCCTCGGGCTGGCGACCGGCGACGGGCCATTCGCCGCCGTGGGGGCGGACATGGAGAGGGCGAGGACGGGGAAGGGGACGTACCCCAGAGGCTCCTTCGGGGGCCGGACTAGCGGGCCGTGATGGAACCCAGGAACGCCTTGGCGTCGAAGGGGGACAGGTCGTCGTATCCCTGGCCAACCCCCAAGAAGAGGACGGGCTTGCCTGTCGTGTAGACTATGGACAGGGCTGCCCCGCCCCTGACGTCTGCGTCGGCCTTTGTCAGGATGGCACCGTCGAAGCCGACGTGCTGGTTGAAGAGCGCGGCCTGAGAGACTGCGTCGTTCCCCGTCAGTGCGTCCGCCACGAAGATGCGGAAGTCAGGCCTGACCACCCTGGCTATCTTCGACATCTCCTCCATCAGGTTCTGGTTTGTCTGCATCCTCCCGGCCGTGTCGATCAGGAGGCAGTCCACGTGGTGCGCCTTGGCGTAGAGGACGCCGTCGCGGCCCACCGCCGCCGGGTCCGCGCCGTAGCGCTGGGAGACGACCTTGAGTGAGAGCCTTTCGGCGTGCTCCGAAAGCTGCTCGATGGCCCCCGGCCTGTGGGTGTCCCCGGCCGCGCAGACGACGGACAGCCCGTTCTTCTTCAGGAAGTTGGCGAACTTGGCCACGGTTGTCGTCTTCCCCGTGCCGTTTATCCCCAGGAAGAGGATGACGTAGGGCTCCCCCGCCTTCGCCTTCTCCCTGACGTTGGACACGATGTCGACGGACCCCGCCCGCGCGAAAGCGGCCTCCAGGGAGGCGTTCAGCCTCTCCCCGACCACCTCCGCCATGTCGACGGAGCGGTCCACCCTGGTCCCTTCCAGGGTCTTCTGGACCTCGGTGGTGAGGGCTTCGGCGACGCTCTGGGCTACGTCGCTCTCGATGAGCGAGATTTGAAAGTCGAAGACCGCGCTGTCGAGGTCCTGGCCGCTGAGCTGCTTCTCCCTTACGGCGCTGGTTATGGAGGAGAATGCCTGCTTCAGCCGGTCGAACAAGGTGCTACCCCTGCTGGTTTCGGGCCATGAAGTTGTTCAGCACGTCCCTGTCAGAGTTCAGCCTCTGGGCTATCTCGTTCCTCTGGCTCACAAGTGAGACGAGGGTCTTCTCGATCTCCCTCCCCCTCTCTTCGAGGATCGCCACCGCCTCGTCCCTTGCTTTCTCCACCACCACATTGGCGCCGATGCTCACGAGCACCCGGTCAGTCTCAGGAGGGCTCGACCTGAGCATGATGCCTCCGCCTACCTGGGTGAGCACCTCGCCGGAGCTCTGGCCGGACAGTCCCCCTATGGCGTCGAGGGCGGCGCGCCCTTCGAGCATCGCCCTCTCTAGCAGGTTCTGCCTCGCCGAGAGCTCGTTGTAGGTCCCCTCGAGGACCCTTATCTCGACCACCAGGGCGTTGACCGTGTCTTCGGCCGTGGTCAGTTCGCTCATTTCAGTGACACTTATTCAAACGCTCAGAGCCCGCGTTATAAACACAAGCTCAGGTCCGGTCGTCTGGCTCCCGGCGACGGCGTTACGCGAGTTCGCCACCAGGCCTGAGGAGACGTAGGGGACGCCGCCGTTGATGGACGTAGGATAGGCGTCCACCCCCAGCGCCGAGCCTATGCGGGCGACCTCGGCCTCGTCCAGGCCAGGGTACACGGCCGCTCCGCGGTTGGTCGTCACCGCCAATGAGCCCACCTGGTAGTACTCCCCTATGGCGTCCTGTTGGACCTCGGTCCCCAGCACGTCCCTGACCTGGGACAGAGCCCTGGGGTCGAGGGCTGGGGAGGCGAGGGCCCTCTTGTCGTTGGCCACGACGAGGTTCCCCACAGCAGTAAGCTTCGACTCGAGGCGTGAGACGTTGAGGCCGGTTGCGTCCCTGATCTCCCTGATCTCGGCTTCTTCGGCCAGCCTCGACACCAGGACGCCGTTGCCGTTCATGGCGGAGAGGGCCCCCAGCAGCCTGGACTCCCCGATCGAGGTGGGGACGGCCGATACCCGGAGGTTTTCACAGAGCCTGTCGGACTTCGTCTGGGCGAGGCCTTTGGGGACGAGCAGGAACTTGTCGTTGGCCCGCATGAAGATTCCTATGTTGGGGCTTCGGTAGATGTCCATCAGGTGGAGACCCATCGGGTCACACTTGTTCTGACTCTGGGAGGCTGACCGTGACGACGCCGTCCTCGTCCCTCTCCATCTCGAGGGTTATGCGCCGCGGAGGGTGCTTGATCCCCTTGGCCCAGATCAGTTCGTTGACCTCTGTGTCTATGCTGACCTGGCGGGCCTTCATGTGGCGCGTCGTGAACTCCCTGATGACCGCCACGGCCTTCTTCGCCCTCCTGTAGGGAGGGGCCTCGTAGACCACGCCCAGCGGGACGGTGTAGGTACGGGTCAGCTCTTCCATCCTCTCTTCAGACATTCATTATCACCTGAGCTTCAGCTTGCGCTGCCTCCAATGCCTACGCTTGGGGTTCGACCTGACCTTCCGGTTGGTCTTGACTATGACCCAGGTAGGCACCGAGCGCGCCTGCCTCCCGGCCTTCATGAGCCTGTTCTTCTTCGAGGTGTCCTTTACTCTTGCCAACTCAAATCCTCCTGATCTTGATCTCCCGCTTCTTCTCCTGGAGGGCGCCCAGCATCTGCTTGACCTGCTCGTCGTCGATGGGCTTTGTGAGCTTCCCGGAGGAGGCCAGCTGGATGATGTACTCTTCGATTGAGCCTGCGAGGTCGGGCCTCACCATCTTCACGTTGGCCAAGCGCTGTCTGGCGTCGGACGTGAGGGCCATCCTCAGGGCCGCCTCCCTCATCATCTTCCGATCCGCGGAATCCTTGTCGGGCTGCTTCTGCTGCTCGGACATGTCTAGGCGTACCTCTCGAGGGTCTTGTTCTCCTTGCTGAGCCCCATGAAGAGCTCATTGCTTACCTTGTCGAGCATGGCCCGTCCCTTGGGGGTGAGCACCCTCCCCTTGGGCGTCTTCGAGACAAGCTCGGCCTGCTCCAGCTGCTTCAATATCAAGCGGATGGAAGACCCGCCGGCGTCCCTGTGGTGTTTCGGGAAGTAGTGCAGGGCCTTGGTCCCACCGTAGGCGCGCTTCAGGTCGCTCAGCCCCACAGGGGCGTGGATGTAGACCTTGCGCAGCAGGGACGCGGCCCGGGTGAACCACCAGTCGGGGCTCGCCGGAGGTCTCTCGGCGTGGGAGCCGGTCTTGACGAACTTCGCCCAGTCGGGGACCTGAACGGAGGGGACCGACTTCATCTGCTCCGCTAGGGCGGAGATGAGCTTCCCTGACGGGACGTCGTGGGCACTAACCATAACGTTTCACGTGGTGAAATTTCGAGCCTCCTCCGACAGTATTTAAGTTTCCCCGACTACTTTTCGGTTCAGGTGGCCGCAGTCGAGGCAGGTCACCCTGATCATGGTCGGCTTCCCGTGGCCGAGGCGGACCCTGGCGTTGACCCCTGGGACAAGGAGGCCCTTGCACCCTCGGCAGGTGAAGGAGCGGAGGTGCGGCTCCAGGCGGACGTTGAACCTGAGCTTCACCTTCCTGGCCAGGGCGGCCTGGGCCCTAGCCATCGCGGGGTCGGTGTGGGAGAGGCTGACGGCGGACTCGGTGAGCACCTTCACCACGGCTGCCGCCTCCTCCTTCGCACCGCGCCGCTTCACAGCCCCCGGAGGGGGCGGAAGGTCTTAACCGTGCGCCCCGGAGCGCGATGGGGTTGCTGAGTTTCGTACTGGCCGAAGCGGCGCTGGAGCTTGTCCCCAGGGAGGTCTGGAGGCAGCCGGCCGTGGCGTCGGATGCGAAGCGCAGGGGGAAGGAGCCAGGGGGGATGCTCCTCGACAGGAGCTTCCACCACTCGGCGATGGCCAGGCTGAGGGACTCCGAAAAGAGGGGGAGGCCTGACTTGGTGCACGCGGCATTGCTAAGCGTGACGGGGACGCCTCTGTATCTGGATGGGAGGGTGAAGGTCGTGGTGCACACCTGCGGGGGCATGGCTGTGGAGATTGCAGAGAAGACCAGGATCCCGAAGAACTACATCAGGTTCAGGGGGCTGATGGAGGAGGCGCTCGCCGGCGGGTCGGAGGGAGGGCTGGTGCGGGCCAGGGCCCTGGGGGTGAAGGAGCTGGTCGGAGTCCTGCGGCCCGACAGGGTCTTTGGGCTGTCTGTCCTCGGGAAGCGGGGGACAGCGGAGGCGCTGGCGGCGGAAGTGGGAGCGCTGAAGGCCCCGGCGGTCGTCGTAGGAGGGTTCCCCAGGGGGCACTTCGCCGAAGAGACGATGGCGGTCATCGATGAGCTGGTGAGGATACATCCCCGGCCGCTGGAGGCGCATGTGGTGGCTGCGAGGGTGGTGTACGAGATCGAGAAAGCCGAGGGCGGGTTCAAGGATTAAAAACTCACGGCGGGGCTCGCCGGGATGTGCGGTCGTCGTCCAGAGCGGGCCTCAGAGTGTTCGCACTCTGGCGCGCGGAAAGTCTGGTCTAGGACATCAGCCCTCCAAGCTGGTAACCCGGGTTCAAATCCCGGCGACCGCACGCCTCTTTCCTCTCTCCTTTTGTAAGCCCTGCTTGCTCAGCCCTGCTGCTGCGAGATTGTGTGAGTTTGTATGAGGTCTGTGTGGGAACAGCCTGCCGGCCCTTCAGGGCCGGCAACAGTTGCAGAAAAATACCGCAATTTTACAGCAGTCAGCATGGGACAAGCCACCCTACCTGTACTGAAGTAGAGCAGGGCGCCTCTGAAAGATGCGCGGCGGGTGAAGTGTATGAAGGAGGAAGTGATTGTGACTAATGCGGAGGGCGACTTCCGAATACTCTCACCAGATCCTACCTTCAAAAACCTGTAGTCGCCTGGCTCACTATAAGCCTATACCGAGGTGGGGAATTCGTGGTGTTCCAGATTGTAGAACCGAAAGAGTTAGATCGGGGACGAATTTCCACTTCGGAGTTGCAAGAAAGCTCGTTCTTCTTCAAGTTATTCAATAGCATCAAGACGGAGTCTGAGGTCAAACTGGCAGAAGCAGAACTGACCTCCTTATTCGGGAAGGTCCAACCAGTACACAATTTTGCAGAAGAGCTATCGACGAGCGATTTGCACGATGTCCTAAACGTCGCTAGTCAAAGGGGCGGCCGTTCCGAGCTAATCAATTCCATAACTTACGAGCTCGCTTATGGACGAGTACAAGGGTTCAAGGGAAAAGGATCTCTTGGTATCCTTCCCAAACTGGTCAGAAGACTGGCTTACACAGCTGAAATATATGTCGTAGCGAAGGCCCACACGCAGATTCGGGGCCAAAACCTTGTTCGCGGAGTGAATCTCTTCAGTTATTCCGGCAAGAAGTCTCGCATAGTTAGAGCCATAACAGTCCAACGCTTCTTGGACAAATCCGCGTATGTTTCGAAACTGAGCCGCAACGCAAAAGAGTTGGAAATCAATCTAGAAACCCTTCTCAGGTTACCAAGATGGCAGGCTGATCGCATACCCGCGAGTGAAACAGCCTCCGTTGGGAGGAGACTTGAAGACTGGTTCGCGATACGGGAGGAACCATCTCTCTATCTAGCCCATTTTATGCATCCCTACAAGGGGAAATTCCATCCAAAGCTAGCACGTGCCTTGTTGAACATAGTTTGTCCTGAGGACGACTCGATTGTACTCGACAATTTTTCGGGGAGCGGAACCACCTTGCTCGAAGCCCAATGGATGGGAATTCAGTCAGTGGGAGTTGATCTGAATCCCCTATCCGTGCTTATGACTGACGTGAAGATACAATCGGTGAAGGTCGGTTCGAGCATACTTCGGGGTGCCATAGACCGATTCCTATTATCGTACAAGAAACAGAGTCAAGTACAGAAACTCGTGATGGATCCCCATGTGGCCAAACGTAATGGTAAGATCCGGCTTGCCGAGGGCCAACTGACTCAAATTGAAATGGCAATACAGACTTCCAAGAGACTATTTGGCGATGCGCGAGAGAATCCGATCAGGAGTTTCGTCATTCTTGGAATAAGTGGGGCGATAAGCGATGTCAGCCGCAGGACGCAAAGGGACTTCTCGGAGGTTCTCGCCGAGAGACTGCAAAAGCTCTGGTTGAGGGTTCGTCTTGAGCAACTTCTAGCGAGGAAACTGAATCTGAAGTTATCGAACGGTGTATGTTATGTGGGAGATGCGAGAGATCTGACAAGATTAGAGACCTTAGATGAGTCTTCGCATTCTCTCGGAAGTGGGTCGATAACAGGTATCCTGGATTCCCCCCCGTATTCATCAGCTTTGGACTACATCAAGAATGATTTCCCACAACTCACATTATTGGGGATTGGAGGCAATCTTGAGGAACTCGCTGACAAGATGATAGGCACGCGCAAGGAGCGAGTTTCAATCGCTCCTAAGGAGAAGCGGGATGTTGAGGTTCCAGCGGTCGCTACTAGGATTCTGCAAAGGCTTCAGGCACAAGGCGAAACTGTCATGGCGAATTCCATAGCCCAATATTGGCAGGATATGAGGGACGCCCTGTCGGAGATGGAGCGGGTTTTGAAACCAGGTGGCAAAGCTGCCGTAGTGGTGGGGGACAATAATGTCAAGACAAGAAAGGGAGGAAGATATGAAAGAGTCCCAAATATCAAAGTTCTTGTGGGCATCAGCAAATCATTGGGGTTCAATGTGATTTCGCTTGTCAGGAGGGATCTGGAAAAGACCATGTCTGGTCTCATACGAGATGAGACTGTGATAATCCTGGAGAAACCTCCATGCGCAAATCCTTGAAGATCCACCTGTAAGACGTATCTACCTGCTTATCAGCCACCCCTTTACACACAGTTGGAACAAGCATCGAAACTCACCCTGCCAGACATTGCCTTCTCAAAGGTCGTTCAGGAGAAAGTAGATGCGTACGCAATGGAGTGGAAACATGGGGACAAGGGGGACGCCTTTGCACAATGGGTCACTGAGCTCATCTTGGAAGTTCCCGAGGATATAGCATTCAATGCGAGTTATGTTGGTAGTGTAGGACATGATCACGGATTGGATTCGATTGTCCGACTGGATCAGACCCTCTATCTGATTCAGGCAAAGGGAACGGAAGACTGTACCCCAAATGCATTTCCAGAATCTGTAATCGATGACTTCCTGAGATGCCTAGAGTGGCTCGAAAACCCGACGCTAAGGACAGAGACGTCTGGTTATGACTTCCAGAGAGCGAGCCAAGTGTACAAACAAGCTGTCGAGGACGGCTGCAAAATTAGGCTAATCCTCGTCTTGCTTGGGTCGCTTTCTCCAGATGCTGAAAGTCGATTCCAAGTAGAACAATCGAAAATGATAACTAAGCGGGGAGACTATGCGTTAGAGAAAAGAACATTCCAGGATCTGAAAGAAGAGTATGTGGGGAGTCTTGAACTTGAGGAAGACTTCAAGGACTCACTACTCTTGAAAGTGGAACCCGACCAGACCTTCGAGAAGACAGCCAATGGATTGAAGGCGTTCGTAGTCACAGTACCCGCGACTGAGCTACGTAGGATATACGTCCAGTATGGCCGTAGGCTATTCTTCTACAATGTGAGATTCTATCTCCAAAAGACAGGTGTGAATAAGGCGATAATGGGTACGTTAAAGGTCGATAACAAGTACAAGTCGGTCTTCTGGCATCTCAACAATGGTATTGTCATAGTCTGCAAAAGCGCAGCGTGGACAGACCGTGAGAAGAGGGAACTTAGGCTGGAAGCGCCGCAAATTGTGAATGGTTGTCAGACAGTTGTGACGTTAGCCAACGCCGATAATGAAGAATATGGTCTCGAAGACGTTGATGTATTGGCTAGAATTATAGAGACTGACGATAGAGAATTCGGGCTGAAGATTACACAAGCCACGAATACTCAAAACGTCAACTCAGCTCGTGACTTGGCCTCGAATGAGCCCGAACAGGTTCGACTGCAGGGACTGTTCTCCCAGCTCGACCCTCCATTCTACTATGAGCGCAAGAGAAGGGAATTTGAAAGCCTTGAACAAGCATCCAAGTCTCCATACATAGATCCTTCCACACGGAAACCCCGGCTTGTTGAGAACTCCGACGTCGCCAGCGCTTATCTTTCATTTGCATGCCAAATGCCTACGCAGGCAAGAACCAAGTTCCGCGAACTGTTCGATGTTAATACTGGTACCGATGAAAGGACACCTTACTATGATCTGATTTTCAAAGGCGAAAGAACCGCAGAGGAATATCTACTCCCCACTCTACTTGCCGAGAAAATATGGCTATACCTCAGGGACTTCAGAAAGAGGAGAAATCAGTTCGAACAGATAGTAAAAAGAAAACTGAGGGTTGGAGAGAAACTAACAACCGAAGAAGAAAATCAGGTCCAAGAATTCCGGACAATGGAAGCGCTTCCTTATGCACGTACCCAGATACTGGGGCTTACATACTTGCTGATAACCGAGAAGTACAGTAGATTCAACTCTGTGATTGCAAGAGGTTTGATGAAGTATTGGTATGAAAAACCCAAGATCTTCCAGGACATTATCGATTACGCCGTCTATACAATTATTAGCCACACCAACTCGGCAAGGACAAGAGATCCGGCTATTGACTTCGATAACGCTTACAAGCTGGAGAATACCTATCGCGAATTAAGTCAAGAGCTTAAAAGAAGACTTGCAGACAAGTTCTTGAAATCGCCACTCGATGAGCTCCCAGAAATTGTGGGATAATTTATCAGAAGGCGCCAGATGATGACTTGCCTTATCGACCTAAACGCGGCCCCCGCCATTCACAGTAGGGTAGCCCAAGTTGAACTTGTTGGATAAGACTGATGTTGCGGAATACCGAAAAACCATTCTTCCATATTGTGAGGTCGTTCAGACAGACCTTGAGGGGTCACTGAAGCTCTTCATTTCTCAGGCAAGTAGCAGTGAAATAACGAGAATCTTGGGCACAAGCGAGTTTTTCCATAGAGTAAAATCCCCTGAATCGATCCTTCGGAAATGTGTGAGGGATGAGGTGAACGCGGTTCACGACATTCCGACCGGAATAGAAGATTTGATCGGCCTTAGAGTTGTCGTCTTGAACAAGCGAGATGCTAGACTACTCTTCGAAAATCTTCAGGGAAGGCAAACAGAATGGTTTTGCGATACAGAAGCCCCACCGAAGTTCGTTCAGTACACAGTAGACTCCTCGAATAGGTATTCTATGAGGACCGGGTACCAGGCATTCCACATTACATTCATTCATACAAGGAAATTTCCTGGATACGAAGTCAACACGCATTGGCCGGTGGAGATCCAGGTAACCAGTAGGCTATGGGATTTTTGGTCGAACTACAGCCGTAAGTACTTCTACAGAGGTGCAGTTGATGATAACGACCCAACTGGACCATACAATCTGGCCATTTCAAAGATACTTGATACTGGTGAAGACCTAATGGTGGCTATGACTGATGCGCTCCTTAAGCCAGCAATGAACGAACCCACTGAACATACAGAAGCCATCAAGCCGGAAGCGGATCAGTTACCGGTGACGGATGCCAGCGTGAAGAATTGGCTATATGCTCACCTGACGGAGCTTATTGGCCCACGGGCAAACATGCCCAATCAAATCTTCATTTCTAAGGTAACCTACGAGTTGAATAAGCATGGAGTGAACCTTTCACAACTGGAGATAGCTATGAAAGATCAAAGGTTGAGGACTATATATCAAGCCACTCTGACAAATAATGGTGTAGAGTTTCTCCCCCCTTACCAACAGATTCTGTTCTTCATTCTATTATCTCAAGGCTCCACAATAGACGACGCAGTGGCGCGTGTCAACGAAGAGTTGCAACTACTTGGGATAAGATTGCGAGTTCATTGAGTCAATGAAGGTGCTAAGCACCACGTGACTCTTCGCGCCCTCACACGCCACAAATCCCGGAACGATCCAGAACCCAGTGCGCCTGAACGGACCTAATCTTTCTTCACCCGTCCAGAGCTTGCGCCGGTGGGCAAAGTTCGGAACCTTCTTGGAAAGCGATTATTCGTGTGGAGTAATCCATTGTCTTGCTGTAGAGCTTGACCGACCCTGTCTCTCTGACGCGCTTCCTCCGATACCAAAGTGTGGATTTGTTCACCCCGAACTCTCGATGCGGCCTGGTCAGAATCATCTCCTTCACAGCGTCCTTCTAGAGCGCTTCTTTGACCTTGACATGCTTCAGAACAAATTCAAGGCTCTGGCTTCTCCCTAGGAGGAAGCTGGCGTACCTCCTCGTGTTCAGGATGATCTCCTCTAGCTTCGACCGAGCTTGAAGTTCATGAAGAGCAGGTTGATCGTCCTCTGAGCGAGCACAGCCTACAAAAAGAGAGCGCATCCCATTTTTGGCTAACGGGGTGTTGATTCGGGGTTTTCCGGAGGAAGCTTAGACGGTTACAGTGTTGATAGTTTACTAGCAAGCTGAACGGGAAGGACGTCCAAGGAGTATACTCACTCCTCTATTCCCTCCTCTTTTGTGCCCGCTCGCATACGCGTGAGAGGCTTGAACCAGAGTCTCGGCAGCTTAGACTAGGCAGACCATTTGACGCCACGGCCATGGCTACCTTGCGCAGCGTCCGGAGTCAACCCTGAAGCCGTCCGACCAGCTTCATCATCTCGGTGTAGTGCTCCCTGATCACGTCGGCCCCCTTGGGCCCCATCATCGCTTCGGCGTTCTTTCTGCACTCCTCAATCGCGGTGAGCATCCCGGCCTTCGTGGGGTTGTCGAAGCTGACGCCGCACCTGCTGAAGGTTGAGGTCACGAATTGTCTCACCTGTTGCTTCAGCGCTTCGTCGGCTACGGGCTGGTTCAGCATCTCGGAGAACTCGCGGTTGGCGCTCTCGAAGCAGGTCAGGAGCTCGTTTCTTACCAGGTCCGGCGTCACCTTCTCGTCCGGGACGTCAGGCGCCTTGTAGGTCTGTCCCATGCGTTGTCGAGCTCCCGCGGGAGCCCTGTAGTATTTATCATGAACGATTCACGTGAGTGGAAGGAGGATCTCATGCCGCCCTTGCCCCCAGCCTGTTCAAGAGGGGTCTATCCCCAAAGGCGAGAATTGGAAGACTCGCCGTGACTTCAGGGGCAAGCGGTGGACCCTCTGCAAGGTAACCGGCGGACGGCTCGTAATGCGTCAAGCAGGCAGGCCCTCCCGACCAAGATGAGGTTTGGCTATGGTCCTCTCAGGGGATTATCTCACAGCCGTTGTTGAACTCCGGATAGTCGAAGTCCGCGGCCGTGACCAGTCCTCCGTCGATTAGCGCCCGGACCCGCGGAAGGGCCCCCTGGAGTTCGGCCACAAGGTGCTTCACTGTCCCGCAGATCTCGGCATAGGCCCCCTCCCGGAGCAGGTCCTGAGACTTGTTGACGAAGAGACAGCGGCCGCCGCAGATGCCGAGGATGTCGCAGGAAGCGCACGGCTCGCCGACCTCCACCCTGGGGAGAGAAGCCGGCGTGTGGGTCTGTATAGAACCTACCACGGAGAAGTCAAAGTCCACGGCGACCGGGCAGGCGGAGATCCTGCCGTCGGGCATTATTGCCCAGAAGTCGTCCCCGGAGCCGCACCTGAGCCCGGACTTGGCCCCGGAGAGGAGAGAGCGCATAATCCCGATGAAGGGGACGATGCCCGGGACCTTGCCCGTCCTCGCCATCTCATCCACCCACCAGTGCGCCAGCGAAGATACCCCGGCGTTGTACTTGGTTAGCCACTCCTGAAGCCCCGGCTCAGTCACGTCTGACTTCCAGAACATGCTGAAGCTCAGCTGCCAGTGCACATGGTCGAAGAGGCCGGCGCCGAGCAGGTGGATGACGTTCTCGAAGATGTCGGTTCCCTGGACCACGGTCATCCTGGCCACCATGTCGCCGCTGTATCCGTTCCCTCTGACCGTCTCTACGTTACGCATCGCCCGCCGGTATACCCCCTTCCCCCGCTCCCGGTCCGTGACCTGCTCGGATCCGTCGACGGAGACGAGGATGGTGTGGAGCTTCTGGAGGAGGCTCGGCTCCAGCCTGTCGAGGAAGATCCCGTTGGTCTGGAGCGCGAAACGCCCTCTTGTGCCGCCGACGATCTTCTCCATCGCCCCCGCCCGGAGCAGAGGCTCGCCGCCGTAGAACTCGAGGACGGGGTCAGGGTCCCTGGAGAGAAAGGACTGGAGGTCCGCGAGGCTGTACTGGATCTCCTTCGGCGGCGTGTCGCTCCCGCCCCCGCAATAGGAGCAGAAGAGGTTGCACTCCTTGGTGAGGATGACGAAGTATTGCGTTCCGGCGGTCCCTCGGAGGCCCTGCCGATGTGCTTCCTTTTAGAGCATGCCGGCCCTGAATCCCCGCGAGAGAGCTAGAGGGCTCGCTCTGTCAAGAGGCCGAGGGGGCGATGCCGCTTCGTTCCATGATGGCACGCCCCTTGACGGTTCTCATGTGGGTAGAGCGCGAGTCTATGAACTGTCGCTGGGTTAAACGAAACCGGCCGCCCAGGGAGAAGATATAACGGGCAGCTACTGGCTGAAAAGACGTGCCATTCCACCAGGTCGACATATCAGAGAAGCCTGTGGTCTACCGGGAAGCGGTTGCTACGGGGCGGATCAAGCTCAAGCGGTCCACCATCGAGCTAATCAAGAAGAGGAAGCTGGAGAAGGGCGACGCCGTCTCCCTCGCCGAGGTGGCCGCAATCTCCGGGTCAAAGAAGACCCCTGACCTGGTGGCCCTGTGCCATCCGCTGAAGATAGAGGAGGTCCAGCCCAAGGTCGAGCTGGGGGACGGCTGGGTGGAGGTGACTGTGAAGGTGGCGACTCACGAGAAGACCGGTGTCGAGATGGAGGCCCTGACGGCAGTTTCGGCAGCCCTGCTCAACATATGGGACGTGACGAAGGCCTACGAGAAGGACTCTGCGGGCCAGTATCCCGGGACCGCCATCGAGTCGATCAGAGTCGTGAAGAAAGTGAAGAAGGCCGCCTGAAGCCGCCAGAGGAGAACACAGAAGGCTCCAGGAACGCCTGCCCCTCAGCGTGGCCTGGCGAGCCCGGACTTCATGGATGGAGCGCAGCTGTCCCGTTGCTCATGACGTAGGTCTGATCGGCCAGCCCCCCGTCCTCTTCGTTCTGGCTGGTGAAGATCAGGTCGATGCCAGAGTCCGACGCGAGCCCGCTGTAGGAGGAGACGAACTCTTCCTTGTCATGGAGGAGGGAGAACACCTCGTCCACCAGGATGACCTTGGGGGCGGAGAAGAGGGCGGTGGCCAGCGACACCCTCCCCCTCATTCCAAGGCTGAGGCTCCTGACTCGCCCCCCGAAGTCTATGCCCAGCTCAGACTTGACTTTCGCGACGGCGTCTGAAGACGGGATCTTCCCCTTGAGCTTCGCGCCCCATCTGAGGTGCGCCTCCACGTCGAGGTGAGGAAGGCACGAAGACGGAGTCACCATGACGATCCCTCTGCGCTCAACCGGGAGCCTGATGACATCGGTCCCGTCCACCCTCACGAAGCCTTCTGATGGGAGGAAGCCTGCCAAGGCCCTGAACAAAGAGGTCTTCCCCGACCCGTTCTTCCCAGCTATGCAGGTGGTCCCGCTGCACTGTACGTCTGCCGACAGCCGGAAGGCGTCCAGCTGCGCCTTTACGCTCGCCTCTATCAGCGGCGACCCCTCCTGCCGAAGAAGTGCCCTGCCAGTGCGATTGGGAGGGAGACCAGGATCATCACAGCCGATGCGGTAACGGCAGCCCCCAGGCCTCCGGGGATGGCACCGTTGAAGAGCTGGAAGACCGTGACCGAGGCAGGGCTTACGCCGTTGAAGGGGTACTGCAGCACATAGAACGCGATTATCGAGATCGAGCCGAACTCCCCCAGCGCCCTGCTCATCGCCACCAGGGAGGCGCTGGTCACGCCCCCCGCGGAGTCTGGCAGGACGACGGAGACAAGCGTCCGCAGCCTCGATGCTCCCATCCCCATGGCGAAGTGCTCGGCTGAGACATCCTTGGACTCGAAGTAAGGCTGGATGGACTTCACATAGATGGGTGCCGACATTATGACGAGGGCTATCACGAGGCCCAGGAGCGAGTCGAAGAAGTTGATTCCCAGGCGCAGGAGGAACTGACCCGTCGGGGTGAGCGGACTGTCCAGGATGAGGAGGGCGACCCCTATGATAGGGTGGGGGACCCCAACCGGGATGTCCACCAGGGCTTCAAGGAACGTGTCACCGGACCTCGCCAGATAGTAGGCGAGGGGGGTGAAGAGCCCGAAGTCGACCAGCGCAGCCACGGCAGACGAGGTAAGGGAGAGTTCTATCGAGCGGAAGATGAGAGGGGCAAAGCCCGCCGGCGAGCGGAGAGGCCCCAGACCGTAGTACAGGAGGACCAGGATGGGCACCAGGAGGAGGAAGACGACGATGAAGGAGATGGCCCTTAGCCAGTTCATGCGGGAGACGTTCCTATGGGAGCGGACCGGCCTCGCTGAGGAGGCCCTGGGAGACCATCTGGGCGATGGGGCTCGGCGGGACGACGTTGGTGTAGAGCTGGGCGGGGACGAGGGGGAGGAGCCCGTAGGACGTCAGGCTCTGAGCGTTCGCGACGACGTACTGTACGAATCTGAGGGCCGACGCCTGATGCGCGCTGTCTAGCGGGACTGTGATGCTGAGCACTATGGCTGAGCCGGCCGCGGTGCCAGCGGAGTCGTGATAGGTGAACTGCGAGTAGAACGCCTCCAATGCGGTGTCTCCGAAGTTGGTCTGGGGCTCCAGCGCTATGTATCGGAGATGGTCGGTGATGGCGGCGGACTTGTAGATGAAGATGAACTGGATCTGTCCCGACTGGAGGGGGGCGACGAGGGCGGCAGCGGACGTCCCTGTGATGTTACCACCGGACTTCGTCAAGGGCGAAGTGTACGCGCTGGTGTTCCCTCCTGAGTAGAGGTAGCCTGCTGCCTCCAGTGAGAGCCATCCCCGGAGGCCCGCGGGGTCCGACACCGGGTCGGAGATCCCGACCTTCACGCTCCCGGAGGTGAGCGAGGTGAAGAACGCGTTCCAATCGGAGGTGGCGTTCGTCTGAGCCGCCTTGGTGCCTTCAGAGACTATGGTAGGCGCTGAGGAGTTCGAGTAGGCCAATACGAGCTGGTCGGTGGCGAAGCCCACGGCCCAACCTGGCGACTCGCTCTTGAGATACCCCGGCCCCGTGGCTGAGAGAGCGACGGAGACGAAGATGTCGGCGGGGGCCCCGGCCGCTATCTGGCTGGCATCTGAGAACGAGCCTCCGGACTTCACCGGCGCCACGGCGATGCCGGTGCTCTGCGAGAACGAATTCAAGAGTCCCGTGGTCTCCTCGGAGTAGGCGTCTGCCGAGTAGGATAACAATGGGGACCCGCTCTTCGGGCTCTCGAAGTAGACGTAGGCTGCCGCCCCCACGACGACGACCGCTATCACCAGCAGAGCGACCACGATGATAGGACGGCGCTTCGCCTCGACCTTGGACAAGCTGATATGCAAGGCATTGCATAACGGTATAAATATATTTCGAAGCCAAGACTTAAGAGAAGTAGCAGCACTGACCGTTCCGTGACGCGCAGCGCGGAGGTGGAGCCGGTTCCGCACCTCTCCCTTCAGAGCGACAAGGAGACCGTCCTGGACGAGGTCGATGCAATGCTCCTTCAGGTCATCGCCGAGAGGAACTCATTGACGGAAGCGGCTCGCGAAGTCGAGGTCTCCTACAGGAACGCCTGGGACAGGATAAGACGGATCGAAGCGAGGTCCGGGAAGAAGATACTGGCGTCCACCACCGGCGGCCCGGAAGGGGGGAGTTCGAAGCTGACGAAGGACGGGCAGGCGCTCCTCAGCGAGTTCCGGAGGGTCAGGGACTACCTGTCGTACGCCCTGGACGACAGGGAGGCTGCGGGGAACGTGCGCTACAAGCTCAGCGCCAGGAACGCATTCGATGTGAAGATAACAAAGATCGAGCGCGGGGAGATAACCTGCCTTGTGAGGATGTCGTCGGTCTCGCCAGTCCACCTCACATCGATAATCTCCAGGGATGCGGTCGAGGATCTTGGGCTAGGCGAGGGGGACGAAGTGAAGGCTGTAGTAAAGGCAACCGAGGTCATGGTGGCGAAAGCCGTCAAGTCAGGGGCCGGGACCAACAGGAGGGCGGGGAGCCTGAGACGCACCCGCGACGGTTAAATAGGAGCGGCTTCTTCCTTGTGTCCGAGAAGTGCTTGATTGGAAGCATAACCGACTGGGGAATTCTTGCCGTCGTAGTCATCGTACTATTCGGTGGTGCGAAGAAGATACCTGAGCTGGCCCGCTCTATGGGCAAGGCCATGGGTGAATTCAAGAAGGGCCAGGTGGAAATAGAGAAGGAAGTCGCAGACATCCGGTCTTCGTTCGAAGCTACACCCACCGCCAAGGGCATGTCTCAGCAGTCCGTAAAGGACGCGGTCCCGCAGGCGCATCAACCGGTTAACGAAGACAGAGAATACGCCCGCAGGCGCATCACCCAGCTCGAGGACGAGCTGAAAGAACTCAAAGAAAAGACCGGGGTATAGCGGCGCAGACAGCCTTTAGAGAACTATCTTAAGGGCCATCTCCCGGTGTCGTCGTAGCGGATGAGGTTGTCCATTGGGAATCCCGAATCAGCCCGGAAGGAACTACCATTCCTTGAACACATAGCGGAACTGGTCCGCAGGTTCCTTGTATCGCTGGCCTCCTTCTTCGTGCTCTTCATTCTCTTCTTCATCTTCAAGCCGGTTTGGGTGAAACTGGGACCGATCACGGTCTTCTACCCAGTTCCAGACCTGTTCCAGAGCTTCACTACAGAGTTCTTCAACTTCGCGAAGTCGCAGCTCCTCCCCCCGCATATGCTGCTGATCAACCTGAGCGCCTTCGACACCTTCGTCGCAATCATCTACACGTCGATGGCGCTAGCTGCGATCTTCTCGTCGCCAGTCTGGATCTACGAGACGGCGTCTTTCATCGGGCCGGCGCTGAAGTCCAGGGAGAAGAGAATCCTGAAGTTGATTCTGATTCCTGCGACCGGCCTCTTTGCGGCCGGTGGCCTGTTCGCCTACAAGATCATCTTGCCTGTCATTTTCAAATTCCTCTACGCCTTCACGCTATCCACCGGGGTCGAACCGACGCTGGGCGTCGGGACGTTCGTTTCCACTGTCATCGCGTACATCGTGGCTCTCGGGCTGTCCTTTGAGATTCCGATAATCATGGTTGCCATCAGCTATGTGGGACTGGTTTCCTATGAGACCTGGCTGAAGAACTGGAGGTACGCCATCGTGGGTTCTTTCGTCCTCGCCCTGTTCATTTCCCCGGGGGCGACGGGGGGCATCATCGAGACCACGACCGCGCTGACGCTGTCCGCCCTCTACTTCGGCGGTAGCCTGGTGTCCAGGACATTGGCCCTGCGGAAGCAGAACCGCAAGGGCCAGGAAACCGGGCCGACGGACCAGCCCGCGACGTAGCGCGCTTTCGCGCCTAGTTTACCTGCCTTTCGTTTCGCTGAGAACTTTTGGACTCGCTTCACTTCTCAGCTGTGCGGTATCCCCCTGGTGAAGGCTGCGCAGCACAGGCCGATTCCCGACGACCTTATACGGCCCTTTCATGGTTGTGCATCGCCGTGACCGAGGAGGAAGACGTCGACGAGTCCAGGAGGAAGGTGTTCGCCAAGTTCCTGCCACATCTGGCTCTCACGGCGGTCGGAATGGGGCTCTTTTCGTCCCCCGTCCGCCTGCTTTCTTCGGCCATGGACAGGTACAACAAGGCGACGGAAGAGACGACTAAGAAGGTGAACGACCTCCTCCCTCTGCTCCCCTGGCTCGAAAGGCTCCAGCTGAACGTGGAGGGGCCGCGTACAGTCTCGCTGGTCATGCGAAAGGAAGACATGGGCAGCGGCCTCGAGCAGTACCTGCTCACCCGGTTCCGGAAAGAAGGGGCAGGGGGCGTAAAGTTCGGGGAGCCTCCCGGCATCAGGGAGAAATCCGAGTTCGATTATGCGCTACGCCTGCCGGGGAGGAGCATCTACGCCAAGATCGCGGGGACCCTGACTGGGCCCGACAGGGAGCGATACCAGGAGATAGCAAGGCGCCTGAACCCGTCTGAGGTGTGGCTGCTGGTCAACGGGGGGGAGGGCGTCGACGATGTGATGGACCCGGTCTTCGTCAACGAGAACACTGTGCTCCGTGGGAGGCTGAAGTCGGTTACGACCACGGAGATGCTGTCAGAGTTCTTCGGGAAGGAGTTCGATGTCATGGTCGAGCCTCGAGAGGACGGCTCGGACAGGGTCGTGCTCCATCTCAGGACCTGATGCAGGCGCGCCTGAACCGACCAGCCGCAACGTGCGGCATGCCTCTCGTGGGGAAGATTGTGCGCCTTCACGGGCTTTCGCCTCCACCACCCTCCACCGGCCAAACTCCCCGGCTGAGACAGGGTCACAATAGCGGAGATGGAATCTCTCCATGAAAGTTAAAGACGAGCCAAACAGGCTGCGAACTGAGAGCGACCGTTGGTAGCCCCGATCTCTGACTACGTCTCCGTGAGACGCGCCCTCAAGGACGTCTTCGCGCAGATGGCCGACGAGAGGGGAACCGAGACGGTGGATGCGAGGGACGCCTACGGAAGGGTCAGCGCCGAGGAGGTCAGGTCCCCGGTCGACATGCCCCAGTCCACAACCTCTCGGATGGACGGCTACGCCGTCAGGAGCGCTGACACGGCGCTGGCCTCGGAAGGGAACCCGGTCAGCCTGAAGATCGTCGCCAAGGTCGGACTTGGGAAGAAGCCCAGGGTGAAGGTCGGGCCGGGCGAGGCCGCCAGGGTCGCGACTGGGTCCTTTGTACCAGACGGCACGGACGCCGTTGTTCCAGTTGAAGAAGTCTCGGTGCGTGGCAGGGGCCTCGAGCTCCGGCGCCCCGCCATGAGAGGGGGCCATCACTTCCCGGCCGGCGCTGACGTGAGGAAAGGCAGCGTCGTGGTCAGGAGGGGCGCAAGGCTGAGGGCCCAGGACGTGGGCCTCGCCGTCTCGGTCGGAGTCAGGAGGGTAGAAGTCTACAAGAGGCCCAGGGTGGCCATAATAGCCACGGGGAGCGAGCTCACCGACTCCGACTTCGGAGCGGAGAAGACGCGGAACAGCCATGGCCCCTTCTTTGCCTGCCTCGCTGAGGCCCTGGGCTGCGAAGTGGTCAACCTCGGCATCGCACGCGACAGGGAAAGCGAGATCCTGACGAAACTGAGGAAGGGCCTCGCATCGGCGGATCTAGTTCTCACCACCGGGGGGACGTCCATGGGCCCGTTCGACCTCGTGGGAGACGTGGTGAGAGGGATGGGCCCGAGCGTGCTTCATCATGGCATCAGGATGGACCGCGGGAGGGTCACCGGGATCGCTGCTGTGAGGGGGAGGCCCGTGGTGATGATGCCGGGCCCCATCCAGGGCGCCCTCAACGCCTTCGTCCTCTTCGCCCTCCCGATCATCCAGAAGCTCTCAATGGCAGGGGACGAGACGATCAGGGTGAGGGCCAAGCTGACCAGGGAGTGGGAGGCGAGGAGGAAGTTCCAAGACTTCACGAAGGTGGTATACCTGAGGCTGGCCAAGGGTGACGGCGGGGTGGAGGCCGAGCCTCTCTCAGCCGAAACGGAGTCGATGTCGCTGCTGGTCAGGTCCACGGCCGTCGCCGTGGTTCCCGAGGAAGTGCGCTCGATGGAACCGGGCCAGGAAGTGGAGGCGCTGCTCCTTCCTGGCGTCTCATTCTCAGCCTGAGTGGAGCCGCGCCAGGAGCCGGCCCATCTTCCTGACGTCGGCCTGGACGTTGACGTCGAGAATGACACCCGGGTCGTCCACCGCCAGCTCCAGGACCGAGGCGGCGCCCCTGCGGACCAACTCTCTCGCCCCCTGGTCGCCCCTTAGCCTCAGCAGGCGTGGAAAGAGGGCCCTGTCGAAGAGCACTGGGTTCCCCATGCTCCCGTGGTATGTGGGCACTACGATGCCGGCGTGGGACTCTCTGTGGGCCTGGATCAGCGCGTCGATGGTCGATGCCAGCAGCGCCGGCTTGTCCCCCAGCCCCACCAACGCTCCCTCGGTCCTGGGGTCGAGGCTCCGCAACCCGACCCTCAGCGAGGAACTCATCCCGTCCGACGGGCGCGGGTTCACCACCATCCTCGCCTCAGCCGGGCCGCGCCATTGGGCGCCCGGCCTTATGACCACCAGAACCTCCCCCGCCTTGGAGGCGAGGAACGAGTCGACGGCGTAGGTCAGCATGGGTCTGCCCCGGAGCGTGATTTCTTGTTTCGGCCGCCCCATCCTCCTGGAGAGGCCGGCGGCGAGAATGAGGCCGCTGATCAACGGAGGCCGAGGCCCCACGTACTACTTCTGCGTTCCTGCGATAGGTCACTGCCGCCGTGATGGCTACGCCCCTGGGCGTCCCCGGCCAGCAAAAAACAAATAGCATTGCATGGGAAGAAGCGCTGACTTGAAGCAGTTCGAGTTCGCGCGCGTGGTTGCCGACCTGGTCGAGAAGGGCCAGCCCTTCGCGGTGGCGACCGTAGTGAAGACCGTGGGTTCGTCGCTGGGGAAGCCAGGGTTCAAGACAGTAATCTCGAAGGACGGCGATGTCCTCTATGGGTCCCTGGGAGGCGTGTGCCCCGAGTCGGCCCTCGCAGCCACCGCCAAACAGACTCTGGCTAGCGGGCAGCCGAAGACGGTCACCGTCTTCCTGGAGGACACGGAGAAGTCCGTGGGGAGCGCCTTCCGTGCGAAAGGGGATGACGAGATACACGTGGAGACGAACTGCGGCGGGGAGATGCAGGTCTACGTGGAGCCGTACCTCCCAAAATAGAGACAACCGCTGAACGTCCGGGGCGGCAGAGGGCGGGAAGTACCGGCCGCGAGCAACGCGCCTTCCCCCGGCAGAACATCAGACTCGTGGGAGACGCCGGAGGACTTGCTTCCTCAGGGTCGGAAACTCGGAGCGTCGCTCTCAGTCCAAGGAGGACCGAGCCGCTTACTTCCCGATCGGGACGCCCTCGACCCAGCGGTTCTTTCCTCTGATCCTTTCCCTCTTCCAGAGCGGCAGGGTCGTCTTTATTCTGTCGATGGCGTACCTGCACGCCTCGAAGGCCTCGCCCCTGTGCTCCGAAGAGACGGCCACGACCACGCTCACCTCGCCGACCTTGAGGAAGCCCTCCCTGTGCACCATGCTCACCCGCTTCACCGGCCACTTCTTCCTCACTTCGGCCTCGATCCGCCTGAGCCCCTTCTCGGCCATCTTCTCGTAGACCTCGTATTCCATGGCGTCGACGTTGCCCACTTCGCTCTTCCTCCGGACGGTCCCAACGAAGACCACGGTGCCTCCGGCGTCCCTGTCGGCGACCTCGGCCATGATTTTTGCGGGGTCGACCCCTCGCTTGGTTATTTCCCTCGTGGATGAGCGCGCCAGTCTATCCACCCGCCACAGGCGGAAGTATCCCGACCTCGTCGCCCTCGGCCACCTGCGCGGAAGCGTCCACGACCTCCTGGTTTATGGAGAGCCTGATGGTCCCCTTCATTGGTCGGAGCTTCGGGTAGTCCCTGAGCAGGCGGTCCAAGAGGTCACCCGCCGTGGTCTCCCCCTCGAGGCTCACCACCTCCCGCTTCTTGCCTGCGGCATCGCGCGCCCCTGCGAAGTATAGAACGGTCACTCCTCCCATCTCGTCTAACCCCCTATGGCGTTCATGTTCCTCGGCTTCGCCCATCCTTCCTTGACCCATGGCATGTACCCTACCCCCTCCGGCTTCTTGCTCACGACGTCCTTCACGAACTTGGCTAACTCCGCGTCCGACCCGCTTCCTCTGAGGATCGGCTTGAGGTCGTAGTACTGCGTGTCGAACAGGCAGGAGAGCAGCTTCCCGTCTGAGGTCAGCCTGATTCTGTCGCAGTCGTCGCAGAACGGCTCGCTCATGGGCGTTATCAGCCCGAGTTTCCCTCCGTCGGAGCCGAAGGACCAGAGCGAGGCGGTCTTCCCTTTCTCCCGGCCCATTGGGGAGAGGTCGAAGGAGCCCTTCAGGACCGAGATTATGTCCTTGCCCGGCATTATCGCGTCTGGGGACCAGATCCCCAGCCCGTCCAGCGGCATGAACTCGATGAACCTTATCGACAGCCCCCTGGAGTGCGCGAATTCGACCAGGTCGACGATCTCGTCGTCGTTGTAGCCTTTGATCGCCACGGAGTTGATCTTGACAGGGTCAAGCCCGACCCGGGCCGCCTCTTCGATGCCTTCGAGGACGCGGGGGAGGGCGTCCATGCCTGAGATCTTGCTGAACCTGTCCCTCTTCAGGCTGTGGAGGCTGACCGTCACCCCACGCAGTCCGGAGTCTTTGAGCAGCCGGGCCTTCTGCTTTAGGAACCATCCGTTGGTCGTCATGTCCAGGGTCTCGACCGCGTCGAGCCTCGAGAGCCTCGCGACGAGGTTCTCCAGGTTCTTCCTCAAGAGCGGCTCCCCGCCGGTTATCCTGATGCCGTCTATCCCCAGCTCCGAAAGGACGCGCGCGGACCTCTCAATCTCGTCGAAGGTCAGTTGGTCGGGCCCGGGCAACCACTTCACCTTGCTCTTGTCCGGCATGCAGAAGAGGCAGGCGAAGTTGCACCTGTCCGTTACCGAGATCCTGAGCTTCTTCGCAATCCGGCCCTTGCTGTCGACCAAGCGGTCGGCCGCAGGAACTACCAGTGTCAATCGTAAGAAACTCTCAGACGGTGCACAAAAACCTTGCTCACCGGTGCCACGTCGCTCTGAAGCTGAAGCCGTTGGCTACCGGCAAGTTGGAGGCTGTGAATGAGCACCCTGGTCCGGCCTGGTAAATGCATGCTCTCTCGTCCGCGGGACTGCTTCTCGTTGCCGCGCCTTCTATCCTATCTTACGCTGTAGTCCGGCCTGATTCTCAGGTAGACCATCCCGTAGAACAGGGAGATCAATACAGCCGCCGTCGGACCGTGGAAGGCCCGTACTACGGCCTCGAAGTTGTAGGCCTGGAGGCCTATCAGGCCGAACGGACCGATGGGTGAGATTGACCCGAGGAGGTAGAGTCCCAGTATCCCCTGGAATATCACGACCACGGCCAGCACCCAGTACAGCACCTTCGCTTCTATGAATCTGGCACTGAAAAGCCACTGTTTCAGGGTCAGCTTCTTGGCTGCTATCCTCGCTACTTCGAGGACTACGATGGCCACCCCTGTCCCTATGAGGAGCGTCGCGAAGAGGGAGTGAATGTTCAGGGCGAACGGAATCGTCCCGCCGGTCAGGAACTGAAGCGGGGTGAATATCTCAGGCGAGGCGATCATCGTGCCGGTGAGGTACGACCCGCCAACCTCCAGCAGGAATGCAATCTTCAGGGCCATTTCGAGGCCTATCGTCTTCGTCATCTGGACTGGCTCCGCCGCGGGGCGTCGTGGGACGAAGAACCTGGCTACATAGTGGATCGCCATCAGGATTACGGCGATGAGGTATATGTCAGCCTCAAAGGAGAACGGATACCTGTACACCGCTGTTTCGAACGAAGTCGCGGGTAGCACGATGCCCTCGTAGAACACGCCGAGCGCGACGATGAAGAGCCCCGAAATCGTCAATCTTGTTTTCATCCAACGCATCTGAACAGCAGTTTGAACTGCGCTAGAAGTGTTCATTCCGACCTAACGCGTTAGGTTAGACGACTATTAAATCGTTTTGAGTGCCGAACGAACCGTCGAATTTCCGTGACATGCCTAATCCACCCACTGGCTGCTTTGTCCAACTTGGCAGGAACTCCCCAGTCTTCGCCCGTCGCGCCGAGGAACTTCGCCAAACACTCTGTGGTGCGTTTGGGGCTGCCCCTATCGCTCACAACGAAATGCCTACGAGAGGGAGAGCAGCTTCGCCCTTCCGTCGTAGGTCACTTTGAACTTGTCGAGGAACGACCTTCCTAGGACCACGTCGTAGGGCAACTGCATGGACGGCTCCGCCTCCAGGCAAACTGCAGACACACCCTCGGTCGAGAGAGGGCCGATTGAGACCCGCTTCAGATTGACCAGGATGCCACGCTCAATTCCTCTGAAGGAGATCAGGTAGGGCGTCTTTTGAGGAAAGATCTCCCTCCATTCCCTGGCCCTGTTGGCGACGTCAGAATATCCAAGGTAGATGGCATCGTGGGCGAACATCAGGCAGTGGGTGGAGTTGAAGTCGACGAAAGCGGTCAATTCCCTCGCCCGTTGGTTCGACCCTTCTATGCGGCATATCACCCGCATCGGATCCTTGACCTGGAACGTCAGCTTCTTGCTACCGAACACTCAGTTCACCTTTGAAATCCTGAGCACCTTGTGACCCCAGTCCAGGGTGACAGAAGCGTGCTTCAAGAGGCTCTGGCCAATCACAGCCTCGAACCCGACCTGCTGAGGAAGGTCCAGGGCCGCGAACTCCACCTTCTCGAAGGAGAGGCCGCAGATTTCCACACTCTCGACCTCGAAGATGACCGTCTTGTTAAAGCCGCCCGCAGTGACCAAGGTCCTGGCGTTGGGCGGGCCCACTGTCAGTTGCTGGAACGCCACTTCAGGGTGGCCGAAAACGTACGCGTCGCTCTTTGGGATGATACAATACTCGTACACTGGGTCTACCAGGGCGAGGTATTCTCTGGCCTTGGAGTTGGAACCCTTCACCCTAACGAAAGCGGAAGGGAACCTTCCTAGCTCGACTTCGGTCAAAGCAGGACTGGATATGGCGTCTCACCCGTGTAGAAAATGCAAACCTCGCCGTATTTTGCCAGCGTGGACCTCAACCTGTATCGATCGACGTCTTGAGCGGCCACCCTGCCCTTGGTGGGCTGGGAGTTGGCGTCTCGACCTGTGACTACGATCGCTACCCATCTGTCCTTGTACTTGCCTCTGATTTCAGAAAGGGTCAGTTCCTCCTGTTCGTTGCCTTCAACAAGACGGCCCGTGCTCAAGCGCTCTCAGTCCAAGAGGGCAATTGCGTCTTCCTCATGGCACCCTGCGCCGGGCAGGCTCTTAAGCAGTTACCAACTGCAGACAGAGTCGCCACCCAGCCCACGGCCGCCAACGAGGTTGTGCGCGTCTAACTCAGCAGAGTCAACGCCTTGCTCACGGCACCCTGCGCCAGGAATACCCTGAACGAGTTCCCTGTGCCTGTCGTGAGTGGGGTCGCTCCCTCGACTGCCTTCGCAGCTGCCTCCTGAATCGTGCTGGTCGTGAGGCTCTGCCCGACGAGGTAGGACTCCGCGGCCGTCGCCCTGTGCGGGGAGACGTCGACCCCTCCCAACACTACGCTCGCGTTGGAGATCGAGCTGCCGTTGAAGGTCAGCACTACTGCTGCACTCGCGAGTGCGAAGTCGAACGACTGCCTGGCACGGACCTTGTACCATGCGCTCTTCGAGTTAGCCGGGGGCGCCGGGACGTGGATCTCGGTCACCATCTCGTTGTGCTGGAGGGAATTCTCCTTCACCTTTCCGTTCACTATGGCGACTCCTGGCAGAAGCTGGTCGATGGGCATGTTGCTGGTCCCGCTTGGCCCCTGCACCGTCACGTCGGCGTTGAGGGCGAAGTAGGCGACGGGTGTGTCCCCGGGGTTGACCGCGAAGGTCAGCCTCCCCCCGAAGATCGATTGGTAGTACCTGTTGTCGCCAAGGACGCCGAAGCAGACGTTGCCTCCGTTCTGCCAGCAGGGATAGTTGTTCCTCAGATACCAGCACCATGTATCCTGGATCACGTCGCCTGCGGCGGTCCCCTGGTTCCTGATTTGAGGCGCTGCCACGGTGTTGGCTGCCTGGCTAAGAACCGCGTAGTACTGGGCGATGTTCGGGTCGGACCCGATGTCAGCGATGGGCGTAGTTGCCCCGATCCTTACCCCGTCAGACGCGCTGTACTTTATGTAGTTCAAGGGGAGGGTGGAGATGTCGACTACGTACTGGGGTGTCTTGTACTTCACCCCGTTTTTCATCGTATAGAGGAGGTCCGTACCCCCTGCCATTATCCTCGCCTGGTCGCCATATTGCGACAGGAGAGACACCGCCTCCTCAGGCGTGCTCGCAGTGAGGAGGCCGAATTTTGGTACTTCGTTGTTGCTACTCAATTTTTCACCCTCTATGATGTCGTGCTCGACGTCGTAGCTGAGGTCCCATTGGAGTTCGCATTCATCCACTGGATCGCCTCGACCACGTCCTCTATCCTGACGGGGGTATTGTGGAACCTGTAGCCGCCGAGGGCGTTGCTCAGGGCGTTGATGTATGAGACATCGGCTGCGATGATGGTGTTCTCCCCGATTCCCGTGGCACCGAACGGACCGGTGGGGTCGATGTTCTGGACGGGGATGACGTTGGCGGAGTCTGGGTTCTCCATTATGGTCGGTATTTGGTAGTCGTGATAGTTCGGGTTAAGCCAGCTCCCTGATGTCGGGTAGCCTGGCTTCACCGTTACGTTTTGGCTAGGGTCGTTGAGCAGCTCTTCGAAGAAGGCCGAACCGACGCCCATGACGGAGCCTCCGAGCATTTGGTGCATGGCCCCCTTGTAGAAGATGGTTCTGCCAAGGCCTAGGGCGAAGGTGTGGCTGAGCACGTGGACTACGGCAGTTTCAGTGTCTACCTCCACCATGGCCATCCTTGCTCCGGTTGAGCGGATAGCAACGTTGAACGGAATCTGCCAAACCCCGAAGCCCTTGATCGAGGCGGTAAGCAGCGCCGCCGCAGCGTTGAAGGAGATACTGTTCGTGGGATTTGTGGTGTCGTAGATGGTGTTGTTCTTGAAGGCAAGGTTGGCGGCGTTCGCGCCTAGTTTCGTCGCTATGATTGGGAACCACTGATTCTTCAGATCCTCGACCGCGTAGAGGAGCGAGTGAGAATTGTGGGTTGTCTGGCTCCCTGCTGTTACGCTGGAGTTGGTGGTGAGGTTTGTGTCAGACTGGACCATCTTGACGTTGGCCAGTGACGTGAGACCGAGCGCTTCAGAAGCGAGGATTGGGAGCGTCGTGTTCCCTCCGGCGCCGTGGTCCGTCAGGCCCGAGAAGACGGTAACGGTCCCATCAGGGTCCACCTGGACCTGGGACGTCGATGGAGGGAATGGAGCGCCCTTCGCCGCGTTCTGAATGCAGACCCCCACTCCGATGCGCTTCGTCCCGTTGATTGAGCTGGGAACTCCCCATCCCTTCCATAAGCTGTTCCAGCCGAATGCCTGCATCACTTCCTGGAGTGCCTGGGGCTGCGCGATGGTCGAGTATGGTAGCTTTGAGAATGGGTCGGCCGCGCCCGTGCCCTGCCTCATGTTCTTGAGCCTGAACTGGGCTGGGTCCATGTTGAGCTTGTGGGCCAGTTCGTCCATGGCTGATTCCAATAGGAAGTGTCCCTGTTCTTCCCCTACGCTCCTCATGGCCGATCCGTTGGAATACGCGTCGGTCGTCACCGGGATGCTGTAGAAGCGCATGTTTGGACAGACATAGGTGTTGTAGAAGTCTCCCACAGCGTCGGCGCCCTGCGCCCCACCCCTGCCACCCACGTTTGCGGTGCAGACCGCATCGATGGCCACTAGGGTGCCGTCGTTCATTGCCCCAAGCCTGAATGTCGCCGAGTATGGCCACCTGTTCGTGGTGGTGCGTGCGTGCGTGAGCCTGGTGTGGACGAACTTCACCGCGGCGCCCACTTTCTTGGCTAGCACGGCCGCCAGGATGTACTCTTCTCCGGTGACCTTGTTCCCGAGACCGTTGCCTAGGGCTCCCCCGTCCTCGTAGCCGCCCAGCGAAGTGCTGACCTCTACGTCCGTGAGGGGAATTCCGAAGTAGTTCGCCAGAGTGATCTGGACGAGCCAAGCCCACTGTGTGGATGCCCTGACGGTCAGTTGGCCGTTTGACCAGTAAGCAACCGCTCCTCTTGGGAGGATCTCGAAGTGTTGCTGTATGGAGGTTGAGAAAGTGTCTTCATAGACGACGTCTGCGCTCGCCAGTGCGGCGTCGACGTTACCTAATTCGAGGGAGAGAGTTGCGTTCGTTGCTACACCGCTTTCGCTCACTCCACCGCCAGGGACGTTGCCGCCCGGCCAGAGCTGGGGCGCGTCAGATTGAAGGGCGTCTTGTGGATCGAAGACGTAGGGGAGTTGCTCGTACTCCACTTTTATCAGGTTCAGGGCGTCTACCACTTCGTTGGCGGTGGGAGCAGCCACCACAGCAACCGGTTGCCCTGGGTATAGCACCTCGGTGCTAACCAGTGGCGGGTAAGCGCGAGCTCCTGCGCCGAACATGGCGCCGACCGGCAGGTCAGACTCGACCAGGGTTACATATCCTGCTGCCTGGGCCGCGCTGACGTCTATGCTGGTCACCTTCGCGTGAGGATGAGGAGCAACTAGGAACCCGGCATACCACATGCTACTCTGTCCGATGTCGCTTGGCACTATGTCAGAGGTGTACTTCCTCTGCCCTGTAATTTTCGCGTATAGGTCACGCCTTGTTACAACTGGGTTCCCCACCAAGTTGAATACGGCGTTGGGGTCGAGGTTGTTCAGTCCGCTGCTCTGAGTACTGCTCATTACGCGCTACCTCCCTGAAGGTTCAGGGCCGCCGTTTGTATGCTGGCGATGATGCCCGCGTAGTTCCCGCACCTGCAGATGTTACCGCTCATGGCGGTCTTGATCTCGTCGAGGGTGGGGTTCGGATTGCTCAGCAGGAGAGCGGTCGCGGACATGATTTGTCCAGGCTGGCAGCCGCTGCATTGGCCACCGTCCTCCTGGACCCAGGCAAGCTGCACTGCGTTGAGAACCTTGCTCTCTGCACTGGATGGCATGTTGTATCCTTCGACCGTGATGATGTTATGCCCAGCCGCACGGAAAGCAGGGTAGGTACATGACATGTGCGGGACGTCGTCAATCAGGACAGTACAACCTCCGCACTCCCCTCTGTTGCACGGTCTCTTCGTGCCGATCAGCCCGAGGCCGTCGCGAAGTATGTTGTTCAGCATGTCCCTCGGCTCGACGCCTACCTCGTAGGCTTTTCCGTTTATGTTCAGCGTGACAGTCTGGAGCGCGAATGGATCCGAATTGGATGTAGTGGGCACGCTCTCTGTAGGGGTTTCAACTACGGTAGTTGTGTTCCCCGCGGTCAGGGCGATTCCGCCTAGGCCGACGACACCGGCAGAAATCGCACTAGTCTTCAGAAATGTTCTCCTATTCATTTTTGAATCCAGTGGATTGGACTCAGTTTCTTGTTCTTGAGACGTCTCTGGCAAAGAATCCTCTGGCGCCATACCTAACCGGTTAGGGGCAGATGCGTATAAAGGATTCTATTCGGAGTTCGGGCCTGCCAACAAGACTGGATGATCAGGACGTCCGGACAGTCCGACCGAATCCTTGTCGACGGCGAACACCTCGATCCACTTGGTAAGGCACCATCACTGGATGCGCGCGAGCCACTCGTAGCATCTGGTGACGTTGAGGTCGTTCAGGGCCTCGCCGTTGTCCGCCTTCACAATCTCCCCGGCTTTCTTACCTATGACAGTCCAAACGGGAGAAAATCGTTCGAGTCATGACGACGTAAACCAATCTTGGGGATCGCGATGGGCGGCATTCGCACGCTCCATCCCGACCGAGCGCGCCTGAAGTCAATGCAGAGCGCACGTTGAATAACGCTTCATGCTTGGCTCTGGCGCGTTTGGCGGAATATGCCGAGGTGGTGGGCCTTGCGGCGGGCTTCCTGGTTGCGCTGGGGATCGTTCCTCAGGTCGTCCGAGTGTGGAAGCTGAAAGACGCCCACGAGATCAGTCTGTCCTTCAACCTCCTTGTGTTGGGGGGGACGATCCTCTGGCTCGCCTACGGGGCGTCGCTCGGCCTGATTTCGGTGATCGTCTGGAACAGCGCCAATCTGGTCCTCTATCTGCTCTTGCTCGCGGTGAAGCTGCGGTATGGGATGAGCGACAAAAAGCCGCACCCCCCTCCCTGAATACCCGTAGTCAGGAGACGGCGAGCGTGGTCATCTCGGAGCAGGGAGCCGGGTCGCCCGGGCGAGCTTCCTTGGGTCAGTCCTCTCGAGAATCTTGGTCCTCAGCTGGTGCAGCCCGTCCCCCCTGACCGCGGAGGCCTTGACGATGCTGTAGTCCTTGAAGAGCGGGTCTAGCTCCATCTTGGACCTTGTCTTGATGTCCAGGAGGTCGACCTTGTTCAGGACGACGAGAGTCTTCGCCGGGTCCACTTCGAGCTCGTTCAATGTCTCCCTGCAGCTTCTCAACTTGATCTCGATGCTCTCGGCCGACTCGCTGGCGTCGATCATCAGGAGGACGAGGTCGGCGAAGCGGAGCTCGTCCAAGGTCGACCTGAACGACTCGACGAGGTACGTGGGGAGCCGGGAGATGAACCCGACGGTGTCAGAGAGGAGGACCTTTCGTCTGGAATTAGGAAAGGCGACCATGCGCGTCGTCGTCGAAAGGGTCGTGAAGAGGTCCGGAGAGATGTCCTTTGACTCGGTCGCGAGTCTGTTGAAGAGGGTCGTCTTCCCGCTGCTGGTGTAACCCGCGAGCGACACGAAGGGGACTCCGAGCTTCCGCCTTTCCGAGGTATGGAGCTCCCTCGCAGTCTTCGACTTCTCGAGCTTGGCTTTGATGAACCCCATCTGCCTCTTGAGCGCCCGGAACTTCACGTCGACGGCGTACTCCCCCATGCCGGAGAACCCTGCCTGCTCGCCCCTGAACGAGTTCTTTACAGAGTCTCTGGCCCTGGGAAGCTCGTAGCGGAGCTCTGCCAGCTGCACCTGGAGCTTGGCTTCGGTCGTGACGGCCCTCTTCGCGAAGATGTTGAGTATGAGCCTCTCTCTGTCGACCACGCGAACGTGCGTGACGCGGGAGAGGTTATTCGCCTGGGCGGAGGTCACGCTCTCGTCGATGATTATCGTGTCTGATTTCGTATCGGCGACCAGCCCTTCAAGTTCCTGCGCCTTCCCCGAGCCGACCCCGTATTCGGATCGGATGATGTCCTTCTGAGTGATCACTTCGCTCACTTCGTACCCCCCGGCCTTCGCGAGCTCCGCTATCTCACGCTTGGCGAACTCGTCCGGGTAGGTGACCACCACGGCCCTGGTGCCATAATCGCTCAATTTGGGCTCGGACGAGCCGGAACCGCCCCACGTAAAACAGTTGCCTAGAGCAGGGACGAACGAATGGCCTAGGCGCGGACCACAGCGGTCTCCATGAAGTGGTCGCTGTACTTCTGCTGGTAGCCGCGAGAGACGGCCAAGCCGACTATCACGTCCAGGAGCAGGAGCAGCCAGTAGATCTTGCTAAGGTTCCTGATGAATGCCTCGGTGAAGGGGGGGTTCGAGCCGCGCTTGGAGACCACCTTCAGCCTGAAGAGCTTCTTCCCGATGCTCGCCCCGGATGACGCCTCCATCACGGCGTTGTAGACGACGAAGACGACCCCCCAGAGGATTGCCACGCCCCCGAAGACGACCCCAAAGTAGGCCGCGCCTCCCGTGAGCAGCGCCGGGATGGCAATGAACGCCGTGACGATGCCCAGGACCACGTAGACGATGACGTAGTCGACGATCAGGGCGATCAGCCGCTCAACCCAGTATTCCTGCGCCTTCTGGTCCTTGGCGAGGGCGTCGATGCCGCTCATGGGGGAGCCCGCAGCCCCGGCCTGGACCGCTGCCCCGCAGCTTGGGCAGAAGGTGGCTCCCTCAGGGAGTTCTTTCCCGCACTTGGCGCAGAACATGAAACCCTACGCACCACCGCTTCGGTGCGTTTCATCCCATTTATGGGTTGGCCTTTGAACGACTACAGGGCGAGGGTAAGGAGGAAGGCGGCCGCCAGCGCGACCACCGGCGCCACAACCCAGAGCGAGACCGTCTCCGCTACGAGCCTCGTGTTCACTATGGTGACGTTCCTGCTGAACGCGGCGCCCAGCATGCCTCCGATAAGGCACTGGGTTATGGAGACAGGGAGCGCCAGCTGAGTCCCGGCCCAGACCAGCAGGGAGCTCGAGATGAACGCGGAGAAGACCCCCTGGGGGCTGAGGGTGAGCATCCTGTCGCCCACCACCCCGCCCAAGGAGTTCTGGCCCAGGACTGCGACGCCGACCGTGGCCGCGACCGCGAGCAGGACGAAGATCCCGGTCTGTGCCCCCAGGTTAGTGCTGGCACCGAGACTGCCGTAGAACATCCCGATGTTGTTGGCGCCCAGGGTGTATGAAGCGGCGAAGGCGCTGATGAGTGACCCGGCCTTGTTGAGGGCATCCACCCCCAGGATTCCCAGGCCCAACGTCAGCCTCCGCGCCAGGGTGTAGATCGCATAGGTGAGTATGCCCGTCCCCAGGGGGGCGAGGAACCAGAAAGCTACCACTTCCGAGACCCTGTAGCCGTTCAGGGCCAGAGCGGAGGCCAGCGTGGCCCCCATGAAGGCGCCCACCATCACCATGCTGAAGGACACAGGGAGGTCGAGCATGGTCATGGCTGCCGTGAGGACCAAGGAGACCACTATGGTCGCGGCCAGGGCGGCAAACGAGGCGGACGGAGCCAGACTTGTCAGGCTCCCCACCATCTTGGGCCCCTCCAGGACAGAACCCAGGAACAGCCCCACCACGGCCAGGGTCACTATGGTCCCCCGGGAGAGGGTCCCGGACCCCCTCACGTTCCCTATCAGCAACGAGCTGTTGTTCCAGCCGAATACGAAGCTCAGGATCGCGGCCAGCCCGATCAGTAGGCTATCCATATCCCTTGGCCAGCAGGACCAGGATCACGTCCCCGGCGTCCTCCGCGTTGTCTGCGATGTTGTCAGCCACGAAGGCGAAGTCGCGCATCTGGATGACGGTAATGGGGCTCATCGATGCTGCCTGGCTGAACAGGTCCTTCAAGAGGGCGTCCTTGTGGGTGTCGGCGTCCTCTTCGAAATCCTCGACCTTCTGGATGACCGCGAGCGCCTCCTTCCTGCCCACCTTCAACGCCTTCACGATGTCCGTGAGGGCCCCCACCGCCGAATTCAGGTCAGACAGGAAGAGCCGCATGTTCTCAGAGGCCAGGACAGCTCTGGCTTCGTCCTCCAGCCTGGAGTCCTGGGTGAGGAATCTGGCCGCGTCCTTGGCGCTGTCTGCGATGTCGTCCACCCTCTCCATGAGGTTGAGGATGTCCTCCCTGACCCCGCCGAAGAAGGCCCCCTCCGCCACCATCAGGCTGAGGTCCCGGCGGACCGAGTCCGCCTTTGTCTCCGCGTCGAAGACGCGTTCCACGCTCCTTTGCGCAGCGCCATGGTCCCCCTTCGCGAAGGCGGTCACGCTGGCTTCGAAGGCCTCGACGCATCCTGAGACGACGTCGAGGAGGCCCAGTATTCCGTCGAAGATCCTATGCTCTTTCTTCCCCGGAGAAAGGAACCCAAAGTCCAAGGCGGCTCGGGGCCCTAAAAGGTGTCAATTTAACCTCGGCCCTGGGCATGACTCGCAAGGGGTTGGCAGTAGCCCCACCGACGGTCTCCTGGAGCCATATCCGCCGGCGACAGGGAGAATGAAACTCTTAATTCGATTGCCAATCGGAGCCGTGGCTGGTGCCGCGGTAGCTCAGCCTGTCCGCCTGGGGCTATGGAGAGCATCCGGCTGAAGACCGGAGTGTCGTCGGCTCAAATCCGACCCGCGGCACGCCTAGGAACCAGTGCCTCGATTCTGGGTTCTCGCGCGTGGCATTTCGTTCCCGATCCTCAGCGTGCGCAGGATTTGTTTCTCTTTCCTTTTGCTCTCTTCAGCCTGCGAGGAAGCGGGGCGCTATATCCTTGAATAACATCTATTGTTGAGAGGTATGCGGCTCATATTGCAAATAGAGGAACTGAAACCCGGGTTAGTCGTTACAGGACCCAAATGGCCCGAGCCAATTGAGATCAAGAAGGTCGAGACCAGCGGGGAATACGTTCACATCATTGGTTCTACAGTTGTCACCAAACAACATGTGGACCAGCTGATTCCAGTCGCTGAATTCTCCCAGGTATCGGTAAGCGTCATCGAGACTGACTTCGGCAGCGAACCATTGAAGACTTTCCTAGCTATCGAAGCCAAACGGTACAGGTATGCTTCGCTGTACGATCCACTGCTCGCAATGAATGCCTCGAAGGTCGACCCGCTTCCACACCAGATTGAAGCTGTGTATGGCTACGTGCTGAAGCTTCCAAGAATACGATTCCTGATTGCAGACGACCCCGGCGCGGGCAAGACGATAATGGCAGGCCTGATCATCAAGGAACTCAAACTTCGGAACCTCGTGAAACGGGTCCTCATAGTCGTCCCTGGCCATCTGAAGGACCAATGGAGGAGAGAGCTGAAAGATCGATTCGAGGAGACATTCGTGGTCATAGACCGGGGGTTGCTTGGGGCCCACTATGCGGAGAACGTCTGGGAGCGCGAGAACCAGATCATCACCTCAATGGACTTCGCGAAGAGAGATGAAATCCTCCCCTCGCTCGGGGCAACGAAGTTCGATCTGGTGATAGTCGATGAAGCTCATAAGATGAGCGCATTCAGGTATGGGGACAAGACCGTCAAGACCGCCAGGTACAGGCTTGGTGAAGTCCTCTCCAGGATATCCGATCCCCATTTGCTCTTCCTTACCGCGACGCCCCATAGAGGGGATCCGGAGAACTTCCAACTATTCATCGATCTACTTGAACCAGGGTTCTTCGCCACTGCCGAGATGTTGCAGGAATCAATCCGCAATCAGGACAACCCTCTATTCATTCGCAGGATGAAAGAAGACCTGAAGGACTTTGAGGGGAAGCCTCTTTTCCTTCCAAGGTACGTACAGACGATAGGGTTCAGACTCTCGACAGAGGAGAAGGACCTTTACAATGATGTCTCTCGTTATGTGACTGAGCAATACAACAGGGCATTGATGGCAGACAAGAGACGGAATGTTGCGTTTGCCCTTGTGATTCTGCAAAGACGTTTGGCTTCCTCAACGTACGCGATACTGAGGTCACTCGAGCGAAGGCGTGACAGATTGGTTGAACTCCTGAATGGTGCTCAAAGGCCAGTTGAGCCGGAGAGAGTCTTTGATTTTGACGATGTGGAGGAGATGAGTGAGGAGGAGCGTTGGAAGGCGGAGGCCCTTTGGGAGACACTAAGTGCGGCAGAGAATCGCCAGGAGTTGGGTGCTGAAATCAATACTCTTGGAGAGCTTATTGATCAGGCCAAATCCATCATTCAACACGAGTCGGAAGTCAAAGTCAATGAATTGAAGAATACGATGGATGAACTGAACAAGAAATCACCAAAGACGAAGATTCTGATCTTCACGGAAGCAAAGGACACGCTCGACTATCTTGAGAAGAAGATACGTTCCTGGGGCTACTCAGTGAACGTCATCCACGGTGGCATGAGACTTGAGGAAAGGGTCGAAGCCGAGAAGATATTCAAGAATGAAACCCAAGTAATGGTCGCGACGGAAGCAGCAGGTGAAGGTATCAACCTGCAATTCTGCAATCTGATGGTTAACTTCGATATCCCATGGAACCCGAACCGACTTGAGCAGCGGATGGGAAGGATTCACCGTTACGGGCAGGCTCGCGAAGTTTTCGTCTTCAATCTCATTGCAACAGATACTCGTGAAGGCAGGGTTCTTTCCAGGCTCTTCGAGAAACTGGAAGAGATTAAGGAAGCATTGCAAAGCGAGAAGGTCTTCGATGTAATCAGTGAAGTCCTCTACGGCACGAACCTCTCGCAACTCCTGATTGAGGCAGCGGCAAGTGCCAGGAACATCGATGAAATATTGAATGAAATAGACATCAAAGTCGATGACGAATACATACGCCGAGTCAGAGAGAATTTGGGCGAGAGTCTCGCGACGAGGTACATCGACTATACACGATTGAGAGAGATGGCGCAGAAGGCCAAAGAGAACAGACTAATCCCAGAGTATACCGAGGCATTTTTCAAGAAGGCATTCGTTAAGTCAGACGGGAAGCTCAGGGATCGACAAGACAAGTTCCTTGCTGTAGAGTCCGTCCCGTTCGAGCTAAGGAACATTGCGAATGAAGACGGGTTCAAAAAGCGTTATGGGCCTCTGTTGAAAGCATATCCGAAGGTCACATTCGACAAGGATCTGGGGTTCAAGACACCGGACGCTGAGTTCGTCTCCTTCGGCCATCCACTATTCGAGGGAGTCCTTGAATGGATAGACCGCGAGATAAGCCCCGAATTGCAGAGAGGAAGCGTCTTCGTTGATCCAGAAGGCAAACTGGACGGTTACATACTGTTCCACGAAGGTGAAGTCAAAGATGGAACGGGCGAAATAGCAGGTAAGTCCCTGTTCGCTACATTCTGCGATCCCATTAGCGGGATTATCCAGAGCATCTCTCCGACCATCATGTGGGACCTTGCAGAGGGGAAACGGGACGGACAACAAGTTACCAACATAGACGAACTGAAATCGAAGGTCCTGCCCAAGATCGTCGCAAATCTGAGTGAGTACATGGTGAGGCTGCTAAGAGATAGAATCAGACAGGCCGAGATCAAATCGAAGTATGGCGTAAGGTCTCTGGACGAATTGTCCCTGCGCCTCGACGGAGAGTTAATCGGGCTCTATGGTCGCAAAGAAAGGGGCGAAATGGTAGACCTCGTCATTCGAAACAAGGAGGACCAGAAAAAACGTTACGATATCGGCAGGAGAGAACTTGAGATACTAATCCTCAAGGAGAAGAACCTGACGATGAGTATGCCTGCGTTCGTTGGTATCATACGGGTGCTTCCAATCTCTAAAGTCAGTGACGCGATGCACCGGGACGAAGAAGTGGAGAGGATTGGCATGGAGTTTGTAATGAAGTTCGAAAGAGAAGCGGGACGGGACCCCCAGGATGTTTCGAAAGAGAATCTCGGATTTGACATTAGATCAAAGACCCCGGAGGGGAGTTCGAGATATATCGAAGTCAAGGCTCGAGCACAAGCCGGTGCTGTAGCTCTGACCCAGAACGAGTGGTTCAAAGCACAGAGACTTTCGAATGACTATTATCTCTACGTGGTATGGAATGCGAGAGCGGGTTCGAGTCCAAAATTACTCATAGTCCAGAATCCAGCTGTCAATCTCGCTGTTGACCAAAAGGTAGAGATTGTCCGTTACGTCGTACCAGCCTCCGAAATCGAGAAGAAGGCAAATTAAGATGGAAGATAGAAGGTTTATTGAAGAGACGTTCCCTGTAAAGGAAGTCAGCGAGGAGTCGGTAAGAGAGAAGGGCATCAGACATGGGCATATTTCTACGCTCCATGTCTGGTGGGCCCGTCGCCCACTTGCGTCTTCAAGGGCGACTATCTTTGCTGCTTTGATTCCCGCGCCCAAGACGCATGAGGAATCAACCAGGATCAAGAGGTTAGTCATTGATCTCTCACGATGGGAGAATTCAATCGACAAGACGATTCTGGACAAGGCCAGAAAGGAAATTACAATAGCAGCCAATGGGGGCGTTCCCAAGGTTCTCGATCCTTTTGCGGGTGGTGGCGCTATACCTCTTGAAGCGCTACGTCTCGGGTGTGAAACATATGCGAGTGACTACAATCCTGTCGCGACTCTCATGCTCAAGTGCACACTTGAATACCCCCAGGATTTCCTGATGTCTGATGGGGAATCTCAATACGGTCTCGCTTCAGATCGGGTGGGCAACCCACTTGTGGATGCGGTCAGTAAGTGGAGTGATAGAATCTTTGCAGACGTCAAAAAAGAGTTGGCCAAGTACTATCCTGAAAGGGAGAAGGGTTCAGTCCCGGTGGGTTACGTATGGGCCCGGACGGTAAATTGCCAGAATCCTTCCTGCAATGCTGAGATTCCGCTGCTGCGACAGCTCTGGTTGGCCAGAAAATCCAACATGAAAGTCTCCTTGTATCCGTATGTGCGAGCTGGGCGCGTAGAATTCAAGATCGTGGGTGATGGCTATGATCGATCGCCCGAAGGATTCAATCCTGCCAATGGCACTGTTTCGAAAGCCGTCGGGAAGTGCTTGGTCTGTGGCTCGATTGTCGACGACACAACAATGCGGAGATTGTTCGCTGATGGGAAATCCGGGCAAAGAATGGTCGTCGTAGTCTTCCACCAAAGTGGAAGCAAGGGCAAGAAGTTCCGAGTTGCGCGGAAGGAGGATGTTGACGACTTCTCAAAGGCTGCTGAACAGCTGAAACTCAAGCGGGAGACCCTTGCGAAAGAGTGGGGCGTGGATCCAGTCCCTGACGAGCCCTTGCCTCCCAAGGAGACTTTGGGCTTCCGAGTTCAAAGGTATGGGATGTTGGAATGGGGTGACCTCTTTAACCAACGCCAGAAATTGAGTCTGATTGTTTTTGCTGAAAAGTTGAGGGTCATCCGCGACCAGATTGAAGGTGAAGGTGAGGAACGCGGTCGGGCCGTCGTGAGTTACTTGGCGCTTGGTTTCGACAAGCTTGTTTCAGCTTCGAGTGTTCTTTCCAAATGGAAACCTACGTCCGTCCAAGAAACTCCTACTCTCGGCGGCGGCGGCAGGCAATCGCTTTCTATGACCTGGGATTACTTCGAGCTGAATCCAATTTCTGGAATCGGTATGAGTTGGCCGAAAACAATCGATGTAATGCTGGATAGCTTCAGGATTCTTAAGGAAACAACCCGACCAGCAATCGTTAAACAGAATTCCGCCTTGTCATTGCCCTATCCGGACAATTACTTCGACGGTGTATTCACAGATCCGCCCTACTACGACAACGTACCGTATTCTCACCTCTCTGACTTCTTCTACGTATGGCTGAAGCGCCTAATAGGACAAATGTATCCTGAGCTGTTTGTGACTCCACTCTCCCCAAAAGAGAGCGAAATTGTCGCTTACTCGCATGGGGAAGGTGGTTTCGAAGGGGGAAAAGCGTTCTTCGAAGAAATGCTTGGTAGATCATTCGTTGAGATCAATCGCGTTTTGAGGCCTGGTGGGATAGCAGTGATAGTTTATGCGCACAAGTCAACGGCAGGATGGGAAACTCTCATCAACTCATTACTCAGCTCTGGTCTTGTGGTAACTGCTGCTTGGCCCATTCAGACCGAGATGAGGGAGCGACTTAGAGCCAAAGAATCGGCCGCCCTGGGATCATCCATCTATATGGTCGCGAGAAAGATAAGCAAATACGAAACAGGATTCTATCGTGAGGTCAGACAAGAACTCAGGGATCACCTCAATAGGAAACTCGATGGGGTCTGGGCCGAAGGTGTCCATGGTGCCGACTTCTTCATTTCCGCAATTGGGTCGGCAATCGAAGTATTCGGAAAGTATTGCCAAGTTCTGGATGATGAAGGAAATGTGGTACGCGCAGACAGACTGATTGAAGAGGTCAGACGAATTGTTACCGACTACGCAGTCAAACAAGTTCTCCACAACGGATTCGCGTCTGAAATCAAGCCCATGACACGATTGTATGTGTTGTGGAGGTGGGCATATGGTGATGAGATTCTGGAATTCGATGACGCTCGGAAGCTTGGGCAAAGCGTAGGTATCGACATAGCACATGAATGGGGCAAAGGATTCATTCGGAAGGACAAGGAATTCGTTCGGGTCCTAGGGCCTGAGGATAGAAATCTGGATGGACTGGACAACCCCACGGAGCTCATTGATGTGATGCACAGGGTCCTTCTGCTCTGGAGAAAGGGGAAGCATGAAGAGATAACTAAGGTGTTGCAGGAGTCAGGGTATGGGAGGAGTGACGTATTCTATCGTGTCGCACAGGCAATTTCGGAATCCCTGCAGAACGAAAGCAAGGAAAAGAAGTTGCTTGAAGGCTTCCTATCAGGAAAGGAGAGGGTTGTGAAAGAGGTCAAGAAAGAAGCTAGTCAAACGAGGTTGTTCGAGTGAAACCCTTCCACGCGATTGCGGTTCCTCACAAGGACGTTCTTGAAGGTAGACTCACGATGGATGTCTTCGCGGCTGATTTATGGGAAACCTACAATAAGCGCGCCCCATCCGAGTATAAGGACGCTGAGCTCTTCTTCAAGAAGACATATCTCACGAAGGGACTCAAAAACCTCCTCGACGTCGTTCAGAAGCGCCTTGAAGGAAGGAGTGGCGATCCTGTCGTACAAATCCAAACCCCCTTTGGCGGTGGGAAGACCCATGCTCTCATCGCCATGTTTCATCGTGCCCAACAGTGGAAAGTGAATACTGTTGTAATTGTGGGGACGGCCCTTGATCCCAAGGAAGACACCTTGTGGGGCCTTCTCGAGAAACAGCTCACTGGAAGCAACGAAACTCTGACTGGTAAAGTGTCTCCAGGCCGGGATGCGATCAGGAAGGTCCTGAACAAGCATCAACCAGTACTAATTCTGATGGACGAGGTCCTCGAGTACACGACCAAAGCAGCCGGTGTTCCTGTCAAAGATACGAGCCTTGCGGCGCAGACTCTCGCTTTCATGCAGGAATTGACCGAGGTTGCAGGAACTCTAGCGATGGTTTGCCTGGTCGTCACACTGCCATCGAGTCTTATGGAGCACTATGATGAGAAGGCTGAGAAGCTTTTCCAGCAGTTGCAGAAGGTCGCGGGTCGCGTAGAACGGATTTACACGCCGGTACAAGAGAACGAGATCACTCAGATTATCAGAAGGCGTCTATTCTCCGAAGTCGACGAGGACGCCGCCAAAGCCACAGTCATAGAATTCTTGGAATATGCGGAGAAGGAAGGAATCCTGCCTGCGGGGAAGGAGTTTTCAGAATACAGAGACAGGTTCGTTGACTCGTATCCGTTCACCCCCGAGGTTGTCGATGTGTTATACCACCGGTGGGGGAGTTTCCCCACATTCCAGCGAACGAGAGGGGTTTTGAGGCTTCTATCCTTGGTGATCTATTCGCTTCGGAAGAGTGCCCGTCCGTACATTACGCTCTCAGATTTCGCATTAAATGACACAGAGGTGAGGAGAGAGCTCATCAAGCATATCGGACCTGAATATGACAGTGTCATCGCAGCGGACATCACTGATTCCGATTCCGGAGCTTCCAGAATTGACGAGTCGCTGGGCAAATCATTCCGTGGATTCGAACTTGGAACCAGATCTGCGATATGTATCTTCCTGTATTCGTTCTCTGGTGGGCAGGAGAAGGGGGCCAACGTAGGCGAGATCAAGCGTTCTGCTACCACCACTGAAAACCCTTCCAGTGTCGTGGCCGAAGCTGTTGAACAGTTGAAGAGCAAGCTATTTTATCTCCAATCATCCAACGAGAAGTACTTCTTCCTTAACCAACCTAACCTGAATCGGATCCTCCTCACCAAAATCGAGAACATCAAGGATAAGGATGTGCAGGGGGTCCAATTGGAAATCCTTCGCCAGCAGGTTTCAGGCGGCCGGCTGAAGGTACTCCTTTGGCCTGACAAGTCGAAAGATATCCCTGACACGGAGGAATTGAAACTTGTGATATTACCCGAAAAAGATGAGAGTTTGATGGAGAGCATCCTCGAATCTAAAGGCGAATCACCCCGGGTTTACAGAAACATGATTTTCTTCCTATGTCAGGCAGAAACCGAGAAGGCAGCGTTCGCCAACATGATCAAAAAGAAGATGGCGTACGAGCAAATACAGACAGACAAGACCGTCAAGCTCACTGAGGATCAGAGGAAGGAGGTGGGTAACAATCTTCGACGTGAAGAGGAGAACTTGAGGGATGGCGTCAAGAGGAGTTACAGACTCGCCTTTGCGCCCGCGAAGGGCGGGTTCAAGGAGATTGACTTGGGCATTCCCACTTATGGTGAGAAAAAGAACCTTGCCGAAGATGTCTTTGACAACTTGAAGGCTGAGCAGGAGTTGCTCGATAGGCTTTCTCCTCTTGTGATTAGAGAGAAGTATCTCAAGGATAGAGATTTCGTCAAGTTACAGCATCTGTACGACGCCATGCTCAAGACACCAGGCGAGAGAAGAATCACGAGTAGGGCAGGGTTTGAGGAATCCATCATCCAGGGGGTCAAGCAAGGCTTGTTTGGTCTTGGAGAATTGAGTGATGCAGGTGATTCAGCCAAGTGCCGGGCCTACAAGGAGGATGCTCAGGTGTCCTGGGGTGAAGGTGAAGTAATCATCAAAGACGCGGTTTGCGTAGCTCAGTTCCTGCAACCCCAGGCAAGAGGCGGGATGTCCACGGGAGCTGGACCGATGACCGCAATAGGTGGTGTAGGAGCCACTCCGTCAAGTTCCAAAGTACCAAGTGCCTCAAACATGCTTGACCATGTAGACCTCGAGTTCTTCGTTCCGAGAGGGAAGGTGGCCCAGATTATGGGTATCATGAACCTGCTTCAAAGCAAGTATCAGTCGCTTCGAATAACAGTCAAAGCAAGTGACGGTAGCATGTCTCGGGATGACTATGTCAACAAGATCAAGGAATCACTGAGACAACTCGGCATTGATATGTCTGAGACTCGTTTGGACTAACGATATTACTTGTATGTATGAAGGTTCTCGGAACGGACTCGTAACACGACGACGAATCCCGTACCTAGGATGTTGTTCCGTTTGAGATTCAATTCTTCAATTTTCTTCCAAATTGGCTTCAGTCGTATCATGACCCCACCTACTACAGATGAACAATTCAGATTACGTTACGAATCCTGATAAGACTTAGAAAATAGGACCTGCGTGCACCGATAGATGTCGGACAACTCGATTCAGGGAACGGAACTCCGAGCCCTCATCACCAAGCGTTCGCCACGATTTGGAGGGGTGAAATTGACTTCGTGTGTAGTGAACACTAATGGAAGCTGGAATCATTACCTCAGCCGATTCATCTTCCTTCCAGAATCAGACGACTCGAATTATGACAAGCTACATGTTTATCCAAAGATTCAATTCAGAGAGACCAGAATCACTCTTGAACAGTTTTGGTCAATATTGGAACGGATTGAGACAAAAGGTGAGCTGGCTGTTCCTGGTCTACCTTCGGTAGCCACTGGCAATACTGTGTCACGTTACCCAGGCATCAGAGAGCTATACCAATCGGGTGAAAGATCGTTCGGATTGGATTGGCCCGCCCAAGTCTATGCCACAATTCCGCGAAACAATATGCAGGTCTCCTTGCAGAACGATCACTTGGTAGCCATAGACCAGCCTCTTTATGACAGTCCGCAACGCGCTTTGAAGGATGTCTTCGGTTTCGAGACTGGCCACATTTCGTTGATAGGGACCGTTCTTTTCGTTGTGCCGAATTACATTGCGAAGATCAATGGTATTCTGATTGGTCCTCGAAAGATAGAGCTCGGCGTCGTAATCGGAAAGGAAACCCACTACTCAGACCTGCTCGCCAAAGTCTATGTTGAGTCTGGTGATGCGACAGAGCAGAAGGATGTCGAAGTTACCGGGCCGTCAATACAGGCGCAACTAGGACTGGACGCGGACCACTGTCTGGCCTATCTCTTTTCGAGAAATGGGAATGAAATTCTTGACTACAGACAATTCGGAATATCATGGTCGATATTCTCAAATGATATCACATTCGAAACAACGCCAGAGAATCTAGAGCAGTTGATTGCCCGAGGAGAAAGCAAACAAGTAGAATTCAAGGCCGCTATGCCAAAGAGATGGGAGGAATTCGCCGAGACAGTAGTAGCGATGTCAAACGGGGACGGTGGAACAATTCTCCTAGGAGTTGACGATAACGGTTCAGTGGTCGGGGTGGAAGATTCGAAAATCACCGACTCTATTCACGAAGTGATCAGAAACTACTGTGAGCCGTCGATTGAACCCATGATAGACGTTCAAATGGTTCGTGGGAAACGAGTGGCGGCAGTCCAGATAGCAAAGGGAGAGAAGAGACCGTATGTATTGAAAGGTCGGGGAGCTTACGTGAGATTCGGAGCGACAGACAGGATTGCCTCCAGAGACGAGATTATTGAATTGGTTTCGCGTCCTCCTGGTGGTTTCGGCTTTGCATGATAGCACCCCATGGGGCCGCCCAAGCCTAACTTTCTTTTGGGATTCAGCAAGCTAAAATCAGATTGTCACAAACTAGAACAACGGCTATCAGCCAGAGGTCTTTTACGCGTCTACGGAGACATGATAGCGACCATTTGCACCGTCGTGACAACCCGATTGAGTAGTTTCAAAACGTTCAGGAGTCAGACTGCTTACCAAGTTCTGGGCGATTGCGTCATCGAACTGATTCATCAGCCCTGACCTTTTCAACCTGCACAGTATTCGGGAAGGTGAGACTGAAATCACCCCGTTCCTGAGTCACGCGGCTGAATCCCCGGTTCTGTCAAGTAGGCGTCACCTGACCCCCTGAATCTTCTCTGTCAAGTTCCGTCACCTCCGCAGAACGTCTCCTCCTTGCTACCATCTCCATATCAGATTGTCGGAGAGGTTGACCTGCCAAACACAGCAAATCCAATGCCTCAAATTCCCCCTCGGTTAGCCTCTCCCAAATTGGAGGCGGGCTATAACAAAACCACTCGAAACGAACATCCCCGTTAGGTAGACGCCTCTTGACCGCCAAATGCTTCTCGCCACACTTGCATATGACGGAAGTCGTGTCAATCGGTATCATTCAATGGTATTAACCTTCTTGGTCTCGACCTTTATGGATTTCGCCGCGTTCTGTATGATTGTCAGCAACTTGACTGATACGTAAGGCGTCCCTAACGGCTGGCCCTTCGCTCGCGACTCCATGTCAGCATGTGGAGTCGCTTCTGCCCCGCTGGAGAGGAGAGAAAAGAAGATGAGAGAGAAACGAGTCAGACGGGGAATGAGCAACAACACAGTCTCAGGCGTGGACCTTGGCGGTAGTAGTAGCCTGGCTACTGTCCTCTCTCCAGATGGAGAGATCTCCTACAGGTTCTCCTTCCCCATGGACGAGGGAGGGCACGCGCTCTTCTCGAGCAGGGTGCCGAGGGACTCCCGAATCGCCTTCGAGGCTACGCTGTTGGCCTACCCCTTCTCGAGGACGCTGAAGGAGCTTGGCTATACCGACATAATCGTGGCACACCCTACCGAGCTTGCCTGGATAGTCAGGTCCAAGAAGAAGAACGACAGGGCTGACAGCTTAAAGATAGCGAAGCTCCATCTGGCTGGACTGTTGCCTGAGTCTCGTCTCCTGGACAGGGAGGACCAGATAGAGAGGGACCTGCTCATTCAGAGGGTGAAGCTCGGTGTCGAGATAGGCAGGGTGAAGAGCAGCATCACAAGTTATCTAGTGAGAGAAGGGGTGTGCGAATCCCTCCCTGAGACGCACGATAGCTTCTCTGCGGCAAGGAGGCTCGCTCTGTCATCGCTGAAGTTCGGCGACGGCAGAGACCTCGTGCTCACGACGATGGTCGAAAGACTCGAGTTCATGGAGGGACAGTGCGGCCCTCTCGAAGAGAGGATAAGGCATAACGCGAGAGACAACAAGTACGTGAGGATAATCATGTCTATCCCTGGCGTGGACTACTATCTCGCCTCGCTTTACGCCTCCTACGTCGGAGACCCCCACCGCTTTCCGTCCTTCGACCACGTAGCGAGCTACCTCGGGATCGTCCCCGTGAGCAAGGACAGCCCCAACGTGAGGAGAAGAGGCAGGATGTCCAAGGACGGTCCCTCGATTGCGAGGTGGACCCTCGGGATAATGGTCGACACAGTGATGAGGCGCAACCCGGAGATCAGGGCGTACTACGACTGCGCCAAGAAGAGGAAAGGGAGGGGGAGCTACGCCCGCGTGCTCGCCATGAAGAAGGTGGCCAGAATGATCCATCACATGATGCTCACGGAACAGAATTGGAGGTGGGAGGACAGGGAGTTGACGGAGGAGAAGCTTGCCAGGCTCGACCGGCAGAGGGGAGGTGACCCGGCCTAGCGAGACAGTTGGGGATGGAGTTGCGGACCGCACCATTGGGCGAGAAGTTCGCGAATGCGTAGGCTCATCCACTCAGACCAAACCGTGGTCTCCATGACCCGACCGACGCGGAGGGCGATAGCAATCGTGTGCCTGAAGCCTTAGAGGGGCAGGTCTGTTCGACCGGGTTCGCAATGCTCAATTGCAATGAGGACATGATTGACAGAGACTACCTGTTCTATACCCTCCGTTCGGGCTTGATTGCTCACCAGTTTGAGCGGTATTCCTCTGGCGCGGGGTATCCAGAAATCAACAGGGAGAAAGACTTACCGAGGGTCAAGATTCCCTGCCCGAGTGACCTTGACACCCAACGTGACCTAGTCGCGAAGATTGGGCCAGTTATTGACCAAGCAAGAGACGTCTTTCGGGAAGCAGAACAGAGGAGGAAGGACGCGATGGAAGTATTCGAAGGTTCGTTTCCCGATGCCTAACTCACTAGGATAATCCTGTGGCCTTTCGGGCAAAATCCCCGCTTGGTTCGTTCATGCCAGAATGCTTCGTCCATCCTCCGCTCCTCTGAGCATTCGAGCAGAGGTGTGGGGAGTATTGCCACCCAAGGTTCGCGACTGACTACCTTGACCCTATGGACGAACTCAGGCACGCCCATACAGGAAGCGAGGCCAATTAACGCCCCACCAAACGGCTTTAGACCGCTGAGAACGAAGGCCAGACCCTATTGCAGATTTGTCCCAAGTGCGGCTCGACCACATTCAAGGCTCAAGACATCAACGAGCGAACGGTCAGAATCTCATGCGCGAAGTGTGGATGGACTCCCCCAGACGTGAAGATAGACCAGATGGGGGACAGGGAAGCCCTCCGGTGAACGAGCCATGTCCCGACAGTTAACGCCCCGTCAGAGGAGGGTGATGTCCCGAGGAGTTAAGAGAACCTAATCCCCACAGATTCAAATAGCCAAGCCGGCTGAAATCCCGTGTGGTAGACCCTGATGAGGGTCTTGCTCGTTTGCGCGAAGTCGCTGAGAAAGAGTGGCCGAAACTCAGCGAAGCGGACACTAGGTCAAAGATAATCGATGTTGTTTTCAAAGATTGCCTTGGTTGGGACGAAGACGATATCAGTAGAGAGGAGCATGCCGAGAATGGTTTTGTCGACTATGTATTTCATCCTAGTGGACAGAACCTTTTCGTCGTGGAGGCGAAGAAGAATGGCGTCTCCTTCGAGGTCCCCCTTAGTCTCGAGTTAAGGAACTACAAAATCAACGGTTCGATTAGGAGTGAGAAAGGCCTTGAGAAAGCGATGGAGCAAGCTCATAGATATTGCGCCAACCTCGGGATTAGGTTCGCGATTGTCACAAACGGCAGTCAATATGTGATATTCGAAGGCCAGAGGATTTACGCGCCGTGGAAAGAGGGGAAGTGCGCAGTGTTCACGAGCTTCGGGGACATAATTGAGAATTTCAATCTCTTCTGGAATATTATGAGCAAGGAGAGCGTTCTAAACGGGTCGTTGAAAGATTATCTTGTTGGAAAGACTGAACTCAAGAAGTTCACTCGACCGTTGGACCTGGTGCACGTTAGGGACTATGTCCAACCGAGAAACGACTTGTACAATCGATATCTGCAGCCTTTTGCAGAATATTTCCTAGGGGATATCACGGAAGAAGGAAAGCTCGACCTGCTGAAGGACTGCTATGTCCCCCAGAAGTCTCATTCCGCCGCTGAGGATGCGCTCAAGCCCTACTTTCTGGAACGAATAAAATACTTGAGAGAGAAGTTTGGCATTGAACCGTTTGTTGAATCCGAAAGGGATGCAGGAAAGTTCGGAACGGCGGTAGAGAGTGCCGAGAAATACATCCAAGAGCACGTGCCTCCTGGCAAATTGATACTCCTAACTGGGGGTGTTGGCGCAGGCAAGACAACCTTCCTTCATCGTTTCTTCAGGGTTGTCCTCGAAGAAAACGACAGATTGGTTTGGCTCTATGTCGACTGCAGCCACGCACCAATAGAGACAGACAAGGTCGAGAGTTATGTATTCGGAGAATTGCTTGGAGATTTCTATCGGAAATACGGCGAGGACCTCAAAAGCATAATCGAGAAGAACGGGCTTGCTACTCTTCAGCCAACCTACAAAGATGTTGTGACTCTGGTCGCGGTGCTAGGAGCGAACGGATTCTCTCCCGTGTTGATGCTTGACAACATAGACCAGCAACAGCTGGTTTCGGATAAGCTTCAGGAACAGACAATTTTGGAGGCGGAGCGGCTTTCGAAAGCGCTTCGCGCCGTTCAGATCCTTTCGTTGCGCGAACAGACCTTCTTCAGGTCAAGTCTGAGAGGCGTGCTCGATGCCTATACTGTCCAACGATTCAACGTGCCTCCCCCTCCGTTTCAATTAGTGGTTGAGAAACGGCTGGACAACCTGATAGAACTCCTGGAGACCAACCCCGTCAAGCTCTCCCAGATGACTGGAATAGAGCCTCCATCTCAGGACGACAGAACTAGGATTGCAAACTTCCTCCGAATAGTTAGAGAATCAGTCAGCTATCGTGGTCCTGCCCACAAATCCATTTCTAACTTCATGACTTCTATTTCAAAGGGCAATATGCGGGTCGCCTTAGAATGTTTGAACAGCTTTCTGTCATCTGGGAATACCAAAGTGGACGAGATGTTGTACGGATACGCCAAATCTGGGTCATACAAGATTCCCTATCATGCTTTCCTGAAATCAGTCGCACTTGGTGACCGACGTTACTACTCGGGCGACGCTAGTCGGGTGATGAATGTGTTCGAGCTAAACACCAATCTAACTGACAGCCACTTCCTCAACTTGCGAATTCTCAAGTACGCTAATGACCGTACCACTGCCGATTCGGAGTTTGGACGAGGTCTTGTCGATATCGACGCTTTGAAGATTGAGGCGGAAAAAATGGGAGTCAATCTGAAGGCTATGGATTATTCCCTTGCAAGATTAGGTCAATTCAAGCTGGTCGAAGTCGAGGGTGGCAAGGAAATGCCGAGCGAAGCGAAATTCGTCCGAGCCACGCCAACGGGGAACTATTACCTTCGCGGACTCATAACGAAGTTCTCGTATCTGGATTTAGTCTGGCAGGATACCCCAATGGCTGATGCCGAGCTGGCGAAGGTATTGAGAAAGGGGATTGACACGACAGATGTTCAGTACAGACTCGACCGCGTCGGCCTGTTCCTAAATTACCTAGCCAAGCAGGAAATGCTCGAGTTCGCAAACAACTCTGAATACGCAGACTCTGATCTCATGGGTACCCTATTCATGGACGACATCAAACATGGTTATGAGATCGATAGGAGATACATCCTTTCTAGGTTGACGAAGGTTGAAGATGCCGAAGCATTTGATGACAGCCACTTTACTGAGAAATCGTATTGGGATTGAATACTTGACCCAGTAGGTCTTTGATATTAGTACCCTTGAATCGCGAGACTTACAGATGCTCAGGAATGGAGCCTGCAATGCACTGGCCAAGCCCGGCCAGAGCGCTTCGTTGTAGACGTGAAGTCCTACGGATTTTCGCGCGTCAAGTTAAAAGTTGTTGTTAATCTTAATCTGAAGTCTGCAGGAACCACTTCCCTGAGGCCTTTAGTCGACCCGCGGCTTTTTTCCAAGTGTGGACTAATATTGTAGGAATTTGAAAACTGGAGGGTGCGGTCGACTGTGAATCGACCGACCTTCTATTCGACGGCCTACGTCGTTGCCTAGTTCGAGGGCGCTGCAGATTCCGACGCGGATCCCGCTGAACCTTCTACGACCTGTCCAGACGCGAACCTCTCGGAGACCTGGGTGACCTTTATCCTTACGTTCTGGCCTACCTTCGTGCCAGGGACAAAGACGATGAACCCCTCGACCTTGGCAATGCCTTCTCCCCGCCTGCTGGTGTCGGAGATGCTGACGTTGTACTCCTTCCCGACCTCAACCGGCTTCTTGAAGGACCCGGAGCCTC